>CAXMMR010000016.1:0-34444 GCA_963692975.2 Acetobacteraceae bacterium | reverse complement strand
TGTCGTCGCTGTCGGCCAGCAGAGCTGCCGAGCAGCCCTGGCCGCGGAGCGCGTAGACGCCCTGCCGCGGCAGCACGTCCTGCCCGATCAGCGAGGTCGCGCTCACGGCGCTCGCGCCGTCCGTGCCGCCCGCCAGCGTCTGTCCGCTCAGCGCCACCGGCGCAGTGGTGGTCGCCGTTCCCAACGAGGCGACGACGATCTGCGAAGGCCCGCGCAGCGGGTTGCCGCCCAGGTTGACGGCGTTCACCAGGTTCGCCCAGAACGCCGCCGGGGAGGGTGCCGCGATGTTGTCGAACACCTCCGGCGTTTGCCCGGCAAGCGCCAGCGTCAGCCGCCAGCTTGCCTTCTGCGTCCCGGCAGCCAGCGTGATCGTCACCGCGTTGCCCGTCGAGCCGCTATAGCGCGCAGTCAGCAGCACCGGGTAGGCGCCGCTCGCGTAGAACAGCGCGTAATTGGCCGCGGTGTCGGTGCCGTCCGTCACACGAACGCAACGAAAGTTCGAGGCGCCCTGCTGCACCGCGGTTGCGACATGGGTGCCCATGTCGAACTTGCGCGCCACCACAGGGCCCGAAATTGATCGCGTAGTCCGACATCGTCGCGACCAGCACCGGCTGATCGACAGGCCCCCACGAGGCCGAGCCGACCACGCCGACGACGTTGGTCGGCACGCCGTTCAGAACCAGGTTCTGCGGCGGCACGATCTGGACGTAAAGGTCCGGGACCACAAGCGCGGTCGTATTGATGCTGCCCTGCTGCACAATCGGCATCGCTCAGCCCTCCGTCCGCTCGGTTGCCGCCGGCTCGGCGTTCTCAGGTCCGCCCGCCGCGGCCTCGGCGTCCTCGGGGGGCCTCGCGACACGCACCAGCGCCATCGCGTACTCGCCCCCGAGCAGCGCCCGCATCTGCTTCGGATCGTCGATCACGTCACCCACCGCCCGCCCCGCAAAGGGACGGACGACGACGAGAACCGTCTCCATGGATTGCTCTCCTGAAAAGTCTTGCGGGGTTAAGCAAGGCAAGGAGCTTTCCCCCCCTTGGCCCCACCAGAGGCGGTGGCCTCTGGACTCCCTCATTGTCGCTCAGACGAGCGTCGTTACGCCGTCGTAAGCCAGGTCGCCGAACAGCATCGTCGGCAGCTGACTGAGCAGCACCGTCGCGTATTCGACCGAGTAGACCAGGTCGCGCCGATACAGATCGGCCTCCTCCTGCCGGTCGGAGCTTGCGGTCGTCTCGAAGCGGATCCGCGCCGAGCTGCCGTCCGGCAGCGTGATGAAGTCCAGCGCCCCGAGTGCCAGGTCCACCGCCGCGCTGGCGGTGTCCCGGCTGGCCGGGTCGCCGCACCACAGCGTCACCCGGAAGGATTGCTGCTGGCGCCGCAGCTCGCGCGCGTCCGCCGCGTCCGCCGCCACCCGCCCGCTCAGCCGTCTCGCCCCGGCGATCGTCACCGTCGCGCCACTGACGCTGGCGGCCTTGCCGATCAAGCCGGCGAGCGCCGAGGCCACGCTGCCCGGCGTGTCGGCGGCAGTCGTGCGGTAGACGTAGCCGACCCCGTCGATCAGCAATCCCGCCAGCTGCCCCGCGCCCGCCGTGCCGCCGATCGTCGCCGTCGCACCCTGCAGGCTCAGCGTGATCGTCGGGCTCGCATAGGTGTTGGCCGCCGGGTCGTTCCACCGCGTCGTGTTGCGCACCTGTCCGGGCACCGCCAGCACCGAGATGTTGACGACCCCGGCTGCAAGGTCCGCGTCAAGCCCGCCCAGCACCGGCCAGCCGCGATAGATCCGCGCCGGCATGCCGATCGCGCTCGCCGCCTCCGCGCCCTGCGGATAGAGCGCGCCCGCGATCAGTCCGACGAGCGCCGTCTCGATGTCGGCAAGGTCAGCCATCCAGCCCTCCCGCCCTCATCGCCATCGCCACTACGTCATCTGCCGAGCAGCCAGCTGCCAGAAACCATCGGTCTGCCCGGCCGCCACCACGACGTAGCTGTGGCCAAGATCATCGCCCAGCATGTCGCCGGCCTGCGGGTCCACCGGCAGCGCCGGCAGCCGCACGCTCCAAGCCGCAAATCGCTGCTCGCCCGGCAGCCCCGGCGCCGCGCCGGAAGCGTCGGTAACGGAGCCCGGCCAGCCGGCGAGCAACGCCGTCTGCAGCGCCTTCGCAACGCCCCCGTAACTATTGGCGCCGACCTGCCCCGGCGCGCCCGGCCGCGACAGCGACAGCGTGCGATTGGTCAGGATGCACACCGGCGGCAGCAAGGCCGGCTGTGTCGCGATGAAGAAGGTTCCCGCCGCGCCGACGAGGTAGTCCCCCGCCGCCGTCACGCTGGCGTCGAACACGCCGACCCAGACGCTTTCGGCCACCATCGACGGCCGCTGAAACCGCCCGCTCCTCGCGTCGAACGCCGCCATGACCGGCCCATACTGAGCCGCCGTCGACAGCGGCGCCTCGGCCGCGATCGGGCGATAGCCCAGATACGGCGTGCCGACATGCAGCGCGGTGATGCCGGCGCCGCGCTCCAGCAGCGACTGCAGCCTGGTGCCGTCCATGGCGATAATCCCGGAGCAAGGAAGGCGAGGGGATCCGCCCTCGCTCCTGTCAAAGGCGGAGCCGCACCTCGGCGGTCAGACGATCCAGCGCACGCCGGCCGAACCCAGCGCCTCGCCGGGCGGCACGCCGATGAACCCGCATAGCCGGCGCCGCCATGCGTCAAGCAAAGCCAGCCGCTCGCCGACCTCGCCGGCGTTGCGTGTCCAGGCGCCGGCGGCCGACGTGTCGAGGTCGTCCCCCGCCGTCGGCACCGCCGCTTCCAGCGTGTAGAGGATGGTCAGCTGGTTGAGCACCACCGCCACCTCGGCGGGCGAGAAGTTGTTCATCCGGTACTCCAGCGTCCCGTAGGCCGTGTAGAACCGGAAGCTCATGTTGCCGGCATTGTCGGCGCCATAGGCCGGATACCCGCAGAACCGCCTGATGTCGGTCTTCTGAGCATCCGTGAACACGCCCGCGCCCGCCGTCGCCCCCGCCGTCGCCCCGCCCGCTGTCGCCCCGCTCACCGCGGCGAACTCAGCCGAGATGCTCGAGCATGACCGCGCGCTTGAACGCCGCATTGGTCGCGGTCGGCACGGTCAGCGGGGTCGTCGTGGTGTCCGATGGCGCGCAGAAGCCGCCGATCCAATACCAGCTCTGCGAGATGATCTGCTGCAGCCGGTCGAGCGGCTCGCGCGTCACCATGGCGACGCCGTCCACCAGCGAAACGATCGCGTCGTGCGGCGCCACCTCCGCGGCCGCCATGCCGACGAAATCGGCCTCGATCAGCGCCCCCTTGCCGACCACGATCGGCCGCCGGATGAATGCGCCTGAGACCGTCGGCGACGCCTGCACGTAGGCCTCGTTGGTCAGCACGAAGCGCACGCCGAGGAACTCGTTGACCACGCCCGCGCCCGGCTTGAAGATCTGGTTGGCCGAAGTCAGGCCGATGAACAGGCGCTGGAAATCCTGATCGGCAAAAAGCTGCCGCGCGCTCACCGGGTCCAGGTAGCAGTTGTATGAGCCGTCGATGTCCGGCACTGCGTTGAGCCGCAGTGCCGCCACCGCATCCAGCACGTTCGCCATCGTTAGCGTGTCGCCGACCACCAGCTGCGAGGTGTTGGTGCGCCCGTTCGGCCGCACGATCACCGACGCCGTCGCCGCCTGCACGGTGTTGCCGGCCGTGCCGTCCGCCGTCGTCACATTGCCCGACAGCGTCAGCACGCCCGAGATCCCCGACGGCGTGATCGACGCGTTCGCCGCGTCCACCGCGACGCCGATCACCGTGTAGGTGTTGCTGCCGATCGTCACACCCAGACCGTTGCTGGAGCTGACGGCCGTCTGCACGCCGTTGACGAACACGTTCTGAAGACCGCGCACGTCGTCCACCGCAACCTGCGGGCCGGCCGAGGTCAGCGTGGTGCGCACCCGCGTGTTGCCGCCGAAATACGGCGCGAACAGCGCATTGCGCGCCAGCTCGTCCAGCGACCGCGCCGCCTGCTCGCCGTTCACATAGGCGTTCTGGAGAAACTGCGAGGCGATGCCGACGCGGCTGGTAATGATGTTGAGGTCGGTCGTCGCCGCATAGTGGTTGATGGTGACGGTGAACTGCTCAACGCCCCAACCCACCGGGGTCAGCCCGTTATCGAGGTTGGTGTTCAGCGACGCCTGGATCGGCGTCGTCACCGAAGGCTTCAGCCCGGCGCGCGTCTTGGTCAGCGTCTCGCCGATGCCGACGGCGAACTCCTCCCGGTCGGCGCAGGCGCGATAGCCCAGCCTGGAGTTCATCGCCTGCTGGAACTCGCGGTCCAGAAAGCCGGTCTGAATGATCGGCTGCAGCGCGGCGGGGAAATTGGAGATACCCATGGTGATCCCTATGGCTGGGCGCCCGGATGGAGCCAGTCCCCGCCGGGCTAAAGGTTGCACAAAGCAAAGTCAGCCAAGGCCAGGGGCTTTGCCCCTGGACCCCATTAAAGGCGAAGCCTTTAAAATCCATTCCTTGGCGAATGCGGGTCTGGGGGCGCCGCCCCCAGCGGAGTCCAGAGGCAGAGCCTCTGGCCTTCCTGCCTTACCGCCGCCGCAGCAGCTCGCTACGCGCCGCACGCCACTCCTCGAGCGACATCTCGGTCGCCAGCCGCGGCCGCGCCGGCTGGCTCGGCGGCGCCGAGGCGACCGAGCTGGAGCTCGTGCCCGCGAACAGCCACGGCTTGTCCCGCCGCAATTTCGCCATCAGCGATGCTCCGCCTGCAACGTTGCCGTGCTCGTCGAGCTTGACGTGGGCGATGTCGATGAGCTTCAGCCCGTCGAGATCGACCATGCCCGCCCGCACCGCCTCGCTCTTCAGCTCGGACCGCACGATCCTCGCCTCCGCCTCGGAGGCGCGCTCCTGCAGCTGCCGCTCAAGCTCGCTGGCGCGCGCCCGCAGCGCCGCCATCTCCTCAGCCGGGTCGCTCACGACCTCATGCGTCGGCTCGCCCGCCTCGATACCGCTCATGCCGCTCCCTTTGCGCCGGATTTCATGTCGGCACCGATCCGCTCGAGCTCGGCCGGTATGTCGACGATGTCGTAGCTGTCGGCGATCGACTTCAGCGCCGTCTCGCGCGAAAGCTGCCCTGCGCCGACCAGCGCGATCACGCTTGCCGCATCAAGCTGCCGGTCCGCCGCCGTCTCCGGGTACCAGCCCGGCCACACCAGGCTGACCGCGGCGTGCGCGTCCAGCCCCGCAACCTCCTCGCCGCCCACCCGCAACCGGTAGCGTCGGCTCGCCGCCAGGATCATTCGCATCAGCTCGAGCAGCGCGCCCTCGCCGTAGCTCACCCGCAGATTGTCGGCGAGCCAGATCAGCCCCTGGTTCATCAACTCGAGCGACTTGCCCGAAGCCGGCGCCGTCAGCCGCGAGCTGTCCGCCCGGTTGCCGTGCACGCTCTCGAGCGCGAGCTCGCGCAGCGTCCGCACATAGCCGATCACCGCCTCGGCCGCAGTGCCGCCGATCTCCAGCAGCTTCGCGTCGCCCTTCTCGCTCACCACCAGCGCGTTCGCCGCACCGCGTACCATGTCGCCGTCAAACCCGGCCGGCTCCTTGATCAGCAGCGTCGGGTCCGAGCTGTATTTCAGTCCGCGCCCGGATTGACTGAGCTGGTAGTCGATCTCGATCGACGTCTCGATGGCCGCCGCAAAGGTGCACGCGCCGTCGATGCCGCGCCCGCCCGGAAGGTTGCGCACCCATACCAGCGGCACGAAGCCCAAGCCGTGCCGCACCGAGCGCGCCTCGTCGACGCTGGCGACGCCGCCGCTGCCCACCCGCACCGGCATGAACCAGGTCTCGTCCTCGCTGTCCCAGCGGCGCATGAACCAGTAAAGCGCGCCCGGATCATCGACCTCGTAGCCCTGCTCGACGAGCGCCGAGCCCACAACCTTGTAGCGCTCGGTGACGCACTCAAGCATGTCCGGCGCCTCACGCTGCCAGACCGGCCTGAGATACAACGTGTCGAGCACGCTGACGAAAACGCGCCCGCGCAGCACCCGCAGCAGCAGCGCCACCGAGCCGACGGCGCCGCGCAGCGCCGCCTCGGTCATCACCAGGTTCAGCCGCGCCTCGCGCACGATCTTGCCGAGCGTGTCGCGCACCTCCTGCGACGGGCTGTCAATCGCCGGGAAATGTCCTTCGCTGAACAGCAGCGCCACGCTGTCCTCGACGACGACGCGCGGCAACGCATAGCGCACCGAAGGCCGCCGTGCGCGCAGCGGGATATACTCGCCGCCGGCGCCCCGCTCATCGTGAAATTCGTAGGGCAGCACGTCGTACAGCGTTCCGTCGAGCACCCGGCGCATGATGTCCAGCATCCGCGTCCGCTCCGGATAGTCCCCGTCGCGCGGGATCAGGTCGCAGAGCGTTTGGAACATGGTGGCCCTTCTATCGTGTCAGCACGGGGCCGCGCACAAACCGCGCCGGCGCGCCGCCATCGGTCAGCATCGCGAACGCCCGCGACAGCGCATCGACCTGGTCGTCCTTGCCGCCGTTCGGAAAACCCGAGAGCTCGTCGAGAAACACCGCGTTCCAGTTGCCGCGCAGCAGCGCCAGGTTGCCCACCTCGGCCTGACTTGCGATCGGCATCGCCCGCGTCTCCTTCGCCCCGGTCTCCGGGCTCGCGCGAACCCGGTGCCCGGCCAGCCGCGCCGTCAGGTAGGAGACCTGATGCACCCCGGCCTGGCCCGGGTCTCGCGGCAACCCGATGGTCACGCCCAAGCCGTCGCGCGCCGCGACGCGCCGTATGCCGTCCTCCACCTCCGCCGGCGCGCCGCGAAACCGCGCCACGTCGAGCACGACGTATCGTCCGGCCTCCGTGCGCATCAGCTTCAGGCCAACCGTCCAGTCGGGGTCGCTGCCGCCATGCTGCGCCGTCGCTGCCAGGTCCCAGGCCCGCACCACTAGCCCGGCCGGCACCCCGGGCGGCACCTCGTCGAGGATCGCGATCCTCGACGAGGTGAACAGCTGTCCCTCCATCCGCCGCGGGCTCTGCTGGAATAGTGCGGCAAACGCCCGCTCGCCCACGATGGCGCGCTTGCGCAGCACCGCCGCCTCATCCTCCCAGGCCGGCCACAGCGCCGCCCCCGGCGGCCGTCCCAGCGGATCGTTCGCCTCCGCCAAGGCCGGCAGCCGTACGACCCGCCAGGTGTCGCCCGAGCCCAGCAACCGCCCGCCCAGGTCGTCCGGATGCCACCGCGTCATCACCAGCACGACCCGCCCGCCAGGCCGCAACCTCGTGACGAGATCAGAACGATACCAGTCCCACAGCCGCTCGCGTGCCACCGCGTTGTCCGCGTCCGCCTGGTTGCGCACCGGATCGTCGATCAGCAGCAGGTCGGCGCGCCGGCCGGTCACGGCCTGTCGCGCTCCCGCTGCCAGGTATTGGCCGCCGCGCGTGGTCGCGAAGCGATGCGCCGCCCGGTTCGCGTCCACAACGCCGTAGCCCAGACGCGCGCCATGCTCGTCGATCAGCGTCCGCACGCCGCGGCCGAAATGCTGCGCCAGCGCCGCCGTGTGCGACGTCGCGATGATCGAGCTCGCCGGGTGCCTCGCGAACCACCAGGCCGGAAACAGCAGCGAGGCGTAGGTCGACTTCGCCGAGCCCGGCGGCAGCAGCAGCATCAGCCGGTCGTTATCGCCCGAGGCGACCTGCTCGAGCTCGTTGATCAGCAGCCGATGATGCGCCGCCGGCTCGAACCTCATCGGCGCCAGCGCGAAGCAGGCCCAGTCAGTCAGTCGCCCCCGGATCGCCAGCCGCAGCGCGCGCTCTCGCCGAGCCTCCCCCTGCTGTCGAGCTGTCAGCGTCGTCGGTGTCGCACAGCCCATCGATTTCCGCGTCCGTCATCGTCCGCAGACCGGCGGAGGGGCGTGCCATCGACAGCCTTGCGTGCAGATAAGGTGCAACGACCCTTGCCAGCGCTGCGGCGCCGTCGAAGTCGCCGGCTTGCCATTTGCGATGCATGGTGTGCAGCAAGACGTCGAGCGGGCTTGGCGTCTTGCTCAACGTGCCGTCGGCGGGCGCGTCACCAGCGTAGGGCAATTTATACTGCCCGATGGGGTTTATGGCCAAGCGCAAATCCTCGCCGAAATCTGTGCCGCGCGAAAGCGGCGCCTGCCGCAGCGATCACGAGCAGCAGTAGAGCTCACCGCCACGCAAACGGCCGAGACGCGCGTCAGTCCGTGATCTCGCGTCCAACCTCGTCGGTCAGCGCGCTCGTGCCGTCGATCAGCAGCGGGTCGCCCTGATGCACCCGCGCCGGCACGACAAAGCGGCCGTAATCGCCAAGCAGCAGGTCGGCGAGGTCCGCCGCATCGCTCAGCACGTCGCCGCGACGATGCTGGAGAAAGTCGGAAACGACGACAAGGATCGGCTCGTTGATCGGCGACGTGGTCGAACCGGACATGGCATCTCGCTCGCACGCTTAGCGCCGTGCCGGACAGGAGGATGAACAGGAAAGGGAGCGACGCGGACGCAAGCCGTCATCGTGGAAGAACTTATACAAATGGGTGGGGTATATGGCCAAGCAGATATTTGCATCCCGATCGGATCGTGGTCCACCAATGCAAGTCAAGAAGGAAGCGCACCCATGCACTTGAAGGCCTGCCGCCGCGTGGCGCTCTGGCTTGCCGTCCTGCCCGCCGCCTGCGCCGGTACAGTAACCGAGGGCTATTATGGCGCCGTCACCCCGCAGGCCGGCGTCTGCGACGCGGCGCACGCAGCCTCGCTCACCATCCGGCAAGACCACGTGCGCTTCGCGCCAACCCAGGGCGTGCTGGTGCTGGCCGGCAGCATCGCTCCGGACGGCGAGATCAACGCCTCGCTGACGCTCCCGGACGTGAACCGCAAGCCGACGCAGTATCGATTAAAGGCGCGCCTCGCCGGCGACGAGATAACCGGCTCCTACGTGACGCCGCGATGCACGTCGGCGATCAGCTTGAAGCATAGCTAAAGATGAAGGCCAGGGGCTTTGCCCCTGGACCCCATCAAAGGCGGAGCCTTTAAAATCCATTCATTTGCTATGCCACACGGGCAAGCCGGCGTGGTCACTAGCACCAATGGATTGGGGGTCTGGGGCCTCGGGCCCCAGCGGGTCCAGGGCAGAGCCCTGGCCTATGCCTACGGCTGCGACGAACTACCCGGCCGATTAAGCGCCGTCACAATCACGCCGATCGCCTGTGCGTGCCACCGCTGCACCGCCTTGTGGTCGGCGCCCAGCACGCCGCCCAGCCGCCGCCAACTATAGATATGCCGTTCCGTCACCGGTCCGACCAGCGCCCGCGCGCCGACGATGCGCCGCAGCACATGGCCGCCGCCCGGCCGTCCGCGCGCCACCGTCTCCACCGGGATCAGCGAGATCCAGCCCAGCGCCTCGTCCATCTGCGAGATCTGCGCCGCCGACGGCACCGCCGCACGCACCGGCCCGCACTCCGCGCCGAATGCCTCCAGCGCCGACTGCACGATCTCGAGCCGGCTCACCCGCAGCCCGGTCGAGTAGCCGGTGCCGGGCAACGCCAGCAGCGTGCGGCCTGCCGCCTCCAGCCGAGCGATCACCAGTTCGGCGTCGAACGGCGCGCCATTACCGCCGCCGCTATGCGCCGGTTCCGCGCCATGAACCGGGTGCCGCGGGGCGGCCGCCCTGCGCCTCGCGCCGCTCGCACCCGCCTTCGCACCCCCGCGCGCTGCGCCATCTTCCCTGGCTCCGCCAGGGAAGTATGGCGCAGCCAGCACTGACGTCGCCGCCGACCGGTGGGGTGCCGCGCCAATTGCCGCGCCACGGCGATCCGCCACCGCGCCACCCGCGCGCCGGTCGCCAAGCCTGATCACGTCGCCCATCAAATGTTCCTTTCAGAGAACGAAACCGTCGTCGTCGGCCGCAGCGCATCGACCACGCGCACGCCGAGCCGCTGCTTGCGCTGTGCCTCGTCGCGATAATTGACCTGCTCCAGCACCCCCTGCCGCAGCCAGGTGGCGATCACAATGGCGGCCTGCGCCTCGCTCAGCCCGAGCGCGTCCATCGCCACCTGCCCGGCCCAGCGCTCCGAGCTGCGCCCGCGCCGGCTCGGCGCATACAGCGCCCCGCCAGGTCCGTCCGGCCCCGTATCGATCAGGTCGAGCAGCCGGTTGCACTCGGCGGCCGGCATCTGCGACCACACCGAGCGCGGCCGCCAGCGCACGATCGCCGCCACGTTGTCGCCGTTCGGATAGGCGTCCGACGCGTTGCCCAGGCTCACCGTCTCGAGCCGGAACCAGCGCGCCCCCTCCGCCCGCGGCGCCATGTTCGCCTTGGCGTCGTCCAGCCGCACATGCCGCCAGCGCTCGCCCTTGGCGACGCCCAGCAATTCGGCGTCCGCCTCGCTCATCGGGCTCAGGATGGCCGCCGACCGCGCCGCGTCCGTCAGCGCCTTGCCGCCGCGCGCGCTCTCGATGTCCGCGCTGCCGCCCTTGCGCACGTGATGCACCAGCAGGATCGCCGCCCCGGTCGCCTCGGCGATCTCCGACCAAGCCGTCGCCGCGGCATCCATGTGCCCGTTGGAGTTCTCATCGAGCCCATGCGATTTGACGAACGGGTCGACGACGATGAGCCCGATCCCGCGCTGCCTCGTCTGCTCGATCACCGCGTCCTTGTCGGGATGGGTGATCGTCGCCCCGGCATCGCCCTCGCCGAATTGTCGCGCCCCGAACTGGCGCGCCATGCACAGCCGCCGCTGTCGTCCGGAGTTCAGAAACAACCTGTCCTGCACGGCCTCGTTCGGAATGCCGTGCTGGATCAGCACCGCCGCGAGCCGTCGCTCCAGCTCCTCAAGCGGATCCTCGAGGTTGATCACCCAGGCCGGCACCGAGTGGTGCACCCGCTCGCCCAGGAACGATCGCCCGCTCGCCAGCGCCACCGCCTGGGCCAGCGCCAGCGCCGACTTGCCCGCGCCCCCGGGCGCCACCAGAACGCTGACGAAACGTCGGATCAGCCGCGTGCCGTAGAGCCACTCCCGCGGCGGAATGCGCGTCGGGTCCGGCAGCCGTGCCGCGCTGGCCACCAGCGCCGGCCCCGCCGCTACCGTCGCCGCGATCGTCCGGGCCGACCAGGCCGCCCAAAGCGCGTCGGCGCCAAGCTCATCGGCCATAACGCGTGCTCCCGCGACGCAGCAGCCAGCCAACCACCTCGCGCGCGATCGCCCCGCTCTCGGCCGGCCGGAGCAGCCCCTCCGGGTCGCGCGCCGCCGCGATCAGCGCCGGCCGCGGCGCGCCGGCCTGCGCCAGGTCCCAAACCTGCCGTCGCGCCAGCCGCGCCGCCTCGCCGCGACGCAGCGCCAGCGACCCGGCAAGCCCGGCCAGCGTCAGCGCCGCCGCCGCCCGGCTCGCCCCATCCGCCGCCGGATCGACCGCGGCCATCGCGTCGAGGCACTCCGGCGCCGCCGCGAGCCCCTGCGCGATCAGCAGGCCGAACCCCTCGCTTGCCGTCAGCGTGGCGTTCAAAGGTCGAACACCGGGTAGGGATAGGCCTCGCCCTCGAGCACGGTGCCGCGGGTGATCGCCCCCCAGCTGTCCGGGTGTCCGGCCGGCCGCGGCCGGCGATCGATCGCCTCCACCACCACCGGCGGCGGCGGCTGCACCGCGCCGCGCTTCTGAATGCCGATTCGGCGCGCCCGCTCGATCCCGGTGTTGCGGCCAATGCCCATCCGCAACGCCACCTCGTCCCAGGTCACGTGTGCGGCCCTGAGCCGCCGCAGCTCGGCGTCCTGCGCCGCGCTCCACTCCATCTTCACCGGCATCACGACCACCCGTCTGAGTTGCTGACACCGCTGTTATCAAAACTAACTAACGGATGTCAACAATACTAACGTGCCGTGTTAGAGAATCTTGCTCATACTCGTCTGATGGCAGAACCGCCCGACCCTTTCCCGCCCGACCCTTCCGTGCCCGACCCTTCCGTGCCCGACCCTTCCACGCCCATTCCAAGCGTCGGCGCCCGCATCCGCGACTACCGCCGCCAGCAGGGCTGGACGCAGGATCAGCTCGCCATCGCCACCGGCGTCAGCCGAAGCGCGGTGGCGCAGTGGGAGACCGACCGCGCCGGTCAGCTGCGCGACAACATCTCCCGCATCGCCGCCGCGCTCGGCATCACGGTGGAAGTGTTGCTGCATGGCCCGGCCGCCCGTGCAGCGGCGCGCGCCGACAGCGGCGACGAGCTCGCCCTGCTGCGGCTCTACCGCGAGTGCGACCCGGAAGATCGCGCCTTCCTGCTGCGCACCGCCCGCAAGCTCGCGCGCGGCCGGGTTTAGCGCCGCGCCATCCCGCCTTGGCACCCACCCGCCTCTGGCGCGTTGCCTTGGCTCGGACCACCGGAAGGCCAGCCGATCATGAGCTCATCAATGACAGCCGGATCCTCGACCGCCCTCGTCGCCGGCCCGCTCAGCGACGCCGCCCGAGGCGAGCTCGACGCGGCCCTGGCCCGCCTGCGTGCCGGGCGCGGCGTCATCGTCCGCTCGGCCGACCTGATGGGCGGCCTGTTCAGCCGCTTCACCCGCCTTGGCGCCGCTCGCCTCGGCCTCTCGCGCGCCGCTCAGGGCAAGCTCGGCGGCATTGCCGAGGCGGCGCTCGCCCGCGCCTACGACGTCGCCATCCTGGGCCTGCCGCCGAACCCGACAGCCGGCGCCCGCTCGCCCGCGCTCGCCCGCACCGCGGTGCTGATGTCCGGCGCCACCTGCGGCTTCGCCGGCATGGCCGGCTTCATCCCGGACGCCACCTTCACCACCCTCACCATCATGCGCGAGATCGCCCGCATCGCCAGCGAGGAGGGCGAGGAGCTCGCCACCGACGACGCCCGCCGCGCCTGCCTCGAGGTCTTCGCCCTGCAATCCGGCGCCGGCGCCGATCCCGAGAGCGAGCTCGGCTACTTCTCGGCGCGCATGCTGATGCATGGCCGCCCGGTGATGATGCTGCTGTCCGAGGTCGGCTCACGCTACGGCATCAATCTGTCACGCAAGTTCGCCGCCCAGGCCGTGCCCTTTGCCGGCGCCGTCGCCGGCGCCGCCATCAACACCGCCTTCCTCGACCACTACCGAAACCTCGCCCGCGCCCACTTCGTCATCCGCCGGCTCGAGCGCGCCCATGGCGCCGCCGGCGTCAGGGCCGCCTCGCAACTGCGCTGACGATGCCGCAACAGGGAACGCCGCCCGCCGCGCCGCCGTTCACGCCCCGCCAGGACGGGAGAGCTACCGGTGAGCGACACCCTCGACGACGACGCCGTGCCTGAGCGGTCCCGGCCCGACGAGCCCGACCGCACGCCAGACACCGACCCGCAGGCCGATAGCCCACGGTATAGCGGCCTCCAGAGGCTCGCCGGCCGCACCGCCCTGGTCACCGGCGGCGACACCGTGATCGGCCGCGCCGTCGCGGTCGGCCTCGCCAAGGAGGGTGCTGACGTCGCCATTACCTGGCTCAACGAGGCCGAGGACGCGATGGACACCTACCGCCTGATCGAGGCCGAAGGCGTCCGCGTCCTCTCCATCCCGGGCGACATCGCCGATGGCGAGTTCTGCCGCGACCTGGTGCGCCAGGTCGTCGCCGAGTTCGCGCGCATCGACATCCTGGTCAACCATGCCGCCGAGCACCACGCCGTCGCCAGGCTGGAAGACCTCGAGGACGACCAGCTCGAACGCAGCTTCCGCGCCAACGTCTTCAGCCAGTTCTTCCTCACCCGCGCCGCCCTGCCGCACATCGAGCCCGGTGGCTCGATCATCAACAGCGCCTCCGTCCTGGCCTATACCGGCTCGCCCACCCAGCTCGACTACGCCGCAACCAAAGGCGCCGTCGTCAGCTTCACCCGCTCGCTCGCCGCCCAGCTCCTCGGCCGCGATATCCGCGTCAACGCCGTCGCCCCCGGCCCGGTCCTGACGCCACAAAGCCACCCGACCGCCCCCGCCGACGCCGCCCCCGAGCATGGCGAGGCAGCACCGATGCGCCGCCCCGGCCAGCCCGCCGAGATCGCCGCCAGCTACCTGTTCCTGGCCTCGCCAGACGCGTCCTACATGACCGGCCAGGTGCTCCATCCAAACGGCGGCACCATGCTGGGCTGAACTGGAGCCGTCTTAAGGCAAGGCAAGGCAAGGCAAGGGGCTTTTCCCCTTGACCCGATCAAAGGCGAAGCCTCTGAAGTCCATTCATCATCTATTTTGCATACGCGAGATCAGTGCCGTCGCAAGCAGGATTGAACGGCTTCGCCAAGCAAGGAAGAGCGGGACTTTGCTAACGGATCGGGGTCTGGGGCCTCGGGCGCCGTCATGCGCAGCACGCCTTCGCGTGACGGGTTGAGGGCAGAGCCCTCACCTTGCTTCCTTGCTCGCCCTAGATCCCGCCGCGATGCGCCAGAACGCCAGCGTCAATGCCGCGAACACGACCAGCGCCAACACCGTCGCAGCCGTCGTGAACCCCGGCCCCACCAGCGCCAGCGCGTCCTGCCGCCCGGTGCCGCCGATCACTGCCGCGATCACCACCCCCACCAGGCTCTCGCCGACGATCAGGCCGGAGGCCACCAGCGTCGCGTGGCTCGCCGCCGCCTCCCGCTCTGCCTCGCCGGCCCGCCGCCACGAGCGCCTGGCCGCCAGCGCCACCGCCGCGCCCACCACCAGCGTCACGCTGATCGAGGGCGGCAGGTAGATCCCGATGCCGGTGCCGAGCACCGGCAGGCTGAGCGTGCTCGTCCGCGCCCGCAGCACGATGTCGATCCCGACGAGCACCGCCCCTAGCGCCACCCCGATGCCGATCATCGTCCAGTCGAGACTGTGGCCGGCGATGCCCTGGGCGATCGCGGCCATCAGCGCCGCCTGCGGCGCCGCCAGCGCGTGCGCCGGGTCCATCCCCGGCCGCGGCATCGCGCCGGAAAAGCCATACGCCTGGTAGAGCAGCTCGAGGATCGGCGGGATCACCGCCGCTCCGGCCAGGCCGCCGATGATCAGCGCCAGCTGCTGGGCGCCCGGCGTCGCGCCGACCAGCTGGCCGGTCTTCAGGTCCTGCAGGTTGTCATTCGAGATCGTCGCAATCGCGATCACCGCCGCGGTCGCGAACAGCGCCAGCGGCACCGCCACCCCGCCGCCCGCCGCCGGTATCGCCAGCAGCACCAGCGAGACGCTGACCACCGCGACCACGGCGATGCCCGAGATCGGGCTCGCCGAGGCGCCCACGATGCCGCTCATGTAGCCGCAGGCCGCCGCGACCAGGAAGCCGAACGCGGCGGCAAACCCGGCGCCGAACAGCGCCAGCACCGGATGCGCCGGCAAGAAGGCGAGGAAGCACGCCGCCAGCAGCACCAGCGCGCCGAGCCCGAACGCGCCTATCGCCGTCCCGCCAAGGTCGCGCTCCGTCGTCAGCAGCGCCGGCCCCGCCCGCCGCCGCGCCGCCTGGAACGAGGCGGCAACCCCGCGGCCGATCGCCGGCCCAAGCCTTGCCAGTGTCGCCACCGCGGCGATGCCGATCGTCCCGGCGCCGATGAACTTCACCTGATGCGTCCACACCGAGAGCGCCAGCGCGTCCGGCGTCAGCCCGTGCGCCGGCGTGAGCGCGGTCAGCACCGGCACCGCGACGCCCCAGGCGACCACCAGCCCGACCAGCACGGCAACGCCGGCCGCAACCCCCATCAGGTAGCCCGCCCCGAGCAGCGCCAGCGAGAACCCGCTCGCCAGCCGGAACACCGCGCCGCCCGCGACCAGCGTCCGGCTCGCGCCATCCGCCAGCACGCCGAAGCCGCCGGTCATCAGGCTGACCGCGGCCGAGACAACCCCCGCCGCGCCGAGCGCCCGCGCCCCGCCGCCCGCGCTCTCCTGGCCAAGCCGCAGCACCGTCGCCGCCGCCACCCCCTCGGGAAACGGCAGCCCGCTCTCCACCACCAGCACCCGCCGCAGCGGAATGGTGAACAGCACCCCAAGCACGCTGCCGGCGAGACAGATCCCGGCGGTCTCGAAATACGGGATGCCGCGCCAGTGCCCGACCATCACCAGGCCCGGCACGACGAAGATGACCGAGGCCAGCGTTCCGGCGGCCGAGGCCACCGTCTGCACGATGTTGTTCTCCAGGATCGCGCCGCCGCCGAGCGCGCGGAGTGCGGCCATCGAGATCACCGCCGCCGGGATCGAGGAGGCGAAAGTCAGCCCGATCTTCAGCCCGAGATAGACGTTGGCGGCAGTGAAGACGATGGTCAGCGCGATGCCGAGCGCGATCCCTCGGGTCGTCAGCTCGCGCACCCGCCCACCCTGCGCTCCACCCTGCGCCCCACTCTTCACCAAAGTCGCATCCATGCCCCATTGGTGCCGCCCGCCTGACCGACTGTCCAGCCGCCAACGATCCGGGCCGAGGCGCTCGCGCAGAGCGGCGGGCGCCGCCGCCCTGCTCTGCCTGATCCTGGCCGCCGCCGCGCCCTGCGGCACGGTGGTGCTGCCCACCGGCCTGGGTGCGGAGACAACCGCCGAGCCCGTCTACTCGCTGCACCCGCTGCTCGGCGACAACTCGCTGTTCGACATCGAGGTGTTCCCGCAGCTCTACCGGCCGCTGCTCTGGATCGCGCCGGACCTCACGATCAGCGCCGCCGACTCCGAAGCGAGCAGCATCGAGGTGCTCGACAACGACACCCTGTTCCGCATCCACCTCAAGCCCTGGCTGTGGTCCGACGGCGTCCCGGTCACCGCCGACGACCTGCAGTTCTGCTTCGAGCTGATCCGCCAGCTGGGCCCGGCCTTCTTCGGCTGGAACTCGGACGGCATGCCCGACCTGTTCCGCTCCGTGCGCGCCACCGCGCCCGACGTGCTCGAGATCCGCACCCCCCACCCGGTCAACCCCGACTGGTTCGAGACCCTGGCGATCGCCGGCGTGTTCTACGCCCTGCCGCGCCACCTCTGGGGCCGCTACGACGCCGAGGCCCAGCGCGGCCTGATGGGCGACCCGCGCTTCTTCGCCGTCAGCGACGGCCCGTTCGTGCTCGACCACTACAGCGTCGGCCGCTTCATCGCCTTGCGCCCCAACCCGCGCTGGCTCGGCCACCGCCCCGAGATGTCGCGCCTGGTGATCGACTTTCTGGCCGGCATCGACCCGCTCGAAGCGCTGCAGGCCGGCCAAATCGACGCCGCCACCATCCCCTTCAACCTGCGCCGCCACGTCGCCGCACTGCCCGGCCTCACCATCGTCCAGCTGCCCGCCGGCCCGATCATGAACGGCATGTCGATCAACCTCGCCAACCCCGCCGTCGGCTTCCTGCGCGACCTGCGGGTGCGCCAGGCCATGGCCGACGCCGTCGACCAGCAGGCGATCATCGACGTCGTCTTCCGCGGTCAGGCGGCCAAGACCTACGGCCCGGTTCCGCCCGCCGACACCGGATACCTCTCGCCCGCCGCCGCCGCCGGCCACGTCCCGGTCGGCTACGATCCAGCCCAGGCCCGCGCGCTGCTGCGCCAGGCCGGCTACGCGCCAGGCCCGGACGGCGTGCTGCAGAAGAACGGCGTGCGCCTCGCGCTCACCCAGCTGGTCGGCGCCAACCTGCCCGACGCGCTGCTGGTCGCCGAGTTCGTCCAGGCCGGCCTGGCGCGCATCGGCATCCAAATGCGGCTCCGCCAGATGGACTTCAACCAGCTGCTCGCCCTAGCCTACCGCTCGCCGCTCGGGTGGGAGACCAGCTCGATCGGCGTCAGCTACCCGGCCTACCCCGACCTCGGCGCCGAGTTCGCCAGCACCGCACCGCAGAACTTCGGCCACTTCGCCGACCCGGTCGCCGACGCCCTGCTGGCCCGCATCACCACCGAGCCAGGCCGCCAGGCGCTGTTCGCCGCCCAGGACCGGATCGCCGAGCAGGTGCCGCAGCTGTTCCTGCCCCAGGGCGCCTACGCCATTCTCACTGCAGACGGCGTGACCGGCTGGCAAACCGCCATCCAATCCAACTTCCTCTGGCGCCTGGAATACCTGCACTTGGCGTGCGACGGACGCTTGAGGTGATGGAAGCAAGAGCTTCTTTTTTGAAAAAAAGAAGCAAAAAACCTCTATTCTATAAGTTTTCGAAATACCGCAAGATTGCCAATCGCACGAGCGATCCCGCATTTGCCAGCACAACCGGCGCCTCGTCCCATCACCACCGCCACAGCCGAACAAAAGTTTTTTGCTTCTTTTTTCAAAAAAGAAGCGCTTCCCTTACGTCAGCCTGTCGTCAGAGCGCCGCCAGTGCCGCCAGGATGGCCTGGCGGGTCACCGGCTTCTCGCAGCGCGGATAGTGCCGGTAGGCGGCATCCACGGCGCTCGCGTCATAGCCGGTGGTCAGCACGAACGGGATGCCGCGCCGGATCATCGCGTCGGCGAGCGCGTAGGATTTCTGCCCGTGCAGGTCGATGTCGAGCACCGCCGCGTCCACCGCCGGGTCCGGCTGGGCCAGCACCGCCTGCGCCTCGTCGGCGGTGCCAACCGGTCCCGTCACTAGCGCGCCGGCCGCTGCCAGCACCTCGGCCAGCGTCTCGGCGATCAGGAAGTCGTCCTCGACAACCAGGATGCGCCGTCCTGCCAGCGGCTGCCCGACCATCTCACCCATCACGTCGCCATCATCAGTTGTCCAAGCGCCGCGGCGCCGCGCCGGCCGGCGGCTGCAGCGCCATCTCGATCCGGCAGCGTATGCCGCCGGCCTCGAACGTCAGCTCGGTCTTCGCCTGCAACGAGAACGTCAGCGCCCGCTCGATCAGGATCCGGCCGTAGCCGCGCCGCTCGCGCGCCCCGGCCGGCATCGTAACGCCGCTTTCCTGCCAGTTCAGCACCAGGTGACGGCCGTCCGGACGCATCTCGACCTGCCAGCTGATCGCCAGCCGGCCCTGTGGTACCCGCAGCGCGCCGTGCTTGACCGCGTTGGTCGCCAGCTCGTGCAGCGCCAGCGCCAGGGTCTGCACCCGTTCGCGTTGCAGCAGCACCGGGCTGCCGGTGATCGTCACCTGGCTGCCGCGCCGCCGCGTCCCGCCATCCGCGGCCCCGTCGCCCGCGCCCGCGCCCGCGCCCGCGCCCGCTCGATCGCCCGCGCGCTGCGCATACGCCTCAAGCTCGAGCTCGACGACGTCGGTCAGGTCCACCTCGTCCTGCGTGGCCTGGCTCAGCAGGCCCTGCACTCGGCCGAGCGCGCAGAGCCGGTCCACGAAGCTGTCCAGTGAGCCGCCCTTGCCGAGCGTCTGCGTCGCGATCGCCTGCACCAGCGCCAGCAGGTTGCGCGTGCGATGCTGCAGCTCGGCAATCAGGATACGCTGCCGGCCTTCCGCCCGCGCGAGCCCTGAGACGTCCAGGAAGGTCACCACGACGCCGTCGGCGCGGTGCTCGAGGTCGCGATACGGCGCGATGCGGACCAGGTAGCTGATCGCCGACGGGTTGTCCGGCGTAATGTGCCGCTCGATCACCGCGCCGCCGCCGAGCACTGTCGTCACGTCATCGGTGAAGCCGGGCAGCGGGATCAGGCTGGCGAGGTCGGTGATCGGCCGGCCCCGGTCGCCGGGAAGGATCTTGAACACCCGCGTCACCGCCGGCGTGAAGCTTCGGATCGTCAGGCGCCGGTCGAGAAACACGGTGGCGACGTTGCTGCTCTCGAAAAGATTCGAGAGGTCGGTGTTGGCGAGGTCCAGCGCCTCCACCTTGGCATGCAACTCGGCGTTCACCGTCTGCATCTCCTCGTTGAGCGACTGCAGCTCCTCCTTCGAGGCCTCCATTTCCTCGTTGGTGGATTGCATCTCTTCGTTGACCGAGGTGAGCTCCTCGTTGGAGACCTTGAGCTCCTCGAGCGCCGTCTCATACTCCTCGATGGTGGATTGCAGGCGCTCGCGGGTGTCGCGCAGCTCGCGCTCCGTGCGCACCGCCGTCTCCTTGGCCACCGGCTCAGAGCGTGCGCCCGCCGCCTCCGGCTCGGCCGCGGCGACCTGGAACAGCACCAGGAACAGCGGCTCGCCGGCGACCTCTTGGAACGGGTCCATCGTGAGCGTGAGGACCTGCTGGCGCCCATCATCCAGCCCGACGAGCAGCCCGGTGGTGCTGGCCGATCGGCCGGTCTCGGCCGCACGCTGAAAGATGTGGCGCAGGTCGAGCCGCAACTCGCGTCGGATCAGCGCGAAGATCTGCCGCGTCGGCGCGCCAGGTGCTGCTTCCAGGTAGTGCCCGGTGCGCGCCGAGTAGTAGATGACGTTGCCGTCCCGGTCGATCACCACGTGCGGCGGCGAGAAGCGCTCCAGCACCTGCTGCTCGACAGTCCGCCGGAGCGCCGCCCCATTGCTAGGCTTGCGCACTCCCTGGTCCGGGACATTCGAGGAACGTCCCGGGCCGGTGAGCATCAACGGCAGCCGCATCGTCGGCGCGCCGTCGTCGCGAGCCCGGAAGATCCGGTGCTTCTTCTCCACCGGCAGGAACAGGTCGGCGAACTGGCCGGCATTTTCCGACAGCCCGAGAAACAGGTAACCGCCCGGCCGTAGCGCGTAGTGAAAGGTCGGGATCGTTCGATTCTGCGCGTCAAGGCCGAAATAGATCAGCAGGTTGCGGCATGAGACGAGGTCGATGCGGGAGAAGGGTGGGTCGCGCAGCACGCTGTGCGGCGAAAAGATGCACATGTCGCGCACCTCTCGCGTCAGCGCGCTGCTTGCGCCGTCGATGGTGAAGAACCGCCTGCGGCGCTCCTCCGACACGTGCTCAAGCAGGCTCGTCGGGTAGCGGCCACCTCTTGCAACCAACAGCGCCTGCTCGTCGATGTCGGTCGCGAAGATCTGCACGCGCGGCCGCTCGGTCAGCGTCTCAAGGTGCTCGCGGATCAGGATCGCAACCGAATACACCTCCTCGCCGGTCGAGCAGCCCGGCACCCACACGCGCACGACGTCGTTCACCGTCTTGCCCTCGAACAGCTTCGGCACGATGAGCCGGCCGAGGTCCGCGAACGCGTCGGCGTCGCGAAAGAAGCTGGTGACGTTGATCAGCAGGTCGCGGAACAGCGCCTGCACCTCGCCAGGGTTCTGACGCAGCTGCGTCACGTAGTCGGCGATGTCGCCGAGCTGTGCCACCTGCATGCGGCGGCGCACCCGGCGGTGGAACGTTCTCGACTTGTAGCCGCTGAACTCGTGTCGGGTCTGATTGCGCAGGATTGTGCAGATCTCGCCCGCTGCCCCGTCCAGCGTGGCGCGCTCCCGCGCCGGACCGACGGCCCCGGCCTGATCTGCGGACGAGTGCAGCTCACGGACCAGCGCAGTGAGCCTCGCCCCCATCTCGCTCACCGACAGCGCGAAATCCACCACCCCACTGCTGATCGCGCTCTCCGGCATGCTCGGCTGGGCCGGCCCGAACCCGTCCGCCGCCTGGGCCAACGTCAGTCCGCCATGCTCCTTGATCGCCTTTGCGCCGAGGGTGCCGTCGCCGTCACCGCCCGAAAGCACGATGCCGATCGCCGCCTCGCCCTGGTCGGACGCCAGCGAGCTAAGAAAGATGTCGACAGGATGACGCTCGGTCTGGGTTGCCTCGGCAAGCCTGAGCCGGCCCGCCTTGATGGTGAGCACCGCGTTGGCGGGCATCACGTAGATCCGGTCGGGCAGCACCTGCATGTCGTCGGCCGCCACCTCGACCGGCATGCTGGTGAAATGCGAGATCACGGTGTGGAGGATGCTCTCGCGTCCGCGGCTGAGATGCGTCACCACGATGAAGGCGAGGCCCGGCTTGTCCGGCATGCCGCGGAAGAAGCCTTCGAGCGCCTCGATGCCGCCGGCGGAAGCGCCGATGCCGACAATCGGAAAGCCGGGTTCGCGCATCGCCGGGGGGCTGTCCATCAAGCCCGCTATGTTGTCCGAAGCGCGCGGCGCAGGCTCGTCATGCGGCATCAAGCTCCGTTGCCAAGGTCTAACGAACGGCGTGGAAAGGCGGCAAGGCCGGATCACGCGCTCGTGTCAGAACTGGCGTCAGCCGGCCGAATTACCACCGCAGATATCAATTTTGCGGCAGCACGAGCGCAAAATCAACCAGCCGGCAAATGAAAGCCGCCCATGCTGCAGATGTGCCGCCAATGCACCGCGGACACCACCGCCACCGACAAGCGCGATAGCCGCAGCAGCTCGAAATCGGCCAGCGCCGGGTCCGCCTTCATCGCCGCCAGGCTGACCGGCCGCGCCATCGGCCCGACCGCCCGCATGTCGACCGCCACCCAGCCGCCGCGCGGGCTCGCCTCGTCCACCGTCGGGTCCGGATAGGCGGCCCGCACCACCTCCACCACGCCGACGATCTCCTTGCCGGTGTTGGAGTGATAGAAGAACACCCGGTCGCCGACCGCCATCGCCGTCATGTTGCGGCGCGCCCGGTGGTTGCGCACGCCGGTCCAGGGCTCGACCCCGTTGCGCACCTGCATCGCCCAGGAGAAGCTCTCAGGCTCGGTCTTCACCAGCCAGTAGTTCACCTGACCGGCCCTAGATCAGACCGCCATCCCGGTAGACCTCGCGGTAGCAGCGGATCACCGTGCTCTCGAACAGGCCGACGCGGGCATACGGGTCGGCCTCGGCGAAGCCGTCCGCCGCCGCCCGGTCGGCGACCTCGACCAGCAGCAGCGAGCCGCAGGGCCGGCCATCCGCATCCAGCAGCGGTCCGGCCTGGCGGATCTGGCCGGCATAGGTCTCCAGATAGGCGATGTGCCGCTCCCGGGTCGCGATCCGCAGGTCGAGGCTGGCGGGCTTGTCCGTGCAGATGATCGCGAACAGCATGGATGTCACACCTTGCGCAGGATGGCAGCCGCGCGACCTTAGGCATGCGAGAAAGGCCGCGCCAGTTTCGTGTGGCTGCGCCGGTCGTGTTGGGGCTAGAGTGTCAATCTAGCATGACACCTTGCGAAGAACGGGGCAGGGTGGCACCTCATTTCGCAGGCTTGCCGCATCACTCTACGCTCTCGGCTTAGGAAGACAGACCGTGGACCTCAGCATCGCCGCCGCAAGCCCGCCGAGGCGCAGCCTGCATCGGTTCGCGAACCCGGGCCAGTTCCTCCGTCTGGCCGCCCGGCTGCAGCCCTGGCTCACCTGGCCCGGCCTGCTGCTCACCGCTGTCGGCCTCGCCTGGGGCCTATTCTATGCGCCGGCCGACTGGCAGCAGGGCGATGCCGTCCGCATTATGTACGTGCATGTGCCCGCCGCCTGGCTCGCCTCGGCCGGCTATGTCGGCCTCGCCGCCGCCTCCTTCGCCGCGCTGGTGTGGCGCCATCCACTGGCCGACCTCGCCGCCGCCGAGATCAGCCCGGTCGGCGCCGGCGTCACCGCACTCTGCCTGATCACCGGCAGCCTCTGGGGCCGGCCGATGTGGGGCGCCTACTGGGTGTGGGACGCGCGTTTGACCTCCATGCTGCTGCTGTTCTTCCTCTATCTCGGCCATGTCGCCCTGGTGCGCGCGTTTGACGACCCGGTGCGCGGCGCCCGCTCGGCCGCGATCCTCGCCCTTGTCGGCGCCATCGACCTGCCGATCATCAAATACAGCGTTACCTGGTGGAACACCCTGCACCAGCCCGCCTCGATCACGCTCACCGGCGCGCCGACCATGTCGATGAGCATGCTGTGGCCGCTGTTCATCGCCGCCCTGGGCTTCACCCTCGGCTTCGGCGCCATCGTGCTCGCCCGCACCCGCAGCGCGGTGATGGAGCGCCGCCTGCGCGGCCTGATGCTCGCCGCCGCCGAGCGCTCGCAGCCGAGCGCCTCCAGGGGATGACGCAACCATGACGCATTTGCCCTTCATCGCCGGTTCCTACGCCGCCACCCTGCTCGCCATCGCCGCCTTCGGCCTCGGCGCCCGCCAGCGGCTGCGTCGCGCCACTATCCGGCTCGCCGCGCTCGACCGGCGAGCCGCCGCACGCCGATGACACGCAAGTCGCGCCGCCTGTCGATCATCCTGGTCTGCGGCCTCGGCCTCGGCTCGGCCGCCGCGCTGTCGCTCTCGGCGATGAGCAGCAACCTGGTGTTCTTCATGGTGCCCTCGGCCATCGCCGCCGCCCCGCCGCCGCCGGACCGCACCATCCGCCTCGGCGGCATGGTGACCCGCGGCAGCCTCGCCCACGAGGTCGTCGACGGCTCGCCCGCCGTCCGCTTCGTCGTCAGCGATGGCCGCAGCGCCATCACCGTGCGCTATGTCGGCATCCTGCCCGACCTGTTCCGCGAAGGGCAAAGCGTCGTCGCGCTGGGCAACGTCGTCGGGCCAGGCCGCTTCGTCGCCCAGGAGGTGCTCGCCAAGCACGACGAGACCTACATGCCGCGCGACGTCGAGGAGGCGCTGCGCAAGTCCGGCCGCTGGAACCCCGCCGACGGGCCACCACCGGCGGCCAGCACGTGGAACACCATGGTCGCGTCTTCGACCAAGGGCAGTTAAGGCAAGGCAAGGCAAGGCAAGGCAAGGCAAGGCAAGGGGCTTTGCCCCCTTGACCCCATCGTCACGCGAAGGCGTGCTTCGCACGAAGGCGGAGCCTTTGAGATCCATTCATTATTCAATTCGGGCTGCGAAGTCGGTGCTGAGGAAGGCATGACTGAATGGCTACGCCAAGTAGAAGAGAGGGCGCCTGAACTTCAACGCATGGGGTCTGGGGCCTCGGGCCCCAGCGGAGTCCAGAGGCAGAGCCTCTGGCCTTCCTTTCCCACCGCACCCATGTGGCCAGCCATGAGAAACTCGCTTCCATGATCCCCGAGCTAGGCCACTTCGCCCTCGCGCTCGCCTGCTGCATCGCGCTGGCTCAGGCGGTGATCCCGCTGGTCGGCGCTCATCGCCGCGACGTCCGGCTGATGGCGGCCGCTCCTGGCTTGGCGCTCGGTCAGCTGATCGCCCTGGTCGCCGCCTCCGCGGCGCTGGTCTGGAGCGCGGTCAGCGACGACTTCTCGGTCACCAACATCGTCGAGAACAGCGCGGTCCTGAAGCCGCCGCTCTACAAGATCAGCGGCACCTGGGGGAACCACGAGGGCTCCATTCTGCTGTGGGGCTTGATCCTCGGGCTATGTGGCGCCGCGGTGGCGGTGTTCGGCCGTGGCTTGCCGTCGGCGCTGCGGGCGCGCGTGATCGGCGTGCTGGGCGGCACCTCGGCCGGCTTCCTGCTGTTCGCGCTGACGACGTCCAACCCGTTCGCCCGCACCTGGCCGCCGCCGATGGACGGGCAGGGAATGAACCCGCTGCTGCAGGACCCTGGGCTCGCCTTCCATCCGCCGATCCTCTACGCCGGCTATGTCGGCTTCGCGGTGCCGTTCGCGTTCGCCGTCGCCGCCCTGCTCGAGGGCCGGATCGACGCCGCCTGGGGGCGCTGGGTGCGTCCCTGGGCGCTGGTAAGCTGGTGCCTGCTCACCTGCGGCATCGCGCTCGGCTCCTGGTGGGCGTATTACGAGCTCGGCTGGGGCGGCTACTGGTTCTGGGATCCGGTCGAGAACGCCTCGCTGATGCCATGGCTCACCGGCACCGCGCTGGTCCACTCCGCCGTGGTCGTCGAGAAGCGCGAGGCGCTCAAGGTGTGGACGGTGCTGCTCGCCATAGGCACCTTTTCGCTCTCGCTCTCCGGCACCTTCCTGGTCCGCTCCGGCATCCTCAACTCGGTGCACGCCTTTGCCAACGACCCGGCGCGCGGCATCTTCATCCTTGCCCTGCTCGGCCTGGTCATCGGCGGCTCGCTGCTGCTGTTCGCCCTGCGGGCGCCGACCCTCGCCCAGGGCGGCCTGTTCGCGCCGGTGTCGCGCGAGGGCGCGCTGGTGCTGAACAACGTGCTGCTGTGCTCCATCTGCGCGGTGGTGATCACCGGCACGATGTATCCGCCGTTCGCCGACCTGCTGCTCGGCCAGAAGATCTCCGTCGGCGCGCCGTTCTTCAACGCCACCGTCCTGCCGCTGGCGATCCCGACCGCGTTCGCGATGGCGGTCGGCCCGATGCTGCCCTGGAAGCGCGCCCAGCTGATGCCGACCCTGGTGCGGGTGTGGTGGGCGGCGCTGGCGGCGGCCATCGTCGCCGCCTGGTGCCTGGTCGGCATGCGGGTGCTGCCGGCCTTGGCGTTCGCCGCCAGCGCCTGGCTGATCCTCGGCTCGTTCGCCGAGATGGTGGAGCGCATCAAGCTCGGCCGCCTGCCGTTCGCCGCCAGCCTGCAGCGCGCCCGCGGCCTGCCGCTCGGCGTCTACGGCGCCGCCATCGCCCATGCCGGCATGGGCGTCACGGTCGCGGGGATCGCCGGGATGTCGCTCTCCACCAGCCGCATCGTGCTCGCAGCCCCAGGCGAGACCATCCACTCCGCCGGCTATGACTGGACGCTGGCGAGCCTGGCCACCGAGCCCGGCCCGAACTACCAATCCCGCGTCGCCACCATCGCCATCAGCCGCCACGGTCATCCGGTAGTCACGCTCCGGCCGTCGCGCCGCACCTTCCCGCTCGCTCAGCAAACCACCGACGACGTCGCCATCCACACCAACTTCGTCGCCGACCTCTATGCCGTGCTTGGCGAGGAGCGCGATGGCCGTGCGGTGCTGCGCCTGCACTACAACCCGCTGGCACCCTGGATCTGGCTGGGCGCGCTGGTGATGGCGGCCGGCGGCGGGCTGTCGCTCGCGGACCGCCGGCTGCGCGTCGGCGCGCCGTCCCGTCGCCTCGCCGGCGTGCCGGCGCAGCCCGCCTGACATGCCCGTCGATCCTCCGCCCGGGCTCTCGCGCCGCCGGCTGTTGATGCTGGCGCCGCTCGGCGTGGCGGCGGCGGCCGGCGTCGCCTTTTGGTCGATGCTCGACCGCATGGAGCAGGGCACCTTCGACCCGCACGGCGTGCCGAACCCGCTGATCGGACATACGGTGCCGGACTTCGCGCTGCCTGGCCTTGCCCCCGCCGAGGGCTTCTCCGGCGCCGAGCTGCGCGCGGCGGCAGCGAGCCGCCCCGTGCTGGTCAACTTCTTCGCCTCCTGGTGCGTGCCCTGCGTCGAGGAGGCGCAGGTGCTCGCCGGGCTGCATGCCCGCGGCCTGCCGATCTGGGGCGTCGCCTACAAGGACAAGCCGGAGCTTGCCGCCGGCTTCGTCGCCCGCGGCGGCAGCCCCTATAGCCGCATCGGCCTCGACCTGCCCGGCCAGGTCGCGATCGACTGGGGCGTGACCGCGGTGCCCGAAAGCTACGTCATCGGCCGCGACGGCATCGTGCAGTGGCGCTGGGTCGGACCGTTCGACCCCGGGATCGTCAGCCTGCAGCTCGACCCGGTGCTGCGGCGGCTGGCATGACGAAGCGTGGCATGATCCGGCTTGCCACCCTGCTGGCCGTGCTCGCCGCCCCTGCGTCCGTCACCAGCGCCTACGCCATCAGCGACCCGGCCGAGATGCTGGCAAGCCCTGCGGCCGAGGCGCGCGCCGAGCAGATCGGCAGCCAGTTGCGCTGTCTGGTCTGTCAGAACGAGAGCATCGAGGACAGTGGCGCCCCGCTCGCCCGGGACCTGCGCGCCATCGTCCGCCGGCGCGTCGTCGCCGGCGACAGCGACCGGCAGGTGATCGCCTGGATGGTTGCGCGCTACGGCAACTTCGTCCGTCTCAGCCCGCCGCTGGCTCTGTCCACCCTGCTGCTCTGGTTCTCGCCCGTCCTGGCCCTGCTGGCCGGCCTCGCGGCCGTCCTGCTCGGCCGCCGCCGCACTAGCACCGTGCCCCCGCCGCTCTCGGAGGCGGAGCGCGCCCAACTTGCGGCGCTGAGCGGCGCGCCCTCCAGCCGGACATGATCTGGCTCGCCATTCCGCTACTGGCCATGGTGGCGATGGCGCCGCTGGGCTGGACGGCTTGGCGGGCCGACCGCGTCCGCGGCCGCCGCGAGGCGGCGCTCGGCCTGCATCGCGCCCAGCTGCACGAGCTCGACCGCGAGCTCGGCGCCGAGCGTCTGACGGCCAGCGACCATCAGGTCGCGGTGCTGGAGGTGCAGCGCCGCCTGCTCGCCGAGGCGGAGCGCGACGAGGCGCCGACCCGCCGCGGCGGCTGGACCGCGGTCGGCGTCACTCTCGCCCTCGTGCCCTGCGGCGCGCTGGCGCTCTATCTGGTCGGCGGCCACCCGGAGCTGCCGGCCCAGCCGCTCGCCGCCCGGCTTGCCGCCGGCAGCAACCAGTCGGCGCGCGATGCCGAGCTGATCGAGGCGCTGAAGACCAGCATCGCCAGCCTTGACCCGCACTCCACCCAGGCAAGGCAGGGGCTGGTGATCCTCGGCTCGGCGGAGGCCAGCCGTGGGGACATGGGCGGCGCCGCCGACGCCTGGCGCCGGGCGCTGACGATCCAGTTCGACCCGCAGCTCGCCGTCGAGACCGCCGAGGCTGAAACCGAGGCGGCGGGACATATCAGCGCCGCAGGCGGCAGGGCTGTTCCGTCAGGCGCTGGCGACGGCGCCGGCCGACGCGTCGTGGCGGCCGATGGCCGAGCGGCGGCTCGCGGAAAGTGAGAAGCAGCAGTAAGGAAGGGCTTCTTTTTTGAAAAAAAGAAGCAAAAAACTTTTTCTCCGTTGGTCATGGACCTCATCGGACAAAAGTTTTTTGGTCCTTTTTTTCAAAAAAGGACGCCTTACGTCTACGTCATGGAAGACGACAAGAAGCCGGAAGCCGAAATCCTCAAGCAGCCCGCCCAGTCCGACGAGGTCGGCGGCCCCAAGGGTCCGGAGCCCACGCGCTACGGCGACTGGGAGCACAAGGGGCGCTGCATCGACTTCTGACGCATCGCCTCGCCCAGCGCCTGCGCCAGCTCCGACAGTCGCACCGGCTTGCGCAGCACCCGGGTGTCGGGAAAGGCGTCCAGCGCGGCGGTCTCGGCATAGCCACTGGCGAACACGATCGGCAGGTTGGGCCGCATCATCAGCAGCGCCTTGGCAACCGCCGCGCCGTTCATCACCGGCATCGCAAAGTCGATCAGCGCCGCGTCGACCGCGAGCCCGCCCTCCAGTGCAAGCAGCGCGCTGGGCCCGTCGACCGCCTGCGTCACGGTGAAGCCGTAATCCTCCAGCCCCTCGCTGAACGCGCCGCGCACGTCGTCATCGTCGTCGACCACCAGCACCCGCCCGGTCAGGCCCGGCGCGTCCTTCGCGTCCGCGGGTGGGGCGTGCTGCGCCACCGGCAACAGCACCTGAACGACCGTGCCGGCTTGCGGCGAGCTGGTGATCTCGATGTCGCCGCCTGACTGGCGCGCAATGCCGTAGACCTGCGACAGCCCCAGCCCGGTGCCCTGGCCGAGCTTCTTGGTGGTGAAGAACGGCTCCAGCGCCCGCGTCAGCACGTCGGCCGACATGCCGCTGCCGCCATCCCGCACCTCCAGCGTTACGTATCGGCCGCGCTCCAGCCTGCTATCCGCCTGCCCCACGGTCCGCCATCCAGTGGCCACAGCAAGCGTGCCGCCCTGCGGCATCGCGTCGCGCGCGTTCAGCGCCAGGTTGAGCAGCGCCAGCTCCAGCTGGTCCGCATCCGCGGTGGCCAGCTCCAGCTCGGGCTGAAGCGCCAGGTCCAGCGTGATCGACGGTCCGAGCGTCCGCTCCAGCAGCGACCGCGCGCCCAGCACCACCGCGTTCACGTCGACCGGCCGCAGGTCGAGCTTCTGCACCCGCGAGAAGGCGAGCAGCTGCGCGGTCAGCTTGGCGCCGCGAAGCGATGCCTGGAACGCCGCCGACACCAGCCGAAGCGAGCGCGGCTGGTCCGCCACCCGCTTCTGCAGCAGCTCGAGGCTGCCGACGATCGCCGTCAGCAGGTTGTTGAAATCATGCGCGATGCCGCCGGTGAGCCGTCCGACAGCCTCCATCTTCAACGATTGCGCGAGCGCGGTCTCCGCCCCGCGAAGCTTGTCGGTGTCGGCCGCGACCCGCGCCTCCAGCGTCTCGTTCAGCAGCCGCAGCCCGGCCTCGGCGCGGTGGCGCGCCGTCACGTCCTGCACGATCGCCAGCGCGCTGCGCGCCACGCCGCAGCGGTCATGCACCGGCGACACCTGGATGTCCGCCCACACCGTGCTGCCGTCCGGCCGCAGGTAGAGCGTCTGGCCGCCATAGCTGCGGCCGGCGGCAAACATCGCCGCGAGCCGGTGGCGGCTGCCGTCGCGAACCTCGGCGGCGATGATGTCGAACAGCGTCTGCGAGGCGAGCGTCGCGGCGTCGCGCCGCACCAGGCGCTGGAAGCAGGCGTTGACCAGCTCGAAGCGGCCCTGGCTGTCGATCTGCACGATGCCGACAGCATCATTGTCCAGGATCGCCTGCATCCGTTCGTCGCCCGGCCCTGGGCGGGACCATGCGTGCGTCCCGCGCGTCCGCTGCCGCTCGCGAGCCCGCAGCGCCGCCTGCACGAGGCTGCGCAGGCGGCCGGGGCTGACCGGCGTCTCCAGCTGTGTGACGTTGCCGAATTCAGGCCCGAGCGGCGCGGCTTCAGCCGGCCCGAGCACGATCAGCGGCAGGTCCGACCAGGCCGGCTGGGCGGCAAGCCAGGCCCGAAGCGGCGTGGTCTCGCCGGCTCGCAGCGCCGCCTCGCTCAGGATCAGCAGGTTGGTCGCGTCGTCGAGGCGCTCGACCAGGGCGTCCAGGGTCTCGACACGCTCTGCCTCCACCCCGGCGAGGCGCACCATCGCGAGGTCGTCCTCCGCCGTCAGCACCGCTATGCCGCCAGGCTGAAAGGCCGGCCGCGTCTCAGTCGTTGGATCGTGTCGTGCCGTCATGCTCCTAATCTAATGCGGTGCAACACGGCTGGTTTGCGCGCCCCAGCCGGCGAGGCGCCGATTACTGCAGATGCTGGCCGCCATCCAGCGCCAGCATCTGCCCGGTCAGCGACGGCAGCGACAGGATGGCGATCGCCGCCCGGCCCACCTCGGCCGCGGTCGCGCCGTGGCCGAGCGGCAGCCGCTGCTGCAGCCGGGCGAACTCCGCGTCGCTTTCGGCGGTGCTCTGCAGCGTCGGTCCCGGCCCAATGCCGTTGACCCGAATGCGCGGCGCCAGCGCCAGCGCCAGCGACTGCGTCAGCGCCCACAATCCGGCCTTGCTGACGGTGTAGGAGACGAAGTTCGGCGTCAGCGCCCACACGCGCGCATCCAGCATGTTGATCACGACGCCCTCGGCCCCGGCCGGCAGGGCGCGGGCAAAGCCCTGGCTGAGCACGAACGGCGCCCGCAGGTTCGGCTCGAGATGGCTGTCCCAGCTCGTCCGCGTCACGTCGTTCCAGCTGTCGCGGTCGAACAGGCTGGCATTGTTGACCAGCACCCCGATCGGCCCGAGGGCGTCGGCCGCGCGCTCCAGCAGGCTCGTCGTCTGCGCCTCGTCGCCGAGCTCCGCCGGCAGCGTGGCCGCGGCGACGCCAAGCTGCCGCAGCTCGGCCGCCGTCGCCTCCGCCGCCTCCGGCGCCGACCGGTAATGCACCGCGACCGCAAAGCCAGCCTCGGCCAGCGCGAGGGCGACCGCGCGGCCGAGCCGCGCCGCGCCGCCGGTGACGAGCGCCGCCCGTGGGATGGAGGCTGGGACCATCCGCCCGGGTCTGCCGCCTCCCGCCCCGAGTTGCAAGCCGGGAAGGCCGGGCAGGGGCCGAAGCGCGGCAGGCGTTGCTATATGCTGCCGCCATGGCCGCCCTCTGCCGCGATTGCCTTGCCCGCGTCGACGACGCCGTCTGCCCCAGCTGCGGCGGCGGCCGCATCGTGCGCCATGCCGAGCTGTTCGACCTGACGATCGCCCACGTCGATTGCGACGCCTTCTACGCCAGCGTCGAGAAGCGCGACCGGCCGGAGCTGGCCGGCCGTCCGGTGATCGTCGGCGGCGGCCAGCGCGGCGTCGTGACCGCCGCCTGCTACGTCGCCAGGATCGCCGGGGTGCGCAGCGCCATGCCGATGTGGACGGCGCTGAAGGCCTGCCCGGACGCGGTGGTGATCAGGCCCGACTTCGCCAAATACACCGCCGCCAGCCGCCAGGTGCGCGCCCTGATGAGCCGGCTGACCCCGCTGATGCAGCCGCTCTCGATCGACGAGGCGGTGCTCGATTTGGCCGGCACCGAGCGGGTGCACGCGGCACCCCCGGCCATCAGCCTCGCCCGCCTCGCCCACGCGATCGAGGCCGAGATCGGCATCACCGTCTCGATCGGCCTCGCCAACAATCGCCTGCTCGCCAAGATCGCCGCCGGCCGCGACAAGCCGCGCGGTTTCGCCGTGATCGGCAGCGAGGCGGCCCGGCTCCTCGCGCCCGAGCCGGTGCGGCTGCTGCCCGGCATCGGCCCTGCCATGGCCCGCAAGCTCGCCGCGCGCGGCATCGCGACCCTCGGCCAGCTGCAGGCGCTCGACGACCGCGACGCGCTCGCCCGCCTCGGCGCCGACGGCCCGTTCCTCGTCCGTCGCGCCCGCGGACAGGATGCCCGCCGCGTCGACCCACGCCGGGACAGCAAGTCGGTGAGCGCGGAAACCACCTTCGAGGCCGACCTCGCCGACACCGTCTCGCTGGAGCGCATGCTGTGGCGCTGCGCCGAGAAGCTCGGACGTCGGCTGCGCGAGCAGGACCTCGCCGCCGCCGGCATCGTGCTCAAGCTTAAGACCACCCGCTTCGCCAGTCGCACCCGCGGCATCCGCCTGCACGCACCGACCCAGCTCCCCGACCGCCTGTTCGCCGCCGCCCGCACCCTGCTCGCCCGCGAGGCCGACGGCACCGCCTTCCGCCTGATCGGCCTCGGCGCCGCGCCCCTCGCACCCGCCGAGGCCGCCGACCTGCCCGACCTGGCCGATCCGGACGCACCGCGCCTCGCCGCGACGCAGACCGCGATCGAAGGCCTGCGCGCCCGGTTCGGCGACGCGATCATCGCCAAGGGGAGGGGCCTTGAGTAAGGCCAGGGGCGTCGCCCCTGGACCCGATTAAAGGCGGAGCCTTTAAAATCCATTCCTTATCCGATGCCGACGGCGAGGCCGGTGCCGGTGGATAGGGGATCAACTGGCTTCGCCAAGCAAGAACGACCGCGTCTAGACTCTCACGGATCGGGGGTCTGGGGCCTCAGGCCCCAGCGGTGTCCAGAGGCAGAGCCTCTGGCCTTACTTGCCTACACCGTCGACACCAGCAACGCCTTGATCGTGTGCATCCGGTTCTCCGCCTGATCGAACACGCGCGAGAATTCCGCCTCGAACACCGCGTTTTCAGTGTCCCGCGCCTCCGGGTGCGCTTGGCCGAAGCTCGTCTCGTCGTCGTGCAGCGACGGCAGGCAGTTCATGTAGATCGTGTCCGGCCGCCCGGTCGCCGCGATCACCGCCTCGCTCACCCGGTAACCGGCCAGCGCCTGGGTGCGCTCGACGAGCTTCGCGTCCTCTCCCATCGACAGCCAGACGTCGTTGTAGATCACCGCGCAGTCGCGCACCCCGGCGGCGATGTCGGCGGTCACCGTGATCCGCGCTGCCGGATGGGGCGCCGTGCGCCGGGCGGCGGCGACCAGCGGCTCGGCCGGCTGCAGGCTCGGCGGGGCGACGACGCGCAGATCCATGCCCGTCCGCGCCGCCGCCACCATCAGCGAGGTGACCATGTTGTTCCGCCCGTCGCCGACATAGGCGATGCGGGTTCCGGTCACCCGCCCGAACTCCTCCTTGATCGTCATCAGGTCAGCCAGCACCTGCGTCGGATGATGCTCGTCGGTGAGCCCGTTCCAGACCGGCACGCCGGCATGGCGAGACAGGTCGACGGCGACCTGGTGGTCGAAGCCGCGAAACGCGATGCCGTCGAACATCCGGCCGAGCACCCGGGCGATGTCGCGTATGCTTTCCTTCACCCCGAACCGGATCTCCTCGGCGGTCAGCAGCTCGGTATGCGCGCCCTCGTCGCGCGCGGCGACGACGAACGAGGTGCGGGTGCGGGTGCTAGGCTTGAGGAAGATCAGGCACAGGTTGCGGTGCTCGAGGGTGCGCGGAAACACCCGGACCGCCTTCAGCCGCTTGAGCTCGATCGCCTGGTCGATAAGGTGATGGATCTCCGCCTCGGAGAACTCCTCCAGCGTCAGGCAGGAGCGGCCTTTGAGGTTCAACGGCACGATCGAGGTCCTTCCCGCGCGGCTGACAAAGCGCGAGACTAGTGCGCGCCGCCCGATCGGCAAGCCGGACAAACCGCGTCGCTGGCCGCAAGCCTGGCGAACGGAGGCAATGGCAAGACGTTCGGTTCGCACCGCATTGCATCAGGACGGAGGCCACGATGGCTCAGCCAAACTACAATTTCCAAAAGGCCGAGCGCGACCGCGCCAAGGCGGCCAAGAAGGAGGCCAAGCTGAAGGAGAAGCAGGCGCGCAAGGCGGCAGAGGATAGCGAGGCCGCCGCCGGTGGCGCGTCGCCGGCGGCCGAGACCACGCAGGACTAGCGGGCAGGCGGATGGCAGAGCGTCGTGCCATCGCCGCAAGCGCGAGCCGGCATGGCTGGCGCAGAATGCAAAAGGGCGGGGCTCAGCGGCCCCGCCCTTTCGTCGATGGTCGACCGCCTAG
>CAXMMR010000015.1:52500-76891 GCA_963692975.2 Acetobacteraceae bacterium | reverse complement strand
ACCTGCTGAAGACGATCTGGACCGCTGTGACCACGAACGCCAAGCCGACGTCGGCGGCAGTGCCAACCTTCGTGAACAGATTTAACCCAAACCCATAATCGGCAACGACATAGACAAGGCTTTGGCTAGCACAGTTGGTGAGTGCCATGCGGCCAAACGCCCCCAGTCCAATCATCCGCGGACGTATAGAAATGTGCAAGCCGGCAACAATCAACGTCGCGGCACAGCCGACCGCGAGCACGGGAACCGCGATGTCACCAGCCATTGCGCCTCGCAGCTTCCAAGTGCCAAGGCTTAGCTTCGGCATCCTCTTGCCGGACGCGTCGACCGTCTGCATCATGTCCATAACGCCTGTTCCCTTCTTCGTTGGCACGATTTCGCGTCAGCTCCGCTCCACAGCGCTGGCGGCCGCATCCAGCGCCTAGGCGATCGCTCGCACCTGATTTTCCGTCATCATCCCGTGCGCCCGGCGCAAGCGCAGAGCCAGCTTCAAGTTCTTCGTCGCATGGAATGATTGCCGCCGCTACGAAACGCGTCGAGCCGTGACCACGGCAGCCGCTAGTTGGGCTTTCAGCGGTTGAGGTACTCACCAATCGCGTCGGAAGCTGCTGCCACGCCTGCTGCTCGATTTAGCCCGACATGCACCCACTGAGTCACGATGACCCAGCCAAATCCGAGCAGTATCACAAGCGTAACAGCCAGCAGTATGGCTAACGCCATCGTCAGCCACGCTGGCAGGGGCGTATCAAGGTCTTCCACCGAGATCAGCCCGTCGACGTCCCGATGGCGCCTCGTCAGGTTACGAGCGCCCGCGCCGTGACTGTTTAGACGCTGAAACGGGTCGTAGGTCACAGCCTGTAAAATGATGGCGTCGTCTACGGTGGCAAATGAGTCTGTCGCGTAGGTGCTGATCAATCGTGTCATCTTATTTCTCCGGAACTCAGGTCGAACGACCTGCACTGCTCAACAGAGCAAACCCGATGCCAGCGCATTTACCCTTGATTTGACTTGTGTTTACTCACAGTGTCGGCATCGTGATTGTCCGCAAATCGCACAGCTTCGTCCGGTTTACCGACATGAGAATTTCTTATTGTGAAATCTCGCCAGGGACCGATGCGGCTTGGTGCGATCTCGCCTAAAAGCCTACCAAGCGGCGATGCTCAATACTTTACTTAGCCGATCGTGATCGACACGAGCCGGAATAGATACGGCTTGGCTTGATATCCTGTGCAGCCAATGGCCGGCGCGCGAGAGACGATAGGAACGTTAATGGCGCGATCGCGCCGCTTCCGGTCTAAAGCCAAGCGTCGGCCGCCCAATCAATGATGTTGTAACCATGCGCCTGATGGATCTCCGGCAGGGGCGCAGGCTTTCTTGGTGGTGAGCTCGTGCCAGTCGAAGACGATGGTCGGGATCGATATGGAGAGGAAGCTGACGATGATGTTCACCAGCGTGAAATTAGCATCGGACATATTGGCATAGGCGGGGATGAAGTTGAGGAACCGCAGGCTGATGAAGGTGAACGTCATCGCATAAGATCGGATCATCCATTGACGATGCTGCACGATGTAGCCGTTTCTGGCCGTGGCGATGGCGAGCAGCGTGCAGACGAACCAGGCGCTCGATTGAACCAGCGTTGCTAGAAACAGCGGGCGGCTCCAGGAAATCGCAACCGCGGTGACCGTCGCGACCAGGACAGAGTAGGCGTAGACGCGGCCGAGAATGCGGTGAAGCCGCAAGTGCCTGCGGCGAAGCCGGATCGAGAACTGAACTGGCCCGACGACCATCGCCAGCACGCCGCCAAGAGCGTGCGGAACGAACAGCAGACGATCCTGCACAAGAAGGAGGAGAAAATGGTGGTTGTTGCCCTCCTTATCGAACAAGATAGGGAGCTCGGTGGAAAAGATCACCGAGAGGCCGGCCAGTCCCATCACGAGCCAGCATAACGGCTTGGCCGCAGATTGGAGCGATGCGCGACTGGATTTTACGGGTTTGTTCAAGCGCGTGACAGCGTCATCCTGAGATGCCGCCCGAAACCATAGCACACCAGCGAACAGCGCGCCGGTGACGATGGCGCTGAGCGGCAAACCTAGGTTCAGGCTGAAGCCGCCCTGCCGCCCGTCTGAAAATGCTAGCCAGTCGCCCGCCGTCGTTCCCGCGGCCCGCACCGCGACGATGGCCGCCCAGTAGGAGGCCTTCGTCACCCAGCGTGAGCCGTAGCCAAGGGTCAGGATGCCGATGAAGCCGACGCCGAGCAGGAGCGTGCCGAAACCGGTTCCGAGGCCGAGCTGATCCGCAACGCCGTCGCCGATCACCGTGCCCAGCGTGCCCGCCATCAGCATCGACGCCCAATACCAGGAATTTGCCGCGGGCCTGCCCGCACCATCCGCGGCGACCCGCAGCCTGGGCAGGATCGGCAGGACGAGGATGACCTGCGTGGCCGTCAGCCCGAGGATGATAGCCGGGTAAGGCCAGCCAAAGGTGTGGGTCGCGAGGTCCGCGAGGTTAGTCGCGGCGGCTCGCAGCACGACGACGACGGCCCAATACCACGCCTCCGTCGCCGAGGCGGACCGGCGTTCGCCAGAAAGCAAAACGGCGAAGAGCGCCGCCAGCGGCGCGAGGCCAATCCAATGGTTCCAGTGCAGCGGTGAGGAGATTAGATCGCCGAGGTTACAGCCGAAGATGCTGGCCAGGCTGATAGCCAGCCAGTAACGGCCGTCGACGACTGGAACGTGGTCAAAGCGCATCGGCTCACCGATCGATGATGGCGCCCACATCGCCGGGTGATGATCCACTTGGTTTTCCGACACTCTTCGTCTCCTAACAGAACGACTTTTCTTCGCGAGAGGTCGTAAGCTTAGCGGTCGCCGGGATCGCCGCGTCCGCGCCCGCCGTGTCCGCGCCCGCCGCGACCATGGTCGTCGTCTTCAGAGGCGCCCTGAACCAAAGACGCCGTTTGCTTGTCCGCGCCGACGAACTGGGCCGCGATGGTGCGGCCAAGCACGTTGGCGGTTCCGCGGCCGCGCACGTAGACCGTCTGTCCGATGGCAAGTTGCGCGCTTAGACGGACGGCTTCGGGGTCGGGCAGATCGACCGTCGTGCCGTCCTGGAGTAGCACGCCGTCGACGTCGCCATCAGCATCATGCAGTTGCGCCCTGATCCTTCCCTGATCCTCGATCATATCATCGTCGGAACGGCCACCTCGCATACGTTGCGTGACGATGGTGATGTGCGTCGCGTCGTTCGTCACCGACATCGCCTGGATCATTGGGATCGCGTGCGCCTTCAGGCCGCGCACGGTCACGGCGTCACCTGGCCGGATGGCGAATGCCAGTTCGGACGAAACACGTGGCGAGACCTGCACCTCGGTGCCGTCTTCCAGGATCAGGCCGTCGATGCCACCCCTCGGGGTCAGCGTGTATTGAGCGACTTTTCCCATGGTTGATGGTAGTTGCGCCGGATCGAAGATCGCGTCCTGCGCTGAAGTCGTGGTCGTCGTCGCCAGAGTCGCTGCCAGCAGCAAGGCAAATGGTTTGTATGACATCGTGGTTCCCGGATTGCGTTGTTTGGACAATCCCAGCGCAAGGTGCGTGCCAGAGAGAAAGATGTTATTATTACTCAGCTTCTCCGAAAGCGACGTCAGCCAACTGTCCGCGCGGCCGACATCGTCCGTCTGGTTTTCGGACGCTGAAATCTGATCGCCGCACTGGAGATCCCTCGAAGCCGGAGATCCTGGCGTGCCAAGCGGGTGCGCCGGACGCTGGCCTGCCTACATCAGCTCTTTGTCGGAATCGCCGTTCCGTCCGTGTCCGTCAGGCCGACATCATCCGTTTGGCTTGCGGACGGGCCCAGGTCGAAACGGCGGATTTTCTCGTACAGCATCTGCCGGTGAATGTTCAATCGTCGCGCCGCCACCGTGCGGTTCCCGTTTGCGGCGGCAAGGGCGTTCTCGATCATCGCGCGTTCCAGCCGCGCCAGGGCAGTCGGCAGGTCGCCCTCCAGCCAGTTTGTCGATGTCGCTGCATCGGTCAGGCGGCCGCCTGAGGTTGCACCGGCGAGAGAACCAAGATCCTGCGCCGCTATGATGTGGCTGCGCGACAGCGCTGCGGCGCGCTCCATGGCGTTGCGCAGCTCCCGCACGTTGCCGGGCCAGGGGTGCGCGAGCAGCAGCGAAGCGGCGTCCGGCGACAGGCGCTTGGGCGAGCCGGACCCTGCCGCCTTCGCTAAAAAGTGGTCGGCGAGCTGCACTATGTCGGAAAGCCGCTCGCGCAGAACCGGCAGCTGCACCGGCACCACGCGGAGCCGGTAATACAGGTCCTTGCGGAAGCGCCCCTCCTGCACCAGCGACAACAGGTCTCGATGCGTAGCCGCAATGATCCGCACGTCGATGGGCACCGCCCGGCCGCCCACCGGCATGACCACCCGGTCCTGCAGCACACGCAGCAGCTTGGCCTGCATCGACAGGCTCATATCGCCGATCTCGTCCAGGAACAGGGTGCCGCGGTCAGCCTCGCGAAACGAGCCGACGCGATCGCCCACCGCGCCGGTAAAGGCGCCGCGCGCATGGCCGAAGAGCTGGCTCTCCAGCAGCTCGGACGGGATCGCCGCGCAGTTGACGGCCACGAAGGGTTTCGCCGCGCGGCGGCCATGGCGATGGATCGCCTGCGCCACCACCTCCTTGCCGGTGCCGGTCTCGCCGGTCACCAGCACCGTCGCATCGCTGTCGGCCAGCATGCCGATCGCCTTCTGCACCTCGCGCATGGCCGGGGATGCGCCGACCAGGTCGTCCTCGCCGCTGGCGGCGGCACCAGCGGGCGCCGCCCGGGTCGGCAGCATGCGCGCGACCAGCCCGGCAAGATCGTCCCGGCCCACGGGCTTGGTCAGGTGGTCCACTGCGCCCAGGCGCATCGCCTCGATCGTGTTACTGGCCGTCGCCACTGCGGTCAGCACTGCCACCGGGACCGGCGGGCCGCCTTGATGAGCCCGGATGCGCCGCAGCACCTCCAGCCCGTCCAGCCCCGGCATGCGCAGGTCCAGCAGCACGGCATCGATGTGGCCGCGCGCCAGGCGCCGCAGCGCCGCCTCGCCATCCACCGCCTGTTCAGCCTGGAAGCCGAGATCGGCGAGCGTCTCAGCCATGCTCTCGCGCAGGGCGTCATCGTCGTCGACGACCAGGATCACCGGCACCCCCGCTCTCCCGGCAGGTCGATCACGAAGCGCGCGCCGGCGTCGCTGTCGCGCAGCTCGAGCACGCCGCCATGCGACGTCACCAGCTCGCGCGCGATCGCCAGGCCCAAGCCGATGCCTTCGGCCCGCCCCGTCACGAAGGGCTCGAACAGGCGCGCGCGCACGCCGCCGCCGACGCCTGGCCCGTCATCCATGACGCTCAACCGGATGTTGTCCGCGGCGTCCCCCACGACGACCACGTGCCCGCCGGCTTGCGCCGCCTCGATGGCGTTCTGCACCAGGTTGCTGACGGCGCGCCCGATCATCGCCGGGTCTAGATGCACCATCGTCCCGGCAGGCGCCTCCAGGCTCAGCGTCACCTGCCGGCGCGTCGCCGCCGGCTCGTAGTCGCGCACGATGTCCGCGAGGAAGCCGGCCAGATCCAGCGCCACCCGGTCCGGCGCGCGTCCCTGGGTCATCGCCAACAGCTCCGTGATCAGCCGGTCGAGGCGTGCGACCTGCTCCAGGATGCTGCCCAGGGCGGCGCGCCGGCGCTGGTCGTCGCCGGCCAGGGCGTTTTCGGCGCGCAGGCGCATCGCCGCGATCGGGTTGCGTATCTCGTGCGCCATGCCGGCCGCCACCCGCCCCAGCGCCGCTAGGCGCTCGGCCGCAGCCATCCGCACGGCTAGCGCCGCCGAGTCGCGTTGCGCCTCATCCAGCCGCGCGCTCGCCATGTTCAGCGCCGCCACGATGCGGTCGAGCTCCCACTCGCCGGTGGCCGGCAGCAGCGGCAGGGCGTGGTCTCTACCAGCCGCGTAGCCGGCGAGCGTCGTCTCGATGCGGCCGACATGCCGTGACCACGACGCGATCAGCCAGGACAGCACCCCGGTCATGCCGGCGACCAGGGCCAGCAGCACGACCAGGCCCAGCCGCATCTCGGTCAGCCCGGAATCGCTGTGGAGGCGGCGGGCCGCCCAGGCGACGAGCCCTGGAACCGGCCCGCCAAGCCTGCAGGCGGCGACGACGATCGGGTCGCCATGGTCCGTCGCCTGACCGACGGTGTCCTCGTCCCGCTCGGCCGCCGCAGCCGCCGTCGCGCGCCAAGTCGGCGTCGGCGGCAGATGCGACGGGTCGGCCGGCAGGCTCGCCAACAGGCCGCGTTCCGGCTGCCAGACGCCGGCGGTGATCCCGATGTCGCCGTCCAGCCCGGTTGCGAGCACGGCGCGCAGATCGTCCCGGAAGCTTGTATCCGCGGCCGCCGTCGCGGGACCAGTCCAGCCGCTGCCATAATAGCGCCAGGCGGCGCGGATGTCCCCGCAGGCGCTGCCCACCTGATCCCTCGCCCGGGCGACGCTCTGCGTCGACGAGTGGGCGTAGAGCTGCACCATCAGCACCGCGACCGCAACCGACGCCGCAATCGATAGAAGCAGAACGGCCGCCAGGCGAGCACGCAACGATTTGATGGTGTGGGTCCTCTCAACGGCGCACGACGTGCCGGCACTCGCAGCGCCTCGCTGCAGCCGGCGTGCCACTCTATTAAGACATTGACCTGACTTGCCGCGGCTTGGAAATCCTGCGCCAGGGTGTCCGGATCGCCGACGTTCTGTGTCCGAGCGTCGGACAAGCCAGGGCGGCGGCGCAGGGCTGAGCGTGATCCGAATGCGTCCGGCTGGTTTGGCCGTGGGGACGCGTTCTGGCGCTGGGTGAAGACGCCGGAGGCGAAGCCGTATTTCGAGGCGTTCATAGAAATGCACCGACGGCCCAAGGCCGACGAGCCGCTGGACCTTCTCGGCGAGGACGACACGGACGACCTTCTCGACCCGGATCACCTTCATAAGCTCGCCCGCGACATCGAGAGGCGGTTTGGCGAAAGCGGCAACTAAGCCGTGCCGGGGGCGGTCAGGCCACTACGGCGCCGAGTCCAGCCCGGCCAACTCCCGGTAGTCCTGCTTCGCCATCCAGACAGCCCGCCGATGATAGGCCTCGAACAAACGATATCCGCGCTCGGGTCGCGATCCATGGCGGCGCCCAGCACCACACGCGCGATCTCCGCCGGGTCAGCGCCATCGGCCACTCCGTCCAGGACACGGAGATTGATCTTGAAGTGTGCCCGGTCGTGGTCCGTGAGGTGGTCTGAAACCGGTGGCTCGGTAAGCTCTGTCATGCCGGCGCTCCCGCGTCCCTGCCGTCAAATCGTTGAACCGAACACCCTGCTAGGCTATATGCTCTCGATCGGGACGGGAGATCGGCTGAGAAAACGTCCCCCGGCGGGTCCATCCCCGTGCTCGCGCGACGCGGGCCGCAAGCGGTAGCCGAGTGCGACTATCTTAGGGCGCCTCCGGGCGCCCTATCGCTTTCTGGCCGGCTGGGTGTGGACCTGCCGCCCTTCCACCGCCGCGGTAGCCAGCCCCGCAAACAGCGCTCGACCCAGAAGCTCCGGCGCACGTGCTGGGTGTTCAGCGTACGCGCTTTCGACCACCATCTCGACATCCTCTCGCGTCGCCCCGCCCTTGCCAGCTTTTCTCAAGGCAAAGAACACCTGATAGCGCACCGGGTTGGAAGGCACACCGTCCACGACGATTTCACCGCTCTCAGCCACCGGCAGCTCAATGGAAGCCACATACAACCAGTTCCGCCGGGCCTTGGTCTCGCGCACGTAGATGCGCGGCTCGCGCAATCTCAGGATCGCGTCCGGCAGACAGAACGAGAGCTGATAGCGGTCCGGGCAGAAAACGCGGCGGCGCACCCCATCCATGATGACCGGCGTGTCGGCTGGGCGAGCTGCGTGGCCGCTCGTTCGAGAACCAGGCTTTTCGCGCGCTACCTGCAGGCCGCCTTCGACGCGCTCGCCGTCCGGAGCGCCGTGCTCCCGCCCGACCTGATGCGCTACGTCGCCCTGCTGGGATGGGAGCACATCAGCCTCACCGGCGACTATGTCTGGGCCGCCGACGCCCAGCCAGGCCTCGGCCTGCTCAGGCCGCTACGGGAACGGCCATCGCTGCTGGCGGCATGCGTTCTATGTTTGTTCGCGCGAGCCGGACACAGGGAGCACTTTCGTGCTCTGACCCCAACCTGCGCGTGAGCCGCAGATCGAGTTGATCACGCAGCGACCTTGACTCTGACTTCTGAAGGTTTATGTAGATCGTCAGATATCAGGAACTCGGATGACGACCACCAAGGACGAGACACGTGAAGCGATATTGGCGGCCGCGAAGGGCCTGTTCAAACGCTTCGGTCCCGTCAAGACCAGCATGGCGGACATCGCGCGCGAGCTGAGGATGTCGCCGCCCAACCTCTACAATTTCTACCCCTCGCGCGACGCCATCCTGGAAGCCATCGGCACACGCGAACTGATCACGCTGCAGCAGGACATCACCGCCGCGATCAGGGAGACGTCAGGTGATTGGGCGCGAGTGGCCGTCATGTTCATGAGCACCGCGCGGCATATGCACGACAAATTGGGTAACGAAAAAGACATCCTGCAGCTCCAGGCACTGGAAAAGAAGAATCGCTGGAAATTCGTCGATGACTTCCATGCTTTCCTGCGCTGCACCGCGGAGACAGTGTTGCGAGAGGCGATCGACGCAGGACGGCTGGATCACGACGACCCCGGCGGCGCCATCTCCGCCCTGTTCGATTGTTTGATCAGCGCCTGGGATCCCGTTCTAATCCTAAAATTTCAGCGCGACGACCACCTGCGACGGATCGCTGCCCAGTTGTCATTACTGGAAAGAGCGTTCCTCAAAATGCCTCCCAACGCCACGCCGATGCGACGGTCCTCCCATAACGCATCGTCGCGCCCGGGAAAGTCTACTTTCTCTTCACGCTGATGGATGCCCCCCCTGTGGCCAAACCCTTCCGCGCTGCTATGCCGCTGTTGATCGCCGCCATGTCCCTGGCCGGGTGCGACCGCAAGCCTGCGGCGGCGCCTGGAGCGCCACCGGCGGCGGAGGTCGGCGTCCTCACGCTCAAGGCGCAGCCGGTCACACTCACCACCGAGTTGCCCGGCCGAACGACCGCCTTTCTCACCGCAGATGTCCGTCCGCAGGTCAACGGCCTCATTCTGAAACGTATCTTCGTCGAGGGTGCGGAGGTGAATGCGGGTGATCAACTCTACCAGATCGACCCGGCGACCTATCAGGCGACCTATGACAGCACCGTCGCGACGCTGGCCTATGACCAGGCTGCGCTCGTCACCGCACGCGCCAAGAGCTCCCGCTACAAGCCGCTCGCGGCCGCCCAGGCCGTAAGCCGGCAGGATTACGATGACGCCGTGGCGACCGCGGGCGAGGCGGTGGCGACGATCGGCACCGCCAGGGCGGCGATCGAGCAAGCCAAGATCAACCTGACCTACACCAAGGTCAACGCGCCGATCAGCGGACGCATCGGCCGGTCGGCCGTCACGCCGGGCGCACTGGTGACCGCCGGCCAGACAACGGTGCTGGCGACGGTGACGCAACTCGACCCGATCTATGTCGATGTCACTCAGCCGGCAACGACGCTGCTGCGGCTGCGACAGGAGCTCGCGGCGGGCAAGATCCAGCACACCGGTCCGAACCAAGCCAAGGTTGCCTTGGTGCTGGAGAACGGCGCCAAATACCCCGTTTCAGGCACGCTGCAATTCTCCGAGGTCACGGTGGACGAGGCCACCGGCACCGTGGTCGTTCGGGCGATCTTCCCGAACCCCGACCACCTGCTGCTGCCGGGCCTGTTCGTCCGGGCGGAACTGCAGGAAGGCACCAATGACCAGGCCCTGCTGGTGCCGCAGGTCGGGGTGTCCCACAACTCCCATGGCGACGCGACGGTGCTGGTGGTCGACAAGGACAGGGCGTTGCTGAAGATCATCCAGACCAGCCGCGCGATCGGCGAGGACTGGGTCGTGACCGCCGGGCTGGCGCCGGGCGACAAGGTCATCGTCGACGGATTGCAGAAGGTGCGGCCGGGTGCCACGGTCCATGCCACCGAGGTCAAGGCTGACCCGGCCGCGCCGGCCTCCAAGCAGGCGAAGTAGCCGCGCCGATGTCCGCCTTTTTCATCGACCGGCCGATCTTCGCCTGGGTCATCGGCCTCATCCTGATGCTCATCGGCGGCGTGGAGATCTTCCAGCTCCCGATCGCCCAATATCCGTCCATCGCAGCGCCGCAGATCTCGATCACGGTGACCTATCCAGGCGCGTCCGCGCAGACGGTGGCGGACACCGTGGTGCGCCCCATCCAACAGCAGCTCAACGGCCTGGACGGGCTGGAATACATCTCCTCCACCACGCAATCGAGCGGCGCGATGGAGATCGATGCGACGTTCAAGCAGGGCACGGACATCAACATCGCCCAGGTGCAGGTGCAGAACAAACTGTCGCTCGCCGAAGCGGTGCTGCCGACCGAAGTGACCCAGCAGGGCATCCGCGTCACCAAGGCCACCAAGAGCTTCATGGTGGTCATCGGTTTCATCTCGGCCGATGGCAGCATGAACGCGCAGGACATTGCCGACTACGTCGCCTCCAACGTGCAGGACTCGCTCAGCCGGGTCTCCGGCGTCGGCGACTACACGCTGTTCGGCGCCGAATACGCGATGCGGATTTGGCTCGATCCTGCCAAGCTCTACAAATACGCGCTGACCGTCGGCGATGTGACCACGGCGATCAGTGCGGAAAACATCCAGGTCTCATCAGGAGAAATAGGCGGCTTGCCGGCCAGCAAGGGGCAACGCCTGGACGCCACGATCATCGGCCCGACCCGGTATGAAACGCCGAAGCAATTCGAGAACATCCTGCTCAAAGTAAACCTCAACGGCTCCCAGGTCCTGCTGAAGGACGTCGCTCGCGTCGAATTGGGCGCGCAGATCTACTCGCCGACCGCCAAGATCAACCATGCGCCAGCCGCGGCGATCGCGCTAAAACTCGCGGCCGGCGCCAACCAGCTGGCGACGGAAGCCGCCGTTCGCGCTCAATTGGCGGCGTTGCAGCCCTACTTTCCGCCGCGCCTGAAAATCGTCTACCCGCTCGATACCGAGCCGTTCATCACCCTGTCCATCACCGAGGTGGTCAAGACGCTGCCACGACGCCAAGCTGCGGCTGCTGCAAGTCGTGCGGGTGGATCAGCTTTCCCCCCGAATGCGCCGCGTCAAGCTCGGCGGCGAGCCTCTGGCCGGCCGCACTTTGACCGGCTTCACCTCGACTGCGCCGGACGACCATGTGAAGGTGCTGTTCCCAACAGCCGGCCAGAACCGGCCGGTGCTGCCGATCCTGGGCGACGATGCGCGCTTGCTGCCGGTCGGCGCCGTGCGGCCGGTCGCGCGCGACTATACGGTGCGCCGTTTTGACACGACAGCGGACGCGCTCACCATCGACTTCGTCATTCACGGCGACGGCCCCCAGCACGTGGGCGGCTCAGGCGGAGCCCGGCCAGTGGCTTGGGATTGGTGGTCCCGGGGGCTCGTGCCTGGTGCCCGACGAGTTCGACCTCACTTTGCTCGTCGGCGATGGAACCGCGCTGCCCGCCATCGGCCGCTGGCTGGACGAGATGCGTCCAGGCGCTCGCGCGATTGTTCTGATCGAGGTAGCAGACATCGAGGAGGAGCGCCACTTGCCGACCGCTGCCAATGCCGCCGTTTTATGGCTTCATCGTGACGGACAGCCGGCCGACACGGGGACGCTGCTGCCGGAGGCTCTGCGGTCGATGGTTCTGCCGGCGGGCGACGTGCAGGCTTGGCTTGCCGGGGAGGTCGACACGATACGTACCTTGCGTGCGCACCTGCTAGACGAGCGCGGGTTTCGGCGGGAGCAGGTGCGGCGGCCGGGTATTGCGACGCGGCAGGGCCGACGCGCATCTGCGTCTGGAGGATCAGGCATAGCGGCCGGTCCTTGCCTGCGGTCCGGCGCGCACTCACCCGCCGCGATGACGACGATGGCGCATCGCCAACGGCTGCCATGATAAAACGAATGCCGCCAGGTCCGCGTGCCGTTCCGCCGCTGATCTCCACGGTGACGCGTACTCGGCGCCGACGGGATGACGTCGCATGTTCTCATGCTGAGAGGTTACTGTCTTGGATAGTAGATCGGTCTTGCCTTGAAGGGCTTTGAAGTTGCGACAAGGATCAACTTCTGAGCTGGGCGACCGGGAGCTGTCGGCATGGGCGCCATCGAGCCTGACCAGAACGTCTTAAATGATTATCGTTTCGTAACCGTAGCGTGATGGGATGGGGGAACTTGGGCTTGGCACAAGATGATATCGACACCGCAACGGCGGCGAGGACGAGGACGGACACCGCTCTCGACAGGACGCCGTTCTGGTCGGGATTGCCGTCGTCGGTTCGCGACCGTCTCCGCCCGGACAACCCTGCGTCGTTCAAGCGCGACGGCCGTCCTGATCAACGGCAGGTCGCTGAGAAGGACACCCCCGGCGAGGATGGCCAACGCGAGAGAAAGCAGTCCGGTGGGAGCGACAAGGATGGCCAAGAACGCGACAAGGGCGGGGACGGCGACCAGGACGAGAGCGACGACGGGGATGGCGCAGAGGGCGGCAAGAGCGGCAAGAAGGCGAGCCGCTGGCCGATCGTGATCCTGATCGTCATCGCCGTCCTCGTCGTCGTCGCCGGAGCGGTTTATTGGTTCCTTACCCGCAACGACGTGTCGACCGACGACGCCTACACGGAGGGCGATGCCGTGGCGATCGCGCCGCACGTCGCCGGCTACGTCGTCGCGCGCTTCGTCAACGACAACGAGTTCGTCAAGGCCGGCGAGCTGATGCTGCGGATCGACCCGCGGGATTACATTCATGCGCGCGACCAGGCCCGCGCCAACCTGGACTTGGCGCAGGCCCAGCTGCGCGCCGCCGAGATCGACCTCGCGATTTCCAGGGTGCGATACCCTTCGGATCGCCGGCAATCCGAGGCGCAGCTTGACCAGGCGCGGGCAAACCAGTTCGACGCCGGTCGCGAATATCATCGCCAGCGCACCGTCGACCAGCGCGCCACCACGCAATCCGCGGTGGACCAGGCGACCGCGCAGTTCCGCTCCACCACCGACACCATGAAGGTGATGGCGGCGCAGCTGCAGGTCGCCGCCCTGGTCGGGCCCAACATCGCGGCTTCCGAAAGCACGTTGAAGCAGCGGCAGGCACAAGTCGAGCAGGCGGCGGCAAACCTCGCCCAGGCGGAGTTGAACCTATCTCACACGGAGATTCGCGCGCCGCAGGACGGCACGATCACCCAGCGCAATGTCGACGTCGGCACCTACGCCCAAGTCGGTCAGCAGGTGTTCTACGTGACCTCGCCCAACGCCTGGATCGTCGCTAACTTCAAGGAAACCCAGCTCAATCGCATGCATGTCGGCCAGCACGTTGCGATCCACGTCGATGCCTACCCGGACCTGAGATTGCACGGCCATGTCGACAGTTTCCAACAGGGCGCGGGCGCCCGCTTCACCGCCTTCCCGTCCGAGAACGCGACCGGCAACTACGTCAAGATCGTTCGGCGCCTGCCGGTGAAGATCATCATCGACGACGGCATCGATCCGCAACGCGGCCTGCCGCTCGGCCTCTCGGTCGAACCAACGGTGAACGTAAAGTGAGCGGCAGCAAGGGCGGACCGAACCCCTACCTGATAGCGATCGTGGTGACGCTTGCGGCATTCATGGAGGTGACCGACACCACGATCGTGAACGTCTCGCTGCCCTACATCGCCGGCGACCTCGGCGTCAGCACCGACAATGCCGCCTGGACGCTGACAACCTATCTCGTTGCCAACGGCATCACGCTGACCGTCAGCGCTTCGCTCAGCAAGCATCTCGGACGCAAGAAGTATTTTCTGATCTCGATCATCGGCTTCACAATGGCGTCGTTCGCTTGCGGCCTCTCGACGAGCTTCGGCGAGTTGCTGCTGTTCCGAGCCCTGCAGGGTTTGTTCGGCGGTGGGCTGCAACCAATGCAGCAGTCGATCATCCTCGACACCTTCCCGCCGGACCAGCGGCAAAAGGCGCTTTCCATAACCGCCGTCGCCACCATCATCGCACCGGTCATTGGACCGTTGATCGGCGGCTATCTGACCTTCGATCTCTCCTGGCATTGGATTTTCCTGATCAACGTCCCGATCGGCATCGCAACAGTGTTCGGCGTCGTCTCGCTCATCGAGGACACCGCCGAGATGAAGAAGGCGATGCGCCGCGCGCCGCCGTTCGACTGGACCGGAACGATCTTCATCGCCCTCGCCCTCGGCTGCATGGAGCTCGGCGCCGACCGCGGCGAGGATTACGACTGGCTGTCCTCGACCTTTGTCCGCATCATGTTCACCCTGTCGGTCATTGGCTACGTCGGCGGCGTGTTCTACCTTTTGTACGCGAAGCACCCGGTGGTGGACCTGCGCGTGTTCAAGGACCGCAACTTCGCGCTGTCCTGGTACGGCATGGCGATGATGGGCTTCTCGCTCTACGCCGGCGCGATCGTCATGCCGCTGTTCGCCCAGGACGTGCTCGGCTACAACTCGGTGCTGGCCGGCTGGGTGCTGGCGCCCGGGGCGCTCGTGCTGTGCCTGTTGATCCCGGTCGTGAGCATCGCGCTGAACGTTATTCCGGTAAAATGGATCATCACTGCTGGCGGGATCGCGCTCGCGGCATCGTTCTACTATTCGATGGACCTCGTCCCCGATCTCGACTTCTCCCACGTCGCGCTGTTTCGGGCCGCACAGACGGCGGCGCTGTCATTCCTGTTTGTGCCGCTCAGCTCGAGCGCCTACTCCACCATTCCGCCCGAGCTGAAAGAGGACGCGGCAAGCCTGTTCACGATGGCGCGCAACGTTTATGGCGGCGTCGGGATCTCGATCGGCACCGCGCTGGTCACCGACCATCAGCAGATCAGGCAGGCGCACCTCGTCAAGTATCTCGACCAGACGCATCAGCCGTATAACGCGCTGCTGCAATCGGTCCAGCAGGCCGCCATCACCTATGGCAGCGCCGCGGCGCGAGCAGCGGCCTCGGCGCCGGGCCAAGTGTTCCAGATGTTGCAGGAGCAGACGAGCACGCTTGCCTATCTCGACGTGTTTTTCATCATCTCGCTGCTGTCGCTGAGCATCTCGGTGGCCGGCATCTTCATGTCGAACGTGACGCCTGGCGCGGGCGGCGGAGGTGGCGGTTGACGATGCTGCGAGCGAGGGTGGTCCAAGTGAGGGCAAGCCGGGGCGCGGCCGGCGCCTTGCTGCTGCTGCTCGGCGGCTGCACCGTCGGGCCGACCTTCAGGCCGCCGGCGCCGCCGTCGGTGCCGGCCTGGCGGAACGGCGCGACGGGCGACCCCGTGGTCTCGCTGTCGACCGACCCGGACCCACGATGGTGGGTGGCCTTCGGCGACCCGGTGCTGACCGAGCTGATCGAGACGGCGATCCGTGATAACCTCGATGAGCAGCAAGCGGTGCTGCGGGTGGTGGAGTCGCGCCAAGGCATCGTCACCGCACGTGCCGCCGGGCTGCCGACCCTGGAGGGCACCGGCAGCTACGCCCGCGAGCAGCTCGGCGTCGGCGGCATCCTGCAGTCCGAGGGCGTCTACCGGCAGCTCAACGACCTGGCCGACACCGCCTCGGGTGCCGCGGGGTCAGCGATCAGCCGGTCGTCCATCGTCTCGGCGGAGAACCGGGCGCTCAACCCGCTCGTCCAGCCGGACAACCTGTTCCAGTACGGGCTGAGCGCGTCGTGGGAACTGGACTTGTTTGGCCGGGTGCGCCGCTCGGTGGAGCAGGCGCGCGCGACCGCCGAGGGCCAGGCCGAGGCGGCCAACGACGCGCTGACCAGCCTGGAGAGCGAGGTAGCGCAAGCCTACGTCCAGCTGCGCGGCGCGCAGGCGCTCACGGCCAGCCAGGAGCAGAACATTCAATCCGCAGAGGCCACGCTGTCGCTGACCGAGAATCGCCGGCTTCGAGGCCTCTCCACCGGCCTGGACGTCGACCAGGCGCGCACGCAGCTGCTGAGCCTGCAGCGGCAACTACCAGAGTACGACAAGCAGACCCGCCAGGCCGTGAACCGTTTGAGCGTGCTCATCGGCCAGGCGCCGGGCACGCTGGATGCGAGGCTGCTACAGCCGGCGCCGCTGCCGGCGCTGCCGAGTGCCGTCGGCGTCGGCGTTCCCGCCGCCTTGGCGCGGCGGCGGCCGGACATCCGCGAGGCCGAGGCGCAGCTGCACGCCGCCACCGCCAATGTCGGGGTCGCCGTCGCCAACTTTTATCCCGACGTGTCGCTGACCGGCAGCCTCGGCCTGCGGGCGCTGGACGCGAGCTACATCACCCGCTGGGCGAGCCACTTCTACTCGGCCGGGCCAAGCGTCTCGCTCCCGATCTTCGAGGGCGGGCGATTGAGCGCCAGCTTGCGTCTGGCTCGGGCGCAGCAGACCGAGGCGGCGCTACACTATCGCGCGACCGTGCTCAACGCGCTGCGCGAGGTTGAGGACTCGCTGGTCTCATTCCGCGCCGACCGGGTCGAACGCGACCGGCTGGCCGGCCTGCTGCGCTCCGGCCAGGACACGCTGCTGCTCGCGACCAGCCAGTACGCGCACGGACTGTCGGACTACCTGCAGGTGCTGGACGCTCAGCGCACCGTGGAGAGCACCCGCCAGCAGCTCGTCGAGCAGGACATGACGCTGGCCAACGACGTGGTCGACCTTTACCGGGATTTGGGCGGCGGTTGGCAGACGCCGGGGATGACCAGCGCGGCGCCCGACCCAGCCGGCCCGCTTCCCGTCACCCCGGCGGCGCTCGACGGCTTGGCCGCAGGGGCGAAGTGAGCCGCGCCGTGGCGGCATCGTGAACATCGCCTACCTGTCGGCGCTGTCCGCATTCGCCGGCTCGGCGATCGGCGCCTTGGCCTCAGTGATGACGACGTGGCTGACGCAGCACTATCAGGGCAAGAGCCAGCGCAAGGCGCAGGAAGCGAGCCGGCCGGCGAAGATCTACGGCGACTTCATCGACAGGCGATGACGCTGTTCGGTGATGCGCTGACCCGTCCCCGCCCCGCGACCAGGTTGCTGGCTATAGCTGCCCGGGTTCGCAGGTGCAGAGCCGGCTGATCAGCAGCAATGCTAGGGACGAGGTCCTCGAGCTTGGCCGAGCCGATGCCGCCTGCAGCGCCCCGCGCCATCTCCAGCAGCCAGTCGAGCCAACCCTCGAAGCCTTCGAGCCGACAGCACCGGCGTGTCACTCTGACAGGCCGAAGCTGCAGGCTCCTCCCAAGCCGTCTTCGGGCCCGTCGGTGGGCCTCTGCAGTTAGCAGATGCTGGCGTTCACGTCGGCTCGTAGCTTGGCCGCACCGCGAAGCGCAGCGTCGGCCAGTTGACGGCAAGCTGGCTGAGGGCGCGCCACGGCGTACAATCGGCCGACCAGAAGCTCAGCTGCATCGTCGCCGGCAAAGCCGATCCTGCCGCTATGTCGTCCTGTGACGCCTCCGTAGCCACATCGCACTTCGAGGTGTCGAAGGCGACATGGCGCAGCGTTCGGCTCGTCCCGAGTGCTCCCAAAGCCATGCGTCGGCGATAAGACGGTCTAGGCCCAGCGCGAGAACGGCCGCGGGAACCGACATCAGGGCGTGCAGATCTAAGGGGCAGGCCCGACTACTGCCGACGCAGGCTGTGGGCCAGCGCCTGCAGATGCTCGACGGCGTCGCGCAGCTGGCGGGCGAGGATAGCTAGCGCCTCAACCGCGATCCTTCCCAGCGCCAGAGATGGCTATGAATTGCTCAGCCTTTGAACGAGCACTCGGCACTAATGACCGATAACCTGGACTGGAGATGGAGAGGCCGCGCGCGCGGCGCTGATGGAACGCTGGAAGGTGAACACGCTGGCTGACCCGAAGGCCAGTCGGTTCGTGTTCGCCTACACCAACGCCGACGTGTCACAGAGTCAACGCCGAGCTGCGCCAGGTGCGGCGCGAGCGCGGCGAGCTGGGCAGCCCGGACGTGCGGCTCGAGACCAAGCACGGAGCGGCGGACTTCGCGGTCGGGGACCGGGTGCAGTTCACCGACACCGACAAGAAGCGGCACATCTACAACGGCAACGCTGGGGTGATCACCGGCATCGACGCGCGCACCGGGCAGGTCACGGCACGGCTGGACGCCGCCGCTGGTGCTGCGGGCCGGGAGGTTACATGGGCCGCGGCGGAGTTCGAGGGGTTCCGGCATGGCTACGCGGGGACGATCTACAAGGGCCAGGGCAAGACGTCTGGACCACACGTATCTGCTGCACACGCATCACTGGCGGCGGCGGCGAGCTCGTGGCGCTGACCCGGCAGCGTGAGAGCGCGCAGGTGTTCGTGGCCGAGGACACGGCGCGGGACGCTCGGCTGCTCGGCCAGCCGCCCTGTCTTGCCGGTGCGCGCCTCCGCCTCGAGCCGGTTGACCAGGTCAATCACGGTATAAAACCGCACCCGCCGCCCAAGCCGGATGCAGCTGAGCGCGATCGCCACCGAGAGGTGCATCTTGCCGGTCCCGGTGCCGCCGACCAGCACCGCATTGCGCTGGCCGTCCAGGACTGACCCCGGTGGTCATCTCGCGCACCAGCCCCTCGGACGTAGGCGTCGGATGAGCCGGTGCCCTGCTTGGGCTGCCGCGTCTGGGCATAGCGACGCACCGCGTCGTAGCCGCCCTCGAAGCCATCGGCACGCAGATCCTCGAAGATCCGCACCAGGTCAAGGCGCTTCCGGCTGGAGAGCCGGTCATTGGCGCTCAGCCGCCGATCGAGCACCTCCGTCCACGCACCCAGCTTGGGCCGTGGCTGCACCTCGCGCTCGTAGAAAAACGCCGTCTCGCCGGAGCGCAGCACCCGCCGCACCATGCGGGCAAGGTCGAACTCCCGGGTGATCTGCTTACGCCCGCCTGATCCGGGCAATCGTATCCACAACCAGCATCTCCCCCACCACCCGTCTGCACGGGCGGCATCATCACCGATCTGGGAGGTCAATTGTGGGCGCCGATTACCCGCTCAGGGGGCCAATGTTCCATGCCGATCTATAGCGAGGAGCTCGATGGCCTCTGGCTTGTTCTCCAGACCTTCGACCGCGGCGCGCTCGGCGACCGGCATCTCGAACTGCAAACAGAAGCCGCGTTCGCCTTACGCGACGGCATCATCGCGGCCAGCCAGGAGTTAGCGAGCTTCGGCACGCGCCTGGCCCATCCCACGTCCGAGCCGGCGGGCGTGGGTTGCACGGACCCGCGCAGGCAGGAGGCCACTGATGACCACTCGGGGCGAGGTGTAAGGTTCGCTTTCGCCACCGCCGTTGAGATGCAGGTGCGGGCGATCGCGGGGAGCGCGGGCCATGATTGTGGGCTGTCGGGCTACAGAGCCGCGGCTTTGCGTTCCCCAGGGCCGCCACCAGGGTTGTCGTCTCGACGAAACTGCACAATGAAGCTCTTCAGGCCCTGTGGACTGACCTGAACGCCGAAGCCTTTCAGCTCGCGATCCCAGACGAAGAGATCGGAACCCAGGACTCCAACTTTCAGGGTTTCCAAACCCTCCCCCACGCGTTTCGTGAGTTTTTCCATGCCTGCCAACTACTTGCACCAATCTGCTTCCGAGATAAATTTTTTAGCATGCTTGGAAGCAGGATGACCGGCTCTGGGGAAAGTGGCGGGTCTACCGTGGCGTGCTATCAGCGGTCTAAACTCTAGATTCCAGCAAGGTCTTTTGTAGGTTAGCGCAGTGTGGCGAACCATCGGATACTCTGGCGTAGACCCCTCGGGCACGTTGCCAAGGTTGGGGTCTAGGGTTCGCGCCCCTTCGCCCGCTCCAGCCGGCGACCAAGCCTGTCATCTGCATGCACACTGCGCCGACCAGGCGCCCATCGTTGACCTAAGCGAGCGTGCGGGGTCAGGCAGACAGCACTTGCGCGACGTCCTCAAGCGATTTGCCTTCGGCATCGATACCGATCGTAAATTCGGCGATAGCTCCGCAACCCATCAGAATAGCCGCGACGAAGTAGCCGATGCTGACCGACCACGCCTCGCCGGTGCCGATCAGCAGGCCCAGCACCGTCGGTGCGGCAAGTCCGCCGATGGCCGTGCCGAAGGCGTAGAACACGGCGATCGCCATGGCGCGCGTTTCGAGTGGAAAAATTTCGCTGGCTGTCAGGTAGGCGCCGCAGGCAGCCGAGGACGACACGAAGAAAATCGCCATCCACAACAGCGTCTGGGTGAATGCGTCGAGCAAGCCAAGCCCGAACAGCACGGCAGTGATTGTCAGTAGGATTGCAGACGCCGCAAACGTGCCACCGATCATCCGGCGCCGGCCGAGACTGTCGAAGAGTGGCCCTAGGATGAACGGCCCGAGCAGGTTGCCAGCGGCCAGCGGCAGGATGTGCAGGCCGATGCGATCGACCGGCACCGCGTAGAACTTCGTCAGCACCAGTCCATAGGTGAAAAAGATCGCGTTGAAGAGGAATGCCTGGCTCAACATCAGCACCATTACCAGCAGGCTGCGCTTGCGGTGAGTGACGAACATGGCGTGCAGGACGCTTCCGAGACCGTAGCTGCGGCGCGGCCGGAGCGAGAGCGACCCTTTCGGCGGCGGAAACGTGTGGCCGAGCCGGCGCACCGCGCTCTCGATCCTGCTGGTGCCCGCTTCCGCCTCGGCGGTGTAGCCGTGGGTGACCAGCCAGCGCGGGCTTTCAGGGACAAGGCGGCGGAGGAAGATCACCGGCAGGCCAAGCAGGCCACCGACTGCGAACCCCAGACGCCAACCAAGGTTCGGCGGCACCAGAGCGTGGTTTGTGACCAGCAGCGACGCCACCGCGCCAAGGCCGGCGCCGGCCCAGTAGCTGGCGTTTACCGCAAGATTGACCCGGCCGCGCATGGCGGCGGGGGTCATCTCGTCAACGGCCGAGTTGATCGCCGCGTATTCGCCGCCGATGCCAATGCCCGTCAGCATCCGCGACAACGCGAAGGTCATGAGGTTTACCGAGCAGGCCGAGCCGAGCACGCCGACGACGTAGACGCCAAGCGTCACCGCGAACACCGCTCTTCGCCCGACCCGATCGGTCAGCCAGCCGAAGAAAAGTGCGCCCACGACGGCGCCGGCGATGTAGGCGGAGGCAGATTCACCGATGTCGCTTGCGGTAAGGTCGAGCGCGCCGCGATCTTCCAGCGCGGGCCCGATCGAGCCCACGATGGTGACCTCGAGGCCGTCGAGGATCCAGGTCACGCCCAGCGCTGCGATGACCGCCAGATGAAAGCGGCTCCAAGGCAGCCGGTCGAGGCGTGCCGGGATGTCGGTCTCGATCCGCGGCAGAACGGCGACGTCCATGCTGTGCCCCCTCATCATCGTCGCAGCCGCCATGGAAGGCGATGCGGACGACTGCTCACAGCCGCCGGCATGACTGCCAGGGCGAGCAGTGGTCGAGCCTATACCCTCTACATGGACGAAAGCGTTCGGGTAAGGGCGCGAAGAACTGCCTCTCTGCCAGTCGATCGGAAACGCGTCGGAAGCGGCGTTGACGGCGCTCGGCTGGTGCTTGTCCGGTATGCAGGAGTGATCGGCAAAGCATCAGCGGGGCGGACATCGCCGCTGCGTCATGCTGAACGCGTTGGCGGCTGAGTAACTCGAGGCATGTAGCCAGATATCAGGGTGCGGTAGATCACCGCACGCTCGCTGTGCCTTCTGTAAGCAGCGCGAAGTAAGGTTTTTATTTTCTGGAGAAAGGTAGCAAAGGACTTTTGCTTGTTTTGCCTGATGGCATCGCGTTGATGTCTGGCGCGAGGCTTTGGAGAAAGGTGTTCTCTTTTTGCAAAGAGAACCATTTGATTGTTTTTGATCGGCGCTGGTAACACTGGTTGCGGGGACAGGATTTGAACCTGTGACCTTCAGGTTATGAGCCTGACGAGCTACCGGGCTGCTCCACCCCGCGTGGGTGATGTGTGTGTGGGTGGGTTTGAAGACCTGGCGGCGACCGACTTTCCCGCACCTTGAGGTGCAGTATCATGGGCGCTGGGGGTTTTCACGGCCGAGTTCGGTATGGGATCGGGTGCGGACACCCCGCCATGGCCACCAGGTCATCAAGCCCACCCTGATCGGTGATCAGGGGGGTGCAGGTTCTGGTGTGACGGCATTTGCTGAGTGAGTGGTCTGTCGTGTTTGGAATCTGCGCCGATATTGGCGTGGATCGTTGCTATGCATGGTGGTTGATCACGAGCCGATCGGGCGATTAGGACCAGTTAGCTGAGGACGTTACCGTCCGTATACATCTGGCCTATCGACGTGATGGTCTATCACGGCCCTCTGGGAGACCTGGTTTTGAGGTGGGTTTCCCGCTTAGATGCTTTCAGCGGTTATCCCGTCCAGACATAGCTACCCGGCCGTGCCGCTGGCGCGACAACCGGTTCACCAGAGGTCTGTTCATCCCGGTCCTCTCGTACTAGGGACAAATCCTCTCAAGTCTCCAACACCCACGGCAGATAGGGACCGAACTGTCTCACGACGTTCTAAACCCAGCTCACGTACCACTTTAATCGGCGAACAGCCGAACCCTTGGGACCTGCTCCAGCCCCAGGATGTGATGAGCCGACATCGAGGTGCCAAACCTCCCCGTCGATGTGGACTCTTGGGGGAGATCAGCCTGTTATCCCTAGAGTACCTTTTATCCGTTGAGCGATGGCCCTTCCACGCGGGACCACCGGATCACTATGGCCGACTTTCGTCTCTGCTCGAGCTGTCGCTCTTGCAGTCAGGCGGGCTTATGCCATTGCACTCAACAGCCGATGTCCGACCGGCTTGAGCCCACCATCGCGCGCCTCCGTTACACTTTAGGAGGCGACCGCCCCAGTCAAACTGCCCACCATGCAGGGTCCCGGACCGGGCTGACCGGTCGCGGTTAGATATCAGAAGAGCTCAGGGTGGTATTTCAAGGGTGGCTCCACCTGAGCTAGCGCCCCGGCTTCAAAGCCTCCCACCTATCCTACACAGCGCTCCCCTGATACCACTGCAAAGCTGCAGTAAAGGTTCATAGGGTCTTTCCGTCTGACCGCGGGTACCCCGCATCTTCACGGGGAATTCAATTTCGCTGAGCCGATGCTGGAGACAGTGGGGAAGTCGTTACGCCATTCGTGCAGGTCGGAACTTACCCGACAAGGAATTTCGCTACCTTAGGACCGTTATAGTTACGGCCGCCGTTTACCGGGGCTTCAATTCAGTGCTTGCACACCTCCTCTTAACCTTCCGGCACCGGGCAGGCGTCAGACCCTATACGTCATCTCTCGATTTCGCAGAGCCCTGTGTTTTTACTAAACAGTCGCTACCCCCTGGTTTGTGCCACCCGCCCGTGGTTGCCCACAAACGGGTCTCGCTTATCCCGAAGTTACGCGAGTAATTTGCCTAGTTCCTTCAGCATCGTTCTCTCAAGCGCCTTGGTATGCTCTACCAGTCCACCTGTGTCGGTTTCGGGTACGGTCTATACGCCAGAGCTGTTTCCCGGAATGCTTCGAAAGCCGGATCAATCCGATAAGACCCGACAACACATCGCATTCGTCACTTCTGGCAGGCACAGGAATATTCACCTGTTTCCCATCGACTACGGCTTTCGCCCTCGCCTTAGGGGCCGGCTCACCCTGCGCGGATTAACCTTGCGCAGGAACCCTTGGACTTTCGGCGACAGAGTTTCTCACTCTGTTTGTCGCTACTCATGTCAGCATTCGCACTTCCGATACCTCCAGGAGCGGTCACCCGATCTCCCTTCGCAGGCCTACGGAACGCTCCGCTACCGCGTAGATCTCAGCTTGCGCTGATATTTACACCCACAGCTTCGGCACGTGGCTTGAGCCCCGTTACATCTTCGGCGCAGGATCTCTATTAGACCAGTGAGCTATTACGCTTTCTTTAAAGGATGGCTGCTTCTAAGCCAACCTCCTGGTTGTTTTGGAATTCCCACATCCTTTCCCACTTAGCCACGATTTGGGGGCCTTAGCTGGTGGTCTGGGCTGTTTCCCTCTCGACGATGGACCTTAGCACCCACCGTCTGTCTGCCACGCTATACTTCCGGGTATTCGGAGTTTGGTTAGGTTTGGTAAACCTTTGGGGTCCCCTAGCCCATCCAGTGCTCTACCCCCCGGAGTAAACACATGACGATCTACCTCAATAGATTTCGCGGAGAACCAGCTATCTCCGAGTTTGATTGGCCTTTCACCCCTAGCCACAGCTCATCCCCGACTTTTTCAACAGGCGTGGGTTCGGCCCTCCAGTGCGTGTTACCGCACCTTCAGCCTGGCCATGGCTAGATC
>CAXMMR010000015.1:0-47500 GCA_963692975.2 Acetobacteraceae bacterium | reverse complement strand
GCCTCGCGCTCGATACGAAGCTGCATCACCCGGCGGTCCAGCTCGTCAAGCGCCTCGGGCTTGCTGTCGATTTGCATGCGCAGCCGGCTTGATGCCTCATCGATCAGATCGATTGCCTTGTCAGGCAGGAAGCGGTCAGTGATGTAACGGTTCGACAACGTCGCCGCCGCGACCAGCGCGCCGTCGGTGATGCGCACGCCGTGATGCAGCTCGTATTTCTCCTTAATGCCGCGTAGGATCGAGACGGTATCGGCGACCGACGGCTCGCCGACGAACACCGGCTGGAAGCGGCGCGCAAGCGCAGCATCCTTCTCCACGTGCAGGCGATACTCATTCAACGTCGTTGCGCCGATGCAGTGCAATGCGCCGCGTGCCAACTCCGGCTTGATCAAGTTGGAGGCGTCCATCGCGCCATCCGCCTTGCCGGCGCCGACCAGCGTGTGCATCTCGTCGATAAACAGGATGATCTTGCCTTCGGCGGACTCGATCTCCTTGAGCACCGCCTTCAAGCGCTCCTCGAACTCGCCGCGGAATTTCGCTCCCGCGACCATGGCGCCGAGGTCGAGCGCGAGCACCTGCTTGTCCTTGAGCGCCTCCGGCACGTCGCCGTTGACGATCCGCAACGCGAGCCCCTCGACGATCGCCGTCTTGCCAACGCCCGGCTCGCCGATCAGCACCGGATTGTTCTTGGTGCGACGTGCCAGCACCTGGATCGCGCGACGGATCTCCTCGTCGCGGCCGATCACCGGGTCCAGCTTGCCGGAGCGAGCAACCTCGGTGACGTCGCGCGCATATTTTTTCAGCGCCTCGAAGCTTTGCTCGGCATTGGCGCTGTCGACGCGACGGCCGCGGCGAATGTCGGCGACAGCCTTGTCCAGCGTCTTGGGCGTGACGCCGGCAGCCGAAAAGGTCGTAGCGACCGAGCCGCCCGCAGCGGCAAGCGCCAGCAGCAAACGATCCTGGGCAACGTAGGCATCACCGGCCTTCGTCGCCGCCTGCTGAGCGTTATCAAGCAGACGCACGAACTCGGGCGTTGCTTGAGGCTGACCTGCGCCGCCGCCGCTCACCTTGGGCAGGCGGGCAAGGTCGGCCTCCACGGCGTTTGCCGCCAGTTGCGGGTTGCCCCCGGCGGCGCGGATTAGCCCTGCCGCCGCACCTTCCTGATCGTCCAGCAACGCCTTGAGCAGATGCTCGGGCGTCAGCCGCTGGTGGAACTCGCGGATGGCGATAGTCTGCGCGGCCTGCAAAAAGCCTTTCGCGCGGTCAGTAAACCTCTCGATGTCCATGCTCTCACTGTCCCTCTATCAGGCGACAGGGCTGCCAGCGTCCCTCAGGAGGCAACGCGGCAGCCCGCAAGCAGCATGTGGTTAATCCAGCTTGAAGTCTCAAGAAGGCAAGGGGCTTCGCCCCTTGACCCCACCAGAGGCTATGGCCTCTGGACTCCAGGGGTTAAGAGGTCCCGCACAATGCTCGGACCAACGCTCCCTGCCGTTACTGCCTGACGCTCTTCTAGCTCATAGTCGGAATGACAAAGCTCGCGCCGTCCTTCGCACCCGACGGCCAGCGCGCCGTCACCGTCTTGGTCTTGGTGTAGAACCTGATTGAGTCTGGACCATGCTGGTTGAGGTCGCCGAAGCCAGATGCCTTCCAGCCGCCGAAGGTGTGGTAGGCGACCGGCACCGGGATCGGCACGTTCACGCCGACCATGCCGACCTGCACACGGCTGACGAAGTCACGCGCGGTGTCGCCATCGCGAGTAAAAATCGCAACGCCGTTACCATACTGATGCTCGTTCGGCAGCCGCAATGCCTCCTCGTAGGAGTTCGCCCGCACAACGCAGAGCACCGGCCCGAAGATCTCCTCACGATAGATGCGCATGTCGGGCGTCACGCGGTCGAAGAGGCTGCCGCCGACGAAAAAGCCATTCTCGTAGCCCTGCAGCCGAAAGTCGCGGCCGTCCACCACCAGGCTGGCGCCTTCGTCGAGGCCGACCTGCACGTACTCCCGCACCCGATCGACCGCCGCGCGGGCGACCATCGGGCCGAAATCCGCCTCCGCATCCGTCGACAATCCAACTCGCAACGCCTCGACGCGCGGCACCAGCTTGGCCATGAGCGCGTCCGCGGTTTGCTGGCCGACTGGCACCGCGACCGAGATCGCCATGCAACGCTCCCCGGCCGAGCCGTAGCCGGCGCCGATCAGCGCGTCCGCCGCCTGGTCGAGGTCGGCGTCCGGCATGACGATCATGTGGTTCTTGGCGCCGCCGAAGCACTGCGCGCGCTTGCCGTGCGCCGTCGCCGTTGCATAGATGTATTGCGCAATCGGCGTCGAGCCGACGAAGCCGACCGCCATGATGCGCGGATCGGTCAGCAACGTGTCGACCGCCTCCTTGTCGCCGTTCACAACGTTCAGCACGCCCGGCGGCAGGCCGGCCTCCAGGAATAGCTCCGCAATCCGCAGCGGCACGGAGGGATCGCGCTCCGACGGCTTGAGGATCATCGCGTTGCCGCAGGCGAGCGCCGGGCCGGCCTGCCAGAGCGGGATCATCGCCGGAAAGTTGAACGGCGTGATGCCGGCAACGACTCCTAGAGGCTGGCGCATCGAGTAGACGTCGATCCCGGTGCCGGCGTCTTCGGTGTATTCGCCCTTGAGCAAGTGCGGGATGCCACAGGCGAACTCGACGACTTCAAGGCCGCGCTGGATGTCGCCCTTCGCATCCGGCACCGTCTTGCCGTGCTCAGAGGAGAGCAGACGGGCCAGGGTTTCGATGTCCTTGTTGGCGAGCTCCAGGAACTTCATCATTACCCTGGCGCGGCGCTGCGGGTTGGTCGCGCCCCACACCGGCTGCGCCGCGGCGGCGTTGGCAATCGCCGCCTCCGTCTCGCCGCGACTAGCCAGGGCGACCTGTGCCTGCACGTCGCCAGTGTTCGGGTTGAACACGTCGGCGTAGCGGCCGGACGTGCCGGCCAGCGGCGCGCCGCCGACAAAATGATGCAGCCTGTTCATGCCGTGTCGCCATCCTTGCTTGCAGTGGGGCCCGATCGCCGGCCGGCTGCACCTGCCTATCCCCAAAGCGGCGGAACCGTCCAGGGAGGCAGCAGACGCTTAGTTGGATGCTTCCAGAAAGGCGGCGAGGCGCCGTGCCGCCTCGACCACGTCCGCCTCGGGCGCGCAGTAGCTGAGGCGCATGAAGCGGTGCCCGCGCGGGTCAAAGTCGAGCCCCGAGGTGGCGGCGACATGCGCCTCGGCGAGCAGGCGGGCGCAGAAGCCGACGCTGTCGCCGGTGAGTTCGCCGAGATCGGCATACAGGTAGAAGGCGCCATCTGCGGGACCAAGCCGCGCCAGGCCGGCGGCGGGTAGGTGGGCGAGCAGGTGGTCGCGCGAGCGCCGGTAGCCGGCGACGTTGGCCGCGAGCTCGTCGTGGCAGTCGAACGCCGCTGCCGCTGCGACCTGGCTGATGTGCGGCGCGCAGATCGAGAAGTTCTGGGCAAGGCATTCCACCGGGCGCCGCAGGTCCTCCGGCAGCACCATCCAGCCGGCCCGCCAACCGGTCATGCTGAAGTATTTCGAGAAGCTATTGATAACGACGGCGCCGGGCAGCGACGCGGCTGTGCTGCGCGCCATGCCGTAATCCAGCCCGTGGTAGATCTCATCGCTGATCAGTCGAACGCCGGCAGCGACGCACCAGGCGGCAATGGCGGCGAAGTCCTCGGGCGCCAGCATGCCGCCCGCCGGGTTGCCCGGGCTGGCGATGATCAACCCTTCCGGCCTTGGATCAAGCGCCTCGAGCTGCGCTAGGGTCGGCTGATAGCGGCTCGCCGCGTCGGTCTCGATCAGCACCGGGCGCATGCCGAGCGCGACCAGGATATTGCGATATGGCGGGTAGTAGGGTGCGGCGAGCGCGACCCGGTCGCCGACGTCGAACGCGGCCAGGAAGGCGAGCGGAAAGGCGCCCGACGCGCCGGTCGTCACAGCGATACGCTCACGCTCGACAGTGACGCCATACCAATCGCGGTAATGGGCCGCGATCCGCTCGCGCAGCAACGGCAGGCCAAGCGCCTCGGTGTAGCCAAGCGGCGCGCCGCGGCTCAGTGCGGCCACGGCGGCGGCGATGGCGCCGGCGGGGGCGCTGCTCCCCGGCTGACCCACCTCCATGCGGATGACGCGCGGTGCGCCGTCGGGCAGGGCGGCGGCAAGCGCGTTCGCCGCCCTGGAGACGTCCATGACCAGGAAGGGCGGCGCGGCGGCGCCGGCGCCGGTCTTCAGCACAGCACAAATGCCAACGCTTTGCCCTGGACTCGTCGGGGCTGAACGGCCCCCGACCCCTTACGACAAGAGCTAGGGCTCACTCTCGCTTGCTCGGCGACGCGATCTGCAGATGCCGTTCGCACGTCATCGCGCTCGCCCCTCGCGTCAGTTGGTGCTTCCTGCCGCCAGGCCATAGCCGCGCGGATCAGTTGCCCAGCCGCACGAGCTCGGGCTGCCGGGCAAATAATCACTACAGCCAATCACGTTCAAACGACCTGGAGCCGGCACCGGATCCGGCATCGGCGCGCTGCCCGACAGCGCATTGTGGATGCCGATACCGGCGCCTAGCCCGGCGAAGGATTGCCCGGAGGCGGCAGCGGCGGCTCGGAAGGCGCGCCGGTCGGCGTTCCAGGCAATCGCCGCGGCAAGCAGGGGCGCCGCCCTGGTGTCTGGTGTCGCCGCCAACACGATACCGGTACTGGACGCTACCCGTCCGGTGCCGAACAGGTTGTCCATCGTCAAAGCACAGGCGACCGCGTCGCCATGACGGTCGAGCACGGTAAAGCTGGTGGAGGCCGGCAGCTCCGGCAACGCCGCCGGTGGCGTGCTCATGGCCAGCAACGCCTGCGGATCGCCGCCATTGGCCCGCTCATAGGCGACCACCGAGGCGGCAGCCGTAGCGGCGCCGGCGACATCCTGCGGTGCCGCGGCAAGCACGTGGAAGGCGGCTGCCGCGGCGAGCCCACCATCGGCAGGCGGCGGCAGAAACGCAACCTGGTCATGACCGGATGGCAGCACGATGGCGTCGCGCTCCTGCGGCAGGGCGTCATGCAGGTTTGCCGCCGTCACCGCGCCACCGGCAAGCGCGCTGGCAGCGACGAAGCGCTGGGCAAGCTGCCCCTGATACAGGCTGCCGACGCCGGAGGCCCGGATGGCATCCAGGGTGGCGCCGAGGTCGGCCTGAACAAGCGTGTCGCCCTCGTGCAGAGCCGGCCCGAAGATCGCGCGCGCGTCCGGATCGCCGAGTAGCGGACCGGCGACGACGGCGAGGTCGGCGGCCAGGGCGCGCGAGACCGGCGCGCCGAAACGCGCCACCTGCTCGGCCGGGGCGATCAACTGCTCGAACGCCATGCCGCTGCCATAACGCACGTCGAGCAGGAACAATCCGCGCGCCAGCATCGGCACCGCGGCCGGGCGGTCGTTCTGTAGTCCGCCGGGCGCGCCGGGAACCGGCGTGAACAGAATGGCGGTCGGCTGTCCATGGCCGGGGCCACGCACGGCCGGATCGTAGGCAAGACAAGCGCCGCCGGCCCCGAGCGAGGCGCGCGACGGCAGCGTCGCCGCCAGCATGAAGCCGACCGCAACCGCGGCATCGGCTGCGGTGCCGCCGCGCGCGAGCACGTCGCGGCCGGCTAGCGTCGCCCGCGGCTCGTCCGAGGCGACGCCGCCGATGAAGCCGACGATGCGCTTGGCGCTGGTGGGCTCCGTGCTGCCGCCGGAGCAGCTCGACAGGGCGAGCAGCAGCGCCACGGTGCCGGCAACGCCGCGTCGGCAGGCGCAAGATTGGGGCCGACCCGTCCGACCACCTGCCCGCACTGCCTGTCTCCCGCCGCTCGCCATGACGCCCCGCCCATAGACGGCTTCATAGAGGGCGGCAACCGGCGCGATGGCAGGCTGCACCGCCGGATGGTAGAGCTTGGCCGCTACAGTGGAGCGCACAATGCGACGTTTGACAGGAGCCCTGCTCGCCGCCCTGCTGCTGCTGCCGTCCGTATCGGCGCGCGCCGACGGGTTCACGTCCGAGCAGCGCGACGAGATCGTCCGCATCCTGCGCGATGCGCTGGTGCGCGACCCGACGATCTTGCGCGACGCCGTACTCGCCATGCAGAAGGCGGACACCGCCAACGAAACCGCCGGCGAGGCGGCGGCGATTGCCGCGCATCGGCGCTCGCTACTGGCCAACCCCGCCGACCCGATCGCCGGCAACGCCGCCGGCGCGCGCGCGGTGGTGGAATTCTACGATCCACGGTGCGGCTACTGTCGGCAGATGCTACCCGTGCTCGCCGGCCTGCTGAAGGCTGATCCATCGGTGCGCCTGATCTATAAGGAAATTCCGGTGCTGGGCCCAGGCAGCGTCCTGGACGCCCAGGCACTCGTCGCCGCGCAGGCGCAAAACGGCTACTTCGCGCTCCAAGCAGCGCTGATGGGCGATGCCGAGGCGCCGTCCAAGGCTCGCATCCGCGCCCTGGCAACCTCCGTCCACCTCGATCCCGACCGCCTGCTGGCCGACATGGACGGCGCCGCCGTGCACGACCGGTTGGCCGCAAACCTGGCACTGGCGCAGGCGCTCGGAGTGACCGGCACGCCGACGCTGGTGATCGGCGACACGCTGACCTCGGGAGCGATGGGGCTTGAGGAGTTACGGGCGGCGGTCAGTCGCGGTTAGAAGGAAGGCCAAAGGCTCTGCCTCTGGACGCCGCTGGGGCCGGAGGCCCCAGACCCCCACCCACCAAGACCTGCTTGTTGCTTGGCGTAAGCCGATCATCCGGCTTGCCACGCCACGACCTTGCCCGGTGACACGAACAACGAATCGATTCCAAGGTCTCGCCTTTGATGGGCCCAGAAGCAAAGCTCCTGGTCTACTCCGCCGCCCGAGCCTGTGCTGGGCGCAGCACGGCGGCCAGCGCGTCCACCAAATCATCCATCATTGCATCCGTGTGAAACGGTCCGGGCGTCAGTCGCAGCCGCTCCGTGCCACGCGGCACCGTGGGGTAATTGATCGCCGTGGCGTAATGGCCATGGCTGTCCAGCAAGCGCCGGCTCACCTCGCTCGCCCGCGCCGCGTCGCCGACATGCACGGGCACGATGTGGCTCGCCGAGGCCAGCCGCGGCAGGCCGGCGCGGTCGAGCTTGCCCTTCAGCGTCTCCGCCCGGGCGAACAGCGCCGCACGTCTTGCGTGGTCCTGGCGCAGCAGCCGCACCGAGGCGAGCGCCGGCGCCACCACGGTCGGCGGCAGGGCGGTGGTGAAGATGAAGCCACTGGCGGTGGAGCGGATGAAGTCGATGATCTCCGCATCGCCGGCGACGTAGCCGCCCTGGCAGCCGAACGCCTTGGCCAGCGTGCCCTCGATGATCGTGAGGCGATCGCTCACCCCGTCCCGTTCGGCGACGCCAGCACCCGTCGGGCCATACATGCCGACCGCGTGCACCTCATCCAGATACGTCATCGCGCCGTAGCGATCGGCGAGGTCGCAGATCGCGCCGATCGGGGCGAGGTCGGCGTCCATCGAGTAGACGCTTTCAAAGGCAATCAGCTTGGGCGCTGCGCGGGGTGCTGCCGCCAGCCTGGCCTCCAGTGCCGCGAGGTCGTTATGGGCAAAGACGTGCGTGGTGACGCCGCGCGCCGCCTTGATGCCGGCGATCATCGAGGCGTGGTTCTTCTCGTCCGAGAAGACGTGCCAGCCGGGCAGGCTCGTCAGGATGGTCTGCAGGCTGGCCTGGTTGGAGACGTAGCCTGAGACGAACAGCAGCGCCGCCTCGCGCCTGTGCAGGCCAGCGAGCTCGCGCTCCAGCTCCGCATGCAGTGGCGAAGTGCCGGCGATGTTGCGGGTGCCGCCCGCACCCGCGCCCATGCTACGGGCCGCGTCCACCGCCGCCTCGATCACCGCCGGATGGGTGCCCATGCCGACATAGTCATTCGACGACCAGACGATCACCTCACGCGCCCGCCCATCCTGCTCCATGCGGAAGCGCGGATACTGCCCGGCCTGCTTGAGCAAGGGCGAGAAGCTGCGATAGCGGCCCTGAGCGCGGATATCGACCAGTGCCTTGCGGCAATGCTCCTGGAACGGATGCATGGTGTGACGTCAGAACTCCATCAGCTGAAGTGAAATGGTTCCGCGGCGGCCGGAAGGGAAGTGCGCCACCGGGATCGAAGCCATGTGGGCGGGGAGGCGAGCCAGGCCAGAGGCTCTGGCTGGACCTGAGCTCCCGTATCCTCGTCACTTGGTAAGCCCTTAGCCATCGCCTGATCGGCTAGCTACTGCACGAAGACCCTAACCTCCTGCAGTCGCACGGTCGGGTCCGCGCTGGCGGCAAGCTCGATCTGACCGATGTCGACGCCGTCGGCGGCAATCGCATCGGCGACTTGCTTCCCGGCTGTGCTGGCGACGCGCGCCGCCTGCACCTGATCGTCGGCACCGCCATGCGCCGGCACCACCGTCTGGACGCGGAACAGCACGTCCGGCTTGCGTTGTCGGGCAGCGTCGACGGCAACGCGCAGCGCGTCCTCGTAGTCGGGGTCGGGCACGGTGTAGCGGATGGTGATCAGCGCCGGGATCGCCGGCACAGGCGGTCCGTTATCGGCGCGCATGGCGAAGACGCCGTTCGGGTGGCGGGCGAAGTTGCGTTGAGTGATCAGGGTGCAGCTGGCCGCGGCGAGCAGCCCCGGCAGCAGGACGCCGGCGCGAACGGCATCTCGCAAGGCTCGCATGGACGGATGTGCTCCCCGGACCGGACCGGCCGTCAGGGTCGCAGGCGACGCAGGTCGGGGCAAGCGGTTGCCGATCCAGGAGGACGCGTCTAAGCCTGCGCCGACCCGGGGTTGGTCGCCAGAGATCGGCGAGATGCCGCTCGGCTCCCCATGGAGGCGTGATCATCCGTCAGAGGACCGACCCGACCGTTGACACGCAGGGTTCTGCGGTCCGCACGATACGGCCGCCCGACCTTGCCGCCATGGCTGAGCGGCTTGCTGCGCGCTCCGGCCACGGCCGCTTCTCGCGCGGTATGTCGACATGTCTGGCGGTGCTATGCAGCCAGTTTCTGCGCTTTGACGCCGCCGATCCGGATTGGCCTGACCGTGACCGGCTTGTGCTGTCCGCCCCGGAGGGCGTGGAGTTGGTCGAGGCGATGCTGGTGCTGACGGGCCAACGCGACGAGAGCGGGCTGATCCGGGACCAGCAGCCCGAGCTGCTGCCGCCAGTTGCCGGCGGCACGGCGCAGGGCGTGGCGCTCGGCGCGGGCCTCGCCCTTGGAGAGCGCCTGCTGGCACGCCGATACGGCCGCTCGCTGGTGGATCATCGCGCCTGGGTACTGTGCCGCGCCAGCGAGCTCGGCTCTGGCCTCGCGCTCGAGGCGGCGGCGCTGGCTGGACGCGAGCGGCTGGACAAGCTGGTGGTGCTTGCCGACGCCGCCTCGGAAGGGCCGGCGGCGGCCGAGGATGAGGAGGCGGTGCGTTGCTTGCCGGCACTGGGATGGGCGGTGCGCATCGTCGACGGGCAGGACGGCCAGGCAGTCGCAGCGGCGCTGGGATGGGCGGTGCGTGGCCGCAAGCCGACGCTGGTCGTCTGCCGGAACGGCGACCAGAGCGGCGAGCAGAGCGGCGGGCGCGGCGCCGCTGCTGGACCGCGCGGAGACGTCGGCCGCGCGCCTTTGGCCGAGGCGGCCTGGGATGCGACTGGCCATCGTGGTGCGGCGACGCGGCGGGCCTGGCTCAAGCGGCTGACCCGTCACCCGCAGCGTCAGGACTACGAGCGGGCGCTAGCCGGCCGTCTTCCGGACGAGTGGGCCGTGATGGCGGCCGGCCTGCGATCCGAGATTGCGCGCGATTTCGGCGCCGCCGGCGCCGAGCGCAACGGTGAGGCCCTGCTGGCGCAGCTCAGCGCGGGCCTGGCCGAGCTTGCCTGCTGCGGCACCGCGCGGCCACAGCAGGATGAGACGGCGCCGCAGCTGCATGGCTTCGGACCCACGCAGCGCCAGGTCGGCTGCGGCGCCCGCGAGCGCGGCATGGCGTTCCTGGTCGCCGGCATGGCGCTGCATGGCGGCTCGCTGGCCTGCGGCGTGGCGACGCTTGCCGCCGCGGACGCGGTGCGCCCGGCGCTGCGCGCCATCGCGCGCTGCGGCCGGCGGGCGCTGCAGGTGATGATCGAGGATGCGAGCCACGGCGGCGCGCGCGGCGGCATCGAGCAGCTCGCTGCGTTGCGGGCGATCCCGGGCATGCGACTGATGCGACCCGGCGACCCGGTCGAGCTCGCCGAGTGCTTCGAGCTGGCGCTGCGTTCGCCGACCACGCCGACTGCGCTGGTGCTGCCCGGCCGGGCGATGACCGTGCTGCGCGCCGACGGCGCGGAAAGCCAGGCCGCGCGCGGCGGCTACGTGTTTGCCGAGGCGGACGGCGTGGCGGCAGGCGGCGGCCGAGACGCGACGCTGCTCGCCACCGGCAGCGAGTTGCGGCTGGCGTTGCGCCTGCGGTTGGCCTTGGCGCTGCTCGGCAAGCTGGTCGCCGTGGTGTCGCTGCCCTGCTGGTCACTGTTCGCGCAGCAGAGCCGGCGCTACCGCGACGTCGTGCTGGGCAGCGCCCCCCGCTTTGGCCTTGAGGCCTCGAGCGGCTTCGGCTGGGAACGTTGGCTCGGCGCGGATGGCCACTTCGTTGGCGCCTGGACGCCCGGGGGCGACGACGAGGAGCGCCATGTCGACGCCATCGCGCAGCAGCTGGCGCAGCGCCTGAACGGCACCGCGCGGCGCTGAGAGCGGTCGGACTCCAACGGGTAGGCTTCTGGAAGATGCGGGCGGCAGGCTGTAGAACCGCGGCGGCAGGATCGAAGGAGAGTTCGGCATGGCGGTGAAGGTCGCAATCAACGGCTTCGGCCGCATAGGTCGGCTGGTGCTGCGCGCCATCGTGCAGAGCGGGCGCACCGACGTCGAGCCGGTGGCCATCAACGACCTCGGCTCGGTCGAGGCGAATGCCCATCTGTTCCGCTACGACAGCGTGCATGGTCGCTTCCCCGGCGAGGTGAGCGTCGACGGCAATAGCATCACTATTCGACTGGGCGGGCGCACCTACGGCCCGATCCGCGTCTCGGCCGAGCGTGAGCCGTCAGCGGTGCCCTATCATGGCGTCGACGTGGCGATGGAATGCACCGGGCTGTTCACCAGCAAGGAGAGCGCGTCGCGGCTGATCGCTGCCGGCGCCCGTAAGGTTCTAGTCTCCGCACCCGCCGACGGCGTGGACGCGACGATCGTGTTCGGCGTGAACGAGCACGTGATCACCCCCGAGATGACGGTGATCTCCAACGCCTCCTGCACCACCAACTGCCTCGCTCCGATGGCGCGGGTGCTGGAGGACAGCGTCGGCATCGAGCGCGGCTACATGGTCACGATCCACAGCTACACCGGCGACCAGCGGACGGTGGACACGCTGCACAAGGACCTGCACCGCGCCCGCGCCGCGGCGATGTCGATGATCCCGACGTCGACAGGCGCGGCGCGTGCTGTTGGCCTGGTCATGCCGGAGCTGAAGGGCAAGCTCGACGGCACCTCGATCCGGGTGCCGACGCCGAACGTCTCGATGGTGTCGCTGGACATCAACCCGCGCACGCCGGCCAGCGTTGAGCAGGTCAATGCCGCCTTCAAGGACGCGGCGTCCGGGCGGATGCGGGCGATCTTGGATTATAACACCGAGAAGCTGGTCAGCACCGACTTCACCGGCATCGCCTACTCCTGCACATTCGACGCGACGCAGACGGCGTCAGTAGACGGCGGCAGAATGATCAGGGTGGTCGGCTGGTACGACAACGAGTGGGGCTTCTCTACCCGGATGGCTGATACGGCTGCGTTGTTCGGCAGCCTCTAAGTATCGGGGGTCTGGGCCTCAGGTCCCGTCGGGCGAATGCACGCTGTCGCGTGACGGGTTCAGGGCAGAGCCTTGGCCTTCCTTTGGAGTTGTCATGCCGAGCTTCCGCACCCTCGACGACCTCGACGTCCGCAGCAAGCGCGTGCTGCTGCGCGCCGACCTTAATGTGCCCGTCCGCGACGGCCGGATCAGCGACGCAACCCGCATTGAGCGCCTCGCGCCGACCATACGCGAGCTCGCCGAGAAGGGCGCGCGAGTGATCGTCGTCAGCCATTTCGATCGTCCGAAAGGCAAGCGGGTGGACACGATGTCGCTCGCGCCGCTCGCCACCGCGCTGCGCGACGTGCTCGACCGCGACGTCTACTTCGCCGACGACTGCATCGGCGAGGAGGCACATCTTGCCGTCGGTCGGATGAGCGACGGGGACGTGCTGGTGCTGGAGAACACCCGCTTTCATCCCGGCGAGGAAGAGAACGACCCGCAGATGGCGGCGGCGCTGGCAGCACTTGCTGACATCTACGTGAACGACGCGTTCTCGGCCGCTCATCGCGCGCATGCCAGCACCGAGGGAGTGGCCCGGCTGCTGCCGTCGCATGCCGGGCGGCTGATGCAGGCCGAGCTCGAGGCGCTGACCGCCGCGCTGGACAATCCGGACCGGCCGGTTGGCGCCATCGTCGGCGGCGCCAAGGTGTCGACCAAGCTCGAGCTGCTTGGCAACCTGGTCGGCCGCGTCGACGTGCTGGTGATCGGCGGGGCGATGGCCAACACCTTCCTGGCCGCTCAGGGGGTGCCGGTCGGCCGCTCGCTGCAGGAGGCGGAGATGCACGCGACCGCTGTCGCGATCCTTGAGCGGGCGCGCGCCGCCGGCTGCGAGGTGGTGCTGCCAATCGACGCGGTGACGGCGAGCGAGTTCCGGCCTAACCCGCCCACCCAGGTCGTCGGCATCGACGAGGTGCCGGCCGATGGCATGATCCTCGATGTCGGCCCGCGAACCGTCGCAGCGCTGATCGAGCGGCTGGCCGGGCTGCGCACGCTGGTGTGGAACGGGCCGCTCGGCGCCTTCGAGACGCCGCCCTTCGACCGGGCGACGACGGCGCTGGCCCAGGCTGTGGCGGCGGCTACCGATGCCGGGCAGCTGCGCTCGGTGGCCGGCGGCGGTGACACGGTGGCGGCACTCAAGCATGCCGGGGTGCTGGACCAGATGAGTTACGTCTCGACCGCTGGGGGCGCATTCCTTGAGTGGCTCGAAGGCAAGATCCTGCCGGGGATCCTGGCGCTCGACGCGCTGGAGGGCGTGGTGCTGCCGGGCTGAGGACAAGGTAGGCCAGGGGCTTTGCCCCTGGACCCATTAAAGGCGGAGCATTTAAAATCCACTCATTATCCGCTGCCGACGGAGGACGGTGCGGTTGGGCAATGAATGATCCGGTAGGGGTTTGGGGCCTCACGGCCCCAGCGGATCCAGCGCAGCGCCCTGGCCTTGCATTTTTCCACCGCCGTGAAACTTTCTCCAAGTTGGCGGTTGATCGGCCATCGGCCGGGCGGCACAATGCCGCCGATGCCGGACTTCGTACGTGAGACCCCGCCTGGCGACACCCGTGAGCGGCTGGTTTGCGCCAGCTGCCACTACGTCGCCTATGATAACCCGAAGATCGTCGTCGGCGCCGTGGTGGCGCTTGGCGGACGGGTGTTGCTGTGCCGGCGGGCGATCGAGCCGCGCGCAGGATTTTGGACGCTGCCGGCCGGCTACCTTGAGCATGAGGAGACAGCCGAGGAAGGCGCCTGTCGTGAGGCCTTCGAGGAGGCGGGTGCGCGGATCGCACTTGACGGGTTGCTGGCGGTCTACAGCGTCGCCCGGATCGGCCAGGTGCAGCTAATCTATCGAGCGCGATTTGACGGCGCGCCGCATTTCGAGGCTGGCGAGGAGAGCCTTGAGACGCGGCTTTTCGCCTGGGACGAGGTCCCCTGGGGCGAGCTGGCCTTCCCGACAGTCGCCTGGGCGCTGCGCGCGTGGCATGCGCGGCCCGACCTGCCGCTTGGTGCGCCGGCAGGCAACGAGCAGACCGACCCGCGCGGCACCGTGCGCCTGCCGGAGGTTGTTACGTGATGCATGGTCGCATGCGATGCATTCTCTACGCTCTGCCGCTCATCGGGCTTGCTGCTGCGGCGCCCGAGCCCTCAGGCGCGGCCGGCATCAGTCTGGCGCCGGTGGAGCTCGCAAGCGCGACGGCGCGCCTCGCATTCGAGCCGGATGCGCCATTGCTGGCCGACGGCGTGTTGCAGCCGGCGCCAATGCCCAACGTGCAGACAGCGCTGCCGACCACGGTCGCCGACGCGGATGGCGGGGCCCAGTTGAGCCCGCGTGTCTATCGCCAGCACGAGCAGTTCGGCGGCGACGGCTTCTCCAGCGGATCGTCTGTGCAGAACGCGCAGCAGCGCGAGCGCCCTGCCCTGGGTCTTGGCATCGCCGTTCCGGTGAACTGAGACTGTCGCGCTGAGGGCCTGCATGCTGCGGCCCTGGCTAGACGACTTTCAGGTGCTCCGCGATCGGCATGCCGAGCGCCTCCGGCACGTCCCAGAGTTCGCGCACGGCGCGGACCTGGCGGAAGCCGAGGCGCAGGTAAGTCGGCAGGGCACGCGGATGGTCGGCGGTGCAGGTATTGACGGTCAACGCCCGGGCGCCGGCGGCGAACGCAGTGGTGATCGCCGCACTCAGCGCCGGGCCGCCAAGCCCGCACCCGATCGCCTGCGGCATCAGGCCGAAATAGCTGAGGTTGGTCGCCGCGGCGCTGCGCGCATCGAGCTCATAGAAGCCGATCGGCTCGTCCGCCCGGTAGAGCACATGGATGCCGACCCGAGGGTCGCGCAAAATGGCGGCGAGCTGCACGTCCGGCACGGTGCGGCGCAGCCACCAGAGGTATTGCGCACCTACCGTGTCGTAGAGGTAGCGATAGCTGGCGACACTCGACCCGGCGAGGCGGCGCACCACCACATCGCCGGGCAGCACTTCCGGCGATGTGGTCGGCGCGGCATCCATGCGCAGGAAGGTGACGGTCACCGCGACGCGGGTGACGCTCGGCATCGCGTGGACGCCCACTAGTCGTCGAGAAACGACCGCAGCTTGCGGCTTCGGCTCGGGTGCTTGAGCTTGCGCAGCGCCTTGGCCTCAATCTGGCGGATGCGCTCGCGCGTCACGTTGAACTGTTGGCCGACCTCCTCCAGCGTGTGGTCGGTGTTCATGCCGATGCCAAAGCGCATGCGCAGCACCCGCTCCTCGCGCGGCGTCAGCGACGACAGCACGCGCGTCGTCGCCTCGCGCAGATTGGCCTGGATCGCGGCGTCGAGCGGGATGATCGCCGCCTTGTCCTCGATGAAGTCGCCGAGATGGCTATCCTCCTCGTCGCCGATCGGGGTCTCCAGCGAGATCGGCTCCTTGGCAATCTTCAATACCTTGCGCACTTTTTCGAGCGGCATGCCGAGCTTCTCGGCCAGCTCCTCCGGGGCCGGCTCGCGACCGATCTCGTGCAGCATCTGACGGGAGGTGCGCACCAGCTTGTTGATCGTCTCGATCATGTGCACCGGAATGCGAATGGTGCGCGCCTGGTCGGCGATGGAGCGGGTGATCGCCTGGCGGATCCACCAGGTGGCGTAGGTCGAGAACTTGTAGCCTCGGCGATACTCGAATTTATCGACCGCCTTCATCAGCCCAATATTGCCCTCCTGGATCAAGTCCAGGAATTGCAGCCCGCGATTAGTATATTTTTTGGCGATCGAGATCACCAGCCGGAGGTTGGCCTCGATCATCTCCTTCTTCGCCCGCGAGCTGTCGCGCTCGCCGCGGCTCACCGTCGCGTAGACACGCCGGAACTCACCGATGGGTAGACCGCCATCGTTGGCGATCTGGCCGATGCGGGTGCGCACCTCGACGACGCTGTGAGCATGGCGGGCGGTGAACGTCTTCCAGCTCTTGCCGGGCAGGGTCGAGATCTGGTCGAGCCAATTCGGATCGAGCTCGTGCTCGCGGTAATGGGTGAGGAAGTCCTCGCGGCCCACCTTGCAGCCCTCGGCCATGCGCAACAGCTGGCCCTCGAGCTGGTTCAGCCGCTGGTTGAGCTGCTTGAGCTGGGTCACCAGCTCCTCGATGCGGTTATTGTGCAGGCGCACCTGCTCGACGCGGGCGACTAGTTCGCCGCGCTGCTTCTCGTAGCTGTTCTCGGAGCGCTGCGAAATGTTCTCGCCGGCGGAAAACGTCTCCAACCGTCGTGACTGCACCTTGTGCAGCTTCTTGTAGAGAGTCTCGATCTCCTCGAAGTTCGCCAGCACGTCGGGCTTGAGCTTCTCCTCAAGCGCGGAGAGGGAGAGGCCCGGCCCCTCGCCTTCCGCATCCTCGTCGAGCTCTTCGGCTGGCGCGGCGAACTCGGCTGGCGCCACGCCCTCGGCGGCAGCTGCAACGGGGTCAACCCCCGCGCCCTGCGTCGCCTCAAGGTCGATGATGTCGCGCAGCAGCATCCGACCGCCCTTCAGCGCCTCGTGCCAGGCGATAATGGCGCGGAAGGTCAACGGGCTTTCACATAGCCCGCCGATCATCATGTCGCGCCCGGCCTCGATGCGCTTGGCGATGGCGATCTCGCCCTCGCGGGACAGCAGCTCGACCGAGCCCATCTCGCGAAGGTACATGCGTACCGGGTCGTCGGTGCGCCCGAGGCTCGCCTCATCGACGTTGCCTGCGGCTGGGCCTTCCTCGGCCTCCGCCTCGCCCTCGACCTTATCGGCCGGCGCAGGAGCCTCGCCCTCCTCCTGATCCTCGCCCTCGACGACCTGGATGCCCATCTCGCTGAGCATCGCCATCACGTCTTCGATCTGCTCGCTCGACATCTGGTCGGGCGGCAGAACGGCGTTAAGCTCCTCGAATGTAATGTAGCCGCGGTCCTTGCCACGGGCGATCAAGCGCTTGACCGAGGCCGACTGAGTGTCCAGAAGGGTGGTGTCCGCCTCCTGCTCGGCGGTGGCGGTGTCGGTGGCTACGGCCTGTTTGGTCGCCATCGTTCAGCGTGCTCCATCAGTGCGCGCGCCGGCATCACGCTCGTGACGCACGCAAAATTCTTTCTCTATATATAGGCTACTGCACATGGTGCCTGGGCGCGGCCGTATCGGCGCTGTCCAAGCCCACGCCTTGGCCGCCCGCGCGCAGCGCGTTGCGAGCTTCGCACAGCACGGTTAGCCGCCGCAGCCCGGCCTCGTCTGCCCGGGCGGCGAAGGCGTGCATAGCGCTCGACACCTCCTCCTCCAGCCGATCACGGTGCATCATGCCGAAAATGTGCCACCAGCCAGCCTCCGCATCGGCCGGCATCGCGTCGGGGGCAGCGCAGGCCGGCAGCGGATAGGGTGTGCGGGCCAGGGCCAGAGCCACCGCCTCGCCTAACCCGGAGTCGTGCAAGTGGTCGAGCATACCGGTGCTGTCAAGCGGCGCGGCCGCATGCGGCTGCGCCAGCAGGGCCGTGCGCAGCTCGGCGAGTGGCGGCGGCAGCGCGAGCCCGGCATAGGCCTCCTCCACGTCGTGCAGCAGCGACGGGTGGCGCAGCAGGATCGCCGTCAGCATGCGCGCCTGCTCGGCGGCCGAGCCGGTCGCCATCGCCTCGGCGCCGGGACGCAGATGACGCGGCGTCTGCGGCAGGGCGTGGCGTCGCCGGCTCGCGTAGAAGCGTTCCTTAAGGGCGCGGCGATACTCGCCGGCAAGGCCACGATCCTGGATCTGCGCCGCCTGGCGATCCAGCTGGGCCAGCAATCCTGCCGCCTGCTCCGGCGTGCCGCCATTGCCGGCAAGCTCGCGCGTAAAAGCCCAGACCGCCTCAACCATGGGTCGCGCGCCGTCCAACACCCGGCGCATGCCGGCCGCTCCCTGGCGCATGACCAGCGTGTCCGGGTCCTCGCCGGCCGGCAGGCTAGCCATCGCCAGGCTGCGCTCCGGCGTGATCAGCGGCAGCGCGATCGACAGGGCCCGCGCCGCCGCCCGGCTGCCCGCCGCGTCGCCATCAAAGCACAGCACCGGGGCGGGCGACAGCCGCCACAACGCCTCCAGCTGCTCGGCCGTCAACGCGGTGCCGAGGGGTGCGACTGCCGCCTGCAGCCCGGCCTGGCTCAGCGCGATGACGTCCATATAGCCCTCGACCACCACCACCACGTCCTTGCGTGCCGCCTGCCTCGCAAGGTCCAGGCCATACAGCGTGCGGCGCTTGGCGAAGAGCGGCGTCTCCGGGCCGTTCAGATACTTCGGTTGGCCGTCGCCCAGCGTGCGGCCGCCAAAGCTGATCACCCGGCCCGAGCGGTCGCGGATCGGGAACATCACCCTGGCGTAGAACAGCTCCGACCCGAGCCGGCCATCCTCGCCGACCCGCAGCAGCCCGGTCTCGCCAAGCCGCTCGCGCTCAATCCCGGCCCGCGCTAGGTCGGCGACCAGCGAGCCCCTGCCCTCGCCCGACCAGCCGAGGCCGAAGCGCTCGATCGTCTCGTCGCTCAGCCCGCGCTGGCGCAGATAGGCCAGCCCCGCCGCTCCCTCCGGCAAGAACAGCCGGCGCCTAAACGCCGTCTCGGCCGCAGCCATGATGTCGTGCAGGTCGTGCCGGCGGCGCTCCGCCTCCTCGACCTGGCGGCTGGCTTTCGGCACCTCCAGCCCCGCCTCGGCGGCGAGCTGCGTCACCGCCTCGGGGAAGCTCGCGCCCACACTGCCCATGACGAAGCTCACCGCATCGCCATGCACGCCGCAGCCGAAGCAGTGGTAGTGGTCCTCGTAGACGTAGAAGCTCGGCGTCTTCTCGCCGTGGAACGGACAGCAGCCTCGCCAATTGCGGCCGGATCGCTCCAGCTTGACGCGGCACCCAACCAACGCCGCCAACGGCGTGCGGGCGCGAAGCTCGTCGAGAAAGGCGGCAGGCAAGGGCATCGGTGGATGACGCTAGCATAAAAGACCGCAAGACAGGGCTCGCGGAGCGTTAGGGAAGCACGGCGAAGCGAAGGAAAGGGCTCTGCCCTTGACCCGCTGGGGCCGGGAGGCCCCAGACCCCGACACTTAAGAGATTGATGGTGACGTCTTGCCTGTAAGCAAGACGTCAAAGATGTCTGTGGTTACAGCATGTTATTTCTGAAGCGACCGATAGCTGCGCATGTCAAACTGCGATGAAGCAGCTCCATGTCTACAAGTGCCAAGTCGGTCATAGGTCATCGATCAGCGGACGGATATTAAAGGCTCCGCCTTGATGGGTCGAGGGCAAAGCCCTTGCCTTCAGCCGCCGAGTCTCGCCTTCACCAGTGGCCCAACTTTGCTCATGTCCAGACTGGCAGCGTATTTAGCCTTCAGCGCCGCCATGACCTGGCCCATCTGCTTTGGACCGGTGGCGCCGGTGCTGGCGACCGCTTCATCGACGGCTGCGACCATGGCGTCATCGTCGAGTTGTCGCGGCAGGAAGTGCTCGATGACGGCGATCTCGGCGCGTTCCTTGTCGGCGAGCTCCGGCCGGTTGCCCTGGACGTAAAGCGCGATCGAGTCGTGGCGTGACTTGACCATGGAGCGCAGCGCGTTGTGCAGCTCGTCGTCGGGCACCGGATCCGGAGATTTCGTGCGGGCGGCGATGTCGACGTCCTTGATACGCGCCATGATCATGCGGAGCGTGCTGGTGCGAGCACTGTCGCCCGATTTCATCGAGGCCTTCACGGCGTTGGTCACTGCGTTGCGCAGGTCCATGGTGGTCTCCTTCAGGTCAGGCGGCAGCCTGCCGCATGGTCATTATCGGCGTGTCGGAAAAGTTTTCCCAGATGTCGCCGTCGTATTTGATCTGGGAAATCTGCTCCCTTATGCTGGCGGCATGACGCTGGACATCGACTGCATCATCGAGCGAATGGGCGGTGCGGAGCGCGCGGCATCGCTCTGCGGTATCGGCACCGAGGCGGTGCGTAAGTGGCGGCAGTCGCGCGCCATCCCGACGCGGCATTGGAGCGCGGTGATGGCGGCGACTGGGTTGAGCTTTGCGGAGCTAGAAGGCGGCGAACCGGCTGGCGAGAACGAGGTGCCGGAGGGCGCGACGGCGATGCTTGTGCTCGCGGACGGGACCTGCCTATGGGGGCGGGGATTTGGGGCGCACTCGCCGGGGGCGGAGCGGGTCGGCGAGGTGTGCTTCAATACTGGAATGACCGGCTACCAGGAGACGCTCACCGACCCCTCCTACGCCGCCCAGATCATCACCTTCACCTTCCCGCATATCGGCAATGTCGGCGCCAATCTCGAAGACGTCGAGGCCGGCACGATCGCGGCGCGCGGCCTGGTGGTGAAAGAGGATCTGACCGAGGCGTCGAACTGGCGGGCGACGCAGCCGCTTGACCGCTGGCTGCGCGCGCAGGGGGTGACCGGCATCGCCGGGGTGGACACTCGGGCGCTGACGCTGCGCATCCGGCAGGGCGGTCCGGCGACCGGCGTGATCAGCTTTCCGGCCGACGGCCGCTTCGACCTGCCGGCCCTGATAGCGGCGGCGCGCGACTGGGCGGGGCTGGAGGGGATGGACCTGGCGCGCGCGGTGTCGTGCACCCAGAGCTATGCGTGGAACCAGACCGAGTGGTCCTGGCCGGCGGGGTTCGGTGAGCAGACGGCGCCGAGCCGGCACGTCGTCGCGGTGGATTACGGCGCCAAGCGCAACATCCTGCGGTGTCTTGCGGCGACCGGCAGCCGGGTCACCGTGGTGCCGGCGGATGCGAGTGCGGAGGATATCCTGCGGCTCAGGCCGGACGGGGTCTTCCTCTCCAACGGCCCGGGCGATCCGGCGGCGACGGGTATTTATGCGGTGCCGACGATCCAGGGTGTGCTCGCCGCCCGCGTGCCGGTGTTCGGCATCTGCCTTGGCCACCAGCTACTGGCGCTGGCGCTGGGGGCGAAGACCTACAAGCTCAGGCAAGGCCATCGTGGCCAGAACCAGCCGGTGACGGATCTGGCGACCGGGCGGGTCGAGATCACCAGCCAGAACCACGGCTTCGCAGTGGACGAGGCGACGCTGCCAAAGGGCGTGCGGGTTACCCATCGCTCGCTGTTCGACGGCTCCAACGAGGGCATCGCCTGCGAGGAGCGGCGCGCCTTCAGCGTGCAGTATCATCCCGAGGCGACGCCGGGGCCGTCGGACAGCCACCACTTGTTTGAGCGCTTCGTTGCGCTGATGGGGCGCTGATGGGGCGCTGAGAGGTCCTTGGACGCTTCAAGCAAGGCGAGGGCTCTGCCCTCGACCCGCTGGGGCCTGAGGCCCCAGACCCCATCCATTAAGCTTAGTTTTTAGGCGAGCTCATGAAATGGCTGCGCCGCGCTGCGCCACAGTCCCCCTAAGTAAATGTTTCCAAAGCCTAGGCTTTGGTGGGGTCAAAGGGCAAAGCCCCTCGCCTTCTTCAATCTAAGTTTCGATCGGATGTTGAGAGATGCCGAAGCGGACGGATATTCGGTCTATCCTGATCATCGGCGCCGGGCCGATCATTATCGGTCAGGCCTGTGAGTTCGACTATTCCGGCGCGCAGGCCTGCAAGGCGCTCAGGGCCGAGGGCTACCGGGTGGTGCTGGTGAACTCAAATCCGGCCACGATCATGACCGATCCGGACCTGGCGGACGCCACCTACATCGAGCCGATCACGCCGGAGATGGTCGAACGCATCATCATCCGCGAAAAGCCGGACGCGCTGCTGCCGACAATGGGCGGCCAGACGGCGCTCAACACGGCGATGAAGCTCGACGCTGCCGGCACCCTGGCCCGCCACGGCGTCGAGCTGATCGGCGCCAGGGCCGAGGTGATCGACCGCGCCGAGGACCGGCTGAAGTTTCGCGACGCGATGGAGGAGATCGGCATCGCTGGGCCGCGCTCGGCCATTGCGCACACGCTGGAGGAGGCCCGCGCCGCGGTCGGCATCGTCGGCCTGCCGGCGGTGATCCGTCCCAGCTTCACCCTTGGCGGTACGGGCGGCGGCATCGCCTACAATCGCGAGGAGTTCGAGGCCTTCGTGCTCTCGGGGCTTGCCGCCTCGCCCACTGACGAAATCCTGATCGAGGAGAGCTTGGTCGGCTGGAAGGAGTACGAGATGGAGGTGGTCCGCGACAGCGCGGACAACTGCATCATCGTCTGCGCGATCGAGAACGTGGACCCGATGGGCATCCATACCGGCGACAGCATTACGGTGGCGCCGGCGCTGACGCTGACCGACCGCGAGTATCAGCGGATGCGCAACGCCTCGATCGCCTGCCTGCGGCGGATCGGCGTCGACACTGGCGGCTCGAACGTGCAGTTCGCGATCAACCCGGCGGACGGGCGGATGCTGGTGATCGAGATGAACCCGCGGGTGTCGCGCAGCTCGGCGCTGGCCTCCAAGGCGACGGGGTTCCCGATCGCCAAGATCGCCGCCAAGCTTGCCGTGGGCTACACGCTGGACGAGCTTGCCAACGACATTACGCATCCGGCCGACGCCAGCGGGATCACGATCCCCGCCGCTTTCGAGCCGACGATCGACTACGTGGTGGTGAAGATTCCGCGCTTCACGTTCGAGAAATTTCCCGGCACGCCGGCGCTGCTGTCGACCTCGATGAAGTCGGTCGGCGAGGCGATGGCGATCGGGCGCAGCTTCGCTGAGGCGCTGCAGAAGGGGTGGCGGTCGCTCGAGACGGGGCTGGCCGGGCTCGACCCGGTGGCGGTGCCGGGTGACGGCAGCCACGATGCGTATCGCGCTGCGCTCAGCCAGCCGACGCCGGACCGGCTGCTGATCGCCGCCGACGCGCTGCGGGCGGGGCTGTCGGTCGAGGACGTGCATGCGGTGAGCCGGTTCGACCCGTGGTTCCTGCGCGAGCTGGCGCGCATCGTCGCCGCCGAGCGGGTGGTGGCGCGCGATGGATTGCCGCGGCAGGCGGGAGCGCTGCGGCGGCTCAAGGCGCTCGGGTTCTCCGACATCCAGCTCGCGCGGCTGGCCGGCGGGCGGGCCGCCGAGGTGGCGGCGCTGCGGGCGCGGCTGGGGGTGCGGCCGGTCTACAAGCGCATCGATACCTGCGCCGGCGAGTTTGCCTCCGCCACGCCCTACCTCTATTCGACCTACGAGGGCGGGTTCGGCGCGCCGGCCTGCGAGGCCGAGCCGGAGGCGCGCGATAAGATCATCATCCTCGGCGGCGGCCCGAACCGGATCGGCCAGGGCATCGAGTTCGACTATTGCTGCGTGCATGCCGCCTACGCGCTGCGCGAGGCCGGCTTCCAGACCATCATGGTCAACTGCAATCCCGAAACGGTCAGCACCGACTACGACACCTCGGACCGGCTGTATTTCGAGCCGCTCACCGCCGAGGACGTGATCGCGCTGGTCGAGCGCGAGGGGCAAGCCGGGCGTGTGCTCGGCTGCATCGTGCAGTATGGCGGCCAGACGCCGCTCAAGCTCAGCCGCTCGCTCGAGCAGGCGGGCATCGCCGTGCTCGGCACCTCGGCCGACGCGATCGACGTCGCCGAGGATCGCGAGCGCTTCCAGGCGCTCTTGCGCCAGCTGCATCTGCGCCAGCCGGAGAACGGCATTGCGCGCAGCACCGCCGAGGCGGACGCGATTGCCGAGCGGGTCGGCTACCCGGTGGTGATCCGGCCGTCCTACGTGCTGGGCGGGCGGGCGATGGAGATCGTGCAGGACCGCACCCAGCTCAAGCGCTACATGCGCGAGGCGGTGCGGGTTTCCGCCGACGGCTCGTCCGGCCCCAACTCCTTCAGCGAGGGGCCGGTGCTGATCGACCGCTATCTCAACGACGCGATCGAGGTTGACGTCGACTGCATCAGCGATGGGCAGACGGTCTACGTCGCCGGGGTGATGGAGCACATCGAGGAGGCCGGCATCCACTCCGGCGACAGCGCCTGCTCGCTGCCGCCCTACACGCTGAGCCCATCGATGGTGACCGAGCTGAAACTGCAGACTGAGGCGATGGCGCGCGCGCTCAACGTGATCGGGCTGATGAACGTGCAGTATGCGATCAAGGACAACGACGTCTACGTGCTGGAAGTCAACCCGCGGGCGTCGCGCACGGTCCCCTTCGTCGCCAAGGCGACCGGGGTGCCGGTGGCCAAGATCGGTGCGCGGGTCATGGCCGGCGCGCGCCTCGCGGAGTTCCGGCTCGACGACCAGGCGATCGCGCCGCACGTCGCGGTCAAGGAGGCGGTGTTTCCGTTCAACCGCTTCGCGGGCGTCGACACGCTGCTCGGTCCCGAGATGAAGTCGACCGGCGAGGTGATGGGGCTGGACAGCAGCTTCGAGCGCGCCTTCGCCAAGGCCCAGCTCGGCGCCGGGGTGAGGCTGCCGCTTGCCGGCTGCGCCTTCCTCTCGGTGCGCGAGGGCGACAAGGGGGCGCTGGCGGGGCTGGCCAGCCGGCTGCGCTCGATGGGGTTTTCCATCCTGGCGACGCGCGGCACCGCGGCGCGCATTCGCGCCTCGGGGATCGAGTGCGCGGTGGTCAACAAGGTGCTTGAGGGCCGGCCGCACTGCGTTGACGCCATCCGCTCGGGCGAGGTGCAGCTGGTGATCAACACCTCGGCCGGCGCGCAGGCGGCGGTCGACAGCTTCGACATCCGCCGCTCGGCGCTGACGGCGGGGGTGCCGCACTACACGACCATCGCGGGAGCGCGCGCCGCCGTGCACGCCATTGCAGCACTGAAGGCCGACACACTTGAAGTCGCGCCGCTGCAGTCGTATTTTCGGGGATCGTACTAGTCGCCTCCGGATTGGCCGGAGGCTGTTCGCAGTTGCGCGCCACGCTTTCAGTCCCCCACTTGAGCCGGGGCGTCACGCGTTATGCCGTCAAGGACGCTTCGTTGCAGAAATTTCCGATGACCGGACCTGGGCTCAGGCGCCTCGAGGACGAGCTCCGCCAGCTCAAGAGCGAGGCACGCCCCGAGGTCATCCGCGCGATCGCCGAGGCGCGCACTCATGGCGATCTGTCGGAGAACGCCGAGTATCACGCCGCGCGCGACCGTCAGTCGTTCATCGAGGGCCGGATTGCGGAGCTCGAGGAGATCGTCTCCTCGGTCGAGGTGATCGACCCATCGACGCTGTCGGGCGACACGGTGAAATTCGGCGCCCATGTTCGGCTTGTCGACGAGGAGACGGAAAAGGAGGCGAGTTATCAGCTCGTCGGGTTGCATGAGGCCGACATCAAGGCGCAGCGACTGTCGATCTCCTCGCCCCTGGCCAAGGCATTGATTGGCAAGAAGCCGGGTGACAGCGTCTCGGTCCCTGCTCCTGGCGGTGACCGCACCTACGAGATCCTCGCCGTCAAGTTCGTCTGACAGCGATGGACGTCGCCGTCGGCAGCCTGCCCGAGCGCGCGCTGGCTGAGCCTGCGGTGACGCTAGACGATGTGCGGGCGGCGGCGGCGCGCATCCGTGGTCGGGTGTTGCGGACGCCCTCGTTCAGCTCGGAGGCGATCAACCAGGCGACCGGTGCGGCGGTCACGCTCAAGCTTGACACGCTGCAGGCGGTCGGCTCGTTCAAGGAACGGGGGGCCGCGAATCGGCTGGCGCTGCTCGACGCGAGCGAGCGGGCGCGCGGGGTGGTCGCGATGTCGGCCGGCAACCATGCGCAGGGTGTGGCGCGCCACGCCGCCCTGCTCGGCATCCGCGCGGTGATCGTGATGCCGAGCTTCACGCCGCTGGCTAAGGTGAGCCGCACCGCCGGCTACGGCGCCGAGGTGGTGCTGCACGGCGACACACTGGCCGAGAGCAGCGCCCACGCCCACACGCTGGCCGCGGCGCAGGGCCTGGTGTTCATCCACCCCTATGACGACCTGGCGATCATCGCCGGCCAGGGCACGCTCGCGCTCGAGCTGCTGGAGGACGCGCCAAACCTCGACATGCTGGTGGTGCCGATCGGCGGCGGCGGGCTGATCGCCGGCTGCGCCGCGGCGGCCAAAGGCTTGAACCCGGCGACCGAGATCATCGGCGTGCAGGTCGCCTCGCATGCCTCGCTGGTGGCGATGCCAATCGCTGGCGGCTCGACGATCGCCGAGGGCATCGCGGTCGGCCAAACCGGCGTGCTGACCCGGCCGATGATCCGCCGTCACGTCTCGGAGGTGCTGGTCGCACCCGAGGAGAGCGTCGAGGCGGCGGTGGTGCTGCTCGCCGAGGGCGCGAAGCTGGTGGCCGAGGGCGCCGGCGCGGCCGCCCTCGCGGGGATGCTGGCGCATCCCGAGCGCTTTCGCGGCCGGCGCGTCGGCGTGCCGGTCTGCGGCGCCAACATTGACGCGCGCATCCTGGCAAACGTGCTGATGCGCGGCCTGCTGCGCGACGGCCGGTTGCTGCGGCTGCGCATGGAGATTCCGGACCGGCCGGGCGTGCTGGCTGACATCGCAACGATCATCGGCCGCTCGGGCGGCAACATCATCGAGGTACAGCACCAGCGCCTGCGCGCAGTGCCAAGCGTGCAGGCGGCGGTGCTCGAGGTGATGGTGGAGGCGCGCGACCAACTGCACGCGCAGTCGATCGAGACGGCGCTGATGGCGCGTTACGTGGTGCAGCGGGGATAAGGAAGCAGTTCTTTTTTGAAAAAAAGAACCAAAAAACTTTTGTCCAATTAAGATTGTGCCTGGTTGGAGCGCGTCAGCACGAATAGAAGTTTTTGCTTCTTTTTTCAAAAATAAGCTCTTTCTAACTTTCTACGTCGGCCTCGCTTGGACCAGTCGGCAGGGCCCGGTTCGCCTCCTTGGCGCGCCGCCGCTCCTCCCGCAGCATCGCCTTCATCTCGCCGACCTTCTCAACCAGGCTTGGGATCTGGTCGTAGCGCATGAGCAGCACGTTGCGGGCGGCTGCCGCCTGCAGCAGGTAGTCCGGCGGATGCACGAGGGTGAAGATCACGACCGCCTGGTTGTCGACGCCGCCGGTGACGTTCAGCGTGTCGAGCAGCAATTCGTGCAGCGGGCCATATTCCCAGGCGATGAATAGATGCGGCAGGCCGGGACGCTGCGCCTCCATCTGCAGCAGCGGCCGCCAGGTCTCGCCGATCTGCCAGCCCTGCCGGCGCAGCGCGCTGCGAAACCAGTCCTTGCTGCGCGTCGGCAACGGCTCGGCGCCGGAGACGCTGCTGCGAGCGCGGAACAGGGACAGCAGGCCCATCGTAAGCTTTCCGTGAGACGAGAGCGCGGGCCGCAGGAGTGCCGTAGTTTTGTAGTCAAGGCCAGAGGCTTTGCCTCTGGACTCCGCTGGGGCCCGAGGCCCCAGACCCCAATCCGATGGATTTAAAAGGCTCCGGCTTTAATGCGGTCGAGGGGCAAAGCCCCTCGCCTTCCCTACGTTGCCCGAGCCGGAGCGCGCGGCATCGGCCCGTCGCGGCGCAGGCCGTGCCAAGACAGCAGGCTGTCGACGAGGAACGCGCCAAGGGCGGCGATCGTGCAGGCGAGCGCCACGCCGAACAGCGCCGAGAGGACCCAGCTGCCGCCGCTTTGCCGAGCCGAGACGAGGAACAGGGTGAACGCGGCGCAGCAGCTCGAACCGCCGCCGACGGCGGCGCACAGGATGGCGGCATCCAGCGCCAGGGTGCGCCTGGCCAGGCGCCGCAGGTGGCGCGCGTGGTGGGCGAGCACCACCTCGTCGGCGGTTTCCGCGAGCAGCCCGTGCAGATGCTCCATGTGGTCGGAGACGCGCGCGACGCGCTGGTTGAAGACGTTGAGCAGCGTGCCGATGCCGGACAGCAGGAACACCGGGGTGAGCGCCACCTGAATGCTGTGCGCCACCTCCTCGGGCGAAAGAACCCCGCTCAGCGCGTCCATCGCGTCTCCCTCAACTGACGCGAAAGTTGCTGAATTGCCAGGCATCTTCGGTGTCCAACGCCTCGCCGAACAGGGTTCCGCGGTCGTTGAGCGGCGTCCAGTCGCTGTAGACGCCGACGACCTCGCCAAGATAAGGGCGGGCGATCTCGAGCACCCGTGCGTGGTCGATCTCGTCGGCCTCGACGATACCGCGGCGGGGGTTCTCCAGCGCCCAGACCAGGCCGGCGAGCACCGTCGCGGTGACCTGCAGGCTGGTGGCGTTGTTGTAAGGCGCAAGGCGGCGGGCCTCGTCGATGGTGAGGCGCGAGCCGAGCCAGTAGGCGCCGCGGGCATGACCCATCAGCAGCACGCCAAGCTCGTCGGCGCCGGAGACGATCTCATCCATCAACAGGCGCTGACGCGGCTGGACCGTCCAGTTGCGGCCGGCGAGCTCGTGCAGCGACAGCACGGCGTCGTCGCAGGGATGGTAGGCGTAGTGCACGGTGGGGCGATAGACGACGGTGCCGTCCTCGCGCCCATCTTCGCGGACGGTCAGGTAGTCGGCGATCGAAATCGACTCGCTGTGGGTGATCAGCCAGCCGTGGATCGGGCCGGCGAGCGGGGTCCAACTGCGCACCTTGGTCGAGGCGCCGGGTCGCCCGAGATAGATGGCGGCGCCGCCGCCAAAGGCGTGATGGCGGCCGTCGGGTGGCAGCGCTTTCTCGTGCGACCCCCAGCCGAGCTCGGCCGGCTGGCAGCCTTCGCCGACGAAGCCGTCGATCGACCAGGTGTTGACAAATTCGCCGGGCTGCTTGGCGCCGTTCGCGACCTGGGTGTCGCGCTCGGCGATATGGATCGTCCGCACGCCGAGCTGCCGGGCGAGACGGGCCCAGTCGTCGCGCGAGCTCGGCGCAGCGGGAAGGCCGGCGTCGCGGGCGATGTCGAGCAGCGCCTGCTTGACGAGGTGCGAGACGAGGCCGGGATTGGCGCCGTGGGTCAGCACCGCGGTCGGGCCACCGGTGGTGTGGCCAGCAAGCTCGAGGGCAGCTTCGCGAAGCGCGTAGTTCGAGCGCTGCGACGGGCTCAGCGACGGGTCCGTGTAGCCGCCGGCCCAGGGCTCGATGCAGGTGTCGAGGTACACAACGCCGAGGCCCTGGCAGAGGGCGACGAGGTCGAGCGAGGAGACGTCCACCGAGAGGTTCAGCAACACGTCGCCAGAGCGCAGGCGCGGGGTCAGCACGTCGCGGTAGGTCTCGCGGGTGAGCGGTTGGATGGCGAACGCGATACCGTAGCGGCTGGCGATGTCGGCGCCGCGGGCGTCAGCGGTGATGACCGAGATCCGCTCGGCCGGGATGTCGATGTGGCGCAGGAGCAGCGGCAGGACGCCCTGGCCGATGCTGCCGCAGCCGATCATCAGGAGGCGTCCGGGGAGAGAGGCATGGTGCATGAGAACTGCTCCGTTGAAGGCGAGGCCTCTGCGACGCGCGTCGGCGTGCTGCGCACGATAGGCCCGGGGCCCTAGGATCCTGCTGATGAGCGACCGGGGCGGCGCCCCGGATGGCTACAGGCCGGGGGTTTTCAGCATCGCGAGGTCGCGCACCTCGACGGTCCTGGCCGGATCGAAGCCGTTGAACGCCGTGCCGAGGCACGCGCCATAGGCGCCGAGCTGGCCGATCTCGATCCAGTCGCCCTCCTCGACGTCGTCGGGCAGCAGGAACGGGCCGTCCATGTAGTCGGCGCTGTCGCAGGTCGGGCCGAACAGCGCAAAGCCGCGCTCGGCGCCGTCGGAGGCGCGCATCAGCCGCGCCGGGAAGCGAAAGCCGGGCGCCCCGGCATCCGACAGGCTGCCGTAGACGCCGTCATTGACGTAGAGCGTGTCACCGCGGCGAAGCTGCACCTGCACGACCACCGAGGCGCCGCCGGCCACCAGGGCGCGGCCCGGCTCGGCCCAGAGTGCGACGCCTGCGGGCAGGCCAAGCGCCTCGAAGGCGGCGTCGATCTCGGCGAGGTAGGCGCCGAGCGGCGGCGGCGGCTGGTCCGGGTAGCTCACCGGGAAGCCGCCGCCGACGTCGACGATGTCGACCGCGACGCCGGAGGCGCGGATCACCTCGCCTGCCAGCCGGATCGCGCGGCGATAGGCCAGCGGGTCCAAGCACTGCGAGCCGACGTGAAAGGAGATGCCCAGCCGCGCGGCGTGCGGGCGCGCAGCATGGAGCAACGCCGCGGCCTCGTCGGGCTCGGCGCCGAACTTGCCCGACAGGTCGTATTTCGCCGTGCCGCGCGGCAGCGCCAGGCGCACGATCAGGCCGAGGTCGGTCGCGGCTGCGGCATCGCGCGGCCCGGTCTCGGCGAGGATCTTGCCCAGCTCGCCCGCCGCATCCAGCACGTAGTCGCGCACGCCGGCCGCATAGGCCTCGCGGATCGCCGGACGCGACTTCACCGGGTGCATGAAGTGGATCTCCGCCTCAGGCAACAGAGCGCGTACGCGGCGCACCTCGCCCGCCGACGCGCAATCGAAATGCCCTACGCCGCCGTCCCATACCGCCTGCAGCACCGCAGGCGCCGGGTTGCACTTCACGGCGAACAGCGTCTGTCCGGAGAATGACGTGCTGAAGCGATGAGACGCGGCGGTGATGGCGGATGGGCGGACGCAGTGCAGCGGCTCCGTCGGGCGTTCGATCCGCACGATCTCGGCGACGCTCGGCAGGACGCGGGTGACATCACGGGCGGGACGCGGATGGAGAATGGATGGAAAGTGGCTCATCGAGGCTGACCTTCGCGGACGATCGCAGGCGTGCGGCAAGGGCGCACGGCCGAAACCGCTCTTCGTCACGCGCAGGGCGCACGGAGAGCGGCGACGAGGGTTCGGGTTCAGGGCGCGCTAGGGCGCCGAGATACTGGAACAGTCTCGCGAAGATCGCAGACAGAACGCGACGGAACGTCGCGCGAGGGCCAAGAACAACATAGGCGTATCCCTCAAGGACACCGACCCACCAGGCCGGCTCGACCGAAAAGGACGCATCCCCGTCGTTGCTGTGCCTCCCAATTCGGAAGGCTCGCGGCACGTGCGACTGGCGTCACCGGCGAGGGCCACCCGCCGGAAGCGCCCATATAATGATGTTTCGCTGGCGCTGACATGCATTCTGCGCATGGCGCTATCCCGTGGGATCATGGCCTTGGTTTAGAAAGGCCAGAGGCTCTGCCTCTGGACTCCGCTCGGGCCTGAGGCCCCAGGCCCCCATTTGTCGGCGCCTAGGCCGTGAGGCACGGATCAGTAATGGATTTTAAAGGCTTCGCCTTTAATGGGGTCCAGGGGCAAAGCCCCTGGCCTTGCCTAAGGCGGCGTTGGCGCGCCGCTGCCGGCGCCCGAGCCGAACGGGCTCGCCGGAGCGGGCTTGGCCGGAGCGCTGGTCGTGGGGGCCGGCTCGGCGCTGGCATACCAGGACGGCACGGTGGCCGGCCGGTCGGTGCGGGCGGCGGTGACCTGAGCCGCGCGATGCTGCTGGTAGAGGCTGCGATAGGCGGCGTAGGGGTCGAGCGAGCTGCGTTCGATGCTGTCGGTGTCGGTCAGTGCCCGGGAGCGGGCGTCGAGCGCACCGACGCCGAACACCGAGAAGCCAAGCGCATTGCTGCCGCCGAAGCTCGCGTAGGTCAGCGGGTTGAACACGGTGGAGACGCCATAGCCGATGCCGTCGCGGAAGTCCGACGGGCCGAGCACGGGCAGGAACAGGAACGGCCCTGACGGCACGCCCCACAGCGCCAGGGTGAGGCCGAAATCGTTCGAGTGGTCCGGGTAGCCGAGGCCGGTCGCGACGTCGAAGAAGCCGCCGAGCCCGATTGAGGTGTTGAGCACGGTGCGCACGAAGGTGTCGCCAGCTCGGCGCGGCTTGCCTTGCAGCACGTCGTTGCAAAACTGCACCGGGTTGGCGATGTTGTTCAGCACGTTGTGCAGCGACCCGCGCACCGGCCGCGGCACATTGTCGCGGTAGGCGACGGCGACCGGCCGCAGCGCGTGGGTGTCGATCGCGTGATAGATGCCGAACAGCTTCCGATTGACATGCTCATACGGATCGTTGTTTTCGCGGCTGGCGGCGAGCGCGTCCGGGTCGGCCGGCTTGGCCGCACAGCCGGCCAACAGCGCCGGAAACGCAAGACAGGAGAAGCTGAGCAGTGCAGCGCGCATGATAGTCCTTGGATGACGCCGGCGAGTGCTCTCGGCTGTATAGACGTCGATAGGCAGGCGCAACGTCCGGCTGCTCGCGCCGAGCCGGCCGCGCTGATCCGCGAGCGGGCGTTGCAATTGGGCTTCGATGCGGTTGGCTTCGCGCCGGCCTCGCTGGCGGCGACGACGCGCGCGCGGCTGGCCGAGTTCATCGCCGCCGGTCGGCATGGCGAGATGGGCTGGCTGGAGGCGCGCTCTGAGCAACGCGGCGACCCGCGGGCGCTGTGGCCCGAGGCGCGCAGCGTGATCTGCCTCGGCTTGTCCTACGCGCCGGCGGCCGATCCGCTGGCGACGCTGGCCAGGCCAGAGTGCGGCAACGTCTCCGTCTATGCGCGCGGGCGGGACTACCACGACATGGTCAAAGGCCGCCTTAAGCACCTGGCGCAGTCCATCGTCTCGCGGTTCGGCGAAGGCGTGAAGGTGTTCGTCGACACCGCGCCGGTGATGGAGAAGCCGCTGGCGGCGGCGGCCGGGCTCGGCTGGCAGGGCAAGCACACCAACCTGGTCTCGCGCGCACATGGCTCTTGGCTGTTCCTCGGCGAGGTCTATACGACGCTGGAGCTGGCTCCTGAAGCGCCGAAAGCGGGTTCCTGCGGCAGCTGCACCCGCTGCCTGGCCGCCTGCCCGACCGACGCGTTCGCCGCGCCCTACCAGCTCGATGCGCGGCGCTGCGTCTCTTATCTGACGATTGAGCATGCAGGCCCGGTGGCGCTTGAGCTGCGGCCACTGCTCGGTAATCGGATCTACGGCTGCGACGACTGCCTGGCAGTGTGCCCGTGGAACCGGTTCGCACAACCGACCCGGGTGGCGGGGCTGGCGGCGCGGGAGGACCCTCACGGCGCCGCTGCTGGCAGAGCTCGCAGGGCTGGACAATGCCGGCTTTCGGGCCCGCTTTGCCGGCTCGCCGGTCAAGCGCATCGGCCGCGACAGGTTCGTGCGCAACGTGCTCTACGCCATCGGCAACTCTGGACTGCTTGCGTTGCTGCCGGTAGCCCAGCGCGCGCAGGCCGACCCGGACGCGGTGGTGGCCGAAGCGGCCGACTGGGCGGCGGCGCGATTGCGAGGAATATGAGCATGCAGATCGGCACGGGCATGACGGGGCAGCGGACGGAGAGCGACTCGATGGGGCCGATCGAGGTGCCCGCCGAGCATTATTGGGGCGCCCAGACGCAGCGTTCGCTGAAGCATTTCTCAATCGGCGGCGACCGCATGCCGATCCAGGTCGCGCACGCCTTCGGCACCGTAAAGAAGGCGGCGGCCGAGGTGAACGGCAGTGCCGGCCGGCTGACAGAGGATAAGCAGCGCGCGATCTGCGCGGCGGCCGACGAGGTCATCTCCGGGGCGCTGGACGCCGAGTTCCCGCTCTTCGTCTGGCAGACCGGCTCGGGCACCCAGTCGAACATGAACGTGAACGAGGTGGTCGCCAACCGCGCCAGCCAGATGCTCGGCGGCCAGGTCGGCGCCAAGCGGCCGGTGCATCCGAACGACGACGTGAACATGGGCCAGTCGTCCAACGACACCTTTCCGACGGCGATGCACGTTGCGGCGGTGCTGGAATGCAAGCGCGTGCTGCTGCCCGCGCTTGAGGCGCTGCACGCGGCGATCGCGGCCAAGAGCGCGCTCTGGCACGACGTGATCAAGATAGGCCGCACCCATTTGCAGGATGCGGTGCCGCTCACCGTCGGGCAGGAGTGGTCCGGCTACGCGCATCAGCTGCGCGATGCGATCCGCGGCGTCGAGCGCAATCTGCCCGGGCTGCTGGAGCTGGCGGCGGGCGGCACCGCGGTCGGCACCGGGCTCAACGCGCCGGAGGGGTTCGCCGAGGCGATCGCGGCGCGGATCGCAGCGTTGACGGGCGAGGCGTTCGTCACCGCGCCGAACAAGTTTGCCGCTCTGGGCGGGCTCGACGGCATGGTGAGCGCGATGGCGTCGCTGCGCGGCGTCGCCGTGGTGCTGTTCAAGATCGCCAACGACATACGCTGGCTCGCCTCCGGCCCGCGCTGCGGCCTGGGCGAGCTCATCCTGCCGGAGAACGAGCCGGGCTCGTCCATCATGCCCGGCAAGGTCAACCCGACGCAGTGCGAGGCGATGGTGATGGTCTGCACCCAGGTGATGGGGGAGGACGCCGCGGTCGCCTTCGCCGGCAGCCAAGGGCAGTTCGAGCTGAACACCATGCGCCCGGTGATCATCTACAACTTCCTGCACTCCGCCCGCCTGCTCGCCGATGCCGCCGGCACCTTCCGGCGCTACACCATCGAGGGCGTCGAGCTGAACCGCGAGCAGATCCGCCAATATGTCGATCGCTCGCTGATGCTGGTGACCGCGCTGAGCCCGGTGATCGGCTACGAGCAGGCGGCGGCGATCGCGCATGAGGCGCATGTGCAGGGCACCACGCTGCGCGAGGCGGCGCTCGCATCCGGGCTGATCGACGGCTCGGCCTTCGACCGGGCGATCGACCCGGCGCTGATGGTTTAACCGCCTGTTCCTAGTCAAACGCAGCGTCATGCTGGCCGGACATCGCACCAGCGTCGCCCTCGAGCCGGCGTTCTGGGCGGTGCTGGAGCAGCTTGCGGGTCGAGGCGGTGAGACGCTCGCGGCGCTGATGTCGCGGGTCGATGCCCAGCGCGCGCCGGCGCAGCCGCTCGCATCGGCGTTGCGGCTGACGGCCCTCGCCGCCGCCGGAGCGACGCAAAAAGTTGACGCGGGCTAATCGTTTTGTAGATCCGTTAACCTCTTGCTAACCTGCGGTTGTGTAGGCTCGCCTCATCCAGAACGGGTGAGAGAAGGCAAAAACGATGTCGTACACAATACAAGGCAAGGCCGCCGTGATCAGCCCGCTGGTGCTGGCGGACCGGTTGCTGACGATGGCGAAGGACGCCGATCAGGCAGGCTTGTCGGCCTCCGCCGAGCGGCTGCTCAAGCTAGCCTACAAGATGTACGGCGAGAAACCCGCTCAGTAACGCACCCTATGGCCTCCGGACCCGTTAGCTCCGAGACTGCGATGCGGGGCCGCGGCTCCGCCGTGCGCATGCACGCGCTTATTTGGCGAATGCACGCGCTGGTGTGACGGGGTCCAGGGGCCGAGCCTCTGGCCTTCCTTCGGAGGGTCGATGGCTTACTTCGGCAAGATACTGGGCGGCGTCGCCGGCCTATTCATGGGTGGCCCGATCGGCGCGGTCATGGGTGCGGCGCTCGGGCATGCGGCCGATCAGAGCGACATGCTGCCGCGCGTCGGCCAGCAGGTCGGTCAAGGTTTTGCCGGGCTGATGAGCGGGCCGGGCAACGGTCCCTCGCCGCTGCACCCGGCGCGCATCGCCGCGATGTTCGGACGCAAGGACTCGATCTTTTCGATCGGCATCGTCGCGCTCTCGGCTAAGCTCGCCAAGATCGATGGCGCCGTCACCCGCGCCGAGATCGACGCCTTTAAGCGGCATTTCCGCATTCCGAACGAACAGGTGCACGTAGTCGGCATCCTGTTCGACCAGTTGCGCGACAGTCAGGAGGACTATCGGCCTTATGCCCGCCAGATGGGCGAGGCGTTCAGCGATAATCGCGGCATGCTTGAGGAGGTGCTGACCGCGCTGTTCGCCATCGCCAAGGCCGACGGTCCGATCACTCGCAGCGAGCAGGAGTTCCTCCGCCAGGTGCATGCCGGTTTCGGGTTGGACCACCTGGCCTGGGACAGCGCCGCCACCGGACAGAGCCGCGCGCGCAGCAATGTCGATGAGGGTGATCCTTACCTGGCGCTCGGGGTCAACCGTCGTGCGAGCGACGAGGAGTTGCGAGCAGCCTGGAAGAAGCTGATGCGCGAGAACCATCCCGATAGCCTCGCAGCCCGAGGCGTGCCGCCGGAGTTCATCGCGGCGGCGAGCGACAAGGTGGCGCGCATCAACGCCGCTTGGGACCGCATCAAGCGCGAGCGGCGGTTGTGAGCCTCGCCCTCGACGCGGCCGCGATCGATGAGGCGGCCATCGAGGCGGCGCCGAGCCCCAACCAGGATGACCGTCCAGCCGGCAGCGTCGTCGACACGCTGGTCCTGCATTACACCGGCATGCGGAGCGGCCAGGCCGCGATCGACCGCCTGCGCGACCCGGCAGCCCGCGTCTCGTCGCACTACGTAGTCGGCGAGGATGGCGGGATCGTGCGGCTGGTCGAGGAGCAGCGCCGCGCCTACCACGCCGGGATCTCCTGCTGGCGCGGCCGGCCGGTGCTGAACGACCGCTCGGTCGGCATCGAGATCGTCAATCCGGGTCATGAGTGGGGGTATCGGCCGTTCCCCCAGGTGCAAATGCGAAGCGTCGCCGCGCTGTGCCGTTCAATCCTCTCGCGCCATGCGATCCCGGCTCGCAACGTCCTCGCGCACAGCGACGTCGCACCCGACCGCAAGCAGGATCCCGGCGAACTGTTCGACTGGCGCGGCCTTGCTGACGCCGGCGTTGGGCTGTGGCCGGACGGCGACGGCGCCGCCACCACCGACGACGTGTCGTCGGTGGTGGCGGTCAGGCAGGGCTTGGTCGCCATCGGCTACGCGGTGGCGCCGGATGGCGAGGCCGACGCGCCGCTCGCCAGCGTACTGCGCGCCTTTCAGCGCCATTGGCGTCAGGAGGTGGTGAGTGGCGTGGCCGATGCCGGCACGCGGGCGCGGATCGCCGCGCTCACCATCCTCATCGAGGCCGCTTGACGCCGGGCGCCAGGCACGCGACACCGACGCGCCAGACGGCTGGACGGCCGCTGCGTCGAGTAACTCCGGCGTGGAGGAAAGTCCGGGCTCCACGGGAATACGGTGCCGGCTAACGGCCGGCGGGGGCGACCCCAGGGACAGTGCCACAGAAAACAAACCGCCTGATCGGCAGCGGGGCAACTCGATGTCCTGACGGCAAGGGTGAAACGGTGCGGCAAGAGCGCACCGCGCGACCGGCAACGGAAGCGGCAGGGTAAACCCCACCGGGAGCAAGACCGAATAGGGGCGACCGGGGTCGTCCTTGCGAAAGCAGGGCGCCTCAGAGGCATTCCCGCCTCGTCGTCCGGGTTGGTCGCGTGAGGCGCGCAGCGATGCGCGTCCCAGAGGAATGGTCGTCCGAGCGCCGTGCCCGCAAGGCCCGGTGTGGACAGAACCCGGCTTACAGGCCGTCTGGCACCTCTTTGCCGTGCAGGACAAGACACGTCTTTGGAAGCGTGTTTTCCCGCGAGTCGCGCCGCACGAGGCGACACCCTACTGTCAACAACCTATACCAGACTTGTCCCCAAAAGCATCCACAGGAACGTTGACAAGAACAAACAACGAAGTCTTGCGGCGTCGCCGCCGTAACTGCCTCAATTCATGAGACGCTCGTTTACTTCTCGTTAACGCCTTGTCTCATCTGATGATTTTACCAGTCGTTACGCGACAGACGAAAGTTATTCCCTTTGACGCCCACGTGAGCCCATGATATCCCATACCATCCCAAAAGGTAGGACGATGCACGCGCCGCGTGCATCAGCCAGGCGGGCCGTGGCGTCGGGACACCGGGTGGCGGGAGGCGGACAACGAGGCGATGGGCCACTTTCTCGGCACACACCAGAACCGCCTCGACGTCAAAGGTCGGGTATCGGTGCCGGCGAGCTTTCGCGCCGCCCTGCGCGACCTGTCCGATGACGGCGCCGGTCTCGTGCTGCTGCCGTCCAACCGATACGCCTGCATCGACGGCTATTCCCGCATCGCCTACGACCGGCTCGGCCAACGCCTGGCTCAGATGGACGTGCTGAGCGAGGAGTATGAGGACACCGCACTTTACATTTACGGCGATGCATACGCTGTCGAATCGGACAAGGAAGGACGCATTGTGCTGCCGGAGCCACTTGTCGCGCATGCGGGGCTGACCGAGAGCGTGATGTTCAAGGGGCTCGGAGAGATCTTCCAGATCTGGGAGCCGCAAGCCGGCGAGCGGCGCAGCACCGATGCGCGCAGCCGGGCCCGGCCAGGCGCCGCCCGCGTCGCCACCACAGGGACGGGCGCCACGGGAGCGGGCACGTGAACACCTCCGGCGCCAAGCCTGGGAGCGCCCGACCCGGCCACGTGCCGGTGCTGCTCGGCGAGGTGCTTGCGGCACTCGAGCCGCGCGCGCAGGGCGTCTATCTCGACGGCACGTTCGGCGGCGGCGGTTACGCCGAGGCGATCCTCGCGGCGGCCGACTGCACGCTCTGGGCGATCGACCGCGACCCCGACGCGATCGCACGCGGCGCTGCCATGGCCGCACGGCATGGCGAGCGGCTGCACCTCGTCGAGGGCTCGTTCTCCGCCATGCTGGCGCTGCTGGCGGCGCGTGGCGTCGCGCGCCTCGACGGCGTCGTGCTCGACCTCGGCGTCTCCTCGTTTCAGCTCGACGCGGCCGAACGCGGCTTCTCGTTTCGCGCCGACGGTCCGCTCGACATGCGGATGTCGCGTCATGGGCCGAGTGCGGCGGACCTTGTCGCGACCCTGCCGGAAGGCGAACTTGCCGACCTGCTCTTCGAACTCGGCGAGGAGCGTCTGTCGCGGCGGATCGCGCGCGCGATCGTTCTGGCGCGCGCCGCCGCACCGATCAGCAGCACGCTGCAGCTTGCCGATATCATTCGCAACGCCGTTCCGGCCGTGCGCCCGCGGCCCGGGCAGCACGCCATCCATCCGGCGACGCGCAGCTTCCAGGCGCTGCGTATCCGAGTGAACGACGAACTTGGCGAGATCGCCCAGGCGCTCGACGACGCCGCCCGGCTGCTCGCGCCCGGTGGCCGGCTCGTTGTCGTGTCGTTCCATTCGCTCGAGGACCGGATCGTCAAGCGCTTTATGCTGGGAGCGAGCGGCCAGGCGCCGGCGCCCTCGCGGTACGACCCGCGCGGGCTCGGTATCCGCGAGGCGGCGCAGTTCCGCCTGCTGACCCGGCGCGCGACCCGGCCGAGCGAGGCCGAGACCGCGCGCAACCCGCGCGCGCGCAGCGCCAGGCTGCGCGCCATCGAGAAGCTCTCCTCGCCGCAGGAGGCGGCATCAGCCGCATCGCCGCCAACCATCCCGCCAGCCGAGGCACTGTCATGATCCGTCCGTTCACCTGCCTGTGCCTGCTGCTGGCCGGAGGCTCGGGCCTTTATCTCTACCAGGAGAAGCATCGCACCCAGCTGCTCGACCGCGAAATCGGCCGGGTCATCCATGAGACGGAGGCGACGCGCGGCCGCATCGGAGCGCTGAAGGCGGAGTGGGCGGTGCGCACCGAGCCGGGCCGGCTGTCCGACCTTGCGACCCGCTTCCTGGCGCTCAAGCCGATGGCGCCGACGCAGTTCGTCCAGCTTGCCGACCTCGCCGGCCACCTGCCTCAGGTCGGCCCGATGCCGGCCGCCGTGACCGCAGCGCCGAGCCCGGCGACGCCCCCGGACGGTGATCCCGCGTCGATGCCGCTTGCCGCAGCCTCGCCGACGGGCGACCAGGCGGCGACGCGCACCGCCGCCGCCGTTGACGACGACGAGGCCGGCTTGTCGTCCGCCGCACCGGACCGGGCTGCTCTGGACTCCAGCCAGGCGAAGGCTCCACCAGCCCGCGAGGCAGCCAGCGCCCAGGATGTCGGCGACGATGCGGCCGAGCCAGCGGCGCCTGCAGCGCGTGCGAAGCCGGTGGTCAAGACGGTGACGCCGGCGGCGCATCCACACCGGCCGGCCGAGCTGCAGATTGCGCGCAGCATTGATGCCGGACGGCCGACGACGGCGCTGGCGCATGGCGGTTTGCTGCCGCTCGCCTCGGCCCGCGTGCCCGGCCCGCGGGTGATGCAGGCGGCGGCCCGGCCGGGTAGCGGCACCCGCGCCGCCGCATCGCCGCGCACGCTGCTGCCGCAGAGCGCCAACTACATCGGCTCCTCGCTCGGCGGTGCCGCGAGCCTGCCGCCCGCCGTGCCCTATAGCGGCGAATGACCGGCGAGCCGCCACCGCCTGAGGGATCACCGCCGGCTCGGCGTGCGACCGGCATGCCGGCCGGGCGCGCCGGCGCGCCCACTCGCGGCGGCGCCGTGCCGCGCATGGAGACGGTGCGGATCACCTCGCCGGACTTGCAGCGCCGAGCCGCGCTCGAGCGCTCTCGCCTGCGCCTGCTGCTCGCCTCGGCCGGCTTCGGCGTGCTGTTCCTCGGCGTCGTCGGCAAGCTTGCCTCGGCGACGCTATTATTCCCGATGGCGCCGAGCAAGGCCGAGATCGCGCCGCTGGTGCCGAACGAGCCGGCGCCGCTCGCCGAGGGCGACGTCTCAGCGCTACCCGGCGGCCAGCAGGTCCGTGCGACGATTATGGACCGCAACGGCCAAATTCTCGCGGTCTCGCTGCCGACCGCGGCACTCTACGCCAATCCGCGCGAGATGATCGACCCGGGGCAGGCGGCGCAGCGCATCAAGCAGGTGCTGCCGAGCCTCGACGAGACGGAAGCCAAGCAGCGCCTCGCCTCGGCCAAGCAGTTCGTCTATCTCGCGCGCAACATCAGCCAGCGCCAGGAAGTGGCGATCAACGCGCTTGGCATCCCGGGCGTCTATTTCCAGCCTACCGAGAAGCGCCACTACCCGCTCGGCCGGGTCGCAGCACAGGTGCTCGGCGGGGTCGACATCGACGGCCGCGGCGTCGCCGGCGTCGAGCGCGCGTTCGACGCCCGGCTCGAGCACGAGGCGAGCCCAATCCACCTGTCGATCGACGTGCGGGTGCAGGAGGTGATGCGCGAGGAGCTCGACGCGGCGAAGACCGAGTTCGACGCAATCGGCGCCTGCGGCATCGTCATGGACGTGCAGACCGGCGAGGTGATCGCCATGGTGAGCCTGCCCGATTACGACGCCAACCTGTTCGGCCAGACGCCGCCCGACGACCGGTTCAACCGTGCGGTGACCGGCATGTTCGAGCCGGGCTCGACGTTCAAGCTGCAGACCGCGGCGATGGCGCTCGATTATGGCGCAGCGCATATCTGGGATCGTTTCGATGCCGCACATCTGATCCATATCGGCCGCTTCACGATCACCGACTTTAAAGGCCAGCACCGCATTCTCGCATTGCCCGAGGTGCTGGCATATTCGTCCAACCTCGGCGCGGCGCACATCGCGCTGACCGTCGGCGGCGAGCACCAGCGTGCCTGGCTCAAGCGGCTGGGGATGTTCCGCCGGGTCGGCATCCAGCTGCCCGAGGCCGGCTTTCCGATCATTCCGCCGCTCAACAACTGGGGCGAGAGCACGGTGATGACAGTCGGCTTCGGCCACGGCATCGCGGTCTCGCCGCTGCACGTGGTGCGCGGGACCGCCGCACTCGCTAATGGCGGCACGGTGCTGACGCCGACGATCCTGGCCGACATGCCGGGCCAGCCACTGCCTAACGGCCGCGTGGTGATGTCGCCCTCCACCTCCGACACCGTGCGCAAGCTCATGCGCCTTGTGGTCACCAACGGCTACGGCAAGCCGGCCGACGTCGCGGGCTACTTCGTCGGCGGCAAGACCGGCACGGCGGAGAAGGTCGGTGCGCACGGCTACAAGAAACACGCCAACGTCAGCGCCTTCATGAGCGTGTTCCCGATGAACGCGCCGCGCTACGCCGTCTACTTCATGCTCGACGAGCCGAAGGGCAACAAGTCGACCGGCGGCTACTCCACCGCCGGCGCGGTGAGCGCGCCAGGTGCAGGCCGAGTGATCGCGCGCATCGCGCCGATGCTGAACATGTTCCCCGACACCGCCCATCTCGAGCAGATCCAGGCGTCGCTGGCGATCCCGATGCAGCCGGAGCGCGGCTCGGGCGAGCCGACCGGCCAGCATCCTTGGCCCGACCCGCCGCCGGTGGCGGCGACAGCGGCGGCGGCCGGCGCCGCTCCAACGCCGCCGCAGCCCCCGGCAAAGCATGTCGCGGTGCGCCAGCAGGCGGCATTGCCGTCGCGCCGCGTCGCCGAGCTCGAGCTGCCGGCCGCAGCACTTGCGGCTCGCTGAGATGCTGGATGCGGCACGGCTGCAGGCAGAGAGCGGCGCGCCCGCAGCGGCGGCTTTGGGGCTGGAGGCGCGCGGCATTACCGCCGACAGCCGCCAGGTCGCGCCCGGCTGGGTGTTCGCCGCCCTGCCCGGCGCGCGCGCCGACGGCCGCGCCTTTATCGGCGAGGCAGTGTCGCGCGGCGCCATCGCAGTGCTGGCGCCCACCGGCACCGCCTGGCCGCCGGGGGTGCCGCCGCGGCCGCTGATCGAGGATGGCGAGCCGCGCCGGGCGCTCGCACGGCTCGCCGCCCTGCACGCCGGCAGCCAGCCCGGCCACGTGGTCGCAGTGACCGGCACCAATGGCAAGACCAGCACGGTCGAGTTCCTGCGCCAACTCTGGGCCGATGCGCGGCTGCCGGCGGCCAGCCTCGGCACGCTCGGGCTCGTCGCGCCAGGCGAGCCGGGCGGCGGAGGGCTCACCACCCCTGATCCGGTCGTGCTGGCACAGACAATGGCGCGGCTGGCTCGCGCCGGCATCGACCATGCCGCGATCGAGGCCTCATCGCATGGGCTCGACCAGTTCCGGCTCGACGGGCTGCGGCTGGCAGCGGCGGGGTTCTCGAACCTGACGCGCGACCATCTGGACTATCACGGCAGCGAGGCGGCCTACCGGGCGGCCAAGCTGCGGCTGTTTGCCGAGCTGCTGCCGGACGGCGCGCCGGCGGTCGTTAACGCCGACATGGACGGCGCGACGCTGGAGGCGCTGCGCGGCCTCGCCCGGTCGCGTCGGCTCGATTTGCGGCTGGTCGGGCAGCGCGGCGAGATGCTGCGCCTGATCGCCGCGCGGCCGCGGCCGGACGGGCAGACGCTGCAGCTCGACGCCGACGGTGTCCTGCGCACGATCGAGGTCGCCCTGCCCGGCCGCTTCCAGGCCGACAACGCGTTGCTCGCCGCTGGGCTTGCGATCGCAACTGGGCTGCCGGACGTGCTCGACCGGCTCGGCCGGCTTGCCGGCGTGCGCGGCCGGATGGAGCTGGCGCTACGGCTGGCCAATGGTGCCGCCGCCTATGTCGATTACGCACATACGCCGGACGCGCTGGAGCGATTGCTGGCGGCGCTGCGACCGCATGCAAGCGGCCGGCTGGTCTGCGTGTTCGGCGCCGGCGGCGACCGCGACGCCGGCAAGCGGCCGCTGATGGGGGCAGCCGTCGCGCGCCATGCCGACCTTGCCTTCGTCACCGACGACAACCCGCGCGGCGAGGACCCGGCGTCGATCCGCCGCGCCGTGCTGGCCGGCATGGATGGCATCGTCGCGCACGAGATCGGCGACCGGCGCAAGGCGATCGTCGCTGGACTGGGCGCCCTTGGCCCGGGCGACGTGCTGGCGGTCGCCGGCAAGGGCCACGAGCAGGGCCAAACCGTCAACGGCGTCACGCTGCCGTTCGACGATGTCGCCGTCGTGCGGGCGCTCGCGTGAGGGGCGAAGGAAGGCCAGGGGCTTTGCCCCTGGACCCCATTAAAGGCAGAGCCTTTAAAATCCATTTTTTAAGTCTCGGGGTCTGGGGCCTCACGGCCCCAGCGGGTCTAGGGCAGAGCCCTGGCCTTCCTACATGACCGCGCTCTGGACATCCGACGCCCTGGAGGCAGCAACCGGCGGCGTGATGACGCACCCGTTCCACGCCACCGGAGTGTCGATCGACACCCGCACGCTGCGGCCTGGCGACCTCTTCGTCGCACTCGTCGGCGACAACGGCGACGGTCACGACCATCTCGGCGCCGCATTTGCCGCCGGCGCCGGCGGCGCCGTTGTGCATCGCCACGACGCGTTCGCCGCCGAGCGCGTGCCGGAGGGTGCCGGGCTGCTGATCGTCAACGACACTCAGCAGGCGCTGACCTCGCTCGGCGCCTATGGTCGCGAGCGCTTTACCGGCTCGGTGATCGCGATTACCGGCTCGGTTGGCAAGACCTCGACCAAGGAGATGCTGCGCCTGATCCTGGCCGAGAGCGGCCAGGTCGAGGCGGCGGCCGCCTCCTACAACAACCATTGGGGCGTGCCGCTGACCCTGGCACGGCTGGACCCGGATGCGGACTACGCGGTGGTTGAAATCGGCATGAACCATCCGGGCGAGATCAGCCCGCTCGCCCGCCTTACGCTGCCGGACGTCGCCGTCGTCACCGCGGTCGCCGCGGCGCATATCGGCCATCTCGGCACCCTTGAGGCGATCGCCGACGAGAAGGCGGCGATCATCGACGGCGTCGCCCAGGGCGGCCACGCCGTGTTGCCGGCTGGTCCGCATCTGGCACGGCTGCAGGCGAGGGCGCGCGGCGTGCACTGCGTTGTGTTCGGCGAGGCCGAGGGCGATAGCCGGCTGCTCGCCGAGACCCAGCTCGAGCCGGGCGGCAGCGGCGTCACTGCGACCATCCTGGGCCAGCCGGTGCGTTTCTGGCTTGCCGCGCCGGGGGCGCACATGGTCGCCAACGCGCTCGCCGCGCTGACTGCGGCGGTGCTGGTCGGCGCGCCGCTGGCGCCGGCGGCCGCGCGGCTGGCGAGCTTCTCGGGCCTCGCCGGACGCGGCGAGCAGCGGCCGCTGCTTGGCGGCGCCGCCCGGCTGCTCGACGAGAGCTACAACGCCTCCGGCGCCTCGGTGCGAGCCGCGCTCGCGGTGCTGCGGCTGCTGCCCGCGAGCCGCCGGCTTGCCGTGCTGGGCGACATGCGCGAGCTCGGCGAGCACGCGACGGCCGAGCACCGCGACCTCGTCGAGCCGGTCACCGCACATGCCGACCTGCTCTATGCCTGCGGCGAGCACATGTTGGCGCTGTTCGAAGCGCTGCCGGAGCGCTGCCGCGGCGCCTGGCAGGAGAGTGCGGAGCTGCTGGCGCCGATCGTCGCCGAGGCGCTGGCGCCGGGCGATGCGGTGCTGGTCAAGGGCAGCCTGGGCAGCCGGATGCGTGTCGTCGTCGCTGCCCTCGAAGCCGCCACCCAGCAAGCCGGGGCGGCCTGAGATGCTCTACGATCTGAGCCGGCCGCTTGCCGAGCAGTTCTTCCTGTTCAACCTGTTTCGCTACATCAGCTTTCGCTCGGGCGCGGCTTGCCTCACCGCGCTCGCGGTCAGCTTCGCGCTCGGCTCGCCGGTGATCGCCTGGCTGAAATCAGTACAGCGCGGCGGCCAGCCGATCCGGCTCGACGGACCGCCGCGCCATCTGGTCGAGAAGAAGGGCACGCCGACGATGGGCGGCGTGCTGATCCTGCTCGCTTTGACCGCCTCAACCCTGCTGTGGGGTGATCTGCGCAACGGTTATGTCTGGGCGGTGCTGCTCTGCACCCTCGGCTACGGCGCCATCGGCTTCGTCGACGACTACCTCAAGCTCTCGCGGCGCAACACGAAGGGCGTCTCGGCGCGCGGCAAGCTGGTGGTGCAGGTGGCGATCGGGCTCGGCGTCGCCGTCTGGATCGACAGCCTGACCGGCGGCCGGCTCGGCACCTCGCTCACGGTGCCGATCTTCAAGGAGGTGCTGATCCCCTTTGCCTTCGCCTTCCCGCTGGTCGGCATGCTGGTCATGCTCGGCGCCAGCAACGCGGTGAACCTGACCGACGGGCTCGACGGCCTGGCGATCGTGCCGACCATCATCGCCGCCGGCGTGTTCGCACTGATCGCCTACCTGGTCGGCAACCGCATTTTCGCGGATTACCTGCAGCTGCACGGCGTGCCGGGCACCGGCGAGCTATGCGTCTTCCTCTCGGCGCTGATCGGCGCCGGTCTGGGCTTCCTGTGGTTCAACGCGCCACCGGCGGCGGTGTTCATGGGCGATACCGGGTCGCTCGCGCTCGGCGGCGCGCTCGGCGCGGTGGCGGTCGCGACGAAGCACGAGGTCGTCCTGTTCATCGTCGGCGGGCTGTTCGTCGTCGAGACGGTGTCGGTCATCATCCAGGTGTTCTGGTTCAAGCGCACCGGCCGGCGCGTGTTCCTGATGGCGCCGCTGCACCACCACTACGAGAAGAAAGGCTGGTCCGAACCCACGATCGTCATCCGGTTCTGGATCATCTCGATGATCCTCGCGCTATGCGGGCTGGCGACGTTGAAAATCCGATGAGCGGCGCCTTTCCCGGCACGATCTTCGCCGGCGAGCGGTTCGCCGTCGTCGGCCTCGGTCGCAACGGCCTGCCGGCGGCCCACGCGCTCAGCGCGATGGGCGCGAGCGTGATCTGCTGGGACGATGGCGAGGCGGCGCGCATCGCCGCCGCGACGGCTGGCCTGACCGTTAGGCAGCCGGATCTTGGCGCATGCGACGCGCTGGTGCTCTCGCCCGGCATACCGCACCGACTGCCGGCGCCGCACCCGCTCGCCGCCGAGGCGCTGGCCGCCGGGGTGCCGATCCTGAGCGATGCCGAGCTGCTGTATCGGGCGGTGCGCGCGGCCGGCTCGCGGGCGCGCTTCGTCGGCATCACCGGCACCAACGGCAAGTCGACGACCACCGCGCTGCTCGCCCACATCCTGGACGGCGCCGGCGTGCCGGTTGCCGCCGGCGGCAATCTCGGCCCGGCTGCCTGCTCCCTGCCGCTGCTCGGCGACGACGGCGTCTACGTGCTGGAAATGTCGAGCTACATGTTGGAGAGACTCGCGACCCTCCGCTTCGATGCGGCGGTGATGCTGAACCTGAGTGTCGATCATATCGATCGCCACGGCGATATGGCCGGCTACGAGCAGGCCAAGCGCGCGATCTTTGATCGTCAGACCGCCGCCGATTTTACCGCCGTCGGCGCCGACGACGCGGCGAGCCTGGCATTCGCCGCCCGGTTGCCGCGGCCGCCGCGCCTGGTCTCGGCCGAGCGCGTGGTCGTCGGCGGGCAGGCATTCGACATGCGCGCGGCCGCCGCCCTGCCCGGCGCGCACAATGCGCAGAACGTCGCCGCCGCGGCCGCACTGGCCGAGTTTCTCGGCGTTGATCCGGCCGCCATCCGCGCCGGCATCGTCAGCTTCTCCGGCCTGCCGCATCGCCAAGCGCGCGTCGCCAGCGTCGGCGGCGTCGAGTTCGTTAATGACAGCAAAGCGACCAACGCCGACGCCGCCGCGCGCGCCCTGGGCTGCTATCCGGCACAGGTCTGGATCGCGGGCGGCATCGCCAAGGCCGGCGGCATCGTGCCGCTGGCGCCGCTGTTTGGACGCATCGCGCAGGCGCTCCTGATCGGCCGCGACGCGCCGCTGTTCGCGCGCACGCTGGCTGCGCACGGCGTGACGCACGAGGTGGTCGGCACGCTCGAGCGCGCCGTGCCGATGGCGTTCGCCGCCGCGCAGGCGGGCGGCGTGCCGACGGTGCTGCTGTCGCCGGCGGCAGCGAGTTTCGACCAGTTCAGCGGCTTCGAGGCGCGCGGCGATCGCTTTGCCGAGCTCGTCCGCGCCCTCGCCGCCGCGCCCGATCAGCCCGCGTCACGGGAGCACGCCGCCTGATGCCCGCCCTGTCGCGCGCCGACACCTCCATCCTCGGCCGCTGGTGGTGGACGGTGGATCGCTGGACGCTGTTTCGCCATCGCGACGCTGATCGGCTTCGGCTACGTGCTGATGCTGGCGGCAAGCCCCGCGGTCGCCGAGCGCATCGGCCAGTCGCGCGACCTGTTCATCGGCAAGCAGGTGGTGTTCCTGGCGATCGCCGGGCTGATCGTGGTCGGCGTGGTCGCTTGCTCGGCCCGCGCGGCGTGCGTCGGCTGGGCCTCGTGGGCT
>CAXMMR010000014.1:0-17917 GCA_963692975.2 Acetobacteraceae bacterium | reverse complement strand
AGAGACTGGCCGACCGTCTCGACCACGCTGAGCACGAACTTAGGGCGCCGCTGCGAGCGCGACGCGTCTCTCCACACGCGCAGACACAGCCAAGGTGACGCGCAGAACGCAGCCCATGCCACCATCTCGTGGCGGACCGCAGACCGAGCCTGGCCGACTGCCTTAACCGCGTTGAGCACGAACTCAAGGCGCGACTGTGAGAGCGACGCTCCTCCTTACACACGCAGACGCGGCCAAGGTGATGCGCAGAACGCAGCTCGGCCGCAAGGCGCCTGGCCCCACGCCGCGGCTGACGCCTGAACAGGACGCATCTGTGGCCGAGCTGGTGCGCAAAGGCCCCGACCTGGCCGAAAGGCGAGCCTGTCGACTGTCTCGACGGCGCTGAGCACGAACTCAGGGCGCAGCTGTGAGCGCGACACTCCTTCTCACACGCGAAGACACGGCCAAGGTAATGCGCAGAACGAAGCGCACGCCACCATCTCGTGGCGCAGACCGCAAACCGATCCTGGCCGACTGTCCCAACCGCGTTGAGCACGAACTCATGGCGCAACTGTAAAAGCGACGCTCCTTCTCACACACGAAGACACGGCCAAGGTGATGCGCGGAACGAAGTGCACGCCATCATCTCGTGGCTCAGACCGCAAACCGAGCCTAGCCGACTGCCTCAACCGCATTAAGCACGAACTCATGGCGCAACTGTGAGAGCGACGCTCCTCCTCGCACACGCAGACGCGGCCGAGGAGATGCGCGGAACGCAGCACACGCCACCATCTTTTGGCTCAAGACCGCAGAGACGAGCCTGGCCGACTGCGTCAATCGCGCTGAGCACGAACTCAGGGCGAAGCTGCGAGGGTGCGACGCGTCTCTCCACACGCGCAGACGCGGCCAAGGTGATGCGCACAAACCAGCGCGCGCCACCGTCTCGCGGCTGAGACCGTAAAGCCGAGCCTGGCCGACTGTCTCGACGGCGCTGAGCACGAACTCATGGCGCGGATGTGAGAGCGACGCTCCCTCTCACACGCGCAGACGGCCGAGGAGATGCACAGAACGCAGCACACGCCACTATCTCGTGGCTCAAGACCGCAAGCCGAGCCTGGCCGACAGTCTCGACCGCGTTGAGCACGAACTCAGCGCGCAGCTGCGAGCGCGACGCGTCTCTCCACACGCGCAGAACTGACCGAGGCTGCGCGACACTTGGCACACGCCACCACCTCGTGGCTCAAGACCGCAGAGACGAGCCTGGCCGACTGTCTCGATCGGGCCGAACACGAACTTAGGACGCTGCCGTGAGAGCCACGCGCTCTCTCCGCAGCCGCAGTGGCGAACCCTGTCGACAACAGGGCTTCCACCTCCGCCGTCGACCCGTCCTTCGATGATCAGCGTCGCAGTCAAGGCCATGCGTGAGCGCCATCGAGGCAGAGGCCTGGGAACACGCACGGTGCCGGCAATCCGAGGATGCCGTCGCTTAACCCAGCTCCAAAACAGCCGACTCCACGCCAGCGGCGACGACAAGCCGGACGCGTCGGGCGCGGCGATTACGGCGTCGACCTCGAAGTCGTTAACCGGGTGCCCGGCATCCGCTTACGGCTCCGATGCCCAGCAATCCTGCCCGAGGCGCCCAACAAGTCATCAAGCGAACGGTCATCAGCCGTCGCTCCAACCCGAAAGGCTTCGAGACCGGACCGTAATCAGTAGGCGTAGCCCGGCGGCGGCGGCGGTGGCGGCGGCGGGTAGTAAGGCCGTGGGGGCGGCGCCGGGGTTGTCGCGGCGCCACCGGCAGCGCCCAGCGCACCGCCGGCGAGCGCGCCGATCGCCGCCCCACGTCCACCACCGGCAATCGCGCCCAGCGCGGCGCCGGCACCGGCGCCAAGCAGGCCGCCGCCGACTGCACGCTGCCCCGGGTCATACGGGTTGGAGCAGGCGCTCAGCCCGATCATGGCAACCAGCGCCAGCGGCAATCCCGCGCGGCGTCTCCCAACCTTCGAAATCATCGTCCTACAGTCTCCATCTCGGCACTTGGCCGATGCTCAATGCGCCGTCGCCGCGCCGCCGACAGCACCCGCCGCGCCGCCGATCAACGCGCCGGTGCCAGGGCTGCCGGCCGCACCGCCGATGATCGCGCCGCCGCCGGCGCCGAGCAGCCCGCCGGTCACGGCCCGGGTGCCAGGGTCGCGGCCGCATCCCGCCAGCGTCAGGCACAATGTCGCGGCAATCAGGCCGGCGCTCAAGGCTTTACCCATAACAACTCTCCCTCGCCCATACTCCTGGCGCGCCACATACATCGAACGCCGTGCTGGACGAACGCATCCGCTGCAACGCGGCTGCAAAACCGCGTTCGCCCAGTTGCGGACGACGCACACACTCGACCAACCACTCTGCTGCATGACGGCCCGTCATCCGCAACCCGATCAAACCCCGAGCCGATGGCGACAGCCCGGCAGAATTGCGGCGCAGACAAGGTGATCGCCCGTAGAGGGCGGCCGAAACGTGGCCCTCTTGCTCCACCTTGGCGCTACAGCTACTCCCCGCCTCGACGACGCTGCGCCGGACGCTCGATCGACCTTGCCGCCGGCGGAACCGCGCGCCTCCCTGGGCCCGCTCGATCCGCCGGTTCCCGTCAGGCCGCGCCTGCCGATCCAGCGCCGCCGCCTTGAAAGGTCCAGCCCATGTTCTCTCGCCTCCTCGGCGTCATGTCGGCCGACATGGCGATCGACCTCGGGACCGCAAACACCCTGGTCTACGTCAAGGGCCGCGGCGTCGTGCTCGACGAGCCCTCCGTCGTCGCCATTGCCGACGTGCGTGGCAAGAAGATGGTGCTGGCGGTCGGCGAGGAGGCCAAGCTGATGCTCGGCCGCACCCCGGGCAACATCCAGGCGATCCGGCCGATGCGCGACGGCGTCATCGCCGACTTCGAAGTTGCCGAGGAGATGATCAAGCACTTCATCCGCAAGGTGCATAATCGTCGCGGCTTCGCGAGCCCGATGATCATCGTCTGCGTGCCCTCGGGCTCCACCGCCGTCGAGCGCCGCGCCATCCAGGAGAGTGCGGAGAGCGCCGGCGCCCGCAAGGTGCTGCTGATCGAGGAGCCAATGGCGGCCGCGATCGGCGCCGGCCTGCCGGTCACCGAGCCGTCCGGCAGCATGATCGTCGACATCGGCGGCGGCACCACCGAGGTCGCCGTGATCTCGCTCGGCGGCATCGTCTACGCCCGCTCGGTCCGCACCGGCGGCGACAAGATGGACGAGGCAATCATCAGCTACATCCGCCGCCATCATAATCTGCTGATCGGCGAAAGCTCGGCCGAGCGGCTGAAGATGGACATCGGCGCCGCCCGCCCGCCCGAGGATGACGGCGAGGGCCCCTGGAAGGAGGTCCGCGGCCGCGACCTGATGAACGGCGTGCCGCGCGAGGTCGTGGTCAGCCAGCGCCAGGTCTCGGAAAGCTTGTTCGAGCCGGTGAGCGCCATCGTCGAGGCGGTCAAGGTCGCGCTCGAGAACACCCCGCCGGAGCTCGCCGCCGACATCGTCGACAAGGGCATCGTGCTCACCGGCGGCGGCGCGCTGCTCACCCGGCTCGATCAGGTGCTGCGCGATGCGACGGGCCTGCCGGTCGTCGTTGCCGAGGAGCCGCTGAGCTGCGTCGCACTCGGCACCGGCCGGGCGTTGGAGGAGATGAAGCGCCTGCGCAACGTGCTCACCACGATGTACTAGCCTGGCGGGCAGCAGGCGGCGTCGCTCTGACCCGACCGGAGGCGCAGCGCTGGCAGGACCGGCATCGTTCATGGCTGCAACATGCGCCCGTAGCGGTTAACCCACGGTAAACGCGTGCCCGAAACCGCGTGATTTCCGTCCCGCCATCAGCTAGAGCGTGCTGATCCTCCTCCTGTTGCATCGTATCGGCGGCAACGCTCCGTGATCAGGCTTTCCATCCAGGCTCGCCAGGCGCTGGCGCGGCTCACCCTGCCGTTGCTGATCGCCGCCTCCTTCGGCCTGATGCTGCTCGGCCGCGCCGATGTCGGCCTCATCGAGCGCGGCCGCGTCGCCCTGTCGGACGCGCTGGCGCCGCTCTTCGGCCTGCTGAGCGCCCCGCTCGACAGCATCCGCGGCCTGTCCTCCGACCTGCACGACGTCGTCGCCCTGCGCGCCGAGGCCGAGGCGCTGCGCGAGGAGAACGTCCGCCTGCGCCACTGGTATGCCGTCGCCCTGGCGCTCGATGCCGAGAACGGCGAGCTCAAGGCCGACCTGCACTGGATCCCCGACCCGGCAGCCTCCTACGTGACCGCCCGCGTCGTCGCCGACACCGGCGGCGTCTATGCCCGCTCCGTGCTGCTCTCCGTCGGCCCCAACCACGCGATCCGTCGCGGCGAGATCGCGCTCGACGCCGCCGGCCTGGTCGGCCGCGTCACCGAGATCGGCCGCCGCTCCGCCCGGGTGCTGCTGATCACCGACATGAACAGCCGCATCCCCGTCACCCTGCAGAGCAGCCGCGCCCGCGCCCTGCTGGTCGGCGACAACTCCGCCGAGCCGCGCCTCGACTACCTGCCCGACGGCGTCCGCCCGGCCGAGGGCGAACGCGTGGTGACGTCGGCGGAGGCGAACGCCTTTCCCGCCGGGCTGCCGGTCGGCGAGGTGCACTACGTCGCCAGCTCGCCCCTCCCCGAAGTCGAACCATTCGCCAACCTCGAGCGTCTGGAGCTGGTGCGCATCTTCGACTACGGCCTGAACGGCATCGAACCGCCCGAAGCCCCCGGCCGCAGCGCCGCAACGCTGCAGAGCGGCGCTGAGCGGCAGCCCGGCGCCCAGCCAGGCGCCGACGCGCACGCCGCAGCAGCTGGGCGCGCGAGCATAGGGCACGCGAGCATGGGGCACGCGGCAGAGGAGCCCCAGCCCGCATCCCCGGCCGCTCCGTCGCGTTGACCCGGCATGGACCGCACACCGGGGATCAGGCCGCGCCCGGGCTTATGGCAGCGCCTGGATGCCGCCTCGCGCGTCGGCTTTCCGGCCGTGCTCGCAGCCCTCGGGCTGATCTTCCTCTCGGCGCCGCTCGGCCTGCCCGGCCAGGCCGAGCTGCAGCCGACCTGGGTGCTGGCCTGTGTGTTCTTCTGGTCGCTGTTCCGGCCGAACTCGATGCCGCCGGTTGTCGTCTTCCTGCTCGGCCTGCTCGCCAACCTGCTTGGGCTCGCTCCACCCGGCGTGCCGATCGTCATCCTGCTGGCGACCCAAGGCCTCGCCCTGCGCTGGCGCCGAACCCTGACGCGGCAGAGCTTCGCGCGCGTCTGGCTGGTCTTCATCCTGATTGCCGCCGGCGCCGCCCTGCTCGAATGGGCGCTCACCTGCCTGCTCGCCTGGCGCCTCTATCCGGCCTGGCCCGGGCTGCTCGAGTTCCTGCTCGCCACCGGCATCTACCCGGCACTCTCGATGCTGCTGATCCGGGCGCATCGCGGGCTGGCGGCGCCGGAGCAGGCTTAGCAAGGCAAGGGGCTTTCCCTCCGCGAGCCTTCGTTCGGCTCGCTCCGCCCCTCGGCCCCACCGTCACGCCCAAGCGTGCTGCGCATGACGGCAGTGGCCGCTGGACTCATCTCAATGGGATCCAAGGGCCTCGGACCGTCCTGCGACGCGCGCCCGAGTTCGACGGCGGGCCCAGGCAAAAGCCCTTACCGTCCTCATGCGCGTAGTCCGCGAATCCCGACGCACCCGCGTCTTCACCCGCCGCGCCCTGGTGCTGATGGCCGCCCAGGCCGGCGCGCTGGGCGCCCTCGGCGCGCGCCTCTACCACGTGCAGGTCGCCGAGGGCCAAAAATACCGCACCCTCGCCGAGAGCAACCGCATCAGCGCCCGCCTGATCGCCTCGCCCCGCGGCCAAATCACCGACCGCTTCGGCGTGCCCATCGCCGGCAACAAGCTGAACTGGCGCGCTTTGCTGCTCGCCGAGCAGACCACCGACGTCGAGGGCACGCTCGACACCTTCGGCCGCATCCTGCCGCTCGCCGACCACGATCGCGCCCGCATCGAGCGCGAACTCGCCCACCGCCGCCGCTTCATCCCCATCACGCTGCGCGAGTTCCTCACCTGGGAGGACATGGCCCGCATCGAGGTCAACGCCCCCGACCTGCCCGGCGTCGTCGTCGACGTCGGCACCACGCGGCAATACCCCTTCGGCCCGCTGCTCGCCCACGTCGTCGGCTACGTGGCCCCCCCGAACGACGCCGACGAGGGCGAAGACCCGGTGCTCGCCCTACCCGGCATCCGCATCGGCCGCGCCGGCATCGAGAAGTTCCACGAGGCCGACCTGCGGGGCGACGCCGGCGAGGTGCAGATGGAGGTCAACGCCCTCGGCCGCGTCATCCGCGAGCTCGACCGCCAGGACGGCCAGCCCGGCGACACCATCACCACAACGATCGACGTCGGCCTGCAGCAGCAGGCGCTCGACCATCTCGGCGACCTCTCCGCCTCCGCCGTGGTGATGGATTGCCGCAACGGCGAAATACTGGCGATGGCCACCAACCCGTCCTTCGACCCGGCCCTGTTCGATAGCGGCGTCTCCCAGGCGCAGTGGAACGAATGGACCGACAACAGCCGCACCCCGCTGATCAACAAGGCCAGCGCCGGCGTCTACCCGCCCGGGTCGACCTTCAAGATGGCGGTCGCGATCGCCGCCATGCAGGCCGGCACCCTTACCCCGGGCGACCGCATCAACTGCTCCGGCCATTACGACGTCGGCGACACCCGATTCCACTGCTGGCGCAAAGGCGGCCACGGCTCGCTGGACCTGCATGGCGGGCTTAAGAACAGCTGCGACGTGTTCTTCTACGAGGTCGCCCGGCGCGTCGGCATCGACGCCATCGCTCAGACCGCCAACAGCCTCGGCATCGGCGTCCCCCTCGCGGTCGACCTGCCAGGCGCCCGCACCGGCCTGATGCCCACCCGCGAATGGCGCCGCCGCCACGGCCATCCCTGGAACATCGGCGACACCATCGTGAGCGGCATCGGCCAAGGCTACATCGAAACCACGCCGCTCGCGCTCGCCACCTACGTCTCGCGCCTCGCCACCGGCCGCGCCGTCGTGCCGCACCTCACGCGCTCCATCGAAGGCGAGCTACAAACCGGCGCCAGCCCTGTCGACTGGCCGCGCCTGCCCATCCCCGAGCCGATGCTCCAGGCCGTGCGCAGCGGCATGTTCGCGGTGGTGAACGAGGCCGGCGGCACCGCGCCGCACGCCCGCCTCGGCCTCCCCGGCGTCCAGCTCGCCGGCAAGACCGGCTCCAGCCAGGTGCATCACGTCGACCGCTGGGCCCGCGAGCACGGTCACTTCAACTCGGCCAAGCTCCCCTGGGAGCAACGCCCGCACGCGCTGTTCGTCTGCTTCGCCCCCTACGACACGCCGCGCTACGCCATCTCCGTCGTCGTCGAGCACGGCAACGCCGGCGCCGACGTCGCCGCCCCCCTCGCCCGCGACATCATGCGCGACACCCTCACACGCGACCCAGCCGAGCGCACCAAACCACCGCAGACCCTCGCGGACGCAGGCGGCAGCAAAGGCGGCTGACAAGAAAGGCCAGGAGCTCTGCTCCTGGACCTCGCTGGGGGCGGCGCCCCCAGACCCGCATCCCTCAAATACGGTAAATGGATTTTAAAGGCTTCGCCTTTAATCGGGTCCAGGGGCGACGCCCCTGGCCTTGCTTCCTAGACGGGCAATATGTCCGGCCCGCCTTTCGGAAACTTACTGATCACGTCTGCATCAATATTAAGATGCTGCGCCACCAGCGCAGGTGGCGTGTGCGTCAGCCAGCGTGACAGCGACACCTCGGCGAAGCGGTCCGCCTTGAAGATCTCGAAGAACTGCAGCTCGCTATTGCCGGTGTTCTGGATGTAGTGGCCGAGGCTCTTCTTGACATAGCCGAGGTCGCCGGCGCGAAAGTCCGCCGTCTGCGCCTTCGGCCCGGTGTTGAACACCGTCATCCGTCCTTCGCCCTTGATGTAATACTGCCACTCATCGGCGTTCGGGTGCCAGTGCAGCTCGCGCAGGCCGCCCGGCTCGAGCGTCACCAGCGCCGCGGCGATCGTGGTCGAGACCGGGAAGTTGCGGCTGTCGACGATCTTCGCCGTGCCGCCATGGACGCTCTTATTCGGTGCCATGGCGTTCATCGAGAAGGTGTAGGCGACCTCCGGCTCGCCAAGCGGCGAGGCCACCGCCTGCTGGTCGGCGGCGAGCGGCCCTGGCACGCGGCCCTGGAAGATCCACAGGTTGTTCAGCGGAATGGTCTTGAAGCTGTCGGCCGGCACGTTGAAGTTCTCGGCCAGCACCGCCGGCGGCGTGTGCGCCATCCAGTCGGTCAGCATCAGGGTGTTGAACTCGGAGGCGAAGCCGTTGTCGAACACCAGCAGGAACTCGGCGCCGTCCGGCCCCAGCCCCTGCAGCGAGTGCGGCAGCCCGGCCGGGAAATACCACAGGTCACCAGCCGCGACGTCGCGCATCGCGGTCCGACCCTCCGCGTCCATGATGCTAATCCGGCAGTTGCCCGTCAGCATCACCGCCCATTCCGCCTGCTGATGCCAGTGCATCTCGCGCACGCCGCCGGCGGAGAGGCGCATGTTCACGCCCGAGACCGCCTCCGAGATCGCGAAATCCGCCTGCGTCACCTCGCGTGCCCAGCCGCCGTTCTGAATGCGCTTATGCGCATTGTTGAACGACGACCAGAACAGCGCCATGCCGTCCACGTCGGTCGGCGGCGGGTCCTGGAATGACGGAAACTGGCCGGCGAGCGCCGGGTTCTGCGGCCCCGGGTTGGACAGGCTGGAAGCCGCGAGAGCGTTAATCCTGCCCTCCGGCGGCATGTCCGGATTGCCGAACGTCGCCGCGTGGGCCGCAACGCCGACGGTTGCGACCCCTCCCGCCGCGCCGGCGGCCAGGATGTTGCGACGCGAAAACAGTTTGTCCATGGCCGAGCGCTCCTGTGGCTGCGGCAGAAATAGCCATCCAGGCGCAGCACGGAAGCCCGTCCGACGCGGTGACTGCAATCACGCCGCGTGATAACAAGCGGTATGCTCGATCCGGTTCTGCTGCGCAGCTTCCTCGCCGTCGCGCAAAGCCGCAGCTTCACCGCCGCCAGCCAGCGCCTCGGCTTGCGCCAATCCACCGTCAGCCAGCATGTCCGCCGTCTCGAGCAGGCGCTCGGCGGCCTGCTATTCGTGCGCGACACCCACTCCGTCGTGCTCACCGCCGAGGGGGTGGCGATGATCGGCTTCGCCGACAGCATCCTCGACACCGCCGAGCGCGCCCGCCTCTATGTCACCGGCACCCGCGCCCGCGGCAAGCTGCGCCTCGGCGCCTCGGAAGACCTGGTCTGGTCGTGGCTGCCGCAGGTGCTGCGCGAGTTCGTGCAGAGCCACAGCCTGATCGACCTCGAGCTCACCGTCGCGCTGAGCGGCACCCTGATCGAGCGGCTCGACGCTGGCGAGCTCGACCTCGTGTTCTGCAAGCGCTGGCCAAGCGACGACCGCGGCGAGCTGGTCTGGCGCGACCGCCTGGTCTGGGCGGCCTCGCCCGCCGGGCCGCTCGGCCCGCTCGATCCGGTGCCGCTCGTCGTCTACCCGCCGCCCAGCCTGACGCGGGTGATGGCGCTCGAGGCGCTGGAGCGCGCCGGCCGGCGCTGGCGCATCGCCTGCACCTCCAGCACCCTCGGCGGCCTGGCCGCCGCCGCCGTCGCCGGCCTCGGCGTCATTCCGCACGCCGAGCGCCTGCTGCCGACGAGCCTTGCAGCGCTGCCGCCACGGGCCGAGTTGCCGGCGCTGAGCGAGGTCGAGTTCGTGCTTGTCAGCGCTCGGGCCCGGCGTGGCCCGGCGGCGGACTTGGCGGCGATGATCGCCGTGGCGGGACGAAAGGAAGCGGTTCTTTTTTGAAAAAAAAGCCAAAAAACTTTCATCAGTTTGTCGTTGCCCGGGTGGCAATGGCAGTCGCAGCCGCCAAACGAGCGAAAGTTTTTTGCTTCTTTTTTTCAAAAAAGAAGCGCTTCTCCCACCCCATGCTCTCCGACCGTCGCCTGATCCGTGCCGAGCCCGATTTCGGCCTGCTGACCAAGCTCTGGCAGATCCAGTGGCTCTACGTCCTGCTGCTCTGCCTGCTCGCCGGCGTCGGCTACGTGGCACTCTACTCCGCCGGCGGCGGCCCCGAGCCCTATGCCACGCGCGACGCCATACGGTTTGCCGCCGGCCTGCTGATGATGCTCGTGGTGGCGCTGGTCGACATCCGCATCCTCGCCCGCCTCGCCTGGCCGCTCTACGGCATCTCGCTCGTCCTGCTGTCCTTGGTTCTGCGCATCGGCCATGTCGGCAAGGGCGCGGAGCGCTGGATCGACATCGCCGGCCTGCAGCTGCAGCCGAGCGAGCTGATGAAGGTCGCGCTGGTGATGGCGCTGGCCTCCTGGTTCCACCGCGCGAGCTGGCAGCGCATGGCCAACCCGCTCTTCCTGATCCCGCCGGCCTTGGCGACCCTGGTGCCGGTGGCGCTGATCCTCAAGGAGCCCAACCTCGGCACCGCGGTGATCACCCTGGTCGTCGGCGCCACCGTGTTCGTCGCTGCCGGCATGCGCTGGTGGCTGATGGCGATGGTGGCAGCGCCGCTGCCGTTCGGCGCCACCTTCGCCTTCAACCACCTGCACGACTATCAGCGCGCCCGCATCACCACGTTTATGAACCCGGAGAGCGACCCGCTCGGCGCCGGCTACAACATCATCCAGAGCAAGATCGCGCTCGGCTCCGGCGGGATGTGGGGCAAGGGCTTCATGCAGGGCACCCAGGCGCACCTCAACTTCCTGCCCGAGAAGCAAACCGACTTCATCTTCTCGATTATCGCCGAGGAGTGGGGCCTGGTCGGCGCCAGCGCGGTGCTGACGCTGCTGCTGCTGATCGTGCTGGGCGGCATGCTGATGGCGCTGCGCTGCCGCCATCAGTTCGGCCGCCTGCTCGCCCTCGGCCTGTCGATGAACTTCTTCATGTACGTGCTGGTGAACATCGCCATGGTGACCGGCTCGATCCCGGTCGGCGGCGTGCCGCTGCCGCTGGTCTCCCATGGCGGCTCGGCGATGCTGACGGTGATGTTCGCCTTCGGCCTGCTGATGTCGGTGCACGTGCATCGCGACGTCGAGTGGAGTGAGGAGCGCGAGGTTTGACCACCGAGCCGTCCGACACGCCGACGGTGCCGCCGCCCGGGCCCAACACGATGAGCAGCGCGCTGAGGCGCAACATGGCGGTGCTCGGCCAACGCCGGCAACAGACGGCGCTGGCCGCCTCGCGCGAGGAGCGGCTGGCGGCGGCGATCACCCGCTTCACCGGCAGCATGACGTTCATCTACCTGCATCTGGCGCTCTACGGCGCCTGGATACTCGCCAATCTCGGCCTCGTGCGAGCGCTGCCGAAATTCGATCCGTCCTTCGTGATCCTGGCGACCGAGGCGTCGGTCGAGGCGATCTTCCTGTCAACCTTCGTGCTGATCAGCCAGAACCGCGGCGCGGCGGCCGCCGACAAGCGGGCCGACCTCGATTTGCACATCAACCTGTTGGCCGAGCACGAGCTGACCAAGCTCACCGAGGTGGTGACCGCGATCGCGAGGCGGCTGGAGGTGCCGCTGCACTCGGTCGAGGAGCTCGATGAGGTGCGGAAGGACGTCGCCCCGGAGGCGGTGCTGGACGAGCTGGATCGACGGCAGGACGGCTAGAAACGGGCGCAAAGCTACGTCGAAGGAAAGGAAGGCAAGGGGCTTTGCCCCTTGACCCCATCAAAGGCGGAGCCTTTGAAATCCATCAATCATTTGTGCCCTTCGCGACGTCCGGGCGTGTGTCAAGCTTCACGGAAGGGGGTCTGGGGCCTCGGGCCCCAGCGGGTCGAGGGCAGAGCCCTCGCCTTGTCTAAGCCGACAACGCCGCCGGCTCCCGCCGCTCCCGCTTCACCAGCAGCTTATTCAGAGCATGCACATACGCCCGCGCCGACGCGACGATGGTGTCCGTATCCGCCCCCTGGCCGTCCACCATCTTGCCGTTCTCCTCGAGCCGCACCGTCGTGCGCGCCTGGGCGTCGGTCCCGCTCGTCACCGCGCCGACCGAGAACAGCACCAGCGCCGCCTCGTGCGGAAAGGCGCCGCGTATGGCGTTGAAGGTCGCATCCACCGGGCCGTCGCCTGCGGCCTCGCTCTGCCCGCAAACGCCGTCGATCTCCAGCTCCAGCACCGCGCGTGACGGCCCGCGCGACCCGGCTTGGATGTCGAGCGAGACGAAGCGGATCCGGTCATGCCCGCGCATCACCTCGTCATCGACCAGGGCCATAATGTCCTCGTCGTAGACGACCTTCTTGCGGTCGGCGAGGTCCTTGAAGCGGCGGAACGCGTCGTTCAGCTGGTTGTCGCCGACCTCGCCGTAGCCGAGCGCGCGCAGCTTGTCGCGAAACGCCGCCCGCCCCGAATGCTTGCCCATCACCAGGCTCGACTTGGTCCAGCCGACGCTCTCCGGCGTCATGATCTCGTATGTCGCCGCGTTCTTCAGGATGCCGTCCTGATGAATGCCGCTCTCATGCGCGAACGCGTTGCGCCCGACGATCGCCTTGTTCGGCTGCACGTCAAAACCGGTGATCGCCGCCAGCAGCCGCGAGGTGCGCAGGATCGCCTCGCTGCGGATGCCGGTGCTGAACGGCACGCTGTCGTGGCGGGTGCGGATCGCCATCACCACCTCCTCGAGTGCGGCGTTGCCGGCCCGCTCGCCGATGCCGTTCACCGTGCACTCGATCTGCCGCACCCCGGCGCCGACCGAGGCCAGCGTGTTGGCAACGGCCAGCCCGAGGTCGTTATGGTTGTGACACGACAGGATCACGTCGGCCGCACCCGGCACCCGCTCGCGCAGCATGGTGAACAGCCGCGCCATGTCCTCCGGCAGCGCGTAGCCCACCGTGTCGGGGATGTTGATCGTGGTCGCCCCGGCCGCGATCGCCGCCTCGACGCAGCGGCACAGGAACTCCGGCTCGGTGCGGCTGCCGTCCTCGGCCGACCACTCGACGTCGTCGATCAGCCGGCGCGCGGCCTGCGTGCCGGCGGTGATCGCCTCCAGCACCGTCTCCGGCTCCATGCGCAGCTTGAACTTCATGTGCAGCGGCGAGGTGGAGATGAAGGTGTGGATGCGCCCTCGCGCCGCCCCGCGGATCGCCTCGCCGGCGCGCGCGATGTCGTCTCGCCCGCCGGTCCGCGCCAGCGCGCAGATCACCGGCCCGCGCACCGCCTCGGCAATATGCCGCACGCTCTCGAAGTCGCCCGGCGAGGCGATCGGAAACCCCGCCTCGATCACGTCGACGCCGAGCTCGGCCAGCGCCTGCGCCATCCGCAGCTTCTCGTCGATGTTCATCGAAAACCCGGGCGACTGCTCGCCGTCGCGCAACGTGGTGTCGAAAATGATGACGCGGTCGTCGGCGATGGCGCCGAAATTCGGATGTCGAATGCTCATGGAACTAGCTCCTGGCAGCCCCGAGGCGCATGGCGTCGGGGCCGAAACGGTCACGCGGCGCGCACCCCTGAGCCGGCCCGCCGGAGCCTGATGCTCGGCAGACCGTCAGGGGCCGGTAAGTCGGCGCGCGCGGCGGCCCGCCGCAAGCAGGCAGACCACCGGAACCGGTCGGAGCTCTGTGACCATCATGCAGTCCGGCCTAGCAAGGCACAGGCGCCCTAGGCAAGCGCCCCGCGCGCAGGACGGCCACACGCCAGGCGGACGGCGTACGCAACTGCGCCGCCGGGAGGCAACCCGGCGGCGCAGCATCAGGCGATAGACGAGGTCTTACTGAGCCGGCGGCGTGCTGCTGTCGGTGCTCGGCGTCGCGCTCGAGCTCGCAGGCGCCATGGCGTGATGGTGATGGCGGCGGTGATGATAACGGTGACGGCGATGATGGAGATACGTCTTCGTCGTCGTGGTCGCGGCCGGCGGGGTGGTCGCCTCAGCCGGCGGGGTCGTCGTCGCAGCCGGCGGCGGCGTGGTGTCGGGCGCGGCCGGCGCCGGAGCCGGAGCGGCCGGAGGCGCCGCATCCGCCGTCGGCGGCGGCGTGGTCGCCGTTTGGGCAAGCGCCGGACTGACGGCGAGAGAAAGCGTGAGCAGGGCAGCGCCCAGCGTCTTGACGGTCATGATAACTCCTGTGGGGCAGACTGCAGGTGGCCGGAGGGCTTGGGCAGCATGGGGGCGACAGCGCCGTCATGGCGCCATCGCACCCCTTCAAGCCGAGTTACTGCATTGTGTCAGCTATTTTTTACGTAATGAAACTCGGTCATCGACTTCAGCTTGCCCTTGGTCGCCGCCGGCAGCACGACCCGGTTGTCATGAAACCGCAGCCGCGCGAACGGCACCTCCACCAGCCGGTCGCCCACGCCGAAAAATCCGCCCACCGACAGGATCGCCAGCGTCGGCTTGCCGTCGGACACGATCAAGTCATCCACCGTGCCGACGCTGTCGTCATGGTCGTTATACACCGGCGAGCCGATGATGCGGCTGGCGCGAAACCCGCCCGCCGCCACGATGTCGCTCGTCGTGCCGGCATTGCCGGTGATCACCGTCTTGCCCGCCGCCGTCGTCGCCGTCCCCTGCGGTGGCACTGCAGCACCATCAGTCGATTGCCCCAACGCCGGCCCCGCCGTCAGCAACACGGCGCAGGCGACAACAAGCTTGATCGGCATGGCTCGCTCCCAATCAGGCGAGGCCAGGGGCTTTGCCCCTGGACTCCATTAAAGGCGGAGCCTTTAAAATCCATTCGTTATCCATGCTCAACGTGGGAATCCAGGCGTCGAGCATGAGGATGGACGGCTTCGCCAAGCACGCAAGAGCCCGCCATGGCTCCAAGTGACGGGGTCTGGGGCCCGCGGCCCCAGCGTGGTCCAGGAGCAGAGCTCCTGGCCTTGCTCAGTTCCGCGCCCGGTCCACCAGCTTGTTCTTGCCGATCCACGGCATCATCGCGCGCAGCTGCTCGCCCACCCGCTCGATCTGGTGCTCGGCGTTGCGCCGCCGTGTCGCGCGGAAGCCGGCCTGGTTCACCTTGTTCTCCAGCATCCAGTCGCGCGCGAAGCGGCCGGACTGGATGTCCTCCAGGATCCGCTTCATCTCCGCCTTGGTCTCCTTGGTGACGACCCGCGGCCCGCTCACATACTCGCCATACTCCGCCGTGTTGCTGATCGAGTAGTTCATGTTGCTGATGCCGCCCTCGTAGATCAGGTCGACGATCAGCTTCACCTCGTGCAGGCACTCGAAATACGCCATCTCCGGCGCATACCCCGCCTCCACCATCAGCTCGACCAAGCCGCCGCACAGCACCGCCTGCTCGCCGAACAGGTCGGTCTCACATTCTTCGCTTGAAGGTCGTCTCTATGATGCCGGCGCGGCCGCCGCCGATCGCGCTGAGGCATAAGAGAGCGCGACCTCGAGCGCATTGCCGGACTGGATTCTGCGCCACCGCCACCAGGCATGGGACGCCGCCGCCGCGCTGGTATTCCGCTGCGCACGGTATGACCGGGGCCTTTCGGCGCGATCATGAACACGTCGATGTCCGGGTCGCGGGTCGAGCAGGTTGAAATGCACGTTCAGTCCGTGGGCGAAGGCCAGCGCGGCGCCAGGACTTCATCGTTTGGCCCCAGCTTCTCCCGGTACAGGTCGCCCTGCCCCTCGTCCGGCGTGAGAACCATCACCACGTGCGGCCCATTTGGCCGCATTCGGCCGGGTCCATCACCTTCAGGCCGGCCGCTTCCGCCTTGGCGATGCCGGCACCGAGTTTGGCACGCAGCGCCGATCGCCAGCTCACTTCACGCCGCTTTCTCTTAAGGTTCAGCGCATGGGCGTGGCCCTGGCTAGCCATAGCCGATGATGGCGACGTTGCTTGACTTTTGATCAGGTTCACGTCGGCATCGCGATCGTAATACACGCGCATTGGTTAACACTCCTTTCGAAGTTACGGCGTTTCAAGCTTAGGTCGAGGGCGCTGCCCTCGATCCGTTTGGGCCCGCGGCCCCAGACCCCGTTATGGTTTAGAAATCTTGCTGCTTTGATTTCCCAACCGATCCGGAGGCATCACTCGCCGCAATCAATGCTCATCGCGGCCTTTCAACTGGTTCGCAACGACATAAATTTCAAAGGAACCGCAACTTTGATGCTGCCAAGGCGCACGGCCCCTTGCCTTGTCTTAGATCGTACTTAGGCGCCACGGGCCAGCGCCGCGATGCCGCTGCGAGACACTTCGGCCAGCCCGAGATCGGCCGCATCAATTCGATGAATGCGTCGATCTTTCTCCGTCTGCCCCGGTCAGTTCGAAGACGAAGCTGCTCCAGCCGTGGTATCGATCGACGCGGGCGCGAAACGCTGTCGGCGATGCTGCATCGCCTCGACGCGACGATCGCGCCGCTGCCGATTACCTTGACCAGTGCCAGCTCACGCGCGACGTGCGGGCCCTCCATGCGTCAGGTCCGCCATGCGGTGCACCGGCACCAGGCGATCCAGTTGCGCCTTGATCTGCTCGATCACCATTGCGGTGCCGGAGGTCACGACGTTGATGCGGCTACGCTCCCCGGCTGGTCATCCACCGGAGCTACGGTCAGGCTGTCGATGTTGTAGCCACGGCCGGAGAACAAGCCCGATGACGCGCGCCAGGACGCCGGATTCATTGTCCACAAGGACTGAAATCGTGGCGGTCTGAAACGGCATGGTCGTTGTCGGCCGCGCGACTGCGGCATCAGGTGAACCGATTGAGGAAGGGAAAAACCAGGGCACGGCATTCGATATCCGTAGCCAAATGGACGCGAAGATCAGACCCCGGGCAGGCACATGCCCGGCCGGGACCCTGACTTTCACGGACGCGCTGTCGCTAGACGAGAACCAGGCCGGCGTCGGTGATGGCCGGCGCCCGAGCTCGCTCATGTTCCGGTCCCGAGCAGCATCTCGTTATGCGCCGCACCGGACTGGGGATCATCGGATAGCAGTTTTCCGTCTGATCCACCGCGATATCGGCGATCACCGGCCGTCGGGCGTGTCCAGCATTCGCATGCGATCACCGTCATCCAGCTGGTCCGACCGTCTGCGCGCCCGCATGCCGGTGGCATGAAAGGCGTCCGCCAGCTTGATCGAAATCGGGCAGCGCCGCGCTGAATATGATCTCCGAGTAACGACTACCGTGCAGCAGTTCCTGCCATTGTCGTACCATGCCCATATACTGGTTGTTCAGGATGAACACTTTGACCGGCAGACCGGTACTGCGCCAGGGTGCCCATCTCCTGGATGTTCATCAGGATCGAGGCCTCGCCGGCGATGTCGATGACCAGCGCGTCCGGGTGGGCGATCTGCACCCCCATCGCCGCCGGCAGCCCGTAGCCCATCGTGCCCAGCCCGCCGCTGGTCATCCAGCGGTTCGGCTGCTCGAAGCGGAAATGCTGCGCCGCCCACATCTGGTGCTGGCCCACCTCGGTGGTGATGAACGTGTCCCGCCCCCGCTCGCGCGTCATCTCGTAGAGCCGGCGCACCGCGTGCTGCGGCCGGATCACCGCCCCGGCCGCCTCGGATTGCGTGAAGCCCAGGCTGTCGACCGCGCGCCAGCTCTCCACCTGCGCCCACCAGTCATCGAGCGCCGCCCGGTCCTGGTGCGCCGGGCTGCCGTCCCAAGCCTCCACCAGCGCCGCCAGCACCTGCCTCGCATCGCCAATCACCGGGATGTCGACAGCGACGTTCTTGTTGATGCTCGACGGATCGATGTCGACATGGATCTTCACGCTGCCGGGCGAGAACGCGTCGAGCCGCCCGGTCACCCGGTCGTCGAACCGGGCGCCGATGTTGAGCATGACGTCGCAGTCATGCATCGCCAGGTTCGCCTCCACCGTGCCGTGCATGCCGAGCATGCCGAGGAACTGCGGATGCGCGGCCGGG
>CAXMMR010000013.1:0-2939 GCA_963692975.2 Acetobacteraceae bacterium | reverse complement strand
GGACGAGCCTGACCGGTGCTCGCCTGCCAGGCAAGGGCGCGCGCGTGGCGGGGCCGGTTGCCGTGTCCGGACGGGCGTATACACTCGCGTCAATGCCCGTTCGCACCGCGCCGACAACCATCGAGATCCTGGAGCGGCTGGTGTCCTTCGACACCACGTCGCGCGCCTCCAACCATGCCCTGATCGACTGGGTGCGAGCCTATCTCGACGGCCTGGAGGTGGCCTACACGCTCAGCCATCATCCGAGCGAGGCCAAGACCAACCTGCATGCCGTCGTCGGGCCGGACGCGGCGGGCGGCTTCGTGCTGTCCGGCCATGTCGACACCGTGCCGGTGGATGGCCAGGCCTGGAGCTCGGACCCGTTCAGCCTCACGCGTCGCGACGGCCGGCTGTATGGCCGCGGCAGCACCGACATGAAGGGCTTCGTCGCCAGCATGCTGGCCGCCGTGCCGGCGATGCAGGCGGCCCATCGCGCCGGCGGGCTGCCGCGGCCGATGCACCTCTTCATCACCTATGACGAGGAGGTGACCTGCGACGGCGCCAGGGTGCTGGTGGAGCAGCTCCGGCGCGACGGGCAGTCGCCGGCGTTGTGCATCGTCGGCGAGCCGACGATGATGCGGCCGGTGATCGCCCATAAGGGACGGCTCGCCGCCGCCGTGACCTTCCGCGGCCGGGCGGGGCACTCCTCACGCCCGGAGGGCGGCGCCAACGCGGTGCATGCGGCAGCCCGGGCCGCCGTCTTCGTCGCCGCCGAGGCGGAGCGGCTGGCGCGCGAGGGCCGGCGCGCCGAGGGGTTCGATCCGCCGCACTCCACCACCCAGGTCGGGCGCTTCGAGGGCGGCGGCGCGCTCAACATCATTCCCGCCGAGGCGCGCTTCGAGGTCGAATGGCGCAGCGTGCCCGGCGACAGCCTGCAGGCGCTGTCGCGGCGGCTATGCGACCACATCGAGGCGGAGATCCTGCCGGCGATGCGGGCGGGCGGTCCGGCGAGCGGCCCCGCCTGCAGCCCCGCCTGCAGCCCCGCCTGCACCTACGCCTTCGAGGTCGCGACCGAGCTGCCGCCGCTCGCCCTGCCGGCCGAGCACCCGCTGGCAGCCCTGGTGCACGGGCTGACCGGGGTGAACACCGCCGATCGGGTCAGCTACGGCACCGAGGCCGGCATCTACCAGAATGCCGGCATCGCCTCGCTGGTCTGCGGACCGGGCGACATTGCGCAGGCGCATCAGCCGGACGAGTACGTCGAGGCCAGCCAGCTTGATGCCTGCGACCGCTTCATCGGAAGGCTGATCACTCGACTGGCGTCAGGCGGTCTTGCCGCGCCGGAGCTGACGCATTGAGCGGCCCCTTGCCGTGAGCGGGCCGGCCGGGTGAGCGGCTCCGCGGCCGAGCCGGGGCGGACGGAGTTCGAGGTCGCGCTCGAGCCGCCCGACCTGTCGCCTTGGCTGGCCGGCAACGCGGGCGTGCCCGGCTTCATGACCTTCGCCGCAGCAGCCCCCGGGCCGCACGTCATCATCACTTCGCTGGTGCACGGCAACGAGATCAGCGGCGCGGTGGCGCTTGACGGGCTGCTGCGCAGCGGCATGCGGCCGGCCTGCGGTCGGCTGACGGTCGGCTTCGTCAACCTGCCCGCCTTTGCCCGCTTCGATCCCGGCGCACCCACCGCCTCGCGCTTTGTCGACGAGGATTTCAATCGGCTATGGGACCTGCGGCTGCTCGATGGCCCGCATCGTTCGCTGGAGCTCGACCGGGCGCGCGAGATCCGGCCGGTGATCGAGAGCGCCGACATCCTGCTCGACCTGCACTCGATGCTGTGGCCGTCCGACCCGCTGATCCTGTCCGGCCCGGCGGAGAAGGGGCGTCAGCTCGCGGCCTCGCTCGGCGTGCCGCCGCTGGTCATCGTCGACCGCGGGCACGCCAACGGGCCGCGGCTGATCGACCATCCCGGCTTCACCAGCCCCGACAGCAGCCGCATCGCCGTGCTCGTCGAGGCGGGCGCGCATTGGCAGCCGGCGACCGTCGCCACCGACCTCGCCTGCATTGCCGCCCTGCTCGCGCGCACCGGGCTTGCGAGCGAGGCGGGCGGCGTGCCGCCCGCCGCCGCGGCGCGCTGCGCCGAGGTCACCCGCACGGTGACCGCGATGACCGCCGACTTCAACTTCCTCGCCGCCTATCGCGGCGGCGACATCGTGCCGGATCGCGACACGCTGATCGCGCTGGACGGCACGGCGGAGGTACGAACCCCGCACGATGACTGCCTGCTGGTCATGCCCAGCCATAGGCCGATCCGCGGCCATACTGCCGTGAGGCTCGCGCGCATCCTGGAGTCTGTAGGGGTCGGGTAAGGAAGGCCAGGGGGCGGCGCCCCCAGACCTGCATTCGTGGAGCTCTAGACGAGCTTTCCCTTGCTTGGCGAAGCCAATCAATTCGCTGCCTTACAGCACCTCACCCGCCGTGTAGCACGAATAACAGATCGATTTTAAAGGCTCCGCCTTTAATGGGGTCCAGGGGCAAAGCCCCTGGCCTTTCTTGCCTAGAGCGCCGATTGCCCGACCGGCGCGCCGAGCGAAGGCGCCGGCTCGGCGCCGCCCAGCATCTCGTCGATCGCCGCGCGCGCCGCCAGGACGGCCGACTTGAACGAGCCGCGCACGCCGCGCGCCCGTGTCAGCCCGCTGGCTGATGGCCGTTTCGCGATTTTTGTCATACACCGACCACGCCCGCATGCCGTCGGTCTCGATGCCAACCACATAGACGACGCCGCGATATTCCAGGGTCTGTTCCATGCCGCCTCCCGTCACCATTAGCGAACGTGAGATCGCCTGGCGTTTCGTCCAGTCCTCCGGGCCGGGCGGGCAGAACGTCAACAAGGTGGCGAGTGCGGCGCAGTTGCGCTTCGACGTCGCTCGCTCGACGAGCCTAAGCGAGCCGGTGCGCGCCCGGCT
>CAXMMR010000012.1:0-60110 GCA_963692975.2 Acetobacteraceae bacterium | reverse complement strand
GCCTTTCTTGGCTGCCGTTTGACGCCTCTCGCGCTGCTCCGTAGAACGGAGGCGCAAACGCCGTGTTGCACCTTCCGGCGGAGGGGTGGCCGAGTGGCTGAAGGCGGCGGTTTGCTAAACCGTTGTACGCTGTCAAGGCGTACCGTGAGTTCGAATCTCATCCCCTCCGCCAAGGTGCCCATCGACAGTCGTGGATGGTAGCCCGCCGGCCTGAGGATGTGGTTTGGACGAGAGCGCCGACGCCGGAAACATCCTTCCCCGCCTGCGCGCCGCGATGCGCAGGCTGGTGTCCGGCGTCGCTGTCGTCACCACCTATAATGGTCACGAGCCGCATGGGATGACGGCCACGTCCGTCAGCTCGCTGTCTTTCGAGCCGCCTTCGTTATTGGTCTGCATCAATCGCTCCGCCTCGATGCACGACATTCTGGAAGCGTCCGGTCGGTTCTGCGTCAACCTGCTCTCGCGCGACCAGGAGGCGATCGGCCAGCGTTTCGCCGGCAAGCCGGACGGGCCGTCCCGCTTTGACGCCGTAGGCTGGACGAGACTGCACGATTTGCCGCGTCTGTCCGGCGTGCAGGCCAGCATCTTCTGCACCAAGGCGGCATACCTGCGCTTCGGCACGCACACGATTTTCGTCGGCACGGTGGACGATGTCGAGGTTGGCGCCGAAGTCGACCCGCTGATCTACCTGGACGGCCGGTTCCTGCCTTAGACGGCGGCGGCGAAGATTGGGGTCCGTGGCCTCGGGCCCCGCGGGTCCAGGGCAGACCCCTGGCCTGTCTCCGCCCCTGCTTAATCCGACCATCGGTCAAGCCAGGTGTCCACGTGACGCAGACCACGTAACGTCCGGCGGCTTTGGTGCGAAGCGTTGAGAGCGACGTCTCCCTTTGGAGGACCCAACCGCATGAGGATCGACCACCTGCTCGGCGCACTGCTGCTCATGGCAACGCCTGCGATGGCAAAGGCGAGCGTGACCCGTCCGCTCGTGCTGGAGCTGTTCACCTCGCAGGGCTGCTCCTCTTGCCCGCCGGCGGATGCGCTGCTGGTGGAGCTTGCCGCCGACCACCCCGAGCTGCTGCCGCTCGCCTTTCACGTCACTTACTGGAACGCTTTGGGCTGGCACGACCCCTACTCATTGGATGCCGCGACCAGGCGACAGAGCGGCTACGCCGCCGCGCTGCACCAGGACTCCGTCTACACCCCGGAGCTCGTGGTCGACGGCCGGCGCGGCGTCGTCGGCTCGGACCGCGAGGCCGTCGGCTCGGCCATCGACACGGCGAAGGCCGCCGCCGCCGCGCCGCTCGGCTTGCGGCTGCATCGAAGCCTGTCCGGCCTCGGCATCGAGGTCGGCGCCGGCACCGGGACAGCCACGCTCTGGCTGGTCGGCTTTGATCCTCAGCATCGCACCCAGATCGGTCGTGGCGAGAACGACGGGCGGACGCTGCTGGAGGCCAACATCGTCCGCTCGCTGGCGCCGGCGGCCGCCTGGGTCGGCTCGCCGCTGCATGTCCAGGCAGCCCTGCCGGCGGGCGAGCAATACGCCGCGTTCCTGCAGGCGCCGGATGGACGCATCCTGGATGCGGCGCGGCTGGAAAATTAGCCGTCGGCTCTGACCTGCGACGCGGCCGGACATGCCGCAGCGCGACGCCATCGAGCTTGCCTGCACCGCCGAAGCGTCCATTGATGCCGCCATGCGAGCCCCGATCCTCTATGGCGCCCTCCTTCTGCTTGCCGGCGCCGCGCCGGCCGAGACCTACGCGCCGGTCGAGATGCCGATGCCGGCGGGTGTCACGCGCTCCGCCGGCGGCGCGCCCGGTGCGGGCTATTGGCAGAACCGCGCCGACTACGACATCGAGGCCCGGATCGATCCGGGCGCCAAGACGCTCACCGGCACCGAGCGGATCGCCTACACCAACAACTCGCCGGACACGCTCGACGTGCTCTGGCTGCAACTCGACCAGAACATCTACCGTCCCGACGCCCGCGCCGCCCTGGTCTCGCCGTTCCGCACCGGCGGCTTCACCCAGGGCGACGTCGTGGACGGCGTCTCGGTCGAGCAAGACGGCAAGAGCCTGCCGCTCACGCCGGTTGTTTCCGACACCCGGATGCAGCTTCGGCTGCCCCGGCCATTGGCGCCTCGCGGCGGCAAGCTCGTCGTGCGGGTGGCCTGGCACTACACGGTGCCGGGCGCGTGGGGCGGTCGCACCGCGGTGACCTCGACCCGCAACGGCGACATCTACGAGATCGCCCAGTGGTATCCGCGCATGGCCGTCTATGACGACGTCCGCGGCTGGGACACGGCGCCCTATCTCGGCCAGGAGTTCTACCTCGAATACGGCGACATCAGCTACGCGGTGACGGTGCCGTGGAACTACCTCGTGCTCGGCTCCGGCGCCCTGCTCAACCCGGAGCAGGTGCTGACGCAGACCGAGCGGGACCGGCTCGTCCAGGCGGCGTCGAGCGATCGCACGGTGTTGATCCGTTCGGCCGACGAGGTGCTGGACCCGGCCAGCCGCCCGACGCGCGACGGCACGCTGACCTGGCGCTACCGGATGAACAACACCCGCGACGTCGCCTTCGCCGCGTCGCCCGCCTTCGTCTGGGACGCCGCAAGGCTGAACCTGCCGCCGGTCTCGCCCGCGCCCGGCGACGACCCAGCACCGCGCCTCGCGATGTCCATCTACCCGGTGGAGGGCATCGCACCCGACGGTTGGACCCGCTCCACCGAGTACGTGAAGGCGGTGATCGAGTATTTCTCGGCCAAATGGGGCGTCGCCTATCCCTGGCCGAACGCGATCAACCTGGGCGGCCACGGCGCCGGCATGGAATATCCGGGCATCGTCTTCGACGACAAGGCGGATCGCGGCCGCGAGCTGTTCTGGATTACCGCGCACGAGCTCGGCCACTCCTGGTTCCCGATGATCGTCGGTTCGAACGAGCGCCGCCACGGCTTCATGGACGAGGGCTTCAACACCTTCATCGACGTCTACTGCTCCGACGAGGTGCTCGGCGGCGTGTTCGGCCCCAAGCGCGACTCCGAGTATGCGCCGGGCAGCGGCACGCCGGCGGACCAGATCGCGCCGCTACTCGCCGACGCCGACGCGCCGAGCCTGATGGCGCCGACCGACGTCGTGCCCGAGCGCTATCGCCACCCGGTCACCTACTTCAAGTCGGCCTTCGGCCTGATCCTGCTGCGCGAGCAGATCCTCGGCCCGGCGCGGTTCGACGCCGCCTTCAAGCGCTACATCGCCCTCTGGGCCTACAAGCATCCCACCCCGTCCGACTTCTTCCGCCTGATGGACAGCGAGGCCGGCGAGGACCTCTCCTGGTTCTGGCGTGGCTGGTACTTCAACAACTGGCCGCTCGACTACGCCGTCACGGGTGTCGCCTACCCGGACGGCGACCCGGCGCACGGCGCCCGCATCACTTTGGTCAACCGCGGCCGCCTGGTCTTGCCGGCGACGCTGGAGATCGCCTTCGCCGACGGACGCACCCGCCGGCTGCGGGTGCCGGCGGAGCTGTGGATGCAGGGCAACCGCGCCGAGCTGCCCGTGCCGAGCGACCAGGCCATCACCGCCGCCACCATCGATCCGGATCATGCTCTGCCGGACCATGACCGCTCGAACGATCGTTTCACGCCTGCCGCGGCGCCCTGAAGGAAGGCGAGGGGCGTCCCCCCCTCGAACCCATTCAAGGCGAAGCCTTAAAATCAACTTTTGGATGATGCCCGACGGCTCGGCCGAGCAAGTGGGTGGGGGTCTGGGGCCTCAGGCCCCAGCGGCGTCCAGAGGCAGAGCCTCTGGCCTTGCTTCTAGTGCATCTGTCACGGTCAACTAATCATACAGTAATACCTGACTGACATTCTCAACTATATTGTGAGAAATCGCAGTTCTTAAATGAACGCACGCCTGAGATGGGCGTAGTGGCGAGGACGGCGACGGGGTCTGGCGCGGTCAGGCCAGCCACGCCGGCGCATCGACCTGAACCTGGCTCGACTACAAGGGCAACATCGGCACCAGCGCTCCCTGACCATCAGCAGCAAGGAGGCACCAGCCATGGATACGCACGTGATTACCCATCTCTACGACAGCTATGACGAGGCGGCGCGGGTCGTCGCCGCCCTCGAGGCGCATGGCATCGCCTATGAGCGCATCAGCATCGTCGCCAACAGCCACACCGCACGCGATGCCGCCGGCGCGCCGGCGGAGCCGACGGCCGGCCCGGCCGGGGCGAGCCTCGGCACCCTGCTCGGCGGCGGCGCCGGCCTGCTGGCGGGCCTGGGCGCGCTCGCCATTCCCGGCGTCGGGCCGGTGGTGGCGGCCGGCTGGCTGATCGCGACGCTGACCGGCGCCGGCGCCGGCGCCGGTGTCGGCGGCCTGCTCGGCTCGCTCCTGCATGCCGGGATCCACGAGGACCACGCGCATCTCTACGCCGAAGGCGTGCGCCGCGGCGCGACGCTGGTCAGCGTGCAGGCGAGCGCTGTCGACGACGCCGGCATCGAGGACGTGATGGGCAGTCCGCACCGTCTGGCGCCCGCGGCGCTGCGTCGCAGCTACGAGAGCGAGGGTTGGAGCAGCCACGGCACGACCACCGATCCGCTCAGCGCAAACGAGGTCGCCACAGCCCGCAGCCGCCTGCGCTCGGTCTGACCGACTGCCTCTCGCAACCGATTTTTAAGGAAGCACCACCATGTCCATCATCGCCTGGATCATCCTCGGCCTCATCGCCGGCTTCATCGCCAGCCAGATCGTCAACCGCAGCGGCGAGGGGGTGCTGCTCGACATCGTCCTCGGCGTCGTCGGCGCGTTTGTCGGCGGCTTCCTGTTCAGCCAGTTCGGCGCCGCTCCGGTGACCGGCCTCAACCTCTACAGCATGCTGGTCGCCGTCGTCGGCGCCGTCGTCGTGCTGATCATCTACCATGCGGTCGCCGGCAGCCGCCGCCGCATCTGACCACGTCCGCAACCGCGGCCGAGGTCACGCATGACTGCGTGACTTCGGCCCGGCACGGCTGCGGTGTCGGGCAGGGCGGCCCAGCCGCTTCGCCTTGCCGGCGACGCGCTCGACATCGACGCGCTGCTGCCGTTAGCGATCCCCGGCAAACCCAGGCGTGCGAGCGTCGGCGCCCCCTTGCCGCCCTGCTGGGCGTGCCGGCGCTCGACGTCATCTACCGACGTTCGCTCGCCTCTGCCTGACTGCGCACGCCGCTCTGACAACGATGACGCCCGGGCCGCAGCCGGCAATCGCTGCGCCATCTGATGTCCATGACGCGCAACTTGAACGAGTCCGGAGCGGTCTCGCTGTCTCGTCCGTTCTCGTCTGACTCGAGGTGCGGCTGCTGTTCCGAAGCCGCATTGTTCTTCCATCGTCCTGATGCGTGCGATGCCCGCATGGCTGGCTTGAGGCGGCGGACACACCCGTTAGGATGGCGGCGTTCGCATACTTGCCTCTGACCGACGTCAGATCGTTCTGACGTTCGATCGCCGCACCGCGTGTCTGGCGCGGTGGAGATAAATTGGATTCGTTCCAGATCACGGATGCGTCGGCGCTAGCACACGCCATCGTCTCGCACCTTTGTATCCGATCGTCAAGCTCAAGTCGAGACGCCGCTGGTCAACAATAGGTCGGCAAACGCAATCAGACTTTGTAAGCTAAAATTATTGAAGACTCTCGTGGTGAAGCCTGAATAATTACTTTACTGTGCGGAGAAAAGTGATTTCGATGGCTTAGTAGCCTGAAGCATGATCAGTGACTGTCGTGGTAGCATGCTATACTGTAGCATTACCATGGAGACGCCGTGTCAGCAGCCGACCTCCGGCGTGCCATCGGCGCAACAATTGGCAACTTCGAGGTTGGAGACACCTGAAGATACAACCTAAGGTTTTACAAACGTAAGAAGACAGTCAATTGGTTGTAGAATAATTTGGATGATGCGCACATGTTGGCGCTGCAAAATGCATTCGCATGTATGAAACGACGTGTCGTCAAAACAACTTTTCCCGTTGCGAGTGCATTCATTCTGTGCGTATACCTGTTTTGAGGCCGCAAGCCACTCACCGGTTGTGTCAGGAGACTTCAATGAGCGTTTTTGTTTCAAAAGTCGTTGTTGCCTGCGCCAGCGCGGCATTCGTTTTTGCGACTGCGTCGGTCGTTCCGACGGCCACGTCGATGCGAGTTGCGATCCAGCACGGCGGCGTCGGCACTGGCAATCTGAGTGAGCCGACCCGGGTCGCGATCCAGCATAACGGCGTCGGCACTGGCAATTTGAGTGAGCCGACGCGGCTTGCGATCCAGCATAACGGCGTCGGCACCGGCAATTTGAGTGAGCCGACCCGGGTCGCGATCCAGCATAACGGCGTCGGCACCGGCAATCTGAGTGAGCCGACGCGGCTCGCGATCCAGCATAACGGCGTCGGCACCGGCAATCTGAGTGAGCCGACGCGGCTCGCGATCCAGCATAACGGCGTCGGCACCGGCAATCTAAGCGAGCCGACCCGGGTCGCGATCCAGCATAACGGCGTCGGCACCGGCAATCTGAACGCGCCGTATCAGGTCGCAATCCAGCATAACGGTGTCGGCACAGGCAATCTGAGCGAGCCGACCCGGGTCGCAATCCAGCATGGCGGCGTCGGCACCGGCAATTTCAGCCAGGCGTGAGGCGTCACACAGTACAGTGACGTGCGGTCTCAAGAGCGAGCGCCGCACGTCACTGACTATTGAGAGTTGTTAGCGCCCCTGAGTGAGCTGACCTGCGCTTGCACCTTGATTATCGGTTGTCCGTTCCGCTAGAGTGCAACCTGTAATAGCCTGGTTCCACGTGTGTCTCACGTAACCTGGTTACAGAAGGCTGCGGGTGAGACTTACCTGAGTGAAGCGATGGCGTTTTAAGTATCCGGTCACGTGTAGGTTTGTGTCGCCGACCTGGATGGCGCGCGCCGTTATGATTACGATCGTAGCGCTCGGCCTCCAGCTCAGCACCCGTGCAAGCGCGGAACGCATATCGCTCCGTAGCTACGGAGACAGCGACGGCCTAAGTAGCCTGGACGTCACTTGCCTGCATCAGAACGCCGCCGGCTTCCTGTTCGCCTGCAGCAGCCACGGCGTCTTTGTCTATGACGGCCGGAAGTTCATCAATCTTGGGCCCGCTCAGGGGCTGCCGGATGGCGGCGATGTCGTCGACATCGTCTTCACCGCGCCCGGGCGCGTCATCGTCCGTTATCTCACTGAAACGTTCGTGTCGCGCAACCTCCTCAGCGCGTCGCAATCCCCACGAGAGTTCTGGTTCGTCCCGGTCCGCGGGCTCAGTCACGCGAGCAACGCCAAGAACAAGGAGATCGCTCCCTGGCGAACCGGCGCCATGCTGATTGCCGGCGGCAAGCTGACGTTCCTCGATGTCGATGATCCCGAGCAGCCGACCCTCCAGCCGGTCGTGCTGCCGCCGGCCGAGACGCTGGCGCTGCAGGGCGTGAACATTCTGCAGGCCGTCGGCAAACGGCTGTGGCTCTCCCTGACCGATGGTCGCATTTGCTCGTATGGCGACGCGGGCTACGCCTGTTACGGACCTGAGCAGGGTCTGCCGTCTGAAGTATGGGCCACGTTTGCCGCCGACGATCAGGGCAAGGTGCTTGTCCGATCTGCGTCTGACCTGGCGACGATCGATCCCGAGCATCATCACGCCGTCATCAGCGCTCTGCCCTTCCAGGACGCGAGCTTTGAGCGTGATGCCCGGCTCCTGCACATGGAGCGCCTACCCTCCGGCGGGCTGGTGACGCAATCCTCGAACGGCTTCATCGTTCGACAGCACTCGGTTTGGAAGCAGGTCACCGATGCTGACGGTCTTCCGAGTGCAAGAATACGGATGGCGCTGGCCGATCAGCAGGGCAATTTGTGGTTCGCCGCCGAAGGTCACGGGATCTACCGGTTGCTCGGCTTCGGGCAGTGGGAGAGCCGGGATCATCGGGACGGGTTGATCGAGGACCTCATCTGGCAGGTTGTCCGTGAGCCGGGCGGTCCGTTATGGGCGGCAACCGACCTGGGTCTGGACGCAGTCATCACGAACGGCAGCGCGGCGCCGGTCAAGCCGCGGTATCTCGGGACGACCTTCTCGGTCGCGCTCGGCGCGCCCGGTCACCTGTGGCGAACCGACGGACCGAACGGCATATCCTGCATCGACCTTCGAACCGGCAGCATCCAAAGCTTCGCGACAGGCGTTCCCAACCAGCTGGCTCGAGGCAATGACAACCGAATCTGGCTGGCGACGGAGACCGGCCTGTTCTACGTCGATGACGTCGATGGCGCTCCAAAGCGCGTCCACGCCGCCGGGGTGACGCAGCACGTGTCCGCTCTGGTGCCGGACCGCGACGGCAGCGTCTGGCTTCTGACGACGACGGCCCTGCAGCACTGGCGTCCGGACGGCTCCGTCGTGACGGTGGTCGCGACCTGGCAGCAACGGAATTTCGAGCCCAGCGCGCTTGCGCTCGGGGCGGCCGGCGAAGTGTGGGTCGGCGGCCCGGGAGGCGGTCTCTACCGGGTTTCGCTGGCCGGCGACCATGTGCTCGGACTGGAGAATTTCGGGCTGCCGAACGTGCTCTCGAGCACGGTGGTCTCCGTGATGGTGGATCGTCGCGGCTGGGTTTGGGCAGGCACGGACCGGGGCATCTCGGTGTTCAATCGATCTAGCTGGGTCTCGGTGACGACCGATAGCGGGCTGGTGTGGAACGACACCAACTCGCTCGGCCTGTATGAGGACGCGGATGGTTCCGTGTGGGTGTCGACCAGTCAGGGCCTCTCGCACCTGCCCCATCCCGAGACGCTGTTCCAGCTCAAGCCGGTGCGAGTCGTCATCAGCTCGCTCGCCCTTGGCGACCGCCTGTTCCCAAGCCGCGCCGTCCCCTACACGACCGACCCGTTGGAGGTGCAGTTCGGCACCCTTGACTTCGTGGCCGAACACTCGATCGTATTTCGCTATCGTCTGGATGGCGTTGACAAGCAATGGGCCAGCACCAGCGCTTCGAGCGCTCGCTACCCGTTCGTACCGCCTGGGCACCACCGTTTCACCGTGGTCGCCTATGCTCCCCTGACGGGTCAATCATCCGAGCCCGTGTCCTTCACCATCCGCATCCAGCTGGCCTGGTGGGCCTCCTGGCCGATGCGGGCCGCCTACGGTCTCGCCGCCGCGTTGCTGATGGTCAGTGTCTGGCACGCGAAGAACCGCCACCTGCTGCATCGTCAACACCTGCTGGAGAACACCGTCGAGCTCCGCACCGAACAGATCCGCGTCGCCCAGGAGGCGCTCATCCTGCAGGCCACCCGCGACGGTCTGACGGGGCTGCTCAACCGCGCCGAGATCCAGAAGCGCTTTACCGATATGCTCGGAGCGTCCAACGAGGCCGAACGGCTCGTCGTGAGCCTGGTCGATATCGACCATTTCAAGCGCATCAACGACAACCACGGCCATCTCGCCGGCGACGAGATCCTGCAGGGCATCAGCGAGCGTATTCGCGAGATCTTGCGCCCTGGCGAGAGTGCGGGCCGCTACGGCGGCGAAGAGGTGCTGATCCTGCTCACCGACTGGGACGGCATGGCGGCCGCCCGCATCCTGGATCTCAACGAGGCGATCCGCGCCATCCCGTTCCACGCCGGTGGTCGCGAGGTCTCGATCACGTGCAGCATCGGCATCGGCTGGGCCGAGGCCGACGACGACTGGAAGTCGCTGGTCGGCCGGATCGATCAGGCGCTTTACAGGGCGAAGCACGCCGGACGAGATCAGGTCATGGAAGCCGAGACGAGCCTGCGCCTCAGACGCGACTGATTTTCGGGCGGCAACCTTGCCGGCAGGGCTGTTCTGCAGTGCAAGGGAACCGGCCCGCTTGTCGGCCCGAGAACAGCAAGGCTTTGGCGAACCCTCGCCATACTCCTGCGTTTCCCCGTCGCTCGTCGATCGCTCCGGTAGGCAGCGTTTCGCCTCATCTCCTAGGATCCGTCCCGAATGTTCGTCTGCACCGGCTATGCCGCCGAGTCCGCAACCGTGCCGCTCGCCCCCTTCAGCTTCGAGCGGCGTGACCCGGGCGCCGACGACGTCCGGATCGACATCGTCTATTGCGGCGTCTGCCACTCCGACCTGCACACCGCGCGCAGCGAGTGGGGGCCTAGCCTGTATCCTTGCGTTCCGGGCCACGAGATCGTCGGTCGGGTAAGCGCCGTCGGCGCGAACGTGACCCGCTTTCGTGAGGGCGACCTGGCCGGAGTCGGCTGCATGGTCGACAGCTGCCGCGGCTGCGCCACCTGCAAGTTGGGGCTCGAGCAGTACTGCGAGCAGGGCTTCATCGGCACCTACGGCGGCAAGGAGCGCGGCGGCTACACTTTCGGCGGCTATTCGAAGGCGATCGTCGTCGACCAGCACTTCGTGCTCAAGCTGCCGGCGAACCTTGAGCTGGCCGCGGTCGCGCCGCTGCTCTGCGCCGGCATCACCACCTACTCGCCGCTCAAGCACTGGGGCGCCGGCCCCGGCAAGCGCGTCGGCATCATCGGCCTTGGCGGCCTCGGCCACATGGCGCTGAAATTCGCCCACGCGTTCGGAGCCGAGACGGCGCTGTTCACCACCTCGCCGGGCAAGGAGGCCGATGCTCGCCGCCTCGGCGCTGACGAGGTCGTGCTGTCGAAGGACAAGGGGGCGATGGGCGCGCATGCCAACTCGTTCGACCTCGTGATCGACTGCGTCGCCGCCGAGCACGACATCAACGCCTACCTTCGTCTGCTCAAGCGCGACGGCACCCTGGTCCAGGTCGGTGCGCCCGAGAAGCCGCTGCCGGTCAACGTGTTCAGCCTCATTGCCAACCGCCGCGCCTTCGCCGGCTCGTTGATCGGCGGCATCGCCGAGACTCAGGAAATGCTCGATTTCTGCGGCGAGCACGGCATCGTCTGCGATGTCGAGATGATCCGGATGGACGAGATCAACACCGCCTATGAGCGGATGCTGAAAAGCGACGTGAAGTATCGCTTCGTCATCGACATGGAGACCCTGCAGCCGGCCTGACGGTGTGGTGCCCGCCGGCTCAGGTCGAGGCGTCGCAAGGAGAACGGCCGAATGAGCGGCAGCCTGGGCCTGCTCAGCGAGGCCGAGCCGAGGCACGACGTGATGGAGACGCTGGCGCCTGGGATCGGGCGGCTCGTGGCTGCCAATCCATCAGCCATGACCTACCATGGCACCAACACCTACCTGGTCGAGCAGGCTGACGGCCTTGCCGTCGTCGACCCTGGGCCCGACCTGCCGGCGCATGTCGAGGCCATCTTGCGCGTCGGCGGCGGGCGCATCCGGCGCATCCTGCTGACCCACACCCATCGTGACCATGTCGGTGCGGCAGCTGCGCTCGCCGCGGCCTGCGGCGCGCCGGTGCTCGGGCTGCGCCCGCCCGCGCCCGGCAAGGCGATCGCCGACGGTCAGTCCGTTGGTACAGGCGAGCGCGCGCTGGTGGCGCTGCAGACGCCGGGCCATGCCGCAGACCATCTGTGTTTCCGCTTGGGCGACACGCTGTTCACCGGCGACCACGTGATGGGCTGGTCGACCAGCGTAGTGTGGCCGCCCGACGGCAACATGGCCGACTACATGGCCAGCCTGCGGCTGCTGCTCGCCTCGCCTGACCGGCTCTATCTGCCCGGTCACGGCCCACCGGTGCGCGAGCCGCACCGCCTCGTGCGCGCCATGCTGATGCACCGCCAGCAGCGCGAGAACAGGCTGCTCGCCGCGCTTGCCGACGACCTGCCGCATGAGCCGGCCGGCCTGCTCGACACGCTGTATGGCGGCCTGGACCCCGCGCTTCGCGTGCCCGCCGAGCGCGTGATCCTCGCCCACCTGCTGAAGCTCGAGGCGGACGCCAAGGCCGTGCGGGCCGGCGCCTCGGCATGGCGCCGTGTGGTGCCGCGCACAGGCTGATACCGCGAAACGCCGGCGCGACACGCCGGGCGCAAAACGCGTGACGCCGCCGGTCTGGCGGCCTCGCGGCCTTGACGGGTGTTCGCCGCTACCTCATTTGCGGTAAACCGGACCAGCATGGTCCGAAACCGTCAGGTCGTCATGCTCAGGCTCTCCAAATTGACCGACTACGCCGTGGTCGTCCTGGTTCGTCTCTCCGGCGACAACCTGGCCGCCTCGGTGCAGACATCGACCGGGATCGCCGCCGCGACCGGCGTGCCGGAGCCCACGGTCGCCAAGGTGCTCAAGGCCATGGCCGGCAAGGGCCTGGTCGTCTCCCAGCGCGGCGCCCGGGGCGGCTATCGCCTTGCCCGCTCGCTCGACGCGATCGCGGTCGCCGAGGTGATCGAGGCCATTGACGGCCCGATCGCCATCACGACCTGTGTGGACGGCGCTGGCGGCTGCGAGGCCGAGCGCCTCTGCCCCATCCGCGGCCGCTGGGACCCCGTCAACACGGCGGTGCGCGACGCGCTTCGCACCATCACCCTGGGCGACATGCGCAGCGTCCCGCCCAAACAGCCGCGGCCGCCCGACAGCGTCCGCCCCGCCACCCCAATTGCCCAGATGCCCGCCGCCGAGTGAGGGATTGAATTATGCCAGCAGTTGCCGAGACCCTCGAGACCGTCCAGTCGCTCACCCAGTCGACCTATAAGTGGGGATTTACGACCGACATCGAGATGGACGTCGCGCCGCGCGGCCTCAACGAGGACATCGTCCGCCTGATTTCGGCGCGCAAGGAAGAGCCCGTCTGGATGCTGGATTGGCGCCTCAAGGCCTACGCGGCCTGGCTGAAGATGGAGGAGCCGGTCTGGGCGCTGCTCGACTTCCCCAAGATCGACTACCAGGACGCGCATTATTACGCGGCGCCCAAGCGCAAGCCTGGCCCGATGAGCCTGGCGGACGTCGACCCCGAGCTGCTCCGCACCTATGAGAAGCTCGGCATTCCGCTGCGTGAGCGCGCCATCCTGGCCGGCGTCGAGGGCGCCAGCGTTGAGAATTCAGGCTTGGGTGACGCCGCCCCACGCGGCAGCAACATCGCCGTCGACGCGGTGTTCGACAGCGTCTCGGTGGCGACCACCTTCAAGTCCACGCTCGCCGAGGCCGGCGTGATCTTCTGCCCGATCAGCGAGGCGATCCGCGAGCACCCGGAGCTGGTGCGCCAGTATATCGGCTCCGTCGTGCCGGCCGGCGACAACTACTTCGCCGCTCTGAACAGCGCCGTCTTCACCGACGGCTCGTTCGTCTTCATCCCCCGCGGCGTGCGCTGCCCGATGGAGCTGTCGACCTATTTCCGCATCAATGCCAAGAACACCGGCCAGTTCGAGCGCACCCTGATCATCGCCGAGGCCGGCTCGGACGTCAGCTACCTCGAGGGCTGCACTGCGCCGATGCGCGACGAGAACCAGCTCCACGCCGCCGTCGTCGAGCTCGTCGCCATGGACGACGCCCGCATCAAGTACAGTACGGTGCAGAATTGGTATCCGGGCGACGCGAACGGCCGCGGCGGCATTTACAACTTCGTGACAAAGCGTGGCGCCTGCCGCGGCGCGCGCTCCAAGATCTCCTGGACCCAGGTCGAGACCGGCTCGGCCATCACCTGGAAGTATCCGAGCTGCATCCTGCAAGGCGACGGCAGCGTCGGCGAATTCTACTCCGTCGCGGTGACCAACAACTGCCAGCAGGCTGACACCGGCACCAAAATGATCCACATCGGCAAGAACACGACCAGCACGATCGTGAGCAAGGGCATCAGCGCCGGCCGCAGCAACAACACCTATCGTGGCTTGGTCCGCGTGCTGCCCAAGGCCTCGGGTGCCCGCAACCACACCCAGTGCGACAGCCTGCTGATCGGGCAGGAGTGCGGCGCCCACACCGTGCCCTACATCGAGAGCCGCAATCCGGGTGCCAAGATCGAGCACGAGGCGACGACCAGCAAGATCGCCGAGGACCAGCTGTTCTACTGCCGCAGCCGCGGCCTGTCGGAGGAGGACGCCGTCGGCATGATCGTCAACGGCTTCTGCAAGGACGTGCTGAAGGAGCTGCCGATGGAGTTCGCCGTCGAGGCGCAAAAGCTGCTCGCAGTCAGCCTGGAGGGGAGCGTCGGCTGATGCTGCAGATCACCGACCTTGCAGCCAGCATCGGCGACAAGGAGATCCTGCGCGGCATCACCCTGGCCGTGCCGGACGGCGAAGTGCACGCCATCATGGGGCCGAACGGCTCTGGCAAGTCCACCCTGTCCTACGTGCTCTCCGGCCGCGAGGGCTACGAGGTGACGGCGGGCTCGGCAAGCTTCGACGGGCAGGACCTGCTCGCCATGGAGCCGGAGGCGCGCGCCGCCGCCGGCCTGTTCCTCGCCTTCCAGGCGCCGGTCGAGCTGCCCGGCGTCGGCAACGCCAACTTCCTGCGCACCGCGCTCAACGCCCAGCGTCGCGCCCGCGGCGAGCCGGAGCTCGACGCCGTGCAGTTCCTCAAGCTCGCCCGCACCGCCGCCCGCGCCCTGTCGATGCCGGACGACATGCTCAAGCGTAACGTCAATGTCGGCTTCTCCGGCGGCGAGAAGAAGCGCAACGAGGTGCTGCAGATGACGATGCTCCGCCCGAAGCTCGCGATCCTCGACGAGACGGATAGCGGCCTCGACATCGACGCGCTGCGCATCGTCGGCCAGGGCGTTTCAGCCCTCCGCGCCCCCGGCTTCTCGGCTTTGATCATCACCCACCACCAGCGTCTGCTGGACCACATCGTGCCGGACCGCGTGCACGTGCTGGCCGCCGGGCGCATCGTGCGCAGCGGCGGTGCCGAGCTCGCCCACGCGCTCGAGGCCAACGGCTACGCTCAGGTGATTGCGGAGGCGGCATGAGCGGATCGCACCTCGCGGCCGGCTCGGACGCCTTTCTGCGCCGCTACGAAGGCCTCGCCGAGCGCCTGCCTGGCGAGCGCGAGCCGCGCCGCCTGGCCGCCGAGAGCTTTCGCCGCCACGGCCTGCCCGGCCCGCGCGACGAGGCCTGGCGTTACACTTCGCTCCGTCCGCTGGCGGAGACCCGCTTCTACGAGGCGCTGACCGAAGTTGCCGATACTGCCGAGCCGGCCGGCCCGCGTGAGGCGCGGCTCGCCGCCCTGCTCGCCGCCCTGCCGGCGGCCGAGACCATGCGCGTCGTCTTCGTCGATGGCCGCTACCGCGACGACCTCTCGACAGGCGCCGCACAGTCGCGTCGCTTCGGCGATGCCGGCGAGTTCGGCCGCCTCGCCCGTCCGGACCTGCAGCCGCTGGTGGCGCTGAACACGATGCTGGCCGAGGACGGCATCGTGCTCGACATCCCCGCCGGCGTCGACGGCGGCACGGTGCAGCTGGTCAGCATCGGGCTCGACATCGGCCACAAGTCGGTCGCCTTCCACCCGCGCCACTCGGTCCGGCTCGGCGCCGGCGCCAGGCTGGCGCTGCTCGACATCTCGGTCGGGGAGGGCGTGTATTTCCACAACCCGGTGCTCGAGATCACCGTCGAGCAGGGCGCGACCCTCACCCATGTCCGCCTGCAGGCGGAGGCCACCGGCGCCTTCCAGCTGGCGACGATCTATGCCGACATCGCTGCCGGCGCGACCTATGACAGCTTCAGCCTCCATCTCGGCGGTCGGCTCACCCGCACCGAGATGCACGCGACGCTGCAGGGGAAGGGGGGTCAGGCGCATCTGAACGCCGCCCAGATGCTGCGCGGCGTTCAGCACGCCGACTTCACCACCGTCGTGCGCCACCAGGCGCCGCATTGCGCCTCGCGCCAGACGGTTAAGAACGTGCTGGACGGTCATGCCCGCGGCGTCTTCCAGGGCAAGATCGAGGTCGCCCGCGGCGCCCAGAAGACGGACGGCTACCAGATGAACCAGGCGCTGCTGCTCTCGCCCGACGCCGAGATCGACAGCAAGCCGCAGCTCGAAATCTTTGCGGACGACGTGAAGTGCTCGCACGGCGCCACCGTCGGCGAGCTGGACAGCGAGCAGCTCTTCTACTTGCGCAGCCGCGGCGTACCGGAAGCCGAAGCGCGTGCCCTGCTGGTGCGCGCCTTTCTCGTCGAGGCCTTCGAGCCGGTGCAGCACGTGACGGCGCGTGCGATGCTGGAGCAGGCCGTCGACAGTTGGTGGGACCAACAATGAACCAGATGTCTACGATCGCAGGCGGCAGGGTTCGACGTCGACCGCATTCGCGCCGACTTCCCCATCCTGCAGGAGCGCGTGCGCGGCAAGCCGTTCGTCTTCCTCGACAGCGCCGCCTCGGCGCAGAAGCCTCGTTGCGTCATCGACGCCATGGTGCACACCATGGAGCACGAATACGCCAACGTGCATCGCGGACTGCACTGGATGAGCGAGCGCGCGACCGACGCCTATGAGGGCACGCGCGACCTCGTCGCCCAGCTTCTGAACGCCCCGTCGCGCAACGAAATCGTCTACACCCGTAACAGCACCGACGCGATCAACCTGGTCGCCCACAGTTTCGGCCGCACCGCGCTCAAGCCAGGCCAGGCGGTGCTGCTCAGCGAGATGGAGCACCACTCCAACATCGTGCCCTGGCAGATGCTGCGCGACAGCCACGGCATCGAGCTGCGCGTCTGCCCGGTGACCGACGCCGGCGAGCTCGACATGGCGGCGTACGAGGCGCTGCTGGCCGATGGCCGGGTCAGCCTCGTCACCATCACCCACATGTCCAACGTGCTCGGCACCTACACGCCGGCCGAACGCCTGTGCCGACTCGCCCACCAATACGGCGCCCGCATCCTGCTCGACGGCAGCCAGGCGGTGGTGCATCGCCGCGTCGACGTGCAGGCGCTCGATTGCGACTTCTACGTCTTCACCGGCCATAAGCTGTATGGCCCCACGGGCATCGGCATCCTGTGGGCCAGGGCCGAGTTGCTGGAGGCGATGCCGCCGGTCGCCGGCGGCGGCGACATGATCGCCACCGTCAGCTTCGAGCGCTCGACCTGGGCGCACGTGCCGCACAAGTTCGAGGCCGGCACGCCGGCGATCATCGAGGCGATCGGCCTCGGTGCGGCGATCCGCTACGTCGAGGCGATCGGCTTCGACGCGCTGGCCGCCCACGAGGCCGCGCTCACCGAGCACGCGCTCGCGCGCCTGTCGCGCATCGAGGGCCTGCACGTCGTCGGCCAGGCGCAGGACCGTGGCGGCGTCATCTCCTTCACCCTGGACGGCGCCCACTCGCACGACGTGGCGACGCTGCTGGACCGCAACGGCATTGCGGTGCGCGCCGGCAACCACTGCGCCGAGCCGCTGATGCGCCGCCTCGGCGTCGACAGCACCGCGCGCGCCAGCTTCGGCGTCTACACCTCGCTCGACGACGTCGACAGGCTGGCCGACACGCTCGACCGCGTCAGAAGCTTCTTCGCCTGACATGTTCGACGACCTGCGCGACCTCTACCAGGACATCATCCTCGAACATGGCCGCAACCCGAGCCACCGCCGCCGGCTCGAGGTGTTCGACGCCGAGGCTGTCGGCGATAACCCGTTCTGCGGTGACCGGGTGACCGTGAGGTTGCGCCGCGACGCCGATGGCCGCCTGGCCGAAGCCGGCTTCGAGGCACGCGGCTGTGCCATCAGCATCGCCTCTGCGGACCTGATGGCGGCGCTGGTGGAGCAGCGCGACGACGCCGAGATCCGGTCCGCCGGCGACGCCTTCGAGCGCATGCTCGAGACCGGTGACGCCGCCGCCGCGCCGGCGCTGATCGAGCCGCTGAAGCCGCTGGTCGGCGTGCACGAGTATCGCAGCCGCATCCGCTGCGCCACACTGCCATGGAGCGCGCTCAGGGCCGCGCTCGACCAGGAGCGCCCGCAATGACCGAAGAGCTCGCCGAACCCGCCGAGCGCGCCAATGTCGGCACCTGGACGCCCGACGGCGAGGTGCCGGCGGAGGTCTCCGAGACCGCGCTGATCGACGCCATCGCGACGGTGTTCGACCCCGAGATCCCGGTCAACATCTACGAACTCGGCCTGATCTACGCGATCGACATCCGCGATGACGGCTTCGTCAGCGTCGAGATGACCTTGACCGCGCCCGGCTGCCCGAGCGCGCAGGAGCTGCCGGTGATGGTGCGCGACGCCGTCGTGACCGTGCCCGGCGTCACCGGCGCCGACGTGAAGACCGTGTGGGACCCGCCTTGGGACCAGTCGCGCATGACCGAGGAAGCGCGCCTCGCGCTCAACATGTACTGAGAGGTGACGCCATGAGCACCACCACGACGCCGACCACGACCTTGGGCCCGCCGAGCCGCCGCGCCCTGCCGCCGTTGCTGACGATGACCGAGCGCGCCGCCCAGCGCCTCGCCGCGCTCTACGCCGGCGGTCAAGAAGGCATGCTGCTCCGCGTCGCCGTCAGCACCAAGGGGTGCTCGGGCATGTCCTACGACATGAGCTGGGTCGGCCAGGCCGGCCCGAACGATGAGGTCGTGCGCGACCGCGGGTTGACCCTGCTGGTCGACCGCAAGGCGACGCTGTTCCTGATCGGCTCGGTAATGGATTACGAGACGCAGCAGCTCAGCGCCGGCTTCAGCTTTACCAATCCGAACGAGAAGGGCCGCTGCGGCTGCGGCGAAAGTTTCCACGTCTAACCGCAAAACTTAAGCGACCGGATTGCAAAGGCGCGCCTTTGATGGGGTCGAGGGGCAAAGCCCCTCGCCTTGCTTTTCCAGCCCCGCTACGGCCGGGCCTGACCAGGGTTTGCATAGCCTTTCCACAACCAAGTCAGCGCCTCGGGAAGGGTCTGAGCCTCGGTCGCGTTGTCGACATGCGCCGCGTTGCGGGCGAAGACGAACTGGTAGTGGTAGCCCTTGGCGGCCAGCACCGCAGCCGTGCGCTCGTCGGCCAGGGTCCAGTCATGCATGCCGTCCGCCATTGCGGGGACGTAGTAGAACAGGTCGCGGTCGCCGCATTCGAACCAGAAGCGGATCGGCTTGACCGGGCTGTTCGGGATCAGCGGCGCGCCGGTCGGCAAGCCGGACACGCTGACCGACTTGCCCTGCACCGCAAGCTCGGGCGTCGCCGGGCCGGGCCAGCCGTCGTGGAACTCCCAGGCGCCCCCAGGCAGGGCCGGATCGTGCGGCCATTGCTGGTTCACCATGGTCGGCGAGTAGGCGAGCACGCGGTGATACAGCTCGGGATGAAACCAGGCCATGGTGAAGGCGGCCGAGCCGCTGGAGCTGAAGCCCATGGTGGCGCGGCCGTCCGGGTCGGCGGTGAGGCGGACGCCGGCGGCGCGCTCGACGAGGGGCAGGACCTCGTGCTCGACCCACTCGGCATAGAGGCCGGAAGTGGTGTCGTATTCGCGACCGCGCTCGGAGCCCTGCGCATCCTGTCCGCCGGCGCCGATGCCGATCGCGACCATCGGCGGCAGGCGGTGGGCGGCGATCATGCTGTCGAGGATGTTGAACAGGACGTGCTCGTGGAAGAAGCCGGTTGAGCTGCCATCGCCGAAGACGATGAAGGGCGCGACGCTGCCGGCGGCGAGCCCGGCGGGCACGTAGACATCGACCTGCCGGGTCCAGTTGCCGGGATGGCTCGCGGTGTTGATGAGGTTCGACGGGTCGCCGGGGGCGGTGGCGGCGGTGTTGATCGCCTCGTTCGGGCAGCCGCCGGGGTCGTCGCGCACCACGCCGGGCCGGTAGATCAGGCTGTCGGCGGACTTCATGGTGAAGGTGTGGACCGTGCCTTGCGGCACGCCGGCGCGGGCGAGGGTCTCGGGCGCGGCGGTGTGAGTAGGGCCGATGATGAAATTGCCGTCGGCATCGGGCGAGGGCAGCGTGCCGTCGGGCAGCTCGGTGGCTTGCGGGTAGGCGGGGTTGTGCGGATCACGGGTCGGCGGCGTGGTGCTGAGATTCAGGCCGGCGGTCTGGACGAAGAACGGGTCGGACGGGCGCGTCGTGTTGGCATTGGCGGGCACCGACCCGCCATGCGGCGTGCAGGGCTTCGGCGCGGCGAGGCACGGCGAGGCGGCGAGAAGGGCGGCGAGCAGTATCGCACGTGGCGTCTTCATCGGTCTGTCTCCGTCTCTCGCCGCTGCTGGTGAGCAGTCGACCATGTCCGGCGTGGTTGCGGCAATGTGGCCGTAAAGCGTCTGGGCGTGCAGCGAGCCGATAGAGTCGCTGCCGACATGCTCGCAGCTATACTCGGACGTCTTCTGCGACATGAGGTGCGGCTTGATGCCGGTCGCCTCCACGCGAAGCTGCTGCTGACACGCCAGCCGACCAAGTTGATGACGGCAATGCCGCTCGTGGCCGCAGCACCAGCCACGACCGAGGGCGGCCGCAGATCACCATGCCGGCCGCGGCGGCGTAGGGCAGGACGGTCAGCAAGCTGATGAGCAGCGGGTCGGACACGCCTGAGCCCTTGATCAGCGTGGGCAGCCAGAAGCCGACGCCGTAGAGGCCCATGATGAAAAAAGTAGATTTCGCAGAGCTGTCACACGCTGGATTGGTGAAGCCGTCACGCAGCGAGTGCGAGGGCGTCGACCGGGCATCGCGCTCGATGTTGTGCCGCAGCATGGTACGATCCGCGCTGCTGGGCCAGGTCGAGGCAGCCGCCCGGCTCGGCAGCGTCGTGCGGGCCTCGGGGGAGCTCCACCTCACCGCCTCGGCGATCAGCCATCATGTCCGGGCGCTGGAGGAGCATTTTGGCGCCGGCGGCGACGGGCTTCGACTGCGGCGCGCTTGCCGTCTCGGCTGCCGTTCAAGGCATAGGCGTCGCTCGAGACCGAGCGGTCCGTCGAGGCCGAGCTGTCCTCCGGGCAGCTGATCATCCTCGGCGGCGGCGATTCCGCGGCATACGACGCGTGCTGCACCGGCTGCTGTCCCGATCCGGACCGCACGTGCCGCAGCGCATACGGGTGCTCCGGTCATGGCTGTTGGAGGAGGTGGGCGTGTCGGCCAGGTCGCGCCAGAGCATGGCCTGCTGCCCGGCCGGAGGCCCGGCTCTCGAGCCAGGCGCGGCTGACCTTGTTGGCGAGGAGCGTTTCGCGCATGCCGATTGAGAACGTCATGTCTGCCAGCCGCCCGGTCGCGATGTCGCCCTCGCAGCCTCGCAGCCTCGCCCTCACCGCCGCCTGCCTCGCGTATGCGCTCCGCGACGGCTACACCGACGTGCTCTACCCGTCCTGCCGGTCTGGCAGGCGCAGTTCGGCCCCTCCTTCGCCGCGCTGGGCATGCTGCGCGCCCTCTATTGCGGAACCATGGGCGGCCTGCAGGCGCCCGGCGCCAGGCTGGTGCGTGCTGTGTCGCCACGCGCGGCACTTGTGCTGCCCACCGTCATCGCCGCAACAGGCTTCGTCGTCATGGCGTTGCCGTTTGGCCTGCCCGCGCTCTGCGGCCTTGTGCTGGCCGGAACAGGATCCAGCATCCCCGCGGCTCGCTCTCGTCACCGACGCCTACACCCCTGTCGCCCGCGGCGCCCTCGGGACCTATCCTTTCGCGGGCGATCTCGGCGAGGGCGACGCCTCCGGCCATCGCCGCGCTGCTGCTGCCGATCCTCGCCTGGCGGCCCGCAGGCGGTCGCGGCGCCGTCCCGGTCCAGCGCCATCCTGCGCGGGCCTGCCCGCTCCGGATTTGCGTTGCTGCTGACCATCGGCGCCTTCGATACGGCGACCCGCATAGGCTACCTCCTTCTTTTGCCGTTCCCGATCCACACGCCGGGCGGAGACTCGCTTGCCGTCGGCCTCGGGCTTGCGCTGCTGTTCGTCGGCGGCGCACTCGGCAAAGTGACCTGCAGCTGGCTCAGCCAACATCTCGGCGTCGTCGGCAGCGTCATCGCGACGTAAGCCGCAACCGCGCTCCTGGTCGCCGCCACGCTGCGCCTGCCGCTTCCGCCAATGCTGATCCTGTTGCCGCTGCTGGGGGCGCGGTGCCCGAGCTGGCGCCTGGCGGCAGGCCGTGCGCTTAGCTTGCCGCAGCGCCCCGCACCGCCTCGACGAACTTGTCGAGATCCACGACCGCGCCGTCGTCGACCTGCTGCCAGCGCTCGGAGAACAAGGCGGATCGGCTGCGCGGCCGCTCATTGTCGGGCAGCAGGGCGAAATGCAGGCGCATCGGCACGGGAACGCCCTCGCCGATCCCGATCGCCTCGCCATTGCCCAGAAACGGAAGGGCCGAGAACGTCGCAGCAGACGCCTCCGACAGGCAAGCCTGGATGATCTCCTGATCGCGTTCGTTCGACATCCGGAACGCGAACACGGTGTTGCACTGCGACAGGATGGTGGCATCGAGCTCGGACGGGCGTTGACTGACGACACCGAGGCTGATGCCGTATTTGCGGCCTTCCTTGGCGATCCGCGACAGCGCTCGCTTGGCCGGCTGAAATCCCAGCGCACCGTCCTGCGGCGCGTAGCGATGGGCTTCCTCGCAGACCAGAAGCATCGGTTGGCGATGCCCGATCCAGGTCGCGAGGTCAAAGGCAAGCCGGCAGATCACGCCGACGACGACGTTCAGCACTTCGGAGGGAATGCTGGCAAGATCGAGGATCGCAAGCGGCTTACCGTTTGCCGGGATGCGAAAGATCCGGCTGAGCAGGGTGGAAAAATTGTCGCGCATGACGAGGCCGGTGTCGAACATCAACGCAAAACGGTGATCCGTCTGCAACAGCGTCAGCCTTGACTTGATGCGCAGGTAGGCCGGCAGGTTGCCTCGGTTGTCCAGGCTGCCGATGGCGGTCTCGAGCAGACGATTGAGGTCGCTCATCAAATAGGGAACCGGACTGTCGACGGTGATCCATTTGCGATCGGCAATGTTGCGCGCCATGGTGAGCTTGGCGGCGAGCACCAGCTCGCGAAGATGCATGATCTCGACCGACATCTCATGCTTCTCGTGGCCGAAGACGACCTCGGTCAGCTCCTCGAAGTTGAACAGCCAGTAAGGAAGGCGAAAATTCGCAGCGCTCAGATGCTCCGCCAGTCCGCCGAACGCCATCTCGTACTCGCCGTGCGGATCGAGCAGCAGCACGTGGCCGTTCGGGTTCTGCTCGAGGATTCGCTTGAGCAGCAAGGTGAGGGCACATGACTTGCCGGTGCCGGTCGTGCCGAGCATGGCGAAGTGCTTGCACAGCATGTCGTTTACGCTGACCTGCGCTGGAACCTGCGGGTCCTGGTGCACGGAGCCGACGCAGATCGAACGCCGGTTCTGCAGCGCGAACACCATTGCGGTGTCGTTGTGATCAGCAAAGAACACGGCGGCATCGAGACTCGGAAGCTTCGACACGCCACGCCTGAAACTGCCGGTGCCGCCGACAAGGGTGTCTAGCATCTCGCCGAGCAGCCCGATCTCCGCGATCTTGAGCTCCGTGCCATCGCCAGGCTGCATCGGCATCGGTGTGCTCAGCCCCTCGACAAGCCCGAACACCAGGGCATGCGGGCTGCGGGCACAGACCAGGCTGCCCATCTGCAAGCCGTCATGCGCGCCGACAGCGTCGAGCAGGATCACGATCTGCGAGCCCGACGTCGAGACGACCCGTCCGGCGCGGATGCGTTGCGCGCTGGCGTCGCTCCACTGCTCGATGATGGGAGACACCGCCGTCAAGGACGTCATGCCCGGGCTTCCAGACCGCCGCCGCCGTTCACGAGCGCGGGGATCTCGCCGGGATCAAGCGGGCGGCCGTAGAAGTACCCCTGAGCGAAATTGCAGCCCACATCGCGGATAAAATCCGCCTGCGCCGCTGTCTCGACGCCTTCGGCAACCACCTGCAGTCTCAGACTGTGGGCGAGCTGAACGATCGTGTTGGCGACGATGGCGGCATCCTCACTGACGGTCACGTCGTTGACGAAGCTGCGATCGATCTTGATGCGGTCGACGGGCAGCCGGCGAAGGTAGCTGAGCGACGAGTAGCCGGTGCCGAAATCGTCAATCGCCAGGCTCACGCCCTGCTGATGCAGCGCCACCAGCGTGTCGGCCGCGACGTGCATGTCGCGCATGATCCCGGTCTCGGTGATCTCAAGCTCCAGCCAGGCGGGCGGCAGTCCGGTCTCGGCTAGCACCTCGCTCACCAGCTGCGGCATGCTGCCGTCGCGGAACTGAGTGGTCGCGACATTCACCGCGACCGAGATGGGCTGCAGGCCATCGCCATGCCACCGCTTGGCCTGACGGCAACTCTCCCGCAGCACCCAAGCGCCGATCTCGCCGCTCAGGCCGGAGCGTTCCGCAATCGGGATGAACTCGTCGGGCGAGATCGGCCCGTAGATGGGATGGGTCCAGCGCAGCAGCGCCTCGACGCCGACGACCCCGCCATGGCCGACATCGACCTGGGGTTGAAAGGCGAGCCTGAGCTGCGAGGCGAGGCCCGGCTCGCGCAGCGCCTGCTCCAGCAGCGCGCGTCGATGCGCCTCCTTCTCCAACATGTCGTCAAAGAAGCAGCAGCGGTTGCGCCCGGTACTCTTGGCCTCATACATGGCGAGGTCGGCGTTGCGATGCAGCAGCTCGACCTTGTGCGCATCGTCGGGGAAGAGCGAGATCCCGACCGAGGCGCCAACGAAGATCGGCCGATCCTCGATGCTGAAGGGCTCGCTGAGCCTGGCGATGATCCGATTGCCGAGGCTGCGGGCGGCCTCGCGGTCCGGCGGCGCGAGATGCAGAACCGCGAACTCGTCACCGCCCATGCGCGCCACGATCTCGCCGCAGCGCAGCTCGCGATCGATCCTGGCGGACACCTGCCGCAGCAGGGCGTCGCCCACGGCGTGCCCGAAGGTGTCATTCACCGTCTTGAAATCGTCAAGGTCGACGTAGAGCAAGGCGAGGCGCCGGCCGGCGTCGTTCGCCTCGGCCATCGCGGCGGCAAGCCGGTCGCCGAACAAGGAACGGTTCGGCAGATCGGTGAGCGGATCGTGGCTGGCGAGATGAGCAAGGCGGGTCTGGGTGCCGAGCCGCATCGCCATCTCGTCGCGCAACGCCGTGACCACGGTCTCGACCTCCCGCTTGGCGAGGCGGGTCTCGGCTGCCTCACGCTCCGCCTCCTGCCGGGCCGCCACGAGCGCAGCGTTCGACAGGTGGCGCTCGACGAGCACGCCGAGGCCCGCCGCATAGCGATCCAGCGCCCTTGAGTGCCGCCCGGGCACTCGTTGTGACCCATACATGCCTTGCTCCCCAAACGATCACTCGCAGGCGCGGCCATCAATTTCGCAGGCGATCGTTAAGACATCGTGAACATGATCCACGCCGGACAGCGCCGTCAGCCACACGGTCAAGAAGCACGTGAGCCAAAGCCGACATTTCTGGTTGATCAGCGCCAATAACTCTCCACTTCAGGTTGCATTTGCGGGAGCTTCGGCATACGGAGGTACTTGGCGCCCGCCAGTTGCCGCCGCTCGGCGCCCTCTGACAAACCGGAGACGCCGCATGGCCATGTCGCCACTGCTTCCCACAACCAGACCTTTGCTCGACCAGCCAAGCCTGCTGGCGGATACGCCATCGACCTCCTACAGCGTCGTGGTCGACATCTCGGCCCAGTTCGCCAACAATGATGTGCCAAGCTTCACGCTGGACGTGGACGGTGTCGCCGAGAGCGTGCCGATACGCGTCAACACTTCGAGCGCCGAGCCGATCGCCTTCTCGTTCAACCTCGCCACCGGCGTCGCCCACTCGATCCAGATCGTCAGCGCGGCGCCCGACAGCCCGGCGCAGCTGCTGAGCGTGCAGGACATCCGCTTCGAGGGAACGACGATCGCCGCATCGAGCCCGCTCGAGCGCTACGTCTCCTCACACGGCACCGTCACCGGCGTCGGCGCAATGACCTATGGCGGTCAGGTCGACTTCAACCTGCCGGCCACCTATTTCGGCGGCAGCACGCCCCCAGCGCCGCCCGCACCGATCCCCACGCCGCCCCCACCAACGCCATCCCCGACGCCTTCCCCGACGCCCACGCCCACGCCCACGCCCGCGCCCACCCACGCGATCACGGTCGGCGCCGGCAGCCTCTACACGACGATCCAGCAGGGGATCCAAGCGGCCGAAGCCGCCGGCGACCACAGCGTGCTGATCGAGCCCGGCACCTACAGCGAGAACGACACGCTCGGGGCCGCCGATAACGGCCTCACCCTGTCGGCAGCACCCGCAGCGCCCGCCGGCTCGGTGATGCTCACCGGCTCGCTGGCAATTACCGGCGCCACCGGCATCACCGTCTCCGGCCTGGCCCTGCACGGCAACGGCAGCGCGGTCGCCATCGAGGCGCTGAACAGCACCGCCGTCACGCTCACCGATGACAGCTTCACCGGCACCGGCCAGGCCGTGGTGCTGGACGGCACCTCGAACAGCGTCGTCTCCAACAACCTGATGACCACGACGACCGCCAGCGCCGTCGAGGAGCGCGATGGCGCCAACGGCAACACCATCGCCAGCAACGAGATCAACGGCGACGACGCGGCCAACACCGCCGGCGCGATCTGGCTGCACGGCGCCAATGACGGCCGGATCACCAACAACCAGATCACCAACACCACCGGCGCCGGCATCAGCCTGTCCGATTTCTATGGCCCCGGCACCACCGCCACCCAGAACAACGGCACCGTGGTCGCGGGCAACGTGCTGAGCGGCGTCGACAGCCAAAGCAGCGACAGCGGCGCGATCTACGTCCTGGGCCGCAGCCAGGACGCCGCCACCGGCATCGTCGTGAAAATGAACTTCATCGGCGCCACCGGCTCGCCCGGCGCCCACGCCGTCGGCATCTACCTCGACGACAACGCGTCAGGCGTCACCGTCACGCAGAACATCGTGCAGGCCTCGCCGTCGCTGAGCGACGCGTTCGAGATCCACGGCGGCAGCAACGACTCGATCGCCGGCAACATCTTCGATCTCGGCACCGGCTCGCCGTCCTTCGGCCTGTTCCAGCAGGACGAGGCGAACGAGTCGCCGCAGGGCTCGTTCCGCCAGCTCTACAATGACAGCGCCCGCGGCAACGTGACGGTGAGCGAGAGCACCGCGCCCCGCAATCCCGGCTACGCCAACCTGACGGGCGGCATCGGCGACGCGACGATCGCGGGCAACGACTACTGGGCGTTCAGCGGCGTCGCCCTCAACGCCGGCGGCAGCGGCGCCTCCGGCGACAGCGCCGCGCATTACACGGCGCCGGCCGCCGCCGCCGCGCAGAGCCTGGCCGCCTACGGCAGCTGGAGCGGCGACGGCATCGGCTTCGCGCCGATCAAGACGGCGCTGATCGGCCTCATGCCCACCGGGCTGCATCCGTATTGACCGCCCGAGCCGGCGCCTGCGCCTACCAGCTGACCTCCTGGTTGCGATAGTCGACGAACACCGCGCCGCGGCCGCCCTGCCGGAGCGCGATCATGTCGGCCATCCCATGCGCGCTGGTCGCTATGTCGAGAGGGGCGGTAGGCCCACCCATGTCGGTGCGCACCCAGCCCGGTGCGACCACCAGGATCGCGACCTCGTCGCCCTCGTGGCGAGCCGCGAACGAGCGCATCAGCGTGTCCAACGCCGCCTTGCTGGCGCGATACACCTCCCAGCCGCCGGTCGTGTTGTTGGCAACGCTGCCGAGGCCCGACGACATCGCGGCGATTACGCCATGCGGCCGCCGCACCGCCGGCGCCAGCGCCTCGATGGCGCGCAGCGGGCTCAGCGCGTTGGTCAGCATGATCTCGCCGAACCGCTCGGTCGACACCGTGTCGATCCTCGCCGCCGCGCCGTCCGAAATGCCGGCGACGACGAACAGCAGGTCCAGCGCCCGCCCCGAGACCCTGGCCTGCAGCGCCGCGACGTCCGCCGGCTCGTTGATGTCCGCGCGCACGATCTCCAGCCGCCCGCCCGCCTCACGGCCCAGCGCCGCCAGACCGTCCGGGCGCTCGGCATCAGCCGCCTCGTCGCGCAGCGTGGCGATCACCCGCCAGCCGCGCCGCAGATACTCACGCGCAAGCCCAAGCCCGAGCCCGCGCGACGCGCCGAGAAGCAGCGCCAGAGAGCCATCCTGTTCTGCCATTGTGGTCACCCCTCCATTCGTTCAGTGCGTAACGCGAAGGAAGGCCAGGGGCGTCGCCCCTGGACCCGATTAAAGGCGAAGCCTTTAAAAACCATTTTGACACGTGTTTCTGGGGCGAGCTCGCACAGCTCTGGCAAGCCTTCACCGCCGTCGAGCCGACTTCGTAAAGCAGCACACGCTCTCGACTCGCGCTGACCACAGGAACTGGTCCACCGGGGTGCAACGCTCGAGCGCGTAGCCGGCAGCCCGCAGCACCGCCGCGTCGCGGGCCAGCGCCGCCGGATTGCAGCTGACATAGGCCACGCGAGGCACGCCGGAGGCGGCGAGCATCGCCATCTGCGCCGCGGCGCCGGCATAGGGCGGGTCCAGCACGACCAGCTCGGCGCCGGCCAGCTCGCGCGCGCCGAGCGGCTGGCGCGCCAGGTCGCGCTGCGTGGCCGTCAGCCGTCCCGGCGGTGCTGCCGCCCGCAGCGCGGCCACCGCCGCCTGGTCGATCTCGAAGGCCAGCACGCGCAGCCGGGCGGCTAGCGCCAGGCTGATCGTGCCGATCCCGGCATGGAGCTCCACCGCATGCGCCCGCGCCGGCAATCGCCCCGGCAGGCAGGCCAGCACCGCCTCGACAATCGCCCGTTCGCCCGCCGCCGTCGCCTGCAGGAAGGCGCCCGGCGGCGCGGCGACCGGCACGCCGGAAAGGCTGACCACGGCAGGGCGAAGCTGGCAGGCGGTCTCCACCGCCATCGCGCCGGGGCCCAGGCCATGCGACCAGGCGATCCGGACCGATCCGGTCTCGCCCGCCAGCGCCGCCAGCCGCGTGCGGTCGGCGCTGCTGAGCGCGCCGTCGGTGCGCAGCAGCAGGTCGGGCCCGCTATCGAGCAGGTTGAGGATTGCCGAGCCCTGCCGGCGCAGCGCGTCGAGTCTGGCGAGCCCCAGCCGCAGCGGCGCAAACAACGCCAGCAGGTCTGGCGCGACGACGTGGCAATCCTGCAGGTCGACGATCGCCTCGCCACGCCGGCGATGCAGCCCCAGCGTCAGGCCCGCGGCGCCGCGCCTCAGCGCCAGGTCGACGCGACGGCGGCTCCGCGGCCGGCTGCGGGCGAGCGGCGCCATCACCGGCTCGGCATAGCCGGCGCGCAGCAGCGCAGTCCGCACCAGTTCGACCTTCCAGGCGGCATAGGCCGGGCCGGCCCAGTGCTGCAGCGCGCAGCCGCCGCAGCCGCCGCCCGCGGGCGGAAAGTGCGGGCAGGGGGGAATGACGCGGTCGGAGCTGGCGTCGAGCCGCGCGCCGGACCCATCGGCTGCCACATGCTCGCCCGGCAGCGTGTAGGGCAGGAACACCGCCCGGCCGCTGCCATCGACGGCGATGCCATCGCCCTCGGCGCCAACGCGCTCGACGAGGAGTGACGCGCCTAGGCTCGGGCCCGAAGTCGCGCCATCTGTCGCGCCAGGTGTCGCGCCCGGCGCAGGCCCGTCAGAGTTCGCTGTCGACGACCTGCTCGGCGGCCCAGACGCGACGCCGCGGCAGCGTCATGAAGGCCGGCGTCTCCTCGCCAAAGGCCAGCACCGCCGGGCCGAGATCCTCCTCGCGACGGCGACCGTCGCGCGGCCGCATCGGCCGATCGCGGAAGTCGCGCTCGGGTCGTGGCTCACTCGGCGCCACAATTGCCGCCGGCACGCTCTCTGCCGCAGCCTCGCGCGCCGGCCGGCGCTCGCGTTCACGGCGAGCCGCCGGCGGCGGCTCGGCCGACGGCTGATCGCCCGCGCCGCGACCACCCCGAGCACCGGGCCGCGCCGCAGCGCCGCCCCGGCCGCCACCGGCTGCCGGCCTGCGACCACCCCGACGCTTGCGTCCGTCGACGTCCGACCAGGGCAGCTGCGCCATCCCCTCGACGTCGATGCGCGGAATGGCCGAGCCGGTCAGCGCCTCGATGGCGGTCACCGCCAGCTTGTCGTCCGGCGTCGCGATGGTGAACGCGCGGCCCTCGCGCCCGGCGCGGCCGGTGCGGCCGATCCGGTGCACGTAGTCCTCGGCATGATGCGGCACGTCGAAGTTGAACACGTGCGACAGACCGCCGATGTCGATGCCGCGCGCGGCCACGTCGCTGCACACCAGCAGCCGCAGCGCGCCCGCCTTGAACTTCTCCAACGTCGCGAACCGCATGGACTGCGCCAGATCGCCATGCAGCGCCCCGGCGGAGAAGCCGTGCTTGTTAAGCGACTTGTTGAGAATGTCGACCTCGGTCTTCCGGTTGCAGAAGATCAAGGCGTTCTGCACGTCCTCCGAGGCGATCAACCGGCGCAGCGTCTCGCGCTTGTCCATTTCGTCCACCACCGCCAGTCCGGCGGTGATCGTGGTCGCGACCGACGCGGCGCGATCAACCTTCACCTCGCGCGGGTTCTGCAGAAAAGCGTCGGTCAGTCGCTTGATCTCGGGCGCCATCGTCGCCGAGAAGAACAGCGTCTGCCGGTTGGCCGGCAACAGCCCGACGATCCGCTCGACATCGGGGATGAAGCCCATGTCGAGCATCCGGTCCGCCTCGTCGATCACCAGCAGGCGGCAATCGGTCAGCAGCATGCCGCCACGCTCGAACAGGTCGATCAGCCGCCCCGGCGTCGCGATCAGCACGTCGACCCCGCGCATCAGCGCCTCTTTCTGGTCGTTCATGCTCTCGCCGCCGATCAGCAGGGCGTGCGTCAACTTCAGGTACTTGCCGTATTGGACGAAGTTCTCGGCCACCTGCAGCGCCAGCTCGCGTGTCGGCTCCAGGATCAGCGAGCGCGGCATCCGGGCCCGGGCCCGGCTGCCGGAGAGGATGTCGAGCATCGGCAGGGTGAAGCCGGCGGTCTTGCCGGTGCCGGTCTGGGCCACGCCCATCACGTCGCGGCCCATCAGGATGATCGGGATCGCCTGCGCCTGGATCGGCGTCGGATGCAGGTAGCCCTTCTCCGTCACCGCCCGCAGGATCGGCTCGGACAAGCCGAGGTCGAAAAAGGTGAGCGGCGTCTCCAGCCCAAGCGCGCCGGGCTCGGCGGCCTGCAGCGCCTCGAACTCGGCGAGGTCCGGCAGGCTCTCCTCAGGAATGTCGCCCCAGGGCGCCTCGTCGTCGGCTGCTGCGTCCGGCGGCAGCACGTCATCGGCCGAAGCGCCGCCGACATGCAGCGGCTGGCTTTCCTCCGCCACCGGCTCGCCCAGCTCCAGCTCGCCCACCACGTCACCTGGCGCTGCGTCGGAGTGTTCCCGCTCCGGGCCGTCAGCCGCGGCACCCGCGACGTGCAAGGGATGAGTGTCAGCCAGGTCCAGCGCGGCTTGCGCGCTCTCGTCCGCCGGAGCGGCACTTGTGTCGTTCAACAATGAGTCTCTAACATGATGGTGTGACGAGCGGTCACAGCGTGAGGCGGCCGCGACATGCGACCGCCGCTGCATCGGCATCGTCTGCCAGTCGCAAGACGTGACGCTGCGCAGGCGCAAGCGCGCCACACCGCTCATATCGGCAAAGGCCCTATAAGTGTCAAGCCGCGATGAACCCACGCAATAGGCGGGCAATCGCCAGCGATCACGCGGCCGCCGCCGCGACCCGGCAACCATCCCGCCGCCCGATCATTTGTGCATCGCAGAAAACGTCATCGGGAAACCGCACGACCATGGTCGACGTCGCCGAACCGCTCCCGATTGAAGACTATGCGATCATCGGTGACTGCACGACGGCAGCCCTGGTCGGACGCAACGGTTCGATCGACTGGCTGTGCTGGCCGCGCTTCGACAGCGCCGCCTGCCTGTCCGCCCTGCTCGGAACCTCGCGGCACGGTCGCTGGCTGATCGCGCCGAGCGAACCCCCGACCGCCACCCACCGCGCCTACCACGATGGCAGCCTGGTGCTGGAGACGGTATTCGAGACGTCGACCGGCAGCGTCGCGATCATCGACCTGATGCCGATCAACCAGAAGAACTCGACCATCCTGCGACTGGTGCAGGGCCGTACCGGTCAGGTGGCGATGCGGCTGGAGCTGGTGCTGCGCTTTGACTACGGCACCTCCATCCCCTGGGTCGAGCAGCTCGACGAGGAGACTGGGCTCAGCGCCATCGTCGGCCCCGAGCGCGTCGTGCTGCACACGCCGATCAAGCTCTATGGCCAGGATCTCACGACGCTCGGGACCTTCACCGTCAGCGCCGGCGACACCGTGCCGTTCGCGATGACGCATACCGCCTCGCACTTTCCGCTGCCCGACAAGATCGACGCCATGGCCGCCATGGCCGAAACCGATGCCTTTTGGACCGAGTGGAGCAGCCGCTCGACCTACAAGGGCCGCTACGCGTCGACGGTCAACCGTTCGCTGCTGACCCTGAAGGCGCTGACCTACGCCGCCACCGGCGGCATCGTCGCCGCCGCCACCACCTCGCTGCCCGAGCAGCTCGGCGGCGAGCGCAACTGGGACTATCGCTACTGCTGGCTGCGCGACGCGACGCTGACGCTGTTCGCGATGATGAACGCCGGCTACGTCGAGGAGGCCGGCGCCTGGCGCGACTGGCTGCATCGCGCCGTCGCCGGCTCGGCCGACCAGGTGCAGATCATGTACGGCCTGGCCGGTGAGCGGCGGCTGGAGGAGTGGACCGTTCCCTGGCTGCCTGGCTACCAAGGCGCCTCGCCGGTGCGCATCGGCAACGCCGCCGCCGGGCAGCTCCAGCTCGACGTGTTCGGCGAGGTCATGGACTGCCTCCATCAGGCGCGCCGCAACGGCCTGTCCGCGGTCGAGGAGGGCTGGGCCCTGCAGCGCAGCCTCGTCGAGCGGCTCGAGCAGGTCTGGCGCGAGCCGGACGAGGGCATGTGGGAGGTACGCGGCGGCCGCAAGCACTTCACCGTCTCCAAGGTGATGGCCTGGGTCGCCTTCGACCGCGCCATCCGCGACGCCGAACGCCACCATCTGTCGGCCCCCATCGAGCGCTGGCGCGTCGCCCGCGACGACGTGCAGCGCATGGTGTTCGAGCAGGGCTTCGACGCCGAGATGAACAGCTTCACCCAGAGCTTCGGCGCCAAGTCGCTCGATGCCGGGCTGCTGCTGCTGCCGATGGTCGGCTTCCTGCCGGCCGATGACAGCCGCTTCCTCGGCACGCTGGCCGCCATCGAGAAGGACCTGCTGGTCGACGGCTTCGTGCTGCGCTACCGCACCGAGGACGGCACGGACGGGCTCTCGGGCGGCGAGGGCGCCTTCCTCGCCTGCACCTTCTGGCTCGCCGACGCCTACACGCTGTGCGGCCGGCACGACGACGCGGAGGACGTGTTCGAGCGCCTGCTGACGCTGTGCAACGATGTCGGCCTGCTCAGCGAGGAGTACGACAGCGCCGCCAAGCGTCAGGTCGGCAACTTCCCGCAGGCATTCTCCCACGTGGCCCTGGTCGGCACGGCGATGAATCTCCGCGGCAGAGGCCCCGCCCAGGTCCGCGCGACCAGCGAGGCCGTCATCGCCGCCTGACGCGCGGCCATCAGGCCGGCAGGGCTACTCCGCCGCCAGCCTGACCGCGCGGTTCGCCTCCGCCAGCAACGAATAGGACCGCCGCCGCGCCGCCGCGTCATGCGCCGCCGTCACCACCGCGATCTCGTCCGCCGCATGGCTGGTGGCAATCTCGCTCAGGCGGCGCAAAACCTGCTCGCCGGTGCCGACCGGGTCGCGCTCTCGCCGGGACAGCTGCCGGGCGCGCTCCTGCTCGGTGAACGGGTAGCGCGCCGCCTCCTCCGGCGAGGGCAGCGCGACGTAGCGGCCGCGATTGCGCTCCGTCGTCCACACGTCGCGCGGGCCGATCAGCCGGTGCGCCTCCGCCTCGCTCTCCGCCGCCAGCGCGAACACGCAGAGCGCGACGTGCGGCCGCGGATGCCGCTCGCTCGGCCGATAGCTGGCGCGATAGGCGTCCAGCGCCTCCTCCGCACCCAGGCCGTCGGCAAAGAACCAGGCGTAGCAGTAGGGCAACCCAAAATAGGCGGCGACCTGGGCGCCATAGGTCGAGCTGCCGAGCATCCAAACCTCCGGCTGCGTCGGCCCGGCCGGGTTCGCGACGATGGCGCCGAACGGATGGTTCGCCACCAGCGGCGCCCCGCTCACCCAGGCCATCACGTCGCGCAACTGCGCCGGAAACGCGTCCGCCGCATGCGCCGCGTGGGGATTGAGCGCGTGCGCCGTCAGCTGGTCCGAGCCCGGCGCCCGCCCAAGCCCCAGGTCGATCCGCCCGGGCGCGATCGCCTCCAAGGTGCGGAACTGCTCGGCGACCTTGAGGCTCGCATAGTGCGGCAGCATGATGCCGGCGGCGCCAAGCCGGATCCGGCTCGTCGTCGCCGCCAGCGCGCCAAGCAGGATCTCCGGCGCCGCACCAGCGGCGGAAGGCGAGTTGTGGTGCTCGCTCACCCAGTATCGATGGTAGCCAAGCGCATCGCAATGCGCCGCCAAGGCCAGGGTCTCGCGGATCGACTCCGCCGGCGTGCGGCCGGAGACAATCGGGGACTGGTCGAGCACCGAGAGCAGCATATCGATTAAATGGGGCCGTCGCTTAAGGAAGGCCAGGGGCTTTGCCCCTGGACCCCATTAAAGGCGGAGCCTTTGAAATCCATTCGGTTATCCGTGCCTCCATGGCGAGTGCTACGCCTTGAGGAAGCAGGATGGGGTCTGGGGCCTCACGGCCCCAGCGGCGGGTTCCCATCGCACGTGTGCGATGGGGCCCGTCCAGGGCAGCGCCCTTGGCCTTCCTAAACCGATGCGAACCCGAACAGCGCTGACAGCAGCGCGAACACCACCCCGCCCAGCACGAACCCGACCAGCGTGCCGTTGACCCGCACGAACTGCAGATCCCGCCCGACGCGCAGCTCCAGCCGCTCGACAATCGTGCGCTCGTCCCAGCCGGCGACGACGCTGCCGATGAAGCCGGCCAACTCGCCTTGCGCCAGCGGCAGCACGAACTGCACCAGCCGCTCCACCGCCCCGCTCAGCCGCGCCTGGGTCTCGGGATCGGCGGCGACCATCGCCCCGAGATTGGCCAGGGCGCCCTCGATCAGCAGCGCGGTGTGTCCGCTCGGCTGCGACGCATCCGCCTCCAGCGCGCTGCGCAGCCGCATCCACACGTCGGCGACCCAGGCCTGCACCGTCTCGTGCCCGACCACCTCGCGGATCGCCCGCCCGATCTCGGCCGCCCGAGCCGGTTCGGTCTGGATTAGGTCGATCTCGCGCCTGGCCCACTCGTCGAGCGCCTGACGCAGCTCGGAGCTGTCCGTGCCGACCTTGTCGAGCTCATCGTTCAGCGCGTGCAGCACCCGGGTCGCGATGGAGGCGCCGATCGCCCAGCCGACCAGCCGGCCGCCCTGCTCGCGCACCCGCTCCTCGATCATCAGCCTGAGCTGATCCTCCTTGGCCGCCATCACGCTGCGCAGCTGCACCAGCAGGAAGCCGACCATCTCCTGGTGCCGCCCGCCATCGACCAGGCTGCGCAGCGCCCGCGCGAACAGCCGCCCTGCGCCTGCGCTGCCGACCAGGCGCGGCACCAGCCGCCCCAGCAGCCGCTGCGCCCGGCCATTGCCGATGCCGGCCAGCAGCCGCGGCAGGTTGGCCGCGATGCCGCGCGCCAGAGGCCGCGTGATCTGCGGATCGGCAAGCAGGCGCGCGAGCAGCGCGGCAATGTCGACGCGACCGAGGATGCGCGAGACCTCGGCCTGGGTGAACACGTGGCTCGCCAGGAACCGCCCGAGCGCGGCGCCGAGACGCTGCTTCTGCGCCGGGATGATCGCGGTGTGCGGAATCGGCAGGCCGAGCGGGTGGCGGAACAGCGCCACCACGGCGAACCAGTCGGCAATGCCGCCGATGAAGCCGGCCTTGGCGGCGGCCTGCAGCAGCGAGGCGGCGTAGCCGGCCGGCAGCGCGAAGCTGGCGAGCGTCAGTGCCGCCATCACGCCGAGCAGCGAGGTCGCGAACGCCCGCGCGCGTCGCAGCGCCGCCCTGGACAGTCGGTCGGCTTCGGCCCGTGCGGCCTGGTCGGCGACGGCGCGGGCGGCGCGCTCGGCGGCGGTGCTCAGCCTGTCTTGTCGCAGGGGTAGGCCGCCTTCAGCGCCCGCAGCGTCAGCTCGATCGCCGAGCGGCCGCTATCCTCGGGATGCGCCCGCAACGACGAGACGACCGCCTCGCGCAGCGCCGTGCCCTTGACCTCCTTGGGGATGCAGATGCCAAGCTTGCGGCCGCTCAGCTCCGGCATCTCGTCGACCTCGGTTGCGCTGTCGGCGACGCCGCTGATGTAGGCGTCGCAAAGCCCGGCGTTCCGGCTCGAGCAGAGCGACAGCAGCTTGCTGCCGTCGACGGTCGAAACCCGCTGCGCCCTGGCCCCGGGAGCGGCAAGAACGGCAGCGATCAGCAAGGTCGCGGCAAACAGGAGGCGGGTCACGGCGCAATCTCCACGCTGTAGCTTTCGATGACGGTGTTGGCGAGCAACCGCCGCGCCATCTCGGCCGCCGCGACGCGCGCCGCCTCGACGTCGGTCTCGGCCAGCTCGAGCTCGATCCGCTTGCCGGCCCGGACCTCGCCGATGCCGCCAAACCCCATCGTGCCGAGCGCCCGGCCGATCGCCCGGCCCTGCGGGTCGAGCACGCCGTCCTTCAGCATCACGGTCACGATCGCCCTCATTGCGCCGCCGTCACCCCGCCGCCCTCATCGGGGCGCCCGCATCGAGCACGCCTCACTGCATCATCTCCGGCCCCTTCATGTCGCGGGTGCCGGCCTCGGGCAGGATGCCGAGCCGCTTGGCCACCTCCTGGTAGGCCTCCTCGACCCGGCCGAGGTCGCGGCGGAACCGGTCCTTGTCCATCTTCTCGTTGGTCTTGCTGTCCCAGAGCCGGCAATTGTCCGGGCTAATCTCGTCGGCGAGCACGATGCGCATGTCCTCGCCTTCCCACAGCCGGCCGAACTCGAGCTTGAAGTCGACCAGCGAGATGCCGACGCCGAGAAACAGCCCGGTCAGGAAGTCGTTGATCCGCAACGTCAACGAGACGATGTCGTCCATGTCGGCCGTGTGCGCCCAGCCGAAGGCGGTAATGTGCTCCTCGGCCACCATCGGGTCGTTCAGCCCATCGTTCTTGTAGTAGTACTCGATGATGGAGCGGGGCAGGCGGGTCCCCTCCGGAATGCCGAGCCGGGTCGAGAGCGAGCCGGCGGCGATGTTGCGCACCACGATCTCGAGCGGAATGATCTCCACCTCGCGGATCAGCTGCTCACGCATGTTCAGGCGCCGCACGAAATGGGTCGGAATGCCGATCTCGCCCAGCTTCGTCATCAGATACTCGCTGATGCGGTTGTTCAGCACGCCCTTGCCGGTGATGATGCCCTTCTTGGCGCCGTTGCCCGCGGTCGCGTCGTCCTTGAAATACTGCACGAGGGTGCCCGGCTCCGGACCCTCGAACAGGATCTTCGCCTTGCCTTCGTAAAGCTGCCGGCGGCGGGCCATGATGGTGTTCCTTGGGTCTTGTGGCGGCGTATAGCAGCCGACCCGAAGCCAAAGCCAGGGCCGTGCCCTGACCGCACCCGCGCCGGCGGGCTGCTGAGCACCAGCCTACCGTGAGGTCGGCGGACTCAAAGAAGGAAGGCGTCCTTTTTTGAAAAAAAGGACCAAAAAACTTTTATCATCTGGCTTCGGCTTGGCCGGCGGCTTCCAGGCCGCGGATATCGGACGCGGCGGCTCATCACGTAAGCTTCTGCCGTATCAGCAAGCCGGATGAGCATGAGACGGCGCGGCGATCGTGCTATCACACTCGCTGCGCGACGGTCTGACTGGTCGTGGGGCAATCTTGCCTATAGGCAAAATTTCCATAACTCATTGATAATGTTGGTTACTGCCTTCAAAGCCGCCGCTGCAGCAAACGTCCACGGGCTACATCACGCTCGCAGAGCCGCTCCCCGATCTTGCGGTATTTCGCCTCCGCTGCCCGAAATGCCGCTTGTCGGACAAAAGTTTTTTGCTTCTTTTTTTCAAAAAAGAAGTCCTTCCTCTACTAAGATGAAGCCTCCATCGACCGGCAATCACTGAAGGCAACCTCGTCCGGTGGCCCGGCGGCGAAGCTGAACTGCACCGTCTCGCCGACCGCGATCAGGCTGGCGCAGCTGGTGCCGAAGCCGTCCTCGGGGCTGACGTTGAGCTGCGCCTCGCGCGGCCCGCTCCGGTCGCCCAGCAGGCGCGCCCATTCGGACCAGTCGGCAGCAGCAAAGCGTGGCAGGTGGCGCACGGTGCGCGGGCTGGCCGGATCATCGATGTCGAGCGCGGTCGCCATGTGCAGCCCTGGGGCCAGCGTGACCAGGTCGATCTGCGCCGCGCCCGTGCCGCGCAGGAAGAACGCGCCGTCCCGGTCCGCCACCAGCAGGTTGAACGGCCGCCAGTTGCGGCCGTCCAGCGCCTGGATCGCTGCCGCCGCGCCGCCTGCGGTGTGGTGCCGCAGGGCGAGCAACGGCAGTTCGCCGCGGCTCGCCTTGCCTGCCGCCGGGCCAAGCGAGTTGGCACGGTTCAGTACCGCCGCCACGACCCCGCCGTCACTGACGCCGAGCCAGGTCCCGCCGGCAGTCCGGTCACGTCCAGCCACCACGTGCGGTTGGTCGGGCCAGTATCGCCCGGGCGGGTCCCAGCCGCGGTCGAGCCGCTCGTCGCGATTGGCAGCAAGCCGCAGCGGCCACTCCGATCCTGGACGGCTGAGCAGAACGACGGTGCACATCTACGCCAGATGGCGCCTCGCCCGCTCGGCCGCCAGGGTCGTCAGCCGGAGCCATACCCCCGGGTCGTCACCCAGGTCGTCGCCCCGGTCGTCGCCCCGGTCGTCGCCCTGGTTTTCACCAAGGTGTTCGGCGTTTAATACCCGCGGTGCCAGTGATGCCAATGATGCCAGCGGCGCCAATGGTGGTGATAGTAGCCCGGCCGTCCGTAGCCGTAGTACTGCACGGTCTGGACCTCGGCGCCGGTCGTCACGGCCGCCGCGTGCGGAGCCGCGATCGCGGTGCCGAGCGGCGCCGCGTGCGCACCGCCCAGGGTGCCGACGCTGACCGCCGCGAGCGCGGCAAGCGAGAGCATCATTTTACGCATGTGTTGAGCCTCCTCCATCATCCATCACAGGATAGCCTGGCGACCTTGCCGAAATCTTAACGGCGAGGTGGCCAGACCATGGCACGCGCCGGGCCCGCTCGTCAGACAGCCGCAGGACCGGGCTCGCCGAACACCCGCGTAAAGGCGTGGTCCAGCGAGCGCAGGTGGAGCGTCGGGTCCATGGCCGCGGCTAGCGTCACCGGATCGACCCGGGCAGCGACGTCGGGGTCGGCGTCGAGATGAGCGCGAAAGTCCCGCCCGTCAGGCGTGCCGAGTTCGGTCCAGGTCGCCATCGCCCGCGCCTGGACGATGCGGTAGGCCTCCTCGCGCGAGATGCCGGCCCGCGCCAGCGCAAGCAGCACCTCGCCGCTATGCACCACCCCGCCGAGGCTTTCCAGATTGGCCAGCATGCGCTCGGGATAGACCACCAGCGTCTCGATCATGCCGGCGAGCCGCGCCAAGGCGAAGTCCAGCGTCGCCGTCGCGTCAGGTCCGATCGCGCGCTCCACCGAGGAGTGGCTGATGTCGCGCTCGTGCCACAGCACGACGTTCTCCAGCGCCGGCGCCGCGCAGGCGCGCACGGTCCGCGCCAGCCCGGTGAGGTTCTCGCTCAGCACCGGGTTGCGCTTGTGCGGCATCGCGGACGATCCCTTCTGGCCGGGATGGAAGAACTCCTCGGCCTCGCGCACCTCGGAGCGCTGCAGGTGACGCACCTCGGTCGCCAGGCGCTCCACGCCGCTCGCCACCACGGCGAGCGCGCAGAAGAACGCTGCATGACGGTCGCGCGGGATCACCTGGGTGGAAACCGGCTCCGGCGCGAGCCCCAGCCTGGCGGCGACGAACATCTCCACCCGTGGATCGACATGCGCGTAAGTGCCGACGGCGCCCGAGATCGCGCAGGTGGCAATCTCGGCCCTCGCCGCCACCAGCCGCGCGCGGTTGCGATCGAACTCGGCGTAGTGGCCGGCAAGCTTGAGGCCGAAACTGGTCGGCTCGGCATGGATGCCGTGGCTGCGCCCGATGGTCAGCGTGTGCTTGTGCTCGAAAGCGCGACGCCGGAGTGCCGCCAGCACCGCGTCGAGATCGGCGAGCAGCAGGTCGGCCGCCTGGGTGAGCTGCACCGCCAGGCAGGTGTCGAGCACGTCGCTGCTGGTCAGGCCGAGATGCACGTAGCGGCTGTCCGGCCCCACCTTCTCGGCCAGCCAGGTGAGAAAGGCGATGACGTCGTGGCGCGTCTCCCGCTCGATCGCGTCGATGCGCTCGAGGTCCGCCGGCCCGATCGCCGCCAGCGCGGCGTCGCCTTGGACGCGGATCGTTCGCGCCGCCTCGGCGGGCACGTCGCCGATCGCCGCCATCGCCTCGGCGGCCAGCGCCTCGATCTCGAACCAGATGCGGTAGCGGTTCTCGGCCGACCAGATGGCGGCCATCTGCGGGCGGGTGTAGCGCGGCACCATCGGCGGCCTCGGTCGGTTACGGTGATCGGTGGGACGCAGTAGGCACCACCGGCTGCTGCCGCAAGCGCCAAGCATCTCCCGGGAGGGACCATGTGGCCGAACCTACTGCACTATCTGAGCCTCGGCAGCCTGGCGGCGCTGCTTCAGGTGGTGCTGATCGACGTGACGCTGGCCGGCGACAACGCTGTCGTCGTCGGCCTCGCGGTCGCCGGGCTGCCGGCTGGCGTGCGGCGCCGGGCGATCCTATTCGGCGTGCTCGCGGCGACGGCCATCCGGATCGCGCTGGCCACCGTCGTGGTCAGCCTGCTGACCGTCATCGGGCTGACCTTGGCGGGCGGGCTGCTGCTGCTGTGGGTGTGCTGGCGGATGCTGCGCGAGCTGCGCGCCCGCCACCGGACCTCGCGCGGCGAGCCCGCCGCGCGCAAGACGCTCGCCCAGGCGATCACCCAGATCATCGTCGCCGACCTGTCGATGAGCCTCGACAACGTGCTCGCCGTCGCCGGCGTCGCGCGGCTGCATGTCTGGGTGCTGGTCGTCGGGCTGGCGCTGTCGGTCGGGCTGATGGGCCTGGCCGCCGGGCTGCTGGCCAAGCTGCTGGAGCGGCACCGCTGGATCGCCTGGGTCGGGCTGCTGATCGTGGTCGTCGTGGCGCTGCGCATGATCGCCGGCGGCTGGCATGAGGTCTCGCCCCAGCTGGCCGGCTGGGCCAGGCGCATCGGCCTGCCATCGGCCTGGCAACACGCCGCCTCGACCACGCTCGACTGGCTGGCGCGAAGCTGGCGGGCGGTCCGGCTAGAGGTGCATCAGCTTGCCGCCGCGGCGATGCACGGGAGCAGCCAGGCGGTCGTCCGGCTCAGGTCAGCCCTTCACGCCGGAAGCTGACATGGCGTCCGTTGCCGACGACGATGTGGTCGTGCAGCGTGATCGACAGCGCCTCGAGGGCGCGGCGGATCTCCTCCGTTATCCGCACGTCGTCGCGCGACGGCGACGGATCGCCGCTCGGGTGGTTGTGCACCAGGATCAGCGCCGTCGCATGCAGTTCGAGCGCGCGCTTCGCGACCTCGCGCGGATAGACCGGGGTGTGGTCGACCGTGCCGCGCGACTGCGCCTCGTCGGCGAGCAGCCGATTGCGGCTGTCCAGAAACAGGATCCGGAACTGCTCGACCCGCTCGCGCGCCAGCGCGGCGTGCAGGTAGTCGATCAGCCGGTCCCAATTGCCGAGCACCGGTAGCGCCTGCACCTCGGCGCGAGCGAGCCGCAGGGCGGCTGCCTGCACCACCTTGAGCGCCGACAGCCCGGCATCGCCCACGCCCTCGACCTCGCGCAGGCCGTTCGGCGGCGCGGCGATCACGCCGGCGAAGCTGCCGAAGCGGGCGAGCAGGGCGCGGGCGATGGGCTTGGTGTCGCGCCGCGGCAGAGCGAGGAACAGCACCATCTCGAGCAGCTCGTGGTCGGCAAGCGCGTCGGCGCCGGCTTGGAGCAGCTTGCCGCGCATTCTCGCCCGATGGCCCTCGGCGCCGATCGGCGCCACGCCCGGGCTGGCCAGCGGCAGCTCGCCGGTCGTCTCAGCACGCGCTTGCCTGGTGGCCAACCGCCCGCCTAGGCGGCGTAGGGCGGGTGGTGCAGCCCGGCCGGCGAGATGGTGAACACCTCGCAGCCGGTCTCGGTCACGCCGACCATGTGCTCGAACTGCGCCGACAAGCTCCGGTCGCGCGTCACCGCCGTCCAGCCGTCGTCCAGCACCTTCACCTCCGGTCGGCCGGCATTGACCATCGGCTCGACGGTGAAAACCATGCCGGGCCGCAGCGTCGCACCCTCGCCGCGTCGGCCGAAATGCAGGATGTTGGGCGGCTCGTGGAAGCGCCGGCCGATGCCGTGGCCGCAGAAATCGCGCACCACGCTGAAGCGCTGCGGCTCGACATAGGCCTGGATCGCGTAGCCCAGGTCACCCAGCGTCGCTCCCGGCTTGACCGCCGCGACGCCGCGCATCATCGCCTCGTAGGTCACGTCCATCAGCATCCGCGCCCGCGTCGAGGCGGCGCCGGCGACGTACATCCGGCTGGTGTCGCCATGCCAGCCGTCCAGTATCACGGTCACGTCGATGTTGATGATGTCGCCGTCGAGCAGCTTCCGCTCGCCCGGAATGCCATGGCAGACGACGTGGTTGATCGAGGTGCAGATCGACTTCGGATATCCGCGATAGTCGAGGCAGGCGGAGGTGGCGCCGTGCGCCTGCATGAAGTCGACGCAGCGCCGGTCAAGCTCGTCGGTGGTGACGCCGACCTGCACGTGCGGGGCGATCATGTCGAGGGTGGCCGCGGCCAGAGCGCCGGCGCGATGCAAACCGACGAAGTCGCCCGGCTTGTGGATCGTGATGCTGCGCTGGTCTGATCCGCCGTCCATGTGGGTCCCGTGGTGCCTGCTTGGCGAAACTGAGGATGCCGAGGCTCGGGTCAAGGCGCAAGCTGGCCGGGTTGGAAGGCCAGGGCTCTGCCCTGGACCCGCTGGGGCCTGAGGCCCCAGACCCCCAAACTATGCGGATTGTGGACGAGCTCTTGCGTGCTTGGCGAAGCCATTGGGCCGGCCTGGCTGCTTTGCACTCCGGCTCGAAATACGAGGAGTGAATGGATTTTAAAGGCTTCGCCCTTAATGGGGTCCAGGGGCTCGCGGCATGCCGCGATCGCCCTTGGCCTTCTCTATACTAAAGGCTGGCAAGCCTGCAGCGGCCGTACTAGAGGCTGGCAAGCCTGCAGCGGCCGTGCCGGCGCGAACAGCCTGCGCCGCCGCCATGTGAGACGCGACCGCGCACCATCGCCATCTGCAGTCTCGGCTGGGGCGACCAGGACGCGTGCGAGGCGTAGTGACGCAGGCGGAACAGCTGCCGTCGAGGCTCGACGGCGGCGTAGATGCGGCGCTCGCGCCGGCTGTGGCGCCAATGCGCCGCCGGCAGCGTCTCCGCCTCAGCCGCCGCCATCAGGCTCGGCAGGCGCGGCGGCGGCGCGGCGCGGCGCATCACCGGCACGCCCATGCCCTCGAAGCCGTCGTCCAGCAGGCTCGCCATCTGGACGTCGCGCTCCGGGTTGGAGGCGGCGCCCATGACGACGCCGATCAGCCTGACACCGCCGCGCATCGCCGAGGTGACCAGGTTGTGGCCGGAGAGCACCGTGTAGCCTGTCTTCAAGCCATCCGCGCCGTCATAGCTCTGCAGCATCCGGTCGTGATTGAAGATGACGCGGCCGTGGAAGGTGAAGCTCGGGGTGCTGAAGTAGTGATACTGGTCCGGGAAGTCCGAGATCAGATGGTGGGCGAGCACGGCGAGGTCGCGCGCGGTGGTCATCTGCTCAAGGTCGGGCAGGCCGGAGGCGTTGCGGAACGTGCTGTTGCTCATCCCCAGCGCCCGGGCCCGCAGCGTCATCATCTGGGCGAAGCGCTGCTCGTCGCCGCCCAGCAACTCGCCGAGCGCGCAGGCCGCGTCGTTGGCGGACTTGGTGACGATGCCATAGATCGCGTCCTCGACCGTGAGATAGGTTCCCGGCACCAGGCCAAGCTTCGACGGCTCCATCGAGGCGGCATGGCCGGAGACCGGCACCACTTGGTCGAGCCCGACCCGGCGGTCGCGCAACGCCTCGAAGGTCATATAGAGCGTCATCAGCTTGGTCAGGCTGGCCGGGTAGCGCAGGTCGTCCGCCTCGTCGGCCTGCAGCACCTTGCCGCTCGCCTGGTCGACCACGATCGAGCTGTAGCGTGAGGATCCGACTTGCGCCCGTGCAAAGCCCGTCAGCCCCGTCAGCAGCGCCAGCGTCAACAACCCGGTCCGCAGCAGCATTCGGCGAACGATCATGAAAGGCGGGGCTCGGGCGCCAGGCTGAACAAGCGCTCCGAAAAATTCATCTGCGTGGTCCCCTGGGTCGTGCCGCCGGCGGAAGCTATCAACGCGCCTCGACCCCTGTCCAGCATTGTTCATATACAATGCTTAATCGACCGTTACCGAACCGGCACTTCCAATGTCGCCGCTATCGATCTGTCGAGGCGCCCGACGACGCCTCCGCCGGCTAAGTACGTCTGGCGGACCGCGAATTTGCTCCGACAATCAGGTTGACGTGATGAAGCCTACTACCGTAGATCGCGCGTGCACTGCAGCATGACGTGTTGATGCGTGGTGAGCCGGGCAATCGTCGCATTGCCGCAACCGACCCAGAAACGGCCCAGCGCGAGCACCATCCAGCGCGCGGGTCACGCAGCACAGGATCACATGACATGACCACAGCAGAGCAGTTCGTCTCGTTCGGCCAGGCCAATCTCGAGGCGATGATGAAGTCGAGCCAGATCTGGACCGCCGGCGTGCAGGAGCTGTCGGCCAAGATGGCGGCCAGCGCACAGGCCTCGCTCGACGAGACCCTCTCCACGATGCGGGCGATGTCGGGCGTGAAGTCGCTGCGCGACGCCGTCGAGCTGCAGACCGGGCTTGCCCGCTCGGCGATGGAGAAGACGGTGAGCGAGACCGGCCGCCTCGCCGAAACCTCGATCAAGCTGGCCGAGCACGCCGCCGCTCCGATCGCGGCCCGGCTGACCGCGGCTGTTGACATGGTGTCGCCGCGCGCCTGATAGTCTTGCCAAGAGCTCCGGCGCCTGGCGACCGGATCAAGCGTCGCACCTTTGGGTGCACTTGAAGGCCCGGCTCACGCCGGGCCTTTTCTGTTTCAGCCCGATGCGGCGTGCCGCCGTAAACGCCATGCGGCGTGCCGCCGTAAACGCCCTTTGGCGACCTTTCCCCGGGCGCGCACGTTCCGATATGCTGAGCCGGACGACTGCATAACAATCGCGCGCGCCGAACGCGGTCTTGCTGCGCGGGACGCTCGACGTAGGATCGGCTGGCGGCCGCATTGCTGGCGTTCATGGGCCGGCGACTGAAAGAGTGACGATGAGCGACGACAACAAGAAGGGTGACGGACCGAACACCGGAGTGGTCGTCAAGGCGCGGCCGAAGACGCGCAAGCCCGCCATGTACAAGGTCCTCATGCTGAACGACGACTACACGCCGATGGAGTTCGTCGTGCACGTCCTCGAACGCTTCTTCCAGAAGACCCGCGACGAGGCGACCCGGATCATGCTGCACGTCCATCGTCGCGGCGTCGGCGTCTGCGGCGTGTTCACCTACGAGGTCGCCGAGACCAAGGTCACCCAGGTGATGGACCTGGCGCGCCAGAACCAGCATCCGCTGCAGTGCACGATCGAGAAGGAGTAGCGGCGACACGTCGTAGCCCCGCTGTGGCGCCGCAGGGGATTGGATGCAGCGTAGGATGAACCACATTCATCGGTGACGACGAAAGATCAGCGTGATCCATCCCCCCGTTCGCTCTTGTGCAAACGCGGTCGACGGTGGAGCATCCGGGTCCGCGAAGGAGCGTCATTGATCATGCTGTCACGCAATCTCGAACAGACGCTGCATCGTGCCCTCTCTTTGGCGAGCGAGCGCCGACACGAATACGCAACCCTCGAGCACCTGCTGCTCGGCCTCGCCGATGACAGCGACGCGGCGACCGTTCTGCGTGCCTGCGGTGTTGATCTCGACAAGCTGCGCCAGGACCTGATCGAGTTTCTCGACAAGGACCTCTCGGGCCTTGCCACCGATCGCGCCGCCGAGCCCAAGCCTACCGCCGGCTTCCAGCGCGTCGTCCAGCGCGCCGCGATCCACGTCCAGTCCTCCGGCCGCGACGAGGTCACCGGCGCCAACGTGCTGGTCGCCCTGTTCAGCGAGCGCGAGAGCCACGCCGTCTACTTCCTGCAGCTGCAGGACATGACCCGGCTCGATGCGGTCAACTTCATCAGCCACGGCATCGCCAAGGCGCCCGGTCGCACCGGCTCGCGCCCCGCTCAGGGCCAGGGCGGCGGCGACAAGGAGGAGGGCGAGCGCGAGGAGCGCCCCGGCCGCAAGAGCCAGGACGCGCTGTCGAACTATTGCGTCAACCTCAACAAGAAGGCGCTGGCCGGCAAGATCGACCCGCTGATCGGCCGCGAGAGCGAGATCGAGCGCACGATCCAGATCCTTTGCCGCCGCACCAAGAACAACCCGCTCTATGTCGGCGATCCGGGCGTCGGTAAGACCGCGATCGCCGAGGGCCTGGCCAAGCGCATCGTCGAGGGCGACGTGCCCGAGGTGCTCGCCAAGAGCACCATCTTCGCACTCGACATGGGCGCGCTGCTCGCCGGCACGCGCTACCGTGGCGACTTCGAGGAGCGTCTCAAGGCGGTGATGACCGAGCTTGAGAACCACCCCGGCGCGGTGCTGTTCATCGACGAGATCCACACCGTGATCGGTGCCGGTGCGACCTCCGGCGGCGCGATGGACGCCTCCAACCTGCTCAAGCCGGCGCTCGCCAACGGCTCGATGAAGTGCATCGGCTCCACGACTTACAAGGAGTTCCGCAACTACTTCGAGAAGGACCGGGCGCTGGTTCGCCGCTTCCAGAAGATCGACGTCAACGAGCCCTCGATCGAGGACGCGATCAAGATCATGCGCGGCCTGAAGTCGAACTACGAGAAGCACCACAAAGTGCGCTACACCGACGAGGCGATCCGCGCCTCGGTCGAGCTGTCGTCGAAATACATCAACGACCGCAAGCTGCCGGACAAGGCGATCGACGTCATCGACGAGGTCGGCGCGTCGCGGATGCTGCTGCCGGAGAGCAAGCGCCGCAAGACGGTGACGCTGCGCGACGTCGAGGAGATCGTCGCCAAGATCGCCCGCATCCCGCCCAAGTCGGTCAGCAACGACGACAAGGAGACGCTGCGCAGCCTGGAGCGTGACCTCAAGGCGATGGTGTTTGGGCAGGACCGAGCGATCGAGGCGCTGTCTGCCGCGATCAAGCTGTCGCGCGCCGGCCTGCGCGAGCCGGAGAAGCCGATCGGCAACTACCTGTTCTCCGGCCCGACCGGCGTCGGCAAGACCGAGGTGGCGCGCCAGCTCGCCTCCACCCTCGGCATCGAGCTGATCCGCTTCGACATGTCGGAATACATGGAGCGGCACTCGATCTCGCGGCTGATCGGCGCGCCGCCGGGCTATGTCGGCTTCGACCAGGGCGGCCTGCTAACCGATGCGATCGACCAGCATCCGCACGCCGTGCTGCTGCTGGACGAAATCGAGAAGGCGCACCAGGACCTGTTCAACATCCTGCTGCAGGTGATGGATCACGGCAAGCTGACCGACCACAACGGCAAGCTGGTCGACTTCCGCAACGTCATCCTGATCATGACGACGAACGCCGGCGCTTCGGACATGGCCAAGGAGGCGATCGGCTTCGGCCGGACGACGCGCGAAGGCGAGGACGAGGAGGCGATCAAGCGCCTGTTCACCCCCGAGTTCCGCAACCGTTTGGACGCGATCATCCCGTTCGCCGGCCTCACGCCCGAGATCGTCGCTCGCGTGGTCGAGAAGTTCGTCATGCAGCTCGAGGCGCAGCTCGCCGACCGCAACGTGACCATCGAGCTGTCGTCGGGCGCGAAGGAGTGGTTGGCCGAGCGTGGCTTTGATCCGCTCTATGGCGCCCGGCCGCTGGCCCGGGTGATCCAGGACCACATCAAGAAGGCGCTCGCTGAGGAGCTGCTGTTCGGCAAGCTGGTCAAGGGCGGCGCGGTCAACGTGACGGTCAAGGAAGGCAGGCTCGACTTCGTCTACACCGAGGCGGCGCAGCGCTCGACGCCGGTCGAGGATGACGGCGACGAGAGCGGCACGACGCGCGAGCCGGAAACGGCGGAGTAGTCCACCACCATCAGAGCATCACGCGGCGCCGCGGGGACCTCTCCCGCGGCGTTCGCGTCTTCGGGAGACAGCAGCGATGAAGGCCACGTGGAACGGCAAGACGATTGCCGAAAGCAACGACATCGTCACCGTCGAGGGCAACGCGTATTTTCCGGCCGACAGCGTGGCGCCGGGCGTGCTGACGCCCAGCGATCACACCTCCATCTGCCCCTGGAAGGGCACCGCGCATTACTACTCGGTGGCGCTCGACGGGCAGTTGAACAAGAACGCGGTCTGGTACTATCCGGAGCCCAAGCCGGCGGCCAAGGAGATCACCGGCCGGCTGGCGTTTTGGAAGGGCGTGACCGTCACCGCTTGAAGGAAGGCCAGAGGCTCTGCCTCTGGGCTCCGCTGGGCCCCGCGGCCCCAGACCCCATTCGATTGGCGTATCAACGGGCGAAGCCCGTCGCTTTGACGATCTCGAGCAATTGGCACGCCGACGCGGCGTGACCTGATGGCAGAAGCGCGATGCGCAACGCCCGTGCACGTCGCCTTGGACGTGCGCTCCGCAACAGAGTATCTAGCTGCCGTTCCACATCATGCGATGCGCATAGCACGCCGTCCGCCCGGTCGATCACCACCTCGAGCCAAGCCGCAAGCTCGGGCGTCGGCGTCGCCAAATCCCTCAGCAGGACGAACCCGCTCGCTCCTGCCGCATGCAGCACGCCCAGCATCCGCTCAAGCCGCGCGGCGTTCGCCACGCCGGGGGCTAGCTCCACCAGAACGTCGCCGGCAGCCACCTCAAGCAGCCGGTCCGCCCCGTTCGGCGCCGGCAGACCAAGGGTGCGGGCGGCATATCCATGCGCCAGCAGCAGCGCACCCACCGGCTCGGATCCCTCTGACGCCTTCCCGAGCGCATCGCCGGCGCCACCGAGCTCCGAGCCTTCAGCAAGCCTGACCGGCTCGACACGGATCTCCCCGGCAAGCTGGCACAGCGCCCGCAGCATCTCGCCCGCAGCCCGGCCGACGATCGGGTCGGCGTCCAGCGTCGCCACGCCGCTGACGTCAAGCAGCAAGGCGCGGCGCTGCGGCCGCAGCCGATACGTCGCGCTGGCCGCCGCTGCGGCCGGCGCGAGCTCGGAGGCCGCGAGCCCGGCCTCGCTCAGCGCCGCCAGGCACGCCTCGTAGCCGGCGACCTCGCCTCCCGCATAGGCATCCTCGACCGCGACCCGTACACGGCTCCGCCGCCAGCGTATCGAGGCGCCGTAGCCGCGTGAGCCCAGCCTCGTGCGGCCTCGTCTCGCCCACCGCAAGCACGCCGACAGCGCGCCGCGCCAAGGCCTCGTCGCCAGGATAGCGCACCAGCGCCGCCGCCGCGGCATGCGCCGCCAGCGCCGCCTGCCAGCCGTGCAGCTCGACCAGGACATCCTGCCGCACCGCCTCGCCGCTGCCGCCCAGCACCTCGCCCAGCAGCGCGTTTAACGCTCGCTCGCCGAGCAGCACCACGCCGGGATGCGCGTCAAGCAGCTGCAATGTCCGCAGCGTCGCCCGCGGCTCGTCGCCCGGGCAGTAGAGCACGCGGTCGAACCGCGTCGTCGCCAGGCGATCGAGCCCGCCGACCTCGATGTCGGCCAGTCCGGCGTCGGCGGCGAGCCAGGGTTCCGCTGCCGGCTCGTCCTCGCTGAGGATGTCGATCCGGTATGATGCGGCCAGGCCATACAGCACCGCGCCCGCCAGCGCATGGCCAAGCGCGAGCGGCATAATGACGGCTAGGCGCAGTCGGCGCTCGCCAGGACGCACGCGCGGCTGTCTGTTTGCCCGCACGTGCGCTTCGATCGTCTCCAGCGCCCGCCAGGCGCGCCGCCCAGTCTCCGGCCAGGTGAACCGCCGGCTGCGCTCAAGCCCCGCCGCCGCCAGTGCCGCCCGCGCCGCCTCGTCGCGCAGCACCGCCTCCAGCCGGCGCGCGATGTCGGCCGGGTCCGTCGGATCGAACAGCGCCGAGGGCGTGCCGATCACCTCCGGCAGGCTGGTCGTATTGCTGCCGAGCACGGCGACGCCGCACGCCATTGCCTCGGCCGCCGACAAGCCGAACCCCTCATGCAGCGACGGGCAGACCGCGAGCGCGGCGGCGCGATACAGGCCCGGCAGGTCCTGCTCCGGCACGAAGTCGGTGAGCAGCCGCAGCGCCTGCCGATCAAGGCCGAGCTCTAGCGCCAGCCCGCGCAGCGCCTGCACCTGGCCCGCATCGTTCCAACCCGTCGCCACCAGCGGGTGGGCGCGGCGCAGCGGCTCGGGCAGCAGCGCATAGGCGCGGATCAGCCCGTCGAGATTCTTGCGCGCCTCGAGCGCGCCGACGCATAGGATCGCTCCGGCCGGCAGGCCGTAGCGTGCAAGCAGCGCCTCGGGCGCCTCGTCGCCGGGCCGCGCGGGACGGAACTGCGGCGCCACCCCGGCCTGGATGTTGCGCACGAGCTCCTCAGACAGGCCGAGCTGCTCGCTCGCCTCGCGCCGCGCCGAGTCCGAGATCGCCATCACCCCGGCGGCGCGCCGCATCTGCGATAGCCGGTGATAATACCAGCGCCGCGCCCGTGCGCTCGGCAGGTAACTCCCCGGCCGCATCAGCGGGATCAGGTCGTAACAGATCGCCACCGTCGGCGGCAGCACGACGCCGGGCGGCACCCCGGTCACCGCGTCGTCCGCCAACCCCTCGAACAGGCTGCCAACCAGTAGCAGGTCGGCATCAAGCGACTGCAGCAGGCTGGCGCGAACATGCTCGGCCGCACGTCGCCGGCCGTCATTGGCCGGCTCGCCGGCCGCCTGCCGGCCCGGCCCCTGCCACAGCCGGATTGCGTCCGGCGCCAGCACTCCGGCCATGGCCTCGCGACACTCGTGCAGAGTCTCAACAAATCCCGCGTTCAGCACCAGAACGATGTCATGCCCGTACGGCTCGGCCGCCATCGCCTGCACCAGGCTGCGGCAATAGCGGCCGATGCCGCGATTGCGGCTGAGGCTCTGCACGCCTTGCCCGTCGATAATCAGTCGCATGCGGCAAGCAAGCGGTTCTTTTTTGAAAAAAAGAACCAAAAAACTCTTGTCCGAGAAGCGGCTCGGCCCGCCCGGCAAGCAGCAACGCGAATATAAGTTTTTTGCTTCTTTTTTTCAAAAAAGAAGCGCTTGGCTCCTTTCACTCCGCCTCGTGCCGCAGCCGCCGCAGCGCCGCTTGCGCACGCGTATCGGCGCGCGCGATTCCAAGGATCGGTGGCCGTGCCGGCCGCGGCGGCTCCGCCAGTGCGTCCTGCAGCGTCAGCTCCAGCGTGTCGCCGCGCCCTCGCTGCACCGCCCCCGCGAGCGTGCGCACCGGCCGCGACAGACGCCACGACGTGCTTTTGTAGGTGCGGGTGAGCAGGCCCTGCAGGTGCGCAGTGTGCGCCGCCGCCGCCGCCATCTGCTGCTCGGCCCGGCTGAGCGCCGCGTCACGCTCGCGCCGCGCCCGCTCGGCCGCCTCCAGCGCCCGCTCCGCGCGCCGCTCGGCGCGGCCCACCTCGCGCTCGGCGACCAGCATCCCGCGATCCACCGCGCTCTCCGCCTCCGCCACCCGGCGCGCGGCCTCCAATGCCTGGCGGCGCGGCTCGTCATCGGCGCGGACGAAGCGATCGAACACGTTGGGCGGCGCGGCGAACGCCGGCGCCAGCTCCGCATGCTCCTCGGCCAGCACGTAGAAGCGGTTCAAGCCGTCAAAATACACTTCCTCGTAGCCGCCGGCGGCGAGCACGTCCTCCCACTCGGCATGGGTCTGCACCTGGCTGTTCGGCTTGGTCGCCTCGATCAGCACGATGCGTGGCCGCAGCCGCGGCAAATCGGCGCCGGCGAGCACCGCCCGCTCCATGCCCTCGACGTCGACCTTGAGAAAGTCGATCGGCCCCAGCCCGTGCTCCGCCGCCAGCCGCTCGACCCGATGCACCGGCACCTCGAAGGCCACCGCATCGAGCCCGTCCGCCGAGTGCTGCGCCGCCGTCGCCGCGTCGCCCGTCGACAGGCCGCTGGCCGGGTAGGCCCAGAAGGTGAGGCTGCCCTCGGCGTCGCCGGCTGCCGCTTGGATGTTGACGTCGCCCGGCCGGGCGCGGGCCAGACGCGGGAAATACTCCGGGCTCGGCTCGATGTTGAGGCCGCGCCAGCCGCGCAGGTGGAACGCCTGGGTTACGTTGTCCAGCACCGGGTCCCAGGCGCCGACGTCGATCCAGGTGCCCGGCCGGCGCCGCACCGTGCCGTCCGGCTCGCGCCCAAGCGCGCGCCACAGCATGACGTCCTCGAAGTTCTGGGCGTATGAGACGAACGGGTCGGACATGGCCTCAGCCCTGAGTAGATCAGCCAGCAGCGAAAGCAAGTAGTCCTTTTTTGAAAAAAAGGACCAAAAAACCTTCTCTCGTTAGGTCCGGGTATAACCGAAGAAAAGTTTTTTGCTTCTTTTTTTCAAAAAAGAAGCGCTTCCTTTGATGATCAATCGGATGACTCAAGAATCTTGCGGGCGTCGGCGAGACGCGACGTCTCCTCGGCCGACAGCTCCGGCACTCGCATGTCGAGCCGCTCCAACGCATGGATCAGCGCCTCGACGACGACCAGGTGGGCATACCATTTGTGGTCGGCCGGCACGACGTACCATGGCGCCTGCTTGCTCGCCGTCGCCGCGATCGCGGCCTCGTAGGCGTCCTGGTAGTCGTCCCAGCGCTCGCGCTCGCGCAGATCCGCGGCGCTGAACTTCCACAGCTTCTTCGGCGTCTCCAGCCTGGCCAGGAAGCGCCGCCGCTGCTCGGCGTTGGAGAGATGCAGGAACACCTTGACGATCGTCGTGCCCTGTCGCCCCAGATAGGCCTCGAAATTGGCGATGTCGCCGAGGCGCTGTCGCCAGAATGCCGCAGAGCCGCTGCCGTCGGGCAGATGCTGCGCCTCCAGCATCTCGGGATGCACCCGGCAGATCAGCACCTCCTCGTAATGGCTTCGATTGAAGATGCCGATCATGCCCCGCCGCGGCGCCGCCGCATGCACCCGCCATAGAAAGTCGTGCGCCAACGAGTCGGGCCCGGGCGACTTGAAGGCCGTCACCTGCACGCCCTGCGGGTTCACCCCCGTCATCACGTGCTTGATCGTGCCGTCCTTGCCCGCCGCGTCCATCGCCTGCAGCACGACCAGCAGCGCATGCCGCCCCTCGACGAACAGCTTGCTCTGCAGCGCCGCCAGCCGCTCGATGCCCGACGCCAGCAGCGCCTCGCCGGCCGCCGCATCCACGCCCCGCCGGTCGGCCGGATCGTGGTTGCGCAGCCGGAAGCCGGCGCCGTCGGTGATCCGGTAGGGCTTGAGCGGAACCGGCTTGCTCACGCCTGCCGCTTGATCGCAAACGGGCCGGAGGCCTGGCAGGTCGGCATTAGCTCGATGCGGTTGACGTTCATGTGCGCCGGCAGCCCCGTCACCCAGGCCACCGCCTCGGCGATGTCCGCAGCACTCAGCGGCTCGGTGCCCTGGTAGACCGCCGCCGCCCGCTGGACGTCGCCACCGAACCGCGTCTGGCTGAACTCGGTGCCGCCGCACAACCCCGGCTCGATGCTGGTGACGCGCACATTGCTGCCGACCAGGTCAGCCTTCAGGTTCAGCGTGAACTGCGCCACGAACGCCTTGGTCGCGCCATAGACGTGCCCGCCTGGATACGGGTAGGTCGCAGCCACCGAGGACAGGTTCACCACATGCCCGCGGTCGCGCGCCACCATCCCGGGTAGCAGCGCCCGCGTCAGCAAGGCGAGGCCGGTGACGTTGGTCGCGATCATCCGCTCCCAGTCGGCCGTCTCCGCCTGCCAGGCCGGCGACAATCCAAGCGCCAGGCCGGCATTGTTCACCAGCACATCGACCTCGCGCCACTCCGCCGGCAGCGCGCCTGGCAGGGCGGCCACCGCCGCCGCCTCCGTCACGTCGAGCGCCAGCGGCAGCAGCGCCGCCCCCAACTCGTCGCGCAGCGCCCCGAGTTTCTCCACCCGGCGCGCCGCCGCGACGACGCGGTGGCCGTCGGCGACAAAACGCCGGGCGATCGCCGCGCCGAAGCCTGCCGAGGCGCCGGTGACGAGGATGATCATTCTGAGGTCTCCAGAGGAGGGAAGGCCCTCTTTCTTGAAAGAAAGAAGCAAGAACTGCTGTCTATTAGCGCCTATCTCGCGCGCGGGTGCTCTCAGCGGAGAAAAGTTTTTTGGTTCTTTTTTTCAAAAAAGAACCGCTTTTCCTCAAGGCGGATCAAGCCGCACCGACACCGGGCAATGGTCCGACAGCCGATCCTTGTAGTCGCCCGTCTGCTGATAGGTCAGCACCCGCAGGCTGCCCGGTTGCAGCCAGCCGCGCGCCGCGCCGCCGAGCAGCAGGTGATCGATGAAATCCTCGCCGCCCCAGCAGGGGCTCGCCTGTCCGGCCGTGACCAGGGTGAGCGGCGCCGCGGCATCAAACGCGCCAAGCACCTCATCGTTCGGAAGGTCCATCCGGCGGTTGAAGTCGCCCATGACCAGGTAGGGTGCGCCCTCGGCCTGCCGATGCGCGACCCAATCGGCCACCACCGGCACCTGCTCGGCCAGCGTCTGGCACGCGCGCTTGCGGCTCTCCAGCGCGTCGGCCCAGCAGCCCGTCTTGAGATGCACGACCAATACCCGCAGCCGCTGCCCGTCAGGCAAACCGAGCGTCACGTCCAGCCCGTTGCGCAGCCGGCGCTTAGCCTCCGGCGTGGTGTCGAGCCCCGTCAGGTCCGGATTGCGCGTGAGCGTGATGCCGCGCCGCACCGCGATCCCGACCTGCTGCGTCACCGCCTCGTCAATGAAGGCGAATTGATAGACCTCCGGATTGAACAGCTTGCCCGCCGCGCCGGCGCCATCGACCTCCTGCAGCCCGACGATGTCGGCATCCAGCGCCTGCGCGTAGCCCCGCAGCATCGCGAAGTCGCCCTCCGCCCGCACGCTCACGTCGGCCGGCAAATCAGCCACGTCATGGCTGCGCGCCGTCAGCCAGTCGAGATTCCAGGTCGCGACCTTGATCGGCGCCGCCGCCGGCAGGACGACAACAAGACACAGCAGGATAAACCGCCTCATGCACCACCCGCGCAGGTTGCGCTGACCCTGCGCACCCCTTTGCCGCAAGATCAAGCCGGCTGCGCACCACACCGGAGCAGGAAGGCAGCCACGGCATCGAGCACGGCGGGTCCGCGCGTCCGGTCGCCTGCATCGCCACGTGGAACGAACAGCACCGTCTCGTAGCGGGCGCGTGTCAGCAGCACGCGATAGGTGTTGCGCTGGTTAGCGATCGCCTCCTGGCCGCGCATCACCTGCCACTGCGTGCCGACAAAGCGTCGCGCCTGCCAGGCGGTCACGTCGGGCAGGCGGATCATGTCGCCGTCCCAGCACAGCCCGGCCACGTCGAGCTCCAAGCCCTGGCACGAGAACTCCGTCGCCACCAGCTCGAGCGCATCGGACGCGCGAACATCCGGTGGAAACCGGTCGAGGAACCAGCGCGCGACCGCGCCCGGGTCCATATGCGGCAGCTCGGCGCCCAACCCCTCGGCCCGCAGCCGCCGTGCGCCGGAGCTCGCCAGCAAGCCGCACCGCCGTGTGCCACGCGCCAGCTCGCGCAGCATGGCCCGCGTGGTCGACAGCTCCCGGCACAGCACGAACGGCACGCCGCCTGCCTCGTCGGCGATCTCCCGCGCCCGCTCGGCGTCACCCTCCAGCACCGCGTCGACCCAGCTCGGGACCGCACCATTTCGGATCGCCCGCATCGGCGTCGTCAGGTGCAGCGCCGGGTCAAGCTCGAGCCGCTCCAACGCACCCAAGCGCCGCCGCGGATCCGGCTCGTCCGCAAGGTCCGGCGCCGCATGCACCCGCCACTCCGGTCTTCGCCTGAGTGCCGCGCCCCACGCCGCCAGCCCGCCCTCACCGTCGTGGATCTCCTGCCCGCCGCCCACCAGGCAAATCATCGCGCACCAGCCGCCCGGTTCGCGACCATGCCGAGCCAGGATGTCGAGCAGGTGGCCGGGTTCGGAGTCGGTCAGCCGAACCGTACGGTCGCGCGACTTGCGGATCGCGTGCTCGGCGTTCCAGCTCCGTTGCGCCTCGTCGATGACCACCACGTGCTCGGCCGGCACGTCGCTCGTCGCCAGGTAGCTGTCGCGAAACAGCGGCAGCGCCTGGATCACCCCCTGCATGCGATGTCGCGCGTTGCGGCCGGATGATCCCTGGCTGATCACGTCGCGTGCCAGCGCCTCGCGCAATACGTGCACCAGCGAGGGATTACCGGTCAGGAAAGTCGCCCCGTCGCTGAACGCGGCATTCAGTCCGCACAACGTCTTGCCCGCTCCCGGTATCCCGGTCACGAAGGCAATATGCGGCGTCCGCTCCGCCCGCGCCTGCGCAATCACCGCGGCAATCGCGTTCGAGGTGCGACCGAGGCTGTCCGCGTCGGCCCGTGCGGCGGCGATCTCGGCAACCCCATGCCGGCTATAGACCATGCGCGCCGCCTCGATCAGCGTCGGCACCGGCCGATACGGCGCCGCGATCCAGTGCGCCGCATCAAGCGGCGCCGCCAGCGGTGGGAAGCTCAGCGTCAGCTCGGCCAACAGCCTTCCCAGGTCCGCCCGCGTCGCCTGCTGCACCGGCAGCACGCCGGCGAGCGGCAGCGGCCGCACGCTCGCCGGCAGCGCAGCGTCGAGCGCAACTAAGATCGGCACGATCGGCAACCCGCGGCTGCCGGCATGAAAATCCTGCAGGTCGAGCGCATAGTCCTCCACCTGCTCGCGCCCGTCGCGGCTAAATCCCGCCGACAACCCAGCCTTGATCTCGATCACCAGCACGGCACGGTCGGTGAGGATGATCGCGTCAGCGCGACGCCCCAGCCGTAGCAGCGGGTATTCAAGCAGCAACTGCCACGCGCCCGCCGCCGCCAGCGGCGCCAGGGATGAGCGCAGCAAGGCGAGCGTTTCCTCCCAAGCCCGAATTTGGCTCGCCTCCCCGGTGCGGAAATGCCGCTGCTGCGCAAGGGCCAGCGCCGCGACGATGACGTCGGGCGCGGTGAGCAAAAACCGCGCGACGCTCGCCTGCCAAAAGGCCGCCATGACGCTCCAGTGAACAGGCAGGAAGGAAGGGCTTCTTTTTTGAAAAGAAGCAAAAAACTTCTATCGTTTAGGTTATTGCAGCGGTCACCTTGGTCTTCATTGACAGAAGGTTTTTGGTTCTTTCTTTCAAAAAAACCCTTCCTCACTTTCGCGTATAGCTGAACCGTCCAGGCCCGAAATCCGGATCGCGCCTCAGATCGTGCAGATCCAACACCGTCAACTGGTCGCTGCGATCCCTGATCGTCACGCCGGCTAGCGCCAGCGGCTGGTCGCTGAAGCGCAGCGTCAGCGTGCCCTGACCCGGCGCGCTGGCCTTCACCAGGCTGAGCTGCAAGCTGCCGGGCTGGCGCACCAGCCCGCTCACCAGCACCGGACCCGAGAACGGGATGTGCGCGGCGAGCAGGATGTCGAGCGGCGTGCGCGCCACCGGCAGCGTCGTCGTGGCGCCGTTGAGGTGGTCAGCGACCAGCAGCCGGCCGCCCGCCGCCAGGATCGTCCGCGGTCCGGGCCGGCCGTACTCCACCCGCAACTCGCGGCCCGGCCGGTCGACCCAAACGAAGCCGCTCGCCTCGCCTTGCGCACCCGTCTGGCTGAAGGAGGCCTGAAAGCGCTGCAGCCCATCGAGATAGGCCGAGATCTGCGCCAGCGCGACCTGATCATCGGCGCTTAGCACCGCCGCCGGCGGCGTCATCGCGCAGGCCGACAGCAACGCGAAGCCCATGAGCACGACCCAGCGAAGCACCACCCGCATCAGCATCAGCAATCCTGTCCTGCCTCAGCGTTAGCCAAGCGCCGATCCTCCGGCAACCCGCGTTTCCCCCGATCGGTTCGGCGTGGGCCCGCCGGCTGCCCTGCGTCGCCAGTCTCCTGCCGATCAACAAAGCGTCGCAATTTTGTGCTATACTCCGTTGCATGATCAACCGTTCGAACCGCCGTGCCGTTGTCGGTCGCGTTCGCGCCTCGTAATCGGTCTGCATGTTCGACTACGAGATCCTGCTGGACGGCGTGCGCGACGGGCCGGAGGATGGCGGTCACCTGGTGCTCATCGGGCGCCTGCGCGGCTTCGCCGACGTGCCGGTGGCGCTGGGCGGCACCGAGTTCGGCGCGCTCAATCTCGGCTTCCGCCTGCATGACGAGGCCGATGGCCGCTTTCTGATCGAAAACCGTGCCGCACTCGGCGCCGCCGAGCTGCCGCCCCTCGCCTGGATCGGCTTCGGTGTCGAGATCCCGCGCCTGCCCGCCGGCGTCACCCGCCTGCAGGTGACGCTCGATCTCGTATTCGAGCAGGATTACTGGTTCCACGTCCGCGGCCTGCCGCTGTTCGAAACCGTGCTCGACCTCGCCAGCCGCAGCCTCACCGAGCGGCGTTTCACCACCCGGCACGCCAATGCCGGCGGCGCCTTCGCCCCCGACCCGGACACCGAGATGCGGCGCGCCGCCGAGCGCGCCGAGCAGGACGCGCTCGCCGCCCAGCCTGCCCAGCCCGGCGTCGCGCGCCACGTGCTCGACGTCAGCGACCTGATCCAATACTGGCAGCACAGCATCCGCCCGACCGGCATCCAGCGCGTCCAGATCGAGGTGGTCCGCCAAGTCTTCTCCGGCCGCCCGCTAGCCGCCGTCGCCGGCCAGGTGATCGTGGTGTTCTTTGACCCCGATGCCGGCTGGTGGCAGGTGCTGGAGCCCGACCGCCTGCTGCGCCAGGTCGGCCTGTCCTTCCAGGTGTCGCTCCCGCCCTCTCTCTGGCACCGCGAGCTGATGCGCTGCCTGCTCTCGGTCCGCCAGTATCTGCCCCAGGCCGGCGACATGCTGGTCAATCTCGGCACCTCCTGGTGGCTGCCGGACTATCACTACCGGGTGCGCCAGCTTCGCCTCGCCTTCCGCGCCGGCTACGTGCCGTTCATCCACGACGTGATCCCGCTGGTGGTACCGCATCTCTGCGACGCCGGCCTCACCGAGGAGTTCCGGCTGTGGTTCCGCGAGGCGATCGCCGCCGCCGACCACGTCGTCGTCAATTCCAGCTTCTCGCGCCGCGACATCATCCGTGCGGCCGAAGAGCTCGGCGGCCGTCAGCTCGATCCCACGGTGGTGCGCCTCAATGCGCTTTATCCGCCGCCCGGCGCCGAGGTGCCGAGCGCCATCGTCGAGCGCCACGACCTCGACATCAACCGCTACGTGCTCTGCGTCGGCACGCTGGAGGGCCGCAAGAACCACAACCTGCTGTTCCAGGTCTGGCTGCGCCTCGCCGAGCGCCTGCCCATCGAGCGCCAGGCCCGTCTGGTCCTGGTCGGCAAGCGCGGCTCGCTGTTCGAGGAGGCCAACGCTCTGCTCGAGCGCAGCGCGGCGCTGCGCGAGCAGTTGCTGATCCTCACCGAGGTGTCCGACCTCGAGCTCGCCGACCTCTACCGGGCTGCCGCCTTCACCGTCTATCCCAGCTTCTACGAAGGCTGGGGCCTGCCGGTCACCGAGGCCACCGGCCACGGCAAGCTCACCGTCGCCTCGACCGCCTCGTCGCTGCCCGAGGTCGTCTCGGCCGGCGACATTTTGCTCGACCCGGACGACGTCGAGGGCTGGACCGACACCATCGCAAGGCTGCTGATGAGCGATGAGGCGCTCGCCGCAGCGACCGCCCACAGCCGCGCACAGGCCAACCTGCGGAGCTGGCACGACATCGCGGCCGACATCTTCGCCGACGTCGAGGCGCATGCCGGCGGCCTGCTGGAGACCCGTTCGGCCGTTGCTCGTCAGTGGCCGGATCTACGATTTCTCGTCCGTCACCGCCCGACGCCGGC
>CAXMMR010000011.1:0-59009 GCA_963692975.2 Acetobacteraceae bacterium | reverse complement strand
CTGCCAACTCGTCGTTATCGGCGCGTCCGGCCAAGTCAACCTCACCCATGTCACGAGCTTTGAGAGCCACCAGCTGACGACGCCGATCCGGGTCGATCGGCTGGACGGCGTGCTGCTCGCGGCCGAACTGCCGAAGGGCTGGGAGGGCAGCTTCGAGGTGGAGCGCGGCACCAGCGCCGTCGACGACTTCATCGCCGCGACCGAGCAGAGCTTCTACACCTCCGGCTCGGTGGCGCCCGGAACGCTCTACCAATACGTGACCGAAACGGACGGCTCGACGTCGACCTATCAATACAGCAGCGTCGTCTTCAAGCTGGCGAGTGCCGGCACCTGGAAGGGCGATGCGAGCGTCAAGCAGAAGCTCGAGTTCTTCGCCGCGCGCCGGCAGCGCGTCTGATGAGCGACGCATCATCGGCGCCCGCGAGCCCTTCGGCGCGCATCATCGCGCAGGCGGCGAGCACTCTGGCCGTTGTCGACGCCGATGGGCGCTCGCTGGTCATGCGCCGGCTTGGCGCGCTGGACAGGCTGCGGCTCTACAAGGTGATCGGGGCGAATCTCGGCACCAACGCGCCCTATCTCGGCATTGCGATGCTGGCGGTGTCGGTGTGCTCGGTCGACGGCGTGCCGATGCCGCCGCCGGTGAGCGAAGCCCAGCTCGAGGCGCTGGTGGCGCGGCTGGGCGATGCGGGCATCGCCGCCGCGGCTGCCGCGATGCGGCAGCTGGAGCCGGAGCTGCAGGCGGGAAACTAGTTGGGCACCCCGATCTGGTCGACACCTTGTATCTGGTGCGGAACGGGGTGCCCTTCGACGTGGCGTTCTCGCTTGAACCCGAGGAGCGCCTGGACTGGGTGGTCGCGCTCGGCACGCTCGACGGCCGCGAATACGACTGGACAACTCGCAGGTGGAAGCAGCCGGAATGAAGATCGGCGGGACGGCGCGCGAACTGGCGGCAACGCTGGCGGGACTGTCGATCGAGCAGACGGCGCAGCAGACGCTCTCGGCCGCGGCTGAGCGGCTTGCCGAGACGATCAGAGCCGCGCTGTCGACGCGGGCGCCTGCGGAGCGAGGGCTCGCCTCAATCGGCCATGAGGCGCCATGGCTGCGGACCGGGGCGCTCAGGGACGGCGTCTCGGTGCAGGCGGATGGCGGCAAAGTGAGGGTCTTGAGCGCCGACAAAGCGGCGCGGGCGCAGGAGTTCGGCACCGTGCGGGTGCCGCCGCGGCCGGTGCTGGGGCCGGTGGTGGCGGCGGACGGGCGGGCGATCGCCGACGCCGTCGGGCTGGCGGTGACGGAGCTGCTGCGATGAGCGACGACTACGAGGTCGGCATCACGCTGGCGCTGGACGACGGCGTTTCTGTCGGCGTCGCCGCGATACAGCGCGACCTGCTGCGGCTTGACCAGGCGATCGCGCAGAGCGCGGCCGGGCTCGCGCAGCTGCGCGCGATTGCCTCGATCGGGCTTGCGGATGCGGATGCGGATGTGCGACGCGCAGCGGGGTTGACGGCGGCGCCGGCGCCTCGGGTGGCGGTGCGGCCGAAGCCGCAGGCCGAGGCGCCAGCGGAGGCGCCGGCCGTGGCGGCCGCCGAGCGACCGCAGCCGGCGAGCGTCGCGGCGGCGGCTCCGGTGGCGCCGTCGGCAATCACGCCGGCGGCGGTCACGCGCGATGCTGCGACGGAGGTCGAGCCCGGGAGCAGGGCGGCGACGGTGACGCCGGTTGCCTTCCCGCTGCTCGTGGCTGCGCCCGCAGCGCCGTCGGCGGAGCCGGCGCGGCATGACGACGTCGCCGCGCCAGCCGCAGCCGCCGCGGCGCCGGTGATCGCTGAGGTCGAGCGGGCGAGGCCAGCCAGCGCCATGGCGGCGACGCCAGCGGCGCCGATCGCGCCGGCATCATCGAGCCCGTCCTTGGCAATGCCGACGGATGCGCCGATCGCGCCGGCGCCGCTCTCCACCGGAGGCGCGGCCGGACCGGCCGCGCCGACTGCGCCAATGCCCTCAAGCAAGGCCTCTTCGGCGTTTCCGGGGGCGCCGATCGTGATTGCGGCGGCGGTGACGTCGGCGCCAGGGCCAGTGCCAGTGCCGCCGCCGACACGCTCGGCCGCGCCTGTGCCGGCCGTCGAGCGCGTGACCCAGAGGGACGTGCCGCGCATGCCGGAGCTTGCGGCGATCGGACGCGCGGCCATGCCGTCGCGGCCGGTGGACGCAGAGCGCATGGCGGTCCAGCAGGCCGGCACGCCGCCCACCTGGCCGGGGGAGGGCGTGTCCGAGCCGGAGCGGTGGTCGCCTCTGCCGGCAAGGCGCGGCGACGGTGGCGCGCGCAGGCCCGCCGCGCCGCTCGATGAGGCGCCACGGCGCGACCCGCGCCACCAGGCGATGGCGGCGCCGATGCCTGCCGCCTACGCGCCGGCGGCACCGACTGCCTCGCCGCGCGAGCAGCCGACGATCAGCGGGGACGTGATCCTCGACGGACAGAAGGTGGGACGTTGGATGTCGGACCGGATGACCCGTGATGCCGGACGGCCGCCGAACGGGCCGACCGGCTTTGACCCCAGCCGGAGCCCGGCCTGGCCGGGCGCGACGGTGGCATGATGGCCGACATCCAGCTGGTTCTGGGGCCGGTTGCCTTTGACGGCTTCGAGGTGCCGCCGCGCATTCGTTTCGGCGGCAAGCAGGTGCTCGCCGTGCACCGCCTGCCGGGCGGCGCGCGCGTGATCGACGCGATGGGGCCGGACGATGCGCAGCTGCGCTGGGAGGGCGTGTTCAGCGGGCCGGACGCGGGCGAGCGGGCGCGGCTGCTGGACGTGCTGCGCATTGGCGGGCTGCCGCTGCCGTTGAGCTGGGACGCGTTTTTCTACACGGTGCTGATCAGCGACCTGGAGCTCGATTACAGTAATCCCTGGTGGATCCCGTATCGGATCTCCTGCACGGTGGTGCTCGACGCGACGATTGTGGTCGCGGAGGTTGCGGCGACGGTTGCCACCGCGATCGGCCAGGACCTGACGAGTGCGGCGGGATATTTCGACGTCTCGTCGCTGCAGACGATGCTCGGCGCGAGCGGCGCGACGACGCAGGGCACGGCAAGCTACGGGGCCGCGACGGTTGCGCTGGCGAGCGCGTCCACGAGCATCGACACGCAGATCGCCGCCGCCGGCTCGATCACCGCGGCGAACGACGTGCCGAGCGCGGTCGCCGGGGCGGGACAGCTGGCCCAGCTCACCGCCGCACGCGGCTATGTCGGGCGCTCCGCCGTCAACCTTGCCAATGCGAGCAGCTAGATGCGCACGATCACCTTGACCGGCGGCAACCTGTTCCAGCTGGCATCGGCCGAGCTGGGCGACGCGACGCAGTGGAACCGTATCGCCGAGCTGAACGGGCTGTCCGACCCGATGCTGAGCGGGCTGGTGACGCTGAGCCTGCCGGACGTCGATGCCAATGCGGGCGGCGGCGTTGGCAGCCAGTAGCGTCCGCGCGCCGCGCCTCGATGCGTTGCTGAACGGGGTTGCTCTGGCCGGCGTGATCGACGCCGAGGTGAGCAGCGTCGGGCATTACGCGGCCGATCGATTTCGGCTGCGGGTGGCGCTCTCGGCCAATGCCGCGAGCCTGTGGGCACAGGCGCCGATGGCGATCGAGCTGCGGCTGTCGCTCGGCTCGGGCTGGGTCAGCCTGGTGCAAGGCAATGTCGACCGGCTCGACATCGACCCCATCCGGCACGAGGTGGAGCTTGAGGGACGGGACCTCACCGCAAGCCTGATCGAGGCGCGCACGCAGGAGGCGTTCATCAACCAGACGTCGAGCGAGATCGCGACGTTGCTGGCCGGACGGCACGGGCTGTCGGCCAACGTGACGCCGACCAGCGTGCCGGTTGGGCGCTACTATCAGTCGGAGCACAGCTCGATCACGCTCGGGCAGTTCGCACGGGCGACGACGGAGTGGGACCTGCTGATCTACCTCGCACAGCGCGAGGGCTTCGAGGTGTGGGTGCAAGGCTCGACGCTGTATTTCAATCCGGTGTCGATCGGCAGTACCATCGGCGTGTCGCTGTCGCCGTCCGACTGCATCGACCTTCGGCTGTCACGCGCGCTGACGCTGGCGCGCGACATCAGCGTGGTCGTCAAGAGCTGGAATTCACGGCAGAAGCAGGCCTTCACCGAAACGGCGCAGCAGAGCGCGGCCTCGGGCAGCGGGCAGCCGGCGCTGACCTATGTCTATGTGATGCCGAACCTCACGCCGGCCGACGCGCTGGCGCGCGCCCAGCAGATCCTTGCCGAGCTATCGCAGCACGAGCGCAACGTCGACATCACGATGCCGGGCGAGCTCGCGCTGGCGCCGCGGGCGCCGGTGACGCTGTTCAACACCGGCACCGACTTTGACGGCACGTACGAGATTGCCTCCGTGACCCGACGGTTGAGCGAGCGGGGCGGGTTTGTTCAGACGGTGCGGGCGAAGACGTTGGCTTAGCGAATCGTCGGGAAGGAAGGCCAGGGCTCTGCCCTGGACCCGCTGGGGCTCGCGGCCCCAGACCCGCATTCGTTTGGGATATGGCCGGGCGCTTTCTTGCTTGGCGAAGCCAGTCGATTTCGCTGCCTGAGGCATCATTCTCGCCGTGGATACACGGACAAAGGAATGGATTTTAAGGGCGTCGCCTTTAATGGGGTGCAGGGGCAAAGCCCCTGCCCTTTCTTCGACGTCGGGGGGGCACGGTGATGGATGACTTCATCAACATCATGAAGTCGCATGCCGGGCAGATGGACCAGCGCGCCGGGCAGCCGCGATTTGCCGTGGTCAGCTCGGTCGACCCGGTGAACTTCACCGCCCAGGTCACGATCCAGCCGGAGGGCGTGCTCAGCGGTTGGTTGCCGGTGCTTTCGCCTTGGGTGGGGGCTGGATGGGGCATCGCCTGCCCGCCGGCGCCGGGCGACCAGGTGCTGGTGCTGTGGCAGGAGGGCGATGGCGAGCAGGGCGTCATCATAGGACGTGCCTGGTCGGCGAGCGACGCCTCGCCCGGAGCGCCGGTTGGCGAGCTGTGGCTGCTGCATAAGAGCGGCAGCGCGATCAAGCTGCATAATGACGGCTCGATCGCGAGCACGGCGCCGAGCTGGACGCATACCGGCGACCTGCACGTGAGCGGCAACGTCTATGACGGGGCCGGCTCGCTGGCGCGGCTGCGCGGTCATTACGATCAGCACACACATGTCGACTCGCGGGACGGCACGACGTCGGCGCCGACCCCGCAGGACTAAGCAAAGGATCGAGCCTCATGCAGGATGTTTCGCTGCTCTGGGGGCAGGACCTCACGGTGAGCGCGACCGGGGACCTGGCGCTTGCGACGAGCACCGGGCTCAGCCAGCAACGGGTGCTGCGGCGGCTGCTGACCAATCCTGGCGACTACATCTGGCAGCCGAGTTATGGCGCCGGGCTTGGGCAGTTCGTTGGGCAGCCGGTCAATGCGTCGATGATCCAGTCGGTGATCCGCAGCCAGGTCCTGCTCGAGAGCACGGTGGCGCAGACGCCGGAGCCGGTGATCTCGGTCGCCGGCTCCAGCGACGGCAGCGTCTATGTCGACGTCCGCTACGTCGATGCGGACACCGGCTCGACGCAGATCCTGTCGTTCTCGGTGAGCGGCTAAGTTTTTGATCGATTGAGTCCAGAGGCCACCGCCTCTGGTGGGGTCAAGGGGCAAAGCCCCTTGCCTTGCCTTTGACCCCCTGGAGAGAACATGATCCTGCCGCTGCAGAACTTCGCAACCCTGGTCCAGAACATGGCCGCGGGCGTGCAGGGAACCAGCCAGACGCTCGTCGACCTGACCGTCGGCAGCGTGCTGCGGGCGGTGCTCGAGGCGTCCGCCTCGATCGGGCTGTGGCTGCAGTGGCTGATCCTGCAGGTGCTGTCTATGACACGGGCGGCGACCAGCAACGGCGCGGACCTCGACAGCTGGGTTGGCGACTTCGCGCTGGTTCGGCTGCCGGGGGTGCCTGCGAACGGCATCGTAACGTTCAGCCGCTACACGACCGGCCTTGCCGCGATCGTGCCGAGCGGCACGCTGGTGCGCACGACGGACGCCTCCCAGAGCTTCGTCGTGCAGGCCGACACCGCCAACGCCGCCTGGGTTGCGAGCGCGGGCGGCTACCAGATCGGCGCTAACAACGCGAGCGTGGACGTGCCGGTGAGCGCGCTGACCGCCGGCAGCGCGGGCAATGTGCAGGCGGGTGCGATCACTCAGCTGGCAAGCGCGATCCCTGGTGTCGATACGGTGATCAATGCGGCGGCGACGCTGGGCGGCCTGGATGCGGAGAGCGACGCGGCGCTGCGGCTGCGGTTCGTCAACGACATCAACAGCCGGTCGCGGGCGACGCTGACGGCGGTCGCAAGCGCCATCGCCTCGGTGCAGCAGGGCTTGCGCTGGCTGATCGAGGAGAACGTGAACGCCAATGGCTCGACCAATATCGGGCACTTCATCGTCACCGTCGACGACGGTTCGGGCTCGCCTTCGGCGGCGCTGCTGACCGCGGTGCAGGAGGCGATCGAGGCGGTGCGGCCGGTCGGCTCGACCTATGCCGTGCAGCCGCCGGTGGTGATCGGCGTGACCGTGTCGCTGTCGCTCGAGGTGAGGGCGGGGACGAGCAAGCCCACGGTTGCGGCCGAGGCGATCCAGGCGATCGCCAGCTACGTGAACGCGCTGCCGATCGGGCCGACGCTGGCGATCTCGCGGGTGATCAGCCTGGTGCACGGCGCGGACGCGGCCGTCGTCAGCGTCTCGGACGTGCTGATCAACGGCGTGGCGGTTGACCTCGTCTGCGCCGACGATGCGGTCACGCAATCGGTCTCGGTGGTGGTGAACTGAGATGACCGGCGACGCGGACGACATGCTGAGCCGGCTTCGCGCAGTGCTGCCGCAGCGCTGGTTCGGCGACACGACGCCGGTTCTGGACAGCTTGCTGACGGGCCTCGCGACGGGCTGGGCGATCCTCTACAGCCTGCTGCAGATGGTGGTCGCTCAGGCGAGGATTGCGACCGCGAGCGGCAGCTTCCTCGACATGATCAGCGCCGACTTCTTCGGCGCCCTGCTGCCGCGGCGGCCCACCGAGCTCGACGATCCGTTTCGGTTGCGGATACAGCAGGAGCTATTTCGCGAGCGCGGCACGCGCGCCGGGCTCGAGACGATCCTGACCGAGCTGACCGGGCGGGCGCCGGTGATCTTCGAGCCGGCGCGCAGCGGCGACACCGGCGGCTACTCGACGGGCGGTCTGGGCTATGGCGTGGCCGGCGGCTGGGGCTCGCTGGCCCTGCCCTTCCAGGTGTTCGTGACGGCATTTCGCCCGCACGGCGCCGGGATCGCGGCCGTCGGCGGCTACAACACCGGCGGCCCGCGCGAATACGCGTCGCTGTCGATGGTGCCGACGCCGGTGAGCGACGCCGACATCTACGCGGCTGCCGCCTCGGTGATGCCGGCAGCGACGATCTGCTGGACCGCGATCAGCAACTGAGGCTCTGCGCCCGGCGAGCCGGCCGATCTTACACATAAAGGGATTTCGCAAGTGGACAGGCAGATCGTCTATCCAGGCAGCATTCCGCTCGACACGGACCTGCTGAACATTCAGCGCAACACGATGATCGCGCTCGGCTACCTGGCGCAGGCGACGCTGGGCAGCAGCACCGTCGTCGACGGGCTGGCTTGCCTGCCGACCAGCCCCGCCTCCCTGCAGGTGGTTGTGGGCCCGGGCAGCATCACGCTGCTCGGGCCGGTCGATGCCTATGCGTATGGATCGCTGCCGGCGGACGCGACGGACCCGCTGGTCAAGGTGGGCATCAACACCAGCAGCACGCCGTTCAGCCTGACGGCGCCGACGGTCTCCGGGCAGACGATCAACTACCTGCTTCAGGCAAGCCTGATCGAGGCCGACACGACACCGGTGGTGCTGCCCTATTATAACGCGTCCAACCCGGCATTGCCGTTCAGCGGGCCGAGCAATGCGGGCACGGCGCAGAACACGCAGATCACGCAGCGGGTGCAGCTGCAGCTGAAGTCGGGCGCGGCCGGCACGACCGGCTCGCAGCCGACGCCGGCCGTCGATAACGGTTGGGTCGGGCTCTACGTGATCAGCGTCGCCTTCGCGCAGACGCAGGTGACGGCGACCAGCATCGCAGCGCTGCCGGGAGCCCCGCTCGTCCGTTACAAGCTGCCGGCGCTGACGCCCGGCACTCGCAACATGGCGGTGCTGACGACCAACTCCGCCGGCTCCTGGACGGCGCCTGCCGGCGTGGTCGCCGTCAAGCTGCGGGTGTGGGGTGGCGGCGGCGGCGGCGGCACCGGCAACGGGGGCGCGGGCGGGGGCGGGGCGGGGGCCGGCTACGTGGAAGGCTTCTTCGCGGTCGCACCCGGGCAGAGCTATCCGGTCACGATCGGCCTGGGCGGCTCCGGCTCGGGCGGCAATGGCGGCACCTCCAGCTTCAGCAGCATCGCCTCCGCGAGCGGCGGCGGCGCCGGCGGCAACGGTGCGCAGAACGGCGCCGGCGGCGTGTCTGGAAGCGCCGGTGCGGGCTATGCCACGGGCGCCACGCTGATCAACGGCAGCGTCGGTCAGGCGGCCGCGGTGATCAGCGGCACGTGGCTCTCCGGACAGGGCGGCGGCTCGGGCATAGGCAGCGGCGGTGTGGGGCTGGTCGGCGCCTCGGGCAGCAACGTGACCGGGAACGCAGGTGCGGCACCCGGCGGCGGCGGCGGCGGCGGCCTGGGCACCGCGCTGGGCGGCAGCGGCGCGCCCGGCCTCGTGATCGTGGAGTGGTGAGATGAAGACCTTTGCACGCCTGCAGGACGGGCTGGTGGCCGAGCTGGTGACGACGGAGCAGCCGATCCACACGCTGTTTCACCCCGGCATGGTCTGGCTAGACGTGAGCGGCGAGCCGGCGGTGACGACCGGCTGGCTCAGCGACGGCCGGACGGTGAGCCGGCCGGCGGCGCCGGAGGTCATGCCGGCGCCGACGCCCGATCCATCGGCGGAGCTCGCCGACATCCGCTCCGCGCTCGCCGCTCTGCAGGCGCGCGTCGCCGCGTTCGACCACGCCTAGCCAGGCGCGCATCGAGCCCTCGACAGCATTGCAGCACGAGGGCGTTAGGCGCCCATTTCGTTACGGAAGAGCGACGGCATGCCGACTTCGGAGATGAATCCCCTGTATCAGCAGATCGGCGAGATACTGAGCGGCCTGAAGGCGTTGCATGACAAGGTCGACATCCGCCACGCGCAGGCGGAGAAGCTGGGCGACCTGTTGCAGGCGGAGCTGCGCACCGTCAAGCACGACCAGCGCGACCTCGAGCAGAAGCTCGACGGCGCCGTCTACTTCATCAAGCAGGACGTGGACTCGCTCAAGGCGGCGACGGTCGTCACCAGCCGCAGCCTTGAGGATTTGAAGATCTCGGTCGAGACGCTGAAGCATCCGGTTGAAGAAATCATGGCGCTGCGCTCGCGCGCCATGGGCGTGCTGCTGGCCGTCAGCACGCTCGGCAGCGTCTTCGTCTACTTCTTCGGACCGCTCTACAACTGGGCCGTCGGCCACCTCTCCGTGCCGCGCTGAGGCGCCCGAGGTCGCCGGATCTGCGCCAGGCTCGCGCCCGACGATCGCCGCTGCATTCATCCAACAGGATCAGGGTTTCGCGCCTGCGACTTCGGTGAAGTCGGGACGCGCGCGCCTGTGCCTCTTTCCGGACGCAACGAATGACAGATGATTTCAATCGATGCCTGGCGTTCACCTTGCGCGAGGAGGGCGGCTACGTCGACAACGCCAGCGATCCGGGCGGCGCCACGAACATGGGCATCACGCTGGCGACGCTGCGCGACTGGGTCGGCAATCCTGATCTGCAACGATACGATATCGTGACGCTGACCGAGCAGGCGGCCGCCGGCATCTACTGCGCGAATTTCTGGAACCGGCTGCGGTGCGATGCGCTGCCGGCTGGCGTCAACCTGATGGTGTTCGACTTCAGCGTCAACACCGGCTGCCAGACCGCGGCGCGAGTGCTGCAGCGGGCTGCCGGGCTGAGCGGTGACGAGGTGGACGGCTGCGTCGGCCCGTTCACGCTGCGGCATGCCGCAGCGATGGCGCCGACGGCGATGCTTGATGCGCTGCGCTCGGCGCAGCAGGCGCGCTACGAGGCGACGGAGGGTTTTGCAACGTTCGGCCGCGGTTGGCTGGCCCGCACAGAACGCCGCTTCATCGCCGCGAACGAGATGATCACTGCTCAGGGAGCGGCATCGTGACCTTCAGATATCGCAGCGCGCTGCTGCTCATGGCCGTCGCATCCAGCGGCGGCCCGGCTTATGCGCAATCATCGACGCTGACGCAGAACCGTATCGATCGCGCACCGGCGGTCACATTGGACTGCGTCAACGTGGCGAGCGGCCTTGCCGTGCCGTGCGGCACCTTGCTGAACCCGCTGGTGGTGAGCGGCGGCGGCACCGTGGCCGGCGGCAGCGCCAGCGCGACCAACCAGCAGACGCAGATCACCGCCGAGCAGGCGATCTCAAGCGCCGCCGGAACGCAAGCCGACGCGTTGTATGGCGGCAGCGGCAACACGACGCTGGTCGGCGTGCTGAAGGGCGTGTTCTCGCTGCTGAACGGCACGCTGGCGGTCAAGCAGAGCGCCGCACTGCCGAGCGGAGGCAACGTGATCGGCCAGGTCTCGCCGATCGCGGCGCCGCTCGTCTCGCGCACCATAACGGTCGCGGCCGGAACGAGCACGACGCTGTTCGCGGCCAACGCGGCGCGGCATTACCTGTCGTTCCAGGCGCCGCAGAGCACCGGCATCTGGGTGAACCGGGTCGGCGGCACGGCGGCGGCCAACGCCGCGGACTGCGCCTACTTCTCTCCCGGGGCGCTGTTCGAAAGCGGCAACTACGTCAGCAGCGGCGCGATCACCGTCTACTCGCCCAACGCGGTGACGATCTCGGCCTGGGAGGGCTAGAGCATTGCGAGATCGTATTTTACGCGCGTTGGTGGCAGCCTCGCTGCTGCTGACGGCCACGCAGGCGGGAGTGGCGAGCACGTCGTTGCAGCCGCCAAGCCTGCGCCAACTCGGCGGCCGCCAGCTCTGGCTGCCGATCTGCTCGCGGCGCGGCGTCAACGGGTCGGCGGCGTTTTTTGACAACACCAACACCGCGGTCATGGACCAGGTCTCGTGCGTTTCACCCTCCTACGGCACGGTCAGCGCGATCAAGCTCGTCTATGCCGGCTTCGACATGCCGCAGGAGGGCGAGATCGATCGCCCGGTGACGGCAACCGGCTATGCGAGCCTCGTCGCGCCGACGCTCAACAGCTTCACCGTCTATGCCGGCGCCAGCGTGGCCTCCGGCGCGACGACGCTGAGCTTTGCGGCCACGACCGCGGGCGTGAATGCGATCAGCGCCGGGCAGACGCTCTCCACCAACGGGACGGGGATTGCGAGCGGCACCTACGTCGCCAGCGTCGTCACCAGCTTTGCCGCCGGCGGCGGCAATAATCCGGGCACGACGACGGTCACCCTCAGCACGGCCACGACCGCGGCGACGACCGCCAACCAGGCGCTCTACTTCTCCGGCTGGGTGACGCCGGCGAAGTTCGGCGGCCGCCGGCAGTTCACCGTCGAGCCTGCGCATGACGTCGTCACCTCGGACGCGATGTCGGTCAACCTGCCGGCCGGCACCCAGTTCTTCATCCGCACGGCCGCCAGCTTCAGCGCGACGGGGCTGCAGCTGATGGATTATCCCGGCAGCGGCTCAAAGCTGGCCGGCGAGTTCGACAGCCGCTCGACCTCGCTCAATGACCAGACCGGCACGCCGGCGGTGCTGTCCAACACCGGCGGCGGGTTCTGGTGTCCGGTCGCCGTGCTCGGCCTGGTCAGCGTGCCGCTCGGCACCGCCGCGCCGGGCGGCGTGCTGATCCTCGGCGACAGCATTGCGGCGGGGACCGGCGACACTGCCGATGCGCTGGGGCTGCAGGGCTACATCCAGCGCAGCCTCGAGAACAACGTGCCCTTCGTCAACGCGGCGCGCGGCTCGACGACCGCGGCCGGGCTCGCGCTGGGCGGCGACGGGCAGTACGCGCTGTCGATCGATGACGGGGTGACCGATGTGCTGCTCGAGGACGGGCGCAACGACGTGCTCAGCCTCAACCTGACGGCGGCCACGGTGGAGCAGTTCATCGCCCAGGTGGCGGCGCGCTATGCGCAGGCCGGCAAGCGGGTGTGGTGCTTCACCGTGCCGCCGACGACGCAGAGCAACGACGGCTGGACGACGCTGGGCAATCAGAGCTGGACGCTGACCACGGCCGCGCTCAGCAGCGCGGCGGCCTCGGGCGCGACCAGCGCGGTGCTCGGGTCGGTCGCCAACGTCGCGGTCGGGCAGGCGGTCTCCGGCAGCGGCATCGCCGCCGGCACGATGGTGACGGCGCTCAACAGCTCGACGCTGACGATTACCCTCTCCACGGCGACAACGGCGGCAATCGCCAGCGGCAGCAAGCTCTCATTCGGCACGACGAACGCCGCAGGCTCGTCAGCCGAGCAGCAGCGGCTCGCCTATAACAGCTTCATGCGCGGCAGCGCGGCGAGCCTGGGCTGCACCGGCGTGATCGACGTCGAGAGCCTACTGGCCGATCCCGCGGGCAGCGGCAAGTGGCGGGTCGACCTCGGCAGCGCCTCGGCGGACGGTGTGCACCCGTCGGCGGCATTGCACCAGGCGATCGTCGCGGCCGGGCTGATCCGCCCGTCGATGTTCCAGCCGCAATGACCGCATCGCAAGGAGACAGCGTGGTGATGAAGTCCCTGATTGCCTGGAGCCGCCAGCCGACCACGGTCACCGCGGTTGCAACGCTGGCCGGGACGGCGGCCGCGCTTGCCACGCATCAGATGACGACCGCCAACGCGCTGCCGTTGATCGTCGGCTCGCTGCTGGGCATGGCGATGCCGGATAACGGCGGCGCCAAGGTCGCGGTGCAGAACCTGGTGACGGACGCGATCCGGGCGGAGCAACTGGTCATGACGCCCGAGCTCGGGGTGACGGTGACCACGAAGGAGCGATGACGCAGCGGCTGCGGGGAGAGGGCGGGACCCGCTTTGCACCGAGGTTCGGCGCCTCAGGGTGCGGCGGCTCCAGGCCGGCGGTCCGAGCCTGCGGCGTGGCGAGCTTGCCACCGCTGCAGGAAGATCGGCGTCGAGGGCACCAGCTGGCCGGCAGCCGCGTCCAGCCATGCGGCGAGGTCGGGCAGCGCCACCAGGGTCACGACCTGATACTCGGCGTCGCGGCTGTCGCGGTGCCGTGCCGCGACCTCGGCCGGCGGCAGCGTCATCTCGGCGGCGAGGCCGACGTCCACGACGTGCGTGCGGGCATGCTCGACGGCGCAGATCGGGATGGAAGCGCCGATATGGCCGGCGCTCAGCCCCAACTCCTGCTCCGCCTCGGCGAGCAGCTGGCGACGCAGGTCGACGTCGCCGCCGGCAAGCGCGGCGGAGCGGTCGATACTGCCGGCGGGCGGCAGCTGCCACCATCCGGCATGATAGATCGCGCGGTGCTCGCGCCGGCCGAGCAGCACGCCGTGTGGGCCGTGCAGCAGGCCGGTGACCGCCAGCGAGCGGACGCCGAGCGAGGCGTGCAGGTCCGGGGATCGCAGCTGCGCGACCAGCCGGCGGTACTCGGTCCAGTGGCCGGTGATGAGCGCCGGCGTGATGCTGTCGGCGCTGAAGATGGCGCCGTTGAAGAGGGACGGGCGCTGCCGCAGCTCGGCCGCCCAGATGGTGGCGACGGTGGCGTCTAGGGCGGCATCGAGTGCCGGCGCCATGTGGGTCGCGACCACCCGCAGGCTTGCCGCCAGCGGATGGATCGCCGCGATGTCCGGCTGGATGGTCAGCCGTGCACCCGGCCGAATGGCGCTCGTCTTACGGCTTGCCGGTGGTCGTGTTGGTCAGGGTCGGATAATCCACCGGATGGCTGCCCGACCCGTCAGTGCCGGTCGCGGCCGGGCCGCCGACGGGTTGGGCATGGCTGGTGCGGGTCGTGGTGTCATAGACGGTCGCGGTGCCGCCTGATGTCGCGGCTGCCTGCGCCTGCTGAGCATGCAGGTTGTCCCAGCCGGCGCTGCGCCACTCCTCGAGCCGCGCGTCGAAGTCGATGGGGTTGGCGCTTTCGAGCGCATGCACGGCGGCCAGGCGCATGCCGGGCGGCGGCGAGACCATCAGCATGGCGTGGCCGCGACGCACCCCCTCGGCGTAGCCGTGCGCGTGGCTGTCGTCGCCGACGAAGAACGAGCGGATGGCGCCCCACAGGCCGCCATCCTGGCGCTCGTAATCCACCCCCGCTTCGAGCTCGCTGGCCTGACGCTCGATCAGCTTCACGGCCGCCTGCGGGATGCCGGCGGCGACCACCGCGTCACGGGCGGCGGCGGCATCGGCCGGCGTCTCGTAGAGGGTGACGATCTGGTCGTCGCTGGCCGCCGGGTCGTAGATCGAGGTGTCGTGCACCGTCGTCTGGTTGAGCTTCTCGTCGAAGCCGCTGGTGCTGGTGTAGAGCGTCTCTGGGTCGGGATTGGCCATGATCCACCTCGGCTGGCGATGCTGCGAGCGCATGCCCGTCAGCGATGTGAGTGTTACGGCAGCGGCTCGCCGTGGTTCGTCGAAGCGGCCGAAATCATCGGTGCGACGGCGAACAAGGTCGCCTTGACGTCACGGGCAATGATTGTCCTACTCGGCGGCGATGAACAACCACGGGACCGTCGTCTCGCCGACAGCGCGCAGCCAGCGTCATGTGGTCGCCGCCTGCTATCTGGGTTGGACGCTCGACGCGTTCGACTTCTTCATTATGTCCTTCGCCCTCGACGACGTGGCGCGCGATTTCGGCACGACGCGCACGGTGGCGACTTGGGCGATCGTCTTTACCCTGGTGGCCAGGCCGCTCGGCGCGGCGCTGTTCGGGCGCATCGCCGACCGCTACGGGCGGCGGCCGACGCTGATGGCCAACGTCGTCACCTACTCGGTGCTTGAGTTCGCCTCCGGCTTCGCGCCCAACCTCGCCACGTTCTTTGTGCTGCGGGCGCTGTATGGCGTGGCGATGGGCGGCGAGTGGGGGGTCGGCGCGTCGCTGACCATGGAGAGCATCCCGGCCCGCTGGCGCGGCACCGTGTCCGGGCTGCTGCAGGCCGGGTATCCGAGCGGCTTCCTGCTGGCGACGCTGCTGTTCTGGGTCGCCTACAGCTCCGTCGGCTGGCGCGGCATGTTCATGATCGGCGTGCTGCCGGCCCTGCTGGTGCTCTACATTCGCCGCAACGTGCCCGAGAGCCCAGACTGGCAGGCGCGCGATGCGACCGTGCACCGGCAGAGCGCGGTCACCGTGATCCGCAACAATCTCGGCCTGACGCTCTACGCCGTGGTGATGATGACGGCGTTCAACTTCTTCAGTCATGGCACGCAGGACTTGTACCCGTCGTTCCTCAACAAGCAGCTGCACTTCACGCACTCCGAGCAGACGGCCGTCCTGGTCTGCATGAACATCGCGGCGATGCTGGGCGGGCTTGCCTGCGGCGCCGCCTCGCAGCGGATCGGCCGGCGCGCCTGCATCGTCATCGCCGCCCTGCTGTCGCTGCCGGCCATTCCGCTCTGGGCGTTCTCGAGCAGCCCGCTGATGGTCGGCATCGGCGCGTTCTTCATGCAGCTCTTCGTGCAGGGCGCCTGGGGCGTGATCCCGGCACATCTCAACGAGCTGTCGCCGATGGCGATCCGCGCGACCTTCCCCGGCCTCACCTATCAGCTTGGCAACCTGCTCGCCTCGGGCAACACCCGCATCCAGAGCGGTCTTGCCGACTGGCTCGGGCGCAGCGTGGACGGCAAGGTGGTGCCGGACCTGCGCTGGGCATTGGCGGGGGTCGTCGGCATCGTCGCGGTCGTGATTGCGGTGCTGGTCGGCTTCGGACGCGAGGCGCGCGAGGTGCGGATGGGCGAAGAGCTTGTCGCCGGCGATCGGTCAGCGGCGACGACGCGCTAGGCGGTTCCCGCCGCTCGGTCATGCCTTACTGGCTGGCCCAGATGATCCGGTGCAGCCAGGTGATTTCGGCCAGCTCAAAGCTGTAATCCGGGTGGGCTGGGTTGAGGCTGCGCAGCTCGACGCGCCTTGCGGACTGCCGGGCGAGCTGTTTGGCCATGACCTCACCCTCGGCGGTGCGCACGACGACCCGGTCGCCGCGCCGCACCGGGGCGGCGGGCGAGACCACGACCATATCGCCGTCGCGGAACACCGGCTCCATCGAGTCGCCGCTGATTTCGAGCGCGAAGGCGTGCGGGTCGCCGACCTCGGGCACGCTGACCTCGTCCCAGCCACCGCCGGCGGGGTAGCCGCTATCGCCGAAATAGCCGCTGCCGCCGGCCTGAGCGAGGCCGATCAGGGGGATGCGCCGGGCGCCGCCACGCGAGGCGATCACGCGCTGGCCCGAGACCAGGCCGGCGAACGCCTCCAGGCTGGCGCCGGTCGCCTTCAGCACCTTCGACAGGCTCTCCGTGGAGGGCCAGCGCGCGCGGCCGTCCGAGGTGCGGCGCTTGCTGCGGTTAAAGGTGGTCGGGTCAAGGCCTGCGGCGCGCGCGAGGCCGGAGGCGGAGCGGCCGTTCTCGGCCGCCAGGGTGTCGATCGCTCGCCAGATGTCCTCATGCGTCATCACGGCATCTCACCCACCCTTCGCCATTTGTCGTCCGACTCGGAAACCTGAGTATGCTAGGATTCAAGACCAAGCGAAATAGGAATGCAGGCCTTTTACGCTTGCTGCACCAAGCTGCAGGCGGCTAGCATGTTCTTGTTGTGTTCCAGCAAGAGGATCAGCGCCATGCCAGTCGTCATCCGTCAGAGTGGTCCGGAGCGCACCGACGCCGTCATTGGCAAGCAGGGCCGGGCGAGCTTTGCCGCTGCGGGCGAGCCGTTTCGCAGCGCTGAAGAGGCCTGGCTCTGGACCGCGGCGGCGTTGGCGGCGCGGCACGACGGCGCCCGCGTGGCCGCCGGACGGGGGCGGGTGCAACGTCCGTGCGAGCCTGATGACGTGGTTCGTTGCCTGGACCGGCTCTATGCCAGCCGCAAGGTGACGCTGGCGCATGCGCGCATCCTGAGTAGCTGGGGCAGGATGCAGCAGGCGCCTGATGCCGGCCGGCCCGAGCAACAGGCCGATCATCGGCTATGGCGGGACGCCCTGGCGCTCATCGAGCCGTCGCTGCGGTCGCGCGGCGTCGTCGGCTGACACACGCGTCGCGCGATTAGGACAGTAATCCTTGACAGCTCTACAACTCTAGGTTTAGATAACGTCATCAAGGGGCGAGCTGCGCCCTGCGACAAGCCACCAGGCCGCTCCCTCCGGAGCGGCCTTTTTTTGTGCCGATGCGGCCGAGCGCCGCTGCCGATAGGAGCCATGATGGCATTCGCTCTTCGCAACCTCTCCGTGCTCGCCTACGCCAATGGCTTCACCCTGTGGCACTACCAGGCCGGGCAGGACACGCTGCCGGCCGTCGGGTCGGCCGACTTCTTCCACGACGCGGGCGACATGCTGACCGCGGGCGACATGCTGATGGTCTCGGCAGCCGACGGCGCCCGCATGCTGTGCGTCGCCTCGGGCGCCGGCGGGATGCTGACGGCGCCACTCGCCTGACCGGCACTCAGCCGGCGGCGGCGACGCCCAGGATCTCGCGGCGGTGGCGCGCCTCGCCTGCCGAGGTGATGACGAAGCGGCCATCCGCGACGGCGCTTGCCAGGCCCATGGCCGCCAAGCGCTCGAGGCACTGGCCATCCTTCAGCGCCGGCGGGCGGCCGACAGGTCCGGCGAGCGTCAGCCGATGCAGGGCGGAGCGGCAGCAGGTCTCAAGGTAGGGCTGGTTCCAGGTCATTACACTGAACTCGGCTTATGCGGCGGCGCCTGCAAGCCCCGGCGCGGCGGCCGGCAAACCTTGGCGCGCGGCGGCGGCGAGCCCTGGCGCGGCGGGCTTCCCAAAGCGCGGCGATTGCGGCAACAGGTCCGCGATGGTTCTGCCCGCCCTCGCCTCGGCGCTCACGCCCTTGTTCGGCCGGCTGGAGGCCGAGCGGGCGCATCGGCTGGCGATCACCTCGCTTCGCCTCGGGCTTGCCGGACGGCAGGACGGCGGCGACGATCCGGTGCTGGCGACGCGCTGCCTGGGCCTCCGCTTCCCCAACCCGGTCGGGCTTGCCGCCGGCTTTGACAAGGACGGCACCGCGGCTGCCGCCCTGATGCGGCTCGGCTTCGGCCTCGTCGAGAGCGGCACCGTCACCCCGCTGCCGCAGCCCGGCAATCCACGCCCGCGCTTGTTCCGGCTGCCCGAGGCGCAGGCGGTCATCAACCGTTTCGGCTTCAACAATGCCGGCGTGCAGGCGCTGCTGGCCGAGCGCCGCGGCCGGTCGCGGCCGGTGCCGTTCGGCGTCAATATCGGCATCAACAAGAGCGGCGCCGACCCGCGGCAAGACTACCCGGCCCTGGTCGCCGCCGTGGCGCCGGTCGCCGACTACGTCGTGATCAACGTCTCCTCGCCGAACACCCCGGGCCTGCGCGACCTGCAGGGGGAGGCGAAGCTCCGCTCGATCCTGCAGGCGATCGCGGCCGCCGTGCCTGACCGGCCGCCGCTGTTGGTCAAGCTTGCACCAGACCTGGCCGAGGGCGGCCTCGAGGCGGTGGTCGGCGTCGCGCTCGAGTACGGCGTCGACGGCCTGGTGCTCACCAACACGACGATCGCCCGCCCGGCCGGGCTGCACGGGGCGCATGTCGGCGAGGCGGGCGGGTTGTCCGGCGCACCGCTGTTCGAGCCGTCGACGGCCGTGCTGCGCCGGGCGCGGCGGCTCGCCTATGGCCGGCTGGTGCTGATCGGCGTCGGCGGCGTGGCGACCGGCGCCGATGCCTACCGCAAGATCCGCGCCGGGGCCGACCTGGTGCAGCTCTACACGGCGTTTTCCTACGCGGGACCAGCGCTGCTGCCGCGCCTGAAGCGGCAGCTCGCGGCGCTGCTGCGTCGCGACGGCTTTAACAGCGTGACCGAGGCGGTCGGGCTTGATGCGGAGCGTGACGCGTGATGCGCCACCTGTCCGGCTTCGCCCCGCTCGCCCAGGCTTATGACGGCTTCGTGCTCGATTTGTGGGGCGTGATCCATGACGGGGTGTGCCCGCTGCCCGGCGCGCTCGACTGCCTGCGCCGGCTGCGCGCCGGCGGCGGCCGCAGCGTGCTGCTGTCCAACGCGCCGCGACGGGCCGCGGCTGTGCAGCACCTGCTGCGCAGCATGGGCATCGGCGACGAGCTCTATGACGGCATCGTCACCAGCGGCGAGGCGACGCACGAGGCGCTGCGCGACCGGGCTGACCCGTTCTTCGCCGGGCTCGGCCGCGCGCTGCTGCATCTCGGCCCGGCGCGCGACCGGCCGATCCTCGACGGGCTGGACCTGCTCTGCGTCGACCACGCGGCCGCGGCCGACTTCGTGCTCAACACCGGGCCTGACGATCACCGCGCACCGGAGCCGATCGAGGCCTTCGAGCCCGAGCTGTGCGCGTGCCTGGCCGCCGGGCTGCCGATGATCTGCGCCAATCCCGACCTCGAGGTGATCCGCGGCGGCATGCGCATCCTCTGCGCCGGCGCGCTCGCCCGGCGTTACGCCGAACTCGGCGGCGTCGTGCGCATGCTCGGCAAGCCCGACCCCGCGATCTATGCCCCGGTGCTGCACCGGCTCGGCCTGGCAAGCGCGCGGGTGCTGGCCGTGGGCGACGCGCTGCGCACCGACATCGCCGGCGCCGAGGCGGCCGGGCTCGACAGCGCCTGGGTGCTGGGCGGCATCCATGGCGAGGCGCTGCTCGCCGACCCGCTCGGCGCCGAGCTCGCCGCCACCGCGCTCGGCCTCTCCCCCGTCGCCATCCTGCCCTCGTTTACCTGGTAGATCGGCGCATGGCCCGTCTCTGGATCGCCCTCGGCGCGTTGGCCGGCCTGCTCGCCGTCGCCTTCTCCGCCGTCGCGGCGCACGCGCTGCCGGCCAGGCTCGACCCAGCGCGATTGCGGATGGTGGAGAGCGCGATCCAGATGCAGGGCTGGCACGCCCTCGCGCTGGTGCTGACCGGCCTATGGGTCGAGCGCACCGGCGCCGCCCGGCTGGCGAACCTCGCCGGCCTCGCCTTTTCGCTTGGGCTCGTGCTGTTCTGCGGCGCGGTCTATGCCCTGGCGCTGGCCGGCATCCGGCTCGGTCCGACGGCGCCGACGGGCGGGATCCTGCTGATGCTCGGGTGGTTGCTGCTGGGCGCCTCCGCGCTGGCCGGCTGAGCTCGCCCTGATCGCCAGCGCCTACTTCGCGGCCGAAGGCTATGCGGGCCCGCTCGGCGAGGCGCTGGCGCGTCGCGGGGTGCGGATCGAGGCTTGGCATGGCCGGCTCGCGCTCTCGCCAGATCCGCCGCTCGCCATCGCCTGGGCGCTCGACAGCTGGACCGACGTGCGCGAGCTCGCCGTGCCGTCGATCGCCGCCGGTGCTGCGGCGTTGCGCGCCATGCAGCGCAATTGGGCGCTGCTGCCGCTGCTGCATCATCGCCGCGCCACGCTGATCGCCGAGCGCTTGCCCGTGGTCGGCGCCAAGCCCCTCGTCTTCCCGCAACCCGCCCCGACGGCGAGCCTCGGCGGCTGGACGCTGCTCGCGCCCGACCGGATGCTGGCGAGCCCGACCCGCACCTCCCCGTTCGTCAATGGCGAATGCCGCTTCGTCGAGGACCGGCTCGGACCGCCAAGCCGCGCTTACCTCAAGCTGTGGGAAGCCTGCACGCTGTTTGGCGAGGCGCCGCAGCCGGGCCAGACCTGCCTTGATCTGGGCGCGGCACCCGGCGGCTGGACCTGGGCGATCGCGCGCGAAGGCGCGGCAGTCCTGGCCGTCGACCGGGCTGCGCTCGACCCGCGCGTCGCTGCCATGCCGGGCGTGCGTCAGCTGCGAGCCGACGCCTTCGCGCTGCGGCCGGACGACGTGCAGCCGGTCGACTGGCTGTTCAGCGACGTCGTCGCCTATCCGGCGCGGCTGCTGGCGCTGACCGAGGCGTGGATCGCCGCCGGCCGCGCGCCGCGGATCGTCGTCACGCTCAAGTTCCAGGGGCCGACCGACCACGCGACGGCAGAGGCGTTCGCCGCCATCGCGGGTGGCGAGCTCCGGCACTTGTTCCACAACAAGCACGAACTGACATTTCTGTGGCGGCGGCCTTCGGCAGTGCGCATGTAGGATCAATGGGTTGCGCGGTTGCCACCTGGCGTCCTATGGCGTTGGTCCGGTCCTCAGCTGCCGGGCGGGAGAGCCATGCCCCAACATCGCGTCGAGGCGATCGCCAACGCCTTTCTCCGGCTCGCCTGGGCTGAGGGACGGACGCTGACCAACATGCAGCTGCAAAAGCTGCCCTACATCGCGCATGGCTGGGGCCTCGTGATCATCAGCGACGACCTGATCCGCGAGCAGCCGCAGGCCTGGCCATACGGGCCGGTCTACCCGAAGCTCTACGAGAGCCTGCGTCGTTACGGCTCCGGGCGCGTCACCGACCTCATCCACCAGGACGATGCAAGCCCGTTCCTAGACAGCGAGAACGACCGCGGCGAGCCGGTGGAGGAGACGCTCACCGCGGAGGAGGAGAAGCTGATCCGCAGCGTCTGGGACGCCTACAAGAACTACAGCGCGTTCCGCCTCTCGGCGCTGACCCATCAGCCCGACTCGCCCTGGACGGCGACGATGCGCGACGATCAGCCGTATGCGGAGATCGATAACGATCTGATCCGCGCCCATTTTCAGCGCCTGGCCGAACGGCGCCGCTCCGCTGGCTGAGCCGCCGCCCGACCCGCCCAGCTATCGCGACGACTTCGCCCTGATCGGCGAGGTCACGCCGCGCCTGGTGCCGCGCGACGCCACCGCCGCAAGCCCGCGCGAGGCCGAGCTCGCCGGCCTCGAACTCGCCAAGCTCGACCAGGGCAAGGTCGAGCACGACACCGAACGCAACCGTCTCGAGATCGACAAGCTGAAGGCCGAGGTCAGCGACCTGCGGCAGGACACCAGGCTGCGCGGCCGCTTCAGCAACCAGATCCTGGTCTATCTCTACGCGTTCTCGTTCTTCTGCGGCGCCTGCATCCTGCTGCAGGGTTTCCATCCCTACGGCTTCAAGCTCGACACGCCGGTGCTGGTGACGCTGGTGGGCGGCACTGCGGCCAGCGCGTTCGGGCTGGTCTCGGTCGTGCTCAGCGGCCTGTTCAACGTGGCCAAGAAGGCGACTGTCGGAGAGGCTAAGGGAGTGAAGGATTAAGGAAGGCCAGAGGCTCTGCCTCTGAACTCCGCTGGGGCCTGAGGCCCCAGGCCCCCGATCCCACCGCACGTGCCGAGAGTTATGGCAAAGCCGGACATGGATTTTAAAGGCTTCGCCTTAATGGGGTCGAGGGGCAAAGCCCCTCGCTCTCCTACTCCCTCGGATTGTGATCGTGCTTCGCCGCATCCTTGTCGCCGCCCGACGGCGTGCCGGCGGTCTCCGAGCTTTGGCGGTGCGAGTGCGGCAGGGCGTTGGCGTCCGCCTCCGTCGCCTCCTTGGGAATGCCGTTATGCACCCCCTCGTCGGGACGGTTGGTCGCCGAGTTCGCCGTGGTGTCGGTCTTGTCGCTCATGCTGCGCTCCTTGCCCGGCTAACCCCGGATTGTTCGGAGGGTTGCGTCACGCCAGTGCGCCGAGCACCGCGTCGGCCACCTGCGAGGCTGCCTCCAGGCCCAGGTCGGGATGGATCGGCAGCGCCAGGATGCGCCTCGCCACGTCTTCCGAGACCGGCAGCTCCTGGCCGCGCGCGTGCTCCCGATAGGCGGGCTGATGATGCAGTGGCCGCGGGTAGTAGATCGCCGTCGGCACTCCGGCCTCGCGCAGGCTGGCCTGCAGGCGGTCGCGCGCTGGCTGGTCGGGCAGCAGCACGGCGTAGACCGCCCAGGCGCTGGTGCCGCCGGCGACCCGCATCGGCACCTGCAATGCGCCGGCAAGCCGCTGGTCGTAGAGCTGCGCGATCGCCTCGCGCCGCGCCAGCTCGTCCTCGAACACGTCGAGCTTGGCCAGCAGCACCGCTGCCTGCAGCGTGTCCAGCCGGCCGTTCATGCCGGTGCGCAGCACGTCGTAGCGCTCGATCCCCTCCCCATGGCTGCGCAGCGAGCGATACAGCGCCGCCCGCTCGGCGCTGTCGGTCAGCAGCGCGCCGCCATCGCCGTAGCCGCCGAGCGGCTTGCTGGGAAAGAAGCTGACCGCCGTCGCGTCGGCCTCGCAACCCAGGCGCCGGCTGTCCAGCGACGCGCCGAAGCTCTGCGCGCAATCGTCCAGCAGATAGAGTTTTTCACGCGCCGCGACCGCGCGCAGGGCGGGCCAAGGCGCCGGCTGGCCGAACAGGTCGACGCCGACGATCGCGCTTGGTCGCAGCAGGCCGCGCCCCCGCACGTCGGCGATCGCCCGCTCGAGGCTCGCGATGTCGATCTGGAACGTCGCCGGATCGATGTCGACGAACACCGGAGTCGCGCCCAGCAGCAGCGGCACCTCGGCGGTCGCCGTGTAGGTGAAGGCGGGCAGGAACACGGCGTGGCCGCGGCCGATGCCCTCGGCCATCATCGCGATCTGCAGCGCGTCCGTGCCCGAGCTGACGGCGACGCAGTGCGCCGCCCCGCACCAGCCGGCGAGCCGCGCCTCGAGCTCGCCGACCTCCGGCCCGAGCACGAATTGGCAATGCGCCAGCACCGCCTCGAGCCGCCGGCGCAGCCCCTCGCCGAGCCGCGCCTGCTGGGCCTGCAGGTCGAGAAACCGTATCGGGCTCATCCGTTCACCACCCTGTCGCGCGCCGCCTTGTCGAGTGACCCCTCGGCTGCCTGGGCCTGGCCGTATTCGGGCACCAGCCGGCTCACCAGCGCCAGCGCGGCATCGAGCTCGCCGGCCCGGCAGGCGGCCTCCATGTCGCTGAGCGCGTGGCGGATGGCCGCCGGATCGACCGTCCGGGGCGCCGCCATCAGCAGCCCCGGCGAGCCGGTCGGCACCGGCGGCTCGCGGCCGTGGAACAGCTCCTCGTAGAGCTTTTCGCCCGGGCGCAGGCCGGTGTAGCGGATCGCCACGTCCTCGTCGGGCCGCAGGCCGGCCAGCCGGATCATCTGGCGGGCGAGGGCGACGATCTTCACCGGCTCGCCCATGTCGAGCACGAAGATGCCGCCCTCCGACAGCCCCGGCGCCTGCGCCTCGTCGGCGCTGCCGGTGCCGATCACGCTGGCCTGCAGCACCAGGCTGACCGCCTCGCGCACCGTCATGAAGTAGCGCTCCATGTCCGGGTGGGTCACGGTGAGCGGGCCGCCGCGCTCGAGCTGGCGGCGGAACAGCGGCACCACCGAGCCGGTCGAGCCGAGCACGTTGCCGAACCGCACGGTGACGCAGCGCATCGGCGGCCATGGCCGGTCCGCGGGCGTTGCGCGACGGGCCGCGATGTCGAGCGCTGCGCGGCGCGCCGCGATGTCGAGCGCCTGGCAGAACATCTCCGCCACCCGCTTGCTCACCCCCATCATGCTGGTCGGGTTGACCGCCTTGTCGGTCGAGATCAGCACCATCGCGCTGGCGCCCGCCGCCGCCGCCGCGTCGGCGACGTTGCGGGTGCCGACGGCGTTGGTCAGCAGGCCCTCGAGCGGGTTGTCCTCGACGATCGGCACGTGCTTGAGCGCCGCGGCGTGGAACACGAGCTCCGGCCGCGCGGCGGCGAACACCGCGTGGATGCGCGTCGCGTCCCGCACGTCGGCGATCACCGCCTCGCGCCGCACCGCCGGCTCGCTCTCGCCGAGCTCGAGGTCGACCTGCCAGAGGGCGAACTCGCCGCTGTCGAGCAGCACCAGCCGCGACGGTCCCAGGGCTGCGATCTGGCGCGCGAGCTCGGCGCCGATCGAGCCGCCGGCGCCGGTCACCAGCACCCGCCGCCCGGCGACCAGGCGCCGCATGCCGTCGCGATCGAGGCTGACCTGCGGCCGGTTCAGCAGCTCCTCGATCGCGACCGCCCGCAGCTCGATGCGCTCGGCCGCCCGCAGCGCCGTCGGCCGCGGCGCCCTGCGCACGGCGAGCCCGGCGGCGGCGGCCTGCTCGATCACCTGGGCGAGTGCCGCGCCGGCGAACTCGGGCTCGGTCAGCACCAGCGCCTCGACGCCGCGGCCGTCGCGCTCCAGCCGCGCCAGCAGCTCCGGCAGCGCCTCGACCGTGCCGAGGATCGGCCGCCCCTGGATGCGCCGCCCGGTTTGATAGACCGCGCGCGAGACCAGGCCCACGACCGCCAGCCGCGAGGCCGGGTCGGCGCCGAGCACGCGCAGAAAGGCGTCGGCGCTGTCCACCGAGCCGACCAGCAACACCCGCTCGCCCGCACCGCCACGCCGCAGCGGCTGACGCTTCTGATATTGCCGATAGACCACCCGCGGTGTCGCCAGCAGCGCCATCAGCACCAGCGCGTGGATGATCGGGAAGGTCGGGCTGGGCAGGCTGAAGCCGGTCGCGATCAGCAGCAGCGCGAACAGCATGGCGCTGGCGATGCTGCCGCCGACGACGCCGAGCAGGTCTGACATGCCGGCAAAGCGCCAGTATTGCTGCGGCAGCCGGAACGGCGCGCCGGCCAGGATCAGGGTGATGCCGCCGCCGGCGAGGAACCAGAGCGGATGCAGCAGGCCGCCGGCCGGGTCGGCGATCCAGCGGGCGAGCGGGGCCGCGGCGGCGGCCAGCGCGCCGTCAAGGGCGATGTTGACCCCGATGCGGGTGAGCGGACGTTGCGAGGGCATCGGCGGGAGGTATAGCGAGAAAGGCCGAGGGCGTCGCCCCTTGCCCCCGATCAAAGGCGACGGTCGAGATCCATGCTGCTTGTTCTGCCGCTGCTGAGCCTGCTGTCCGCCCTGATCGTGCTGCGGATGATCCATCTCGGCGTGCTGGACCATCCGGGCGCACGCTCCTCGCATGCGCGCGCCACACCCAAGGGCGGCGGCATCGGCATCGTCGCGGCGACGCTGGTGATGCTGCTCATGGTCGGTGGCCGCGCCCTGCTGCCGCTTGGCCTGGCCGGGTTCGGCATCGCCGCCGTCTCGTGGCTCGATGACCTGCGCGACTTCCCGTTCCTGGTGAAGCTCGCCGCCCAATTCGCCGCCGCGCTGCTGGCTGCGGCCGGCGGGCTGCTCATCAGCGCGCCGGTGCTGCCGGTGTTCGGCGTCGTGCCGCTGGGCTGGCTCGGCTGGCCGTTGACCGTGCTGTGGCTGGTCGGCGCCACCAACGCGGTCAACTTCATGGACGGGCTGAACGGCCTGGCCGCCGGCGTCGTCGGGCTGAGCGCCCTCGTGCTGGGCCTGGACGCGGCCAGCCATGCGGCAAGTCAGACCGCCCTCGTGTGCCTCGCCCTGACGGCCGGCATCGTCGGCTTCCTGCCATTCAACTACCCCCGCGCGCGAATCTTCATGGGCGACGTGGGCAGCCAATTCTGTGGCTTCATGCTGGCGGGGCTTGGGCTCGCGGCGAGCCGGGCGGCGCCCGGCATCCCGATCCTGCTCGTGCCGATGCTGCTGTTCGGGCTGCTGTTCGACGTCGTCTTCACCCTGGCGCGCCGGGCGCACGCCGGCGACCGGCTAACCGAGGCTCATCGCAGCCATCTCTACCAGGTGGCGCACCGGAGCGGCCTGCCGGCCTGGCTGATCACCCTGGCGGCCTGGAGCTTCGTGGCAGTGGGCGCCGCCGCGGCGCTAACGCTGCGGCGGCGGGGGATCGTCGCCGCAGCCCTCATGCTCGCTCTGCCGCAGCTCGCCTGGCTGGCCTTCGTCCATCGGCGAGCGCAGACGGCCGCATTGCCGCGGTGGTAGATCAGGGGCTGCGCCAGGCGGCGCAGCCCGAAGCCGCTACTGCCGCAGCGTGATGTCGACGCCGCCGCCGGAGCCTGTCAGGCGCGCGCCCTTGGTCGACTGGTCGAGCCTCAGCTCGACGCCATTGCCGTTCTTCAGGAATTGGCCGCCCTCACCCTGCCCCACCGTGGCCTCGCCGGTCACCGCCGCATAGGTGCCGCTGAAATCGGCAAGGTTGTGCAAGCCATAGACGCGGCCGTGCGCCTGGACTTTGGCAAGCCCGACATCGGCGACCGACAGGCCCTTGACGTTGAACGGGTAGCGGTGGCCGTGGAAGCGCAGCACGCCGCTGCCCCACTCATAGCCGATGCCGACCGCGATCGCGTGCGACGACAGCACGACCGTGCCGTCGACCCGCCCGGGCTTGAAGGGGTCGGCAGCGTTCGCAGCGGCCGGCCACGCCGCGGCCAAGCCGAGGCTGCCGGCAAGCAGAAATGCGGGTAAGCTCGAGATGCGCATCGTATGTCCCTGTTGTAGCCTTGAATATCCTGCCCAACGCAGGGCGGGCAGCCGCGTTGCGCCGTCGCGGCTGCCCGGCCGGCATGCTCAGCCTACGGCGCGGCGGGCCTCGGCGCGGTCGGATTTGCCGCTGCGGCCGGCGCCGGAAGCCTCGTTCATGATCGACCGCAGGTCACGCAGGAAGGCAGCCCCTTTTATGGTGCGCTGCACCAGGACGCTGCGGCGGTCCTGCGGGTCGACCTTGCGACGGGCCAGATCGAGCTCGCCGAGCCGGTCTAGCGCGCGGGTGATCGCCGGCTTGCTGACGTTGAGGTCGGCCGCGAGGCCGCGCACGGTGTGCGAGCCGTCGTGCAGGTAGCAGGTCAGGAACACGCCAAGCTGGCGCGCCGAGAGGTCGGCGCCGTCACGTCGCACCAGTGAGACGATGGTGTCGCGCAGGATGTCGACCATGTGGTCGGAGGCCGAAGAGGCAGGCATCTTCTTTCCCTTGGCTGCCGCCGACGATTTCGCCGCCGTGCTCGCCACCGGGCCGGACGGTTTCTGCCTGGTCGCAGGCCGGGAGACAGTGGCGCGCGCTTTCGCGGCGGTGGTCTTTTGTGGAGTTTTCATCGCTGTGATGTCGCAATCGATTTAGAGGTGTAACGCAACGAACGCTGACGGTTTGAACACTTGATGGCCCGAGCGCAATAAAACATTCGTTCACACGAGATCTTTAACCAATGAAACGATTGGTAATGTATCGAACAGCGCACGCATCGTTTGCGCCTCTCCGCCCTCGGGCCGGCCGGCCCGGTTGCCATCGTTCCAGGCGTAAACATCGATATGGATCCACCGCACGCCTTCAGCAACAAACCGTTGCAGAAACAAAGCGGCGGTGACCGCGCCCGCCATCGGCTTGCTGGCGACGTTGCACAGGTCGGCGACCGGGCTTGCCAGCCATCCGGCGTACGCCGACGCGAGCGGCAGCCGCCACAGCGGGTCGCTCGCCGCCTCGCCGGCCGCAAGCAGCGCCGCGGCGACCTCGTCATCGTTGCTGAACAGCGCCGGCAGGTCGGGCCCGAGTGCGACCCGCGCCGCGCCGGTCAGGGTCGCGGCATCGACCAGCAGCGCCGGCTGCTCGTCCGAGGCCTCGGCGAGCAGGTCGGCCAGCACCAGCCGGCCCTCCGCATCGGTGTTGCCGACCTCGACGCTGAGCCCGCGCCGGGTGCGCAACACGTCCGACGGCCGCATCGCCGCCCCCGAGATGCTGTTCTCGACGCAGCCGACGCGCAGTGCGAGGCGCACCGGCAGGTCGGCCTGCATGATCATCCGGGCGAGGCCGAGCAGGATCGCTCCGCCGCCCATGTCCTTCTTCATCCGCAGCATGCCGCTCGACGGCTTGATGTCGTAGCCGCCGGTGTCGAACACGACGCCCTTGCCGCACAGGCTGATCAGCGGCGCGTCCGCCCCCGCCCGGCTGCCGGACCAGCGCAGCACCGCCACCATCGGGGGCCGCGCCGAGCCGCGCCCGACGGCCTCGATCGCCGGGTAGGCCGCCGCCAGCGCCGGCCCCTCGATGCGCTCCACGCCGGCGCCGAACCGCTGGCCGACCAGCAGCACCGCGTCGGCGAGCTCGCTCGGACCCAGCAGGTTGGCGGGCGTGTTGATCAGGTCGCGCACCAGCCATGCCGCACGCGCGGCCGACAATGCCTGCCGCAGCGCCGGCGTCCCGGCATCAGCGACCACCAGGCCGGCCAGGCGCGGCTCGCCATCGGTTGGCGGCAACGCCGCATAGCGGTAGCTGCCGAGGCAGAAGCCGAGCACCCCGTCGGCCATCTCGTAGTCGCCCGGCTCGAGCCGCCAGGCCAGCGTGGCCGGCAGGCCAGCCGGCAGCACCCCGAAGGCGAATGGTCCGCCCTCCGTGCCGAGCCCGAGCACCGCTCCGGCGACGCCATCCTGCCCCGGCAGCAGCCGCAGGTCGCCGGCAGCGCCGGCAAACCCGCCGACCCGCAGGAACGCCGCCTGAGCGGGCAGCAGCCGGGCGAACAGGCGCTCCAGGCCATCCGGACGGACTGCGTGGACGGTCCGCGGATCCGGATCGTCCGAGAGGCAGTCGAGGTCACGGTCGAACAGGGTCAGCTCCGAATCGCTGGTCAAGCATGATGCGGGATCATGCACCCGCGCGGACGCGACGCAATAAGCAGCCGCGCTCCGGGCCGGCGCCGATCACCGGCGCACCCGCTCGAAGGCGAGGCCCCCTGGCAACACGCGCGCGCCGCCCACATAGTCACTCGCCCGAGCGACCTCATCGCCCGGCCGATCGGAGTGGCCCTACCGTCATGTTGGTGTTGGCTGGATGAGCAAGAGCATCGGCATCATTGGCGCCGGGCCGGGCGGGTTGGCGAGCGCCATGCTGCTGGCCCAGGCCGGCGCCCGGGTCACTTTGTATGAGCGCCAGGCTCAGGTCGGCGGCCGCTCCGCCGCGCTCGACGTCGAGAGCGCCGCCGGAACCTTCCATTTCGATAGCGGCCCGACGTTCTTCCTCTACCCGCGGGTGCTCACCGACATCTTCGCCGCCTGCGGCCTCGCGCTCGATCGCGAGATCGAGATGACGCGGCTCGACCCGCAATATAAGCTCACCTTCGAGACGCCGGAAGGCGAGCCTGACGGCTCGATCACCGCCTGGAGCGACGTCGAGCGCCTCGCCGCCGAGGTCGCCCGCTTCTCCCCGGCCGACGCCGCCGCCCTGCCGCGCTTCATGGCCGACAACCGCGCCAAGCTCGCCGCCTTCCGCCCGGTGCTCGAATCGGCGATGCACGGCGTGCGCAGCCTGATGACCGGGCCGATGATCCGCAGCCTGCCGCTGCTCCGCCCGCACCGCACCGTCGACCAGGACCTCGGGACCTACTTCAAGGACCCCCGGGTGCGGCTCGCCTTCTCGTTCCAGTCGAAATATCTCGGCATGTCGCCGTTCCGCTGCCCGAGCCTGTTCACCATTCTCGCCTTCATGGAATACGAGTATGGCGTCTACCATCCGCGCGGCGGCTGCGGCGCGCTGATGGCGATGATGGCCGACCGCGCCCGCGACCTCGGCGTCGACATCCGGCTCGGCGAGCCGGTCGAGGCGGTGGAGTTCGCCGGCCGGCGCGCAACCGGCGTGCGCACCCGCTCCGGCCTTGCCAAGCACGACGCGCTGGTGATCAACGCGGACTTCGCCGAGGCCATGCGCACCCTGGTGCCGGACGCGCTGCGCCGGCGCTGGACCGACCGCAAGATCGGCGCCAAGAAGTTCTCCTGCTCGACCTTCATGCTCTATCTCGGCCTCGAGGGCCTCGAGACGGACGTGCCGCACCACAGCATCTACCTGTCCGAGGACTACCGCCGGAACATCGCCGAGATCGAGGCCGGCGGCGCGCCCTCCGACCCGTCCTTCTACGTCCAGAACGCCTCGGTGACCGACGACAGCCTCGCCCCGCCCGGCCACTCGACGCTCTACATGCTGGTCCCGGTCGGCAACCGCCACGGCGACGGCCTGGACTGGACCGCCGAGCGGCCACGATATCGGCAGCTGGCGATCGACCGCCTGCAACGCCTCGGCTTCCGCGACGTCGAGCGGCGCATCCGCACCGAGGCGATCCGCACCCCGCTCGACTGGGAGGGCGAGCACGGCGTGCATCGCGGCGCCACCTTCAACCTTGCGCACAATCTCGGCCAGATGCTGCACAACCGCCCGCGCAACCGCTTCGAGGACCTCGACGGGGTCTACCTGGTCGGCGGCGGCACCCATCCGGGAAGCGGCCTGCCGGTGATCTTCGAATCCGCCCGCATCACCTCGCGCCTGGTCGTCGACGACCTCGGCATCTCGCCGCACTGGCAGGGCGGCTCGACGATGTCCGAACCCGACTACGTCCCAGCCCTGGCGGAAGCATCATGAACGCGTTCTCGACATTACCCGTCGCCGTCGTCGGCGCCGGCCTCGGCGGCCTGGCCGCCGCCTGCACCCTGGCGGCGCGCGGCCACAAGGTGGTGCTGTTCGATAAGAACCCCTGGCTCGGCGGCAAGGCGGCGCCGCTGGAGCAGGACGGCTTCCGCTTCGACATGGGCCCGACCATCCTCACCGTCCCCTCCGTGCTGGCCCGCATCTTCGGCGAGGCCGGCATCGACATGAACGACCGGCTAGACCTCAGGCGGCTCGACCCGCAATGGCGCTGCTTCTTCGAGGACGGCAGCACGCTGGACCTCACCGAGGACGTCCCGGCGATGGCGGCCCGGCTGGAGCAGTACGCCCCGGGCAATCAGGGCGGCTACGAGGCGTTTATCGCCCAGAGCAAGCACCTGCACGAGGTCAGCGAGCGCTTCTTCTTCTGGCGCTCGGTCGAGGGCATCGGCGACACGATGGACCTCAAGAAGAACATGGACCTGGCGACGCTGCGCGACGTGCTCAGCCTCAAGATGGGCTCCACCGTCGCCCGCGAGATCCGCCGCCATACGTCAGACCCGCGCGTCGCCCAGATGCTCGACCATTTCGTCCAGTATGTCGGCTCGTCGCCCTACGGCTCGCCCGCCGTGCTGTGCTCGATCGGGCACATGCAGACTTCCGAGGGCATCTGGTATCCGATGGGCGGCACCCGCGCCGTCCCCGTCGCGCTCGAGCAGCTCGCCGAGGAGCTCGGCGTCGTCCTGCGTCCCTCGACCGAGGTCACCCGCATCACCACCGAGGCTGGCCGCGCCACCGGCGTCGTCACCGCCGCCGGCGAGCACGTCGCGGCATCGGCGGTGGTGTCGAACATGGACGCCGTGCGCACCTACCGCGAGCTGGTCGGCGGCGCGGCGGAGAAGAGCTTCGGGCGCCGCTGGAACAGCCGCAAGCCGGCCTGCTCGGGTGTCGTCCTCTACCTCGGCCTCGACCGCGCCTATGACCACCTCGCCCATCACGACTTCGTCTTCTCGCGCGACCCCGAGGAGGAGTTCGACTGGATCTACCGCCGCGGCGAGCCGGCGCCCGACCCGACCTGCTACGTCGCCGCCACCACCCGCACCGACCCGAAAACCGCGCCGGCCGGCGGCGAGGCGCTCTACGTCCTCGTCCACACCCCCTACCTGCGGCCGCATCACGACTGGTCCAAGATGCTGCCGGCCTACCGCCAAGTCATCCTCGACAAGCTCAAGCGCTGCGCCCGCATGCCCGACCTCGAGGAGCGCATCGTCTTCGAGCGGGTGCTGACCCCGCAGGACATCCACGACCGCTACCACGTGCTGGACGGCGCGATCTACGGCCTGGCCAGCCACGGCCGCTTCTTCGGCGCCTTCAAGCCCGGTAACCGCTCGCGCGACCTGCCGGGCCTGTATCTCGCCGGCGGCGCCGCCCATCCCGGCCCCGGCATGCCGATGGTGATGATGTCCGGCTGGATCGCCGCCAACGAGCTCGACCGCGACCTGTCGAGCAACACGCCGCAGGAGGCCCGCCGCTCTGCCTGACACGGCCGGGCTGTTCCCACCTGTGCCGTCTGCGCTCGACGACCCGCTGGCCGTCCGCTCGCCCGTCAGCCTGCGCCTGTTCAATCTCTATCTGACCTGGCTGTTCTACCGCCGGTTTGACGCAGTGCGGGTTTCGCAAAGCGGCCTGCCACGCCTCCCCCCAGGCCGTCCGGTCGTGGTGTTCACCAACCATCCCTCCTGGTGGGACCCGGTCCTGTTCCTGCTGCTGAGCGACCGCCTGCTGCCGCAAACCCGCGGCGTCGGCCCGATGGACGCCACAGCACTCGCCCGCTACGGCGTGCTCCGCCGCATGGGCATCTTCGGCATCGATCCGAACACCCGGCGGGGCGCGGCCGACTTCCTGCGCATCAGCCTCGGCACCCTGCAGGCCAATCCGGACGCCGCCCTTTGGGTCACCGCCGAAGGCCAGTTCACCGACCCGCGCTGCCGCCCGATCCGCCTGCGCGCCGGCATCGCCCACCTCGCGCGCCGTCTGCCGGAGGCGGTGTTCATCCCGCTCGCCCTGGAGTACAGCTTCTGGAACGAGGCGCGCCCCGAGGCGCTCGCCCGTTTCGGCGAGCCGCTCGAAGGCGGCGGCGGCTCGGTCGCCGAGTGGACCGACAAGCTGGAGGCCGCGCTGCACCGCACGATGGACGTCCTGGCAACCGAGAGCGCCACCCGCGACCCAGCCTTGTTCCACACTCTGCTCGGCGGCTTGCGTGGCCTTGGTGGGATTTACGACTTGATCCGCCGCCTGCAAGCCTTGGCCGCAGGGCAGCGGTTTGATCCGAGCCATGAGCAAGACAGCAAGTAAGGCCAGGGGCGATCGAGGCATGCCTCGAGCCCCTGGACCCCACCGTCACGCGCCTGCGTGCTTCGCACGACGGCCGGCGGCCCTTGGAACCCGTCTCCTTGAGTGTCGGGGGTCTGGGGCCTCGGGCCCCAGCGGCGGGTTCCCATCGCGCCAGCGCGATGGGAACCGAGTCCAGAGGCAGAGCCTCTGGCCTTGACTTACTTCCTTCTCCTTCTGTCCCTCGCTCCCCTCGCCCTGGCGCTGGTCAACCTCCGCCTCTACCGCACCCCGCAGCCCGCGGCCGGCGAGCCCGCCATCTCCGTGCTGATCCCGGCCCGCAACGAGGCCGGCAACATCGCCGACGCCGTCGCCGCCATCCTGGCCAGCCGCGGTGTCGCCCTTGAGCTCGTCGTCCTCGACGACCACTCCACCGACGCCACCCCGCACATCCTCGCCGCCATCACAGACCCCCGCCTGCGCGTCGCCACCGGCGCGCCGCTGCCGCCCGGCTGGTCCGGCAAGCAGCATGCCTGCGCCCGCCTCGCGCGCCTCGCTCGCCACGAGCTGATGGTGTTCGTCGACGCCGACGTCCGCCTCGCCCCCGACGCGCTCGTCCGCATGGCCGGCTTCATGCAGCGTCACGACCTCGGCCTCGCCTCAGGCTTCCCGCGCCAGATCACGAGGACGTGGTCCGAGCAGCTGCTGCTGCCGCTGATCCACTTCCTGCTGCTCGGCTTTCTGCCGATGGCGATGATGCAGCGCTCGCCGGCGCCGGGCCTGGGCGCCGGCTGCGGCCAGCTCTTCATCGCCCGGCGCGACGCCTACTGGCGCGCCGGCGGCCACGCGGCGATCCGCGCCTCGCTGCATGATGGGCTGACCCTGCCGCGCGCCTTCCGCCAGGCCGGCAGCATGACCGGCCTGTTCGACGCCAGCCGGTTCGCCACCTGCCGGATGTATCACGACGCCGGGCAGGTCTGGGAAGGCCTGACCAAGAACGCGACCGAGGGCATGGCGACCCTGCGCACCCTGCCAGTCTGGACGCTGATCCTGTTCGGCGGCCAGGTTCTGCCGGTGGTGCTGCTCGTGCTGCGCCCGTCTCCTGCGGTCGCGCTCGCTGCGGCGGCGGCGATCGGGCTGCGGCTGATCCTCGCCGCCCGCTTCCGCCAGCCGCTCGCCTCCGCCCTGCTGCACCCGTTCGGCATCATGGCGCTGCTCGTGGTGCAGTGGTCCGCCCTGCTGCGCGCCGCCCGCGGCCGCCCGGCAACCTGGCGCGGCCGCGCCTATCCCGCGCGTCCTTGAGGCGCCGCGCCCTTGTCGCCGTCCTACTACTGATGGCCGCCTCCCCGCCAACGGCCTCACCAACGACGAGCGTCACCATCATCGTCCAGGGCGTGCGCAGCGCCGGCGGCCATGTGCTGGTCGCAATCTGCCCGCGCGCGACGTTCCTGATGCCGCATTGCGCCTATAAAGGCCGCGCCCCGTCGCATGTCGGCGACGTGCAGGTCAGCGTCTCCGGCATCCCGCCCGGGATCTACGCCGCCCAGGCCTATCAGGACGAGACGGATGCCGGCCACATCCGCCGCACCCTGCTCGGCGTTCCCAAGGACGGCCTCGGCTTCTCCAACAACGCCAGGATGATCTTCGGGCCGCCGCGCTTTGACGATGCCGCCTTCACCGTCGGCCCGAGCGGCGCGACCATCCGCCTGCGGCTGCGCTACTACTGAAAGGGTCTTCTTTTTTGGAAAAAAGAAGCAAAAAACTCCTATCCGGCTGTCGCCCTCTCAACGAGAAAAAGTTTTTTGGTCCTTTTTTGCAAAAAAGGACCGCTTGCCTGCTGCTGCTCGCCGCCGCCCCCGCCCCATCCGCCTGCTTCACCAACTACGCCGCCACTCGCGGCTACACGCTCGGCCTGCCCCGCCAGGCCGAGCTGACGCCTGACGGACGCAGCGCGCTGTATCTGCGCAGCGGCCCGCGCGACACCGAGCTCGGCCTGTTCCGCCTCGACCTCGCCACCGGCCAGGAGGTCGAGCTCGCCCGGCCGACGGGCGCCCCCGAGCACCTCTCGGTGGAGGAACGCGCCCGGCGTGAGCGCGCCCGGATGACGTTGTCCGGCATCACCGACTACGCGCTCGCGCGCGACGGCAGCAGCATTCTGGTCAGCCAGGCCGACCACCTCGCCCGCGTGACTTTGCCCGACGGCGTCGTTCACCCCGCTGCCCGGGACCGGCTGGATCGCGCCGCGCCTGTCGCCGGACGGCCGCTTCGTCGCCGCCGTGCGCGCGAACGACCTGCACGTGCTCGACACGCAGACCGGCGCCGACCGCCAGCTCACCCAGGGCGGGACGGACACCCTCAGCCACGGCCTGGCCGAGTTCGCCGCCGCGGAGGAGCTCGGCCGCTCCGACGGCGCCTGGTGGTCGCCCGATAGCGGCACGCTGCTCTACGAGGAGAGCGACACCAGCGGCGTCGAGCCGCACTTCATCGCCGACCCGGCCCATCCCGAGCGCCCGCCGGCGGCCTTCCGCTATCCCCGCGCCGGCACCGCCAACGCCCGCCTCCGCCTCGGCCTGGCGCCGCGCGACGGCGGCCCGACCCGCTGGCTCGACTGGGACAGCGCAGCCTTCCCCTACCTCGTGCGCGTCGTGTGGCCCGCCCAGGGCCACGCGCCGCTTGCCCACATGTGGCCCGCCCAGGGCCACGCGCCGCTTGCCCACGTGTGGCCCGCTGAGGGCCATGCCCCGCTCACCCTCGTGGTGATGAACCGGGCCGAGACCGAGCAGCGCTTGCTGACGGTGGACCTGCCGACCGGGCACACCGCCACGCTGCTGCGCGAGACCGATCCCGCCTGGATCAACACCTCGCCCGGCGCCAACTGGCCCAGCACGCCGCTGCCGCACTGGCTGCCGGATGGCTCCGGCTTCCTGTGGGCGAGCGACAGCAGCGGCGCCTGGCAGCTCGCCCTGCACCACGCCGACGGCAGCCTCGACCACATCGTCACCCCCGCTGCCCTGCCCTTCCTGTCGCTCGCAGACGTGGACATCGCCCATCGCACGGCCACCGTCCTGCTCGCGCCCGACCACCTCGACGCTGCGCTCTACCGCGTCCCACTTGCCGGCGGCGGCGCCCCGGAGCCGATCGCCGCCGAGCCCGGCCAGCACGCGGCCACGTTCAACGAGCTCTCCCACGCCGCCTTCATCGACCATCTCGACGGCGCCGACGGCCGCGTCCTCACCCTGGTGCGCGACGCCGCCGGCCGCGTGCTCGCCACCGTGCCGAGCCGCGCCGAGACGCCGCCGCCGGTGCACGTCCAGTTCACCACTGCCGGCGTGGAGGCGTTCGACGCCGCCGTGCTGCGCCCGTCCGCCGCCGTCGCCGGCCGCCGCTACCCGGTCGTGCTCTCCGTCTACGCCGGACCGGGCGTCAAGACCGTGCTGCGCACGCCGCGGCTGTTCGGCGAGGCGCAATGCCTGGCCGACCAGGGCTTCATCGTCGCCGCGCTGGACGGACGCGGCACCCCCGGCCGCGGGCATGACTGGGAGCGCGCCACCAAGGGCGACCTGATCGACATCCCGCTCGCCGACCAGGTCGCCGGCCTGCAGGCGCTCGCCACGCAAGTCCCGCAAATGAACATGCGCCATGTCGGCGTTACCGGCTGGTCGTTCGGCGGCTACTTTACCGCCATGGCGACCATCCGCCGCCCCGACATCTTCAGCGCCGGCGTCGCCGGCGCCCCGCCGGTCGACTGGGCGGATTACGACACCGCCTACACCGAACGCTATCTCGGCACGCCCGCCGACAACCCGGACAACTACCATCGCAGTAACGTGCTGACCTACGCCGCCAGCCTCGCCCGCCCGCTGCTGCTCATGCACGGCCTGACCGACGACAACGTCTACTTCGTCAATACCGTGAAGCTCACCGAAGCGCTGCTCCGTGCCGACCGGCCCTACGACCTGCTGCTGCTGCCCGGCACCCACCAACTGCCCGACCCGGTGCTGCGCGCCAATGTCGATGCGACCCGGGCGGGCTATTTTAAGGACAAGCTGAGCAAGTAAGGCCAGGGCTCTGCCCTGGACCCGCTGGGGGCGGCGCCCCCAGACCCGCGTCACTAAGAGGGCTCTTCCTCGTCTGTGCCGATGGCGCCTAGCTCGAGCAGGCCTTCGGCGACCTGTTGCGTCGGCGCCTCCATGCTCAGCAGCTTGCGGCTGACAACCCGCGTGCGCTGGCGCGCATCCTCGATCGTCCGGCCCATCGTCGAGGCGTTCTTCGCCAATTTCTCCAGCACGCCGTCCATCTTCTGCATCTCGTGCTTGGTCGCGCCGAGCAGCCGGCTGATCTGCTCGGCCTTCTCCTCCACCGCCAGGGCCACGTAGCCGAGGTTGATCGTGCGCAGCATCGCCGGCAGCAGCGCCGGCCCCATCACCATGACGTGCTGCGTCCGGCCCAGCTCGTCGATCAGGCCGGGAATGCGCGCCGCCTCTGCATACAGCCCGTCCGTGGCCAGGTACATCACGGCGAAATCGACCGTTTTCGGCGGCACGATGTACTTGCTCGCGATCTTGCGCCCCTCGCCCCGGAACCGCACCACGAGTGCCGCGCGCGCCGCCTTCTCGCCCGCACTGTCCCCGGCCTCCGCCGCATTTACCAGCCGTTCATAGTCCTCGGTCGGAAACTTCGCGTCGATCGCCAGCAGCCGCTTCGTCTCGCCCCGCATCGGCATCCGGACGGCGAACTCCACCACCTCGGCGCTGTCATCCGACAGCCTGACATCCGCCTCGTAGCCGCCGGCCGGCAGCGCGTCGTCGAGCAGCGCCCGCAGCTGCGTCTCGCCCCAGCCGCCGCGGCTCTTCACGTTGGAGAAGATTCGCTTCAGGTCGCCGATCTGCGAGGTGACCGCGGCCACGTCGCCCATCGCCTTCTGCACCGCGCCGAACTGCTCGATCACCCGCTGGAAGCTGGTCGTCATCTGCTTCTCGACCGCGGCGTGCAGCTGCTCGTTCACGCTCTTCTGGATGTCCGCCAGCCGGGTCGCATTCTGCTCGGCCATCTCGCGCAGCTTGGCCTCCAGCAGCACCCGGCCGTCGCCCGCCTCGCGCGCCATTCGGGTGGTCAGGTCGCCGACCCGCTGCTCGAATTCCGAGCGCAACGTCCCGAGCCGGCCCGCCAGCCCGCGCTCGGTCTCGGCCAGCAGCGCCCGGATCGTCTCGGTGCCGCCCTGCTGACCGGCCACCGTCTGCTCGCCCAGCAGCCGTAGGCGTTGCAGCGCCTCGCCCTGGTCCGCCGGCCGGCGTGCCAGCAGTAGCAGAGACGCCAGCGCCGCGACGCAGGCGGCGATCACGCCCATGAGGAGCAGCCATTCGTTCAAGTCCGTGCATCCCCATTCGGCAAGGAAGCGCCTTCTTTTTTGAAAAAAAGAAGCAAAAAACTTTTGTCCGTTTGGCCCTAACCTAATCGAGCAAAAGTTTTTTGGTCCTTTTTTTCAAAAAAGGACTACTTGCCTTAAGCATTCAGCCTGAACATCAACGCCGACCGCTCGGTGACCATATACGCCTCGCCGATCTCGAACGAGGCCTCGCGCATCTCCTCCTCGACGCCGGTGTCGAACAGCAGCGTCCAGTGCATCCCGTCGGTGCATTCCGGCAGCACGAACGGCACCGGCCGATGGTCCGCGTTCAGGATCAGCAGCAGCGTCACGTCGCCGCCGCGGCGCTTGATGCCGGTCGCCTGCGCCCGGCCGTCCATCAGCATGCCGAAGCAGCGCTGCTCGACGTCGTTCCAATTGGTGAGCTCCATGCCCCGACCGTCCGGCGCGATCCAGGTGACGTCGCGCGAGCCGACGGTCTCGATGTAGTCGCCGGTCATGAAGCGGCTGCGTCGCAGCAGCGGGTAGTCGCGCCGCAGACGCGTCAGCATGGCGACGAAGGCGGTGAGCCGGGCCTGCGCCGGGCTCGATGTCCAATCCACCCAGCTGACCTCGTTGTCCTGGCAATAGGCGTTGTTGTTGCCAAGCTGGGTGCGGCCAAGCTCGTCGCCGGCGAGCAGCATCGGCGTGCCCTGCGAGAGCAGCAGCGTCGCCAGCATGTTGCGCGCCTGCCGCTCGCGCAGCGCCCGCACCTTGCGATCCTCCGTCGGCCCCTCCACCCCCTGGTTCCAGCTGTGGTTGTTGTCGGTGCCGTCGCGGCTGTCCTCGCCGTTCGCGTCGTTATGCTTGGCCGTGTAGGAGACGACGTCGGCGAGCGTGAAGCCATCATGCGCGGTGATGAAATTGACCGACGCCCAGGGCTTGCGGCCGCGCCGGTTGTAGATGTCGGCCGAGGCGCACAGCCGCCGCGCCAGCTCGCTCGCCGGCGCCTCGCCCTTCCAGAAGCCTCTGACGGTGTCTCGATACTTGTCGTTCCACTCGGCCCAGCCGGGCGGAAAGGCGCCGAGCTGGTAGCCGCCGGGCCCGATGTCCCACGGCTCGGCGATCAGCTTGACGCCGGACAGCACCGGGTCCTGTCGGCAGCTGTCGAGAAAGCCATGCCGCTCGTCGAACCCGTCCGTCTCGCGCCCAAGAACAGTTGCAAGGTCGAAACGAAACCCGTCGACATGCATCTCCTCGACCCAGTAGCGCAGGCTGTCGGTCACCATCTGCAGCACCCGCGGGTTGCTCATGTCGAGCGTGTTGCCGCAGCCGGTGTCGTTGACATAGTAGCGCTTGTCGTCGGCGCGCAGCCGATAATACGAGTAGTTGTCGATGCCGCGAAACGACAGCGTGGCGCCGCGCTCGTTGCCCTCGGCGGTGTGGTTGTAGACCACGTCGAGAATGACCTCGAGGCCGGCGTCGTGCAGCCGGGCGACCATCTCCTTGAACTCGGAGAACGCGAAGTCCGGCACCCGCGCGTAGCGCGGGTCGGGCGCGAAGAAGCCGATCGTGTTGTAGCCCCAGAAATTGGTCAGCCCGCGCTCGACGAGGAAGTCGTCGTTGATGAAGGTGTGGATCGGCAGCAGCTCGACGGAGGTGACGCCGAGGCTACGGATGTGGCTGACGACCTCGCGCGTCGCCATGCCGGCATAGGTGCCGCGCAGCTCGGCCGGCACGCCGGGATGGCGCATGGTGTAGCCGCGCACATGCGCCTCGTAGACGATCGTGCGCTCCCACGGCACGCCTGGCGCCACCTCCCGCCCCCAGGTGAAGGCCGGGTCGATGACGCGGCATTTCGGCATGAAGGCGGCGCTGTCGCGGGTGTCGAAGCTGAGGTCGTCGCCGTCCATCTTGTAGCCGTGCACCTCGGGACCCCAGCGCAGCGCGCCGACATGCGACTTGGCATACGGGTCGAGCAGCAGCTTGTTGGGGTTGAAGCGATGGCCGGCGCGCGGCTCGAACGGGCCGTGCACGCGGTAGGCGTAGATCGTTCCCGGCCGCGCGTCGTGCACGTAGCCGTGCCAGACCTCGTCGGTGTATTCCGGCAACTCGATGCGCTCGAGCTCACGCTCGCCGCGATCGTCGAACAGGCACAGCTCGACCTTGGTCGCATGCGCCGAGAACAGCGCGTAGTTGACGCCAAGCCCGTCCCAGGTCGCGCCCAGCGGATGCGGCAGCCCCTCGGACAGGCGCGAGGATCTCCTCACCTGGGGGGACGTCTCCACACGCTCTCTACGGTCCTGCATGCTCGCCAAGGTCGCCGCAACGTCCAGCCGACGCAAGCTCGGGCAGCAGCGGCAGCAGCGCGCTCAGGTCGCGCCCGGCCATGCAGCACAGGTAGTAGCGGGCGTGCCCGCCCTGGCCGCGCTGATCGCGCTGATCGCCCAGGCCGCCCTGGCCGCCCTGGCCGCGCTGATCGCCCAGGCCGCCCTGGCCGCGCTGATCACCCAGGCCGCGCTGCTCGCTTTGGGGCAATCCGTGCTCGTCGAGCGGCAGCGCGGTCAGCCCCAGCTCGCCATAGACCGTCAGCAGCGCGACACCGGCGCGCCAGACCGCCGCCGAGCGGCCCTCCTGTGCGGCGAGGTCGCGCAGCCGCCAAATCGCCGAGATGCGGTCGGCGGCCGTGCCGGCCGGGTCGCCAAGCGCGAGCAGCACCCCACCGGCACGACGGAACGGCACCCCGGCCTGCGCCTGCTCGCCGAGCACCAGACCATCGGCGGTCGCCGGCGGCAGCCCGCCGAGCTCGGCATAGCGGCACTGCTCCTCGGCCGTCCACGGCAGGAAGCGCACCCGGCCCGGATGCATCAGCCGCCACAGCCCGACCAGGCCGAACGCCACCGTCAGCGCAACCGTGGCCCGCACCGAGTTCGGCACCGAGGGTGACAGCACGATCTGCCACCAGCTGGTATGGGCGAAGCGGCGCACATGCGGCTCGAAGGCGGCGAGCCACAGCACCGAGGCGAGCAGGGCGGCAAACGGCACCAGGGTGCCGGCATGCAGCGGCCGGCTGAGCAGCCGCGCCCGGCGATAGTAGCGGTGCCGGAACGGCGCCAGCAGCAGCGCGGCGAACACCAGGGCGACCACGATCGGCGGCGCGTTGTCGGCGATCGTCTCGACCGCGGCGGCGACCAGCAGCAGCACGATGGTCGCGACCCAGGCGAGCGTCACCCGCTGCGCCAGCCCGATTGCCAGCACCATCAGCGCCGCGCCGATCAGCGAGGGCACGTATTGCGACGCCAGGGTGACGTAGCTGGCCTTGATCCAGGGGATGTCGGTGTCCTGGTCGACAAGCCCGAGCATCAGCAGCATCGCGCCGCACAGCATGACGATGCCGATCGCGGCCGCCGCGGCAAAGTCCGGCTCGCTCCAGCGCCGCAACGCGGCGACGCGCCGCCCGACCGGTGCTGCAGCGTCGGCCTCGGCCCCCGCTCCGGCCCCGGCGCGCCCGCCGACGAGGCTGCGGCCGCGCAGCAGCAGCTCGTTGGCCGAGAACAGCCCGCCGGCGACAAACAGCGGGATCACGTAGTAGAGCAGCCGGAACACCGCGATCGCGCCGAGCGCCTCGGCCGGCGGCAGGTAGGGCGCCAGCCCCAGCAGCATCGCGCTGTCGAACACGCCCAGGCCGCCGGGCAGGCTCGCGGCCAGCCCCGCCGTGTAGGAGGCCAGGTAGATCGCGAGGAACCTGACGAACGACAGCCCCCGGCCATAGAGATGCGCGCCCTGCGGCAGCAAAGCGAAGAAGATCGCCGCCGTGACCGCCACGTCCGCCGTCGCCAGCAGCACCTGCGCCGCCGCCATCCGCCAGCCCGGCAGCATCACCACGTGGCCGCGCACCCGCACGCTGCCGAACAGCGCCGACCAGGCGACATAGGCGGCAACCACGAGCCAGGCGGCAGCACCCGCAAGGTGCAGCAGCCAAAACGGCAGCGCCCCGCCGAGCAGCGGCAGCGCGCCGGGCTCCCACAGCAGGATGGCGCCGGCCAGCACCAGCCCGCCAAGCCCGTAGGTCAGGCTGCAGAATCCCACCACCTTGCCGATCTGCAGCGGGCTCAGCCCCCAGCTCGCATACAGCCGGTAGCGCACCGCCGCCCCCGACACCGCCGCAAAGCCCAGGTTATGGGCCAGCGCATAGGCGCAAAACGAGGCGAAGGCGGTGCGCCGGACGCTGACCCGGTGGCCGGCATAGATCGTCGCCAGCCGATCGTAGAAGGTCAGCACCGCATAGGCGGCGACCGTCCAGCACGCCGCGGCCAGCACCGAGCGGCGGGGGATCGCGTGCAGTGCGAGGCTGACGTCGTGCAGGCGCAAGTGGCGCACCTCGTGCTGCACCACCCAGATCGCGCCGACGAGCAGCGCCACGCCGAGCACGGCCGGCGCGTGCCGCAGCCACCGCCACTTCGCATCCATCACGGGCGCTGCAGCCATGGTCCTCGGTCAGTCCGCCGCGACGCTCGAGGACGTGGTCCCAGCCTTGGCCGCGACAAGCCGGCCGTCCAGCGCCGCCTCGATCAACGCCACGGTCTCGTCGCGGCCATAGAGCGCGATGAAGCCGCCGAAGCGCGGCCCCTCCGTCTGGCCGAGCAGAACCTGGTAGAGGCAGGCGAACCAGTCGCGCAGCACCGCGAACGGGTGCCGCTTGCCGACCGCATAGACCGCGGTCTGCAGGCTCTCCGCGTCCAGCCCCCCCGGCAGCCCAGCCAGCGCGTCGCGCAGATCGGCCAGCGCCGCCCGCTCGAGCTCGCTCGGCGCCCGGTAGGCCTTGGCCGGCCGCACGACGTCGACATAGTAGGCGATCGCATGGTCGAGCAGGCGGGCGAGAAACGGGTCGCGCTCCGGACCCGCCCCCGGCACGTAGCGCTGCAGAAAACCCCACAGCGCCGCCGGCGTCTCGGCGTTCGCCACCGAGACGAGGTTGAGCAGCATGCCGAACGGGATCGGGCTCTCGACCGGAACGTCACGCCGGTGCGCGCCGAGAACGTGCCAGGCCGGGTTGGCCGCCGCCTCGGCCGGAGACTGGCCGGCCAGCGCCGTCGCGTTGGCGACGATGTCGTCGACGGCGCGCGGGATCACGTCGAAATGCAGCCGCTTGGCCCGCTGCGGCTGATTGTACATGAACTGCGACAGGCTCTCCGCCGGCGCGTAGCGCAGCCAGTCGTCCACGGTCAGCCCGTTGCCCTTGGACTTGCTGATCTTCTGCCCCGCCGCGTCGAGGAACAGCTCGTAGGTGAAGCCGAGCGGCGGCGCCCCGCCCAGGATCCGGCAGATCTTGCCGCTCAGCTTGACGCTGTCGATCAGGTCCTTGCCCGACATCTCGTAGTCGACGCCGAGCGCGAACCATCGCATCGCCCAGTCCGCCTTCCACTGGCACTTCGCCCGTCCGCCGGTGACCTCGGTCTCGAAGCGTTCGCCCTCGTCGTCGCGCCAGACCACCGTGCCGGCCGCCGCATCGACGCCCTCGATCGGCACCTGCATGACGATGCCGGTGCGCGGATGGATCGGCAGGATCGGCGAGTAGGTCGCCCGCCGGTCGGGCCCCAGCGTCGGCGCCACCGCGGCGATGATCTCGTCATGCGCCTCCAGCACCCGGCGCAGCGCCGCGTCGAACCGGCCGGAGACGTAGTAGTCGGTGGCGGAGGCGAACTCGTAGTCGAAGCCGAAGCGGTCGAGAAAGCGGCGCAGCTCGGCATTGTTGTGCGCCGCGTAGCTCGCATGGGTGCCAAACGGGTCGGGAATGCGGCTCAGCGGCTGGCCGACAAAGCCGGCGAGACGCTCGCGGTCGGGCACGTTGTCCGGCACCCGGCGCAGCCCGTCCATGTCGTCGCTGAAGGCGAGCAGGGCGGTCGGCTGGCCGGTCAAAGTCTCGTAGGCGCGCCGCACCCAGCTGGTGCGCGCCACCTCGCCGAAAGTGCCGATATGCGGCAGGCCGGACGGGCCGTAGCCGGTCTCGAACAGCACAAGCGGCTTCTCGCGCAGCCTCGCCTGGGCCGCGAGCTTCTGCGCCTCCTCGAAGGGCCAGGCGCGTGGCAGCGGGTCGTCCGGGTTCAGCATCGCCCGGACGCTAGCGCAGGCAAGGCCACAGCGTAAGACAAGCCCGGTTGGAGGAAGTCTGGGTGGAGCGAGCCGCTCCGCCCAGACCCCCCGGCATTTATTTATCGCCGGGGGGTCTGGGGGGAACGGCTCGTTTCCCCCAGTCTTTCTCTGTGCTCGATCACCACCCCAGCGTCGTCGCCGGCTATGGCCACGCCAGCATCCTGACCGGCGACGGCGAGCTCCTCAGCGAGAGCGCCGCCGCCGCCGCGGCAAGGCTGCGCGGGCTGCCGCCGCCGCTGCTGGTGCACGCGCCGGCGACCTGGCGCCGGCTCGGCCAACGCCCCGCCCCCGCGCTCGACCTGCTGGAGCTGTTCGCCTTCGTGCTGCCGGCGCGCCCGGTCGCGCCGACGCCGCGCGGCCTCGCCCTCGCGCTCGACCTCCCGCCGCCCGCAAGCCAGGAGGATGCCGCCGCCCTGCTGCCGGAGCTCGCCGCCGCGCTGCTGCAGCGCCTCGCCGCCGGCCGGGCGCTCGCCGTGCATGCCGACGCGCCGGCGGTCGCCGCCAGGATGGGCGTCGCCGGCTGGCCCTGGGCGGCGGCCGTGCTCGCCGCACTCGGCGTGCCGGCCGCCCGCGCCAGCGCCGACGCGCTGCGCGTCTGGCGCCGCCTGCCCGAATGGGAGGAGCAGCCGCCGCCACCGCCGCCGGCCTCGCTCGCCGTCGGCGAGGCCGAGGCGCGCACCCGCCTGGCCGCCATGCTCGGCCCGCTCGCCGAGCAGCGCCCGGGCCAGGCCGACTACGCCTCCGCCGTCACCGCCGCCTTCGCGCCCCGCCAGAGCAAGGGCGACCCGCTGCTGGTGCTCGCCGAGGCCGGCACGGGGACCGGCAAGACGCTGGGCTACGTCGCGCCGGCGACGCTGTGGGCGGAGCGCAACCACGGCCCGGTCTGGATCAGCACCTTCACCCGCCACCTGCAGCGCCAGATCGACGCCGAGCTCGCCCGGCTCTGGCCCGACGAGGCGGAGCGCCGCCGCCGCGTCGTCGTGCGCAAGGGCCGCGAGAACTACCTCTGCCTGCTCAACCTCGAGGACGCGGTGAACAGCCTCGCCGGCCAGGGTGCGGCCGTGGTGCCGCTCGGCCTGATCGCGCGCTGGGCGCTGCGCACCGCGGACGGCGACATCCAGGGCGGCGACCTGCCGGGGTGGTTCGCCGAGCTGTTCGGGCGCGGCGCGGCGCTGGGCCTCGCCGACCGTCGCGGCGAGTGCATCCACGGCGCCTGCCCGCATTACCGCCGCTGCTACGTCGAGCACACCATCCGCCGCGCCCGCACCGCCGAGCTGGTCGTCGCCAACCACGCGCTGGTGATGGCCCAAGCCGCCTGGGGCGGGCTCGACGACGGCACGGTGCCGACGCGCTACGTGTTCGACGAGGGCCACCACCTGTTCGAGGCGGCGGACGGCGCCTTCTCGGCCGAGTTCTCCGGCCTCGAGGCCGCCGAGCTGCGCCGCTGGCTGCTCGGCCCGGAGGGCGGCCGCTCGCGCGCCCGGGGGCTCGCCGCCCGAATCGGCGACCTGGTCTCCGACGACGAGGCGAGGCGGGCGCCGCTGGATGCGGCGCTGACAGCGGCGCGCGCCCTGCCCGCCCCCGGCTGGTCGCAGCGCCTCGCCGGCGAGGCGTCCGAGCCGGCGGCGCCCGGCGAGCCCGCCAACCCGTCCGAGGCGCTGCTCGGCGCCATCCGGCGCCAGGTGCTGGCGCGACTGGCCGCGCAGCCGCAGCGCGAGAGCGAGTTCGGCCGCGAGGTCGACCTCCACCCGGTGGGCGACGAGCTGCCGGCCGCCGCCGCGCGCCTCGGCCGCGCCCTGGAGCGCCTCGCCGAGCCGCTGAGCATGCTGTCCACCCGCCTCGCCGCCCGGCTCGACGAGGAGGCGGACACGCTGGAGCCGGCGGTGCGCGGCCGCATCGAGGCCACCATCCGCTCGCTCAAGCGGCGCGCGCTCGACCCGCTGGCCGCCTGGCGCGCCATGCTCGCCGCCGTCAGCGACCCGCCGATGCAGCCCGGCCAGCGCCCCCACCACCTCCATTTCCTCCGCCTCGAGCGCCGCGAAGGCCACGACCGCGACGCCAGCCTGCACCGCCACCACCTCGACCCGACGATCCCGTTCGCCGCCGTGCTGGCCGCCCCGGCGCACGGCCTGCTCGTCACCTCGGCAACCCTGCGCGACACCGGCGAGCAGGACGCCGAGCTGAGCTGGGCATCCGCCGAGGCGCGCATTGGCGCCAACCACCTGCCCTCGCCGGCGATCCGCGCCACCGTCGCCAGCCCCTTCGACTACGCCCGCCAGACCACCGCGCTGGTCGTCACCGACGTCGCCGCCGACGACGTCGCCGCAGTCGCCGCCGCCTACCGCGCCCTGTTTCTGGCCGCCGGCGGCGGCGGCCTTGGCTTGTTCACCGCCATTCGCCGGCTGCAGGAGGTCACCCGCCGCATCGGCCCGGCGCTGGAGGAGGCCGGCATTCCGCTCTTCGCCCAGCATGTCGACCCGATGGACAACGCGACCCTGGTCGACGTCTTCCGCACCGAGATCGACAGCTGCCTGCTCGGCACCGACGCGATGCGCGACGGCGTGGACGTGCCCGGCCGGGCGCTGCGCCTCGTCGTGTTCGAGCGGGTGCCCTGGCCGCGGCGCGACATCCTGCACCGCGAGCGCCGCGTCCATCTCTCCGGCGGCGACACGCTCGGCTATGACGACCGCATCGCCCGGCTCCGGCTGCGCCAGGCGTTCGGCCGGCTGATCCGCAACGCCACCGACCGCGGCGTGTTCGTGCTGCTCGACCGCCGCACGCCGACCCGGCTGCTGTCCGCCTTTCCGCCCGGCGTCGCCGTCGAGCGGGTCGGCCTTGCCGAAGCCGTCGCACGCACGCGTGACTTCCTCGCCCCGCTGGCAGCCCGCGCCGCCCCTTGATCGGCGGCGAAGCGCCGGGCAGGGTCGCGCCGCACGGCCAGCGAGCCGCCACGCCAAGTTCCGGAGGACGACGATCCCATGCTCGCTCGTATCGGTCTTGATCCGCAGGAGGCGCTGGTCTGCACCATGGTGCTGGTCGCCGCCGCCGATAGCGGCAACATCACCGACGCCGAAATCGGCATGATGGCGAGCCTCGTGCAGACGCTCGAGGTGTTCCACGGCTTCCGCACCGAGCAGCTGCAGCAGGCCTGCGACAACGTCGTCGACCTGCTGCGCGAGGAGGACGGCCTGGCCCATGCCGGCCGGCTGATCTGCGAGGCGCTGGAGCCGAGGCTGCGCGAAACCGCCTACGTGCTGGCCTGCGAAGTCGTCGCCGCCGACCGCTTCCACGGCCAGCCGATCCTGCAGATGCTGGAATTCGTGATGACCGAGCTGCGCATCGACCCGCTGGTCGCTTCGGCAATCGAGCGGACTGCCAAGGCGCGGCATCAGCCGTTGGAGAAGAAGTAAGGGCTTCTTTTTTGAAAGAAAGAAGCAAAAAACTTTTACTCGTGAAGTAGACGTCTTGTTCGCGGCTAATCGGCTGCAACCTTCTTTTTTTCAGAGAAGGTTTGAAGATAGCTTCATCTTCAAGTTCGCGCTGCGATGCAAGATTAGGTGTTCGCGCGGACACGCTGCGCGCGCCCTCGCCGATATCCAAACGAGTGCTAGCTTTTGTCCAGGACTGAAGCGGCGGGCTGAGTGGTTAACGGCAGCAGAAATCTCTTGCCCGTCCATATTTTTGGAATATTCTAGTAATGGTTGATTAACGTTGACAGGATGATCAGGATGTCGGGACGCGTCGCCCTCCTCGCCGAAGCACGTGCCATGAGCGGCCGCTACGTCGCGACATGCCATGCAAGCGAGTTCGAGCACCTTCTCGAGGCAGGTTTGCTGCGCAAGGTCACGCCATATCTGCGCGGCGAGGAGAAGCTGGTGCTGGTCGAGCCCGACGAGGCGGCCGGCGACGCCTGAGCGCCGGTCGGGCTCGGATGGTAGCGGTGGACGGATTTGAACCGCCGACCAAGGGATTATGATTCCCCTGCTCTACCACTGAGCTACACCGCCATCCGGTGCGGCGAGGTATCGGACCCACCCTGAGGTGTCAATCAAACGAGCGCCGTCTGAATGGCGGCCTTGCTTGACCTACATCGGCAGCTGCACCCGGGCCCGCAAGCCGCCAAGCGCGCTGCTCTCCAGCACGATCTCCCCGCCATGCCCGCGCACGATGTCGCGCGCGATGGTCAGCCCAAGCCCGGTGCCGCCCTCCGAGCCGCTCTCGAAGGCGCGAAATACGCTCTCCCGCCGATCCGGCGCGATCCCCGGCCCGTCATCGTCGATCGTAAGCAGCACCGAACGCCCGAGCGGCAGCGCTGCGAGCACGATGCGGTGCGCATGGCGGCGGGCATTGTCGACCAGGTTGGTCACCGCCCGCCGCACCGCATCCGGCCGCAGCAGCACGATCAGCCCCGCCGGCGCCTCGACCATCACCTCGGCACCCGCCCGCCGGGCCCCGGCCGCCACTGCCTCAAGCACCTCGCGCACGTCGGTCGGCCGCGCCTGTTCGGCGGTCTCGCCGCGGGCAAAGGCGAGATAGCCGGAGATCATCCGCTCCATCTCCTCAAGGTCGGCGGTCATCTCGCCGACCTCACCGTCATGCGCCTGCGGCAGCATCGCCAAAGCGAGGCGCAGCCGGGTAAGCGGCGTGCGCAGATCATGCGAGACGCCGGCCAGCATCTCGGTGCGCTGGTCGAGAAACCGGCGGACCCGCTCCTGCATTCGGTTGAACGCGGTCGCCGCTCGACGCACCTCGATCGCGCCTTCGGGGCGGATCGGCCCGGTGTCGCGCCCCAGCCCGAACGCCTCGGCGGCCTTGGACAGGCGGCGGATGGCGCGCACCTGGTTGCGCATGAACAGCGCGGCGACGATGAACACCAGGCTCGCCGAGCCGACCGACCACAGCACGAACAGGTAGATCGTGCTGGTGTAGAGGCGCTTGCGGGGCGCCGCGACCTGCAGCACCCCCTCGGGCAGCTGGATGCCGATCAGCACCGATTGCGGGTCCGACGTCCAATCCATGGTGAACGGCCGGCGCACCCGCTCGGCGAGCGCTGCCGCCAAGTCGTCGTCCATCGGGCCGAGCACGTTGACGCGGCGCTCGCGCGGCAGCACCGCCTCCGGCACCAGGCGCATGCGCAGCTCGAACTCCTGATCAGCCGAACGCAGCGCCCACCGCCGCACCGCCAGGTCGTCGCTGCCCTCCACGAGGGCGACGGTCTGGGCGATCTCGCCGGCGATCGCGGAGGCGAAGCGGCGGGAGATCAGGTCGAGATGGCTGCCATAGAAGATCGCCAGCGAGACCGCCTGGGTCAGCACGAGCGGGATCAGGATGATCAGCAGCGACCGGCCCAGCAGCGAGCGGGGAAGGACGCGACGGACGGGACGATCGAGGCGCATTCTCATGGAAAGAAAGAGGTTCTTTTTTGAAAAAAAGAACCAAAAAACTGTTGTTCGTTAAGAGGAGCCTGTTCTGTAATTATAAAAGTTTTTTGCTTCTTTTTTTCAAAAAAGAAGCAGTTCTTAAGCACTTGGCTTAAGCACATAGCCCCGCCCACGCACCGTGTGCAGAAACCGCGGCTCGCGCGGGTCGGCTTCGATCTTGCGGCGCAACCGCGTCACCTGCACGTCGACGGCGCGTTCCGAGCTGTCGTCGCTGCCGAGTGCGGCGGCAATCTCCTCGCGCGCGAGGACCTCGTTGGCCCGCCTGGCCAGCGCCGACAGCAGCGCCGCCTCGCCGCCGGTCAGGTAGACCACGCCGTCCGGGTCGCTCAGCTCGCCACGCACCGCATCAAAGCGCAGCAGGCCGAGGCGCACCACCGGCGCCGGGCCGGGCTCGGACGGGCCGGGCACAGCGCGGCGCAGCATGGCGCGCAGCCGCAGCAGCAGCTCGCGCGGCTCGAACGGCTTGCCGAGGTAGTCGTCCGCGCCCGCCTCGAAGCCGGCGATGCGGTCGTCCGGCGCGCCGCGCGCCGTCAGCATCATGATGGGCGGTGCGCCTCGCCCGCTGGGCACGGTCTGCCCGCGCAGCGACTGCGTCAGCTTCAGCCCGTCCTCGCCCGGCATCATGACGTCGAGCACCAGCACGTCGGGCTGCAGGAAGGCGAGCTTCTCGCGCGCCTCGGCGGCATGCGCGGCGGTGCTGACGCGAAAGCCGTTCTCGGCCAGGTAGCGCGACAGCAGGCCGCGTAGCCTGGCGTCGTCGTCGACGACCAGGACATGCGCCTCGTCGCCCGATGCGACGGCCGGCGCGGCGGCGCTCACGCGCCGGGCCGGCGGCGGACCGTGCCCGGCCCGGTGGCGGCCTGGTCCAGCGCCCGCCGCGTCCCGTCGTCCATGATGCCGCGCATGACGCGGCCGAAACCCTCGACCGCCGCGCCGCCGGCATCGCGATAGGCGGCGAGCAGGCGCTCGCGCTGGCAGTCGAACAGCCGGCGCTCCAGCGCCGCTCCCGCCTCGGTCAGGCTCAGCAGGCGCTGGCGGCGATCGCGCCGGCCAGCGGCCTGGGCGACGAAGCCGTCGGCGACCAGCACGCCGAGCACGCGGGCCAGGCTCTGCTTGGTGATGCGCAGCACCGCGAGCAGGCCGCTCACCGTGATCCCCGGCTCGCGGCCGATGAAGTGCAGGGCGCGATGATGCGCGCGGCCAAGCCCCAGCTCGCCGAGGATCTGGTCGGCGACGGCGGTGAAGTCGCGATAGGCGAAGAACATCAGGTCCTGCGCCTCGCGCATCTGCGCCTCGCGCAGGAACAGCAGGCTGGCGCCGGCTTGCGCGCCGCTCATAGCCGCGCCAGATGTCGCCGCGGAGCGCTCCGCCGCACGTCCCGCCTCCCGCGACGGCGGCTTGCCGTGCGGGTCTAGGATGGCTGGCTTGATGTGCGACATGGCTGGTAGTCTCTCGATGACGTCAGCTTTGTCGACTGACAATCGTTTGGCGACGACCTCGCCGCTGACACGATGGCGGCGCCTGTTGCGCCCCGTCCCTCACAGGAGAGCCTTTTGGCGCTGATCCCCTTCGACGACCGCGACGGCTTCATCTGGTGGGATGGCTCCCTGATCGAGTGGCGCGAGGCCAAGCTTCATGTGCTGACACATGGGCTGCATTATGGCAGCGCGGTCTTCGAAGGCGAGCGCTCCTACGCCGGCAACATCTTCAAGCTGCGCGAGCATACCGAGCGGCTGATCGCGTCGGCCAAGATTATGGGCTTCAAGATACCATACGGCGCCGAGCAGATCGATGCCGCCTGCATCGAGACGCTGGCCGCCAACGGGTTGACCGAAGGCTACGTGCGCCCGCTGGCGTGGCGCGGCTCGGAGCAGCTGTCGGTCTCCGCCCAGCAGAGCGTCATCCACCTCATGGTCGCCGTTTGGCCGTGGCCCAACCTGTTCGGCCATGACTACATGAAGGGCATCCGCCTCGGCATGGCCGATTGGCGCCGCCCGCCGCCGAGCACCGCGCCCACCGCCGCTAAGGCTTCCGGCCTCTACATGACCAGCACGCTCGCCAAGCATCAGGCCGAAGAGCAGGGCCTCAACGATGCCCTGATGCTGGACTGGCGCGGCCAGGTCGCCGAGGCGACCGGCGCCAACATCTTCTTCGTCATCGACGGCGAGCTCCACACGCCGACCCCCGATTGCTTCCTCGACGGCATCACGCGGCGCACGGTGATGTCGATCGCGCGGCGCCACCAGATGACGGTCGTCGAGCGGGCGATCCCGGAGGCTGATCTCGCCCGCGCCAGCGAGGCGTTCCTGGCCGGCACCGCAGCCGAGGTGACCCCGATCCGGTCCATCGGCGCACACCATTACGAGCCTGGCCAGATCACGAAGACACTGGTCGACGCCTACACGGCGCTAAGCCGGCAAAGCCCGGCCGAGGTCGAGCGTTACGGCTGAGCACAGCGATCCTGGCCGTGAGACGCCGCGCCCTCACCGCCACGTCGAGGCACAGCCCGGGCAGTCGTAATCAGAGGGCCTCGGCGTATTCACAGAAGCGCAGCAAGCGCTGACCCTTGCTCAGGCCGGCCGCCTGAGGCGCTGATCTCGACCCAACCTCAGCGTCGCATCGCCAATGGATCAACTGGTCGTCGCCGACGCACTAGAAGTTGCAATGGCTTAGGCGGGCAGCCGCAGGCAGAGATGATGACGAGCATCAATCCATCCTCACGGTTTGGCTGCTGCCAGGCTCGCCAGGCCCCGCGCTGGTGTGCTGCTAACCCGCCGACGGCTGGTCGTCTTTCGATGCGAGACGCTTGATGATCGCGCGCACGACGCAGCGTGGCCCGGCCGGTCAAGCAACCGCTCGAGCAGCCAAGCGCGGCCTTGTGGCTCACCGTCTCACGATGGATGCGATAGGCGATAATTGCGGCGCAGCCCGCTCGGCCGAGCAACGGCCACGCAGTCGAACGCGACCTACGCATGCGCTGCCTTCGACGAGGCCTGGTGATGCGCCGTGCTGAAGACTTGAAGATGCGCGTCAGCCCTCGAAGACGGCCACGTATGCTCACCATCACTGCGCGACGCAGGTGACGGGAGACCGTCCGCGGCCGAGCCGAGTTGCGGTGTCGCCGTCGAGCTCAACTCGGCGAGCAGGTCGGCAAGCGGCAGCGGACGTGCCAGCAGGTAGCCCTGCCCTTCCGTGCAGCCGGCGGTGCGCAGGTACGCCAGCTGGCTTTCGCCCTCGATACCCTCGCCGGTGGTGCGCACGCCGAGCGTCCGGGCAAGGCCGATCACCGACTCGACGATCGTTCGGCTCTCCGGCTCATCGCGTATGCCGGCGACGAACGAGCGGTCGATCTTGATCTTGTCGAAGCTGAACCGACGCAGGTAGCTGAGCGACGAGTAGCCGGTGCCGAAATCGTCGAGAGCAATGCCGACGCCAAGCCCATGCAGGCGCCGCAATATCTCGAAGGTGCGCTGATCGTCCTGCAGCAGCACGCTCTCGGTGATCTCGAGCTCTAGCCGCTGCGGCGCCAACGCGGCCTCGCGCAGTGCGACCTCAACCTGTCCGGGCAGGTCGGCCAGCTTGAATTGAATAGGCGAGAGGTTCACCGCCACCTTGATCGCAGCCGGCCAGCGGCTCGCGTGCTGGCAGGCCATGTGCAGCACCCACTCGCCGATCTGCGTGATCAGGCCGATCTCCTCGGCCAACGGAATGAAGACGGCCGGCGAGATCATGCCGCGCGTCGGATGATGCCAGCGCAGCAACGCCTCGATGCTGCTGATCTCGGCGCTGCCAAGATCATAAATCGGCTGGTAATACAGCTCGAACTGCTCGCTCTTCAGCGCTTGGCGCAAATCGACGGCGAGCAGTCGGCGCTCCTGCAGGGCAAGGTCCATCTCTGGCGCAAACACCGCGAACCCGGCCCGTCCGGCGAGCTTGGCCTGGTTCAGCGCGGCACCGGCATGGGTCAGCAGCTGCTCGGCGCTGGAACGCCGCTGGGCGAGGACGACGCCGATGCTGGCGGTCGCGATGGTGCGCCGGCCATCGACGTCGTAGGGCTCGGCCAAAGCGGCAACGAGGCGCTCGGCGAGCCCGGCGGCGGCGTCCGGCTGCGCCGTGCCGCGCTGCAGCACCGCAAATTCGTCGCCGCCCAGCCGCGCGACCAGGTCGTGCTCGCGCACCGCCGAGCGCAGCCGGCCGGCGACCATCGCCAACACTTCGTCGCCCGCCGTATGGCCCAGCAGGTCATTGACGTCCTTGAAGAAGTCGATGTCGATGATCAGCACCGCCAGGTCTTCCACCAGCGGCTCGCGCAGGCACGCCCTGAGATGCTGCTGGAACTGAACGCGGTTCGGCAAGCCGGTCAGGCCGTCATGATGTGCCATAAAGGCAAGGCGCGCCTCGGATCTGCGCCGGTCGGTGATATCCTCGTAGGTCGCCACCCAGCCGCCATCCGCCATCGGACGGAACTCGATGCTCAGCGCAGAGCCCTCGCTCTCATGCAACAGCGTGCGCGGCTCGCCCGCCTCGGCGAGCGCCGTCTGCTCCCTGGCGAGCCGCGCGACCGTCGCTGCGCCAAGCCGGCTGCTCCGGCCGGCGGCCTCGAGCATCGCCGCGACCGACAGGCCGGGCGCATCGGCCGGCGCTCCGATGCCGAACAGATCGAGGAACGGACGATTGCAGACGATCAGCCGGCCCTGCGGGTCCGCCATGCAGAGGGCATGCGACATGCCGTCCAGCGCCGCCTCGAAGCGCTGGTTCTGCTGGCGCAGCGCCGTGTTGGCGCTTCGCACAAGCTGGTTTGCGGCCGCGAGCTCGTCACCGGCCTCGTGCAGGGTTGTCGCGAGCTGGCGCAGCTGCCCGTGGGCGCCGAGCAGCAGATCATTGTGGCGAAGCATGGTGAAGACCAGCGCGCCGCCATAGCTGATGAGGCAAAGCGCGACGTAGAACAGCACGGTCTCCAGCCGCCGCAGCTGCCGCAGCTCCGGTGCCGGCACGGCGTCGCCGGCAAGCGGCTGGCCGAGCTGGTGCAGCACGGACAGCAGCGCCTGCTTCGCCGCAGGATCGCCCGCTTGACTGGCGAGCAGGTCGGCACGGTCGAGCAGGCGGGCCTGCTGCCGCGCCGCGTCGGCTTCCGTCAGGCTCGGCAGTTCGGCGCGCATCAGCGCCAGCCTGAGCGCCACCGTGTCCGGCCTGCCCGGCGCGATAGCGCCGCTCGTCACCGCCGCGGTGAGCCAATGCACGTCGGACAGCAGCGGGCCCGAGACCTCGGCCTGCGACGACGAAAGCCGGTTAAGCGCTGCGTCGTGCTCAGCCGCCAGCCACATCGTCATCGCCGCCGCGATGATGCATGCGAAGAGCGACAATGACAGGACGCGGCGTAGCCGGCGCGTGATCCGCGGCCACGGGGCCGCCTGCTCTCCGGTAAGCTGCATCGTCACGGATGCGGCATGATCGACGTCGGCAACTGCGTCCACGGACCATGACCCGATGTTCGATCGGAGACTAGCCAAGCAAGCTGAACGGAAGGTTAACGCGCGGCGCCAAAGCCGTGCGGCCGCCACTCCGATGAATATTGGCGCGCCGGTTAGCCTGCCGGTGCGGCCGCCATCAGCAGGCTCGCCGCCGCCTCGGCGGAGCTCGCCGGCTGCGTGAAGGTCAGGCGCCGCAGCCCTTCCGCCATCTCAATGTCGGCGCCGTCCGCATCAACGCCGCGCAACTCCCCTGCCGCGCCCGGCCGCGCCTGCCACGCCGCGGCGAGCTGCGGCAGACGCTGCGCCAAGGCCTGGCCGATCGCCAGGTCCGGCCGCAGCGCATCGGCATCAAGCCGGGCGGCGCGTCCAAAGCCGGCGACGATCAGCCCGGCCTGCGGCACCAGGCGCCACAGCGCGAAGTCGGCGAAGCCGGCATAGAAGCCGGCATAGGGATGGCGGGCGATCCAGCGCGCCCGCAGCCGCGGCTCGGGCGCCAGCGCGGCCAGGCCCGTGACGGTGACCCGCGGCGTGGTCTGCGGGTTCGGCCCGCTCGAGGCGCCAAGCACCATCATCGAGCAGCCCGGCTCGGCCTGCAGCTGCCTCGTATGCTCGGACAGTCCCGACAGCAGCATCAGGATCGCCCCGTCCGTATCCACCGCGTGGGTCACCAGCGAGACGAATGGCAAGCCGCCGCCCAGCGTCGCCAGCGACGCGCTGCGCGCCTCTCGCAGCAGCGTGCGGGCCGTAAAGCCGGCTGCCGGCCAGCCGGGCATGACGTCGCGCGCCTCACTCTGTGTCATATTGCGTCCGTGCCGACCCCCTCATTGCGCCACAATTCCGGCCGAGAGCATACCGCACCATGAAACAGACAATCGCCCTGGTCGATGACGACCGCAACATCCTCACGTCAGTGTCAATGACGCTGGAGCAGGAAGGCTACCTCGTCCGCACCTACACGGACGGTGAAAGCGCGCTGCAGGGCCTGAACGCCAAGCCCGCCGACCTTGCCGTGCTCGACATCAAGATGCCGCGGATGGACGGCATGGAGCTGCTGCAGCGGCTGCGCCAGCGCTCCGCCATGCCGGTCATCTTCCTGACCAGCAAGGACGAGGAGGTGGACGAGCTGATGGGCCTTCGGCTCGGCGCCGACGACTACATCACTAAGCCGTTCAGCCAGCGCCTGCTGCTCGAGCGCATCCGCACCCTGCTGCGGCGCAACGAGAGCAGCCGCGCCGAGGGCTCCGGCGCGCCGGTCGGCGGGCTGATCCAGCGCGGCGACCTCAAGCTCGACGAGACCAAGCACCAGTGCGCCTGGCGCGAGGCCGACATCCAGCTGACGGTCACCGAGTTCCTGCTGGTCAAAGCCTTGGCGACTCGCCCCGGCATGGTGAAGTCGCGCGACCAGCTGATCGACGCCGCCTATGGCGAGAACATCTACGTCGACGACCGCACGATCGACAGCCACATCAAGCGGGTGCGCAAGAAGTTCAAGGCGATCGACGACGCGTTCGACCACATCGAGACGCTGTACGGAATCGGCTACCGCTACAAGGAAAGCTGATGCCCGACAGCGCGCTGCCGGCGGGGCTCGCCATCCCGGGCGGGCTGCCGGCGCGGCCACGCCGGCGGCGCTGGGTGTCGCCGCTGATGCGACGCATCCTGCTGGTCAACGCGATGCCGCTCGCCCTGCTGGTCGCGACGCTGCTCTATCTGGACCAGTATCAGAACGGGCTGCTCGAAGCCGAGGTCGGGGCGCTGCGCGAGCAGGCCCGGATCTATGCCGGCGCGCTCGGCGAGAGCGCGGTGCGGCAGACCGACCCGAACAAGCCGGTGCTGGTGCCCGAGCTCGCCCGGCCGCTGCTGCGCCGTCTGACCGAGCCGACGCCAAACGCAGAGGCGAAGCTCTACTCGCCGGACGGGCAGGAGATCGCCGACAGCCGGCTGCGCCCCGGCGCCGGCGGCGCGGTGACCGCCGAGCCGATGCCGCCGGCGGCCGATCGCGGTCCGCTGCTCGGCGTCGTCGCCCGCAGCTACGACTGGCTGCTGTCGCTGATGCCGCACCACCGCGGCGTGCTCGCCGCCAGCCCGAACGCCGGCGTCGATTGGCAGCCCGACGTGCGCCAGGAGCTGCGCCTGACCTCCAGCAACGACAGCCACGAGATGCCGCCCTACATCCGCCGCACCGTCGACAACCGGCTGCTCGTGACCGTCGCCGAGCCGGTCGAGCGCAATCACCGCACTGTCGGCATCGTGCTGCTCACCCGAGACGCGCGCGAGGTCGACACCTCGCTGCTTGACGTGCGGCTGTCGATCCTGGGGCTGTTCGTGCTGGCGCTAGCGCTGACCGTGCTGCTGTCCTGGTACCTGTCGATGACGATCGCACGGCCGATCCTGCACCTCGCCAAGGCGGCCCACGACATGCGCGAGGGCAGCGGGCGGGAGGGCTCCGTCCCGGCCGAGGTGCTGCGCCGCCGCGACGAGATCGCCGAGCTCGGCGCCGCACTTGCCGACAGCGCCGCGGCACTCTGGGCGCGCATGGACGCGATCGAACGCTTCGCCGCCGACGTCGCTCACGAGATCAAGAACCCGCTGAGCTCAATCCGCAGCGCCATCGAGACGCTGCGCCGCGGCGACGCGGAGGGCTTGCGCATCGAGGACCCGGCGAGACGGCGCAAGCTGCTCGCCATCATCGCCGACGACGTCGTCCGGCTCGACCGGCTGATCAGCGACATCTCGGATGCGAGCCGGGTCGACGCCGAGCTGTCCCGCACGCCGACCGAGCGGGTGCCGGTCGCACCGATGCTGACGACGCTGGCCGAGATCGCCGAGGCGACGCGCGGCGACACCGAGCCGCACACCACGCTGCGCCTGGGGCCCGGCGAGCTCGCCGTGCAGGCGGTCGAAGGCCGGCTGGTGCAGGTGCTGCGCAACCTGATGGGCAACGCCCGCTCGTTCTCGCCGCCCGGCGGCACGATCCGCATCCAGGCCCGCCAGACCTGCAG
>CAXMMR010000010.1:0-345201 GCA_963692975.2 Acetobacteraceae bacterium | reverse complement strand
CATCTCTCCCTGAGATGAAGCGGACGCCACGTCGATTGAGCACGTCCAGCAACGCCTTGAGTGTTCCTGTGCGAATCTGCGTCGCGCCAGACTCGTATCGGGCGAGAGAACCAACCGCGATGTCTGCCTCTTTCGCGAGAACTTGCTGCGTCATGTCGAGCAGCATACGGGCGGCCGCGACCATCCGCGGCGATGGCAGGTCAACTCCATCAAGGAAAGCTGGAGGAAGCATCCGTAATGTTGACAAGGAAAACGGCCGACCTGTCCAATGACGCCGCCCACGTGACTTCTTAAGTCACTATCGTAAAGTTTTAATGCATCTTTGCGGTTGACCTCCGTGCGAAATTGGCTGAGTTGACGTCGACTCGCGATTACGACCGTGCGGAATCCTAGTTGGAGCTGAGCCATGAACAGCCAGACGGCATCGATGGGCCCGTGGATGGTCGTGAGACATAAGGACCAAGACTGTTTGTTCGGGTTCGCCGAACGACACGTAGTCACGGGCGGCCTTTCATGGACGCTCTCAACACCTATCGTCCGGCTCGACGAGGAGGAAGGTTGGGCAATGACGGTAAGCGGTCGCCGCTATCTTCTAGGAACGCGCATCGATATTGAGCGGCTGGACGAAGAAGGCCGTCTGGCGAAGGACCTTCTACTTTTCGGGATAGATGGTGTGGACCTCGGTCCATGCGACCTCACTTGGCTTGTCGCCTGCAAGTGGGCGAGACACCTGCGGCTTTCAGCTCCCGGCCGAACAGACTGCAAAGCAGTCATGGAGTTCTTGGAAGCTTGCGAGAGTAGATATGTCTTGGCGCGCGTAGATAGACAATTTTGTTGAAGCCGTTATCCAAAAGATAATCGTTAAATCGTGACGTCGTCGTCTGCGGTCGTACGTTAGTTTTACGGGCTTTCGCTCTTGACCGTCTTCAATCGACCGCTCTCTTTCATGATAGATCGGCACGAATTAAAGCTTAAGTTCTCCATCACTTACGCCACATAGCTAATAGTCGCGTGCGATTAGTGCTGCCGCCGCTCGGACGTGCAGGTAATTTATCGAAAGATTGACTTATGGCTGGGAAACGACGGAGCAGCTTTGGCTCTTCGTGCCTACCTGATGACACCGTCGAAGCAGACGATATCGAGGCGGCAGAGCGCTTCGATCCGGCATCCGTTTTAGCGGAAGTCATGCTCGCACGTGTACTGCAAGACATCCCGACTGTGCAGAACGACGACGGTAAGGTGGAAACGGTGACCACGGTGCGCACGGCGTGCGCCGCCTGGACGGAGCTTACCGCGCGAGCTTGGGCCGTGCTCCTGCATAACGGCGCCGAGCACATCGACATCGATAGCGGCCGGGCATGGCACCGCGGAGCCCGGCTGGCATTCGTAAGACCGGTGTCGATGCCGAAGTCGTCATCACGAGGCGTGAAGAAAGACGCCGACGCCGATATTCAGCGTGCCCTCTGGAACGGCCTCCCCATCATCGGCTTCGCTCCCGACGAAGCGTTCCTGCCCGAGGACCTGGTCCAGGCTGCCGACCGGCATATAGTGATGCCGAAGCCTTCATCGGTGGATGTTGCGGCCCTCGCAGGACGCCTGTGCGAGAACGAGCCGAGCGTCCAGCTCACCGACGAGGAGGCTGCGACGCTGTCGCCGCGCCTCGTCCGCCTGGCCCGCCGACTGGACCAGTCGCCCGACGACTACGTCGGCAAGCTGCGGGACCTGGTCGCCCGCGAAAGCGCGGTTCCGCAGGCTCGGCCGGAGGGACCTCGTGACGCACCGACGCTGGAGCGGCTGCACGGCATGGACGAGGCGGTCGCCTGGGGCATGTCGCTCAGGGTATCGCTGCAGGCGCACGCGGCGGGAAAGCTGGCCTGGAAGGACGTCGACAACGCGGTCCTGCTGAGCGGACCGCCAGGCACCGGCAAGACGACGTTCGCGCGGGCGCTCGCCAAGAGCTGCGACTTGCCTCTGCATACCGGCTCGTATGCCCAATGGCTCGCGAACGGGTCCGGCCACCAGGGCGACATGCTCATGGCCATGCGAAAGACGTTCAAGGAGGCGAAGAAGCAGGCGCCGTGCATCCTGTTGCTCGACGAGGTCGACAGCTTCGGAGACCGCGGGACCATGCCAATTTATCACGCCGAATGGGCGATCCCCGTCATCAACGCCCTGCTCGCGGAGATGGACGGCGTCGAAGGCCGCGAAGGCGTCGTCGTCGTCGCGGCTTGCAACCATCCGGACAAGCTCGATCCGGCACTCGTCCGTAGCGGTCGGCTCGACCGGCACATTGGCATCTCGCTGCCCGACCAGGAGGCGCTCGCTCTTATCCTACACGAGCACCTCGGTGACGACTTGCCGGGCGTGTCGTTGGCGGGTGCCGCACTGGCTGCCGCCGGTGTCACGGGTGCCGATTGCGAGCGCTTCGTGCGGGGAGTCCGCCGTCGGGCACGCGAGGCGAAGCGAGCCGCGACGCTCGACGACCTGATGGAAGAGATCGGCGGGTCCGACACGCGCACCGACGAGGAGCTGAGGGTCGCGGCGGTGCACGAGGCTGGACATGGCGTCGCGCGCTGCGAGCTGCTCCCCGGCACGTTGCGGGCCGTCACCTTGCGTCCCGGCAACGGCACCGGCGGGTCGACGGCCTCGGAAGACACGGCGCAGTACTTGCTGGCGGAGGACGTCCATCTCCGGATGGTCTTCCTGCTGGCCGCCCGCGCCGCCGAGGAGCTGGTGCTCGGCACGCCTTCGTCGGGTGCGGGCGGGAACGCGGACAGCGACCTGGCACGTGCCACCCGGCTCGCGATGACCGCCGTCTGCTCGTTGGGCTTCAGCGACAAGGTCGGCCTCGTCTGGGCCGGGCTGCCCGACCCGTCAGATCCGACTCGCATGCTTGCGGAACATCCCGCCGCCGCGGCCGAGATCCGGCGGATGCTGGACCGGGCCTACGAAGACGCTCTGGAACTCGTGAAGCACCGGCAGGCGGCCGTGGAGGCGGTGGCCAAGACCCTGCTGGCGAGGCGGGTCCTGGACGGTGCTGCCGTGGCCGAAATCGTCGCACGGCATCCGGCGCAGGTCGGGAAGGTGCTCGCGCCATGACGGGCGTCATCGTCTACGGCGACCCGCATGGCGAGTGGCGGCCTCTTCTCGCTGCCTGTCAGGACGAACCGCCGGAAGCGGTCATCCTCATCGGCGATTGCGGCTTGGACGTGCCGCTACGAAAGCAGCTCGAGCGGGTGTTCGGCGCCGGTATCGACGTGAAGTGGATCCCTGGGAACCACGACACCGACACGCCGGAGGACTACGACCGCCTATGGGGTGACCATCCCGAAGGCAACCTGCACGCGCGCTCGTTTTCGGCTGCCGGTATCGAAATCGCTGGGCTTGGCGGAGTCTTCAAGGCGAAGGTTTGGTATCCGCGTCAGTGCGCAGCGGAGCCGGTGCACGCGACCCGGCGGGACTTGATGCGGCGGCTCGCCCGGACGGAGCGCTGGCGTGACGGTCTTCCGCTGTCCGCCCGCGATGCCGTCTTCCCGGAGGACGTCCTGGCGCTCGGCCGAGTCCGGGTTGACGTGCTGGTGACGCACGAGGCTCCGAGCAATCACCGGCACGGCTTCGTCGGCATCGACGAGGCGGCGGCTCTCTGCCGGGCGAAGCTGGTCGTGCACGGCCACCACCATGAGAGCCTGAGTGGCGAGCTTCCCGGAGGTGTCCGGGTCATCGGGCTGGCCAAGGCGGAGGTGCTCCGGCTGCACAAGGTAGACGTGGAATGATCTACTTCGTCGACTGCGAGGCGAGCTCGTTGTTCCCGGGTAGCTTTCCGGTGGAGGTCGCCTGGACGGACCAGGACGGCATGTCCGAGAGCTATCTCATCCGTCCCGCGGACGAGTGGCTCGAAGAGACGCGCGGCCACCCGAACTGGAGCCTGGAGAGCGAACGCGTCCATGGCATCTCGCTGACGACCCTGCTCGCCGAGGGTCTGCCTCACCGGCAGGTCGCCCTCCGGGTGGAGGAGGTCCTGACGAGGTCTGGCGTGATGGCGTGCTCGGACGCGCCCTCCCATGACGGCATGTGGCTCGACCGGTTGGTCTCGGCCGCAGGTAGCCGCTCGTCCGTCCGCCTCGTCGGTGTGCACGAGCTGTACGGACTGACTTGCCGCGACCTTCTGGAGGCTCTTCCGCCTGGAGATCGGGCGTCGGACGAAGCCGTCGAAGAGCGGCTGACTGCCCGTGCCCGGGATATTATTGCCAGGGCCGAGAAGGCCGAAGCGTCGCGGTCCCGGGTGCGTCACCGGCCCGACCTGACGCGGAGGGCCTCTGGTGGACGTGGAACGCCATCGCGGAAGAAGTCGAGGAGCATGTCCGTGCCGGAGGTTGAGGAACGCCTCGCGGAGGGGTGCCGCATGGGCAGGTTCGTGGTGCTGTACGACATGGACGGCCGCGTGCACGCCGTGGCGGCGACTTCGGTGGCGGCAGTCTGCGAGACCGACGACGGCTCGCTCCTGATGCTTCCTGGCGGCAAGATGGTGCACGTGCCGCGGCCCCTCGTGGCGGTTCTGGCGTGGCTTGATGGTCGAGCTTGAGGTAATTTCTGAAATCAGAAAGCGATGCGCCTACCGCCGCCTTGGGAGCTTCCGAGTGGCACCATGTCCATGGGAGCGGGGTGTCTACGCTGTCTGGTCGAAACCGGGGAGAGCGGCGCGCTCGCTCAAGGTCCCGCCCCTCCGGTTTGGCTGGTCAGGACCGGGAGGTTGCATTGGCTTTGTAGCAGCTGGCGCAACGGAGGCCGTAATAGTGCGCTGTCGGCGCCCGAGCTTAGGGTAGGATTAATCTGGATGGCCAATGATGACGCGCCGATCTTACCGGCTCACATCGAGCAGACGATCAAGGCGATTGCCAAGCTCCAGTCGGACCACCACCAGGAAGCAGGCACTCTTCAGCGTTCCGTGGAACGCCTCACGTCCTGGATTGGACGGCCGCGGTTCATCGCACTTCTGACGGCGCTCATCGGGCTGTGGGTCACCCTCAACCTGACAGCCGTGTGGCTCGGTGCCAGGTCATGGGATCCGCCACCATTTGGCTGGCTCCAGGGGCTGCTTGGTGTGCTGGCACTCTATGTCACTGTCCTGATCCTCACCACACAGCGGCGCGAGGACCAGCTTGCAGGCTATCGCGAGCAGCTGACGCTAGAGCTGGCAATCCTCAGCGAGCAGAAGACCGCCAAGATTATTGAGCTTCTGGAAGAGGCGCGCCGCGACAATCCTAACCTGAGGAATCGTGTCGACGAAGAGGCAGCTGCCATGGCGGTGGCCGCCGATCCGCAGGCAGTACTCGACGCTATCAAGGATAGTGAGGACACGGTCGTGCCCGTAGACTTACGGGAGGCCATACCTGGTCTTGGCGAGACGTCGGACGACAGGACCACGCCCGAGCCCGTGCATCGCGTTTAGACACCAAGGAGTCGAGTTGTGGACCAGCTCCACAGCCGGTCGGACAGGTCGAACAGCGAGAAAGGCAGCACCGCATCCGGCTTGAGGGTCCAGCACACCGGGATGCCCTGCTCCGGGTCGCAGCCACATGCTGCCCTGTCCGCCGAGCACCGGCAGTCAACGCCTCCGCTCATCAGTTCAATGCAGTCTCAGCACCACGAGAGCCTTCGCGTGTCCAACCTTCCGCCCTGAACTGCAAAGTCCAAGAATTCTCGCGTATCGTTGACAAACCATCCGAGAACGCCTTAATTCGGCTATACTCGTAGGGTCGTATGATGACATGAAGGCGAAGCAGGCCGTCGGAGCCTTGGGCGCGTTGGCACATGACCACCGGCTCGAAATCTACCGCATGCTCATCGAGCGCGGGCCTGCGGGTTTGGCGGCCGGTGTCATCGCCGAGCGGCTGGGCATCCCCTCGTCGTCGCTGACCTTCCACCTGCAGCAGCTCCTGCACGCTGACCTGGTCACGCAGCGTCGCGCCAGTCGCCAGCTCATCTATGCCGCCGATTTCGGGACCATGAACGGGCTCGTCGCCTACCTGACCGAAAACTGCTGCGGCTTGGCACCGCAGACGGCACCCGCCTGCGAGCCGGGCCGCGTGCCCGGGATTGCCCAGCCGACCGTCGCGTCACCTGCCCGGAGGAAGTCGGCATGAAGCGCTTGCACGTCCACGTCGCGGTCGAGGACATCGCCGAGTCGGTCCGGTTCTACTCCACCCTGTTAGCCTCGGAGCCGAGCGTGACCAAGCCCGACTACGCAAAGTGGATGCTCGACGACCCGCGCGTTAACTTCGCCATCAGCGCTCGGGGCGCGGCCAGGACTGGCGTCGAGCATCTTGGCATCCAAGTCGAAGACGAAGCCGAACTGGCCGACGTCTACGGCCGCCTGAGTCAGGCGGACCGACCCGTGCTCGAGGAGCAGGCGACCACCTGCTGCTACACCCGCAGCGACAAGCAGTGGATCACCGACCCACAGGGCGTCGCCTGGGAGACGTTCCTGACCCATGGCGAGGCGCCGGTATACGGCCACTCCGGCGTGGTCGGCCGCCTGCTGCACGACCAGGTCGCGGAGCCGCAAGGGGGCTCAGGGTCTTGCTGCGCACCGGCGATCACCCACGCGCCGCAAGCCTGCTGCGGACCGCCTGCCGCCTTATAAGCGGGTCCATCTACCGCGAACGTCTCGCGGCGCGGCGCGTAACGGAGACCGCGATGCTGGCCGTGGCCATCTTCCTCGGCACACTCGTCCTTGTCGTCTGGCAGCCGCGTGGCCTGGGCATCGGATGGAGCGCCACGGGCGGCGCCGTCCTCGCGCTGGCCACCGGCATCGTCGGCTGGGGCGACGTGCCGACCGTCTGGCACATCGTCTGGGACGCGACCTTCACCTTCGTCGCCCTGATCGTCATCTCCCTGCTGCTTGACGAGGCCGGGTTCTTCGAGTGGACCGCACTGCACGTGGCGCGCTGGGGCGGGGGCCGCGGCCGTCGGCTGTTCCCGATGGTCGTGGTGCTCGGCGCCGTCGTCTCGGCCGTCTTTGCCAACGACGGCGCGGCATTGCTGCTGACGCCCATCGTGGCCGCGATGCTGGTGCGGCTGGAGTTCTCGCCCGCCGCGACGCTCGCCTTCGTCATCGCGACCGGGTTCGTCGCGGACACGACCAGCTTACCACTGGTCATCTCCAACCTCGTGAACATCGTCTCCGCCAACTTCTTCAGCATCACTTTCGACCGCTACGCGGCCGTCATGGCGCCGGTGGACCTGGTCGCGCTGGCAGCGACGCTCGCCGTGCTTTGGGCCTACTTTGGCCGCAGAGTGCCGCTTCGTTACTCACTCGACCGACTCGGGTCGCCCGTCGACGCCATCCGCGACCCCGTCGTGTTCCGCGCCGCGCTCCCTCTGTTGGCCGTGCTGCTGGTGGCCTACTTCGTCCTGGCACCGCTCGGCGTGCCCGTCTCGGCGGTCACCGGCGCCGGTGCGCTCGTGCTGCTGGCGCTGGCGGGACGCTGGCTTCAAGGCGGCCGTGGCGCCGTCATACCGGTCGGCCTCGTGTTACGCGGCGCACCCTGGCAAATCGTCATCTTCAGCCTCGGCATGTACCTCGTCGTCTACGGACTGCGGAACGCCGGGCTGACCGGCCACCTGGCCGAGGCGCTGGCCTGGCTGGCGCGACGCGGACCTTGGGTCGCCACCATCGGCACCGGCTTCGGTGCGGCGCTCCTGTCATCGGTGATGAACAACATGCCGGGCGTGCTCGTCGGCTCGCTGTCCATCCGGGATGCGCACGAGGTGCCGCCGCTGACCCGCGAGCTGATGGTCTACGCCGACGTGGTCGGCTGTGACCTCGGGCCGAAGTTCACGCCCATCGGCAGCCTGGCGACCCTGCTCTGGCTGCACGTCCTGTCCACCAAGGGCATCCGTATCGGTTGGGGCTCATACATGCGGGTGGGCCTCGTCATCACGCCGCCGGTCTTGCTGGTGGTGCTGCTCGCCCTGGTGGTCTGGCTGAGAGCGACGGGTAACACGTGAGCGGGGAAGCGACCGGCTACAGCCAGCGCCGCTGTTCCACTCACAGGCAGTAGCGGCGGCTCGGCGAGCTTTCGCCGGATAGTTTGTAGGCGCAACTCAGTTCGGGGAGATGAGCGATGTTCGGCTGGAGCAAGCCCAAGCGGCCCAAGGTTGTCGCGTTCGATGCCATCGGGACGATGTTCCCACTGGAACCGATGCGCTCCTCACTGATGGCGCTCGGTCTGCCCTCGGCCGGTCTGGAGAGCTGGTATGCCACGGCGGTGCGCGACGCCCTCGCTTTGACCGCTTCCGGCGACTTCAAGCCGTTTGCCACGGTGATGGAGGGCGCGCTGGATCAGGTGCTAGGCGAGCAGGACCTTGCACCGCCTCGCGCGGCGCGGCGGGCCTTGCTGGCGCAGTTCCGCTATTTGCCCGCGCGCCGAGACGCGAGAGAGGCTTTGGAGCTTGTGGCACACGCCCGGATGCGCGCGATCCTGCTCACCAACGGCAGCGAAACGAGCACCAGGCACCTGTTGCAACAATCGGGACTGGACCGGCTAGTCGAGCGGGTCGTGTCCGTGGACGAGGTAAGATTGTTCAAGCCACGTCGCGAGGTCTACGCCCACGCTGCGCGGCTATGCCGGGTGCCGCTGCCCCGGATGGCGCTGGTTGCGGTGCATTCCTGGGACATCAACGGCGCCAAGGCGGCAGGCTGCATCGGCGCTTACGTCGCGGCTGACCGACCGTTCGCCGCCATGATGCGGGCACCGGACCTCCAAGCATCATGCCTTGCGGCGGCGGCCCGGGCGCTGGCGGCGTTGTAGCGTCAGGGTGCACGAGCACCGGAAAACCATGCATCGACCGGGTGCACCTCGGCAGCCGTCTCCCGTGACGGAAACCGCACCGTCAACTTGACCGAGAACGGTCGAGCGCGGGTTGCTCGTCAATGCAAACGAAACTGGCGCGTCGGGACCGTAGGACCAGACCTGAAAGCACACGGTGCTGTTGCACCAAGCGGGTGTCTGCTGCCTTCCGTCATGCAGCCTGCGGCCGTGTCAGCCTGTGCCACCGTCATCTTCCGAATGAGCTATGCACGTCGGGAACCTGTCGGTCGTGCCTCCATCGCAGCCGCTAGCGTGCACCTGCCAACTGGATGTCGCGTCGGCGACGGGGACGCGGCAGGCTACACACCAAGGTCCCTCGAAGTCCGGACTTGCCGATTTCTACCGCATCATTCGTGCAACGGGCACGTCAGGGAGGCTTGAATGTCAGAAAAGCGTCTTGGAGGCCCGATGGCGGGCAAGAGGCACGAAATGATGCGGCATCCACAGGTGACCGGTTTTACCGTCAGGGAGCCGTTTCTGGAGGTCGGCCCTCAAGCCGCCTTACTGCTTCAAGCCCTGCTCGTGCCGGATGTCCGCCTCGTGAACCGTTATGTGCCGGGCGCGCGTCTCTCGCTGCACTAGGATCGCAACGAGAATGACATGAGCGCCGATGGTATCCCTCTCTCTCGGGTTGCCATCGGTCTTCCTTTAGGCGGCCTGTCACGGTCCGAGAAGACACGGCGCGTGCGTCTAGTACATGGCGACGCAGTCGTGTGGGGCGGTTCGTCGCGGATGGCTTTCTACGGTATCGATACTCTTCGTGCAGGTGAGCACTCCCTGACGGGCGCCGTCCGCTACAATCTGACTTTCCGGAAGGCCCGATAGGCTTGTAGGTAAGCGGCGTGCGATGGGGGACATTAACGGATGAACATCCAGCAGACGTCCTCGACCGATTGGCTACCGGCGGCGGTCCGTTACATCGAGAGTTGGCTGGAGTTCCAGATGCGGGTGTCCGAGCAGCCCGGATGCTCGATTGCCATTGCCTGTGAGGGAACACCGTCTTTAGAGCGCGCGTTCGGCGCCGCGAACCTGACGACCGGCGAGGTGCTGACGCCGCAGAACCGTTTCCGTGTCGCGTCGCAATCCAAGACGTTTACCGCCGCAGCCTTGATGCTCTTGCGTGAGCGCGGGCGGGTCCGGCTCGACGACGCGGTAGGACAGTATGTCAAAGGGCTGCCGGATGCGCTCGCTGAGGCCACGCTCATGCAGTTGCTCTCGCATTCCGCGGGTCTGACCAGCAACGGCACCGAGCAGGCTTACTGGAACGGCCTGTTGCCGTGGCCCGACGAACGGACACTACGAGGTGAGCTTTCGTTGCCGCTCATCCTGAGTCCCGGTGAACGCCACAAGTACTCCAACCTCGGCTATGGCCTTTTGGGTCTGGCCATCGAGGCGGTGACCGGTGAGCGCTTCGACACCTGGATAACACGCGAGGTCCTCCAGACGGCCGGGCTACACGATACCGTGCCTGATTACCGAGCCTCGGAGGTCGGCGCTTTCGCGAGTGGCCACGCGGGCAGACTGCCGATGGGCAGGTTCGTCATCGAGGGGACCGACCGGACAGACGCACTCTCCGCCGCTACGGGCTTCGTCTCGACGCCCGGTGACTTGGCGCGCTTCTTCGGACAACTCGACCCTGCAAGTTCGGACAGCATCTTGTCAGTCGCCAGTCGCAGGGAAATGGCCCGCAGGCACTGGAGGTCGGAGCCTGCGGCGACGGAGACCTACTACGGGCTCGGCCTCGCCAGCGGGTCCATCGAGGGTCACGAATACTTTGGGCACTCCGGGTCGTTCCAAGGTTACCAGAGCCGGACCTGCGTCGTTCCCGAGTGGAGGGTTGCCGCTTCAATAATCGTGAACGCCATCGACGGTCCGGCCTCCTCGTGGATGGACACGGTGGTCCACATCCTGAACCGGTTCGCAGGTGCAGGCCGGGCGAGCGAAGCCGTCTCGGGCTGGGAGGGACGCTGGTGGAACGTGTGGGGCGCGGTCGACCTCGTGCCACTCGGCGATGTCGTGGTGCTCGCGTCACCGGACGACGCGTCGCCGTTCACCGATGCCGACGAGATTGAACCGTTGTCGCCGACGCAAGGTCGCATACGGCGCAGCTCAGGCTACAGGAACTATGGCGAGGCCGTCGAACGGACCATCAGCAAGGACGGCCAGGCTGAAACCCTTCGCGTTGCAGGCGACGAGTTCCTGCCGGAGGTGGTGTTCGTCTCGAGACAGGCTTCCCTAAACCGTTGAGGTCTCGATGCGACGAGCGATGCAGATAGCCATCCCGCGATGACCAGCTCACGCGGCTGAGCCCTCGCCCAACTATGATAGTGTCGTAGACACAATGGAGGAGCAGGTCCGCTTTACGCTCCTGCTGCGCGACCGGGGCGAATACCTCGTCGACCGTCATAGCGGGTTTGAGCCATGTTCGAGCTGCCGGACGCGCTTGGATGCGCCAGGCGGTCGCGTCCGGCCCCTACCCATAACTTACCCCGCTATCCGGGAGGGAGTGGTGCCTCGTCGTAACCCGGACCGGTCACGATATCTATCAGCACGGCGACAGCCACATCCCGGCTGATACCGGCTGCATCGGCCTCCGCAAGAAGCTCGTCGAGCTTGGTCGTGATCCAGTCATGCGCCGGTGTCGTGCTCATGTGACTATCCTCTGCCAAACGGAGGGCGCCTAAGCTTCAGTAGACCGACTAGAACTCGGACCAGGTCGTTCGATGATGCCAGTTATTGCCATGAGCGATCTCGCCGAGACAGCCGTCCGCGATGCGATCGGCAGCCGACTGGCCCGCTTCGACACTCAGGGCGCCGGTGAACTAGACGTCTCCCGCCCGCTCGTCCTGACGCTTTCGGATCCGGACACGACGGAGATACTAGGCGGCCTGTGGGGTGCCACCGGCTGGGGCTACCTACACGTCGACATGCTGTTCGTGCCGGAGAACCTGCGCCGAAGCGGTATCGGTCGCGAACTGATGAGCAAGGCGGAACAGGAAGCCTATCGTCGCGGCTGCCGCAGCGCTTGGCTCGACACCTTCAGCTTCCAGGCACGCGGCTTCTATGAACGGCAGGGTTACGTCGTGTTCGGGAGTCTCGGCGACTACCCTACAGGCCATCGCCGCTTCTTCCTGACGAAGACCATACCGGCTCCCGTACAGGCACGACTTCAGCAACGGTTACGTTCGTAGTCATCAGGGCGACGGAGCAACGGCTGTCAAATAATAGGCTTTCATTCCTGTTTAAGTTCTCTATACGTTCTACCCTGCCGAACTCTGGCCGACAATAGGGTGGAACATGATGCCGTCCGAACTTCTACATGCCGCCTCCAGCGCCGTGCTGACCTGCCTGCTCGCGGCGGCCGTCTGCTGCCTTGTCGGCCTGGCATGAGCGACGACGACAAGAAGGCGCTGCTGCCCGCAAGCTCGGCCGACCTGCAGGAGAGCCTCGCGTTCGCCCTACGGTTCGCCGGTCGTAAGCGCGTCCACCAGGCAGATGACGTGATGGCCCGCATCACCGCGGAACGCCTGGTCGCGCACCTGGAGCAGTGCGGCTTCGTCCTGATGCGCCGACCGGCCGCCGTAAGCCCAAGCACAAGCGGACACCGCCATCCGAACACCGACTGATGGCGCCCCGCTCCGGTTATGCCGAGCTGCAGGTCACGACGAACTATTCCTTCTTGCGCGGCGCCTCGCACGTCGAGGAGCTGCTGTTGCAGGCCAAGGCGCTCGGCCTCACCGCGATCGGCATCACCGACCGCAACACCCTGGCCGGGATCGCCCGCGCGCATGCCCGTGCTCTGGAGGTCGGCGTCCGTCTCGTCATCGGCTGCCGCCTCGATCTGCAGGACGGCCTGCCGGTGCTGGTCTACCCGATGGACCGGGCCGCCTACGGTCACCTCTGCCGCCTGCTGACCCTCGGCAAGGGAAGGGCGGGCAAGGCGGGGTGCGACCTGGCCTGGGCCGACTTGGTGGCGCACGGAGAGAACCTGCTCGTCGTCCTACTACCCGACGAGGCGGATGACAGGCTCCGCGGCGAGCTGACACGGCTGGCGACCGACTTTGCTGGCCGTGCCTACCTGGCCTTGACGCTGCGGCGGCGGCCGGGAGACGTCACGCGGCTGACCGCGCTGTCCGCCACGGCGTCAGCGGCCGGTGTGATGCCCGTCGTCATGGGCGACGTGCTCTATCACGCACCCGAACGGCGCATCCTGCAGGACGTGGTCACCTGTATCCGGCACGGCTGCACCATCGACGACGCGGGCTTCCGGCGTGAGCGCTACGCCGACCGGCACCTCCACTCGGTCGCAGAGATGGCACGGCTCTATGCCGACCACCCGGATGCCCTGGCCCGCACCCTGGAGATTGCCGACCGCTGCCGCTTCTCGTTGTCCGAGCTGCGCTACCAGTATCCCGACGAGCTCGAGCGGCCGGACGAGACGCCGCAGCAAGGGCTGGAGCGGCTGGTCTGGGAGCGCGTGCCCGAGCGCTATCCGGACGGGCTGCCGGACGACGTCGACAGGCAGCTCCGCCACGAGCTGCGGCTCATCGCCGGTCTGGATTACGCCAGCTACTTCCTGACCGTGCACTCCATCGTACGGTTCGCCCGCTCACGCGACATCCTGTGCCAGGGCCGCGGCTCGGCCGCCAACTCGGCCGTCTGCTACGTGCTTGGTGTCACCTCCATCGACCCGGTGCGCTCCGGCCTGCTGTTCGAGCGCTTCATCTCGGCCGAGCGTGCCGAGCCGCCGGACATCGACATCGACTTCGAGAGCGACCGCCGCGAGGAGGTCATCCAATGGGTCTACGAGCGCTACGGCCGGGACCGCTCCGCCCTGTGCGCCACCGTGATGCGCTTCCGCTCGCGCGGCGCCGTGCGTGACGTCGGCAAGGTCATGGGCCTGCCGGAAGACGTCACAGGGGCGCTGGCGGCCCAGGTCTCCGGCTGGGACCATGACGGCGTGCAGCCCGAGCATGCGGCCGCGCTGAACCTCGACCCCACCAACCGGCGGCTGCGCCTGACGCTGGAGCTCGCCTCGCAGCTGGTCGGCTTTCCGCGTCAGCTCGGCACCCATCCCGGGGGTTTCGTGCTGACCCGCGACCGGCTCGACGAGCTGGTGCCGCTGGAGCCTGCCGCGATGGCCGACCGGCAGGTCATCCAGTGGGACAAGGACGACATCGACGCGCTCAAGTTCATGAAGGTCGACGTGCTCGGCCTGGGCATGCTCGGCTGCATGCAGCGCAGCTTCGGGCTGCTGGCCGAGCATCGCGGCATCGCGATGGACATCGCCACCATCCCGGCCGAGGACCCGGTGACCTACGCGATGATCCGCCGCGCCGACACGCTCGGCACCTTCCAGATCGAGAGCCGGGCGCAGATGAGCATGCTGCCGCGGCTCAAGCCGACGACGTTCTACGACCTCGTGGTGCAGGTTGCGATCGTCAGGCCGGGACCGATCCAGGGCGACATGGTGCACCCCTACCTGCGTCGCCGCGACGGCCTGGAGCCGGTCAGCTACCCAAAGGAGGAGCTCCGCCGGGTGCTGGGCAAGACGCTCGGCGTGCCGCTGTTCCAGGAGCAGGCGATGCAGGTGGCGATCCACTGCGCCGGGTTCACGCCGGGCGAGGCAGACCAGCTGCGGCGCTCCATGGCCACGTTTAAGGTCACCGGCGGGGTGAGCCACTTCCGGGACAAGCTCATCGAGGGGATGGTCGAGCGCGGCTACGCGCGCGAGTTCGCCGAGCGCACCTTCAGCCAGCTGGAGGGCTTCGGCAGCTACGGCTTTCCGGAGAGCCACGCCGCCTCCTTCGCGCTGGTCGCCTATGCTAGCGCCTGGATGAAGTGTCACCATCCGGACGTGTTCTGCGCCGCACTGCTGAACAGCCAGCCGATGGGCTTCTACGCACCGGCACAGGTGGTGCGCGACGCACGCGAGCACGGCATCGAGGTCCGCCCGGTCTGCGTCAACGCCAGCCGCTGGGACTGCACGCTGGAGGCTTCTGCGTCAAACTCGACATCCGACAGGCAAGGACATCTTGGGCTGATGGCGGTCCGGCTTGGCTTGCGCATGGCCAAGGGGCTGGCGAACAAGCACGCGGCCGATCTCGTCGCGTACCGAGGCTCGCTGTCGTTCAGGACCATCGAGGAGCTGCAGCGACGGACCGGGCTGCCGGAGGTTGCGCTGGAGCGGCTGGCCGATGCGGACGCCTATCAGGACCTGGGGCTAGACCGTCGCAAGGCGCTCTGGTCGGTGCGCGGGTTGGCCGACATCGCTCTGCCGCTCTTTGCGCAGGTGGACGGCGCCGGTCGGCCGCTGCCGGAGGCTGTCGAACCACTCGTCGGGCTGACCAGGCTGAAGGATGGCCGCGAGGTGGTGGAGGATTACCGCAGCGTCGGGCTGAGCCTGCGACAGCATCCAGTCGCCTTCCTGCGGGAGACGCTGACAAGCAGGGGCATGACGACGTGTGCGGCACTCAGCCGAACCCGGGACGGGCGCAAGGTCGTGGTGCCGGGATTGGTGCTGATGCGGCAGCGGCCCGGCACGGCCAAGGGCGTGCTGTTCATCACCATTGAGGACGAGACCGGGGTCGCCAACCTCATCGTCTGGCCAAGCATCTTCGACCGGCAGCGTGGCTTGGTCATGACGGCAAGCATGATCGCCTGCCACGGCCGGGTGCAGCGCGAGGGCGAGGTCATCCACGTCGTGACCGACCGGCTGGAGGATCTGTCAGGGCTGCTGCACAGCGTAGGTGAGCGAGACGAGGCGTTCCCGCTGCGGCATGGACGCGGCGATGCGGTCACGCATCCGGGTGCGCCAGATGCTCGCGACAGTGCCACCGGCATCAGGATTCGAACGCGGGACTTCCGCTGATGGCCGGGAGCAGCTGGTCCGCTCACGGGGTCAAGCGGCGGATAAGCGGACGTCGAAAGCCGCTCGTCAGTGTTTCGCGCGGTTCTTCATGTGCTCGGTAGCGGATAGGCAGCAGTCACCACGATCTGGCCGACGATGGCGGCATTAAAGGCATGGAGTTCTTCGGCCGGGATCCAATACTCGAGGTGCGTTCGGCCGCCCGCCTCCTGCACCTTGTAGCGGTCCAGGAAGTCTTGTCGGACCTCGAAGCGAGTCACATACCCACTCCCGCTATGCGGCACGTTCCAATCGCGCGCGATTTTTGTGGCGTAGTCTTCGGATAGGACCGGGTAGAAGATCGGCTGCTCCGGGAGCCTCGGCGGAAAAGCACGCATCGCGCTCTGCCGGATCAGCTCTAGTTCTTCAGGGCCAACAGGTCTCCAGAGGGTCACGGTCGACTGCGATGTCATAACGCCTCTCGTGTAGCCACTCTTCCGGAGCGAGCCAGGATGGCCGATGAACCCGCGAGAGCCAAGCTGGCGCAACTTGCGCTGCAGTTTACAATGTCATCTTCGGGGATGTGGCCGGGTCGTTTGTTGGCCGGGAGCAGCCTGTCCGCTCCCGAGAACCGGGCGGTCACAACCGGCCTTTTCTCACGTAAAAAAGCCTCACCGTTGGTCAGGTCAGAAAAGTGCCATCTGCTTGATCAAGTCGAGGCGCAGAACCCCCACGAGCAGCCAGACGTCCGGATACCTGGAGTGCGTGCCCATCGCGAACGCCATTCCTTTGAGAGGCAGTTGCGCCGGTGGCTTACCGGAAGGAACCCGCGCCGTTGTCGTTCCCGATCCCGCGCTGGCCTGAATGTCGCCCTCACTTCCGTCAGAGGCCGGGCTGCCCGATCCGTGCTCCGGTGATTGGCAAGCTCGTACTGCAATCCCGCCAGCGTCGCCGGGTCGCGTAGCCCGGACCGAAACACCGTCTCCATCTCGGCGACGAGGCTCTTCAGATGAGGGCGCCCGTTCGGCACTGCCTCTTCTCCACGGCCGATCCCATGATGCGAATCGTCCGACGTCAAGCGAAGCGTCTTTGGACCGTCATCCATGGAGAGCTCCGACCACCCGGGACGCATCGGGATCGACAGGGCCGAGCGGCTCTGACTATCTCCCGGCCGCCATCGACGCCAGCAGCCCGGTCGCCAAGGCGGGAAGGCCGTCGGCGTCGATGCGGTCTTTCGCCCAGGCAAGGGTCAGCAGCTCGTCTCCGAGGAAGGCATCGAACTTCTCGACCTCCTTGTTCTCGACCAACGCGGCTAGCGCGGTCGCGTCGGGAGGAGGACCGTCCGCGATGCCGGAGAGCGCGGCGACAAGCGCGGCTTCCTTGGCGACGGGGACGCCGACCGCCATGCCGAGAGTAGCGGGCTCCAGTTCGGCCTGGATCAACACCAGCACGAGCGCCTGCTGCCTGCGCTCTCCGACCCAGGGGAAGAGTAGGAGCTGACCATCGTGTCTGGCCACCGAAGAGCCGCGCAACCCGAGCCGGTCGAACATCGTGCGGGCCTCGACCAGATGTCGCTTGGCTGTCTCGTCCAGGTAGGCCGGGATGGACAGGTCCTCCCAGACACGCCGCATCTCTTCGACCACCCCCTCCGAGGGTGGTCGAAGATCCCCGCCGAATATTGGAGGGTTGCCGCCCTTGGCGGGGCGGACCGACAGCTCCCGCCGCCGGGTATCCACCTCCACGATGCGCCACCGGCGGCCCGCCAGCATGAGCATCCCGCCCGGACTGAACGGGTTCGCCCCGGGAACCTGCCCGATCGCGCGGCCGCCTTCGGCGATGACCTTGTACTCCTCGGGCGATAGGAACACCGAGAAGATGTCCCGGCTTTCCAGGAGACGTTCGCCCTCCGGGCCGGGCATCAGGGTTCCGTCCTCTGCCTGTTCCAGCAACCCGACCTCCCGCTCGCCCATCCTCCGCAGCAGGCGCTTGAACAACGCGACGTCCACGCCGCCGAAGGGTCCGCCCCGCACCAGGACGTCCCACGCCTCCGCCGCGGTCACGCCCCCCTGCTGGCCTACAAGAGCCATGATCTGGTGGAGCAAAGTGGACAGGTGCAGACGCCCGGGCTCGGGCGGCTCGTTCCATTTCCTGAGCATCAGGTTCAGCATCGCGATTGACTGGACCGTCTGCATCCGAAGCGCGTCCAGCGGGTGCGACGCGTCGTCGATCTCCGCCTCCTTGACGTAGACCCGCATGATCGCGGCCTGACCCGGGCGACGGCCGGAACGTCCGAGCCGCTGGCGCATGCCGGACACGGTATGGCCCGGTCCGAGCTGGGATACCGCCTCGATCTCGCCGACATCGATCCCGAGCTCCAGGGTCGTCGTGCAGACGATGGAAGCCGGACGGCTCCTGTCCTTCATACGGCCTTCGGCATGCTCCCGGTGTTCCCTGGATAGGCTGCCGTGATGGGCGAAGAACTCCTCGGGTACGCGCTCGGCCTCTCCCATCTCCGATAGCCGCACGGTGATGGTCTCCACGGCGCCGCGGGAACCAGCGAAGATGAGGCTGCGGTGTCCGCGATGGGTTTCGAAGAGGTGTCGCGCGATCGCCGTGTCCGCCGGATCCACCCTTTCGGCGTTGTCGTCGTCCGCCTTCGACCGCCGCCCCTGCTTGAACCTGTCGGCTCGGACATAGCCGCGCAACTGGAGCTTAATGGAAGGCCCGCCCGGACCCGGCGGAAGTATATCGACGCGCGACGGCTCCAACGGACGGAGGAACGCGCACGCGACCTGCTCGTCGGCCAACGTCGCGGACAGGCCCACCAGGACCGGCTTGGCTCCGGCCGCGACGTCGATGCGATGCAGGACGGATTGGAGCTGCTTGCCGCGAGGATCGCCAAGGAAGACGTGCATTTCATCGATGACCACGTAGCGCAGGCCGCGGAAGAGGTGCTGGACCTCCTTGCCGCGGCGGACGAGCAGCGCCTCCAGAGACTCCGGTGTGATGAGGACGATGCCGGACGGGTTCTTGCGGGCCTTGGCCTTCACGCTCTCCGAGACGTCCCCGTGCCACTTGGTGACCTGGACGTCCATCTCGCCGCAGAGGCTTTCCATCCGCCCGAACTGGTCGTTGATCAGCGCCCTCATCGGACTGACGTAGATGGCCTGGAATCCAGAACCCGCGGCGGGCGGCTCCCGCGCCAGCCTGGATACGATGGGCAGGAACGCGGCTTCGGTCTTTCCACCCGCAGTAGCCGCCATGATGACGAGGTCGCGTTCGCCCGCGAGCAAGATTGGGATGGAGCGTTCCTGGACGTCCCGCAGACCCTCCCAACCCTGCTGCCAGATCCAGCGCCGCACCTTCTCGTCGAGGCTATCGAAGGCCGTCAACGCTTCCGTTCTCGCCTACCTCAGTGAAACGTGGCCAGCCCGTCGTCGGGTGGCGCATCCGGTTTGGCGATGGAGAAGGTCGAGAGGTCATCCTCCACGTCGGGCAGCGGCACGGGCCGGTCCGGCCGGATCTCGACGGAGTCGAGCAAGGTCGTCCAATTAGCCGTGGAGTTCTGCGCGAGGACGGCCAACAGGTCGAGAAACGCCCGGATGGTGGCGCGAGGTGTCCGGAAGTAGTCGTTGCCTATCTTCTTCGAGCAGTGCCGGAGGAACGCGGGCAGTGCCTCGTCCGGCACCGGCAGTCGTGCGGGGTCGCCTCCGGCCCACAACAGCCTGAGACGTTCCAGCAGCACGAGCATCTCGTCAGGCGTCAAGCTCTGGAGCCGAATGACGGGACCGGAGAGATCGACGAAGCCATTGCGGGCGAAGGAGTTCTCCGCGAGCCGCGAGCGCAGCGCCTCGTAGGAGAACAGCCCCCGGCGGGTGTCCATCAGGAACTCGGGCGTGCCGCCGAAGTAGAAGCCGAGTCGCTCGGCGTTCCCCTGCAGCACGTCGTTCACGATGCGCAGGATCTGCTCGTAGTTCGCCGTGCGCGCCTGCGAGTTTACCAGCTTGTAGAGGTTCACCATCTCGTCGAGCACCACCAGGGTGCCGTCGTAACCGGCCAGACGGACCAGGCGCGAGATCGCCTTGAGGTGATCGTAGACACCGGCGTCGTCGACGATGGCGCGAACGCCGAGGGCCTCGCGGGCTTCGGTCTTGAGCGTGTATTCCGCACGGAGCCACCGCAACGCCGCGGCCTTGACGGTCTCGTTTCCCTGCTCGACCGCCTGCCAGTAACGCACGACCACTTCCGCGAAATCGAAACCTGCCACGCCTTCGCGGATCGCCTCCAGCCGCTCGCGGATGACCTCTCCTGGATCGCGCGCCTGCGCCGTCGCGGCCTTTCTGACCTCACCAAGAAACCGCTCGAGCACGCTAGCCAGCGCGCCGCCATCCGGTTTCGTCCGCGTCGACATGCTGAGGATCAGCTCGGCGCAGAGCGTGCGCGCCTGGCCACCGGTCGCGTGCAGACGGCGCTCTGGCGACAGGTCGGCGTTCATGATGACGAGCTTCTTCTCGGCGGCGACGTTGCGCGCGAGCGTCAGGAAGAAGGTCTTGCCCGACCCGTATTCACCGATGACGAAGCGGACGGCCGAGCCGCCCTGGGCGATCCGCGTCATGTCGAGCACGGTCTCTCCCACCTCCCGTGCGCGGCCGACCTGCACGTGGCGGATGCCCAAGCGGGGCACGACGCCAGCGCGAAGGGCCTGGACGACCGCGTCACGCTCTCTGGGTGGCATCGGGCTCGGCATCGCTCGGTTCACTCCGGCATGGGTGGCGGGATAGGGTCATCAATCCGCCGCGGCGGTTTCGGACTTCAGCAGAGCATGGTTCACGACGACCGTCTCGCCGTCTTCGAGAAGGGCGTCGCCGTGATGATCGAAGGACCACTCGTTGATGGTCTCCATGGCGCCGTCCGGCATCAGCCCGGCTTCGGTCACCGCGCTGTCGAATTCTTCTCGTGGCCATTCCGTGCGCGAGAGAAGTTGGGTCAGGAGCGCCGCGTGTTCGGCGTCCAGTCCCGCCAGCGGTCCGCCTCGGGCATCCTCAGCCAACTCGGGCGGTTGCTCTTCCTCGACAAAGATGTCGGCGAGCATGCGGGAGACCCGGTCGGTCTCGGCGCGGATGCGATCGAGACGGTCGATGTCCGACGGTCCGGCCGCCACGACGGGCCGCGAGATGGGATGCGCCGCTTCCGCGACCTCCTCCGACACTAGCACCGGCTCGCTCGCCGATGTCGCCGCCTCCCCGATGCTGGCGTTCAGTCCCGAATATAGGGAGCTACGCGGCACGCCCAAGGCGTCGTGGATCGCCTCCAGGACGGCGACCTGCGGCTTGCCGACGTCGCCGGTCGCGCCTGCGGCGACCGTTGCGGACCAGGCGCAGAACTCCTTCTCCTCGTGAGTGGCGTCCCCAAGCGTCTTCTTGGCCTTCGCGAGGACGACGCCCTTGGCACCGAACCAGACGAGCCGCGCGCGCAACCTCGTCGCCTCGTCCGGCGATAGGGTAAGGCGTGACGGAAGCTTCGATAGCCAGACTTCCGCCGCGGCTTCGTTACCGCCGCTGGACGTTCTGCCCACGGCGGCGACGAACATCGCGGCCACGCTGGCGACATCGAGCGCGCGGGACCTCGTCCTGCCGGAACACTTGAAGACCTGGACGACCGTACCGTCCTCGATGCGTTCGGTTCCGTCCTCCGGATCGGGCTCCATGGCGTAACCTACGGCGGCGAGGGCTTCGCTGACGTCGCGCCGGTGGCGGATCGTCCATTTCCCAGTGGATGTGCCGATCGCATGGCCCGCGAGTTCGCCGAAGCTCACCGCGGCTGGCGACGGCAGTCCTGCCAGCCAGCTGCGTGCCTCCGGTGCGATGGCGTCACGCAGTTCCGCCGGGCAATCGGCCAGCACGGTCAAGGAGTTCGCGCGTGCCGGATGGTAGGCGAGGACCTTGGCGTAGGCGGCGATCTCGGCCGCTACTGTCGTGGCGTGAGTCAGCAGCTTCGTCCAGGTCAGCGTCGAGGGATCCGGCAGGCCCGTCAGCCCCAGTTTGGAGCCGAGGTCCAGATACAGCCCTGCGGAAGCGCCGCGGTAATGGAGCTGCAGGTGCGAATCCTTCCTGTTGCGCAGCGGGAAGCCGGTCGGGAACGCCTTCTTGAATCGTAAACGGAGCAGCGCCAGGAAGGCAGGGCGAGCCTTGCCGGTCGCGTGCCGGTTTTCCGACCAAAAATCCCTGAGACCGAACAGGGCGGCGGCCGAAAGTTCAAAACCTAGCGGACGGCGCGCGGCGACCTCCTGCGCGATGGCAACCTTGAGGGCCAACGGCATGTCGTTCGGCAGAGCTTCGAGATCCGGAACGTAGGGCTCAGGAGCGAGGCTCGCGGAGTTCTTGAGGAAGCCGACGGCTTCGACGAGGCGACGGCTGTATCCTTCGAATGACCCGCTGCCCGCGTAGATCGTCCGCAGGCGCTCTATTTCGGCGACGAGCAGGCGAACCTCGTCGGCGGTCGGCTCTTCCAGAAGGAGACGTCTTTCCAGACCGTAGAAGTAGAGGAAGATGTAGCCGAGCGGGGCGTCGGGATCCCGCTTCCCCGATGAGAGCCACTCGATGTAGCGCCGCCTGCATTCCGGAGTGATGGCTGCGTATGACGGCCAGTAGCCGAGCGGACCGGCGGATGTCGAACTTCCGGCGACGGGAAGCGACGGGTCCAGGAAGCTAGAATCGTGATCGCCGACGGGGGTAGCGGCGGACGTAGACCATGCCGTCGGCCACGACGACACCGCCGAAGCTGACTGCGGCACCCGGCGGGTGCCACACGGCGGCCTTGACTCCCGACCGGAGCGCGATCGCCGGAACGAAGGATGGAGGCTCTGCAGAGATGTTCCTGGTCGAGACGCACTCGGCCGCCTTACGGACCGATCTCGTCGGCAAGGAAGCCTGCTTCGTTTCGGCTCTAAGACTCCGTTTGGATCGCTTCGAACGCCGCGAAAAACGTCGCATACCCCACGCCACGAGAAGCAGGACGACGATGACGCCTCCGCCCCCGCCAGAAGAACCGTTTCCTGACGTTTGGGCTTCCGGTACCGAGGGCACCGGAGCCTGCGCTGGCTCCTGCACGGGCGAAGACTGCGGAGCCGCGTTGGGCGTGGCCGGAGCCTGGATGGCTGGCGCCGCGACGGTGGGCGCCGGTGCAGGCACGACCTGCGGGACTTTGGTCCGGGCGGCCTCCGTCGGTGCCGAGGGAGGTGGTATCGGGGCGATCTCGACAGGCGCGGTCGAGGCGATCTCCGCAGTCGGAACCCAGAACGACCCTGGTTTCCCGATCGTCCCGCGATAGGCGACGTACGTCAGGCCGTTGTGGTCTGCGCTCAGCGGTTCCCAAATGCTCCGCGTCGAGATCGTGACGCACTGCCCCTCCGCGCTGGTCGTCGCGATCCAGTGAGGATCGGAACGGCGCGGGTCGCTGAGGTCGTTGAGGTGAGGGGTGACGTTCGGGTCGACGCACCCCCAGACAACGCGCTTCATGTGAACGAGCTGGTTGGCCGAGGCGCACTGACCGTTGCAGGTGGATACGCATATCGCCAGCACGCCTGTCCTGAAGAAGGCTGCGCAAGCGACGTGCCGACGAAGACCCATTGCGCTGGCCTCCGTCGCCATCGGGTCCAGCCCGCCGCCTTGCCCTGCATGTAGAATACATCTGCGTGGCATATGAAACAATGCAAGGCTGACGTGCCCCTGCACACCGCTCGGCAGACTGGGAGGTTCCACTGCTTTCGAGAGCCGATTGCATGTGAACGAAAAAAGAAGGGCAAGCGCTGGAGTCGGTTCTCCGTGTCAATCTACTGACTCGCTCCGCCGGGCGGGGGCGTCCTGTCGCGGTAGGAAAAGCTCTCCATGCAGACCACGACCTCGCCTGTCAGGCCCATCGACAGGCTCGCTCCACGAGCACCGTGCCGCCTGCTCCGCCGCAGACCGATCCGGCTCTGTCCACGCCGGTGCACCCCGGTCAGACGCGCGGGCCCATACGCACGCCTGACAGGGGCGAGTAGCCGCGCCCCGAGCTGAGTAGTCCGCCAGCGGCGGGTACTCTCTCCTCGGTTCTGGACCACCATCATGCCATCGAAGAGGACGACCACGCCCGCGCGCGCGAGGCGTGCCGGAACGACCGTGCCCACCTCGGATCACCGCAACCCCTCCACCCTGCTGGACGACAGTTACCGCGACCCTCCGCCCGAGCCGCGCCCGCCTCGGCCGAACGATCCGGCCTCCATCCTCATCGATAGCACCATGGTGGCGGACGCCCTGTCGCCGGACGACCTCACGGGCACGGCCATTGTCCACGTCTGGCTCGCGCTCTCGACCGGATGCGGCGGGTCCGCCGGGCGCGGACCGCCCTGATCTCCGGCAAGGCGGCTACGAGCCTTGCCGAGGTCGAGGGCGCTTTCGACGTCGGCGTAATCCGTCCGGTGATCCTCGATGACCGCAGCCGTCGTCATGGATGCCCGTTTCGTCCGGAGCACGCGCAGGATGGCCTGCGTGTTGGGGATACGCTTGTCGGCAGGATCGCGACCGACGCTGCCGCTACGCGGTTGCGGCGTACGCGGCTTACGTGGCTTGCTGGCCTCCAGCACGATGTTGGGCTGCTCGTCTTTCAGGACGGCAACGATGCGCGCCTGCCGCTCGATGACCGCGTTCGCCTTCTCGAGTTCTGCCATGTTCTGTCGAAGAACTTGCAGCTTTCCGAGGTTCCTCGCATCTCGTTGCTTAAGGGCGCTTTGGAGATGACTTCCGGCCATGGTCCGGCTCCGTCGATGAAAAGGCCATTATCGGGCGAAACCGGCCGCGGCGAGAGCCTATATTACTGTTGAGCCTGCGCCATAATTCCGAACAAAAGCCCGAACGCTTGAGCGGCATTGGCATGACGAATGGCGAGAAGGACTCTAGCTACGAACCCGAAGGAGCTGGTAGCCGCATCAAGTGTAGACGCCGTACTGCAGGCGTCCAAGCAGATCCTTCACCTTCTCCATTCCGTCCGAGGTCGCGAGCAAGTCGATGGGCCAATTACGGTCAAGCGCCATGACTGGTCTCTCCAGCCACCGCTCCGCGGCACCCTGGGTGCCTAGGACCTCCGTCGCGAGCGCCAAGACCTCCGCAAACCGCCGGATCTTGCCATCCTCGGTGCGGCCCGGTCCTCTGCGCCTGCGACCTACCACCGGGAGCCTATCCATGCGCCGCTACCCCTTCTTTCTTGCTGCAGCACTGAGCGGCGCCACGGTCACGTTCGCGGCGCCCGTCAATCATTATACGACCATGCCCTCCGGTCTACAGTATCAAGACGAGGTGGTTGGCACCGGACCAGAGCCGCAAATCGGACAGAGTGTCGACGTCCATTACACGGGATGGCTGGACTACCACGGCACCAAAGGTGCGAAGTTCGATAGCTCACGTGACCGAGGTCAACCGTTCAGCTTCCGACTGGGTACAGGCGGAGTGATCAAGGGATGGGACGAGGGCGTCGCCACCATGCACGTGGGTGGCAAGCGGACCCTGATCATCCCGCCGGAGCTAGGCTACGGCGCACGTGGAGCAGGCGGCGTCATCCCGCCCAACGCGACGCTCATATTCGACGTGGAGCTGCTCAGCGCTGACTAAGGGCGCCGAGCGAACCGGTCCGGACGCTCCCGCTTGAGCCACGTCGTCGTCCCAAGTCTGGCGAGCGGCGCCCGCCGACAGCGACCGCCAAGAAGCATGAGCTGGTTACTGGCCTACATCGTCGACGTGGTGCGACGGCTCCTTAGCCCGACAGCAGTGTCACGGCGCGATCTTCCGCCGAGGATAGTCGCTGAAACTTCAGACTTTCACCCCGGGTCGACTGGCGCGGTTGGCACGCCATCTGCCTCGATTGCCTCGCCACCCAGCAGGCACATGTCTTCCCTGAAACGCCCGGCTACCAGTTGCACGCCTACAGGCACGCCTCCGACCAGCGCGGTGCTAACCGTCAGTCCCGGCAAGCCCAAGAACGGTAGTGCCACCTGCGTCATCTGAGCCTCCCAGACGCGGGCGAAGGCGGCGTCCCCGGCCAGGTCCAGGCGGTCCGGGAAGGGGAGTTCGGCGGAGACCGGCAACAGCACCAAAGGCGTGCGGGCCAGTAACCCGTTCCACTCGCGGATGAGGCCAAGACGACGCGTGAGCAGGCTGGCATACGCCTCCTGGTCAATCGCCCGCGCCGTCGCCGCGTGAAATCGGAGGACCGTAAGCGCTCCTTCGTCGCCTTCCCGTTCGGCTGCAGCGAGCATCGCGTCGTAGCGGTCACCGAGCCAGAGCCGCGTCTGTAGCTCGGCTGCCTCACGCAGGGGCGGCAGGTCGGAGACCTCTTCGACCGACCAACCGGCGCGCACGAGCCGAGCCGCCGCATCCTGCAATGCCGTGACCACCTCGGGCGCAGTAGGCAAGCCGTCCGGTCGGACGCACAACACGGCACGCCGCGGCACGGGGGCTCCTGCCAGCGGTGCGGGAGTCCACCACGGATCACGGTCGTCCGGAGCCGACAGCGCCTCCAGCGCCAGACGAAGGTCCGCGATGGTGCGGGCGATCGGTCCGGCCACGGCGGTCAACTGCGGGCCGATGGTCCGTTCCGGCAACGAGGCATTGTAAGCGGCGACCCGCCCTGGGGTCGGCCGCAGACCATGCACTCCACAGGCGTAGGCCGGGTAACGGACCGAACCGGCTATGTCCGTTCCGATACCGATCGCACCTACGCCAGCCGCCACCGCCGACGCCGCGCCACCTGACGAGCCGCCGGGTGTCAGCCGCGGATCTCGCGGGTTGCGGGTGGCGCCATGCAGCCGGTTATCCGTGAACCAGCGGTAGGAGAACGCCGGGGTGTTGGTTCGCCCGAGCACCACCGCGCCCGCTCGCAGCAGGTTGTCGACGACAGGACTGTTCGCCTGCGCCATGACGTCTTTCTGCAAGGCGACGCCGTTGGTCGTGGCGAACCCGGACTGGTCGATGTTCACCTTGACCGTCACCGGCACGCCGACCAGCGTTCCGCCGTCCTCGCCCCTGCGGATGCGGGCGTCCAGCGCGTCCGCCTGAGCGAGCGTGACGTCCGGTCGCCAACCCACCACGGCGTTGAGGGACGGATTGACCGCTTCGAGCCGTGCCAAGGCGTCCGAGGCGACCTCTCGGCTGGATACGTCGCGTCGCCTGACCAGGGCCGACAGCTCCGTCGCCGTCAATCGCCAGAGTTCTGCCATTCAAAACACTAGGCGGAAGCCGCACGGCGCTCCAGGCCTGCTATCCGGCCATGCTCGTCACGCCGTCACTGAACGCATTCGACCCCAATCCTCATCGTCCAGGTGACACCCAGTCGGAGATTTGCTGGTCGTGTTTCAATCTTAACCGTTGAAGTTGCATCGCGAGCAGCAGCTCGGCTGGTCCTGCCTAAACAGCATCTCGCGCAATCAACCCGGGCAGGCTCGCCTTCGCCTCCTCGTAGAAACGCGGTGGCAGGATATCGCCTCGCAGGTATGCAGCTTGCCACCATTCCGTTATCGCGCCTTCTGCCCGCACCAAAGTCTCCTGGGTCGGCAAACGGCCGCGCTTGCTTCGCTGGTTCAGGCGTCGGTCCGCAGGTAGCAGGTTCCACAGGTCTCCGCATGGCCAAGCCGCCCACGGAAAACAGTGGTCGATGTCGAGCGCACCCAGGTCCAGACGCTTGCCCGACCAGACGCAATGCACCCGCTCTCCGGCAGCGAGTAGCCGAGAAGCAAGCTGTCGGGGCAATGCCGTATCCCGTTCCGGCTCTGACCAGAGCGTTCCGGTCGCGATGGCATCTGACTCGAGCCTCCGCCCTTGTCTCGAAGCGTAGCCCTTCATCAGCCAGATCCATTCGGCGGTGAGCGCAGGCTCCACCCAGCAGGCGTAGCGCTGCATCGCCTGCCATAGATGGCGCGGAACCCGCAGTTCACCGAAGGAGCTGAGATAGGCCGCATCCAGCATGGCGGTGACTGGCCTTCGGCCGGGTGATCGCACGACCGGGAAGACCGGGCCATCGCCGCCTGGAAACGTCAGATACCGGGCTGGCATGTCGGCGATCGTCTTCGCGCTTTCCGCGAGAGCGGCATGAAGTGCCCTGGCCACGTGGGTCCCGAGCGACGCACCTGAGTGTAGGTCGGCAGCCCTGACGGCGGAGGCTGTCAGTGCCATGTAGCCGGTCTTGGCAAAGCCAAGCGCATGCCCGCCTCGAGTGTTCTACACCGACTGCGGCAGGTCACGTCGCAGCAGGGGCAGGAAGAGCCTCAGCCAGACTAGCGCCACCAGCCCGAGCGGAACGACGACGTGTCTGTCGTCCGCAGAGTCGCGGATCAGGCCGGACGAGCCGTCCGCGATGCGACAGAGCGTCCGGAGCAAGGCCAGCTTGTAGGTCGAACTCTTGCTGTCGTTCAGGATGAGGTGGCGCAGCAACGGCAAGGCGCCGGTGCCGTCGTCGGGTAGCCGCAGCGCCATCCTGGTCCAGCGCACATCCGGACGCCCGATGGCGTCGGTCATGTCCTGCACCCGGATGACCGCCATTCCATGGTCACGAGCCAGGCGTTCCCATCTCCGCGCTGCAGACCGGGTGGGTCACACTGCTGTCCTCACCATCACCGAGCCGGAGCGTCAGGAGCATCAGGCCGCCGGGCTTGAGCAAGGAAGTCAATTTGCGGAAGGCTCGGTCGCGTTCGGCCGATGGGATGTGCCGCCAAACGGCCGACACCAGGACCAAGTCGAAGGAAAGACCGAGCCGTGTGGTGACGGCGAGCATGGGCATCGTATCGTCCAGCCAGCGTACGGCGCTGCCGGGGCGGCGCCGCGCAGCTTCGGCATGCATCGCGGTGGAGGGCTCGACCGCCACCACACTGGCGCCTCGCCCGGCGAACCAGGCAGCGTCGCGACCTGAACCCGCCCCGACGTCCAGGACCAGCGCTTCGCCGCTCGGTAACAGGTCAGATGCCCAGGCGAAGAGGTTTGCCGAAGACACCTGCTCATGCCGTTCGGCGGCTGCGGCGGCGTTCTCGTTGTACTAGGCCGATGCGATGCGCTCGGTCATGGAAGGCGCCAGGCCGCCGCGTAGGTGCTAGAGCGCGTTGTAGTCAAGCCCGAACTCTCGCGTAAGGCTATCTGCATGCGGCTCCAGCATGGCCGAGACTGCAGGCGGTGTCTTCGGCGAACATCTTCCGCGAACAACCGGCTAGCCGTGTTGCTGTTGCCCATGGCGCTAGTTGCGGCTGCACCGGCGCTTGGTCAATCTGCCTGCCCGCAGGTCATTCTCCCTCATGACCTTCTCTCCGTCGGCTACTGTCCGCGTCCTGAAATGATGCAGAACACCCATCCACGGCGGCGAACGGGAGACGTTTGTTGCGCGAACCGCTCTCTGCCGACATAGATTGTCGGTGCCGTACCTGGACCATATTGCCCGTGCCCTGCTGGTTTCCGTCATTGTCTCCGTAGTTCTCCCGACGCAGGTGGTGGAAGCAGCGTTCTCGCCGCAGAGTGCCTCTTCAGCCGTCCCTTCGACGGCGACGGTGACGCCACACGTCGCTGTCATCGGTGGCGATCCGGTAAAATACACGGCGACGGCAGGCACGATCGAGGTGACCGGCCTCGGCGGCCAATCCCGCGCCAACGTGTTCTACATCGCCTACACGGTGGACAGGCGCGGGGAAGACGGGCCACGTCCGCTGACCTTCGCTTACAATGGCGGACCGGGCGGCTCGTCGGCACTGGTGCACATGGCTGCGTTCGGCCCGCGGACGATCCGCTTGGCCGACGCCGCGGATCCGCCGCCGTCGCCGCGCACCATCATCGACAATCCTGACAGTCTGCTCGACATCAGTGATCTCGTGTTCATCGACCCTGTCGGTTCGGGCTTCAGTCGACTCCTGCCGAGCGCGAAAGCTGACGACTTCTACGGCGTGACGCAGGACGCGCACGTCACCGCACAGTTCATCAGGCGGTATATCGCTCAGAACGACCGCTGGAGTTCGGACAAGTACCTGGCGGGCGAGAGCTACGGCACACTGCGCTCGGCCGTCACCGCCAAGCTGCTTCAGCAGGACGGTATCACCCTGGCGGGCATTGTGCTGATGTCGACCATCCTCGATAACACGACGCTATTCCCGCAGGCCGGTAACGACGAGCCCTATTGGCTGTTCCTGCCGAGCGAAGCCGCGGTCGCGGCCTATCATCACCGGATCGTGCAACCGCCCGACCTGGACAGCTTCCTGCGGGAGGTGCGGGGGTTCGCGAGCGGGCCCTACCTGGCGGCGCTTGCCCAAGGGTCGGCGCTGCCGCAGGCACAGCGCGAAAGCATCGCCGCTTTGCTGCATCGATACACCGGCCTACCGATTGACCAGATCCTGCGGGCCAGCCTGCGCGTCACGCCCGACGGCTTCGCCCGAACATTGCTCGCCGACCAGGGCCAAGTCGTAGCCCGGGCCGACGGGCGTTTCCACGCTCCGCTCGCGCAACCTGCCGGGGAAGCGGCGCCGACAAGCGACCCGGCATACGATGCTATCATCCCCGCTTTCACGGCAGCCTTGAACACCTATCTGCGAGACGAACTCGGCTATGTCACCACCGAGCGCTACGTCGTGCTCGACCCGGGCATCGCAGATGCATGGCAATGGGCGCCGACTGACCGAGGCAGCCCCACCGCGCTGAGCGTCGGCTACGACCTCCGCGACGTCATGCTATCGAACCCTGACCTGCGGGTATTCTCGGTCAACGGCCTGTTTGACCTGACTTCACCGTTCCTGGCGAGCGAGTACACGTTGAGCCACCTGGGCCTGCCCCCGGAACGCCAGAGTAACATCGCCTATGGCTACTATCCGTCCGGACACATGACCTACATCAACGAAGCCGCCCGTGCTCAGCTCAAGCGCGATTTGACATCGTTCTACAGGCGTCGATGAGTGTGATCGTGAAGTCCGCTCTCATGATGCGGGGCTCTCATGTCTCGATACGCGCCTTTGACACGGTCAAGAGCTCGCTCGTTCTCGGCGGCAAACCTCCCATAACCGACCTTCTGGTGGCGTTGCTGTCGACGATGGCGCTGCTCGCGGCCTCACCGGCGGTAGGCCAGCCCACCTGTCCGCAGTTCTTCGCCGGAGGTCTTCCACCCAGCTTGGCCAAGGCGAGCCTCGGTGCCCGCACCACCCTGCTGTGCAACGATGCGTACGCCTCGCTTGCCTCCGGCGTAACGCACGGTGCCCTGTGGTCCGCAGAACACCCTACCGGCGCCAGCGTTGCCGCCGCGAGCGCCACCGTGCGGGAGGGCGACTTCCACCCCGACGACCGCCTCCCGTTCGCCGACCAGGCGCAGCTCGCCGACTACCGGCGTTCCGGCTACGACCGCGGCCACATGACGCCGAGCGGCGACATGCCCGACGAGACGGCCCAGGAGCAGAGCTTCTCTCTGGCCAACATCGTGCCTCAGACACCACGCCTGAACCGAGGCGTCTGGGAACGCATTGAGGCCTCGACCCGGGCGCTGGCGAGCCGCGACGGCGAGGTCTACGTCGTCACCGGCGCCGCCTTTGCAGGCCAGCAGCTCCAGTCCATCGGTCCTGACGGTGTCCTGGTGCCGTCGAGCACGTGGAAGGCCGTGTACGACCCACTCTTGGGTGCCGCCGCCTACGTCTGCCAGAACACCGCCATGCCGTCCTGCGCCACCATGTCGGTCGCCGTCCTGACGACGGAGGTCGGCATCGACCCGTTCCCGGCATTGTCGGCGCGAGTGAAGGATGTCGCGGCCTCGCTGCTACGCCCTGGCGAAAGGCGGACCCGGCGCAAGCGGCAGACGTTGTTCGACTGGGTATCCGGCCAGTAGGATTGCACCCGATGAAGAAGCTGACGCCATTCGCGGATGACGCCACCTCGATCGGCATCGGGGACTTGACCGTCGAGAACGGAACCGACCAGGTGTCGCTTCACGGCTCGCTGGACATCACCCGCGACAAGCAGGGCCTGGCGCACGCGGTGGCTCTCAAGGCGATGCTCGACCAGGCCGTCGCCTACCTGCAGGCCCAGCAAGACTTGCCGGACGTGTTGCCGCCGTTGCCGAGCAAGACGGTCGCCAACCCGTTCGGTTGACCAGAGCTGCGACCGCACGTCACCTTCGACTTCAGCCAGCAAAGCGCACCGTAGTCGGATTGTTCGCCTCCGCTCTCCAGGGCAGCGGTTCGACGAGGGAGATCCTGGGAGCAAACGGATGCGTGCGCTGCACCTCGTCGCGTCTGTCGCTGCCGCCTATGCGCTCGCGAGTCCTGCGCTGGCCGAGACCGTCATGGTGATCCAACCCGGTGTCGCTTGCGCATCCGCGTCCGCTCTCGCGGCGCTCACCTTGCCGGACGGAAGTAGCAGGAGCGCGCGGCCGGGAGCTCGGCCGAAGTATCTCGCCATCGCCGCCCGTGGTGGCTGCGTTCCGCTGAGGCTTGGAGTGCAGATTACGACCATGGCCATCAGGAAGCTGACCGACATCGTGGCCTACGACGCAGACGACGGTAGAGGGCTGCGGCCGTTCTACGTTCCACGTATCGACTTGGAGACCATCGTCGGAGCCTCGACGGACTAGGCATTCCAGTAAGTCTGCAATCGGCAGGCAACTGCAGCTTCGGCAAACGCGTCCGAAATAGAAGGCCACAGAACGTGACCAGCCGCGAACATCACGAGTCTGTTCGACGGCAACTGGGTCGAACCTGCCAGGTTGTCCCGGCTCCGCCAGAACTCGACGCAGGCATACACCGGAGTCGGAAACCTCGATGAACGTTCGGTTCAAGTTCAAGGCCATGGGCGCGGCGTTCTGCTGCGGCATCAGCCTTGTCTCCCCCGTCGCCCTGGCGGCGTCGTTGTCACCGACGGACCACGATTTCCTGACAAGTACCGCGCAGGGCGCTACCTACGAGTTGGCTGTCGCCAAGCTCGCGCTGACGAAAGCCACGCGCAGCGACATCAAGAGCTACGCGCACACGATGATCACCGACCACAAGACCCTGAACCCGAAGATGCACGACATCGCTCGGCAGAACGGAGTCGACCTGCCGACAGGGATGACCGGCGAGAAGCAGCGCTCCTTCGACCATCTCAAGAGCCTGGACGGCAAGGCGTTCGATACGGCGTTCGTAAACGACGAGGCGGAGGATAACGGGACCGACGTCGCCACCGAGCAGAAGGAGATCCAGTCTACCGACAACCCCCAGCTGAAGGCGTTGGTCGAGCAGCTGAAGCAGTCCGACGCCAAGCACGCGAAGATTGGCGAGGCCTTGCAGCAAGCGGGCCGGTAAACCCTCCGAACTCCCATGTGGACCGCTGTCGACGTGCTCACGCCGGGTTGGCGCCCGCCGGAGCTTCACTCGGTGGCGGTGCGTGCGGGTCGTCCACCCTGTCCAGCAGGTCGGGATTGTCGGTCCGGACGTTGTTCACAGCCCGGCTGACCGCCCAGAGTTGGAGGACGTTCTCGGCAGCCGGACGCATCAGACCCATGGCGTCGACATCGGTCTCGCCTAGCCACGTAGCCCAATCCGCCTCCTCCAAGATGACCGGCATCCTCTCGTGGAGCGTCGACATCGTGCCGTTGGCCGCCGTCGTCAGGACGGCGAACGTTCGCAGCACCTCTCCGTCCGGTGAGCGCCAACCCTCCCACAGACCGGCGAAGGCGAGTGGAGCGCCGTCCCGGCGAGCTATGGCGTAGGGCTGTTTACCGTCCGGCATCGCCCGCCATTCGTAGAAGGCGTCTGCCGGTACCAGGCAGCGCCGACTGCCCAGCGCGTCGCGGAACATGGGCGAGGTCGCTGCCGTTTCCGACCGGGCGTTTATCGGTTTGCGGGCGGCCTTAAGGTCGGTGGTGAAGTGCGGCACCAAGCCCCAGCGGAGCAGGTCCAGTCGCCGCTCGCCACTCTCGGGATGCCGACGCACCACCATCGCGGCTTGCGACGGCGCCACGTTCCAGGACGGCGGGTGGTTCACGGTCGCGTTGGCGGTGCGGAACAACGCCCGAATCTGCTCGGCCGAGATGACGGAAGCGTAGCGCCCACACATGGCTCAACGTGCGCCCGCACGGGCAGAGTTAGCCGCACGACCGAGGCTCGCGTGCTCGCTCAGTGGCATCTCTCTCCCGCACGTGGCCGCGTCCTCTGCAACTCGTCCACGGCATCTAGAATGTTCCGCCAGACCACCACGCCCGCCTCGTCATTCAGCTTCGCGAGGTCGTCGATGCGCATGGCCGCCTGCACGGGTGCGTCGGCGCCATGGCGCTCCACGAGGAGCCAGGCCGCTCGCCAGCAGTCGATACGTGTCACATGGACGGCATATCAGCATCGAAGCCTGTGACCTACCCTGATGCGGACACCGCACAGGGAACGCGCCGCCTAGTCACTCCGCTGCCAGAGCTGGCTTCATCGCGAGCAGATACTCCACAAGCTCCCGGTCGGCTGACGTAGCCGGATTGTAGACGATCAGGCTCAAGTCAGGCCGACCGTCCACGGCAAAGGCGGAATATTCCAAGGCCAGTGGACCCACCTGGGGATGGCGCAGGTGCTTGACGCCGTCACCGTGCGTCTGCACGTCGTTGTCGCGCCACATGGACGCGAACTCGGGACTGGAGCGACAGAGTTCATCGACAAGAGGTGCGACCTCCGCATCAGCCCCAGCGCGTGCGGCATCGATCCTGAAGGCGGCCACGACGAAGCGGGCCACCGCCTCCCACTCGGACTGCACGGCGCGGACCCGAGAGTCGCAGAATATCATGCGGAGGATGTTGCGCTGACTTGGCGGCAGGGAGCCGTAATCGGTGAGGACGACCGCGGCGGCGCGGTTCCAAGCCACGACGTCCCACGTCACCGTCCTGACGATCGCCGGACTGTAGGCCAGCGTGTCGAGTAAGCGTTGCAGCCTCGGGGTGATAGGGTCGCCGCCCCGGTAACGGACACCTGGTGGTCTGCCGAGAGCTATCAGGAAGAGGTGCTCGCGCTCCAGCTCGGTCAGCCGCAATGCCAGCGCGATACGGTCGAGCACGTCCGCCGAAGGACTTCCTCCACGGCCCTGCTCCAACCAGGTGTACCAGGTCACGCTGATGTCGGCCCGCTGAGCCACCTCTTCGCGGCGCAAGCCCGTAGTTCGCCTTCGGCCGCCGGTGATACCGAACGACGCGAGGTCGAGCTTGGTGCGTCGGTTCTTGAGGTAGACGCCGAGCAAGTTGCCGCCCGTCAAGAGAAATCCATTCCTGTTAAGGTCTATACCCGGATAGGGCCACTACTTTAACCGCATGCACGATGTGCTCACAACGTCATCTGGATTGAGGAGACTGAGCATGCGCGTATTCGTGACAGGGGCCACCGGGTTCATCGGCTCCGTCCTAATTTCAGAACTCGTCGGCGCTGGCCATCAGGTGCTGGGGCTGTGCCGGTCGGAGGTGGGAGTCCCGTCGCTCATCGCTGTCGGCGCGGAGGTGCATCGGGGGAGCCTCGAAGACCTGGACAGTCTGCGCAGCGGCGCGGCCATGTCGGACGCGGTGATACATACCGCCTTCGACCACGACTTCTCGAACTTCGTGGCGAATTGCGAGAAGGACAGGCGTGCCATCGAGACACTCGGTAGCGTGCTTGCCGGTTCCGACCGACCTCTGGTGATAACGTCGGGAACGGGGATGGGAAACGCTGTGCCGGATCGACCGGCTACCGAGGACACCTTCAATTCCAGCCATCCGAACCCGCGTGTCGCGTCCGAACTCGCGGGTGCGTCGATGTCCGCGGCAGGTGTCAACGTCTCGGTAGTTCGCCTTCCCCAGGTTCACGACACGGTCAAACAGGGGCTGATAACGCTAGCGATAGCCATCGCACGCGAGAAGGGTGTCTCGGCCTACGTGGGCGACGGGTCCAATCGCTGGCCAGCGGCTCACGTGCTCGATGTCGCCCGTCTCTACCGACTCGTCTTGGAGAAGCGTGAGGCGGGCACGAGGTACCATGCGGTCGCCGAGGAAGGCATTCCCGTCCGTGAGATCGCCGAGGTCATCGGCCAAGGCCTGAAGGTACCGGTAGTCGCCATGTCCGCGGAAGAAGCGGCCGGTCATTTTGGCTGGTTTGCGGCGTTCGCCGGTCTGGACCTTCCGGCATCGAGCGAGCAGACGCGACAACGCCTCGGATGGCGACCGGCAGGTCCTGGACTGATGACCGACCTCCGGCAGATGACCTACTCTTAGCGCTCGAGCGGATCAGGTCGTCCAATAGATGAGGCCGAGCCCGCCTGACGCCTAAGACAATATGTGACAGCGACGTAGCCGCGATCGCTATTGGGCCGCCTGTGCATGCGACGCGCCGTGACTGGCGTCGATCGCCGCATCGGCGGCCTTCGCGCACGAGGTGACCGCCTCGGCCAGCGAGCTGGTGAAGTAGTCGGCTCCGATCGAGCGCTGAATGTCCTTGTCCTTCAGCGTCGAGTCCTGCGACGGCCACAGACCGACCAGCAACGGCGCGCCGGACGGCAGCCGCCGACGCAGCCGCTGCATGAAGTAGCGCAGGTGCGCCGGGCTGCCGGTGATGTCGAGGTATGACACGCAGGCCATCGTCACGCCCCGGATGTCGAGGGTCTCGACCTTGTCACGGGAGACGTCGTCGTAGCTGACCAGTCGCGCTCCCATGCCGTGCTTGCTCAGCAACTGGACCAACATGGACGAGGCCGCCTCGTCGAGTGGTCCGCGTCCCGCGATGCAGAGCACGGCACCCGGGTCGCGCCAGCCGACCGGCAGCTCTTCATGGTCGACGCCGCGTGGGTCGGGGTTTCTGGCGAGCCCAGTTTCGTCGTCAGGCGGCGCCACGGAGCCCTTATCGGAGCGGCCGGGTGACGGCTGCTCGTCGTCGTGCCCTGCGAGGCTGTGCACCAGCGCCTTGACGGTGGTCTTGATGCGGTCGAGTTGGTCATGGTCGAGCACCCCGCGCTGCGCGTCGTTGGCCGCGAGCTGCAGCCCCTTGAGCGCGACCTCGTCGTAGTAGGTCGATAGCGAGCGCTCCTTGAGCAGCAGCTCGGCGTGGTCCTCGGCCTCGTCGGCATCGCCCGCGAGGATGCGCTGGTAGAAGCTCTCAACCGGCGTCAGGGCCGGACGGTCGCCCAGCATGACGTCGAGGAACTCGAGCCGCTTGACGTGGCGTCCCATCACCACGAGGCACAGGGTGAGCGGGGTCGACAGGATGAGGCCGACAGGCCCCCACACCCATGACCAGAAGATGGCCGCGACGACGACGGAGAACGGCGACAAGCCGGTCGCGTGGCCATAAACCATCGGCTCGATGACCTGGCCGGTCAGTCCCTCGACGACGAGGTAGAGGCCCGCCGTCCACAGCACCATCGACCATCCAGGCTCGACCGCCGCCGCGAGCGCCATCGGCAGCACGGCCGACAGCAGCGAGCCGATATAGGGCACGAAACGCAGCAGACCCGACAGGATGCCCCAGAGCACCGGGTTCGGCACGCCGATGATGAGCAAGCCGACCCCGATGACGATGCCGAAAGCGGTGTTGATGCTGAGTTGGGTGAGGAAGTAGCGGATGAGCCGTCGTGCGCCGTCATCGATGGCCAGGGTCGTGCGGTGCAGGTCGTCCGAGCCGACCAGCCGGATCAGCCTGTCCCGCAGGTCCTCGCGCTGCAGCAGCGCGAACACGGCCACGACGAAGACGATACCGAGCGTGGCGAGCGGCGACAGGATCGGTCCCAGGTAGGTCTTCGCCATCTCGAGCGGCGATGCCGTCGTGGCGGCAGGAGGCGCAGGCGGAGGCGCTCCGTTTCCGCCACTCGGTGATGCCGCGGCGGGAGCCCCTCCTCCGACGTTGCCTGCGGTCGACGGCCGTGCCGCACGATGCGAGCCGACGCTGTCAGCTAGATGCGACAGGCGACCGACGGTGTAGCTGCGCACGCTGGCAACCTTGGCCTCGACGGTCGCCGCGTATTTCGGGATGTCGGTGGTCAACTCGGCGATCTGAGAGCCGATGACGCCGCCGACGGCCAGGATGACGCCAAGCGCGAGCACCACGCCGACGAGTACGGATGGCACTTTGCCGAAGTGCAGCCGACGGAGCAGGCCGACCAGCGGCGCCAGCACGAATGCGAGCAGCAGTGCCAGGGTCACCGGGACGAGCACCTCGCGGCCGAAGTAGAGCGTCGCCACGATCATGACGAAGAGCGTCATGACCCTGGAGGCGTCCGGTGCGGGAGCCGCGGCGACTGTCTTCGCGGGCGGTTTGGCCAATTGACTGCTGTCGGACATGATGTCTCCTCGCGCTGTCATGTCAGCACGCTCTATTTTCAGCCTAGAAGCCACTCACCACTTGGCTGCCTGAGCGACCGATGGCTCGCCTTGGAAGGTCTTGCTCCATCGACCCAGGCTTCGAGCGGGGGAGTCCGGCAAAACTGACGCGTTCATGAAGCCGGTGACGCATTGCACAGCGACGCGACAGGGTTGTCGGCGACGGCATCGACGAGACCGATGCTACTGGAGAGGGGGTCGAGATGACCCGAGCGTGAATACGGCAAGGTCAGTCCCACGAGGCCTGTCAGCGTGACGGTGCCATGTACCCGGTAGTCGATGCCGCCGTCACGGACGATGCCGAATAGCTGCAGTCCCAGGTTCTGTACGGTCGTCACGATGGCAAACGGCACCAGGGTCGAGGATTTCGACGGCAGACGGACGGCGAGGTCGCTTGCACCCGTCGCCAGGCGAGTGCCCGAGACGTCGAGGTCTGCCGTCACGTGGCGGAACGCGATCTCGTTGTCATTCGGGTTGGTGACGCACAGCGTCAGGGCAAGCTGCTGCTCCGTCGGGCCGATCCCTGTGAGCCGCACGTCGACGACCGCCACCGACGGCGGCGCGTCACTCGCCAACGCGCAGCCACCTAGAGCGGTCACCAGCGCCAAAGCGGTCAGTCGGCCCGAAAAGAGCATCTGGAACACCTACCCGAGGGCCACTTGAGCGCTCTGCCGGTCGTGTGCGTAAGGGTCGCTTGGTAGCGTTACCAGGCGACCCTTCCCTCTACTTACGACGAGCCAAAATCATCCCGAGCACTGCGCCAGCGCCAAGCGCGGAGAGCAGGGCAGTCAGAGGCTGATCGGACGCGAAGCTCCGCATCGTGTCGAGAGTCTCGCCGTAGAGGTTCTGCGCCTGACCGGCAGCCTGGTTTGCCTTGCCGCGAGCCTGGGTCGAGCCGTCACCGGTCAGACCGCCGACGGCATCCTGAACCTTGCCGCCGAGATCGCGTGCGAAGCCCTCGGCCCTATTCTCGTCAACCATGTTTCTTCTCCTCTTTGATGTTTCCGACGACCCTAGATCGTCCGACGGCCGACGAGCGCGTGGTAGACGACCAGCACGACGATGGCGCCGATCACCGCGACGACCATGCTGTAGATGCTGAAGCCGCTCACGGGTGCGGCGCCGACCAGCGAGAATAGAAAGCCGCCGACGAACGCGCCGACGATGCCGAGCACGATGTCGAGCAGCAGACCTTGGCCGCTCTTGTTGACGATCTTGCTTGCGATGAACCCGGCGACCAGGCCCAGGATGAGCCAGCCGATAATGGACATTCTGAATGCTCCTGTGATGGGCGATCGCCCGACGCCACCAACATCGGGCGAACGGCCTTAACGAACGACCGAGGTTCTGCGGGTGGCGAGCATGCGACGCTGCACGGCCAAGGAGCCGCCGATCGCCGCGGCGATGGCGCCGATCAACAGGTCGGCAAACGCACCGAACGACGTCTTCGAGACCGCGGCCGCGCTCTCGTCAGCTGCATTCTTGGCTGTCTGGATGGCCTGCGCCTTGTCCTGTTGCAGCTTTGCCTGCTCGGTGTCGAACTGCTGCGCAGCCTGGTCGTGCGTTACGTGTTGCTGTGCCGCCATGATGTTGACGACCTGCTCCTTGGCCGCCGGGGCATCTGGTCCGCCCTTGGCGTAGGTCGCCAGGTTGGTCACCAACTGCTTTTGCGCATCCTGCGGGCTCATCGTCGCGGGGTCGGTGTCGGCGGGCTGCAGGTAGGCCTTCGCCTGTTGTTGCAGCACGTCTGGCGTGAGGCCAGCCGCCTGTGCGGCAGGCTGCGCCGCGTCCTTGACGCCGCTACCGGCAGCCGACGCCAGGCCGCCGAGAACTGACGCGCCGCCGCCGATGATGCCGCCTACCGCGGAGGTGAGCAGGTAGACGGTCAGCAGCGTGGCGATGCCCCAGGTGATGAGACCGTGCAGGACGCCGTCCCACCGGATTTCGATGCCAGCGAGCCAGGCCGACACGTAGCCGCCGAACGCCAGGGCGACGATGCTGCTGACGATCCACCAGGCGCCCGCGCCGATGCCGAGGCTGCTCGCGCTCGGGGTGCTTCCGGCGTTGACGTTGACGGTCCCCAGGCCGATGCCCGCGCCGAGGAGGCTGAGCAGTAACTGAACGGCGACGACCAGGATGACGCCGCCGAAGATGGCACCCCAAGAAATCCGGCGGTGTGTATGAGAGCCACCGCCCATGGACCCGGCAGGCGTCAGCAAGCCGGTGCGCCCGAGCGCCGGGTCTTCATAGACGTTCGTTGACATATTGAACTCCGATGAAATGGTCCGAGGCACCGTATGTGCCCCGGACCGGTAGCAGTCTCGTCGAGCTTAAATCCGCGGCTTGCCTGGCATCACCGGCGTAGCCGTCGTCGTGGTGACCGGCTCACCGGGTATCTGCTCTATCTTCACGTCCTCACGACGCACGGTGTCGCGGACGGTCTCGGTGCGGTCGACGGCCTCCTTACGCAGCGAGATCTCCTCGACGACGCGCGAGGTCTTGCCGACCACCGCCTCCTCGGCGCTCTCGGTCATCTCGATGGTCTTCTCGCTGAAGTCGCCGACACCCGCGGTCGCGGCACCGGTGACCGGATGACGGTCGATGACGACCCGCTCGTCATGCAGCGAGATTTGCTCCTCGACCGGGGTCTCGACGACGAAGCGACGGATGCGCGTGCCGCCGCGGTTCACCACACGCTTGCCGACCACGAGCTCTTCCTCGGAGAGCTGCATCTTGTCGCCTGCAAGAGAACCAGCCACCGGTGTGCGCAGCGTCGTGGCCGGAGCCGCGGTCTGGGTCAGGCCGTAGCTCGATGCCCGCTCGTCGATGTCGACCGGATGGTGTCTCTCGAGGATGTCCATGACGCTGGCGATGTGCGTCTCCGGCGTTTTCACCGACAGCACGGTGGACCCACCCTGAAGGCTACGGTCGTAGACGGCCGTGTCATGGTCCGGCTCGCCACCGAACAGGCTCGACCAGAACCCTGTTCCGCGCGAGGTCTCGGTCGTCGTCGAGACGGTGCCCGTGGCCGTGCCCGCATGCAGGGTAATGGCGCTCTCCGGCACGTTGGCGGCCCGTAGGTCGCTGGCAGCGGCTGCGGCGTGAGCGGCGGTATCGAATACCGCGACGATTGTCTCATCCATAGTCTGTCATCCTCGATTGCTGGTTGTTGTTCTTCGGCCGACCGGCTCGGTCGGGCTACGCGTCGTCTATCTTCAGCCGCGTCACGATCGCGTCCTGGGTCCGCAGCTGGACCGTCTGCGTATGGCGGACCTCGGTGGTGACGCGCCGCAGGTGGATCTCTTCCTTGAGCATCAGGCGCCGCTCCACGACGAGCACCTCTTCGACTACTGGAATGATCGTGACGTCGCCTTCTTCCCGCGTGGGCGGCACCGCTTCGACGATGCGTCCGACCGATACGCGGTCCACGACCACGTTGACCTGCGACAACATCTCGTCGACCTGACGCTCGTTCGTGGTCGTACGGGTCGTTACGCGCACGAGCGTGTCGACACGCCGCTTGGTCACGACGACTTCCTCGGCGTGCAACGGCAGCGTCAACGCCTTGCCGTCCGCTGCATTCGGCGGCGTCGGCGCGTCGCCCGCACCGCGAGCACGCTCGACCACGACGGAAGCCCTAACGCTTGACCGTGTCGCGAACCGCGTCCTTCGCGCCGCCGACGGTGTTCTGAGCCTCACCGGCGGTCTTCTCGACCGTGCCCTCGGTCTGCAGCTTGGTGTCGCCAGTCACCTTGCCGATGGCTTCCTTCACGGAACCGGTGACCTTCTTGCCGATGCCTGCGACGCGATCGTCATCCATTTGACGGCTCTCCCTGTTGTATCACGTTGCCGGTAGGGCACGGTGATCTTGGCGGGAGGACTAGCCGACACCGACCGCCAAAGATAGCGTCGCACGGTTAATCGTTAACTAGTCGGTTTAGGTGTTTCGCACTAGGACATCGTGATGTTTTGACTACAAGGCCGTAGGACGGCGAGCTCTCGCGAGCTTCACGCCCGCCTTGAGTGCCGTTCCCAGCCCACGCTCGCGCGCCCATACGATGACGGCACCTCGTTTTCGGATGCCGAGCCTGCTGTAAATCACGGAAACGTGATTGCGGACCGTGTGCCGCGCGATACCGAGCTTTGTGGCTATCTCGTCGTCGGACAGGCCTTGAGCGACTAGGGTCAGCACGTCGCGCACACGTGCAGGTAAAGACGAGACTTCCGGAACGTCTTGCGCTGGTGGCCCTGGCTTACGGATGGTGGCCAGCTTCTCGATGATTTTCTGGCCGAGCCACGACGTGTCCTGCATCACGGTCTCGACGGCATCGAGAAGCGCGTGCTCGTTCTGCTTCCTTTCGGTGATGTCGACCATGACGCTCAGCACGCAGGGCACGCCGTGGATCTCGACCGTCTCGGCGGACAGGACGAAGTCACCGACGCTACTGTCCTTGGAGTGTAGCCGAACCTCCTCGTTGACGAGGCGACCGGCGTCGGTCAGGCGACGCAGCAGCTCCGAGTGGGCCTGCCCCTCGCCCCAAAGCGCCAGGTCTGTCTCGCTACGCCCGACGACCTCTTCTTTTCTCCACCCGGTCGTGGCCGAGAACGCGGTATTCACGTCGAGCACGCTCAAACCATCCAGCTCGAGGATCGCCATGGGAGCGGGGGCCATGTGGAAGGCTTTGGCGAAGCGCTCCTCGCTGTGCCGGAGGGCATGCTGCGCCTGCTGCCGCGGATGCAGGTCGGCGAAGGTGAACAGCATGCAGGCCTCGTCGCCGATCTCGATCGGCTGACCGCCGAGCAGCACGGTCCGCTCCCGGCCGCCTGGCAAGGCGAGGCAACCCTCCATCTGCGGTATCGTCTCGCCCGCGTGCAGGCGCTTCAGCGCAAGCTCATGTTTCTCGGCACCTCTGAGCACGTCGAACTCGTGCACGCTGTGGCCGATCAGGTTCTCGCGTTCGTGACCCGTCAGCTCCAGGAAGCCGTGGTTGACCTTGACATAACGCATGTCGGAGAGGCGGGCGATGATGGCTGGCGCCGGGTTGGCCGCGAAGGCCCGTTCGAAGCGTTCCTCGGCGTTGAACCGCTCCGTCTCGTCGTTGATGATCAGCACCAGGCAATCGGGCTGACCATGCCTGTCGGTCAGCACCAGCGTGCGTATCTGGTGCACCCAGTGTCTGGTCTCGCCGGGACGGGTGACCTCGACGATGACCTCGCTGAAGGCCTCGCCTGCCAGCAGTCGCTCCATCGGGTAGTCGCCCGGCGGCAATTTGTGGTTGCGGCGGTCCTTCAGCTCGAAGCGCTGCCGGTACTCGGACACGTCGGCACCCAGGCCGCTGATGTCGCTGACGCCATGCAGCGCCAGCGCCGTCGGGTTGGCCCAGGCGATGGACTGGTCGGGGTCGACCAGGATGACGCCCTCGGTCAGCCCGGCAACGATCTGCTGAAGCTGGGTGCGATCGGCTTGTGGTGGCGGGATGCGGTCGCTTGCGTTCTTCGCTGCAAGGCGGGAACGAGGCTTCGGAGCTTTACCTTCGCCGCGCATGACTCCGGACATCCTACCGTTAAGGAAGTACCGCCTCCGAACATCAGCATACCTCGCGGCTCGGGTAGGAACAGCGGCAGCATGCGTCGTGGCGGCAGAGTAAGGTCGCGTGACGATAGCTCGCGCGGCACGCCCGACACATATCAGCGTCTAAGCCTGTGACCTACCCTGAGGCGGCCTATCGGTTGGTCAGCCTCGGCGTCGGTCATGTCGCCTGATAGGCCGTCACCGACGCAGGTCTCGGCATCCGGCTCGAGGTCCACGGACGACGCCTCGCTAGCGTCCAGCAGCTCGATGAGGTGCTCGATGGCCGTCTCGATCTCCACCCGCGACCAGCCGCCGATGGTCAGGGTGAGGGCTTCCGGCGTGACGAGCTGACCGAGGCGCATGGCTTTTCCCGCGACTGAACAAGAGCGCCATCGTATGCCGAAGAGGTTGACGGAACGCTAAAGCTGTTCATGCCCCGTTCTCGATGCGCTATCGTTCGAGGATGGAGCGCCAACAGACTCGCAAGGTCATCCACGTCGACATGGACGCCTTCTACGCGTCCGTGGAGCAGCGCGACGATCCGGCCCTGCGTGGCCGACCCGTGGCTGTCGGGTCTCCGGCCGCCCGCGGCGTGGTGGCCGCCGCCAGCTACGAGGCCCGGCAGTTCGGCGTCAGGTCCGCGCTGCCCTCGGTCACCGCACTCCGCCGCTGCCCTGAGCTGGTCTTCGTGCGGCCGCGCTTCGACGTCTATCGTGCGGTGTCCCGGCAGATCCATGCCATCTTCGCGGACTACACGGCGCTCATCCAGCCGCTTTCCCTGGACGAGGCCTACTTGGACGTCACGGAAAACCTGCGCGGCCTGCCGACGGCCTGGTCGACCGCCAAGGAAATCCGTGCCCGCATCCTGCAGGAGACCGGCCTGACCGCCTCCGCCGGTATCTCCTACAACAAGTTCCTCGCCAAGCTCGCCTCGGGTCACCGCAAGCCGAACGGGCAGTTCGCGGTGACGCCGGACATGGGAGCGGCCTGGGTGGAGTCGCTACCGGTCGCCCGCTTTCACGGCGTCGGGCCGGTGACGGCCAGGAAGATGCAAGCGCTCGGCATCGGCACTGGTGCCGACCTGAAGGCGAGGTCGATGGCGTTCCTCCAAGAGCATTTCGGCAGCTCCGCCGCCTGGTATCACGCCATCGCGCGGGGTCGTGACGACCGGCCGGTCAATCCTGACCGCACGCGCAAGTCGTCCGGCTCGGAAACCACGTTCGACCGCGACCTCACGCAGGCGGCCGACATCGAGGCGGGCGTGCTGACGATGGCCGACGACGTCTGGGCCTGGTGCGAGAAAGCCGGGGCGTTCGGCCGGACGGTGACCGTAAAGGTGAAGTTCGCCGACTTCCGCCAGGTTACACGCAGCCGCAGCTATCCCGTCGCGGTGACGGCACACGAGCACCTACGCCACGCGAGCCTCGAGCTCATCCGTTCGGTCCTGCCGCCAGAGCTGGGCATCAGACTGGTCGGTGTGACCGTTGCGAACTTCGAGGTATCGTCGCGCGAGGACAGAGGCCTGCCCTTGTTTGAAGTGCCCTTCGTCCGAACAGACGCTTGCACCCGTTTTGTAGCAGCGGATCCTTGATGAACCGAGCCAGCGGTCTTTACTGCACCGACGATTGAAATTGATGCTTATCGAGTGCGCGACGAGGCTTATCTTGGTTGAGTAGCTTCTAAGATACAGGTGTATCTTCGGTCGGCGGCGAGAACGACGGAGGAGGGAAATCGGGCCGACTGGCCGATCCATAAGGGGTGTTCGCGTAAGCCGGTTGTAAGGTGACGGTTACTTTTCGCCCGTAGACTGAGTCAGCATGCGTGGCGAAATCGATGCCAACTCCGATGATTCCCCCGAAGAGGACGTTTCCTAAGACCCATCCTGATATATTGCTCTCGTTCGTTCCGACTACCGAAGTATACCCTGGCTTGCGGCAAGTGATGTCAAGCGCGTTATTACCCTTCGTGACTGTGGCGACGCCGGGCGTTAGTACTTGCCCCAACATGTTGCCGTTGCGTTGGACGTCGCAAAGTGCACCTGGTGGATTTGACGATATGGCAATGCTTTGGACGTCGCCCGTCACCAGTGTCGCGCAGCCGGACGTGGAAACGACAAGAAGGACGGCTGTAAGCAGTCCAAGGCTTTCCATTGTTCCCAGTTCCCTGCGGATTGACAAAGCAAAACTCGCATAGAACAGTTACCAATCGTTTAACGTCTGACGTCAGCAACGCGAACTTTTGTTTGGCGGCATAATACAAGCACTGTCCGCCGCGCACTCAATGGTTAAACGGCAGGTGACGTTTCGCTCCGCCGACTCACGTCGCTTCCCGCGCTTGCAGTTGTGGTTGTGGTTGCGGCGACGTCTGAGGTGCCGCCAGTCGCTTCTTGTGTTCCGAGTAGAAGCTGTTCAGCAGCCGCTGGTGCTCGGCTTCAAGCTCCTTGACGACGTCGGCCGTTTCTTCCCGCCAGCGCCGCTTCCGGCGGAAATCCCGCACCGCGAGATACCCGAGCGGCAACAAACCGACGCCATAGACGAGGCAGAAGAACAGGCTCATGCCGTAGGCGAGTAAGGTGCCGAGTTCCATGGAGGCGGTCGTGTATGGCCGAGCCAGCGCGACCGCCAAATCGTTCAGGGAGCGAACCGTATAGCTCGTGTTGGTCGACAACACGTAGAGGGACATCAGTCCGCTCTGCTTGCTGGCGGGAAACTTACCCCGTTTCTTCTCTCCGCTCGCGTAGATAAACGCGACGTCCTGGCCTTCGCGGACCGGGATGTCCTTGTTGACGCGGACGTGGTGTTCCTGACCCTCGCGGTCGTTGAACCAGATGTCACGCGAGATGACCACTTCGGTGGAGACCTGCGAGTTACCGCCTCCAGTGCCTTCGAGCACGAGAACCCGGCCGCTACCGGTCGTGTAGCTGTCACTACGTTGGTCGGTCTTGATGACCGTGCCTTCCAGGCACGAGAACGAGAGAGTGGCGCCACCGGCAAGCAAGGGTGCAGTCGTCGTCATGCCAGGCTCCCGCCCTAGAACTGCGCCGACTGCGCGTAGACGGCGCCGCCGGTGTAGTGGACGAAGTTCATGGCTTGCCGCTGGTTCGCGAACAGCAACGGCCCGTACTTGTTGAGCCGGGCGAGCGACGGAGTGTCCGCCAGGTAGTCCATTCCGGGCAGACGGAAGCGTCGGACGTTTGCCGTGTCTCGCTCCTTGGCCGCGACATCGAGCGCGATGCAGTCACGCAGCGCTGACCGGTCAGGTGACCCGTTGCTGTCAGCCGACGCGTAACAAGCGTCGATGTCGCGGACCAAGCCTGCCATCCCGCCGTCGCGGTGGTCTCGGGCGAACCGCATGGCGACGCGTTGCACCAGCACCGGGTCGACGTCTGCAGCTCCAGCCGTGCTCACCGCCTGGTAGGACGGCGACGACACCGGCTGTGGGATCTGCTGCTGGAAGAGGTTGGCTGGCGACACGGACACCCGTGTGGAACCGTCCGGCATGGTCTGGCTGACGCACGCGGCACAGGTCAGCGTGAGCGCAATCACAAGCGTCCGGCTCGGCAGGTTCGTCCAGCCACGAGTACGGATGACGGCGGCTTGCTTCGACAGGCGTAGGAATTCGGACATGACTTGCCCCAGGCCGCTTCGCGGTCCGACAGAAGGGTAGGTTTTCGCGGGTGAGCCGAATGCGTGGCGACGTCTGCTCGACGCAGCCGGTGCCTCGGCGGCCTCAGTCTCCTGAGGGCAGGACTCCTATTCGGAGCCGTGTCGACGACCGGAACGCGAATTCATAAGTCATGGGCGTTCCCGAAGAGCGAGCCGGTTCCGTTGTCGTCACGACGACGGCCAACACGTTTCGCATTACTTGGCAACACGATTAGTGGTTAGTCAGGGGCTCGGTCAACCCCGAAAATCTTGCGATGAAAGACATCGGGGAGAGGCTGCAGGCCAGGGCGAGAGAGCTGGGCATGTCGGATACCGAGGTAGCCAGGCGTCTGGGTCTCGCGCAGGGCCGCTACTCGAACTACGTCAACGGCAGCCGGGAGCCGGATCTGGCGACCTTCGCCCGTATTTGCCGCGAGCTCTCGCTCACCCCGAACCAGTTGCTCGGGTTCGACGCTGGAGAGGACGGCGCTTCTTCAGTGTTACGTGCAAAGCTGGAGAAGTTGCTGACCACGTTCGAGGAGCGAAAACTCGAGCTGGCCTTAGCTTTACTCAATGTCGTCGCGACGCATGTCGACCGGCCCGACGCTCTCGTCGAAGCAGTGGAAAAGCCGGAGCTAAGTCACGAGGATGTCGCCCGTGCTGCCGCCGTTTAGCAGCATGTACGAGCTTCGGCTCATGTAATTGGAGCAGGACGCCATGGCCCTCCGCATCGTCAATCAGGCCGGGATCCGAGCCTTGCTGACTTCGACTTTCGCGGTGACTGGCCAGACTGGAGATGACAAGCGCCTCGTCCACCTTCATGCGGAGAATGGCGAACTGATGCCAGGGCACGCTAACCCTGTGCTTGGACCGATCGCACCTGAGGACGTGGACCGGCTTAGCGAGGAGTGGGCCGTCGAAAACGGGTGGTCGCGGTTACCCGACGGAAGCTGATGTCGATGAAGAGCGTGGCACTACTCGACAGCCTTCATAGAACTGATCGGGGCCTAGGCAAGGCATGATGCTAATGGGATTCAGCCCGATATTGGCGGATTTCTCGCTACCCGAGCATAGCGCCAACGTAACGGTAAATACCTGCTATGACTTCGCCATAGTACGTAGCCGCAAGAACTCGGCCACCGCTTCCCCCCAGGTGCTGCTGGGTTCGCCGAGCTTCCGGACCTCGAGCAGATGCAAGTCCACGTCTCGCCAGTAGCGGCCATCCACGACGGCAATCCAGCCACCAAGATTGAGCCCGGTGAGCTGGTCTTCCAGCGAGGCAATCTCCTCGGCAGTCGGGTCAGTGACACGGCCAAGCCAACTATGCCGACCGTCCTCGGCGAGCAGCATCCAGCGTCTTTCCCTCGACTCCACGTTGCTCAGCCTTCTTTCGCCTCGGAATATACGCCTCAGCGGGCTAACAGAGGACACAAGGCTTGTAGGGCTCGACGTGCTCTTTCAAGAAGAGGTCGTGCACAAGATGGCCTGAACCCTCCACCAGTGACCGGGCTGCGAGAGGTAGCTCAGCTTCGGCTCTCCGGTAGTCGTCCATCGGAATAGGATTCGGGGTCTCGGGCGCGTCGAGCCGGACGACGTTCTCCTTACCTAGCAAGAGGTAGGTCTGTCCGAGCGCGTTGAGCGATTGGGCTCGCATGGCTGCTCGTATCGCGTCCTTCCACTGGAACAGACCACCGCGCGCACGTGTGGCGTCGACCTTGAACGAGGTTTCGCCACACCCGAGACTCAAGACGACAACCTGCTTCCTGTCGACATCGAAGCAGGAGAGGCAATCCGTCACCGCGTTCATGACAGGGTTGTTCGCCCACATACCTCCGTCGACCATGAGGTAGCCGTTGTTGAGCATGGCGCGGAAGATGGTCGGTGCCGCCGAAGTCGCGAGCGCCACCTTGACCATGCGCTCGACCCTGTCTCGCTTGTAGTCGGGATGGTGAGGCGTCTTGAATATCCAGGGTTCTCCGTAGACGCCCTCGAAACTCGGTATGCAGAGCCGGTTGCGCGCGTCGCCGAGAGGCGTCTCGCCGAAAATGTTCAACAACTCGTCTTCGAGCGGACCGGTGTCGTACCCATTCCGGTGGTAGCGACGTAGATGTGTCCGTAGCCGGGCGAACCTACCGGCTTGCGGGAACACGCGGTCACCGCGTTCCATGTAGAACTTCTTGATGTCGCGCGCTGTCAGGCCGTGTGACAGGCCGAGCGCGATGATACCGCCGGTGGATGTCCCTGCGATAAGGTCGAAGTGGTTCGCGACGGAAGCCGACCCCAAGAACCTGGTCTCGAACTCGGCCAGGATGGACGCCGGTAGGATGCCGCAGATGCCACCTCCGTCGATGGACAGGATCCTGAACGCACGGTCCTTGGGCCAGGGCAACTGGTGCCGTCGATGCTGGAGTGTGCCGTCAGAACGCCTCGGAGGGACGTAGCTCATCGAGGCGCTCCTTCGAGCTGCGTGACGTCCAGGTGCCGACCTCCACCTGTCCACTCGCCGGTCGTTCTCCAACCCTCGTACGAGGCGAGCCAATTTGCCGCCCATGGAATGGTGGTCTCGGCCAAACTCGAGGAGGTTGACCACTCGTTGGAGTCCGGGTCGAACATGCACAAAATGACGTCGAGGGGACCGTCACCGACGTAGTAGACGTGCGGAAGCTTTCCCTCGGCATCATGGCGCCTGGGCCTGAGCTGTGGCGACAAGACGGACACCTGAGGCTGTATCGAGCGGACGTTCAGTGCCTCGACCACCAGTGGCGCGCGGTAGCGGACTTCGACCATGAAGGGTTGGAAGAGCGGGCACAGTTCGCCGTGCCAGATAGCCTGCTCAGCTTGGTGATACACCAGCCTGAAGCTCGGCCACGTCGCCGCCATAGCCTCGATCTGCTCGACGATGGTGAGCGGACCCCTCATCGCCGTCTGTCGCCCATGTTGGTGTGAGGCCGGGCTGCGACGACGGATGCCGACGCCGGACGTGCACCGATAACCGCAGGAGCCGCGGGGATCACCAGGCCGCCTCGGCGCGTGTAGCCTTGGGAACTGCTCCGCATCGCCGTGCCGTTCCTGGCGACGAACAACTTGACTGAACGGCCTACGACGCGGTCGCCGAAATACCTCTTCAGCCAAGGTTGCATGTCCTCGAACTGCACGCCGAACTTCCGCTGCTTGAGCAGCTCGAGTCCATTCGCGAAATCTTCCAAGGCTGCGGCGAAGTCCATCTGCTGGCGCTGATTTTCGGGCCAACGGTCTGTGAAGCAATCATCGCGCATGACGGGGTTGCGGACGTCGAGCATGCCGCGTGATGCCGCGGCCTCCCGAATGGCTCGGGCAGTCCAACGAGCCTCGCGTATCAGCATGTCGGAGAGCCTCGCACCACGCATGGCGGCTTGACCGGCGTGGCACGACAGCATGACCGAGGGCGGATAACGCTCTTCCCGTTCCGCGCTCCATATGTTGCGAAAGCGCTTGACGAGCTGGAGGGCGACGGTGGTGGCGCTTTTCAGTTCCACGGGAGCTTGCGGGAGGACCTCGTGGACGATCGGCTCGTCGGTCAGACGGGCAGAGAGCGCGTCGTTTAGCCGGTGAGAGTAGGATCTCGAGAAGCTCTGCTCGAAGGGTGCCCTGGAGCGATACCATTGGGCGAAGCCAAAGGCGTTCATCGGAACTTCGCGGTGCCGCGCGGCTGGTTCGTCAGGGGGCGCGTGGAAGATGACGCTCTCGAACTCCCTGACGCCGACTCGCCTGGAGGGAGTGACGTCGATGTGCATCCCGTCAGAATAGGTCAGCGTGACGCAACGGGTCTGGCGGGTCACGCGGCGGACCGGATAGTCCTCCAAGGCATTCAACAGACCGTCCAGGACGGCCGCCGCAGGAAGGTTACGCCGCAGGTCCAGTTCGGCGACGACATCGAGGTCGTATTCCTCGTCCGTTCCCCGGGTCGATATCGTGGCGTCGATCGCCATCGAACCCTGCGGGTAGAACTGCACAACCTGGCCTTCGAGAGGGCTTCCGCGGCGGCCGATGTGGTCACGGACGGCGGCGTACCTGTCTTGCGCGACCTTATGCAGGCCTGGTGGAAGCTGGACGTTGATGGCGACGTCCGCGAGCAAAGCATCCAGTGGATCAGCTAACGGATCCGGCTGATCATCGTCTCCGAACGCTCCCCAGTTGTCGTCCATCTGACGGCTCCATTCTCAAGAGACTCACAGCAAGTAAGCCTACTCCGAACCAGAGCCTGATCCAACCTGGTATGCTTTGTCAAGCATCATCGATAGGTCTACCCTGAACTTAAGGAAGAGGCGGGGGCGCGCGTGACGAACGCATTGGGGGACAAAATCCGGAAGCTCCGGAAGGCGAAGGGTCTCACGCTCGACCGGCTCGCCGAGATGAGCGACTCGAGCAAGTCCTACGTCTGGGAGTTGGAGAACAAGAACCCTCCCAGGCCTTCCGGCGACAAGGTGGCGCGCATAGCCGCAGCCCTCGGCGTGACTGCCGACTTCCTGTTAAACGACGCCGAGGTCGACGCTTCGGAGAAGGTCGTCGATGCCGCCTTCTACCGGCGCTACCAGAACCTGGACACGTCGACGAAGGAGAGGATCCGCCAAATGGTCGACGTCTGGAGCAAGGGTTCTTGACCCCTCCGGTCGGTCCAGGCGCTTGGGCCGCCCGACTTACGCTGATGCTGAACGCGGCCATGCCGAGCGACGAGCGCTTTCCTGTCTCCGTTCCTGACCTTGCCCGTGACTACACGGCTCAGGTTTTCCCCGACGACCCGATACGGGAGGTCGATGGCGCCCCGCTGCCAGGTCTCGAGGGTGCCTTGATACGCATCCCTTCGCCTCGGGGCGGCTGGGGCATCGCCTACAACAACCGGATCGTGTCCGCGCGACGGATCACCTTCACGCTGGCGCACGAGTTCGGCCACTACCTTGTCCACCGTCACGCCTATCCCGAGGGCATCCAGTGCTCGGAAGACGACATCCTCCAGGGAGCCAGGACCATCGAGCGCGAGGCCGACCGGTTCGCGGCCGACCTGCTCATGCCGTTCGACGACTACCGACTGCAGGTTCCGGCCAAGGTCGCTGCCGACATTGAAATCCTATCCGGCTGTGCTGACCGCTATGGCGTGTCCCTGCTGGCGTCGACCCTCAGGTGGCTGTCCTACACGGAGCGTCGTGCCGTGATGGTTGTGTCCAGGGACGGCTTCGTACTCTGGTCCAGGTCGAGTGAACCCGCGCTCAAGAGCGGAGCCTTCATCAGGACGACGCGTGGGCCGGTCGAGTTACCAGCCTGCTCCTTGGCGGCGCGGCAAGACATGACCTTCGACAACCGGGCGGGGATGAATTTACCACCTGGCGTCTGGTTCCCCGAGGAGGTCAAGGAGATGACCGTCTTCTCCGAGCAATATGACATGATCGTCACGCTGTTGCTGCTCGGAGCGGCTGAGCCAAGGTGGCCTGACCGGCACGACCATGAAGGAAACTGGGTTGCCGTGGCGGTCGATAGGCGCTCGCGATGACTGCCTTCGGCTCTCAAAGCCAGAAGAAACTTGAGTCTCTCTTGCATAGCCCAGCCTGAGCCTAGGAGGGAACAGGGTTCGAGAACCGCATGAGAGACCATCTGGCCAACCTGGTCAGCCAGCCAGCCGTTAGCGCCTCGCCCAGCCTTGAGGCTGAGGCGGCCTCCTTTGAAGGACGTGCGCCGCAAGTCCTGGTCACAGATCGGGTTGATCGTCGTGCATCGTTTCAGGCCGTTCCGGCTGAGAGCCAGACGGATCGCGTACCCGCCACTCCGACCCGGACGCTGGTCTCTCAAATGGGCCTCGTGTGGCTTCTGGGAACGCTCGGAGTTTTAGAGGAGTGCGGTCGTTGGCGAGCTGCTGCGAGGCTCCTTGAAGGCGAGGAGGTGGAACTACGATTGAACGCGACCTTCGTTCAAACGAGCTACCTTGATGATTTCAAGACAAGACTTGATGCCGCTCTGGAGTATGAACGGCTCCATGGTGCTTATTCACTGCTTAAGAAAGACCACTGCGTGAATGTGGCTATAGAGAAAACGGCTCCCCGTAGATAGGTATCAAAGACACTATAATCCTGAAACTTGGGTGGTTCGTAGCTTTTCGTCTTCGCGGCCTAAAACGTATGCTGCGGCCATGTCCTCACTTTCGAACGCAAGGTCTAGGATTATCATCGTTGGATCCTGAACAATCAGTGCTTTCGCCCCAAACGGGTCGTCGCAAACGAAAAAGGTGTAACCTTTCACTTCAGGTAACGAAAACGCGCAAAGCGCGTCTGTATCCATGGTCTCACACATTGCGGCTTCCGCTGCCGCAGCTCCCTCGGAAAAAAATAGCCGCCGGAGAATACCTGAGCTCGTCCGAGCACCCCAAAGGTCGTGTCCGTGGACCGAAACCTGAAAAGTCGTGGTTCCCTTGAGGGCCGTATGCGAATTACTCATGCCTATGACCTCGCTGGTTCAAATCAGCTACAACAGGCCTCGCGAAATGCCAAATGACTGCGGCGTCATCATAACGTGACGCTATTAAGCTACCTCGAACACTTCTAAAGAGCGGCTGAGGCAGGGCGAAAGCTCCGGAGGCTTCTAGCGCCCAAGCTTGACGCTAAATGGTCGGTGAGATCCTGAGCGATGAACTTGAACCCGACATGCCGCCCGGCGCCTCCTTCTTTCAGGCGATTGATGACCAACACTCTGAAGGAGGCCACCCTGGTACCCACAGCGGGTGGCGGGTCGCTCGGCGGAAAGCCGTGCTCCTATCGGCGAGCCGAGATGCAGCGGTCACGAATGCCTGTCGTGACGAACCCTTCACGTCTTGGAAGCAGTCACCTCGGCAATCTCCCAAAAAGACTCATTGTCGTCTCGTCCGGTAAGTCTGGCGGCCCACTCCCTGGTGCCGGGACCGAGCAGCCCCGTCGGAAACGGGCAGTCCGCCAAGGGATTGTGAGCGACCAGTAAGGGGAGCGTCGGACCATCGACCCGCAGGCTCGCGCAGCCGAGCAACGCGCCGATGGCAGCATTTGACTTGTCGAAGAAGACCGCGGTCCCAACTACGGCGGCGTTCTCCTTCACGGCATGCGTCCGGACCAGGTGCTCCGCCCCTTTGAAGCCCAGCGTCTCCCGGTCGTAGCGGTGCTGCAGGGGGCCTATCGCGAGCGTGGCCTCGACCACGAAAGGGTGTCGGGAGACCCCGAAGCCATAGTTCGCCGTGGCTATGAGGCCGCCGTTGATGGCGATGAGGTAGCCTTCTCCTGGCGCGACGATGCCTTTACGGCGATGGGCTGCGCATTGCTTTATCTTCTGATGGAGGGCGTTGGTCCACCTGAGAAACAGGCTGTCGAGAGGCACGTAGCCGCCCGAGCTGAGCCAGTCCGCGTCCGGTGCCAGTAGGACGTCCTGGCCGGGCGTCGCACAGGTCGCCTCGACCCAGGTTACTGCCCCTGCCCTGACACAACGAAAATCGGGCCGTCCAGGCTGGGACGGCGACGAGACGTCAAAGCCGCAAGCGAGCAGGTGGCGACCGAGCATCATCTCCCAGACACGCTCGGAAAAAGGCCCGTCTTCGCCTTTCGTCAGCTCACGGACGAAATGGCCGTTGGCGAACCCTGCCGCGAGATGGTGTTCCCATAGACCGAGCCAAAAGCCTGTCCAACCGGCCGGGGCGGCGCGGGATGCGATGTGCGTCCGGACTCGTAGGTCCCACTTCGCAAAGTCGATAGCCGCTCGTGCCATTCGGAATCATGCTTTCCAAGCCGCGGTCCGACCACACGGTCGATCCGAGCACGATGATGTCCCGTGACCTGGACCTGTCCAAGAGAGCTGGCCACTCGTTCGTTCCCTAGTGCCATCCAGCCTAGAGGAAGCCCGGCGGACCACAACCATCGCGCGATGCCACGAATTGCGTCATTTATGGTGTCCAATGAAGATGGCGTGCACTCCGTCGCACGCAGCCGCCCGACATTTGGACCATGACCCCCTTGATAGTCTTAGTACTACCGAATGACCGCGGTGCGTCGCCCAGCTGATTGATGTTATTCAATGACCGTCGCATCAGGCATGCCGAAGCCCGCACTAAGCGTCTTTAAGGTTGTCTAACGCGTCGAGCAGTGCAGGACCGTCGTTCCGCACGTTAACCAACACCCGGCCGATCAGATGTGACACCCGTTTTCGGCGGCTGCTTATTATGCGCGGGGTATTGAGATTAGAGATACTGCCTGGGACCAAACAGGCGGGCTCGCGCGCTGTCCGCCTCGCACTCGCTTCGAGGCGCCCAAACGGAGGAGCGGCCACTATACGGCGACTTATACACATGACGATCGTCGCGATATTCTACAAGTTTCTCAATAGGGTATTAGAGAATTTCTCATCTTATCCACAGGTAAAAATGCAATCAAAACAAGAAGCTTCTTTTTAGTAGATTTTCGATCTATCGGTTAGCTCAAATGCAATGTGTGAAAAGCTCGCATTTCGACCTGCCGATCGCGCTCGGCGTGCTGGTGGCGATGGACGTGCTGCCGGCCGAGGAGATGGCGGAGTATGCAGCACTTGGCGAGCTGTCGCTGGATGGCTCGCTGAACCGGGTGGCCGGCGTGCTGCCGGCGGCGATGGCGGCGGTGAACTCCGATCTCGGCCTGATCTGCCCGGCCGCGCAGGGCGGCGAGGCCGCGTGGGCCGGCGCGCTCGACGTGCTGGCGCCAACCGATTTGCTCAGCCTGATCAACCACTTCAAGGGCGAGCCGGTGCTGCTGCCGCCGGCGCCGGCGGGGCTTGCGGCCGCGCCTGCCGCGCCGGACCTCGCGGCCGTCAAGGGGATGGAGAGCGCGCGTCGGGCGCTGGAGATCGCCGCCGCGGGAGGGCACAATCTACTGCTGATCGGCTGGCCGGGGGCGGGCAAGTCGATGCTCGCCTCGCGCCTGCCGGGGCTGCTGCCCGACCTGCTGCCGGAGGAGGCGCTCGAGGTCAGCATGGTGCACTCGGTGGCCGGACTGCTGGAGGATGGGCGGCTGCTGATGCGGCCGCCCTATCGCGAGCCGCATCATGGCGCGAGCCAGGCGGCGCTCGCCGGCGGCGGGCAGCGCGCCCGGCCCGGCGAGGTCAGCCTTGCGCATCGCGGCGTGCTGTTCCTAGACGAGCTGCCGGAGTTTCCAAGCCAGGCTTTGGAGGCGCTGCGCCAGCCGCTGGAGAGCGGCCGCACAACCGTCTCGCGCGCCGCCGCGCACGTCACCTACCCGGCGCGGTTTCAGCTCATCGCGGCGATGAACCCCTGCCGCTGCGGCTATCTCGGCGACGCCGCGCGCGAGTGCAACCGGGCGCCACGCTGCGGCGAGGCGTATCTCGGCCGGATCAGCGGCCCGTTCCTGGACCGCATCGACCTGACGGTGCAGGTGCAGCCGGTCACCGCCGCCGAGCTGTCGCGGGCGCCGGACGGCGAGGCGAGCGCGCCCGTCGCCGCCCGGGTCAGCGCGGCGCGGGCGCGTCAGCGGGCGCGCGGCGACGCCACCAACGCCGAGGCCGATGCCGGCCGCATCGAGGTGGAGGAGCCGGGCCGGGCGCTGCTGGAGCAGGCCGCTGACCGCCTGCGCCTGTCGCCGCGCGGCTACACACGGGTGCTGCGCGTCGGCCGCACGGTCGCCGACCTTGCCGGCGCCGCCATGGTTCGCCGCGCCGACATCGCCGAGGCGTTGGCCTTCCGCCACCGGGTGCCCGGCCGCCGGTCTTGAGGCCCCAGGCGTGAACCCGTGGGTCGGTCGCCGCCGCCCCCTCGCCTGCCGCCACCTCGCCGCTGCCGACCCGGCACTCGCCGCGCTCATCGGGCGCATCGGCCCGTGCGGCCTGGCGCCCACCCGCGACCGCGAACCCTACGACGCGCTGGTGCACGCCATCGCCCACCAGCAACTACACGGCCGCGCCGCCGAGGCAATCCTCGGCCGGCTGGCCGCGCAGGGCGGCGGCGCCTATCCCGCGCCCGAGCAGCTGCTCGGACTGAACAAGGCGGCGCTGCGCGCCTGCGGCTTCTCCTGCAGCAAAGCGGCGGCGCTGCACGACCTGGCCCGTCAGCGCCTCGCCGGCGTCGTGCCGAGCCGCGCCGCCGCCGCTCGGCTGTCCGACGACGCGTTGATCGAGCGCCTGTCGGCGGTGCGGGGCATCGGTCGCTGGACGGTCGAGATGCTGCTGATCTTCACGCTCGGTCGGCCCGACGTGCTGCCGGTCGACGATTTCGGCGTCCGCGAGGGCTACCGGCGCATCAATGGCCTAGAGGCGCAGCCCAAGCCGCGAGCGCTCGCCGCGGTCGGCGCCGTCTGGGCGCCGTATCGCTCGACGGCAGCCTGGTACCTCTGGCGCGCCGCCGACGAGGGCAAGGCCATCAAGTCGCAGCCGGAATGAGGTCAGACGGTTCTTCGGCGACGTCGTAGCGGCGGAACAGCCATGACAAGGCCGCAGCTCCTGCGACAACGCTGGCCACGACCAAGGGCGTGCTCAAGGACAGAGCCATCGGCATCAGGTGAGCGAGGTCGCCGAGATGCCACGCTAGCGCGCCGATCAGCACGCCCAGGATGACGAGCGGCATCTCGACCAGGAACAGCAGCGCAACGGTGCGCCAGAAACGATGCCGCGTCTGACGCAAACTCCAGTCGGCGAGCGGCTGCGTCGACTGCATCGCAATCGCCGGGAGCATGAGCACCAAGCGCGTGTAGACCACGAACAGCAAGACCTGCACGGCCGATGCTGCGACAGCCATGCCTGGTAGCGGAAGATGCTTGGCTAACCCCACCACCCCCACCACGCTGTACGCGACTGAAAAAGCGATCGACCAGCCAGCGTAACACAGCACCACTCTCATCGGCACCCGGGGCCAAAGCCTCGTTCTCTCACCGAGAAGCACAAACCGATGGACGGAGATCGCAACCGGCGCCATCGAGAGGCTGGCCACGACTCCGTCGAGCGCACTGAGGGCGACGTGAGAGGCCGTATGCGGTTGACCGATTGCCCTGAAGCCAAGCCCCGCGCACACATTGAATGCCAGCAGCACTGAAGTCGCTGCCAGCATGAGTAACGGCATGCGTATGATTGCCAGCCAAGCACTGCGCCAAGCCTGTCCCGCGGTGCCGAACACGCTGGGCCGAGCACGCCGGTTTGCCGACATCACCATCCAGGCCTCCTCGCACGATCGGCCGATCCGGCGTGCGCAATAAGACTATCAGGCTGCCGCGCAACTCAACCGAGAGAATCCTCCACCAGCGAGACGAACCGCTCCGGCGCGTCCGCATGCACCCAGTGCGCGGCGCCAACCACCGTTTCAATCCATCCCCGCGGAAAGATCGCCCGGAACGACACGAGTTCGGCCTCGCCGACGTAGTCGGACGCGCCCCCTCGAATCAGCAACGTCTCGCCGTCGAAGCGCGACGAGAGGGCGAAGTCCCAGCCCTCGATCTGCGGGATCGCGGCGGCGATCTCGATCAGGCCGCAACGCCAACCAGGCTGCTCGCCGGCGTGGAAATTCTGCAGCAGGAAGCTGCGGATGATGGCGTTGGGGATTGCATCGGCGAGCGCGCGGTCGGCCTGGCCGCGGCTGAGCGGGGCGCCGAGCGGCAGGGCCTGGAGTGCCGTGACCAGGGCAGCATTGGCGTGCTTGTAGGCGACGGGTGCGATGTCGACGACGACGAGCCGGCGCACCAGGTCCGGCCGGGCGAGCGCGAGCGCCATGGCCGTCTTGCCGCCCATCGAGTGGCCGACGACGTCGCAGCGGCCAAGATCGAGCGCGGCGAGCGTCTCGGCGACGTCGGCGGCCAAGGTCGCGTAGGCCATGCCGTCGGCGTGGGGGCTGGCGCCGTGGTTGCGCAGGTCGAGGGCCACGACGTGGCGGCGATCGGCGAGGTGGCGCTGCACGGTGGTGAAGTTGCGGGCCTGCCCGAACAGCCCGTGCAGCAGGACGAGGCTCGGCGCGGTGCCTGAACCGGCCTCGACGGCCGCCAGAATCACGCGGTGAGGTCCAGCACCACCTTGCCGATGTGGTCGACGTCCATCCGCTCATGCGCCTGCACCACCTGCTCGAGCGGCAGCACCGTGTCGATCACCGGACGGCATTGCCCGGCGTCGAGCAGCGGCCAGACCTCGCGTCGAAGCTCATCCGCCAGCGCCGCCTTCTCGGCGCGGGTGCGTGGCCGCATGGTCGAGCCGGTCAGCGTCAGCCGGCGCTGCATGATGCGCGCCAGGTCCGTCTCGCCGGCGCGGCCGCCCATCACCGCGATCACCACCAGCCGGCCGCCCTCGGCCAGGCTCAGCAAATTGGCCTGCAGGTAGCTGCCGCCGATCATGTCGAGGATCACGTCGACGCCCTCGCCGGCGGTGAACTCGCGCACCGCGTCGGCGAACTGCGCCTCCCGGTAGTTGATCGCGGCCGTGGCGCCGTGGCGCAGGCAGGCGTCGCATTTCTCGCGTGAGCCGGCAGTGGCGACCACCCGGCTGCCGCGGGCGGCGGCCAGCATGGTCGCGGTCAGACCGATGCCGCTGGTGCCGCCATGCACGAGCAGGCGGTCACCGGGCGCCAGCCTGCCGATCTGGAAGACGTTCTGCCAGACGGTGAAGTGGTTCTCCGGCAGCGCGGCGGCGTGGATCGCATCGAAGCCGCGCGGCCAGGGCAGGCACTGCCCGACCGGGGCGGTGCAATACTCGGCGTAGCCACCGCCGTTCACCAGCGCGGTGACTTGCTCGCCGAGCGCGAGGCCGGCTTCGGCGCCGCACGCGACGACCTCGCCAGCGACTTCCAGCCCGAGCACCGGACTGGCGCCGGGCGGCGGCGGATACAGGCCCGCACGCTGGGCGATGTCCGGCCGGTTGACGCCGGCGGCGGCGACGCGGATCAGCACCTCGCCGCTCGCAGGCTGCGGCAGCGGCCGCTCGACCACCCCGCATTGCCGAAGCCAAGCCGGGCGAGGCGATATCGACGACGCGCATGGAGGCCGGCAGCGCCTTGGTCATCATTGCCCAAGCATCTGCATGTGCATCTGCATGTGCATTGGGGGCGAGGGCGGATCGGTCGGCACCGAGGATCACGTCCGGCGGCTCCTCGATCGGCGGCGGCGCGTCAGGGTCGGGCAAGTCGATCGGCGGGGCGGGCGGCGGATGCGGCACATCAGACTGGACATGAACCGCTGCGCGCCTGGGCGATCTTGTGCCGTGCATTGGAAGGGGCTCCGATGGCGATCGGCCTGACCGCTCGGTGACCTAACACGAGGCCGTCGATGCCGGTTCCTGGCGAGCCTCCGCCGCGAGAGGAGAAGTTGAGCCACGTTTTCACGGATCCTTAAGGCCGCGCAGGCATGCTCATGCTTGCAACGACGGCTTCCGAGCCGCAAGAGACGCCAGCCATCGTCGAGCCCTAGCCTGTCGGCTGCCTCGCAGCCGCCCGCAATCGAGGTGTCAGTTCCGGACCGAATGACGTCATGAAACCCCTGCTGAGCACGCTGCTGCCGAGCCGCCTGGCTCAGCCCGGCATGAGCCACCGGACGGCGCGCAAGGCCATCAAGCCGGCGACGCGCGCCTGGCGGCCGCTGCAGCGCTGGGTTCTGCACGTGCCGCAGCAGCTCGCGTGCTGGTGCGAGCCGACGAGCTCTGGCTGGTGATGCTGGCGGCCGTGGTCGGCCTCGCAGCCGGGCTCATCGTGGTCGGCATGAACCAGACGACGCTGCTGGCCCATCGCCAACTGTTTCATTCGCCTGCCGGGCAGCGCCTGTCGGCGCCCCCCGGATCGACACCAGGGCGGCGCTACTGGTTCCGGCCGTCGGCGGTCCTCGTGCTTGGTTTTGCCGGGCTGTGCCTCGCGCGCTTCTGGCCGCGCCGCGCCGTCGACCCGATCGAGGCCAACGCCCTTTATGGCGGCGTCATGTCGCTCACCGACAGCCTGGTCGTGGTTGGACAGACGCTGCTGTCGAACGGCGTCGGCGCCTCGGTCGGGCTGGAGGCGGGATACACGCAGATCAGCGCCGCGGTCGCTTCCAAGTTCGGTCGCAGCTTCCGGGTGCGCCGCAACGACCTGCGGCTGCTGGTCGGCTGCGGCGCCGCGGCGGCGATCTCGGCCGCCTTTAACGCGCCGTTGACCGGCGCCTTCTATGGCTTCGAGCTGGTGATCGGCGCCTATACGCTGGCGAACCTGGCGCCGGTGGTCGTCGCCGCGATCTGCGGCACGCTGATGATGCGGCTGTTCGAGGGGGACGAGCCCGGCTTCGCGCTCAGCCTGCCGGCGACGTTCGGCACCGCGGACTTTCTTCCCGTACTGGTGCTCGGCCGTGATCTGCGCCCTGGTCGGCATCTGCATCATGCGCGGCGTCACGCTGACCGAGACGCTGTTTCGCCGCAGCCGAGTGCCGGGATGGGCGCGGCCGGCGATCGGCGGCCTGGCGGTCGGCACGCTGGCCCTGGTTTCACCTTCAGTGCTGTCGTCGGGCCACGCGGCGCTGCGCAGCTGCATCGATGCGCCCTACTCGCTGCAGCTTGTCGCCTTTGCTGCTGGTGCTGAAGGCGACAGCCTCGGCGATCTCGATCGGCTCGGGCTTTCGCGGCGGACTGTTCTTCGCCTCGCTGTTTCTCGGCGCCCTGGTCGGGCAAGCTGTTCGGCGCGCTGATGCTGCTGACCCACAGCCACCTCGCGCAGCCAGAGGTGGTCTATTGCGCTGATCGGCATGAGCGCGATGGCGGTCGGCATCATCGGCGGTCCGCTCACCATGACCTTCCTCGCACTCGAGAGCACCGGCAGCCTGCCGATTACGGTGGCGGTGCTGGCGGCGGCCGTGGTGTCGGCGATCACCGTGCGCCGGACGTTCGGCTACTCATTCGCCACCTGGCGCTTTCATCTACGCGGCGAGGCCATTCGCAGCGCCGTCGATATCGGTTGGATCCGCAACCTGAGCGTCGGGCGGATGATGCGACGCGAGCTCCGCACCGTGCGCGTCGACATGCCGATCCACAGCTTTCGCCGCGATTTTCCGTTGGGTGCGGAAAAGCGCGTGATCGTGCTCGATGAGACGGGCCGATACGCCGGCCTTGTCATGCCCTCCGAGGCGCATGCCATCGATGACGACAACGTCACGACCGTCGGCGACATGCTGCAGCAGACAGGCACCGTGCTGCTGCCGCAGATGTCGGTCAAAGAGGCGGCGGCGATGTTCGAGCGAGCCGAGGCGGACGCGCTGGCGGTGGTGGAGGACCGGAGCGTCGATGCGGTGTGATCGGCATCCTCAGCGAGCAATATGCGCTCAGGCGCTACGCCGAGGAGCTGGAACGGCGGCGGCGGGGACTTGAGTGGGGAGTGAGAGAGGCAAGGCAAGGGCTCTGCCCTTGACCCGCTGGGGCCGTGAGGCCCCAGACCCCTTTCGTCGGTTGGCCCACCGCTTTGCCGAGTGACGAACGTCTTTTGCTTGGGGTCTGGGGCCTCGCGGCCCCCAGCGGGTCCCAGGGCAGAGCCCTGGCCTTTCTACCTCGGCCTCGCCCCTACTGCCCCGCTGCCCGCCCATGGCAATGCTTATACTTCTTGCCTGATCCGCAGGGGCAGGGCGCATTGCGCGGCGTGCTCACCCAGCTCGTCGGATCATTCGGGTCTGCCGCCGCCGCTGCCATCGTCATCCGGATCGGCTCCAGCTCGGCGACCGCCAGCTCCTCGGCCTGATGACCGGCGTGCGGCAGGACGCTCACCGGGAGTGGGTGGCTTTCGAACAGCGTGATCGGCTGGGGGCTGCGGCAGCGGGTCGGCGCCGAGTTCGACGCGGGCGAGCAGCGCCGTGACGCGCTCCGCGCAGGTCATCCAGCATAGCGTTGAACAGCGTGAACGCCTCGGTCTTGTACTCGTTGAGCGGGTCGCGTTGACCGTAGGCGCGCAGCCCGATGCCCTGACGCAGGTAGTCGAGCGCCAGCAGGTGCTCCTTCCACACCGCATCGAACACCTGCAGCAGCAGCGACTTTTCGACGAAGCGCATCATTTCGGGGCCGAAATTTGCTGCCTTGGCCGCCATCATCTGGTCGGGCCGCCTGCTCGATCCGGGTGCGGATCGCCTCCTCGGCAATCCCGTCCTCGGTCGCCCACTGGGCGATCGGTAAGGTCAGGTTCAGCAGCCGCTGGACGTCGCCGGCAAGCTCGGCCGTCTCCCACTGCTCGGCAAAAGCGCGCTCGGGGATGCGGCGGGCGACGAGGCCGGCGACCACCTCGTGGCGCATGTCAGCGATCACGCCGGAGACGTCGGAGGCGGACATGAACTCGCGGCGCTGGGCGTAGACCTCGCGCCGCTGGTCGTTCATCACGTCGTCGTATTTGAGCACGTTCTTGCGGGTGTCGAAGTTGCGCGCCTCGACCTTCTTCTGCGCCTTCTCGAGCGCCTTGTTTATCCAGGGATGGACGATGGCCTCGCCCTCCTTGAGGCCGAGCCGCTGCAGCATGCCGCCCATCCGCTCGGAGCCGAAGATGCGCATCAGGTCGTCCTCGAGCGAGAGGAAGAAGCGTGATGCGCCGGGGTCGCCCTGGCGGCCTGAGCGGCCGCGCAGCTGGTTGTCGATGCGCCGGCTCTCGTGCCGCTCGGTGCCGATGACGAACAGGCCGCCAGCCGCCTTCACCGTGTCGTGGAAGCCGTCGATCTCGCTGCGAATCCGCGACGCGGCGGCCTCGCGCGTCGATGTGTCTGACGCCGGGTCGAGCTCGTTCTTCAGTCGCATGTCGAGGTTGCCACCGAGCTTGATGTCGGTGCCGCGCCCGGCCATGTTGGTGGCGATGGTGACCCGGCTGGGCGCGCCGGCTTGCGCCACGATGCTGGCTTCCTGCTCGTGAAAGCGCGCGTTCAGCACCGAGTGCACGATGCGGCGCTTCTTCAGGATGGCGCTGATCGTCCTCGGACTTCTCGATGCTGGTGGTGCCGACGAGGACCGGCTGGCCGCGCTGCTGCGCCTCCTCGATCAGCGTCGCCACGGCGTCGTATTTCTCGCCCGCCGAGCGGTAGACCTCGTCGTCGCTGTCCGCCCGGCCGACCGCCACGTTGGTCGGGATCTCGACCACCTCCAGCTTGTAGATCTCGGCGAATTCGTCGGCCTCGGTCATCGCGGTGCCGGTCATGCCGGAGAGCTTGGGGTAGAGGCGGAAGTAGTTCTGGAAGGTGATCGAGGCCAGGGTCTGGTTTTCCTGCTGGACGGTGACGTGCTCCTTCGCCTCCAGCGCCTGGTGCAGGCCCTCCGAGTAGCGCCGTCCCTCCATCATCCGGCCGGTGAACTCGTCGACGATCACGATCTTGTCGTCGCGCACGATGTAGTCGACATCGCGGGCAAACAGGGTGTGGCTGCGCAGTGATTGCTGCACGTGGTGGACGACGCTGACGTTGAAAATGTCGTACAGATTGCCCTCGGTGAGGATGTTGGCATTGCGCAACATCTGCTCGACGGTCTCCGATCCCTCCTCGGTGAGATGCACGGAGCGCGCTTTCTCGTCCTTCTCGAAGGTCGTCTCGTCGCGCACCAGGACGCGCACGACGTCATCGACATGGCGGTAGAGCTCGGAGCTGTCGTCGGACGGTCCCGAGATGATCAGCGGCGTGCGCGCCTCGTCGATGAGGATGCTGTCGACCTCGTCGACGATCGCGTAGCCGAACGGCCGCTGCACCATGTCCTCGAGGCGATACTTCATGTTGTCGCGCAGGTAGTCGAAGCCGAACTCGTTGTTGGTGCCGTAGGTGACGTCGCAGGCGTAGGCGGCCGCGCGCTCGCCGTCGGTCAGGCGTGCACGATGACGCCGGTGGTCAGGCCGAGGAAGCCGTAGAGCGCGCCCATCTGCTCGGCGTCGCGCCGCGCCAGGTAGTCGTTGACGGTGACGACGTGGACGCCGCCGGCGGCGAGCGCATTGAGGTAGACCGGCAGACTGGCGACGAGCGTCTTGCCCTCGCCGGTCTTCATCTCGGCGATCTTGCCGTCGTGCAGCACCATGCCGCCGACGAGCTGGACGTCGAAGTGGCGCATGCCCAGCACCCGGCGGCTCGCCTCGCGGACCACCGCAAAGGCCTCCGGCAGCAGGTCATCGAGGCTTGCCCCGCCGGCGAGACGCTCGCGCAGCTCAACCGTCTTGTGAGCCAGGCCCGCATCGTCGAGGCCAGCGATGGCCGGCTCGAGCGCGTTGATCTGCGGCACCCGGCGCTGGTAGGATTTCAGCGCGCGGTCGTTGGCGGTGCCGAACACGGCGCGGGCGAAGGATCCGAACATCGACGCGGCCTTGAACCAGGAGGGTGGCGTGCGGCGGCCGTGCAGCCGTCACAAGCGCCAACAGGGTGCGCGACGATGCAGCCGCGCACCCGGTGAGATAGGACCGGGGGCACGCCCGGTCAACCGAAGCGGCAGCCGGCCACAAGCCCTCAATCCGACGCAAAAGGGCTGATTTCCTTCTGCAAATTCATCATTCGGCGCGGTTGTGAGCCATGTGATGGCCGGGCTATATGCGCCAGCGCTCGGACCCGGAGTGGTTCTGACCCCACACTCCGAGGTATGCGATGCGGCCTTCTCTTCTCACCACCGCCTGCGGGGGCGCTGCTCGCGCTCAGCCTGCCGGCGCTCGCCCAGAGCACGCCTGCTGGAACGTCCGTCGCGACGCCCGCCACCGGCTCGGCCGCGCCATCGTCGGCGCCGAACGGCGCGACGGCCAGCAAGATTGCGCCCGATCCTGTGCTGGCGAAGGTCAACGACCAGGAGGTGCACTTCAACCGACCTGCAGGCGGCGGCTCAGAGCCTACCCGCCGAGCTGCGCCAGATGCCACCGCAAGTGCTGTTCCCGATGCTGCTGGAGCAGGTGGTCGATCGTGACGCGGTGGTGATCGAGGCGAAGAAGCAGGGGCTGCAGAACGACCCGGCGGTGCAGAAGCAGATCGCCAAGGCCTCCGACACGGTGCTGGAGAACGCAATCCTGCAGCGCGGACGTCGCCCCCAAGATCACCGAGGCGGCGATCCGGGCCAAATACGACACCGACATCGCGGCCCAGGGTGGCGAGACCGAGGTGCATGCGCGGCACATCCTGGTGCCGACCGAGGAGCAGGCGAAGTCGATCATCGAGCAGCTCAAGCACGGCGCCAAGTTCGAGGACCTGGCGAAGAAATACAGCACCGACCCGGCGGCCAAGTCGGGCGGCGACCTCGGCTTCTTCAAGAAGGACGACATGCTGCCGGAGTTCGCCAACGTCGCCTTCGCCCTCAAGCCGGGCCAGGTCTCGCAGACGCCGGGTGCACACGCGATACGGCTGGCACGTGATTCAGGTGATCGAGACGCGTGTCGCCAAGCCCAAGACCTTCGAGCAGGCGCATGACGAGCTGCGCCAGCAGCTGATCCAGGCGCAGATCCAGGTGGTGCTGGCCCAGGCGCGCAGCCAGGTGAAAATTCAGAAGTTCAACCCGGACGGCACACCGATGAAGGACGATGCGGCCAAGCCCGATCCGGGCCTGCCGGCGCCGGGCAAGCCGACGGCGCAGTAGAAGTAAGGCAAGGGCTCTGCCCTTGACCCGCTGGGCCTGAGGCCCCAGACCCCCGATACTTAGGAGTCGGTTTCCAAGGCCGCCGGCCTTTTGTGGGTCCAGGGCAAAGCCCCGGGCCTTGCTTTTCGGAGGCTTAAATGATCCTCGGCGTTCGCCTAAGTGCCGCCGTGGCCGGCATCCGCTACCAGGGCCGCACCGATCTGGTCATGGCCGAGTTCGCGCCCGGCACCACCGTCGCCGGCGTCTTCACCCGCAACAAGTGCCCCGGGGCGCCGGTCGACTGGTGCCGCGCCGCTTTGCCCCACGGCCGCGCCCGGGCGCTCGTCGTCAATGCCGGCAACGCCAACGTCTTCACCGGCCAAGCCGGCGTCGCGGCGGTCGAGGCGAGTGCCGCCGCCGCCGCCGCCCTGGTCGGCTGCGCTCCAAGCGAGGTCTTCCTCGCCTCGACCGGCGTCATCGGCGAGCCGCTGCCGCATGCGCGGCTCACCGCCGCTCTGCCGGCGCTGCACGCCCGCCTGGATGCCGACGGCCTGGCCGCCGCCGCCGCGGCATCATGACCACCGACACCTTCGCCAAAATCGCCCGCCGCCGGCGAGCCTCGGCGGCCGCACCGTTACCATCGAGGGCATCGCTAAGGGCTCCGGCATGATCGCGCCCGACATGGCGACCATGCTCTGCTTCGTCTTCACCGACGCCGCTCTGCCGGCCGCCACCCTGCAGCCGCTGCTCGTCGCCGGCACGAACGCCAGCTTCAACCGCACCACCGTCGACAGCGACACCTCGACCTCTGACACCGTGCTGCTGTCGCCACCGGCGCCGCCGGCAACGACCCGTCCGCCGACACCACCGCCTTTGCCGCGGCCCATGGCCGAGTTGCTGCTCGAGCTGGCGCTGATGGTGGTGCGCGACGGCGAGGGGGCGAAGCACCTCATCCGCATCGACGTCGCCGGCGCCGTGAGCGATGCCTCCGCCGGCCGTGTCGCCATGGCGGTCGCCAACTCGCCGCTGGTCAAGACCGCCATCGCAGGGGGCGACGCGAACTGGGGCCGCATCGTCATGGCGGTCGGCAAGGCCGGGAGCCCGCCGAGCGCGACCGCCTGTCGGTCGCCATCGGCGGCACCGTCATCGCCCGCGACGGCGCCGTCGTGCCCAGCTACGACGAGGCGCCCGTCGTCGCCCACATGGCCGGCGCCGAGATCAGCGTCGCGGTCGACCTCGGCCTTGGCGCCGGGCACGCCACCGTCTGGACCTGTGACCTCACGCACGGCTACATCGACATCAACGGCAGCTACCGCAGCTAGCTTCAGAGGGCTGTTCGAGATGCGCTAGGGTGGCCATCTGGCGCGCCTTTGCTGCGCTCCGATGCTCACAGCCGGACGGCCGCTCCGCTTGGCGTGCGAGAAGACGCTCCGCGTCGGGGCTCGCAAAGACACGCCAGCTGGCTCACCCTGGCGCATTCTCCAACAGCCTCTCAGGAACCTTGCCGTGACGGACGCTGCGCTCCCGACCCTCGCGCCCGCTTTCGTCCCGCTCACCACCGAGCGCCTCACGCTGCGGCCGCTCATCGCCGCCGACGCGCCCAGCCATCCACCGCCTGGTCAATGACTGGGAGGTGGTGCGGATGCTCTCCCGCCTGCCCTTCCCCTATCCCGCCCGCCTCGCCGACGACTGGATCGCCTCCACCGCCGGTCAGATCGCCGCCGGCACCGGCTACCCACCTGGCGATCACCGGGGTGGAGGACGGCCGCGAGATGCTGATCGGCTGCGTCGGCCTGCGCCTCGACCTCAAGCCCGGCACCGGCAATCTGGCTACTGGGTGGGGCGCAAGTTCTGGGGCCACGGGGTGGCCTGCGAGGCGGCGACGCGGCTCGCGCGCTGGGCGCTGGCCAACCTGCCGATCCAGCGCCTCGAAGCTGCGGTCGCGCTCGACAATCCCGGCCTCCGCCGCCGTGCTGCGCCGCGCCGGCTTTCGCGAGGTCGGCGCCGGCGAGCAGGACTTCCTCGCCCGCGGCGGCAAGCAGGCGGTGCAGCTGTTCGAGGCGACGCGGGACGACGTGTTCGGCGCCGTCGAGGCCGGCGAGCCCGAGTGCCCGGCGACGCCTGCCGGCGCCCTCTCGGCCAGGCGGGTGCTGCTCGTCGCCGCCTGCGCCCTGGTCGACAGCGATAGTCGGGTGCTGCTCGCCCGGCGGCCGGAGGGCAAGAAGATGGCCGGGCTGTGGGAGTTTCCCGGCGGCAAGGTCGATCCGGGCGAGACGCCCGAGATGGCGCTGATCCGCGAGCTGCGCGAGGAGCTCGGCATCGACGTCTCGAGCGCCTGCCTCGCGCCCTTCACCTTCGCCTCGCACGCCTATGAGCGCTTTCACTTGCTGATGCCGCTATATCTGTGCCGCCGCTGGACCGGCTTTGCCCAGCCGCTCGAGGGCCAGACGCTGGCCTGGGTGCGGCCGGACCGGCTGCATGAGTACGAGATGCCGCCGGCGGACAGGCCGATCGTGCCGTTGTTGCGGGGGTTCTTGTAGGCAAGGAAGGTCTTCTTTTTTGAAAAAAAGAAGCAAAAAACTTTTATCCGCTTGGATTTTTGTCGAACGGGCAGCTGCTAATTGACAGAAGTTTTTTGGTTCTTTTTTCAAAAAAGAACGCTTCCTTCCTTGAGAGGAGACGACTGCATGGACCCGACGGCCGCCCTGCTGGTGATCGGCAACGAGGTGCTCTCCGGGCGCACCCAGGACCTCAACATCCAGTTCCTGGCGAAGCGGCTCGGCGCCATCGGCATTCCGGTGCGCGAGGTGCGGATCATCCCCGACGTCGCCGAGACGATCGTCGCTGTGGTCAACGAGATGCGGGCGCGCTTCGACCACGTGTTCACCACCGGCGGCATCGGGCCGACGCATGACGACATTACCAGCGAGTGCGTCGCGGCCGCCTTCGGCGTGCCGTGGGAAGCGCATCCCGAGGCGTGGGCGCGGCTCGACGCCTCCTACAAGCCCGGCGACTTCAACGCCGCGCGCCAGCGGATGGCGACGATGCCGCGCGGCGCCGCGCTGATCGACAACGCCGTCTCGGTCGCACCCGGGTTCACGATCGGCAACGTGCACGTCATGGCTGGCGTGCCGCGCATCATGCAGTCGATGTTCGACAGCCTTGCGCCGAGCCTGCAGGGCGGCACGCCCGTGACCTCACGGGCGCTGCACGCCGCCGGCGTCCAGGAAGGCGACATCGCCGAGGGGTTGGGCGCGATCCAGGCGCGCTTCCCGGCGATCGATATCGGCAGCTACCCCTACTATCGCAAAGCCGGGGGCGGGGTCGCCATCGTCTGCAAAGGCCGTGACGCCGCGTTGGCCGAGGCGGCGATCAACGACGTCGACGCGCTGTTCCGCTCGCTCGGCATCGAGCCGCAGGCGGGCGAGCCGGCCTAGGCTTTGCTCAGGCCCGGTCGCGCGGCGGCGTGGAGGACCTAGCCGCCGAGCCCGATGGCGCTACAGGCGAGGCCGATCGCCTGGTGGAGCACGCCGATCACTGCGGCGCTGACGCTGTTGATGCAGACGGCCAGCATGCCGACCAAGAGTAGGACGACGGCGAAGATCGCCAGGTCCTGGGCGCTTACGTGGCTCTGATGATGGTGTGTCTGGGTCGTCATGACGCTCTCCCTAGCCCGATGATAGCCGGCCCGATGATAGCTGGCCCGATGATGGTCGGACGGCGCATGCGGGACCTGCAGGTCCTCTCTGCCGCCGCAAGCCTAGGCCCGAAACATGCGCAAGCGGAACAACATTCGGCCGGGGGCGTGGGAGAGAGCGGGCGACGGGGCGAGGAGCGGGCGGCTGGGTCTCGATAGGGCGAAATACCGCAAGACTGGCCGGGGTGCGTGCGCGGCACTGCACGAGGATCGCCCGCTTGGCAAACAGAAACCGTTTAAAATCATTGAGTTATAGAAATCTTGCCTATAGGCAAGATTTTCGGCGCCGCCGCGGACGCGTCGACTGAGCATTGTTCTAGCACGGCCGGCGCATCGTCCCACGCGTTGGTTCGGATGCGATTACGGCGGGGCGTCGGAGGCCTGCAGGGCGGTGCTCTGCGGCTTGGCGTAGCCGGCCTGGAGCGCCATCTCCTCGGCCGCCGCCTGCGCCTCGTGCAGCGCCAGGTCCGGGGTGCTCCGGCCGGTCAGCGTCGCGGCGATGATGCGGCCCACCTCGTTGCCGAGGTCCTGGAACTCCGGAATGGCGACGAACTGCGCCCCGGTATAGGGCCGCGGGCTGGCGGTCGGGGCAGACGGGTTGGCGTTGTCGATCGCGGTTTCCACGGCGCGCGAAAACGGCGCCACCTGCTGATATTGGGGATTGTCATAGGTCGATCGGCGGGTGCCTGGCGGCACCGAGACCCAGCCGCCGGTCTTGGCCACTAGCGAGACGTACTCCTTCGACGTCGCCCAGATCAGGAAGTCGGTCGCCGCACTCTTCTTGCGCGTGCCGGCCGGTATGGCGAGGTTCCAGCTCCACAGCCATGTCGGGGCAGTGGCGTCGCTGCCGGTCGGCATCGGCGCGAAGCTGACGTTTCCGGCCACCGGGGAGTGCGCCTTGTTGTAGAGCTCGCCGGCCGCCACCGTCGCGTCGATCAGCATGCCGCAATGACCGTCGCTGAACAGCTTCAGGGTCTTGTTGTAACCGCGATCCACCGCGTCCGGCGGACCGTCGACGGCGAGGATGTCATGGTAGTAGCCGAGCGCGTGCTGCCAGGCCGGCGTATCGAGCGTCGGGCGCCAGTCGGCGTCGAACCACTGTCCGCCAAAGGCATTGACCATCGATGTGACGATGGCGACGTTTTGCCCCCAGCCCGGCTTGCCGCGCAGGCAGATGCCGTAGACGCCGTGCGCGCGGTCGGTGAGCTTGTCGGCGAAGGTGCGGATGTCGTCATACGTGGGAGCCGCCGGCATGGTCAGGCCGGCATGGGCGAACAGGTCGATGCGGTAGAAGGTCATCGCGCTCTCGCCGTAGAACGGCAGCGCGTAGAGCAGGCCGCGATAGGCGAGCGCCTTGCGCACCGGCTTGAGCAGGTCGTCGAGGTCGTAGCTCTCCGGCAATGTCGGCAGCGGCAGCAGCTTGCCCTGCTTGGCCCAGATCGGCACCTCGTAATTGCCGATGGTGACGACGTCGAACTCGCCACCCTTGGCCGCGACGTCGGCGGTGACACGGGCTCGCAGATCGTTCTCCTGCAGCACCACCCAGCGAAGATGGATGCCGGGATGCGAGGCCTCGAAGGCGGGCGAGAGCGCCTGCATCGTCACCATGTCGCTGTTGTTCACCGTCGCGATCGTCAGCGTGGTGGCGAGCGCGGGCGGCGCTGCGACGCACAACGTGAAGGCCGCAAGAGTGCTCAGACGACAATACTGATGAGCCATGGAGATCCTCCTGGCACGATCCTCATGCTGCCGCTTTTTCGCGGCTTCGCACCTCCTACGATCGTGTCACTGGTGTGCGGAGGCGTCAACGGCGGGAGTTTGGTCGAGGCCAGGGGCTTTGCCCCTGGACCCCATTAAAGGCGGAGCCTTTAAAATCCATTCGTTGTTCATGCCCGACGCGTAAGGTCGGTGTGGTCGGAAGAGGATTGATTGGCTTCGCCAAGCAGGGAAGGCGGGTGCTGAGCCTCTGAACAGATGGGGTCTGGGGCCTCGGGCCAAAGCGGCGGGTTCTCTCATCGCACGAGTGCGATGGGGCCCGCCCGGGGCAGAGCCCGGCCTTCCTTTTACGTTCGCTGCTGAAGTATCGACCGATACAACTTCAACGTCGCCTCGGCGATGCTGTCCCAGCTGAAGGCGGCCAGCACGCGTGCGCGGCCTGCCTTGGCGAAACGTTCGGCCAAAGCCGGGTCGCGCGCCAGGCGGTTGATGGCGTCGGCGAGCTGGCGGGAGAAAGCGGCCGGGTCGGCGGGTTCGAAGGTTTCGGGCGCGATGCCGGGATCGACGAGCAGGCCTGTCTCTTCGTGGACGACGACCTCGGGAATGCCGCCGACGGCGGCGGCGACGACCGCGGTTTCGCAGGCCATGGCTTCGAGGTTGATGAGGCCGAAGGGCTCGTAGACCGACGGGCAGCAGAACATCGCGGCGTGGCTGTAGAGCTCGATCGCCTCGGCGCGGGACACCATCTCGCGGATCCAGATGATGCCGGGCCTCGCGCTCGCGGCCTGCGCGACGCCGGCGGCCATTTCGGCGCCGATTTCGGGCGTGTCGGGGGCGCCGGCGCAGAGGACGATCTGCAGCGAGGGATCGATCCACTCGATGGCGCGGACCAGGTGGATGATGCCTTTCTGGCGGGTGATGCGGCCGACGAACAGCACATACGGGCGCGCGGGGTCGATGCCATGGCGGGCGAGGGCCGCGGTGGTGGCGACGGGGCGGTATTCGTCTGGATCGATGCCGTTATGGATGACCTTGACGCGCTCGGGCGGCACGTCGAACAGCCGCAGGACGTCCTGCCTGGTCTCCTCGGACACGGCGACGATGGCGCTGGCCTGCTCGATTGCGGTGCGCTCCATCCAGGCGCTCAGGTGGTAGCCGCGGCCGAGCTGCTCTTCCTTCCAGGGTCGCAACGGCTCCAGCGAGTGGATGGTGACCACGAACGGCACGCCCCAGAGCTGGGCGGCCAGCACGCCGCCGAGGTCGGTGTACCAGGTGTGGCAATGCACGATGTCGGCGTCGATGCGGTCGCGCGCCATTGCGAGCGACCGGGCGAGCGCGTCGATGGCGGCGACGAAGCGCGGGTCGGTGTCGTGTGATGCCTCGTCCCAGGCGGGATAGCCGCGCACCTCGAGCTGCCCGTCGCTGCTCGCCTGGTCGCCGAACGAGCGCACCTCGACGGACACATGCCTGGCCATTGCCCGGCTGAGGTATTCGACGTGCACGCCGGCGCCGCCGTAGACGTAGGGTGGATACTCTTTGGACAGCAGCAGGACTTTGCCCGGCACGCGCGGCATCAGGCGAGCCGGTCGATCATCGGTTGGGTGATCAGGCAGACGCCTTGCGCGGTGCGGCGGAAGCGCTGCGCGTCAAGCTCCGGATCGTCGCCGACGACGAGGCCGGGCGGGATCTTCACGCCGCTGTCGACCACCGCGTTGCGCAGGCGGGCTCGCCGGCCGATGTCGGCGTAGGGCAGGATCACGCTCGCCTCGATATGCGCATACGAGTGCGCCCGCACGCCGGTGGAGAGCAGCGAGCGGTGCACCCGGCTGCCCGAGATGATGCAGCCGCCCGAGACGACGGAGCTCACCGCGACGCCGCGCCGGCCCGGCTCGTCATGCACGAACTTCGCCGGCGGGGTGATCTCGCCGTAGGTCCAGATCGGCCAGGCGCGGTCGTAGAGGTCGAGGCCGGGCAGGAAGTCGGTGAGGTCGATGTTGGCCGACCAGTACGCATCCACGGTGCCGACGTCGCGCCAGTACGCCTCGGCGTCGGGGCCAGCGCGCACGCAGGAGCGCTCGAAGCGGTGAGCCATGGCGCGGCCGTGGCGGACGAGGTGGGGGATGATGTCATTGCCGAAATCATGGCTTGAGCCGGGCTCGGCGGCGTCGCGCCGGAGCTGGTCGAACAGGAAGGCGGCGTCGAACACGTAGATGCCCATCGAAGCGAGCGTGCGATCCGGCTCGTCCGGCAGGCCGGGCGGGTCGGCGGGCTTCTCGAGGAACGAGATGATGCGGTCGTGCTCGTCAACCGCCATCACGCCGAACGCGGACGCCTCGGCGCGCGGCACGGTGATGCAGGCGACGGTGACGTCGGCGCCGCTGTCGACATGCTCCTGCAGCAGCAGCTCGTAATCCATCTTGTAGATGTGGTCGCCGGCGAGCAGCACGATGTGGCGCGGCTTGTAGTCCTGGATGATGTCGATGTTCTGGAAGACCGCGTCGGCGGTGCCGGCGTACCAGCCATTGCCCTCGCTGACCCGCTGACTGGCGGGCAGGATGTCAAAGCTCTCGTTGCGCTCGGGGCGGAAGAAGTTCCAGCCGCGCTGCATGTGGCGGATGAGGCTGTGCGCCTTGTACTGGGTTGCGACGCCGATGCGGCGGATGCCGGAGTTGAGCGCGTTCGACAGCGCGAAGTCGATGATGCGCGACTTGCCGCCGAAATAGACGGCGGGCTTGGCGCGGCGCTCGGTCATTTCCATCAGCCGGCTGCCGCGGCCGCCGGCCAGGATGTAGGCCATGGCGTGGCGGGCGAGCGGGGCGTGCAGCGAAGGCGACGGCACGGCTCAACTCGCCCCGACGGCGTGGCGCTGCAAGTCGGCGAGCTCGCAGTGGCCGAGGGTTGCGGCGTGGGTGGCGCCGAGCACCACCGAGGGCGCGACGCCGGCCGCGAAAGCCTCCTGCCAGCGGCCGGCGCAGAGGCACCAGCGGTCGCCCGGGGCAAGGCCGGGGAAGTCGTATTCCGGGCGTGGGGTCGAGAGGTCGTTGCCCTGCTGGCGGGTGAAGGTAAGGAACGCCTCGGTCATCACCGCGCAGACGCTGTGGCAGCCGCCATCGTCGGCCGCGGTGTCGCAGCGGCCGTTGCGGTAGAAGCCGGTGCCGCCGGCGCAGGGCTCGAGCGCGCCGCCCAGCACGTTGCGCGCCGCAGCGCCGCCGCCCTGCCCGTCATCGTCGAACGGCATCATGCCAGCCCTCCCGGACGCCCCTTCCGTCGGGCTCCGGCTAAGCTGGAGCCGTCCGCGCCGAGCGGTCAAGCTCGCCGTTGCCTTCGCGGGCGCAGCATGCTCAGAGCTGATGGCGCTCGTTGGACCGATCGATCAATGCCCAGACCAGACGCTGCGCGGCTCGCGCCGGAGACCTACCACTACGCCTTCGAGATGCCGCCGCGATTTGGCGACCTCGACCCGCTGCGCCACCTCAACAACGCCGCCCTGGCGCGCTTCTATGAGGAGGGCCGGGTGCGCTACCTCAACCAGCTCGGGCTGCGCCAGGTGCTGGAGCGGGAGCACGGCTTCGTCGTCGGCGAGGTGACGATCCGCTACCTTGCGGAAGGCCGCTGGCCGGACGTCGTCACCGTCGCCTCCGCGGTGCTGCATGTGGGCCGCAGCTCGTTCACCATCGCACAGGCATTGTTTCAGCTTGGCCGCTGCATCGGCACCGGCGAGGGCACGCTGGTGCACGTGCATCGCAAGGAGGGCGGTTCGCGGCCACTCGGAGAGGCGGCGCTGACGATGTTGGGGCAGGGGAAGATCGGTGAAGGCAAGTAGTCCTTTTTTGAAAAAAAGGACCAAAAAAACTTTTGGTCGTTTAGGAGTCAATCTCAGGTTCATAGTATCGATTTTATGGGTAAAAGTTTTTTGCTTCTTTTTTTCAAAAAAGAAGCGCTGCCTTTCTTATTCGAACATCGCTCTGACTGCCGGCTTCATGATCTTGCCGTTGACGTTGCGCGGCAGGGGTTCGTTGCGCAGGATCACGCGGACCGGCGTCTTGAACGCGGCCAGGCGTTCGGCGACCCATTGGCGCAGCTCTTCAGGGGTGGCGGTCGTGCCGGCGCGCAGCGAGACTGCGGCGGCGGGCTCCTCGCCGAGAGTGCGGTGAGCGAGCGGCACGACCGCGCAATCCATCACCGACGGGTGGGTGTAGAGCACGTCCTCCACCTCGACCGAGTAGATGTTCTCGCCGCCGCGGATGATCACGTCCTTGATCCGGTCGACGATGAAGCAGAAGCCCTCGTCGTCGATGCGGGCCAGGTCGCCGGTGTGCAGCCAGCCGTTGCGGAACGCCTTGGCGGTGGCTTCGGGCTTGTTCCAGTAGCCGCGGACGACGTGGGCGCCGCGCACGCAGAGTTCGCCGACCTCGCCTGCCGGCAGGATTGCGCCATCCGGATCGACCACCTTCATCTCGCCTACCGGGGCGGCGACGCCGCAGCTTTCGGGGTGCTGCTCGTAGTCCTCGCCGACATGGTTGGTGAAGGTGGAGCAGGTCTCGGTCATGCCCCAGCCGGAGCCGACATGCGAGGCGGGCAGGTCTGAGCGCAACCGGCGCACCAGCTCGGCGGCGGCCGGAGCACCGCCGTAGTACATCGAGTCGAGGCTCGAGAGGTCATAGCGGTCGCGGTCCGGGTGGTCGATGATCTGCCAGGCGACGGTGGGCACGCCGCCGGCGGTGGTCACGCGCTCGCGCTCGATCAACCGCATCGCCTCCACCGGGTCGAAGCGGTGCATCAGGATCAGCGCGGCGCCGGTTGCGGTGGCGCTGTTCAGGGTGGAGAAGCAGCCGGTGACGTGGAAGAACGGCACCGAGAGCAGGGCGCGGCGCTGCGGCGCGTCGAGGGTGGGCGCCGGCAGCGGCTCGCCGCGGCGGAGATAGGCACGGGCTTGGGCGAGGCCATTGACGCCGGCGGCGGTGGTCGCGGCGCGATGGCTGGCGAGCGCTCCTTTCGGGCCGCCGGTGGTGCCGGAGGTGTAGAAGATCGTCGCGTTGTCCTCGGGCGAGACCGCGACCGGCGGCGGGCAGGCGGCGGGCAGGCTGCCCCAGCTTGCGACCGGGCCGATGATGTCCTCCAGCCGCTCCACGGCGGGCGCCAGCATCGCCCGCTCGCCGGTCCAGCGGGTGACCAGGACGTGGCGAAGCTCGGGCAGCGCGGCGAGGCGGGGCGCGATGCGCTCGAGACGTTGGGCGTCGAACAGGGCGAGGGTCGCGCCGCTGTCGCGCAGGCCGTACTCCAGCTCGGCGGCCGACCACCAGGCGTTGAGCGGCGTTGCCACGGCGCCAGCGATGGCCGTGGCGTAGAGCGCGACCGGCCACTCCGGCAGGTTGCGCAGGCAGAGCGCCACCCGGTCGCCGCGCTGCACGCCGCGCTCGAGGAGGGCGAGGGCAAAGGCGTAGGTGGCGCGGGTGAAGGCGTCGTAGGTCGCGCGGTCGTTCTCGTAGACGACGTAGAGCCGGTCGCCGACCGCGCGGGCCAGCTCGTAGATGTCGGAGAGCGACTTGGGGCCGTTCTTCCAGGCGTGGACCGGTCCGTCGGCGCCCGCGATCACCTCCAGCTCGAACGGCGCGCCGCGGGCGGTCAGGGCCGCGTGCGCTTCGGCGATGGAGCAGGCGGGCCAGGGGCGCGCGGCGGGGGGCGGGTCGGCGGAACTGGGAGACGGGCTGCTCATCGGCGGCTCAGGCGACGGCGCGCTTGTTGAGGAAGGCGGCGGCGGCCTGGCGGAACTCGGGCGAGGCGAGCTGGCGGCCGAACATCTCGCTCTCTTCGGCGATGCGACGCTCCATTGTCGCCAGGTCGCCGCGCAGCAGCCGCTTGGTCATCTGCAGGGCTGCCGCAGGGCGCGCGGCGACCGAGTGGGCGAGAGCGAGGGCGCTCTCCAGCAGCGCCTCGTCCTCGACCAGACGGTTGACCAAGCCCCAGTGCAGCGCCGTCTCGCCATCCACCGGCTCGCCGAGCAGCAGCATCTCGGCGGCGCGGCGATGGCCGACCGCGAGCGGCAGCAGCATCGAGCTTGCCGCCTCCGGCACCAGGCCGAGGTTGATGAACGGCATGGACAGCTTGGCGCTGCGGGCGGCGACCACGAGGTCGCAGTGCAGCAGCAGCGTCGAGCCGATGCCGACGGCCGGGCCTTGAACGGCGGCAAGGAGCACCTTGCTCGCCTCGCACAGCGCGCGGATGAAGCGGCCGGCGGGGCGGCCGGCCTCGTCGGGGGTGTGGGCGACGAAGTCGTTCATGTCGTTGCCGCCGCAGAAGGTGGCGCCGGCGCCGCTGAACAGCACCACCCGAATGGCGTCATCGCGCTCGGCCTCGGCCAGCGCCTCGGCCATCGCCACGTACATGGTCCGCGTGAGCGCATTGCGCTTGGCCGGGCGGTTCATATGGACGTGCAGCCCGTGCTCGATCCGGCTGACGATCACCTCACCGGCGACTTGGCTGTCCGACATCGATGTTTCCTCCTGGCTTTCAGGCGAAGCCTGGCACGATCGTGCGAGCAAAGCCGCCGTGAGGCAACACGCGGCAAGAATGGGCGCGCGGCCCGCTCAGAGGCGCTGCGACCGGCCCGGAGTGGAGCTGCAGGTATGAGCGGGGCGGTTCAGCCCGACACCGACGCCGAAATCGAGCTGCGGCGTCTTGGTGAGCGCGTCTTCGACCGCGGCGCCGACGGTGTAGACCGGCGGGGCGCCAGCGTGGGGTCCCGAACACCGAGTAGAGCTCGCTCTAGACGGTGAACGCGCTGCCGAGCGGGTGTGACCGGTTGATGAGCTAAGTCAAGTTGACGAGGCGCCGGACGGATCAGTCCGACAAAGCAGGCGTAGCGATGATGCTTGTGCACAGATAGATCGTTATCGTGAGCAACCAGCTGCCCGAGGCGATGACGAGGACGGCAGTGTTTTGACGGTATCACAGCGAGCGCCGTGACTTGCGCCACCGACCGGGGCAGCTGTTGCAAGCGTGCCACGCAGGTGTGGTGCGGGAGACTGTCATCGTTTTGTCGCATGATTTGTCGTCATCTGCCCGGTAGTCGAGCCGAACCAGACGCAAGAGGTTACGATGGGCCGCGGCATTCGAACACTCCTTCTCGGCGCCACCGCGTTGGCGATGCCGTTCGCGGCGACGCCTGCCCGCGCCGCAAGCGACGAGCTGACGCGGATCGAAAAAGAGATCGCGGCGCTGCAATCCGAGCTCAAGCACGTCAAGCGCGACCTCGCCGAGCGCGACCGGCAGGTGGCTCGGGCGCGTTCGGGCGCGAACAGGCAGGGGTATCCGAGCCAAAGCCCGCTGGCGCCGCAGAACGCGCCGCCCGGGGGCCCTTACGAAGCCACAGCCGGGGCGGGCGCTGCGCCCGGCACCTATGCAAGCGGCAGCTCGATCATACCGGCGATCCCGCCCGGCTACGCGCTGGTGCCGGCGCAGCCGGGCTCGGCGCCGGGCACTGTTGTGCTGGCGCAGCAGGAGACCGGGCCGGCGGGCAAGCCGCTGCCCTCCGGCACCTTCAAGCTCGGCGGCGTCACCGTCACCATCGGCGGCTTCATCGAGGCGGCGAGCATCTATCGCACCCGCAACGAGGTCGCCGACATCGCCGGCAACTTCAACACCGGCATCCCGCTGCCCTATCAGCAGACCTATCACGAGGGCGAGTTCCGCGAGAGCGCGCGCCAGAGCCGGCTCTCGCTGCTCGCCGGCGCCGACATCAACGACGAAACCCATGTCAACGCGTATTTCGAGACCGACTTCCAGGGCGGCTCGCCGACGGCCAACTCGGTCGAGACCAACAGCTACACCCTGCGTCTGCGACAGGCCTACGCACAGCTTGACGAGAACCGTTGGGGTCTGCACGTCGAGGCGGGACAGGCCTGGTCGCTGCTGACAATGGACAAGCACGGCATCATCCCGCGCCAGGAAGACATCCCGCTGACCATCGACGCGCAGTACGTGGTCGGCTTCGATTGGGCGCGGCAGGTTGAGTTCCGCGTCGCCAAGAGCTTCCTGGAAGACAAGTATTGGTTCGCCGTCGCTGCCGCCGAGCCGCAGGTCGCCTACTATACCGGGCCGAACGGGTTGGCGCCGACTTCGACCGGAACCGTCAACATCACCAACCCGGGCGTCGGCGCGTTAGCCTCGACGGTCAACTACTCGGACGACATCGCGCCTGACGTCATCGTCAAGGCGGCGGCCGACCCCGGCTGGGGGCATTTCGAGATCGATGGCCTGCTGCGCTTCCTACACGACCGGGTGAGCCATCTCGGCAGCGGCGACAGCGACACGGTGCTGGCCGGTGGCGGCGGCGCCGGAGCAGTGCTGCCGCTGATCTCGCACATCCTCGATTTCCGTGTGAGCGCACTGGCCGGCGACGGCATCGGCCGCTATGGCTCGGGCCAGCTGCCGGACGCAGTGGTCGGCCGGGACGGCGCGCCCGACCCGCTGCCGGAGGTGGAGGGCCTGGTCGGGCTGGAGGCGCATCTGGGGCCGCGCGTTGACCTCTACGCCTATGGCGGAACCGAGCAGATCGGCCGGCGCGACTTCAACGTCGGCACCAAGGGCTACGGCTATGGCAGCCCGCTCTACAGCAACACCGGCTGCGACATCGAGCTGAGCGCGGCGGCGACGTGCGTTGCCAACACCAAGGGCCTGACGGAAGGCACGATCGGCGCCTGGTATCGGCCGATCAAGGGACCGTACGGGACCGTGCAGCTTGGCGCGCAGTATGAGTACCTGCGACGCTCGAACTTTGCCGGCAACGCTGACGCGCCCTCGGTCGCCAACAACGTGGTGTTGTTCAGCTTCCGTTACTATCCTTTCGGCAATTGAGCGGAAGACAGGTCGGCAAAGGCAAGGGCTCTGCCCTTGACCCGCTGGGGCCGGGAGGCCCCAGACCCCTGCCCTTTTGAAGAACAGCGAGCGGATTTCAAAGGCTCCGCCTTTGATCGGGTATAGGGGCGACGCCCCTGCCTTGCCTTCCAGCGCCGTGGCCAATTTGCCGACATCGCCGACGATCGCCTCGCGCCCTGCGGAGTTAGCCCGCCTCGCTTGCGAAACGTTGTAGCTGCAGGACCCGCCGGGTCTAGACCCGCCGCATGACGTGGGGGATCGATGCACCAGATCGCGTGCGCCGGCATTGCTGCAGCGGGTCTCATGCTGCTCGGTCTCATTCCGGCGCTGGCGCAGCAGCCAACGGCCTCCGGCTCGCCGCAGATCAACGGCACCGCCAACTCGGGGTTTGCGACCGGGCCGTCGCAACAGGTGGCCGAGCCCGGCGTCGGGCCGCTATTTGGCGCGCCGTTCGGAGCTGAACACCTGTTCGGCGATCTTGGCGGCGCCAGGACGTGGCTGCAGGATCGCGGTGTTGCCATCAATCTCGACTATCTGACCGAGAATGGCGGCAACATCACCGGCGGACAGCGCGAGAGCTTCGCGACCGCCGGGCAGGTCGGGTTAGAGGTTGATCTCGACCTCGACAAGCTGCTCGGCTGGAGCGGCGCCGCGTTCCACTCGATCACCGTCAACCGCGAGGGCCGCAACGTGTCGCGCGACGCGATCGGTGACGACGAGGCGACATTTCAGGAGATCTACGGCGGTGGCGGCAACGTGGTGGCGCACCTGGTCTATGCCTATATCGATCAGTCACTGGTGAAGAACAGGCTTGACCTGGTCGGCGGCTGGTTGCCGGTCGGCACGTTTTTCGCGTCTTCGCCGCTCTACTGCGATTTTCTGAACGTGCTGTTCTGCGGCAACCCGCATCCGTTGCCGAACACGCCCGGCGAGAACGACTGGCCGCAGGCCGATCTGGGGCTGCAGGCGCGCGCCCTTCTCACGCGGCAGATCTACCTGCAGCTTGCCGTGTTTCAGGTCGACACCGATTTCGGCACCGGCGGCGGCGGCATTTCGGGCTTCGCCTGGGCGGATACCAAGAAGTCCGGCCTCTCCGTCCCGGTCGAGCTCGGCTGGGTGCCGAGGTTTGGCAAGCAGAACCTAATCGGCCATTACAAGGTTGGCTACGACCGCGACACGCATCGCTATCCTAACGTGCTCGACAACCGGCAGGGCCTGCCGCAAGCGGTGTACGGCGGGGCGTTCGCGAGCAGCGATCGCGACGAGGTCTACGTGCTGTTCGACCAGATGCTGATGCGCCAGGGACCGGGCGACACTGACGGGTTGATCGTGCTCGGCGGCTGGGTGCATGCGACTGACAGCGTGATACCGCTCACCCAGCACGCGTTTATTGCGACGACGACGACCGGCGCGGGCTGGGGCCGTCCGCACGACACGCTCGGCGCCGCGTTTCAATGGTATGAGATGAGCGGCCAGTTCACCCGCGCCGAGGAGCTGGCGCTGGAGACGGGAGGGTCGCTGCCGTTTAACGTCGACGGCAACGGCACCGCCTACGGCCCGCAGAACACCGCGCAGACGGTGGAACTCACCTACATCATCCACGTGCTTCGCGGCGTGACCCTGCAGCCGGACTTTCAGTACTTCATCCGCCCGGGCGCGACGACCAACACACGGGACGCTGCGGCACTTGGATTTCGGACCAACATCAACTTCTGAACGTGTGCCGGCGCGGCGGCGCCGGGCGCGGAGCCCTACAGGTCGAGGCTTTGCGGCAGGATGACGATGTCGCGAATAGTGACGTTCCTGGGCCGCGTGAGCATGAACAGCACGGCGTCGGCGACCTCCTTGGGCTGCATCAGGCTGCCGGACGCCAGAGCGTCGTCGAGCTTCTGCTGCGGCCAATCGCTGAGCAGGGCGGTGACCACCGGACCGGGCGCGACCTCGCCGACCCGAATGCCGTGCTTCATGACCTGGCGCCGGAGCGTGTGGACGAAGGCCTGCACGGCGTGCTTGGAGGCGGTGTAGATCGGCTCCCACACGACTGGCGTGAGGCCGGCGACCGAGCTCGTCACGATGATGTCGCCGGTCCGGCGTTCGACCATGTGCGGCAGGACGGCATGGATGGCGCGGAACGTGGCGTTGATATTGAGGTTCAGCATGTGGTCCCAGGCATCGGGGTCGCCATCAACGACCTCGCCGCCGACATAAGAGCCCGCGTTGGCGTGGAAGATGTCGAGCTGGCCCGCCTCGCGCAGGATGTGGCCCATCATGCCGCTGACGCTTGCCGGGTCGGTCAGGTTGACCACCAGCGGGATGGCGCGTGATCCGAGGGTCGCGCACAGGTCTTTCAGGGTCGCGTCTGCACGGTCGATCAGCACCACGGTGGCGCCGGCGTTCAGGCAGGCCCTGGCGCATTCGAGACCGATGCCCGAGGCGGCGCCGGTGACCGCTGCGACTTTTCCTGTCAAGTCCTGGTCCATGGCGTTCTCCGCTCAAGCTGTCTGTCAAAAAGGGGTACGAGGGCACGCACGGCGTCATCGTCCGAAAGCCACAGTTACTGCGGTCACCGGGATGCCGCCAGTGATCATGGCGGCGCATGAAAGACAGCAGCTGATGGCCGGTTGCGGGTCGTCGGCCTGACGATCCTCAGACTGCATGATCCGGAGCGGCCCGAGCTTCTTAAGCGTCCATCCATAACCCATGTTGTCGTGGTCGACGATGGTGCGTGGCGAAAAGAGGGTCCGAGTTCAGGTCGGCACGGCGGCAACAGGAGCATGAGGCCATGAACACGCCGTTGAGGACGCTGGCCCTGGCGGCTGCGGCGCTGGCTGCGAGCGGCTGCGCCGGCGGAGCAGACAGCACGAGCGTGGGTTCGACATCGGCTAAGGGTATTGGGGGCGGCGGTGGGTTGAGCGATGCTCCGAGCGTCTCGAGCAGAGCCAATAGCGCCGGCATCGGCAGTGGCGGCGCGATGCCGGCTGGCAGCACAAGCGCAGGCGCTGGAACGAGCCACTAGGTTCGGCTCGCATAGATCTTCCCGCCCTGGCCACGCCGCGCTTAGCGGGAGCAAAGGTCAGGGTATCGGGTGGCAACGCTGGAGCCTCATGCAGCCCATCGGATCTGCAATCCGTTCTCGTCGACGGCACAGTTGCGACCTAGCCGTTTCGCCTTGTAGAGGGCCGCGTCGGCGGCGCCGACGAAGTCCTTGATGCTTGCCTCGATGTCCGTCCGTTGCATGTCGAAGGTCGAGACGCCGGCGCTGACGGTTACGACGCCGGCGTCCGGATTGCCGAGATGCTCCAGCGCCCGGTCGCGCACGGCCTCGCAGATTTCTTTCGCCAAGGCTGCAGCGCCAGCCAGACTGGTGGCGGGAAGCAGCAAAGCAAGCTCCTCACCGCCATAGCGCGCGACGACGTCACCGGGGCGGCGCGCAAGCGCGGCGACGATGTCTGCCACAAGCCTGAGGCAGGCATCCCCTTCCTGATGCCCATAACGATCGTTGAAGGCTTTGAAGTAATCGACATCGATCATCACGAATGACAACTCCGTCACGTCGCGGAAAGCACGTCGGCACTCCTGGTTGATGGCCTCGTCCAGCCGGCGCCGGTTCGACAGGCCGGTTAGCGGGTCAGTGGAGGCTTGGTGAGCCAACTTCTGGTTCAATACCGCCAGCTCGTCCTCGACTCTCTTACGCTCCGAGATGTCTCGGACGTTCGACACGATCGACACGCCCGAGCCCGACAGGTTGGCAACGCTTCGCATGCAAGCCTCGACCCACAAATACGAGCCGTCTTTGCACTGGTAGCGAAAGCACGTTGTCGTCTCCGGACCACGACCGCAGAGTCCGCCGAGAGCCGCGAGATATCTTGAACGATCCTCGGGGTGCACGAGCTGCCCGGATGCCGCGTGCTGTGTGTCCGCACCCCTCCAGCCGGTCAACCTGCTAAAGGCCGGGGAGACGTACTCGCAAACGCCGCGACAATCCGAACTGATGATGGCGTCGCTCGAACTGTCAGCAAGCAGCCGGTAGCGCCTCTCAGCTTCCTGTCGGCTTTCGACTTGCCGGGCGAATCGGCTGCTCACGCTCAACAATGCAGCCGCGGCCACCAAGCTGATCAGGCAATGTGTAAACGCATCGAGTCTCCAGGATGCGAGAACGTCAGCGAGGGCATGGGAGACGACAACGACAAGCGGATAGTGTTCGAGCTGCCTGTAGCTCGCCACGCGCCAAACCTTGTCTGTTGACGCGAAATACTGAAAACTTCCGGCTGGCGATCTTGGCAGCGAGTCGCGAAACATGGTGCTTTGCGCGAAGCTGGTGCCGATGCGCGACGGCGCTGGTGGTTGCCTCGCGATCATGATCCCCGCGGTCGAGAACAGGGCGACGGACCCGCCAGGACCGACGTTGAACGTTTTGTAGAAAGCTTGAAGCCTGTCGATCGAGATTTTTGCAACGACGATGCCGGCGAAGGCGCCATGATCATCATCCAAGCGCCTTGAGACCGTCACGAACCAATGGCCGCCGTCGTTGCCCCGGACCGGATCGCCGACATGCACGCCGCGGTCTGTGTGGCTTTCGTGGAAGTCATAGAGGCGCCGATCATGATCATCGGTGCAGGCGCCAGGTCGGCCGCCGGAACTCAAGAGACACCGGCCTGCCGAGTTCAGCACGTCGATCGCCTCGACATTCGGCAGGGCGCCGACCTCGCTATCGATCATCTCCTGCAACTTGGCGAGCCGCCGGGTGGAACCGCTGAACGCCTCGGCTTGTTCGCGCACGCCTATGATGACTGCATCCGCCGACAGGATGGTGTCGTGAGCTTCTTGAGCGAGTGATCGGGCGAGGTTTGTCGTATCGGCCTGATCGGTGTGGATGATCAAGCCATGTTCCTGCCACGTGCGCCAGCTATCTGTGCCGACGAGCATGGCGCAGGCCGTCAGTGCAAATGCGACGACGTAGAAAGACGGACTGGTCAGGGTAAAGCGAGCACGATCGCGATACACAACAACACTCGCAACAAAGTTGTCCCCGAGCGTTGTAGGCGCGAATCATTTAGCAGGTCTTAACAAGATGCTTGCTGTTCGGCAGACGCCTCGTCGGTCAAGAGACCGTCGCCGGTGATAGCTGGCGCCGCTGGGCTCCGCGGGTTGCGTGGAGGTTAAGTCACGTCGTCGCTGGGACTGCTCAAAGCGTGGCGCGGTAAGCAATGGTCGAGCGGCATCGAGGACCCCGTGCTGTCTCTCTATTGGTTCGTCACCATGTCGGAGCCTGAGCGCGGGGCCGTGTCGATTTGGAGGTGTATGACACCGGCAACACTCTACAGAGATGCTCGCCGCGGCTGAAGACATAAGTGGTGATGACAAGCCGACGTCGCGTTCTCGCGGCGCTCGCTGGGCCGGCCGATGCGGCGAGCCCTACCGCAGCTGCTGGATGGCGCTTAGCAGCCAGTTGCCATCGCCACGCGCCCTCACGAAGGTCCACAGCTCGCTTGTCGTCACGTGCTCGACGTCGCTGCCATCAACCAGACGGCCGGCACGATCACGGGTCGCGTCAATGGCTGAGAAGCGCATGGCGACCGTGGCGTAGTCGCGCCGTCCCTCGGACCAGGCCTCGCTGAGCTCGCCCTTTTCAAGGCGGACATCGCTGACCGTGTTGCGCTCGCCTCGGCTGGCCTGCTCGGCGAGCTGCTCGGCGAAGTAGCTCACCATCTCCGGCGTCGCCACCCTCTGGAGACGCGCGAGTTCGGCGTGGCTCCAGGCGGACTGCATCTCCTGCAGCAGGCTGGAAAAGGCGTCGTAATCCTGCCGCGTCAGCGCCAGCGACGCACGTGTCGGCGATGAGGCGCCGGCGTACCCGCCACTGCCGCTCGCGGTGAAGCGGTTGGCTGACCCGGCGCTCAGGCCGGCGAACACCGGACGGGCACCACTGCCTGTCGCGGCGTAGCGTCGATAGAGCCAGCGCCCCGCGTAGTAGAGCAATGCCAGCTGGATCAGCAGGCCGATGAGGCTGCCTCCGCCATGCAGGCCGTTGAACAAGCCGCCGCCGAACAGCAGGCCACCGATGCCCGCGCCCAACAATCCGCCAAGCAACCCCGAGGTGAAGGCCGAGCGCCGACCGTAGCCGTAAGACGGAGCGAAGCCGGGCGAGGCTAAGCCAGGCGGCGCGTAACGCTGTGAGGGCGCGGTCAGGCTGCGCTGGATCGGCTGGGCTGAGAAGGGAGAGACGCTGGTGCTTGGCGGCGCGACGTAGGTGCGCAGACCTCGGCTACCGAACGAGGCGCCTGACCCGACGCGAGCCAGCGCAATCCCCGGCGCCAAGGCGATCGCAAGGCTGAGCAGGGTGGCGGAGAGCAGTCGGCGCATGACAGCGGACCCGAAATTGTCTGTTCGCCGCATATAGGAACGGCGGGACTGCAAAGCATCCTGGCATCGAGCTTAGCCGCCCGCCATCGTCAGACCTTCGACACGGACGGTTGGAGCGTCGGTGCCGCGACGAAAACGCAGGTCATTGGCTGGGCGAAGGGTGCGGAACAGCTCGAGAATGTGGCCGGCGACGGTGATCTCGGCGACCGGCTCGGCGATCGCGCCGTCACGGATCATGAAGCCGCTCGCGCCTCGGCTGTAGTCGCCGGTGATGCCGTTGACGCCACCGCCCATCATCTCGGTGACGTAAAGACCCTCGCCGATGTCCGCCATCAGCTCTGCCGGCGTCTGCTGGCCCGGCTCTAGATACAGGTTGGTCGCCGAGGGAGATGGCGGCCCACCGGTGCCGCGCGCGGCATGGCCGGTGGAGCGCAGGCCGAGCTGGCGGGCCGAGCGGCTGTCGAGCAGCCATGTCGCGAGCCGCCCATCCTCGATCAGGGCGCGCGGCGCGGTCGGCACGCCCTCGCCGTCGAACGGGCGCGAGCGCAGGCCGCGGCGACGGTGCGGGTCGTCGCGGATCGTGATGCCGGGCGCGAAGAGCTGGTCGCCGAGGCGCTCCTTGAGGAAGGAGGTGCCGCGGGCGACGGCGGCGCCGTTGATCGCGCCGAGCAGCGAGCCGAGCAGGCTGGAAGATACGCGCGGATCATAGAGGACCGGCAGCTTGGCGGTGCGGGGGCGCGACGGGTTGAGCCGGGCGAGGGCTCGCTCGGCGGCGCTGCGGCCGATGGTGGCCGGGCTGTCGAGGTCGGCGAGGTGGGTGGCGCTGGTGTAGTCGTAATCGCGCTGCATGTCGGTGCCGGCGCCGGCCAGGGCGGTTGCCGAGGTGGAGTGGCTGGTGCGCACGTAGTGACCCGAAAAGCCAGCGGATGTCGCGAGGTAGACCTCGGTGCGGCTGTAGCCGGCATCCGCACCCTCAGAGTTGGTGATGCCGGCGACAGCCAGCGCCGCCTCCTCCGCCTCGGCGGCGCGGGCGGTGAGCGCTGCGGCGTCAGGCTCGGCAGTGTCAGCGAGGTCGAGGCGGGAGGCGTCCTGAGGCGGCGCCCAGAGCTCGGCGAGGCCGCCGAACGGATCCTCTGGAACCACCTGAGCCATGGCGACGGCCCGCTCGGCAAGGGCGCGAAACTGCGCCGGGTCGACGCTGCTGGCCGACACCATGGCGGCGCGTCGCCCGACGAAGACGCGCAGGCCGAGGTCGCGGCCTTCGGCGCGCTCGAGATGTTCGGTGCGGCCGAGCCGTCGTTGGATGGAGAGCGAGGTGCCGCTGAGCAGCACCGCGTCGGCGGCGTCCGCACCGGCGCCGCGCGCCCGGTCGAGGAGCTCGGCAAGCAGGTCGAGGCTCATGCGGCGAGCCGCTCGGCGATCGCCGGCAAGCCAGGGACCCGGCCCGCCGGACCCATCGCGGCCAGCGTCGGACGGCCATGGAACAGCCGGGCGGCGGCGCGCTCGACGTCGGCGATGGTGACGCGGTCGAGCTTGGCGATGGTCTCGGCGACGGGGACGATGCGGCCGAACACCTGCAACTGGCGGGCCAGGCTTTCACAGCGGCTGCCGGTGCTCTCCAGCGACATCAGCAGCGAGGCCTTGACCTGGGCGCGGGCGCGGCGGAGCTCGTCTGCCGTGACGCCGGACTGCACGCGGCGCAGCTCCTGCAGCGTGACCGGGATCAGCTCCTCGGCCTCCTCCTCTCCGGTGCCGGCATAGATGCCGAACAGGCCGGAATCGAGGAACGGCGCGGTAAACGAGTAGATTGAATAGACCAGCCCGCGCTTCTCGCGCACCTCTTGGAACAGCCGCGAGGACATCCCGCCGCCGAGCAGGGTGCTGAGCAGCAGCACGGGGTAGTAGTCCGGATCGCCATAGGCGACGGAGGGAAAGCCGAGCACGACGTGCACCTGGTCGAGCTCACGCGTCTCGCGGAACTCGCCGCCGGCGTATTGCGCGGTGTCGGCGACGTGCGGAGCGACTGCCGGCAGGTCGGCGAAATGCGCGTCGACGAGGCCGAGCACCTGCTCATGGGTGAGCGCGCCGGCGGCGGCGATCACCGCGTTGCCGGGCCCGTAATGACGACGCATGTAGCCGGCGATGGTGCCTCGATCGAGGCTCTTGATGATCGCCTCGGTGCCGAGCACCGGCCGGCCCATCGCCTGGCCGGGAAAGGCGGTCTGCTGAAAGTGGTCGAAGATGATGTCGTCAGGGGTGTCGTTGGCCTGGCCGATCTCCTGCAGGATCACGCCGCGCTCGCGCTCGATCTCCTCGGGGGCGAAGACGCTGTGGCTGAGGATGTCGCCGATGATGTCGGCGCCGAGGGCGAGATCCTCGCGGAGCATCTTGACGTAGTAGGCGGTCTGCTCGCGCGCCGTGTAGGCGTTGATATGGCCGCCGACGTTCTCGACCGCCTCGGCGATCTGCATCGCCGAGCGCTTGGCGGTGCCCTTGAAGGCCATGTGCTCGAGGAAGTGGGAGACGCCGTTCTCGGCCGGCGCCTCGTTGCGGGTGCCGGCGGCCACATAGGCGCCGAACGAGACGGTCTCGACCCGGTCCATCGTCTCGGTGACGACGGTGAGGCCGGAGGGGAGATGCGTAAGACGAATGGCGCCATCCGTGTCGGGCGTGCTCATGCGGCGTTCCTCATGGTGGCGGCGCGGACCAGGGCCTGGATCTCGGCGAGGTCGTTCTGCGCGGTGACGTAGCTCTCGGGGCGATCATATAGGTCCGCCAGGCGCGGTGGGAGGGGTGGACGCAGGCCGACCGAGCGCTCCACCGCGTCGGGGAACTTGGCGGGATGGGCGGTTGCCATGGCGACCGTGGGCATATGCGAGGCGCCATGCGCGCGCGCCGCGGCGATGCCGATCGCGGTATGCGGATCGGCCAGGTAGCCGGTTGCGGCAAGCAGGCGGCCGATCTCGGCGGCGGTGCCGACGTCGTCCAGCGTGAAGCCGGTGAACAGGTCGGTCGCGCGCTGCCAGGCGGCGTGCGCGACCTGCATGCGGCCGGTGCGGCGGAACTCGACCATCGTGCCTGCGGTCAGCGCGGCGTTACGGTCCTGCAGCTCGAACAGCAGGCGCTCGAAGTTTGAGCTGACCTGGATGTCCATGCTGGGAGACAGGCTCGGCTCCACTCCGCGCACGCTCATGTCATTGCTGGCCAGAAAGCGGCTCAGGATGTCGTTGCGGTTGGCGGCCACGATCAGCCGGCCGACTGGCAGGCCGACCTGTCGGGCTGCCCAGGCGGCCAACACGTTGCCGAAATTGCCGGTCGGCACGCTGAAGCTTACCGCCCGGTCCGGCGCGCCGAGGGCAAGAGCGGCGGCGACGTAATACGGGATCTGGATGGCGATGCGGGCCCAGTTGATCGAGTTGACGGCCGAGAGGTGCAGCTCGCGGCGGAACGGGGCGTCGGCGAACATCGCTTTGACCAGGTCCTGACAGTCGTCGAACGTACCGTCGACGGCGATGTTGGCGATGTTGGCGCTGCGCACGGTGGTCATCTGACGGCGCTGCACCTCGCTCGTCCGGCCTTGCGGATGCAGGATCACGACGTTGACGTGCCGATTGCCGCGGCACGCCTCGATGGCTGCCGAGCCGGTATCGCCGGACGTCGCGGCGACGATGGTCACGTGCTGGTCGCGTCCGGCGAGCACGTGGTCGAACAGCCGGCCGAGCAGCTGCATCGCCAAGTCCTTGAAGGCGAGAGTCGGGCCATGGAACAGCTCCTGGACGAACAGGCCGGGCTCGAGCTGAACAAGCGGCACGATGGCGGGGTGGTCGAAGCCGGCATAGGCCTCCGCGCACAGCCGCTGCAGCGTCGCGAACGGAACGGCGTTGCCGACGAAGGGAGACAGCACGCGAGCCGTAAGCTCCGCATAGGGCAGCCCGCGCAGGGCGCGCAGCTCCGCCGGCGAGAAGCAGGGCCAAGTCGCCGGCATGTAGAGGCCGCCATCCTCGGCCAAGCCAGCGAGCAACACGCCGGCGAAGTCGCGCGGCGGAGCCGAGCCTCGGGTCGAGATGTACTGCATGGCCGCAGTGTAGGAGACGGCGGCGGGAACGCGAAGCGCGCGCGCAGGCGCGAAGCCGCTATCGGGGTGCCGCCGCCCGCGCCAGTCGGTCGCGGATGGCGACGCCAAGTCCGTGATCAGGGATCGGCATGGCGGCGATGCCGGCCATCCCGGTTGCGAGCCCGGCGGCGTCAAGCCGGCGCAGGCAGCCAAACAACCTCGCCGCCGCCTCGTCGAGCCGGCCCGTGGCGCTGAGCTGCTCGACCGGGCCGGCGACGGGCGGCGACGGGCCGAAGGCAAGCAGCGCCTCGTTCCCGGCTGCCGCGGCGGCGTCCAACCGCAGCGGCAGGTTCGGCGCGTAGTGCGAGGCGAGTAGGCCTGGGGAACGCAGATTGCCTGATCGGACAGGCGGAGCGAGCGTGACCGACAGCGCCGCCAGCTGCTCGTCGGTGACGCCGCCAGGTCGGAGCAGTGTCGGAACCTCGCCGGTGCAGTCGATCACGGTGCTTTCGAGACCGACGGTCGCGGGACCGAGGTCAAGCACCGCGTCGATGCGATGATCCAAGTCGGCCAGGACGTGCGCCATCGTCGTCGGGCTTACCCCGCCTGACCGGTTGGCGGAGGGTGCGGCGACGGCTCGCCCGACGGCAGCCAGCAGCGCGCGCGCGCCAGGATGGGCCGGCACCCGGACCGCCAGGGTGTCGGTTCCGGCGCCGGCGAGCAGGCTGATCGGACAGTCGGACCGGCGACGCAGCACCAGGGTGAGCGGACCTGGCCAGAGAGCGGCGGCGAGGCGCTCGGCGACGGCGTTCGGCACGCCATGCCGGAAGGCGATTGCGGCGTCCGGATAGTGGCAGATCAGCGGATTGAAGCGCGGGCGCGCCTTGGCCTCGAAGATCCGCGCAACCGCGGCATCATCCGTTGCATCAGCGCCAAGGCCGTAGACCGTCTCGGTGCCGAACGCTACCAGCCTGCCGTCGCGAAGCAGGTCGGCTGCACGACGCAGCCCGGCCGGGTCCGGTTCAAGCCGCTCGGTCATGCCTGGCCGACATGATTGGAGGGTCGCTTCGCTGGGAGTGAAGACGGGGCGGCATGCGGTCGCATAGGCCGCCGGGCTCGCTCTGGCAAAGCCATCACACGCTGATAGACTGCCACAGTCATTGCCCTCGCCGCTGCGGTTATGCTCAGCACCGTCATCGGGCCGTCTAGAACCGGAACCTCATCATGCTCGATATCAGCTTTGCCGCGACAAGCCTGCCGGCGTCCGGCCCCCTCGGGCTGCTGGTCAGTGAGGCCGCAGAGTTGAGCGGCCTGGCGCGGCAGGCCGACGAGGCCACCGGAGGCGCCATCTCGCGCGCCCTGCTGCTGGCTGAGTTTACCGGCAAGAAGGGCCAGAGCTGCGTCGTCCTTGCGCCCGGAGCGGAGCTCGGAAGGGTGGTGGCGGTCGGGCTTGGCCCGGCTGCGGATGTCGACGCGCTGCAGGCGCAAGAGGCGGGCGGCGCGTTGGCGGCCGCCTTCGCCCGCGACGCTGCGGTCGTCGTCGCGACCGACGGGCTCGCGGCCGACCGCGTCGCCGACGTCGCGCTCGGCCTTGCTTTGCGCTCGTACACGTTCGATCGCTATCGCACCCGCGAGCGCGCCGAGGAAAAGTCGCGGCTTGCCGCGGTGACGATGCTGGTCGACGAGGCCGCGTTGCACGAGACGCGCGCCGCCTGGCCCGGCCTGCAGGCGGTGGCGCATGGTGTGACCGTCGCGCGCGATCTCGTCTCCGAGCCGCCCAACGTGCTGTATCCAGCCGAGATGGCCGAGCGCATCCAGGCGCTGGCCGAGCTTGGGCTCACGATCGAGGTGTTCGGGCAGACGGAGCTCGAGACGCTCGGCTTCGGCATGGTGCTGGGCGTGAGCCAGGGCAGCGCCCGGGCGCCGCGGGTCGTCGTCATGCAGTGGCGCGGGTTGGAGGCGGCGTTTGACAGCCCAGAGGGCAAGCCGGTCGCGTTCATCGGCAAGGGCGTCACCTTTGACACCGGCGGGATCAGCATCAAGCCGGCCGCCGGCATGGAGGACATGAAGTGGGACATGGCCGGCTCCGGCGCGGTCGTCGGGCTCATGGCAGCGCTTGCCGGCCGGCGAGCGCGGGTGAACGCGGTCGGGCTGGTCGGTCTGGTGGAGAACATGCCCTCTTCGACAGCGCAGCGGCCAGGCGACGTCGTGACCAGCTATTCGGGGCAGACCGTCGAGGTGCTGAATACCGACGCTGAGGGTCGGCTGGTGCTGGGCGACGTGCTTTGGTATGCGCAGGAGCGGTTCGAGCCGCGTTTTATGATCGACTTGGCGACACTGACCGGCGCGATCATCGTCAGCCTGGGTCACGAGCATGCCGGGTTGTTCAGCAACGACGACACGTTGTCTGGCCAGTTGCTTGAGGCCGGCATCGCCACCGGCGAGCGGCTGTGGCGGATGCCGCTTGCGGACGCCTATGACAAGCAGATCCGCTCGGACATCGCCGATATGAAGAACATCGGCGCCGGGCGGGCGGGCGGCTCGATCACTGCGGCGCAGTTCCTGCAGCGGTTCGTGAACGGCCGGAGCTGGGCGCATCTGGACATTGCAGGCACAGCCTGGGCGACCAAGGACTCGGCGATCACGCCGAAGGGCGCCACCGCGTTTGGCGTCCGCCTGCTTGACCGTCTGGTCCGCGACCACTTCGAGAGCTGATGCCGGAGGTCGGCTTCTATTATCTGAGCCGCACCCCGATGCCGCATGCGCTGTCGCTCCTGCTTGGACGAACCCTGCAGGCCGGCGAGCGCGCGCTGGTATTCTGCCAAGACGAGGCGCAAGTGGAAGCCCTTGACGCAGCGCTTTGGCTTGATGACGGAGCTGATTGGCTGCCGCACGGCAGGGCGGCCAGCGGACATGCGCGAGACCAGCCGATCTGGCTCTCCACAGCCGGCGAGGCGGTGAACGGCGCGCGCTTCCTGTTCCTCGTCAACAGTGTCGGCCCGATGTCGTTGACCGGGTTCACGCGCGTGTTTGACGTGTTTGATGGCGCTCTGGAGACGATCGTCACGGCGGCGCGGATACGTTGGCAGCAGGCCGTTCAGGCGGGGCTAGCGCCGAGCTACTGGCAGGAAGGCCTACGAGGTTGGGAACGCAAGACCGGATGAGTGCGCGGCCGACGATTGCTGTCGTCGTGCCATGCTTCAACGAGGAAGCCGTCGTCGAGCTGTTTCACGACCGGCTTGCCGGCGTGATGCTGCCGCTCGGCGTCGCGTGGACCGTCATCTACGTCAACGATGGTAGCAGCGACAGGACGTTGCGCTGCCTGGAGGCGCTGCAGGCAAAGGATGTCCATGCCGCCTTGATCAACCTGTCGCGTAATTTCGGCAAGGAAATCGCGCTCACGGCCGGACTAGATCACGTCTCAGCCGACGCCGTGATCGTCATCGACGCCGACCTGCAGGATCCCCCGGAGCTGATCCCGTCGCTGATCGCCGAGTGGCGAGCCGGCTATGACGTTGTTTACGCCCAGCGACGCACGCGCGACGGCGAGACTTGGCTCAAGCGGAAGACGGCCGATGGCTTCTACCGTCTGATGCAGCATCTCGGCGCGCGCGGCATCCACCTGCCGCGGGACACCGGCGACTTTCGACTGCTCAGCGCCCGCGCGCTGTCGGCGCTGCTGCAGATGCGTGAGCACCACCGCTTTATGAAGGGTCTGTTCACCTGGATAGGCTTTCCAAGCAAGGGCGTGCCATATGACCGCGCCCGTCGGAAAGGCGGCAGCAGCAGCTGGACCTACTGGCAGCTCTGGAACTTCGCCGTTGAAGGCATCACGAGCTACACGGTGATGCCGCTCAAGGCCGCCACCTATCTGGGCCTGCTGGTGGCGATGCTGGCGGTTCTGTATGGCGGCGTGCTGATCGTGCGGACGTTGCTGTTCGGCAACGCGGTGCCTGGCTATCCGAGCCTCATGGCAGTCGTTCTATTCCTCGGCGGCGCGCAACTGGTCACGCTTGGCGTCATCGGGGAATACCTCGGGCGCGTCTTCAACGAGACGAAGCATCGCCCGCTCTATTGGATCGAGACGCATCGCCCGAGCCGCCTTATGCCGCACGACGCAGGAGCGGCGTCTTGGCAGGCGACCGGTCCCGACGTGACCTGATCGTGTAGGTCGCGAATTATGCAACCTCGTCTTTGCGGTCACGCGCCTTCACATACGCGATCTGGGCGTGATCACGGCAGTACGGCTTGCCGTGCAACGCTTCGTGATCGCAAAAGCGAAACGCTGCCGTACCCGGCTCGCCGATCGGCCAGCAACAGGCGCTGACACGAAAGCCCGCGCGCATCGGCTGAGCGGATGTAGGGCGCGGCGTGATCGAAGAGCGTTCAAGACGGCCGGCATCTGCGACTATGGAGACGACGTTGCTGGCGGCGAGTGGCGGTAATGTCGAGCCACTGATACGACGGGAGGTGCGGGAGATCGTCCGGCCGGGCTGACAGCGGATCGGCGATGGTCGCGGCGGGAGCGTCAGCCGGTGCGCCTTGCCGACCACTGCATTCTTGGTGATGCCCATCCGCCGGCCGATCTCGGCAGTCGAATGACCCTCAGTCCACAAACCCCTGAGCCGCAGGATGGTGTCATCGTTCCACTCCATATTGTGTGTCCCTCACCTGCTAAACCACTACATACGGTTATAGCGACTCACGATGCGACACTCAATCAACAATGGAGAGTTAGGCGAACTTCTTAGTGTAAAAAAACTCCAAGTCACAATCCTTCGCCTGTCACAGCCTAGAAGTGCATGGCTGCCAGATGTTTACAACTGACTATGAGCGTGAGGCTGGCGCATGAATGTCGGCTTTCGAGGCTGTGGCCTGCTCGGTGGCGGGCATCACGCCGGATGCCGCGATCGATCCTGGTGAGCGAGCGGGGGAATCTTGCATGCTGACATCGTCATCCTCAGCCATGTTCTTCTTGAAGGCCTTGATGCCCTTGGCGAAGTCGCCCATCAAGTTGCTGACCTTGCCGGTGCCGAACAGCAGCATCACGACCAGCAAGACGATCAGCCAATGCCAAATACTTAAGCCGCCCATGATGGTTCTCCAGCCCGATTTTAACCCGCCTGTTGTCAAGACGGATGAACTCGCGATCACCGACAGGTGGCGCGGTAGCCCACATCTTACAACATCGGGTCGCCGCGGCGAAATCGAGCGATGACGTCGATGGCCTCGTCGCTCGACAAGCGTAATGCCTCGCGAGCGACCTCGGCAGTGAAGCCGGCACGAGCGAGTGCCGCGAACTCCTTGCGCCGCGTTTCGTCATCGGCGATGCCGGACCGGAAGCCACCGAGCCGACGGCGGCGCAGGTAGATCAGCGCCGAGGGCACTTCGTCGCTGACCTGCTCGGCGACAGCCTGGGTGATGACACCGGCATCAATGCCGCGAGCCAAAAGGTGGCTTTGGACCGCGCGACGTGAGCGACCCGCTCTTGCGAGACTGCCGGCGCGCTGCGTCGCGAATACCGCATCGTTCAGCGCGCCCGCGGAACGCAACTGCGCGACGACGCCGCGAGCCGCGAGACGAGCCGCCGCGGCTGCCGTCGTGACGACTGCCTGGTCAACGCTGTCGCGTTGCTCTCGAACCCATCGGTCAATGCGCCGGTCGAGAACGCGCAGCAAGCCGGCCTCGCTGGTGGCATAGCGACCAAGGTGACGAAGAGCGGCCTCGCGCAGGCTGACCGCGCCAGGTGCGTCTGCATGCTCTCGACCGGACACGTTCAGACGGCGAGGCAGGCGACGGCTTCGTCAAGCAGTTCGGGATCACCAACCGCGAGAACCGTTCCCGTATGGTCCGGAGTAAGCCGCTCACCCTGCCAGCCGGTCACTCGACCACCTGCCCCCTCTATGATCGGCACCAGCGGCACCCAGTCCCATAGCTTGAGCTTGGCTTCAGCGATGATGTCGATCTGCCCGAGCGCGAGCAGGCCGTAGGCATAGCAGTCGCCGCCCCAGGAAACCCGGCCCACCGCATTGGCCAGGCGTTGCCAGCTTGGTCGCGGCGGGTCCTGCATCATGTCCGGCGTCGTGCAGGATAATTCGGCCTGACCTAGCGATGAGCAGCGCCGGCTGCAGGCGATACCACCAAAAGCGCCACGGAACCGTGTCGGCTCGCCTGCCACTCCTATCCAGCGTTCGCCGGTGATCGGTTGATCAATGATGCCAAGCACAGGCTCGTCACCGTCGAGCAACCCAACCAGGGTGCCGAAAGTGGGGCGACCGGTGATGAAGGCGCGCGTGCCGTCGATCGGGTCGAGCACCCAGCGCAGTCGCGCCGCCCCGCGCTCGACACCGAACTCCTCGCCGACGATCCCGTGCTCAGGGAAGATCTGCCCCAGCATCGCTCTCATTGCGCACTCGGCGGTGCGGTCGGCAATCGTCACCGGGCTGTCGTCGGGCTTGATCAGGGTTGCGACCGCAGCCCTGAAGTAGCGGCGCAAGATCGGTCCGGCGACGTCGGCAAGCATTTCGGCCGCCGCGACAAGAGTGTCGCGCTGCTCCACCGGCTAGTGCTGCAGCGTCATCGCGTTCGGTGATATCTTCGAGTCGGTCGTCGGAGAAGGCACCGTGGTCGGCCTGCCTTGCGCACCACCGGGAGAGTCGCTGGCTCCGACCGCATGCGCCTGCGGCGGCTGCTCGGACTCAGATTGCTGGGTTTGCGGCTGGTTCTGATTGGGACTTGGCTGATTGAGCTGCTGACCGGCGCCAGCGTTGGTGGCTGCTGACTTGGCTACAGCCGGAACTGATGTGGCCGCAGCCGGTGTCGCCTCGACCGGCGGCAACGGCTCGGGCGTTGCTGCTAACGTACGAAGGTAGGCGATTACGTCGCCGCGGGTTTTATCATTCTCGATACCGGCAAACGACATCTTGGTTCCAGGCGCGTAGGCGCGGGGGCTGTAGAGCCACTCATTGAGTTCGGCAAACGTCCAGGGGCCGCTATGCTTCTTGATGGCGCTCGAGTAGTCGAACCCCGCGGCGCTGGCGACCGGACGCCCGACGACACCGTAGAGATCAGGCCCGATTTTGGCTCCTGCCCCCTCGGCGAAATTGTGGCACGACACGCAGTACTTCTTGGTGTCGGCGTCGCCGGCGGCCGGATCAGCCTTTGCCAGCAACGCCCCAATCGGCGCCAGAGGCTTGGGTGCCTCAGGCGCCGATGATCCGGTCTCGGCGACGCCTTGAATTTTCAGCACCGTTTTGTCGAGGCGCTGGGGGTGAACCGCAATGCCGCCGATGATGCCGGCGACGCTGAACAGGATACCGGCCGTAAGGACGGCCGCGTAGAGCTTGTTTGATTCCAGACTGTCCATGCTGCTCGGCGCCTTGATGCTTCGGTCGCGATTAGCCCGGCGCGTTGCACCGACCCGGACCCCCGCCTATGATAATTGGCAATGTATGTAAACGGTGTAGGTGTCACAACCCGCCGGCCCAGCAGGGACATTCCAGCCTTGAGCCCGATCGTCGTCATTCCAGCCCGAATGGCGTCGGCCAGGCTACCCGGCAAACCTTTGTCGATGATCGCTGGCCGACCGATGATCTTGCACGTGCTGTCAATCGCTCAGCGGGCAGATCTGGGTCCCGTGCTGGTTGCCTGCGCCGACATTGAAATCGCTGAGGTGGTCGAAGCCGCTGGCGGCACAGCGATCATGACCGACGCGGCGCTGCCATCGGGTTCCGACCGCATCAGCGCAGCGCTCGAGGCGTTTGATGCCGGCGGGACCTTTGACACGGTGCTGAACCTGCAGGGGGATCTGCCGACTGTGCCGCCGGAGTATCTGGCCCGCGTGTTGGCGGCTCTTGACCACCCAGAGTACGATATAGCGACGCTTGCGGCCATGATTTGCAGCGAGGCGGAGGCGACCAGCGCCGCGGTGGTGAAGGTCGCCGCGGCGCTCGGCCCCGACAACCCGGTCGCACCGGCGCTGTACTTTTCCCGCGCCGCCATCCCTTGGGGTAGCGGTCCTCTGTTCCACCACATCGGCCTGTATGGCTATCGCCGCAGCGTGCTCAGACGCTTCGTCGGGCTGCCGCCAAGCCGGCTGGAGCAACGCGAGTCGCTCGAGCAGCTCCGCGCGCTGGAGGCCGGCTTGCGCATCGGCTGCGCCCTGGTCGAGACCGCACCGTTCGGAGTCGACACGCCTGACGACCTGTTGCGCGTCCGACGCCAGCTTGGCGGCTTGGAATGATCGGCCCGATCGCCTTCCAGGGCGCGCCCGGCGCCTTCTCCGACCTTGCCTGCCGCGCCCGCTATCCGGACGCGCCGACGCTGCCTTGCGACACGTTTGAGGACGCCATCGAGGCGGTGCGGTCGAACGTCGCGGCCCTGGCGATGCTGCCGTGCGAGAATACGTTGGCCGGCCGAGTGCCGGACATCCACGCCCTGCTGCCTGGTAGCGGGCTGTTCATTGTCGGCGAGCATTACGAACGCGTCGAGCACTGTCTGCTGGGCGTTCCGGGAACCACGCTGCCAGAGGTCCGGCGGGCCCACTCGCATGCCGTCGCGCTTGGACAGGTCAGGCGAACGCTGCAGCACCTTGGCATTGCCGCCGTTGTCGCGGCCGACACTGCGGGTGCCGCTCGGTCGGTTGCACAATGGGGGCTGGCCGGCGAGGCGGCCGTCGCCTCATCCTTGGCGGCAGAGATCTATGGGCTGACGATCCTACGGCGGAACATCGAAGACGCCGCGCACAACACGACACGATTTTATATCGCCTCCCGGCAGTCCGACATCGCCGCACCGGAGACACCCGGGCTGGTCACGACGTTCATGTTCCACGTGCGCAATGTGCCGGCCGCGCTTTACAAGGCGCTAGGCGGATTTGCCACGAACGGCGTCAACATGACCAAGCTCGAGAGCTACATGGTCGACGGCCAGTTCACTGCGACCCAGTTCCTCTGCGATGTCGAGGGGCATCCGGAGCAGCCGGCGCTGCGCCTGGCGCTCGAAGAGCTGTCATTCTTCTCGCGCGAGATCCGCATTCTGGGCGTCTACGCGCGCGCCGCCATGCGCCGGCCAACCGGACTGCAGGCATCCGGCTGACCTGCTTCGCAAGGCGGGTCAGACCGCGTCATGCCGCCCACCAATCCTCGATCAGGCGGCGCGCGATGCTTGTCGGCCCAGGCAACGCGAACCCATGCTGATCGGGCGCCGCGACGTCGGCTCGATCAAACCAGCGCGCTTCGACGATTTCAGAGGGATCGATCGTGATCGACTGGCTCGTGGCTGTGGCGGTGAAGCCCAGCATGATGGAGGATGGGAACGGCCAGGGCTGGCTTGAGTGGTAGACGACGTCGTGCACCCGCACCCCGACCTCCTCGAAAACCTCGCGGGCAACCGCCTCCTCCAGGCTTTCACCGGGCTCGACGAAGCCGGCCAGGGTGGAGAACAGTCCTGGCGGAAAGCGCGCCGAACGAGCGAGCAGGATGCGCTCGCCGGACGTGACCGCCATGATGACGGCCGGATCGGTACGCGGGAAATGATGCGAGCCGCAGCCGGAGCAGGAGAGCATTGCGCCGGCTCGCAGAGGGATCACGCCAGCGCCGCAAGCCGGACAGAAGCGGTGACGGCTGCGCCAGTAGACCAGGGCGCGGGCCTGCGCGAGTAGCGCTGCCTCCTCAGGGGGCAAACGGGGGCCGACACGACGCAGATCCTCGAAGACAGCTCCATTATGCGCCAGCCGAGCAGGCGCGTCGTAGGCCGACACGTCGACGGCAAAGACCGCTTGGCCTGCTTGTGTGCCGAGCAGGACCCAATCGCCGCCCGGACAGGTCTCCTCCAGCTCCTGCCTGCTGAGCCGAAGCACGGTCGGGGCTGCAGGTAGAACAAGCGAGCGCTCGCGCCAGATCGGCAGGAACAGGCTCTCAGGATCAGCGAGCCGGGCGGCGACCCAATCTGCATCGTTGCGTTGCTGGTCGACGCGATCGAGCCCATTGCCGGCATAGAAGTGGGTGTGGCGGCTGACAGGCGTGCTCATGTCTCATCGGTCGCACATCGCTGCGGCTTGCGGCAACTCGCTCGCCGCTGCTGCGCGTGGACACGTCCTTGCCGCGGCGGCCTTGCCGCGCCCCCGTACAGGTGTGGTAGACTGTGGATGGGAGGTCGGCGGCGGACGTGCGCCTCGCCAACCCGGTCAGGTCCGGAAGGAAGCAGCCGCAGCGGGTTTACCCACGGGTTGCTTGCCGGCCTCCCACTTGCGACCGAAGCCAGTCGCACGGCCGGATTATGGATAGGGAAACGGCCGGAGACGATGTCAGGCCTGTTCAGCCAGGACACAGCTGCCGAGCCGGCGCGGGCGGAAGCGGCAGCCTACCGTGTGCTGGCGCGCAAGTATCGTCCTGTCGACCTTGCCGACCTGATCGGCCAGGACGCCATGGTTCGGACGCTGCAAAACGCGTTCGCACTTGGTCGTATTGCGCATGCCTTCATGCTCACCGGTGTACGCGGCGTCGGCAAGACCAGCACCGCGCGCATCATCGCTCGCGCCTTGAACTGCACCGGGCCAAATGGCGATGGCGGGCCCACGGCGACGCCATGCGGCGTCTGCGCGGAGTGCCGAGCCATCCTTGCCGATCGGCATCCTGACGTCGTCGAGATGGACGCCGCGTCACGCACCGGCGTGGACGACGTGCGCGAGATCATCGAGGCCGCGCGGTTCCGGCCGATGCAGGCGCGCACCAAGGTCTTCATTGTGGACGAGGTCCACATGCTGTCGCGCAACGCGTTCAACGCGCTGCTCAAGACGCTTGAGGAACCGCCTGGCCATGTGAAGTTCATCTTCGCGACCACCGAGTGGCGCAAGGTACCGGTCACCGTGCTGTCCCGCTGTCAGCGCTTCGACCTGCGCCGGGTCTCGGTCAGCGAAATGTCGGCGCGGTTTGCCAAGATCGCCGGGCTGGAAGCGGTCAACGTCACCGACGCCGCGCTGGCAATGATCGCGCAGGCTGCGGACGGCTCGGTGCGCGACGGGTTGTCATTGCTGGACCAGGCGATCGCACTCGGCGGGGGCGGCTTGGCCGGTCGGGATCAGCCGGAGATCGATGCAGCGTTAGTCGCCGACATGCTCGGCTTGACCGATCGGGCCATCGTCTTCGACCTGATGGAGGCTGTAGTCGCCGGCGAGGTGGCGGCGGTGCTTGCGGTCACCGACCGAGCTTACGACCGCGGCGCTGATCTCGGCGTATTGCTTGGCGACCTGCTCGAGCTCAGCCACCTGCTGACGCGCCTACGATCGGTCCCGGCGCTGCGCAGCAGCAACGACCTGACGGAGCTGGAACGCGTCCGTGGCGCTGCGCTGGCCGGCCGGCTCGGCATACCGGCGCTTACCCGGACCTGGCAGATGCTGCTGAAGGGGCTGGCCGAACTCGACATTGCGCCGGACCGTCGCGCCGCGGCGGAGATGGTGCTGATCCGCCTGTGCCACCTGGCCGAGCTGCCGTCTCCAGGCGAGCTCGTCACTGAGCTGCGGCGCTCGACGGCATCTGCGAGTATGCCCTTAGCATCTGCACGGCCGGACGGCGCGACGTCGACGCAGATGGCGCGCACCGGGGCGCTGGCAATTCGCAGCGAGCCGGAGACTGTCCCCCGTGCCGCCATGCCGGCGCAATTTCGCGACTTGATCGCCCTTGCGGCGTCGGCGCGCGAGCCTCTGCTCGGCGGGCACCTGCAGCATTCGGTGCATCTTGTCCGCTACGCACCCCCCATCATCGAGATCCGTCCGGATCCGGCAGCGCCGCGGGATTTGGCCATGCGCCTTGGGGCGCTGCTGCTTGATGCAACCGGTGTCCGCTGGACGATTGCCGTCTCGAACGCACCGGGTGAGCCGACGCTTGCAGCGCAGGACGCAGCGCAAGCGCACGCGGTCCGGCTCGACGCCGGAGAACATCCGCTCATCCGCGCAGTTCTCGAGGCATTTCCGGGCGCCGTCCTGCGCAGCATCGAGCGCGACGAGGCGACGGTCGCTTCTGTCGCGCTCGACGAGATTGACGGAGATGTGGGCCTGCCACTCGCCTCGCCTGACGCCGACATAGACATCATGGAGATCGACCTTTGAAGAACATAGCCGGCCTGATGAAGCAGGCCTCGCAGATGCAGGCCAAGATGCAGGAGATGCAGGCCAAACTGGAGATGATGCAGATCGAAGGCGCGGCCGGCGCAGGCATGGTCGTGGTGACCATGACCGGCAAGGGTGAGCTGATCCGGATCAAGATCGACCCGAAGCTTGCGGACCCGACAGAGACCGAAATGCTTGAGGACCTGGTGGTGGCCGCCCATGCCGATGCGCGCCGCAAGATCGAGGCGATGACGGCTGACGAGATGCAGAAGGTCACCGGCGGCATGGAACTGCCGGGCGGCCTGAAGCTGCCGTTTTGACCTGATCCGGGGTGAACGGTCCAAAGGTCCGTAGACATGGGCGGCCCGGAGGTGGAGCACCTCATCACCCTGCTCGCAATGCTGCCGGGTCTTGGCCCTCGGAGCGCCCGACGCGCGGCACTGAGGCTGTTACAGCAGCCGCAATCGCGAATGGTGCCGCTGGCCGCAGCGCTCAACGCTGCCGCGCGAGCCGTGCGCAGCTGCGAGACATGCGGCAATCTCGACAGCGCGTCGCCTTGCCGCATCTGCAGTGACCCTGGCCGGGATCGTGGCACAATCTGCGTCGTCGAGGGGGTGGCCGATTTGTGGGCCCTGGAGCGCGCGCGCGTCTACCACGGTGTCTATCAGGTGCTGGGTGGCACGCTCTCGGTCCTGGCCGGTATCAGCCCGGAGGATCTTGCTCTGGGCCCGCTGATCACACGCATGGGCGACGGCGGCATCGGCGAGGTCATCCTGGCGCTCTCCGCGACGACCGAGGGTGCGACCACCGCGCACTGGCTTACGGAACGTCTTACCGGCCTCGGCGTGAAGGTGACGCAAGTCGGTCAGGGTCTGCCGATCGGCGGCGCCCTCGAACTACTGGACGAAGGAACGCTGGCGGCGGCGCTACGCACGCGTCGCGCCCAGCCATGAGGATGACGCCATGGTCACGCTCTCGGCAGGTCTTCTGGAACTTAGTTTGGCGCCCGATAGAGGTGGCGCGATTGCGAGCTTCACAAGCGCCGGCCGGCCGCTGTTCCACCCGGTCGCCGACCCGCATCTGATCGCTCAGCCAGGCGCCCTCGCCGCCTACCCGCTGGTGCCCTTCTCGAACCGGCTCGGCTACGGCTGTTTCACCTGGGAGGATGTCGCTTACCAGTTGGCGCCGAACTTCGGCGGTGAGCCGCACACGATCCATGGCAATGGATGGATGCGGCGCTGGCAGGTTGATGCGGCGAGCGCGCGTGAGGCCAGGGTCAGCCTTGAGCACAACCCGCCATTAGACCCTGTGACGCAGTGGCCGTTCCGATATGCTGCGGACCAACTATACCGCCTCGACGAGACGTCGCTCGAGATCACGATCGGCATCACCAATCGTGACGTGCGGGTGATGCCGGCGGGTATCGGGCTGCATCCCTACGTCACGCGCGAGGCTGTCACCACACTGCAGTTCGGCGCCACGGCGGTGTGGCAGAGTGGTGATGATGCGTTGCCGGAACGCCGGCTGCCTGTTGCGGGGGATTGGGACTATGAGACGCCGCGGCAGTTGGTCGGCCCTGCGATCGACAACTGCTACGAAGGCTGGAACGGCTCGGTTCTGATCGGTTGGTCGAGCCGGGACGAAACTCTCAGCATCACCGCGCCGACGACGTTGCGCCACCTCGTGCTCTTTACTCCCGAGGGACGCGACTACGTCGGCATCGAGCCGGTCAGCAACATGTCGAATGGCCTCAATCGCCCGGAAGTCGCGGAGAACGGGGTCGTCGCGCTGGCACCTGGAGGCCGCCTCGAGGCGAAGATCCGGTTCGAGGTCCGGCGCCTTTAAGCCTCCCGGTAGAAGAACAGCAGGAAGCCGATCAGGATGAAGCAAACTGGCCATACGTAGCCAGCCAGGCGAGACACCCGGCCGGAGAGACGCAGCTCCAGCCAGCGCGCCCACGCCGCGGCTATGCCAGACAGCGCGAGCGGCGTGTGCGTGATCTCGATCAGCAATTGATCCTTGACGTTGGCGATCTGATGCGAATGCGTCAGCAGCAGGGCACTGCCGGTCGCTGTCAGAATGGGGAAGACGAGTGCGGCGCCTGGCCGGCGGTCGCGGCCGGTTCGCACCCGCCACTCGAACCAGCCGAACGCGGCCAGCAAGACGACGAACATGCGATGCTGCACCACCTCAACATCCCGCAGGCTGCTGAAGAAGCCGATGTCGCCGAGCGGCCAGACCTCAGGATCCGAACGCAGCAGCAGGAAGCCGGCGAGCCCAAAAAACAGCAGCGGCCAATGGCGCGCCCAGCGCAGGCCGAGCGAATTGAGGCCGGCCAGCAGTCCTATTAAAATGACGAAGATGCCGGCCCAATGATGATTGTACTCTGACCAGGCGATATCCTCTGCATTTCGCGGCGGCAGATCGCCGGCGCCCTCAATGAAGGCAGGCAGCGGCTTGGCGCGCTGCACTGCCGCCTCGTGATCGAGTTGCGCCTGTAGCGCCGGGATGCCCAGCTTGTCGTAGTCCGGTGAGCGCAAGGTCGGCAGCCGCGGGGAGAAGTCGCGCGCGACGATCTCCTGCCAGCTTGCACGATCCTGGGTGAGGTCGACGGCCGGCGGCACCGAGGTCAACGAGGCTGCGGTGAACAGCACGGTAATGCCAATGCCGATCTCAACCTCAGCGAAGCGTCGCAGACGCTGTACAGGCGCGTCTGGGGACGAGCGCAGTCGCTCGGTCACCAGGAGGTTCCCAAAGCCCAGGGCCAGCAACATCAAGAGCATGCCGACTTTTGCGGCGACCATGACGCCGTAGGCGGTGCCGTAGATGCCCGCCCATGAGCCGATATAGAATAGCGACATGGTGACGCCCGACAGCAGCAGGCACGCCACTCCGACCATCGACATGCGCGAGAAGCGTCCGCCGATCGCGCGCCAGTCACTACTGGTGACGGCGCGTGAGATCGCCAGGATGAAGCAGGGAATGCCACCGATCCAGATGGCGGCGCCAAGCTGATGCAGCGCCTCCGCCACCAGCAAGACGCCGTTGTCCGTCATTCTCGCAACCGCATGCGTCGTGGCGACGGCAGCCAGCAGTTCCGCAAGGCCCAGCCCGAGCAGGATTGCATTGGGCGTGCGGCCAGGCCGGAGCAGCAGCCCAGCGAGAATGAGCGCGGCCGCGATCTTGACCATGCCTGCAACAGCAAAGCTGGCGGACATCACGTCGATCGGCGACAACGAGACTGTGGAGACGATCACGGCCGTTTGCAGCGCTACATTGAGCGCCTCGAACCCGGCAAGGGCGATTGCGCTCCAGCCGGCAAGCCTCGCGGTGCGAGGAATGAGGCCTTCATCAGCCGGCACGATGCCAATGAGCGGCCGGGCGAGGAACACCAGGAACAGCATCCCGCCGAGTGCTACAGACTGGCTGACGAGGACCAGGCCGTGCAGCAGAATGCTGACATAGCCAAAGATGTCGACGAGGAAGCTCACTCTGCAGCAGCGGCCGCCGTGGCGTTGCCGGTTACGGTGAACGGCACGACCCCGCGGGTTATGTGGCCATCGATGGCCAGAACCTGCCAGCGGAGCGTGTAGGCACCAGGTGCCTCGGGCAGCGCTTCAGCCTCGGCCACGTTTGCAGCAGACTGATTGAGTTTGAGCATCGTCTGGCTCCCGTCCGGAGCGTTGAGCCTGACGACCGAGCGTTGAAAATCAATGCGGCTATTATATTGAAGCATGATCTTGAGGCGCCCCGCCGGCACGCTTGCGGCCGGTGCAGGATCGCTGCGAAGCAGGATGGCGTGCGCGAGCGTCGGCGACGTCAGCGCCAGCAACCAAGCCGACGTGGTGGCAAAAAGGACAAGCTTCATATGGCGGCTCCACAATCTCGGCGTGCCGGCTTTAGCGCTGCGAGGCGGTTGGTGTCCATGCAAGGGCCCGGAGACTATGGCCTGCCGCCAATCCTCTATGATGATGGGCACCTGCTTATCCTCGACAAGCCGGCTGGGCTGCCTTGCTATGCAAGCGGTAGCGGTCGCCCAAGCGTCGAGGCGCTCTTTCCTCAGCTGTCCAGACGTCGGCATGGACCGTGGCTGGCGCATCGCCTAGATCAAGACACAGCCGGCTGCCTGCTCATCGCACTGCGACGCGAGGCGCTGCTGACCGCTCAAGCTGCTTTTCGGCAGCGCCAGGTGACCAAGGTATACTGGGCGGTCCTGCACGGGCGGCCGAGCGCAGACGCGGGTTCGATCGATCAAGCTCTCAGCAAGCACAATGACGGCAGCCGCTGGCACATGGTCGCCGACGAGCGCGGGCTACCTGCCGTCACACACTGGCGGGTGCTGGGTTCCGCTCACGGTTACACGGCGGTTGAGCTACGCCCCACCACGGGGCGAACTCATCAGCTGCGGGTGCACGCGGGACTGCTTGGCCATCCGATGGTCGGTGATGCCGTTTACGGTCAGCCGGATAGCCGTGGATTACAGCTGTTGGCGCGTAGCCTCGCGCTCGGTCCGAACTCGTCGGTCAAAGCGACGGCAGCGCTGCCGGCCCAAATGCGCGCGTTGTTCGCCCGCTGCGGCCTCAGCCCAGCAGGAACCACAGCCGAAACAGGGCCGTCTCCTGCCAGTTCTGCCGTCTGAGGCCCGGTAGCAGAAGAGCCCGCAGCCGTGCCGCAATGCTGCCGTTCAGACCGTCGGCGATGATATTGAGAGCGTTCTGCGCATCGGTCGACAGCAAGCCGGGCTGATCGCGCAGTGCACCCACATGAGAGCGAAACAGCTGCATGAAGATATCCGGCCCACGTCGAACGGCAGCAAAGGCGCGGCGCGTCATCGTGCTCGGCGCGCCGACGGCATTTGCCTGATGTTGACGATACAGCACAGTGGGCACCGGATCGACAAAGATGGGGCCGCCCCAGGCCGAGACGACTAGGTAACACCACCAGTCATGCAGGCTACCCGGAGGCGGCGTGCTGCTCGCGATCAATCGTACGGCGGCTTGGTTGAGCATCACCGTACACCCTGTCGCCACATTCTGGGTCAGCGACGCCGGAAAGCTCGGCTGCTGGAGCACCGTGGAGGACAGCCTCAGCGTGTGCAGCGCTGCGTCTACGAGGATCTGGCGAGCGCAGTATAATGCCGGGAGGTCGGGCGCGACGCCGGCGAGGCTGTCAGCTCCGCGGGCCAGCTTGTCTGGCAGCCAGACGTCATCCTGGTCAGCGAAGGCGACGCAAGGCGAGGGCGGTGCGGCGCGTAATAACTGCATGAAGCTGGCCGTGATGCCGATGCGGCGTACACTGGCATCGGCTCTGCGGCACCGGCCATGTCCGGGTCCGTCCATAAAGCCCTGCATGAGTAGGACCGTGTTGTCGTTCGAGCCATCATCGCGCCAACACAGCTCCCAATTGGTGCGCGTCTGACCGATAAGGCTGTCAAGCTGTGCGCCGAGAAAACGGCCGCCGTTGAAGGTGGACAGCAAGATCGCTATCTCGGGCCGCCCTCTGTCGGCCTCTTCGATCGCCAGACCTGACAAAGCAGATTAGTCGGCCGAGGCCGGCCTCTCTCTCGGTATGTGGGTCGATAGTAGCGCATCCACCACGCCGTCTAGGCTCGAGCGCCACGGCGGCAAGGTGACGCCGAAGACGCTCGCCAGACGGTCACAATCTAGGCGCGAGTCGAGGGGCCGACGTGCCGGCGTCGGCCAGTCAGCCGTTGCGATCGCACTGAGAGTCGGTGCTGCATACCCATACCGGGAAGCCGCTTCAAATGTTGCTGCCGCAAGGCCGTGCCACGTCGTGGACCCGGTGCCGGCTACATGCACGACGCCAGCGAGCTCCGGTCGCCACTCGGTCTGCAACTGTCGCGCCACCTCCAGCAGAGCGGCGGCAAGATCCAACGCCGCTGTGGGACAACCTTGCTGATCGCTAACCACCTTGAGCGTCGTGTTGCGCTCCGCCGCAGCCAGCATCGTGCGCACGAAATTCTTGCCCGTCGATCCGTAGACCCAAGACGTGCGCGCAATTACCGCCTTGCTGCAGATCGAGCCGACCGCGAGTTCGCCGCAGAGCTTGGTGCGGCCGTAAACGCCGGTCGGACTCGTCGGGTCGCTCTCGACATATGGGCTGCCCTTACAACCATCGAAGACGTAGTCTGTCGAGACGTGGATCAGCGGGATCGAGGCTGCCTGGCAGAGCGTCGCCAATCGCGCCGGACCATCCGTGTTGGCGCGAGCTGCTGCCGCCTGCTCACTCTCCGCGAGGTCGACGCCGGTCCAGGCAGCCGCGTTGATGACCAAGGTTGGCATCATCGTCTGCATGCAGCGATCAAGTGTGTCAGGCCGATCAAAGTCGAAATCGGGCCGACCGACGACGTGAATCCGATCCGATCCGCCCGCGCCGAGTGCCGTAGCGAGCTGCCCGGTTCCGCCAGTGACTAATATGCCACCGCGTTTCGTAGACAGCGTCACGCGAACCAGCCGCGCGCGGCCTCGAAGGCGGGCAGCACTCGGTCCTTTTCAGACAGCAGGATTTCGTCAGGCGGAAATGGCCATGCGATGCCGAGCTTGGGATCGTCCCAGGCGACACCCCGTTCGGCGGCGCGCTCGTAGCGCCCAGTGACCTTGTAGATAACCTCGCTCTGAGGCTCCAGAGTGCAAAAACCGTGCAGAAAGCCAGGTGGAACCCAAAGCTGCGCCCAATTCTCTGCGCTCAAGACTGCCGAGACGTGGCTACCAAAAGTCTCGGAGCCAGTTCGAGCGTCGACCGCAACGTCGAATATCGCGCCACGTACGCAGCGCACAAGCTTGCCTTGCGCATGCGGGTTTAATTGACAGTGCAGGCCGCGTACTGTGCCTTTCCGCACCGAGAGGCTCTGATTGTCCTGGACGAAGGGTTGATAGATACCCAGCGTCGCTAATCGCTCAGCGTTGAACGTCTCCGAGAAAAAGCCTCGCTCGTCACTGAACCGGGGTGGGGTCAGCAGGGCGACGTCGGCAATGCGCAGGTGTTCGACTTTCACGCGTTTTCCTCACACCTGCAAGCGATCTTGGGCCGTTGCGTTGCGAGACCCTCTTACACCGGATGTACAGCGTCCGCCAATTCGAGGAGCAGGCGTCCAAGCTCGGTTTTTGCCAGCAGACGTGCCTGCGCGCGCAATGCATGGGCATCGATAAAGCCCATACGATAGGCAACCTCCTCGGGGCAGCCGACCAGCATCCCTTGACGCGACTGGATGGTCTGCACGAAGGTGGCCGCCTGTAACAGGCTGTCCGGCATGCCGGCGTCCAGCCAGGCGCAGCCTCTACCAAGACGTTCCACCTGCAACGTGCCGTCTTCGAGATATCGAAGATTAAGGTCTGTGATCTCAAGTTCTCCACGCGCCGAAGGCTGGATGTTCCTGGCGAAGTCGGTCACGCGATGGTCGTAAAAATACAGACCTGTCACGGCCCAGTTCGATGTTGGCACGACTGGCTTCTCGACGATCTCGCTTGCTTGGCCGTTCTCGTCGAATGAGACGACGCCATAACGTTCAGGGTCTCGGACCTGATACGCAAATACTGTGGCGCCACGCGTGCGTGCGGCGGCGGACTGCAACACCGTGGAGAGATGATCGCCAAAGATGAGATTATCACCCAACGCGAGCGCGCATGCCTCGCCGGCAAGCCAATCTTCTCCGATCAAAAAGGCCTGCGCAATGCCGTCCGGTTTAGGCTGCTCGCGATAGGTGAAGGTGACCCCCAGCCTTGAGCCGTCTCCAAGAAGTCGCCTGAACTGTGGAATGTCGGCTGGCGTCGAAACGATAAGGATGTCGCGTATGCCAGCTAGCATCAGCACGGATAGCGGGTAATAGACCATCGGCTTGTCGTAAACAGGCAGCAACTGCTTGGACGCTGCAAGCGTCATGGGATGCAAACGGCTGCCTGAGCCGCCAGCCAGCAGGATGCCTTTCATGGATCAGTCCTTCTACGCGGCGCCCAGCCGCATGCCCGTATAGCGCTGCTGCTGGATGCGCTCCCACCAGGTGCGGTTGGCCAGATACCAGTCGATGGTTGCCGCAAGGCCGCGATCGAAGTTGTGAGCGGCGGTCCAGCCAAGCGCTGTCTCGGCATGCGTCGGATCGATCTCATAGCGGAAGTCGTGTCCTGGCCGATCGGCCACGAAGGTGATCAGGTCGGCATACGGCGCGGCGACCGGCACACGCTCGTCAAGCAGGCGGCAGATCGTGTGCACAACCTCAAGGTTGCTGCGCGGCTGGCGAGCGCCGATGGCATACGTTTGCCCTATGTCGCCTTGCTCGATGACCGCGACAAGCGCCTCCGCATGATCGTCGACAAACAGCCAATCTCGCTGATTACTGCCATCGCCATAAACGGGAAGCGGCGCTCCCGCCAGTGCCTTGGTTATCGTCAGTGGAATCAGCTTTTCTGGAAATTGCCAGGGGCCATAATTGTTGGTCGTGTTGCTGACGATGATCGGCAAGTCGTAGGTGTGGAACCAAGCGCGCACCAGATGGTCCGAGGCGGCCTTGCTTGCAGAGTAGGGACTACGAGGATCGTAGGCGGTGCTTTCGGTAAACGGAGCATCGCCATCTGCCAGGGCGCCAAAGACTTCATCAGTCGACACGTGATGAAACCTGAAACGAGTGCGCCGCTCGTCGGGAAGGTGCGATATATAGGACCGTGCCGCCTCGAGCAGCACGAACGTGCCGGTGATGTTGGTCCTGATAAAATCGCCAGGGCCATCGATCGACCGATCGACGTGGCTCTCTGCCGCAAGATGCATGATGGCGTCGGGCTGATGCTCAGCCAAGATCGCATCCACTGCCTCGCGATCCACAATATCCGCCTGGACGAAGCGATAACGTGGACTAAGTTGCGCATTCTCGAGCGCCTCGCGCGACGCTGCGTAGGTAAGTTTGTCCAGATTGACCACGTGATGTGACTCACCACGTAGTATATGGCGAATAACGGCAGATCCGATGAACCCGCAACCGCCGGTAACGAGCAACTTCATCGGTTCACCTGCTCCGCTTGACGGTTGAATTAACTAGGCCCCACAAGGTGGCAGGAGCCGGCTGCCGGAGCAACCTTGGGCATCCGGGGGTTAGAAGCAGAGGTATCACGCACTTGACGGCTATCGTCGATGCCTTGATCGCAGACAACGGCGAACTGGTCGCCCGTACCCGCGGCGGACAGGTCATACCGACAAACGTCGCCGTTTTCGTCAACCATCAAGTGGCTGCAGTGATCGCGCCTCGAGGCAGAGGTGCTGCTCGGGCGTTGCGGTATCGTCTACCGCCGCACATTATCGCAGCCGAGATCGACCTTGTCGACGTAGAGAGCGGCGTCAGCCTGCTGGCCAGGCCTTTGAGCCTGGACAGCTGGTACAACCTCAGGGTTGAGCGGATGGTAGTGGCTCGAGCCGTGCTGGACGTGGCGTTCAGCGTGCGCGATGGTCTGGATCGGCATCTCGGCTTCGAGTGGCTTGGGATGGCCGGCCCGATTGCCCAGGGCGTTGCGGTTGCTGGGAGGCTTGTGAATGGGCAGCGTCAGTATGCAGCCCGTGTCCCCCTCCTGCGCCTGCTTCGGCGCGGCGATCAGCTGACTGTTTTTCCGCGGATCGGCGGTCACGTCGTGCTTGCGCACGGCTCGTTGCTGGACGATGCGGCGATCGGCGTTGTTGGCCACCTTGATGACGCAGCTTCTGGCCGGATTAGCGGCTGGGCGGCGACCCTGACAACGCCTGATGCACCGCTCTCTTTAGACCTCGTCGTCGACGGCGAGCCTGTCGGCACGATCGTTGCGGATCAGCTACGCGAGGACGTGAGGCAGCTCGCCATCGGACAAGGCCATTGCGGCTTTGATCTGCCGCTCGACCTCATCTTGCGAGACAATACGACGATTGAAGTCGCCGTGGTGCTTTCCGGAACGCCGACGCATCTTGCTGGCAGCCCAATCAGCCTGGTAACAGCGCGCGATTTCGCCGGCTGCTTTGACACGTTTCATGGCATGTCCGCCTACGGTTGGGCGATCGATCGGGAACATCCTGACAAGCCGGTGCTGGTCGAAGCCATCGATGCAGACGGGCGCGTGCTGCAGACAGCAGAGGCGAAGCTGTTTCGAGGCGACCTGCTCGATGCCGGCTATGCTCGAGGCCTCTGTGCCTTCAAGCTCGACCTGTCGAAGCACTTTAAGCGCTTGATCGGGACTCAGATCGCCGTCCGCATTGCGGGTTCGCCAACGCCGCTCTTCGGCTCGCCGAAGGCTGTAACCGTCAACCCGAACCTGTTGGCGTTTCTGGACCGCGATCGCAGCGTGGCTGATGCTGTAGTCGGTAGGCTCCGGCGACGGTTCAACCATGCCGCGGGCCAGCACGGCGTCTCACTCATTATGCCTGTTTACAATACCGACCTTCGTCAATTGGCTGAAGCCATTGACAGCGTGTCGCGGCAATGGTGCGACAACTGGGAGCTGATCTGCGTCGATGATGCTTCTCGGCCAGCGGTGGCAAGCTTGCTAGCCGCTTATGCCGCGCGCGACCCGCGTATTCGCGTCCTGACCGCGAGAGAGAACGGCGGCATCGCACGAGCGACGAACTTCGGTCTACGGGCCGCCCGATACGCCTATGCCGCGTTCATGGATCACGATGATTACTTGGAACCAGACGCTATTTGGCAGCTGATCAAGGCGATCCAGCGGAGCAACGCTGATTGCCTCTACTCCGATGAAGTGACTACCGGGGAGACACTGAACGACATTATGGAAGTTCGAGGTCGGCCGGCCTTCTCGCACGATTACTACTTGTCACATCCCTACTTCGTCCACCTTCTTTGCATACGTACCTCACTGGCTCGCGCTGTCGGCGGCTGGGACGAGACGATGCCGATCTCGGCGGATGTGGATTTCGTCCTACGCGTGCTGGAGCAGGCGCAAGCCGTCGCACACATACCCTACGTACTATACCGCTGGCGCACTCAGATGACGAGCACCGGGCATGCCAAGCAGTCGGAGGTCATGGCGGCGACGCGCTCGTCACTGCAACGCCATCTCGATCGGCTGGGTGCAAGAGCCACCGTCACGGACGGGGCCTGGTTCAACCAATTCAGGATCAATTGGCCGCAGCCAAACGGCGAAATCCTCATCGTCATTCCGACCAAGAACAAGGTCGACCTGCTGAGGTCCTGCATCACGTCGATCGAGCGCACGGCTGACGGTGCGAGCTTCCGCATCGTCATAGTGGACCACGAATCTGACGACGCGGCGACCCGGCTCTATCTGAAGCAGGTCGCGGCGCAGCACACCGTTATGACTTACAAGGGAGTGTTCAACTACTCCCGCATCAACAACGCGGCGGTTCGTAAGCACCTAGGATCTGCCAAGTTCGTCTTGTTCTTGAACAATGACGTCGAGGCGATACAGCAGGGGTGGCTTGGCCGCATGGCTAGCCTTGCAGCTCGGCGCGACGTGGGCGCAGTCGGTGCGTTGCTGCTGTATGCCGACCGGCGTGTGCAGCATGCCGGGGTCATCCTGGGCTTCAATGGGTCAGCCGACCATGCGCTCAAGTTCCAGGAGGCTTGGCTCGACGCGAACGGACGTCGTAACTTGGGCTTTAATTGTTCGATGACGTCGGTACGTGAATTCTCAGCAGTCACCGCGGCTTGTCTGATGCTGTCAGTAGAGAGCTTTCTGTCAGTAGGCGGGTTTGACCCTCGCTTTGTTATTGGCTTTAACGACACCGATCTCTGCCTACGCATCGGCGCGACCGGCCGTAAGATCCTCTACGACGGAGAGACCATCCTCTACCACTACGAGTCTGCCACCCGGAGCGAGACGAAGCAGGTGTTTCATCCAGAGGACACGTCTCGACTATTGATGACCTATGCAGCTCTCCTGGCTGAGGGAGACAGGTTTTACAATCCTAATCTTAGTCAAGATACTCAAGACCATGTCGCGCGCGAGGATAGAGGCTGTCGTGGCGATAAGCGGCCGCGCGTTACGCAGATCAACTTGCGTCGGGATCTCGCTGCTCAACAGACCGTCTCTCCGCTTCGACCATCACGCGCACGGGGTCTGCAGCGGGCCCCCGCTAACTAGGTGGACGGCCTACTCTGGCGTCAAAGGCTACGCTATGACCAGCATGACACTTCGGAGTGAATTGTGAGCGCGGTCACCCCTACCCTGGTTACTGGCGCGACCGGATTTGTCGGGTCCGCGGTTGCCCGTGTGCTTCTCGCCCGTGGGCACCGCTTGCGCCTGCTTGCGCGTCCGGGGGGCGACCGCCGCAACATTGCGGCGCTTGAGGCGGAAATCGTCGAGGGTGACCTAGCGTCACACGCTTCGTTGAAGGCCGCCACGGCCGGTTGCCGATATGTCATTCACGTTGCAGCTGACTACCGACTATGGGTGCCGGATCCTGATGTTATGAACCGCGTCAACGTCGCCGGCAGCAGAGCGCTGCTGATGGCTGCGCAGGCAGCCGGTGTCGAGCGCGTCGTCTACTGCTCTAGCGTTGCAGCACTCGGTCTGATCGGCGACGGCACCGTCGCTGACGAAACCACGCCTGTAGCCGTCGACAAGATCATCGGCACCTACAAGCGGTCAAAATATGAAGCGGAACAGGCTGTGCTCGAGCTTGTCCGCCAGCACGGGGTGCCTGTCGTCATCGTCAATCCATCGACCCCGATCGGACCTCGCGACGTCAAGCCTACGCCCACCGGCAAGATGATTGCAGATGCCGCGTCGGGGTGCATGCCTGCCTATGTCGAGACCGGGTTGAACATCGTGCACGTAGACGATGTTGCCGAGGGTCATGCGCTGGCCCTTGAGCACGGCAGGATCGGCGAACGATACATCCTCGGCGGCGATGACATGTCACTGCGGGACATCTTCTCTGAAATCAGCCGGTTGGTTGGCCGAGCACCGCCAAGCATCCGACTTTCTCCTGATCTACTCACACCGCTTGCAATAGCGTGTGAATGGGCCGCTCGCGCCACAGGGTGGAACCCGCTGGTGACGCGCGACACATTGGCGATGGCCCGCAAGAAAATGTTCTTCTCTTCCGCCAAGGCACGTGCCGAACTCGCTTACAGGCCGCGACCAGCGATCGAGGCCATTGCCGATGCCGTGACTTGGTTTCGATCGTCAGACTATAGCACTGCATGATCGCCCTCGCCTGCCTAGCACTCATAACTTGGCTGTACCTGGTGGGCGCGCATGGCCGCTTCTGGTCGGCAGGCCCGATGTTGCCGTCGGTGACCAGTTGTGCCGGCGACCCCGACGTCGCCGTTGTCATCCCTGCCCGCAATGAGGCTCCAGTGCTGGCCAGATGCGTCGCGAGCCTGTTGGCCCAGGATTATGCCGGCAGGCTGAGGATCGTGGTTGTGGACGATTGCAGCGTCGATGGCACAGGCGATGTCGCAAGAACCTTTCAGGATCCTCGCTTGATCATCGTCAGCGGCTTGACGCGGCCAAGCGGTTGGAGCGGTAAGCTCTGGGCCGTGTCGCAGGGACTGCAGCATGTGGGCGACGCTGCTTACGTGCTTCTAACGGATGCCGACATACACCATGAGCCAACTCACCTCGCCACCCTGATCAGCAAGGCCGAGCGTGATCGCCTTGACCTCGTTTCCGAGATGGTTGAACTGCGCTGCGCCAGCGCTGCGGAACGAGTGCTGGTCCCTGCTTTCGTGTTCTTCTTCCAGCTTCTCTATCCATTTGCCCGCGTCAACACGCCTCGGTGCCGTCTTGCTGCTGCCGCTGGCGGCACGATGCTGGTGCGAGCCACTGCTCTGGCACGTATCGGCGGCATCAACAGCATCCGCGATGCTCTCATCGATGACGTGACGTTGGCTGCCGCGGTGAAACGCGGCGGACCGATATGGCTCGGCCACAGCGCGCTCGCCACGAGCTTGCGACCTTATCCACATGCCGCAGACATATGGCGTATGGTCTCCCGAACAGCCTACGTGCAGTTGCGTTACTCGCCGATACTTCTACTCGGAACGATTACTGGTATGAGTGTCGTCTGGGTGTTACCAGTGCTGATGCTATTGCTCGGCACCGGCGTGTCGCGCTGGATCGCCATCGTCGCCTTCGCCATTTCGGTGGCATCTTACGTGCCGACGCTGAGTCGCTTCCGCCTATCGCCTCTGCGAGCTCTGCTGCTGCCGGCCATCGGCGTGTTCTACACGGCCGCCACCATCGGCTCAGCAGTCGACCACTACCGCGGCCGCGGTGTCGTTTGGAAGCAGCGCAGCTACCAGCGAATGACGTCGTGAGTATCGGCACCTCGCAGTGTGAGGACGTCGAGCGCTGGTCTGGCAAAGACAAGGCAGACGAGAATTTCCCTGTGGGCTCGCTGCTAATCCGCAGCGGCCTACGACGTCACGTGCATGTGTTCTATCGATTTGCGCGGATTGCCGACGACATCGCCGACTCCCCAGATCTCGCACCAGCTGACAAGCTGCGCCGCCTCGACATAATGGAAGCTGTGTTGCGGCATGAGCGGGAGGATGGCTCGGCTGCGGCGCTTGGACTACGTCATAGCCTCGCTGAAACCGGCGTTACGCCCGAGCATGCCTGCGACCTCCTGCATGCATTCCGGCAAGATTCCTCGAAGCGGCGTTATGCAAGCTGGAGCGAGCTTGCGACATATTGCCGCTACTCGGCGATGCCAGTCGGCCGCCACGTTCTCGACCTGCATGGCGAGCACGTGGATAGCTATGCACCGTCCGACGCTCTTTGTGCGGCGCTTCAGCTGCTCAACCATCTCCAGGATGCTGCGGTCGACCTGCGACTCCTCAATCGATGCTACTTGCCAGGCGATATGCTTGCGTCTGTTGGCGCCACGGTTGAGGACCTGCATCGTCCAATGTTGACGACCGCATTGCGACGTTTGTTTGATCAACTGCTGGACCTTACAGATGCCTGGAACGAAATTGGTATGACCCTGCCGCATTTCGTTCAGAACCGTCGGCTGAGGCTTGAAACCGGCATCATTAGCGGCTTGAGCTATCGCCTGCAGCGCCGGTTGCGGCAAGACGATGCGCTCGCGACACGCGTCAAGCTCACGCGCCGTGACGCGTGCCTCATGCTGCTCATGGCATTCCGGCATTGGCCGCAGCCGGCAGCTATTCAGTGATGCCGGCTACGCTAACGCCTCCGAGCGAGGCGGATCGTGTCGTCGTCGAGGCGATTGTGCGAGGAGCCGGCACTTCGTTCTTCCATGGCATGCGCGTCTTACCGTCAGAACGACGCGCCTCGCTCTACGCGATCTACGCCTTCTGCCGGGTCGTGGACGATATTGCCGACGAGCCGGCAGACATCGCCGACAAGCGGCACCGGCTTACCTGCTGGCGAGCCTGGATACGCCAAGCCTTTCTTGGCGTCGGCCATGACCCGCTCACCCGCGTGCTTGCTTGGTCGATCGTGCGGTTTGATCTTCGCGAGCCGGATTTTATGGCCATCATCGACGGTATGCAAACGGATGCCGAGCAGGTGATCGTGGCTCCAAGCCTAGAGGCGCTGGATACCTATTGCGACCAGGTGGCGTCTGCCGTAGGGCGACTTGCGGTGCGCGCATTTGGCGACGTGTCCGAGCAAGGTCAGCTCGTCGCCTGGTATCTTGGACGGGCGCTGCAATGGACAAATATCCTGCGCGACCTGGCGGAGGATGCCGAGCGCGGACGACTTTATCTACCGGCTGAGTGGCTGTTGGCTGAAGATGTGCCGCCAACACCTACTGCGGCGCTCGTCTCGCATGGTCTTGAGCCGCTTTGTCGCCGCATGGCAGCGCAGGCACACAGATATTTCGCTGGGGCATCTCAGGCGATGACGCTTTGCGAACCTCGCGCCATGCGACCGGCTAGGATCATGGCGGCAGGCTATTTGGCAGTATTGGAGCGGTTAGAAGCCCGTGGCTGGAAGTGCGTCGAGCAGCGAGTGTCAGTATCGCGGCGTCGCAAGCTCTGGATAGCGCTGAGATATAGCTTGGTATGAGCATGGTGCACGTAGTAGGTGGCGGACTAGCCGGCTTGTCCGCTGCCCTTACGGTTAGTGACGTTGGCCGAGCGGTGAGCGTCTATGAGGCGGGGCCCGCTTGCGGCGGGCGTTGCAGATCGTACTACGACCGCGAACTCGATTGCCGGCTCGACAACGGCAATCACCTGCTACTGTCCGGCAATCAAGCAAGTTTTGCGATGATTGACCGCATCGGCAGTCGTGCCACCTTTCGCAGCCCACCCGAGCCAATATTTCCCTTTCACGACTTAGAGACTGGCGAAAGCTGGACATTGCGGCCGAGTCCGGGACGTCTGCCCTGGTGGCTACTGTCCGCCAGCCGTCGCGTTCCCGGCACCACCGCCTCCGACTATCTCGGCCTGCGTCGGCTGCTCCGCGCGGGTCCGAACGCCACCGTCCTCGAGGTTGTTCCACCCGGCGTCCTGTTCCGCCGATTGATCGAGCCGCTTGCCGTTGCTGCATTGAACACGCGTGCTAGTCGCGGCAGTGCAGCCTTGCTAGGGGCTGTTATACGCGAGACCCTCATGCGCGGAGGGCAGCACTGTCTCGCTGCCTTTCCGCGCGAAGGCTGGTCGGAGTCGATTACTGAACCGGCGCTTCTCAGCCTGCGCACCGCCGGCCAGCAAATTTCGACCGGCCGACGCGTCACCCAGATCGTGGTGCGGGATGGGCGTGCTGTCGCGCTACAAGAACAGGGACGGATCACCACGTTGGGATTAAGCGACCAGATCATCCTCGCGGTGCCTGCTGAGCGAGCATCGGACCTGTTACCCGGGTTGATACGGCCTCAAGAGCACGAAAGCATCATAAACCTGCACTACAAGGCGACCCTTGCGTGTTCGGCGGCTGGCTTCCTTGGCTTAGTCGGCGGCTTAGCCGAATGGTTGTTCTTCAAGGGCGGCATTGTGTCGGTCACAATTAGTGCGGCCAACAGGCTGTCTGAGGTGCCGGCCTCGACTCTTGGAGAGCAAGTATGGCGCGAGATTCAATCAGCTTGTGGCTCGAACGATCCCCTTCCGCCTTATCGCGTGGTTCGAGAGAAACGAGCAACCTTTACGGCAACACCAGAGCAGGCACGACAGCGACCTAGTTGCCGCACTTGGCTATCAAATGTCTTTCTGGCGGGTGACTGGACGGCTACAGGGTTGCCGGCCACGATCGAAGGTGCAATCAGGTCAGGCTCTACTGCGGGGGAAATGGTCACCTCTGCCGCCGGAGACTAGTACTGAGCAATGCCCAGCGAGTGCGTTCTGGAGGCAGACGGCCTGCTCGATCAGGCAATCGAGCGGGCAGAGGCAGCGCTTCAGGCGCGTCAGAACCCGGATGGGCATTGGCTGTTTGAGCTCGAGGCAGACGCCACGATACCTGCCGAGTACGTCCTGCTAGAACATTACCTTGATCGCATGGATAGGCCACTACAGCAGAAGATTGGCGTCTATCTACGCCGCATCCAGGAAGGCCATGGCGGCTGGCCGTTATTTCATGCGGGCGCGTTCGACCTCTCGGCAAGCGTGAAGGCCTATTTCGCGCTTAAGTGCATCGGCGACGACCCAGACGCGCCCCACATGGTCCGTGCTCGACAGGCGATCTTGGCTGCCGGTGGAGCGGCGAAAAGCAACGTCTTCACGAGAATGCAACTCGCCCTGTTTGGGGCATTGCCATGGCGAGCGGTCCCGGTCATGCCGGTCGAAATCATGCTTCTACCGCGCTGGTTCTTCTTTCATTTGTCAAAAGTGTCTTACTGGTCACGCACCGTGATGGTGCCTTTGCTTGTTCTTGCGGCTTATAGACCTCGCGCTCGTAATCCCAATGACGTTCACGTTGCCGAACTATTTGTCGAACCGCCCGAGTCAATCCGTCAGTGGATTGGCAGCCCGAGTGGAGGTGCGATGGCGACCGCCTTCACCTTGCTTGATCGTATTCTGCGGGTCAGCGAGCGTTTCTTTCCGCGGCGTAGTCGGCACCGTGCCACTGAGGCAGCGGTCGCGTTTGTCCGCGAGCGTCTGAACGGTGAGGATGGCCTGGGCGGCATCTATCCGGCGATTGCGAACACCGTGATGATGTTCGATCTGCTCGGCTATTCATCCGATCATCCAGACGCTTCTATCGCCTGGCGTGCCGTTCGCAAGCTCCTGGTTGTGCGTGAGGATGAGGCTTATTGCCAGCCTTGCCTGTCGCCCGTGTGGGACACGGCGCTTTCTGCTCACGCGATCGCGGAGGCCGCATCACGGCATCCCGCGAGCAGGCCGATGCAGCGGGCCTGCAACTGGTTGGTGGCGCGCCAGATCACATCTGTCCAAGGTGACTGGTCGGTGCGTCGACCAGACCTGTCGCCCGGTGGCTGGGCCTTTCAGTATGCTAACGACCACTTCCCTGACGTCGACGATACTGCTGTTGTTGGCATGATATTGCATCGTGCGAGCGACACTCTCTACGCGACGGCTATAGAGCGCGCGCGTGTCTGGATCATCGGCATGCAAAGCCGCGATGGAGGCTGGGGAGCGTTCGAGCCCGAGAATACACAACTTTATCTGAATGCGATTCCGTTCGCTGATCATGGCGCCCTGCTAGATCCTCCGACCGCCGACGTAACAGCGCGTTGCTTGTCGTTCCTGGCTCAGATTGGCGTGTCTCTCAGGCACGAGGCCATTGAACGAGGCGTGGCATATTTGAAGGGCGAGCAAGAGGCGGACGGAAGTTGGTTCGGTCGCTGGGGCACCAACTACATCTATGGGACTTGGTCCGCGCTTTGCGCTCTTAACGCTGTCGGTCTGACGCTGGAGGATGACTGTGTCCGTCGTGGGGTCGAGTTCCTCCTTGCGACGCAACGGGACGATGGCGGCTGGGGTGAGGATGAAGAGACGTATCGTGGCGCCGCGCATGGCATGTTTACAATTAGTACGCCCTCCCAGACGGCCTGGGCACTGATCGGCCTGATGGCAGCTGGGTGTGTCAATCATCGCGCGGTTAGCCGCGGCATGGCTTATCTTCAACAGACTCAATGTCCCGACGGAGACTGGGATGAGCGCGCGTACACTGCGACCGGCTTCCCGCGGGTGTTCTATTTGAAGTATCACGGCTACAGGCTATTTTTCCCGCTCCTCGCATTAGCTCGCTACCGCAATCTCCTGGATCAGAACGAGGCTCGGGTAACCTACGCCTTCTAATGCGAGGTGTGCAGCGCACGATCATGGCCTTTATAACCTCCTCGTCAGGCTAGATCCTTGCTGGGCATTGTGGTCGGGCTAGCAGAGGAGGCGCAGCTCGCGAGACTCCTCGGCGGTGTCGTTTCCACAGGCAACGGCACGTCCACAGGCGCGCAACGAGCAGTCGACAAGTTGATTCGCGGCGGTGTGACCGCCTTGCTGAGCTTCGGCGTCGCTGGAGGGATTGCTCCCGGGCTTTACCCTGGTGCGATCGTCATACCAAGAACCGTGCTAACAAAAGCTGGAGAGCTCGCTTGCGACGTGGGGATGGTTCGCCGCCTTGGCGGTCCGTCCGTAGACTGCATTTTAAGCAGCGACGTCGCCATCGTGAGTGTGTCAGCCAAGGCCAGGTTACACGCCGAGACCCAGGCGATGGCTGTCGACCTCGAGTCAGGCGCTGTTGCGATGAGCGCTGCGGCCGCAGGCCTGCCGTTCGCAGCGCTTCGTGCAATCTGCGATCCATGGGATCGCGCGCTGCCTAATGCCGCTCTCGTGGGGCTTGATGAACAAGGCGCAGTCCAAATTCTACCTGTGCTCGCTGCCCTTGCACGTCGCCCGACCGAGATCATCTCTCTCATCAAGCTCGCTTCAGACGCGATTGCGGCACGTCGAAGCCTGAGCCGCTACGCCCGGACCATTGTCACCAGTCTAGAGGCCTCTTAGTGCTGAAGTGTGTCACGTATTAGCCGCGCCCTGTTGGGTAACATACAACTCCTGATTGTAGCTTTAGGAGTCGTTGGTTGGGGCTGCCCAGCCTTTGCTCTGGCGCCCGACCTGACGGGGCTGGGCTACCAGCCTCAGCCAGGCAACCTGCTACCGCTTGAACGATATTTTCGAACCGAGAATGGCCAACTCGTAGAACTTGCATCGTTAATCGGTAATAAACCTACCCTTCTCATACTGGGCTATTATGCTTGCCCGAGCCTCTGCGGGATCATTCGTGATAATACCTTAAGTGCGATTAGCCGCACTGGTCTCGTCGCAGGTCGCGATTACCGATTGCTGTTCCTGAGCATCGATGCCGCCGAGACACCCGCGATGGCGGCGAGTGCGAAGCACGCCGACGAACTGGATTACCCACCACTTGGCGACAAAGACGCATGGGCCTTTATGACCGCACGACAGGTAGACATCGATGCCGTCGAGAACGCAGTTGGATTCCGAGCCCGTTATAGTGCCGCCCTTAAGCAGTTTCTTCATCCTGCAGGCCTCGTCATCGTCGCACCGGATGGTCGGGTCTCTAGCTACTTACTCGGTCTTGGTTTCAGTCCGTTCGACGTGAAAAAGGCACTTAACAATGCCCGTGTTGGCAGGGTTGAGCGGTCCGACAACCCAGTATTACTACTTTGCTTTCACTATGACGCAAGCGTCGGCCGCTACAGCCTCGATATCATAAAACTGCTACGGCTTGCCGGCGTGATTACCATTCTCGGGATTTTCGGTCTAGTATGGGTCGCTCGCCGCCGTGGACGACAACGAACATCTACTAGACTAGGGTCGAATAACATTGAGCCTGTTTAGGGCGTTTAGGCGTCAATCCAGTATTGCTTGTGGCCTTTCGGTTAGATGCAGTTCTAAACAAACGCTCGACGCATTCGTGCTTCAGGTACTGTTAGCTATAGTGTTCCGCCCAGGTTGTCATTCTTAAGCCCGAACGACCGATAGCTTCTCGAAATGAGACATTTAGAAGGCATTCAAGTTCAGCTTGGTGCTGATAGTTCGGCATTAATCGCTCAAGCACCTGGTCCGATCCGGACGCCGGATGGAAATACATCTCCGTGAGTCCGGGCGGTAGCTTAGGTAGAATTGGGATCACACGCTGGGCGGTCATGTGTCCGCTAAGAGCGATGCCGAACACGTGGTCGTTCACAGCCAATCCCGCGTTCAACGCTTGTCTTCGTAGTATGCTGCTCCAACGGTTCAACATGTAAGACCCGACGGTCGGCTTGAGTTCGGCAGCAGCTCCTGCCAGCAACGGCTCAGTTGGGACACGAATTGCCCTCAGCCCATAGTCTCTGCCGATCAGGACTGTCATCCGGCCGACTGTTGGATGCAGATGCATGTGCTTATGCGCGTTGACATGATCGAGTTTTAAGCCAGTGGAGCTAAATGCCTCGAACTGTGCCCGAATCTCTGCGGCTAACTGTTTACGTATAGATGGGTGGAGGAAGTATCGAAAGCCCAGGCGGACCTGCGCCGATGGGAGAAACCCACTTGCATCCAGCAGATCAGGTATTCTATGGCGAGGTAGAACCGTTGCTCCGTCGACAAGCACGAGGTGCAAGCCAACCCTCAGATGCGGCAGCCTGCGGGCACGCGACACCGCATCCGCAGCTGCACCGCCCGCCATCATTAGGCTGGCAGAACCAAGCACACCATTAGTATGAGATAATTCTACGCCATCGTTTACGCTAGTTGTTAATCCAAAGTCATCTGCCGTAATGATTAGCGCGCGACCACCACGACGACGTTCAGGCAGTATGACGTTCACGCAGGAACTGGAAAAACTCGACGCCTTCACGCAACCGGCGCTTCATCATCTGCGGGCTACGTACCATTTCACCGACTATCGAGGCGATCTTAGGAGCACGAAAATAGAACTTTCGATAGAACGTCTCAACATTGTCAAAGATTTCCGTGTGCGATAGATGAGGATAATGCAGCGGCGCCATCTGAATGCCGGTGTCATCAACTAATTCCGCGTGGTCGGCGTCTAGCCATCCGTTTTCCAGCGCTTGTCTGTGCAAGAACGTTCCTGGATATGGCGCCGCGAGTGAAACTTGTATGGTGTGCGGGTTTATGTCGGTTGCGAACCGGATCGTCTCCTGGATGGTATCCTTTGTTTCCCCAGGCAATCCCAAGATAAAGGTCCCATGGATCTTTATGCCTAGCTCATGGCAGTCTTTGGTGAACTGCTTCGCAACATCGATGCGCATACCCTTCTTTATATTATAGAGGATTTGCTGATTGCCGCTCTCGTAACCGACCAGTAGTAACCGCAGACCGTTCTCGCGAAGTACTCTGAGAGTGTCACGGGGCACGTTAGCTTTTGCGTTGCAAGACCACGTCACACCGAGCTTCCCGAGTTCTTTTGCTATGGCTTCTGCACGAGGCAGATCATCAGTAAATGTGTCATCATCAAAGAAGAACTCTCGAACTTGCGGAAACAGGTTTAAGCCTAACTTGATCTCCGCGGCGACATGTTCCGGGCTCCGGGTGCGATACCTGTGACCACCGACAGTCTGTGGCCATAAACAGAACGTGCACCTCGATTTGCAACCTCGGCCTGTGTATAATGAAAGATATGGATGCAGTAAGTAGCCTATGAAGTAATCCTCAATATGCAGATCACGTTTATAGACATCAGTCACGAACGGAAGTAGGTCCATGTTCTCGAGGACTGCTCGATCGGCGTTGTGACGGATGGCGCCATAGGGATCTCGGTAGCTGATGCCATCTACATCGGCTAAGTCTCGACCATCAGCGACCTCTTTGATTGTGAAATCGAACTCGTTCCTTGCAACAAAGTCGATCGACTTGCCTTTGGCTAGACTTTCCTCGGGTTGGACTGCAACCTTCGCACCGACAAACCCGATCTTGATGCTCGGACAAGTGTCTCGGATCGCTTGCGCAACCTTTACATCAGAAGCAAAGGAAGGTGTGGAAGTGTGGATGACGACAAGTTCGTAGTCCGGGACCTGCTTAAGGATCGCCGGAAGATCGATCCCAGCAGGAGGCGCATCGATCAGCTTACTATTAGGCACCAAGGCTGCTGGTTGTGCCAGCCATGTCGGATACCAGAACGATCGGATCTCACGCTTGGCCTGATAACGAGACCCCGCGCCGCCATCAAAGCCGTCAAATGATGGAGGCTGCAGGAACAATGTCTTCAACATGATCAGCCTATCCCTCTCCTGGCACAAACTTCGTGACGGCCGGCCTCAACAGAGGCCGCATCTTGGAAGTCATCGTGTGTCCGCGCCAGGCAACGTTTGTTGATGTATAGCTTGCAGTCATCACAAGCACTGACAAGATGTCGCGTACTGGAAGTAGCCAGAAAGGCGTTCGATAACGCGCTCCGAGAATGCTATCGGATTGTCTAGCGATAGCTTGACGTAACAGACAGACCATAACGGTCAGCCCGATCGACCATGCCGCGCCGCCAGACGATAGGAATGCTACAGTTAACCAGAAGAAGGGATACTGGATGATCGATAGGGCAAACCCTATAGGCGCAACGCACCGTATCGTCCGAGCCCATCGCAGTTCATGAGCAAACAAGTCAGACCCCGTCTTCTCCGCCACCGTTGTCGCTGGCATCGTAGGCGCAAGCGCAACGTCAAGACCTATCCCGTTGATCAAACGCCCCAGCACCGCATCGTCCGCGAGATGATCAACCAACGCCTCGAATCCGCCCACCATCTCCAAAATCTGGCGTCTGAGTGCCATCGTAGCACCTAGACAGTCCCGACGACCTAGAAGGCGACCTATGAGGGCGCCTGGTGTAAACGAGTGGTTGATGTGGGCGGCGCCAAGCTGACCGGCAACGCCCGGGAACGCGGCCTTGCCCACATACAAAGACGTTACTAGGCCCACACTAGTAAGACTTAACGTCTCTACAACCCTGCGGATGTAATCGGGTGCAACGTGCATGTCGCTGTCGGCGACTACAAGTACATCATGTCGTGCCAACGGAAGCATGTTAATCAAGTTAGAGATTTTGCGATTTGCCCCGTGCGAGACCTCGCTCACGACGAGCTTAATTTCGACCGCTGGGAAGCGAGCAATAAGCCTTTCGATGGTTGAGATCGCAGGGTCGGCTGGGTCCTGAAGACCGAATATAATCTGCAATGGCACATACCGCTGCGAACAAAACGACGCTAAGGCCTCTTCCAGCATTGGCTCATCACCGTGAAGCGGCTTCAAGATTGTGACTGCCGGGTAGACCAAAAGCGGTTGGCTGCTGCATTTCAAAAATCGCTGCAAGCGGAGCCGACCCAAGCCAACCTGAGTTAGTCCAAGCACCGCGAGGAGTGCCGCAAACACAGCGAAGCCGCTTGTTAGCTGTGGCCCCATGATTAAGGTTTCAGCGCCCCACCCGAGAGTTCGACAACCTTCCTGTTGAGCCGCTCAATTAGCGGCCCGGCACTGTTAGCTTGAAGCAAACTCCTAAAATCAGAGCGCTGCACTGCTACCTGACTGATAGTCCCATCTAGGTATACGTCGGTGATGCGCCATGTCTCTTGTATCGGCTTGACTACGTAGCTTATCTTCGTTGGCTCGCCTGACCTCGGCACAATGAGGGTTGACACCAGTTCGCCCACACCAGCTGGCTGAGTTCCAGGTTGTAGACTAATTACTGTTCCATCGCCTGCGGAGAAGTTCACCACGTAGTTTACGGTCGTGTATCGGCGGAACGAGGTCAGCAACGCCTGCTGATCACTCGCACTTAGACTGGCCCAACCTGGCCCAACAATCGCCCGAAGAATGGCTCCCATATCGAAGGCCTGGTCGATCGCCGGCAGCATACCCGCGTAGCGTTGCGCGAACGGCACGGTAGTGGGTGTCACCAGCAACTTTGTTAAGCCTTGGTCGAGGATAGCCACAGGACTTGGAGGCCCCTCTGGCTGTGCGGCCATCAAGGCGCCGCTGAACAATATAGCGGACACTGTTGTGCTCAACACTCCAGGTGTGGTCACAGCCTGACCGTAGTTCGACTATGACCTTGACCCAAAGCTTGCAACGCGACAGCGACAATGTCAGACGCGGAAAGGCCGGCATCTGAAATCTGCACTGCGGGATTGTTATGATCGATAAAGCGGTCCGGGAGTGCCATCGGGCGAAACTTTAGACCATTCTCGAGCAGGCCAGCCCATGCCAGATGATGCATAACAATCGCGCCGAAGCCGCCGATAGCAGCTTCCTCAATTGTGATTAGGACCTCGTGATGACGTGCAAGTTGCTCGACCAATCGGCTATCGAATGGCTTAGCGAAACGGGCATCCACGACAGTCGTCGAAAAGCCTCGGGCGGCAAGTGCGACAGCGGCCCTCTTACTGTCCGCTAACCGAGTTCCGAGGCTGACGATTGCGACCGACGAGCCTTCCTGTATCACCCGTGCGCGACCGATTTCGAGCGCCTTACCGTGAGAAGGAAGCACGACACCGGTGCCTTCGCCTCTGGGATATCGAACCGCGCTGGGACGATCGCCGATGATCGCCGCAGTGGCAACCATATGCATTAGCTCGGCCTCGTCTGCCGGTGCCATAATCACGATACCAGGAAGGCAACCGAGGAAAGATACGTCAAAACTGCCAGCGTGAGTGGCGCCATCAGCGCCCACTAAACCTGCTCGATCGATTGCGAACCGCACCGGTAGGTTTTGTAGCGAAACGTCGTGGACCACTTGATCATAAGCACGCTGCAGAAACGTCGAATAAATCGCGCAGAACGGCGACATGCCCTCGCTTGCCATCCCAGCGGCAAATGTCACGGCGTGCTGCTCGGCAATACCCACATCGAAGCAGCGGTCCGGAAACCTTTTGGCAAATCTGTCGAGACCGGTTCCCGCCGGCATCGCGGCGGTGACCGCGACAATCGCACTATCGCGCTCGGCCTCATCGACTAAGGCATCCGCAAATACTCTTGTATAGCTTGGCGGGCCAGCAGGAGACTTGACCTGCTCGCCAGTAATAACGTTGAATTTCGAGACTCCATGATACTTATCGGTAGAGGCCTCTGCCGGCGCGTAGCCTTTCCCTTTCTGGGTTATTACGTGCAGTAGAATCGGCCCGGCTTCCTCTGCGTCGCGTAAATTTCGCAGTATGGGCAACAGATGCTCAAGGTTGTGTCCATCGATCGGCCCTATGTAGTAAAAGCCAAGCTCCTCGAAAAGCGTGCCCCCAGTTAGCATCCCTCTAGCGAGCTCTTCAGCTCGGCGCGCCGTGCGCTCGATGCCGCGGGGAAAACGCTTCGCCATCTTGCCTGCGAGTTCGCGAAGGCTAAGGAAACTACGGCTGGACATCAAGCGCGACAGGTAAGAACTCATCGCCCCGACCGGCGGAGCAATCGACATCTCGTTGTCGTTCAAGATAACAAGTAGCCGGGAGTGGCGCGCTCCAGCGTTATTCATCGCCTCGTAGGCCATCCCAGCGCTCATCGCGCCGTCGCCGATCACCGCTATCACGTGCTGATCGGCTCGCCCGAGCAATTCATGAGCCACCGCCATCCCAAGACCGGCCGAGATCGACGTGGAAGAATGTGCAGCACCAAAAGGGTCATATTCGCTCTCGGAACGGCGAGTAAACCCGGAGAGGCCTCCAGGTTGGCGTAAGGTCCGAATACGCTCCCGGCGACCAGTCAATATCTTGTGGGGATATGCCTGATGACCGACGTCCCAAATGAGCCGGTCGGAAGGCGTGTCGAAAACGGCATGTATGGCGACCGTCAGCTCGACGACCCCAAGGCTGGCACCAAGATGCCCTCCTGTAGTCGACACGACGTCGACCGTCTCAGCGCGCAACTCTTCCGCCAATTGTATAAGCTGCTCGGTGGAGAAGTTCCGCATGTCAGAGGGTAAGTTCACGCGGTCAAGCAACGGAGTCGCCGGACCACCACTTACGGTGACTCTGGGAGATCCACTAGACGAAGCCGGCAGATGGTTCATCTCGTCAATTCCTACGCTCGACTACGTATTGCGTCAGTAGCCGTAGCAAGTCGGCCTTATCATCGAAGACTGTCAGCTGGTTACAAGCGTGATTGGCGAGCGAATGCGCTTCTGCACGGGCCTCCTCCACACCAAGCACGCTTACCACAGTGGCCTTGCCGGCGGCCCTATCCTTGCCTGCTGTCTTCCCTAGCGTTTGAGCATCGCCAACAGTGTCAAGCACATCATCCGCGATCTGAAACGCTGCGCCCAGCGCCCGACCATACTCTCTAACGCGGTTCCGCGTCGACTGATCGGCGCCCGCCAGGATCGCGCCTGCTTCAGCACTGTATTGAATCAAGCATCCGGTCTTCATCGATTGCAGCCGCATAACATCATGGATTGACACGATGTCTCCTTCGGTCTGCATATCAATCATCTGCCCGCCGACCATTCCTTGCATGCCGGCTGCTCGGGTCAAAGCAAGAACAAGCTCGCATCGCACCATCGGGTCGACCTCGCCATCAAGATCGGCGATGATTTCAACAGACATTGCCTGTAAAGCGTCGCCTGCGAGAATGGCAGTCGCCTCATCAAAAGCACGGTGCGTTGAGGCGTGGCCACGGCGCATGTCATCGTCGTCCATCGCTGGCAGATCGTCATGAACTAGCGAGTAAGCGTGCAGCATCTCGACAGACGCTGCTACTTTCGCGCTCGCCGCCGGCGCGCCACCAAGCAGGGCCGCAACTTCCATCACGAGAAAGCCCCTCAGTCGCTTACCGCCACCGAGGCTGGCGTAGCGCATCGCGTCAATCAGGCGCCCTTCAGACTGGTTTGTTGGAGGCAGCAATGCGTCGATCGTGCGCTCAATGACGCTGGCCGCCGCCAATAACGAGCTTTGAAGCGCCCCGGACGGAGCGGAAATGACGTCGGAATACGTCACGCTGGGTCTCCAGCGCCTGTCGCCATGGCGCCTTCAGTGCTGCCGACAATTGTTTGTATTCTCTCCTCCGCCTCAGCCAGCTTGGTGGCGCAATGCCGACGCAAGTCAGCGCCACGCTCGTAGCAGCCGATGGCATCTTCAAGCCTCTGCTGCCCTCCCTCTAAACTCTTAACCAGCGTCTCGAGCTCGAAAAGCGCATCCTCGAACGACAGGCTCGAGATAGGCTCCGACATCAAGCAACCTCGTGTCCTGCGTCTGGTGGTAACGCGCCTTACGGCGATCAGGAAGCGCCCCTCGCACAATGGAGCCACACTGTAGCGGCAAGGACGCAGCCACGACGGCCGGCAGCGCGTCACTTAGCCCTAGTTCAATCCTGCATCAAGGCGATGACATGGGCGGACACGCCGGCGGCAAGGGCGTGCAGGTCATAACCACCCTCTAGCAGCGAGACGATGCGGCCGGCACAGCAGGTGTTCGCGAGCTCGACGAGAGACCTAGTGAGCCAGACGAAATCCTCGATCTGCAGTCTTAGCTGAGCGAGTGGATCGTCCAAATGGGCGTCAAAGCCGGCAGAGACCACCAAAAACGATGGCGCAAAGGCGGCGAGAGCCGGCAGGCCAGTTGCGGCCCAGGCTGCTCTAAACTGTTTTGAACCGCTGCCCGGAGCCAGCGGCATATTCACGAGGCGACCGCCCGCGGTCTCTTCACGCGCACCAGTGCCCGGGTAGCAGGGCATCTGATGACTGGAGACATAAAGCAGGTTTGTGTCTGTCGCGCAGATCGTCTGACTACCGTTGCCATGGTGCACATCGAAGTCGACGATAGCCACACGCGGAAGCTTATGGTGCGTCACAGCATAACGCGCTGCAATCGCAGCATTGTTCAGCAAGCAGAAACCCATGGCTGCTGCGGGCTCGGCGTGGTGGCCGGGCGGTCGGATGGCCACAAACGCACGCTCTACGGAGCCTGACATGATGAGGTCGACCGCGTGCACGCCACCGCCAGCAGCTCTTAGCGCCGCCTCCAGGCTTGTCTCCATGAGCACTGTGTCAGGATCGATGTCGACCCGGCCGCCCGCAGCATGCAGGCGCCGCAGCGTTGCAAGGTGCGCCGGCGAATGCACGAGCATGATCGCTTCATCGCTGGCGCAAGGCGCAGCATGGCGATGCAAGCCTGTAAAGGCTGGCTGAGCGAGAGCTTCCAGGGTCGCAGCAAGGCGACCGGGCCGCTCGGGATGCCACAGTCCAGGATCATGGTCCAGGCATGCAGGATGTGAAACCAGGGCGACCCGAGCCATCAGCGGGCACCCTCACGTCGAATGGTGAAACTCAAGACGCCACCCTCCTCGCTTGTTGATAGCAAGGCATGTCCGGTTTCTCGGCAATAGGCGCGGAAATCGGCAGCGGCCGCTTGATCCGTCGCCAACACCCGCAGGCGCTGCCCTGGTGCCATGTCGCGCAGGACACGGTTAGCCCGCAGGACGGGGAGCGGACACCGTAGCCCTTTTACATCAAGCACTGTCTCGCTCACACCACACTATGCCGCTGGTGGAGCACCTCTGCAAACCCGGGCAAGACTTGAGGCAAGTCACGAGCCTACTCATAAAGAAGGCATGAGGATCCTACAGGCTGGTGTGGATTTCGGCGGCACGAAGATCGAATTGGCAGTTCTTGATCTGGCTGGTGACGTCATCTGGCGACGTCGCGCCCGCAATCCTGGTAACTACCCGGCCGCTGTGACCGTCGTGCGCGATCTGGTCGAATTGGCGGAGACCCACCTCAACGCCGTGCTGACCGTCGGCATCGGTATCCCGGGGGCGATCGACCCGGTCACCGCTCGGATCAAAAACGCTAATACAACCTGGCTTAACGACACGAGGTTTGATGTCGACGTGGCCCACGCGCTGGGTCGGGCCGTACGGGTGCAAAACGATGCTAACTGCTTTGCCCTGTCCGAGGCTGTAGACGGTGCTGCGGCTGGCAAGCGAGTCGTGTTCGGCGTCATCATCGGCACCGGTGTCGGAGGAGGAATCGTCGTCGATGGCAAGTTATTGGACGGATTGCATCGCGTTGGCGGCGAGTGGGGCCATAATCCCCTGCCATGGCCGCGCCAGGACGAGTTCCCGATGCCAACCTGCTTCTGCGGCAACGTCGGCTGCCTCGAGCGCTTCGTGGCCGGGCCGTCATTGGCAGCGGATTGTGACGGTCCAGGACATTGGGACGCAAGCGGATTGCCTGACCGAGCCGCCGCCGGTGACATTGCGGCCGGTGCGGGGCTTAGACGACATGCCGATCGGTTGGCCCGTGGGCTGGCTCAGGTTGTTAACCTGATTGACCCTGATGCCATCGTGCTCGGCGGTGGCCTGTCCAACATGCAGCACCTGTATGACGTCCTGCCCCGTCTGATGGCGCGGAACGTCATAGCCGACGATGTCGTGACGCCTATTCTGCAAAATCGTTATGGCGACAGCTCTGGCGTGCGCGGCGCTGCCTGGTTGTGGCCAAGACCATCTAATCATCAGGGCTAACGAGGCCGCTCGTTAGATCGCCGCTTCCTCCAAAATACGGCTGACGTCGCCGGCCCAGGCATGGTGATAACGCTCCAACCAGACTTCGGCCTGCGTTGGAGCACCCGCCGCGATGGAACGAAGCGGCTCCAGGAAGCGACGCTCATCCATCCCGTCCGGTCCAGGACGAGCACGAGCGGCGAGGCCGCCGCGTGCGATCTCAACCATGTCACCGCTCAAGTCGCGCAGCGTGCTACCCCGCCAAGCCGCTGACAGACCCTGCCTTGGAACGACCTCGCGGAGGGCAGAAAACTCCTGCCAAGGACGGCTGCAGACAAGTGAGTACGCTGCCTCGAGGGCCGCAGGATCGTAAAGCAAGCCAACCCAGAGCGCTGATTGCGCCAGCATCATGTCGGCGCGTCCGGCATCGGCGCCCCGCATCTCCAGGAATCGCTTCAGGCGTACTTCTGTGAACGCCGTCGTCATGTGGTCTGCAAAATCACCGACTGTCGCCTGCCGGCCGCCCGCTGCTGCCAGCCGTCCAGCCATGAAGTCCCGGAACGAGGCCCCTGCCACGTCAATGTAGCGACCATCTCGGAACAGAAAATACATAGGCACGTCAAGAAGCCAGTCGACATAGCGTTCGAAGCCAAAGTCCGCCTCCAGCATGACGGCGGGCATGCCGGTGCGATCGGCATCCGTATCCGTCCATACGTTGGCTCGCGCTGACAAGAAGCCGTTGGGACGTCCCTCCGTAAATGGAGAGTTGGCGAATAGTGCCGTTGCGACTGGCTGCAACAACATCGAGACACGGAGCTTTCGCCGCATATCCTCTTCGGAGGCGTAATCCAAATTGACTTGCACGGTGCAGGTCCGTTGCATCATGTCCAGACCAAGCTGCCCAGTCAGCTGCATGTAACGCCGCATGATCGCGTAGCGAGACTTAGGCATCCACGGGATCTCGGCGCGACTGGCCAGAGGATGAAAGCCGAGGGGCGCAAAGCCAAGGTCGAGGGGCGCTGCGGCCACTCGCACGTCCTCGTAATGTCGCAGCAACTCGTTCTCGACCTCGTGCAAGGTCTCCAGGGGAGCGCCCGACAGCTCCAACTGCCCGCCCGGCTCCAGCGAGACAGACGCCCCACCTTGCTTCAAGCCGATCGTTGTTCCGTTCTCATTGATCGGGGTCCATCCACGCTCGGCGATGCCCAGCAACGTCGCTCGGATGCCATCGGGCTCATAGGGCGGTGCGGTAAATGCCGAGCTGGTCGCGTGAGTCGAACGTCGGAAGCCAAACTTCTCATGCTCGGTGCCGATACGATGCTCCGCAGCCGGCTTGCACCCCTCTGCGATGTAATCGGCCAGCTGGCGCACCGACACGATCGGCGTGGTGTCCTCATCTCCCGGGTTTGACATCGGCCTCTCTAAGGATACGTGCCGGTTACAGGGAGTAGCTGTCGCCGGGCGGGCGCCCTGCCAACAGCAAGGTCAGGCCGACGATCGCCGCGGTCTCTGCCCGTAGCACGGTTGGACCAAGGCATATCGGCAGAACAAAGGGGTGACGGGTGGTCGCGTCAAGCTCCTGGGGGGAGAAACCACCCTCGGGGCCAATCAGAAGCGCATCCGCTCGGACGGGCGTGAGGCGAGTGCCGCTCCGCTCAATGGCGACAGCAAGCGGGCGATCCGATGGCCAAGTGTCCAGCAGTTCCGGAAGCGGGCACGGCAGCGCGATGGATGGCACCGCCAAGCGTTCACTCTGCTCGGCTGCTTCAATCGCGATGGCCGCCAGCCTCGTCATGTTAGCCGGCGCGCGTTGACTGCGCTCCGTCAGGACCGGCTGCACCTGCGTGACGCCCAGTTCAGTCGCCTTCTGCATGATCAGCTCCGACGCGTCCCGCTTCAGCACAGCATGCACCAGCACCAGACCTGGCTCGCGGCCTTGCAGTCTAAGAGCCTTGGTGGTCCGAACCTCAGCTCGGCCACGCTCCAGTATGCTGATTGTGGCCGACCATTCGCCATCGCGACCATTGAACAGCCGCACCTCGTCACGAAGCTCGCGACGCAGAACCGCGCCAAGATAATGCGCCTGCGCGCTCGAAAGGGGAATCGAAACGTCGTAGAGGAGGTCGGCTTCGACGAACAGCCGCGGCCGAGTCGAGGATACTCTTCCCATGTTCACCTGCCTGATGTCGGCCCGATCATAGCACCAGTGGTCTCAGCGCCCGACCATCGCGGCGCCGGGCAGGTGCCCAAACGCGGCTTGCACCCCTACTGGCAGCTCATGCGCCTGGATCGGCCGATAGGTATTTGGCTGCTTTTCCTGCCAGGACTTTGGGGCATCCTACTTGCTCGCTCCCTCATAACCCTGACAGTCGGACGTTCGTTGGTGCTCGTCGTCCTCTTTGGCGTCGGCAGCATTGTCATGCGCTCGGCTGGCTGCGTGGTGAACGACATCTGGGACCGTCGTCTCGATCGGCTCGTCGCCCGCACGGCAAAGCGGCCACTTGCCTCGGGTACCCTCAATGTGCAGCAAGCGCTTATACTGCTGATGATCCTGCTCAGCCTAGGACTTGCCGTGCTGCTACAGCTAAACCACGCGGCGCAACGCTGGGGAACGGCATCCCTGGCGCTTGTGGCTGTCTATCCTGCTGCCAAAAGGGTCACATGGTATCCGCAACTCGTGCTTGGTTTCACCTTTGGCTACGGCGCGTGGCTCGGTTGGATCGCTGCGACGGGTAGCGCCGGGTGGGCCGGCTTGAGCCTCTATGCGGCCGCTATCGCATGGGACCTCGGCTTCGACACGATCTATGGGTTTCAAGATATAGAGGACGACGCGCTGGTTGGCATTCGCTCAACGTCGCGGCGGTTTGCCGCATCGGCGCGATTGTTCCTGTCCGGCTGCTACGGTTTCACCATGATATTCCTGTGCGTCGCGGGCTGGTGTGGAGGCATGTCGCTCGGCTTCTGGCTGACCCTGCCCCTTCCGGGCCTGTTGCTTGCACGACAAGTCCGTCGTCTCGACATCACGAAGCCTGGGCTGTGCCTGTCCCTGTTCAAGTCCAACCGCGAGGTTGGCCTGGCAATCGCTCTAAGCCTTCTACTCGGCTTGGCTTGATGCAGGCGGAAGCCTTCATTCGCGGTAACACAAGCGTCGGATCGGCGGCGCTCGTGCCGGAGCTCAGTTTGATGCTCGCAACCGAGATCACGCCGATCTGGCAGGCCAGCGAGGCGGCGCTGGAGCAATCTAACGTCGGACCGCCTTTTTGGGCCTTTGCATGGCCGGGCGGACAGGCTCTGGCGCGCTTCATGATCGATCAGCCTGACGCCGTGCGCGGACGGCGTGTGCTGGACTTTGCCGCCGGCTGTGGCCTGGCTGCGCTTGCGGCCAGCCGAGCCGGCGCCAAGCACGTCGAGGCGGCCGAGATCGACCCGCTTGCAGTCGCCGCGATCGCATTCAATGCGAGGCTGAACGGTCTTGCTGTCACCACGAGCGAAAAGGACCTGGTCGGCTGCTCTTGCCGGTGGGACCTGATCCTGTGCGGAGACATCTGCTACGAGGCACCGATGGCCAGGCGGATCATACCCTGGCTACAGCGGCTCGCCGTACATGCTGAAGTGTGGATCGCCGATCCAGGTCGCGCCTACCTGCCGAAATCAGGTTTGACGCCGATCGTAAGCTACTCCGTGCCGACGAGCCTGGAGCTGGAAGACCGCGAGGAACGTCACACCACACTCTATAGGCTGCTGCCTGCCTGACTGTTTGACGTGGCGTAAGAACTGGTTGTGGCATACACTTCACGTGTTGCATGACGTGCGACTACGAGCCGCCACTTGCCCGGAGCCATGATGTCAGGCGTCACCCACAGCCATTTGGAACCACGACGTTTTGTCTCGCCGACGCTGCGGGCGCTTGCCCGGCGGCGGCTGAGCGAGATGTTCGGCCTGTTGCTTTGTCTTTCAGGTATTCTGCTGCTGCTTGCGCTCGGCACCTACAATCCTCGTGACCCTTCTTTCGACACTGCGACGTCGCTGGTTCCCACCAACATTGCTGGAGCACCGGGCGCGCTGCTCTCGGACCTGCTTCTTCAAGGTTTTGGTCTGGCCGGTATGCTTCCGGGCTTGGCGATGCTGGCTTGGGCCTGGCGGATCGCACGGCACGGGCAGCTTGGACGCGCCGGTCTGCGTGTCGGCGGCTTATGCGCCGCGCTTCCCGTCATTGCGACTGCACTTGCGTCGGTGCCACTTGCAATACCGGCGCTGACGCGACGAACGTCGACTTGGCCTAGCACAGCCGGCTCGGGTGGAACGGTCGGCTTCGCTGCCGCCAACCATCTTCGCCACGTCGGGTTGGTCGTCGCCGGCCCAGCGGGCGCGAGCGCTAGCCTCTTGCTGGTGATGGCGCTCGGGCTCTTGTGCAGCTTGCTCTGCCTGGGGCTGACGCGACGTGACTGGCGAGCCGCTAGCCGAGGCGCTGGCGTCGCAGCCCGCCGCTCGCTAAATAGCAGCCGCCGCGTTGGCGTATTTGTCGGTCGACTTAGCGAAAACCTACCTAGCTTGGCTGGACGGCCGATGGATGAAGCCGAGCCGCCTGAAGCGGCACCACTGCCGCTCAAGGCGTCCGCCGCGCCGTTTTCACCCAGCAGCGCTCGTTCAGCGGACACGCGGGCTCAAGTTGCAGCGCCTGCGAAACTAACGCCGATCAACAAGACGCGACTGCGCATCCCGGTGCTGCCGCGAACCGTGAGCCAACCACAGCAGAGCAGCCTTGCCCTTCCTGAGGACGGTTGGACCTTACCTCCATTATCGTTGCTGGCAGCAGCGCCAACACGCCTTGCGGGCGGTCCGAGCGAAGAATCACTTGAGAACAACGCTCGGTTGCTCGAATCCGTGCTGGCCGACTATGGCGTACAAGGGACCATCCGCGAGATCCGGCCTGGACCGGTGGTCACGCTGTATGAGCTGGAGCCTGCGCCTGGGATACGATCAGCACGTGTGATCGGCCTTGCCGACGATGTTGCCCGAAGCTTATCGGTCAGCGCCGTTCGCATCGCTACGGTATCGGGCCGCAACGCCATCGGCATCGAAGTGCCCAATGCAAGGCGAGAGACCGTGTTCCTGTCCGAGCTCCTTGGTGACGACTGGATGCGCAATCCTGGTCGCCTGAACCTGGCGCTGGGCAAGGACATCAGCGGCGCGGCCGTTATCGCCGACCTCGCCAAGATGCCGCATCTGCTGATTGCCGGCACGACCGGCTCCGGCAAGTCGGTCGGCATCAATGCAATGATCCTGTCCTTGCTCTATCGCTTATCGCCCGAGCAGTGCCGGCTGATCCTGATCGACCCGAAAATGCTTGAGCTGTCGGTCTACGAAGGCATTCCGCACCTGATGGCGCCGGTCGTGACCGAGCCGGCGAAGGCGGTCACGGCCCTAAAATGGACGGTCCGCGAAATGGAGCGGCGCTATCGGGCGATGAGCCAGCTCAGCGTGCGCAACATCGGCGGCTACAACGAACGCGTCTCTGCTGCCCGCGCCGAGGGCGAGATCGTGACCCGTCGGGTGCAGACCGGTTTTGACAGCGAGACCGGCAAGCCGACCTTTGAAGATCAGCCGCTCGCGCTCGAGGCTTTGCCGTTCATCGTGGTTGTCATTGACGAAATGGCGGACCTGATGATGGTCGCCGGCAAAGAGATAGAGGCGACCGTGCAGCGGCTGGCACAAATGGCGCGAGCAGCGGGCATCCATGTCATTATGGCGACGCAGCGACCGTCGGTCGACGTTATCACTGGAACGATCAAGGCAAATTTCCCGACGCGGATCAGCTTCCAAGTCATCAGCAAGTTCGACAGCCGTACGATCCTGGGCGAGCAAGGCGCTGAGCAGCTGCTCGGTCAAGGTGACCTGTTGCATATGGTCGGTGGAGGCCGGATTGCACGCGTTCATGGGCCATTCGTCACCGATCGCGAGGTGGAGGATGTTGTCGCCTTTCTGAGGGATCAAGGCGAGCCGGCTTATCTTGAGGAGGTAACCGAGCAGCCCGACGAGGATGATGGCCCGGTGCTCACAGGCATCGCCGGCGCCAGCGACGGTGAGAAGGGCCTGTTTGACCAGGCCGTTGCTCTAGTCTCCCGAGAAGGGAAGGCCAGTACCAGCTTCATCCAGCGCCATCTTTCCATCGGCTACAATCGCGCGGCCAAACTCATCGAGCAGATGGAGAAGGAGGGTGTGGTCAGCCAGGCGAACCACGTTGGTCGCCGCGAGGTGCTAGCAAGACGTAGCGATGACTAAGCTCTGCAACCGTCAACGCCAAACGCTGTTGTCTCGCGAGCCTTGGAGCAAGTTGCATGGACGGAGACGCACGTAACGAGGAGCCGCGCGGAACTGACCTGCTAGACGTTCGGGCCGCAGCTCGTGCGGCTAAACTGCACTATGTTCAGGATGACCGTCCGGGGATCAGGCGTGAGGCGACAGAGCATGGCTTTGTGTATCGCGATGTCAGAGGCGCACAAATCACCGACGCACACGAGATCGAACGGATCAACAAGCTTGCTGTGCCGCCAGCCTATACGGACGTGTGGATATGCAAGGATCCTAACGGCCACTTGCAAGCGTCAGGTCGTGATGCTCGAGGACGGAAGCAGTATCGTTACCATGCACGTTGGCGAGAAGTCCGCGACGAAGCCAAATACGGCAAAATGCTGATATTTGGCGCTCAGCTGCCACTCATACGCGAGCGCGTCGATCATGATCTTCGACTTGCCGGGATGCCGAAGCGGAAAGTCGTTGCCGCGATCGTGCGCCTGCTTGAGCGCAGCCTGGCGCGCATCGGGAATGAAGAGTATGCGCGCACCAACAACAGCTTTGGCCTGACAACACTACGGCATCGCCACGTCAAGGTCGCCGGCAGCCGTGTCACATTAGACTTCCGCGCCAAGCATGGCATCCAGCGTCATATCGAACTTACCGACAGGCGGCTCTCCAACATCGTTAAGCGTCTGGACGATCTACCGGGGCAAGAGCTCTTCCAGTTCCTCGACGCGGATGGTGGCCGGCACGCCATCGGATCCGACGACGTCAACAGCTACCTGCATGAGGTGACGGGGCAGAACATCACTGCGAAAGACTTTCGTACCTGGGCCGCGACAAACCTTGCGGCTCTTGCACTGAAGGAGTTTGAGGCCTTCGACAGCAAAGCCCGAGCTAAGAAGAACGTTCTAAACGCGATCGAAGCTGTTTCCAAGCTGTTGGGCAACACGCCAGCAATTTGTCGGAAGTGCTATATTCATCCCGCGATCTTCGAGGGCTATCTCGATGGATCACTGGTGGCTGGCTTAGCCGACCGTGCTGCGGAGGTGCTCACCGATACGGCTACAGCTAAGGGAACACTAAGTGCGGAGGAGATGGCCGTAACGGCCTTCCTTGAGCACAAGCTGTCCGAAGTAGCAACACAAGCAGACGCAGCTCAGCGTGTGAAGGAGCGACGGCCCGCAAAACATAGTCATTGATTGCCAGTTCGCGAAACCTCTCGCGAACTGGCAGAGCAACTAGCTACTCGGCGGCGCCCACGAGTTTTGCACTCTTCGATCGGCTAATCTTGGTCAACGCTTGGTCGACGTGCTCGCTGAAAACGTAATCAGCCGATCGCTGCTTAGACAGATCGATCTCCTCAACCATGTCGCCCGTCAATTTAGGACCTCTCAGCGCCACCATCATCGTCTTGATCGGGCTCTTGACCGCGTCGACCACTGCGGTGGCTTCGTAGCCGGAATGCACCATGCAGTCAGCGCACTTTTCGTAGTTGCCGGTGCCGTAATCATCCCAGGCAGTGTCAGCCATCAACTCGGCGAAGGTCGACGTATAACCTTCGCCGAGCAAGTAGCACGGGCGCTGCCAACCGAAGACGTTTCGAGTCGGCTTACCCCATGGCGTGCACTTATACGCCTCGTTGCCGGCAAGAAAGTTCATGAACAAAGGTGACTGGGTGAACTTCCACTTCTTCCCCTTGCCGAGGGTAAGGATGTCTCGAAACAGTTGCTTGGTCTTCTGCCGGCTCAGGAAGTGCGATTGGTCTGGCGCCCGCTCATATGCATAGCCGGGTGACGTCATGATACCGTCAACGCCCATTGCCATGACGTCGTTGAAGAAGTTTGCGACCCGGTCGGGTTGAGCGCCGTCGAACAGGGTGCAGTTGATCGACACGCGGAACCCCCGCTCCTTGGCACGGCGGATAGCCACGACTGCCTTCTCGAAGACGCCTTCTTGGCTGACCGCGTGGTCGTGCATCTCCTTGTCGCCGTCCAAATGGATGTCCCAGCTGAAGAACGGGTTCGGTTTGAAGAGGTCCATCTTCTTGTCGAGCAGCAACGCGTTTGTGCAAAGATAGACGAACTTTTTCTTGGCCAGTATTTTCTCGACGATCTCGGGCATTTCTCGATGCAGTAGCGGCTCGCCTCCGGCGATCGCGACGACCGGCGCGCCACATTCGTCGACCGCCGACAAACACTCTTCAACCGATAGACGCTGGTTGAGGATGGGCGCCGGGTAGTCGATCTTGCCGCAGCCGGAGCACGCAAGATTGCAACGGAAGAGCGGCTCCAGCATGAGCACCAGCGGGTAACGAGCCCGACGGGCAAGGTGCTGCTTTACTACATAAGCGCCGACACGCAGCACCTGCATCATAGGAACGGCCAAACTTGCTTCCTTTTCAAACAAGACGTTAGACGGACCCGCCGCGCCTGCGACTGCACGGGACACTGCCACAAACGTCCAGCACGACTCATGCTAGTCCATAAAGAGTAAACGCGCGAATTCACGACGCCGCAGCCCAGATCCGAAGTCCCCGAGTAGAATGTTGCTAAATAGTCACAGCCCCATCGTGATTGCTTCGGACATCAGCTCGCCGGTGATGAAGGTTGGCACGACGGCGCGGCGTGCGCGGGTCGCCGGACGAGGTGGAGCAACCATGCCAGGCAAGCGTAAAGTTCGTGCTGATCAGCGCCTTGTCGATCTCGGCTTGGTCGAAAGCCGTGCACGTGGGCAGTCACTCATCCTCGCTGGTCGGGTCATGTGCGGCGACCGGCGGATCTCTAAACCAGGTGATCAAGTGCTCGATGATGTCACCTTGAGCCTGAATGGCCCGGATCACCCCTGGGTCAGTCGCGGCGGGCTGAAGCTCGCGCACGGCCTTGCCGTGTTCGCCCTTGACCCTCTTGCTCGCGTCGCGCTCGACGTGGGAGCCTCGACAGGCGGCTTCACCGACGTCCTGCTCGCGCACGGCGCGACCCGAGTGCATGCCGTCGACGTCGGGCATGGGCAGCTTGCATGGCGGCTACGAACAGACCCTCGCGTCGTGGTCCATGAGCGTCTTAACGCTCGACATCTTACGAAGGACAATCTTGGAGAGGACGTCACTGCGCTCGTTTGCGACGCCAGTTTCATAGGTCTGCGCACGTTGTTGCCAGCCTGCCTCGCCGTATGTGCGCCCGCCAGCTGGGCCATCGCGCTGATCAAACCCCAATTTGAGGCAGGATATGCCGATGTAGGCCGCAAGGGCGTGGTTCGCGATCCGGATGTCCATGCCCGTGTGTGCGCTGAAGTCCATAGCTGGTGGTCAGCGCAGCCCGGGTGGCGCGTACTTGACGTTCACCAAAGCCCGATAACCGGGCCAGAAGGCAATCGAGAGTTCCTGATCGGTGCGGTCCTGGACGGCTAAGCGTCACGCGCGCTCGATGAAGCCGCCGCCTAGAACCCGGCTACCCTGATAAAACACACAGGCCTGGCCGGGTGCCGGAAGTGCTGCCTCGTGCAGCGTGACGTCCGCCCGGTCACCATCGAGTTTGACAACAGCCTCACGCATGACGTCACGGGCGCGAAGGCGCACGCTACAATCAAAGCGGGAGACCCCAGGCCATCCTAGCCAGTTGACGTCGCGCAGCCGCAATGTCCGCACGCCGCTGCTGGATCGCTGTCCAACCACAACCCGACGGGTCTTTGGCTCGATAGCGACCACGACAGACCGCTCACCGGCAGTACCGGCCAACCCAAGCCCACGGGCCTGGCCGATCGTGAACCGTGCGATGCCCGAGTGGCGGCCGAGCACCTCGCCCGTGATTGAGACGATATTGCCAGCTAGCAACGCCTCCGGACGGAGCTTGCCAACGAGCTCGGCATGTCGGCGATCCGGCACGAAGCAGATGTCTTGACTGTCCGCCTTCTCCGCCACCGCCAAGCCAAGCCGCCTCGCCTGGTCCCGCACCCTCGCTTTGTCATCGAAGTCGCCGAGAGGAAACCGTGCGAAGGCAAGCTGCGCCGGCGTCGTCGCAAATAAGAACCAGCTTTGATCACGATCCAGATCGATCGGTCTGTGCATTTCGGCGCCGTGTTCGCCCTCAACGCGACGCACATAGTGGCCGGTGGCCAGCGCGGTGGCACCCAGCGAGCGAGCAATCCCGAGCAGGTCGGTGAACTTGACGCCCTGATTACATTGTATGCACGGGACCGGGGTCTCACCAGCAGCGTAGCTTTCGGCAAACGGCTCGATGACGGTCTGCTCGAAGCGTTTCTCCGCATCGACGACATAGTGCGCGATACCAAGCCGATCTGACACAGCCCGAGCATCCTGTGCATCGCGACTGGCGCAGCAGCTCCTGGCCCGACCGCGTGCGGCTGGCGCCTTGCTGGAAAGCTGCAGTGTGACGCCGATGACATGCTCACCCGCTTCCTGCAGAAGCCCGGCTACGACGCTGCTATCAACACCGCCCGACATTGCCACAACGACGCTCACGAATCCTCAGTCGAGCAGATTTCTGCTGCCGCTCGGCACACGCACCGTCAAGCCATCGAGCGCCTCCGTCAGCACGATCTGGCAGCCAAGCCGGGAAGTCTTCTCAAGGCCGAAGGCGAGGTCGAGCATGTCCTCCTCGTCTTCGGTCGGCTTGGTGAGCTTCGCATACCAGGCAGGATCGACAATCACATGGCATGTCGAGCAAGCGAGCGAGCCTTCGCAGGCCCCTTCGATATCAACGCCGTGCTTGTGAGCGATTTCTAAGACCGATAACCCGATCGCTGCGTCCACCTCGCGCCGGGACCCGTCTCGATCGACAAAAACCATTTTCGCCATAGATTTAGGCCCCGGTCGCGGCTAACGGTCGTTGACGGAGCGGCAGGCTGCTTTGCGCTCCTGGTGCCTCATGCGCGGCAATCAGCATGGCAATCGCCTGGTCCACATCGTCGGCCGAGTTAAGACGTCCGATGCCAATGCGCAAGCTGCGCCGACATGCATCGTCGCCTAGGCCAATCGCCCGGAGAACATGGCTCGGCGAGAGTTCCGCGACCGAGCAAGCGGCCCCCGAAGAAATGCAGAGCCGTGGACAGGCAGCCAACATTGATGCTGCGGGCCGATCGGGGAAGGTGATGTTGAGGTTGCCGGGCAAGCGGCTGTCAACGCTGCCATTGACCGAGAGCCCGGGAATGGCCGCCCTCAAGCCACGGTGTAGCCGCTCGCGGAGGGCGGTCAATCGACGCGCCTCAGTTGTCATTGATCGCCTGGCGAGCCGCGCGGCGACGCCGAAGCCGACAATCAACGGCACGGGCGCAGTACCAGCACGCAGGCCGCGCTCCTGTGCGCCGCCCGACAAGAGTGGCGCCAGGCGTGTGCGTGGACGCCGACGGATGTAGAGCGCGCCAATGCCCTTCGGTCCATACATTTTGTGGGCGCTCAGTGAGGCCATTGTTAACCCCGTCTCTCGCACTGACACAGGCAGCTTGCCGGCCAACTGCGCGAGGTCACTGTGAAAGGCGGCACCATGGCGTGTGGCCAGCGCTGCCAGCATGGCGAGGTCTTGCAGCACTCCGATCTCGTTATTGGCTCCCATGACGCTGACCAGCAGTGTCGGTGTTGCCAGTGCAGCTTCAACGACGTCCGGGTCGAGCAGACCGGTCGAAGAAACTGGCAGCACGATTGGGCTAAACCCCTCTGAACAAAGAGATTTGACGCTCTCAAGAACGCAGGAGTGCTCCGTGCTGGCGGTCAATATTCGCTTACGCTGATCACCCATGGCCTGAGCCCGCGCATACCCCTTGATCGCTAGGTTGTTGGCCTCTGTGGCACCCGATGTGAAGACGATCTCACGCGGCTCGGCGTCGATGAGGGCTGCCACCTCACCGCGCGCCTCCTCAACAGCGTCGCGCGCTCGACGACCTGCGGCGTGCTCCTCGCTCGCAGCATTGGCAAATGCGTCCGTGAAGAACGGCAGCATGGCCGCCAAAACCTCGGGGTCGCAGGGCGTGGTTGCCTGATTGTCTAAGTAGATGTCCGGCTGACCCTCGAGCCGAGCCGAGAAGCGACGTGTCACGATCGGACTCGTTCAATCATGTGTTGGTAGGCCGCGATGAAGGTATCGATGTCCACCGGATCCGTGTTCCAGGGTAAGGACACCCGGATGGCCTCGCTTGCACGCGTTCCAAAGCCCATGGCCTGCAGCACATGGCTAGGTGAAATCTTGCCCGAACTGCAGGCAGCTCCAGCAGAGACAGCAAAGCCCATCTGGTCCAGCATGATCACCTGCAGGTCGGCCCGGACGCCGGCCAATGCGAGGCAAACCGTGTTCGGCAAGCGCGTGGCACCTGCTCCACAGACTTCGGCGCCGAACTGCGTCGCTGCCACAGCAACCCGATCACGCAAACCGGTCAGCCTGACGGCGTAGTCGACATCCTCGGCGGCCAACGCGGCCGCGAGACCGGCGATGCCCGCAAGGTTTGGAGTGCCGCCGCGCCGGCCCAGTTCCTGGCCGCCGCCACGTATCTGTGGCTCGACGATCATGGACTCGTCCACCAGAAGGCCGCCAACGCCTGGAGGGCCGCCGCTCTTATGACTTGAGAATGCCAGGCTCGTCGCCCCGAGAGCCTTGAGATCGATCGGCAGACGACCAACTGCCTGGGCCGCATCGACGTGCAGCCACGCCCCCGCCGATAGGCAAAGCTGTGCAGCCTCCGCGACAGGCTGAACGACGCCGGTCTCATTATTGGCCAGCATCAGGCAGACCAGTGCCGGCCCGGATCGGTTCAGCATAGTCTCCAGCACGTTGAGACGTATAACGCCATCGCCATCGACGGGCACCACCAGCGGGTTCTCAACGGCGGCCCGAATCGCATCGTGTTCGATCGCGCTGCAGATCACCTGCCGGCACGCTCCGAACGCCGATATGGCAAGATTATTCGCCTCGGTACCGCCCGAGGTAAATACAAGGCTGCTGGCCTGGCCGCCAAGGCGCTGCGCTATCGTCTTACGACTTGCCTCAAGAAGTCGACGCGCTGCCTGACCGGCGCTGTGGATCGAAGCGGGGTTCCCCCCCTCGTGCAACGATGCCATCGTGGCGTGCACTGCCTCCGGTCGCATTGGTTCACTGGCGTTCGCGTCTAGGTAGACAGCCATCAGCTTGGATCTTTGGTCAGCATTAAGCCGGTTGTGAACACACTCGCACTGGCGGCAGAAACATGCCGGCTGCACGACAATTGAGTATCAGTCGCGTCTGCGGACGCTTATATAGAGGTTCGTCGAGCGTAGCTCGCGCCAAACCTGCACGCTCTATCTCACCAGAGGAACGATCTAGCACCTGACAAGACCTGGTCGTTTGCGATGGGTCAGATATGGCGCCGAGTTGCTCCGGCGGCAGGGTGAGGCGATTAACATTGGCCGCTCCGGCATGGGGCGATGAAAGAACGAAGTCTACAATGCCCGAGGTGATGTTTGCTGGCCCTGATGGCCGGCTTGAAGGCCGCTATCATCATGCCAAAGATCCAGGCGCTCCGCTTGCGTTGATACTTCACCCGCATCCGATGCATGGCGGCACCATGAATAATCGGATTGCCTACACGATGTATCAGTCGTTTCAACGCATGGGCTTCTCGGTCATGCGATTTAACTTCCGTGGGGTTGGTCGAAGCCAAGGACGCTATGATGGCGGTATGGGGGAGATTGGCGACGCCGCAGCCGCGCTCGATTGGATGCAGACGGTCAATCCTGGGGCTGGCGGCCTGTGGATGGCCGGCTATCAGTTTGGCGCCTTTGTCGGAATGCAGCTCCTGATGCGGCGGCCAGAGATATCCGGCTGGATTAGCGTGGCGCCGCCGGCTAGCCACTACGATTTTGGGTTCCTGGCTCCTTGTCCTTGCGGGGGTTTACTGCTGCATGGGGATGCGGATGAGCTTGTGCCGGAGCCATCTGTGCGCAAGTTGGTGGACAAGCTGAACACTCAAAAGGGTGTCCAGGTCGATTATCGTGTCTATGCCGGCGCTGATCACGTGTTCGCTGGGCACGCCGATAAGGTAGGCGAAGACGTTGAAGATTACGTCAGCCGCATCATGGCCCGGCATACGATGGCGCTGGCAGCTGACTAGGCAAGCCTATCTTTTCCAGGCTAACTACGACTAGAGTCTCCGTAGCTCAGCCGGATAGAGCACAGGTTTCCTTATCATTGGGCGCTGTGGGTGGAAACTCTGCAGCGGATCCGCTCAAAGTCGGGGAAAGCTTCGGCCACTCGGCCATGCCGATCCCGAGCCAAGCCCGAGTCGACGTTCGGGAAGGTGTAGAGACTAGACGGGCGGCGCCTAAAGCCGATAACGGCCATGGCGGAGGGATAGTCCAGACCACGAACATCTCTCTAAGAGGTGGCGGCAAAAGCCGAAGTGGGATGAAACCTGGGGCCGCGTGTTCGAATCACGCCGGGGACACCATCTTGAGACAGGATTGCTGAGCCACCACGGCCAGTGATCCTGCTTCAAGCCTTTTCAGGATATAAGCTGCTCATGATGGACGCTGAGGCGATCCACCGCGCCTGCCTCACCCTTGATAGCCACATTGATATTCCATGGCCGCATGATCAGGATCCTTTCCAGCCGACGCAGCGCCATGTCGACTTGCTTAAGATGCTTGCCGGCCGACTCGATGCGGGGTGCTTCGTCGCTTACGTTCCACAAGGGCCGCGTGACGCGCAGGGCTTCCGTCAGGCAGCCGAGCGCGCGTTCGCTATGCTCGATGCGATCAGCAGCATGGGGCGCTCCGAGGCCGGCCTCTCCGCTCGCATCTGCTCGACCGCCGACGCAGTTGAGGCTGCCAAGAGCGACGGCGTGCTGGCCGTCGTTCCCGCCGTAGAAAATGGTCACGCCGTAGGCGACGACCTCACTGCGCTTGCGCGCATGCGCTCAGTCGGCGCTGTCTATCTCACGCTCAGCCATAACGGGCATAATGCCCTGGCGGACAGCGCCATTCCCCGGCGAGACCTTGGTGACCCGGAGGAACTGCATGGCGGCTTGTCAGGGCTGGGTCGAGACGCCATCGCTGAGATGAACCGGCTCGGCCTGCTGGTTGATGTCTCGCACCTATCGCGCAAGTCGATGTTGCAGGCTGCAATGGCGTCGAAGGTGCCTGTCGTCGCCACGCATTCCTGCGTTGGCCGCATCTGCCCCCACCCGCGTAACCTGGACGATGTTCAGCTCGATACCCTGCGCGATGGCGAAGGCCTCATCCAGATCACCGCGATGCCCTACTTCTTGCGGCCGAAAGGCCGCATTGACGACGTCGGAGTAGCCGACCTTGTCGATCACATCGCGTACGTGGTCGACCGTTGTGGCCTCGCGCATGTTGGTATCAGCTCAGATTTTGATGGCGGCGGCGCGCTCAAGGATTGGCGCGATGCGTCTCAAAGTGGCAACGTCACCGCGGAACTCGTCAAGCGGGGCTTCTCGGCACATGAAATTAGCGCCCTTTGGGGCGGTAACTTCTTGCGCCTGATGCGGCGAGCAGAGGCTCACGCTGCGTCACCCTAGGATGACCTCACCATCCATTCACCAGTGATCTCCGACCGGAAAGTTTGATGCTTCACCTGGTCAAGCTCGCGGTCGGTGCCCGGAACGTGGCTCATCTTCGGCAATGGCAGGCCGAGCATGCCAGGCGACTGCCACCCTTGCGGCATCGTACGCGCAGCTTTCCCCGCCGGGCCGGCGAGATCATCGATGGCGGATCGATCTATTGGGTAATCGGCGGGTTTATTCTGGTCCGCCAACCTGTCGTCGGCATTGTGGCCGCGACGCATGATGATGGTAGGGCTTGCACGGATCTCAGGCTGGATGCAGCGCTCACTCTCGTTGACCCGCGACCTTTAAAGGCTTTCCAGGGCTGGCGCTACCTAGAACCCGCCGCAGCCCCACCGGACCTGTCGGAGGGCATGACCGACCAAGTGGGCGCCTCCAACAGCCTGACATCGCAGCTTCGCTTGCTGTGCCTGATCTAGTGGATCGATCAGGAAGGGTCCGACGCAATCCTCCTTGTCGGCGCAACCCGCCGACAGGCCTCTGAGCAGTAACGCACCTCGTCCCAGTTCTTCGCCCACTTGCGCCGCCAATTGAACGTTCGGTGGCAGACCGGACAAAGCTTGCTCGGCAGGTCGCCCTTGCGCCGCATCCGTCCGGTCACCCCAGCCACATCGCTTGACCCCGTCACGTCGCCGCATTGATGATACGAGTCCTGAACGAGTCGGCCTCGCCTGGGTCGGCACACATTGGCGGAGGGTCACCATGCGCTTACCCAGTATCACGTCGGCGCTGCTTGCCGCCTGCCTCTTACTGCCTGGACTGACCGCGACTGCCCAAACAACGACTGGCTCAACTAGCTCAACCACGAAGCCGGCAACCGCGCCGCCCAGCAAGACGAAAACAGCAGCCAAGTCGTCGAAAGCCGATTTGACCAGCGTCGTGAACATCAACACCGGCACCTCCACCGAGCTTGGCTCTCTGCCTCAAATCGGCAAGGTGCGTACTGCCAAGATCATTGCGGGTCGCCCCTATAAGAGCGTGGACGAACTTGTCACCAAGAAGGTCTTATCGCAGAAGTTGTTCGATAAGCTTAAGGCACGCTTGACGACGTAACCGTCGCGGGTGCCGGGTCGGTGTCGTGCTGCCGACCGGCAGCCAGCCAGTTAAGCGCCGAGCCTGCAGCGTAGTGACCCGTGCTGAGGCATGCCTGAAGCAGGTACCCGCCTGTCGTCGTCTCCCAGTCAAGCATTTCGCCCGCCACGAACACGCCGGGACGGCGGCGGACCATCAGCGTGTCATCCAACTCCTCAAAGGCCAGACCGCCGGCCGACGAGATCGCACGTGCCAAGCCCTGCACGCCGGTGACGATGTATGTCGCAGCCTTGATCCTGGCTGCCAGTGCCGCAGGGTCTGCAGGCAAGTGCTGCAACTCACGCAGGAGGCCTGCGGCTGGCAAGGACAGGCCGGCTCGGCGCAGTCGATTGGCGAGACTGGCGGAGCTGCCGCAATCGGTAAGGATCGAGGTAAGCGCCGCAACGCCGACGTCCGGCCTGAAATCGATTGTGATCGGAGTGGCGCCGGCTCGTGCACACTCATCTCGCACGGCCGCAGAAAGCGCATACAGCGAGCCACCCTCCAGCCCGTCCCGATCGATCATAGCCTCGCCCAAGACTGTCCGATCCTGATGCGTGATCGCCACCCGCTTAAGCGGAAGCCCTGCGAAGCGATCCCGGAACAACGCTGACCAGCCTATACGTAGCCCGCAATTGGATGGTCTAAGCGGGCGCACCGCGATCCCGGCCTCACGAACGGCCTCGGTCCAGCGCCCGTCCGAGCCAAGACGCGGCCAAGTGCCGCCGCCGAGCGCCAGGACGGCGACGTCCGGGTGCAGCAACACCTCGCCCTCAGGTGTCTCGATCCTTACTGCCTCGCCCGCCCAGCCGAGCCAGCGGCACCGAGTGCGCAGCGTAACTCCGGCCCCGCCAAGGCGGGCGAGCCAGGCGCGCAGCAGGCGCGTCGCCTTGAAAGAGGCCGGAAACACCCGCCGGGAGGATCCGACAAAGCAGGGCTCGCCGAGCTCGGCGCACCATTGCCGCAAGGCTTCAGGTGGAAACGCCGTTAACGCCGGCCGCAGCCTTGCGGCGGCTGGGCCATATCTGCTGAGCATGATGTCCAATGGCTCCGCGTAGGTGATATTGAGGCCGCCGCGTCCAGCGAGCAGCATCTTGCGGGCCGGTGTGGGCATCTGCTCGATGATGGTGACGCTTAGGCCCGCCCCGGCCAGCCGTTCAGCCGCCATTAGGCCCGCAGGTCCGGCGCCGATGACGACCGCGTGGTATTCACCCTGGCTCCAGACCGCGCTCACCCCCACCTCAGTGTCTTTCCTCGCGGTCTCGGCTTGCCGGTCACGCCGACGACATGCTCTCTCGTCGCATGTATCAGATTACAGGCCGCACCAGGCTTGCCGGCGTGCTTGGTGATCCGGTCGAGCATTCGCGCTCGCCGCGGCTGCACAATCACTGGCTGGCGCGCTACGGCATCGACGGCATCTACATGCCCTTGAGGGTCACCCCGGCCTCGTTTGCCGCTGCCCTCGCCGGTCTCGGAGCCGCCGGCTTCGTCGGGCTCAATGTCACCTTGCCACACAAGGAGGCGGCGTTTCGCCTCGTCGACCGGCGCGACCGCTCGGCTGAGCGCAGCGGCGCCGTCAACACGATCGTCTACGACAAGCAACAGGCTATCGGCAGCAACACCGATGGTGAGGGCTTCATCGCCAATCTCGAGGCGCATGATGTCCAGCCAGCTGGTCGCGTTCTGCTGCTCGGCGCCGGAGGCGCAGCACGCGCAGTCGCCGCCAGCCTGCTCGATCGCGGCTGCACCGTCACGATCACCAATCGCGACGGTGTTCGGTCAGAGCGGCTGCGCGCCGATTTGCCACAGCTCTCGGCCATCCCGTGGGACACGCGCAGCACCGCGCTGGGTGACGCCGACCTGCTCGTCAACACGACCAGCGTCGGCTTGCAGGACCCCTTTTCCTCACCGATCGAGCTGAGCAAGGCTCCGCCGACCCTTGTGGTCGCCGACATTATCTACACGCCTCGCCAGACACTCCTGTTGCGACATGCGGCAGAACGCGGCCTGCGCAGCGTGGGCGGCCTTGGCATGCTGCTGCACCAAGCGAGACCAGGCTTTCGCGCCTGGTTCGGCGTTGATCCCGCGGTCGATCCTGCGCTTGAGGCGGCGACCGCCAGCGACCTCTTGTAGTCGGGAGTGAGAATCTTCGGTCTTACCGGCAGCATCGGCATGGGCAAGTCAACCGCCGCCGACGTGTTCCGCCAAGCAAAGATACCGGTGTTCGATGCCGATCAGGCCGTGCGCGACCTGCAGGCGCCGCACGGCCGCGCCATTCCCGCACTCGCCGCGGTCTTCCCCGGCTGCGTTGTCGACGGGAAACTGGATCGCGACACGCTGCGCCGGCTCGTGATCGGTGATGAACAGGCGATCCAGCGACTCGAGCGGATCATGCATCCGTTAGTGCGTGAGCAGCAGCGGCGCTTTCTCGCCCGCGCCCGCGCCAATCGCGCCCGCCTCGCCCTGCTTGACATACCGCTGCTGCTGGAGGGCGGCGGCCGATCGCAGGTCGATCTTGTCATCGTGGTGTCTGCTCCGGCAGACGTCCAGCGTCATCGCGTTCGTGCTCGCCGCGCGCTGTCCGATGCGCAGATCGACAGTTTGATCGCCCGTCAGATGCCGGACGCAGAGAAGCGCCGCCATGCGGACGTCATCATCCATACCGGCCTTTCCCGAGCCCAAGCCAGTGCCGCTATCCGACGCCTGATCCGCAGGAGCCTTGCCGCATGACCCGCTCGATCCTCTTCGATACCGAGACGACCGGGCTCGACCCATTGAATGGCGATCGGATCATCGAGATCGCCGCGCTCGAACTCGAGCACGACCTGCCGACCGGTCGGCAGTTTCATCGCCTCATTGATCCGGAGCGCGACATCCCGGAGGAGGCCTCGCGTGTGCACGGCTTCACCCGTGGCGACCTGATCGGCAAGCCGCGCTTCATCGACATCGCCGACGAGTTGCTCGCTTTCGTCGGCGAGTCGCCCATGATCGCTCACAACGCGCCGTTTGATTTCGGCTTTCTCGACATGGAGCTGGGCCGGCTTAATCTGCCGCGACTGGCGAGCGGCCGGATGATCTGCACGCTCGTGCTGGCCAAATCCCGATTCCCGGGCATGCCAAACAGCCTTGATGCGCTCTGCCGCCGCTTTGGCGTCGATCTCTCTGCACGCACCACGCATAATGCTTTGCTCGACTGCCGGCTGCTCGCTGACGTCTATCTTGAATTGACCGGCGGCCGGCAGCGTGGCCTCACCTTTCCCGCGCCGGCGACGACGCTGGCAAGCGTTCGCTACGTCCTACACGGCTCACGAACGCCCCGTCTCATCATGCCCTCGGAGCATGAACTCGCAGCTCACGCCCTGCTCGTCACTCGCCTGAAGGAACCGCTCTGGGCAGCTGGCTAGCGCGTGCAAAGGCCAATGCCTGGCCTCGGCTTTCTGCTTTTACGAACCAGCGCAACCGGACAAGACGGCGCATAAGCGATGCCGCTTAGTTGCGTCGTAGCCGCACGGCCGCGGTGACATCGTGGATCACGGATTGCCACTCGCCGAAGCGGTGCTGGCGAAACAGGCGCAGGCTCGGATACCACACGCTGTCTGTCCGATCGAGCAGCCAGCGCCAGTCCGAAGGCCGGGGAACAAGCACCCAGCATGGTCGCCCCAATGCTCCGGCAAGGTGGACGACGGCGCTGTCAACGCTGATCAGCAGGTCGACCGACGCCAGCACCGCCGCGGTGTCGGCAAAGCTTTCAAGCTCTCCGGACAGATCCACGAAGTGCGGCAGCGTCTGAGCAAAGCCGCGATCGCTCTCAGGCATCGGCTTCTGCACCGACACGAGGGTGATGCCCTCAACCTGGGTTAGCGGCGCGAGCTGATCCAGGCGCAGCGAGCGCCGCGCATTGTTGGGGTGCGTCGGCCTCCCGGACCAGGCAAGCGCCACACGCATCGTGCCGGGATGACAGCGCCGGACGAGTTCCTGCTTCCAGCGCGCTGCCTTGTCGCTGGCAAGCGGGATGTATGGACCCGGCAGAGGAATGCTGTCCGCATCCGTGCCGAACAGGCCCGGCAGGCTCGACAGTAGGCAGTAGGCATCGTGCTTGGGGATCTCCGACCAGCTGGCGTAGGCGGCGCTGATCCCCGGCATCGGCCCAAGCAGCGCGACAACCTCGGGCCCCCAGCCGGTGATGACCTCTCCGCAAAGCGCCGCAACGCGCGGAATGTAGCGGGCGAACTGGATCATATCGCCAAATCCCTGGTCGGCGACCAGGAACAGACGCTTGTTAGGCATGGCCATGCCGTTCCAGCGTGGCGCCGGCATGCTCGGCAGGGTGCCGCGCGCCTGCTCAAGCCGGTTGCGCCATTCATACTCGACCCAGCCCGGGCGATATTGCCCGAGCGCCAGCAGCAGCTCGCCAAGCGCCATGTGCGCGTTGGCATTGTCATCCTCACACTGGATCGAGCCCAGAAATGCGTCCGCCGCGGCTTCATGCCGCCCCATGGCAAGGCAGGTCAGGCCGACCTCGAGGTGATGACTGGCCGCTTCCGGCTGCAGCCGAGCCGCCTGCTGGGCCGCCGCAAGTGACGCATCGAGATGCCCCTCGTTGCGATACAGTGCGCTGAGATTGCCGTGCCAGCTCGCAACCCCCGGCTGGCGGCTGAGCGCCTGCTGGAGGCAGTCGATTGCCTCGGTGATCTGCCCTATTCTGCCGAGCAGACCGCCCAGCAAGCCGAACGCGCCCGCCGTCTGCGGCGCCTGAACGAGCACGTCGCGACAGATGCCGATGGCCTCGTGCGGCCGCTTTGCCTGTGCGGCGAGTAAGGCACGAGCCAGCGCCTGCTCCGGCGTCTCTGCTTGCGCTAAGTCTCCCACAGGGCGCGAACCTCCGCTTCGAGGTGCAACCTTAGCGGCAGCAGCGTGAGGGTGTCACCCGCAAGTGTTTGCTGCATGATGCGGCATGTTGTTGCTGCTGCTACTTGCCGGCTTCGTCGCCGGGACTCAAAACGCAGTCGCCGGAGGAGGCTCGTTCATCACCTTCCCCGCACTGCTCCTGGTCGGCCTCGATGCCAGGGCGGCCAACATCACCTCAACGATTGCGCTGTTCCCAGGCCAGCTCACCACCGGTTTCGCCGGTCGGCGCTATGTCGCCGGGACCAACAGCCTGCCTTTTGTTGGTTTTGTTCTACTTAGCCTGCTGGGTGGCAGCCTTGGCGCTTGGCTGCTCCTGGCCACACCAGCCACGATCTTCGCCCACCTCGTGCCGTGGCTCGTTCTTTTCGCGACCTCGATGTTTGCGCTCGGCACCTTCCGCAAGCGCCCGATAGCGGCAACGACACAGCTCGGCCGGATCCCGACCTCGCTCGCGCAATTCGCGATATCGATCTATGGCGGCTATTTTGGCGGCGGCATCGGGTTCCTGATGCTGGCGGCTCTTAGTCTTGCCGGCCTGCCCGTGCGCAATGCGGCGGCGAGCAAGAACGTGCTCTCGGGCGTGATGAACGCCTCGGCAGTGCTGATCTTTCTGGGCTCACCTGACGTACGCTGGACTGCTGCGCTGGCGTTGAGCTTGGGCGCCATCGTCGGCGGCCAGTTCGGCGCCTGGCTCATCATCCGCGTCGCCGAGAAGACCTTGCGCATCGCAGTGGTTGTGATCGGCATCGCGTTGACGATCGGGCTGTTCGTCCGTGCTGCCTGACCCGAGCGGAAGTCTGGCGTTCTTGCTGGCGTTGGCCTGACGATCATGCTGTTCAGTTCGCAAAGGTTCGTTCTCGGTTTTCTTCCGCTAACGCTGGTCATCTTCTACAGTACTGCCGGCAATCGCCGCGCCCGTCAGTCGGTCATCATCACCGCCTCCATCCTGTTCTATGGTTTTTGGAACTGGCGCTTCGTGCCGTTGCTGGTCGGGTTGACCTTGGCGAACTGGCTCATTGTTCAGGCCTACGCACGCCTGCAAGAACGAGGGCTGCTGCTCGCCGGCGTCGTGCTCAACCTGCTGACGCTGGGCGTCTTCAAATATCTGAACTTCTTTGCCGACACCGCCAGCACATTGCTAGGGCTGACGCCTGTCGCCTGGTCACTGGTGCTGCCGCTCGGCATCAGCTTCTTCACGTTCCAGAAGATCTCATACCTCGTAGACCTGTTCCGTGGCGCAAAGCCGATCTACGGGCTGCTGGATTTCGCCGAGTTCGTCGGCTTTTTTCCCCAGCTGATCGCGGGCCCCCTCGTGCGGCATGATGAGATCATCCCGCAATTCGCGATCGATCCGCGCGGTCCTGCGATGTGGGAAAACCTGTCGCGCGGCTGCATCTTGTTCATCATCGGTCTGACCAAGAAAGCCTGCTTTGCCGATACATTCGCCCTCAGCGTGGATCCGCTATTCGCCAAAGCCGCTGTCGCGCCGCTCAACCTTGCTGAAGCCTGGAGCGCCACGCTCTGCTATTCCTTGCAGATCTACTACGACTTTTCCGGCTATTCCGACATGGCCATCGGCCTAGCGCTGATGTTCGGCTTGCGCCTGCCGGTTAACTTCGACGCGCCGTATCGCGCCGTGTCGATCCGAGACTTTTGGCGCAGATGGCACATCACGCTCTCGCGCTTTCTGCGCGACTATGTCTACGTCCCGCTTGGCGGGAACCGAGTGAGCCCGACTCGTCAAGCCGGGAATGTCGTATTGACCATGCTGCTGGGTGGATTATGGCACGGCGCGGCCTGGAGCTTCGTCGTTTGGGGCGGTTTGCACGGCCTCGCTTTGGCGGCAAACAGCGCCTGGAATCGTGCCCGTTTGCCAATGCCGAGGCTGCTCGGCTGGGCATCGACAATGCTGTTCGTCCTATGCGGTTGGGTGCTGTTTCGCGCCGGCAGCTTTGCTCAGGCTTGGTCAATCCTGCGCTCGATGGCGGGTCTGGCCGGACGAGGTCACTACCATCTGGATAACCGCGCCGTCGTTTCCATCGCCTGCGTCGCCGCCGTGCTTGGGCCGAGCAGCCAAGCCGCGGTGCGCAGCCTACGTCCGAGTCGTTGGCTTGCCGTGCCAGCCGGTGCCGGGCTGACATTCCTGATGCTTCTTGTCGGCGGACGCCTGCCCAATGCCTTCATCTATTTCCGCTTCTGAACATTCAGCCTGGCGACGCTTTGCCACGACGATGCTGCTGACGGCAGCCGGCACCGCCGCGGCCGTGTTCGCCTTCGTCGCCGTCGTCGACCCTTGGAACGTGCTGCCGTTGTCGCCACCGCTCGCGCGGGTGCCGATCTCAACGAACGCACGCTTCTCCTTCCCGGCGCTGGCACGCGAAGACCGCTTCAACGCGATCCTTATCGGCACCTCCACCGCGCGACTGATGCGTCCAGACCGGCTAGATCCTCTTCTTCACGTGAAGATGGCCAATCTGGCGATGAACAGCGCGACCGCCTGGGAGCAGAGCCGGCTGCTGATGCTCTATCTGCATCGACATCCTGCGCCGAAGCTCGTCCTTATCGATGTCGACGCTGCTTGGTGCCGACCGAACGTGCCTGTCGAGAAGACTGCGAGGCCGTTCCCCGACTGGATGTATTCAGGCCCTGCCTATCAAGGCTACGCGCACATCTTTAATCTTTACGCGGTACAGGAGGCCGCCAACCAGTTCGCGGTCATGGTCGGGCTTAAACATCCTCAATATGGACGCGACGGCTACACGGACTTCTTGCCGCCTGATGACCGCTACAGTCGGGCCCGGGTGGATAAGATCTTCCGCTCCTGGGGACCAGCGGATGCAAGCCGCGCGACTGATATGCCGCTGATCTTCGCCACCAACGCACTGCTCGCTGCGGACTTGGCAGCGATCCCCGCAAGCACCCGCAAGGTCCTGTTCTTCCCGCCTATCACTGCCGAGCAACAGGGCCTGGTCGGCAGCGAGCTCGCACGACGCTGGGACAGTTGCAAGGCCGACGTATTGCGCATCGTCGGCAACGGTCCGAATGCGAGCGTCATCGACTTCATGATCAAGAACGCCATCACCTACGACAGGTCGGAGTACTGGGATCCTGTGCACTACCGCGTCGATGTCGCCGAGCGAATGATTGTCGCGCTCGGCCAAATCCTTTTGGGTGATCCGGAAAGGTCTGACTTCTACCAGGTCTTGAAGAAGCCATAGCGTTCAAGATCGGAGCAGCCGAGGCAGAAACTCTGCCTCGGCCGCGGCTCTAGCCGAGCTGCTCGCCGTGAAGCACAACATCCAGGCCTTCCACCTCCTCGTCGCGCGTGACGCGGATGCCGACCGTCAGCTCGATAAGCTTGAGCAGCAGGAACGAGACGCCGCCGCTCCAGATCAACGTGATCGCAACTGCCTTGCACTGGATGATGAACTGCGCGAGCCCACCCACCGTCCCCATCGGGTTGGCGTCCGTCGCTGATAACGGTCCATAGGCAAACACCCCGGTGAGCAGCGCCCCGACGATCCCGCCGATGCCGTGCACGCCGAATGTGTCGAGGCTGTCGTCATAGCCGAGCATGTGCTTCAGGCTGGTCGCAGCCCAGTAGCAGATGACGCCCGCGGCAACGCCGATAATCAGCCCCGCACCCGGCAGCACGTATCCCGAGGCCGGAGTGATCGCCACCAGACCGGCCACCGCGCCGGAGATGATGCCGAGCACGGACGGTTTTCCCTTGGCCATCCATTCTACGAGCATCCAGGCCACGGCTGCCCCGGCGGTCGCTATCTGCGTCACGGCCATTGCCATGCCGGCGCGCCCATTCGCCCCAACGGCAGAACCGGCGTTGAAGCCGAACCAGCCGACCCAGAGCAACGAGGCCCCGATCACCGCATACGTCAGATTGTAGGGCGACATGTTGTCGTGGCCGTAGCCGACCCGCTTGCCGAGAACGAGCGCACAAACCAGTCCGGCGACCCCGGCATTGATGTGCACGACGGTGCCACCAGCAAAGTCGATAGCTCCGAAAAGCCCGATCCAGCCGGTGGCACTCCAGACGCCATGCGCGATCGGGCAGTACACCAGGATCGACCAGAGCACCATGAAGATGCACATGGCAGAGAACTTCATCCGGTCGGCAAAGGCGCCGGCAATCAGCGCTGGCGTGATGATTGCGAACGTCATCTGAAACATCATGTAGACGGTCTCAGGTATCGTGGTCGTCGTCGCGTTGGCGCTACCCGCGCCGAGCACGAACGGCACGTCGTTGCCTTTGGTGATGCCGGCGCCGATCCCGTTCAGCATGAAGCGCGACAAGTCGCCGATGTAGGGATTGCCGTTGGTGAAGGCGAGACTGTAGCCGCAGACCATCCAGACTATCGTGACCAAGCTGCAAATCGCGAACGATTGCATGACGGTGGCCAGAACATTCTTCTTGCGCACCATGCCGGCGTAGAACAGTGCCAGGCCAGGGATCGTCATCATCAGGACGAGCGCGGTGCTGGTCAGCATCCAGGCGGTGTCGCCGCTGTCGATCTTGGCGGCAATCGCCGTCTGCGCAGCAGCCACCGGCGGCGTGGCGCTCGTCGGTGCCTGAGCCATCGCCGGCAACGCGCTCAGCAACAGGAGGGACACCGCCAGGCATGGCGTCCCCAAACGGCGACTCCGCATCTCCAGTCCTTTCACAATGCAGCCTCATTCAGCTCGCCGGTGCGAATACGCACTGCTCGCTCGATGTCCAGCACGAATATCTTGCCGTCGCCGATCTTGCCCGTGTGCGCCGAGCGCATGATGGCCTCGACCACCTGCTCGACCTGCTCCTGCTGCACCGCCACCTCGACCTTGACCTTGGGCAGGAAGCTCACGTGGTATTCCGCGCCGCGATAGATCTCGGTCTGGCCCTTTTGCCGGCCGAACCCCTTCACCTCCGATACGGTGAGCCCCTGCACGCCGAGTGGTGTGAGTGCTTCACGTACGTCATCAAGCTTAAAGGGCTTGATGATCGCCATCACGAGCTTCATCCCAGCATCCTCTCCCCGCCCCTCCGGTCTGGGGAGGCTGGCCGGCTGCCTTCAAGAAGCATGCCGATAACGCCTGCCGTCGGTTGATGAGCCTGCAACCGTGTTGATCGCGCAAACACCCGTGGTTTCCCGAGGGGCCACGCCTGGAGTGATCCCCCGGGATTGCACAGTGTTTGTGCAATCTTACATCACGAAGGATGAGCGACCTCGGATCAGCCTCCAGCCTGTCTGCAGATGTCTGCGTGGTTGGCGCCGGTCCGGTAGGCGCCACTCTGGCCTGTCGTCTTGCCGCCGCCGGCCTGAAGGTCGCAGTGGTCGATCGCCTCGCTTTGCCGCCGCTGGAACATTCAGACTTCGATGGCCGTGCCTATGCCGTCGCCGCTGGTTCGCGCGCCGTCCTTGAGGCCGCCGGGGTGTGGCGTTCATTACCCCTGCCAGCCGGTCCGATCATGAACATCAGGGTGTCGGATGGCCGGGTCGGTCGTCCGGCCTCGCGGCTGCACCTGCATTTTGACCATCGCGAGGCCGGCACGGGCCCTGTCGGGTGGATGGTCGAGGCGCGCTGCCTGCGCGTCGCCCTAAATGCTCAGCTGCACGCCTCGCCCAACATCACCGTGTTCGCTCCCGCTGAGGTGGTGGTCGACCGCAGCGACCGCAGCGCCCGTGTTCGTCTCTCCGACGGGCGATGCCTCGAGGCGCAGCTTGTGGTGGCGGCCGATGGTCGCGCGAGTCGAATACGCGATGAGGCAGGCATCGGGGTCACCCGCACGCCCTACAACCAGATGGGGATCGTCACGGCCATCGCGCATGAGCGTCCGCACCAGCAGACGGCGCTGGAGCATTTTCTGCCGGGCGGCCCTTTCGCGCAGCTGCCAATGGCGCCCTCCGCCGGGGAGCCAAACCTGTCCGCCATCGTCTGGACAGAGCGAACACCCCTGGCCGAACGTCTCCTCCGGCTCGCAAACCCGATCTTCGCACGTGAGATCTTGCGTCGTCTGGGTGGCCATCTGGGCGCCATTCGGCCGATCGGCCGACGCTGGAGCTACTCGCTCGGCGCGCTTCACGCCCACCATTATGTGTCCACACGCCTCGCTTTGGTCGGCGACGCGGCGCACGGCATCCACCCGATTGCCGGGCAAGGCCTCAACCTCGGCTTTCGTGACGTCGAGGCGCTGGCCTCCATCCTGAGCGCGGCGGCGTTGCAGGGCGCCGATCTTGGCAGCGACCGGCTGCTGACGGACTATCAGCGCCAACGCCGCACCGATAACATGGCCATGCTGATGGCAACCGACGCCCTCGACCGATTGTTCAGCACCGACAACACGGTGCTTCGAGCCGGCCGCGACGTCGGGATCAGCGCGGTTAACAGCCTGCACGGCTTAAAGCGGCGCTTCATGCAAGCCGCCATGGGGGATACGGGAGCAAGCAATGCCTGAGATCGCCTTTTGCGCTGAAGCTGCGGTCGTCACCAATCCGCACGAGCTGTGGGCCGCCATCCGCGAGGCTGGGATCGCCGCCGTGGAGCGCGACCGGCTCATGGCCGAGGCGGTTTGCGACGCCGTGCTGCGCCACGCGGATTTTCCTGCCGCCCTAGCCAGAGTGTTGTCACGCAAGCTCGCTGACGACGCCGTCCCCGCTGGCCGCCTCGCATCGCTGTTTGTCGAGGCGATGCGGGAGGAGCCGGCCATCTGCGCGTCGGCAATGGCGGACCTCGCAGCAATCTGCGATCGAGATCCCGCCTGCCCGGACCTCCTCACGCCCTTTCTGTTCTTTAAAGGCTTCCATGCGCTGCAGACCTACCGGTTTGCGCATTTCATGTGGCTCAAGGGGCGGATCCACCTGGCGCTACACCTGCAAGGCCGCTCGTCAGACGTGTTCGCGGTCGACATTCATCCTGCGGCCTCTCTTGGCCACGGGATCTTACTTGATCATGGAACCGGCATCGTCATCGGCGAGACGGCCGTCATCGAGGACGACGTGTCCATCCTGCAGGGCGTCACCCTGGGCGGCACCGGCAAGGCGGTCGGTGATCGCCACCCCAAGGTCAGGCGCGGCGTGCTCATCGGCGCAGGTGCGAAAATCCTAGGCGCTATCGAAATCGGCCAAGGCGCCAAGATCGGTGCCGGCAGCATTGTGCTCGAGACTGTACACTCGTTCACTACAGTGGTCGGAAATCCGGCCCGAGTCGTTGGTACCAGGCACACCACGATGCCCGCCTTGACAATGGATCAGACGCTGCCGGCGCCGGACTTCGCAATCTAGGCAAACGTGCCTCGCCGTCCTCTTGGCCGGCGTCAATAGCAGGACTGCATGGAGCTCATTCAGAAGCTTGAGATCTTGGCCGACGCCGCAAAATATGACGCGTCATGCGCCTCGAGCGGCACCGAGCAGCGGTCATCCCGCGGCGAATCGGCGGGTATCGGTAGCACTGAAGGCATGGGCATCTGCCACGCCTATGCGCCGGACGGCCGGTGCATCTCGCTATTGAAGATATTGCTGACGAATTTCTGTATTTACGACTGTGCATACTGCATCAACCGACGCAGCTCGAATGTGCGCCGAGCGCGGTTCACCGTCGACGAGATCGTCACCCTCACCTTGGGCTTCTATCGACGCAACTGCATCGAGGGCTTGTTCCTCAGCTCGGGGATCATCCGCAATCCAGATTACACGATGGAGCGCGTCGTCGCTGTGGCTCGCATCTTGCGCGAAACGCACGGCTTCCGAGGCTACATTCACCTCAAGACCATACCGGATGCCGACCCGGCCTTGCTTGCCGAGGCCGGTTTGTATGCGGACCGTCTGAGCATCAATGTCGAGCTGCCGACCCAGCAGGGGCTCGATGCGCTGGCGCCCGAGAAGGACTTGGTCGGCATCCGCCGCAGCATGGGCCGGATGCGATTGCGCATCGACGAGAGCCGCGCTGCGCAACAGGCGCGAACCAGGTCCAAGCCGCCGCGCTTTGCGCCGGCGGGTCAAAGCACACAGGTCATCATCGGCGCCGACGAGAGCTCCGACCGCACCATCCTGTCGATGTCGAGCACTCTCTACAGCAGCTACGGCCTCAGACGGGTCTACTACTCAGCCTTCAGCCCCATACCGCATGCCTCCGCGGTGCTACCGCCGCGTCCCGCGCCGCTGCTTCGCGAACATCGTCTCTACCAGGCTGATTGGCTGATCAGGTTCTACGGTTTCGTCGGGCTAGAGCTGACGACTGACGACGCCGGCAACATGCCTTTGGAGATGGATCCGAAGCTCGCCTGGGCTCTGGCCCACCGTGAGGCGTTTCCCGTGGACATCAATCAGGCGCCGCGAGAGAACCTGTTGCGCGTTCCGGGCTTGGGCGTGAAGACGGTCGATCGCCTGCTGCTCGCTCGTCGACATCGGCGCCTCCGGCTCGAGGATCTGGCGCGTCTTCGCCTGCCGCTTGCCAAGATCTGCCCGTTCATCGTCGCCGCCAATCACCAGCCACGCGGAACATTGGACAGCGCCTTGTTGTCGCATCGCCTGACCAGACCCGCCCAACTCGCACTGCTGTGAGTGTTGCGGCCGTCCTGGCGCACGAAGTCGATTTCGCCGGCTGGCGTGCGGCCGCTCGCCGCTTTGCCCAAAGCGGTGTCTCTCCAAACGACGTGATCTGGTCTGTCGGCTGCGCCAACGACCTGTTCGCCGAGCATGCGGAGGCCGACGCCGCGCTCGGCGTCGGCGAGCAAGCCGGCTCGTTCACCGTATCGCGCCGCCTTCTCGCCCTCGCCGAGACAGTCGTCCAAGCGCGCGATCCCGAGCGCTTTGCCTTGCTTTACGGCCTGGTTTGGCGGGCCCATCGCGGCGATCGAACCGTCCTCGAGGACTTGGCCGACCCAGCCGTTCAGCGCGTGCGTCGGCTGGCTCAATCGGTGCAGCGGGACACGCACAAGATGCGCGCCTTCGTCCGCTTCCGCGTCGTCACCGATCAGGATGTGACGCGCCACGTGGCTTGGTTCGAGCCCGACCACTACATCGTCGAGGCCAATGCAGCGTTCTTCGTTCGCCGGTTCGCGACGATGGTCTGGTCTATCCTGACGCCGTATCGCAGCGTTCACTGGACCGGGCAGGCCTTGCGCTTTGCCGCCGGCGCCGAGCGTGCCGACATCCCCGACGACGACGCGCTGGAAGCTTACTGGCGGACATATTACAGCAGCATCTTCAACCCGGCGCGTCTCAAGATCACGGCGATGCGCAGCGAGATGCCGCAGAAATATTGGCGCAATCTGCCGGAAGCGGCGTTGATCCCAGACCTGATCCGCAACGCCGGCGCGCGCACCGACCGTATGGTGGAGGCTACGACCCTGTCTTCCAATTACCCGACCGAGCAGCCTGCTGGACCATCACCGGCACCCGCCGCCCTCGCCACAGGCTTGGCCGGTATCGCGCAACAGGCCCAAGCTTGCCGCCGCTGTCATCTATGGGAGCCGGCGACCCAGCTGGTGTTCGGCGAGGGGCCAGCGGACGCGGCGCTGATGATCGTCGGCGAGCAACCCGGTGACCAGGAGGACCTGGCCGGCCGGCCGTTTATCGGCCCAGCAGGCCAACTCCTCAACCGGGCGCTCTCCGAGGCGGGTATCGACCGAAGCAAAGCCTATGTCACCAATGCCGTAAAACATTTCAAGTTCGAGCCACGCGGCAAGCGACGCATCCATGCGAAGCCGGACACGACCGAAATTACGGCTTGCAAGTTCTGGATCGACCAGGAGCGCGCTGCTGTCACGCCAAGGCTGACGTTGTTGCTTGGAGCGACGGCGGCTCGCGCGGTGCTGGGTCGGACGGTGACGATCACACGGGAGCGCGGCCGACCCATCGCGTTAGGCGACGGGTCGCAGGCGTTCGTCTCGGTGCACCCATCGTATCTCCTTCGACTGCCCGACGAGGATGCGAAGCAGCGGGAGTTTGCGGCATTTGTGACGGATTTACGCAGCGTGCGAGCCTTGATCGACTAGGCATTGAGACGGCGCCCGCTCGCAAATCCCCGGTCCGACCTCCCCGGACCCTCATCAAAGCGCCAAGCCACATCAGGGTTATGTCACGACATTATCTCGGGCGGTCTGGTAATCCTTTTCAAGTTCAAGCTCGAACAACAGCAAAGATCGACCTGTAATATCATACTTGTCACCGAATTCGCATCGAGGCCTTGCCTCATCGTCGGGCAAGTTAGTATCGACAATCCTCGTCCAGGCATGCCCCCCCGGCACCCGCGGCAGCTGAAAGCCAACGACGTCGTGATAGGAGTTCACGATGATTAATATAGTGAGGTCGCTACCACGGCGCTTAATCCCGGTTGCCTGCGCCCTGCCATCCAGCAACACGCCCAAGCAATGCGCCTCGGGCTCGGACCAGTTGTCTGACTGCATCTCCTTCCCGGCCGGCGTAATCCACGTCACGTCCTTGATGCCAAGCTCTTCGTTCCACTCGGCAGTCAGCCAGCGGGGACGATTGAGCACGCCATAACGCTGCCTGATCACCGCCAATTGGCCAACGAACTTGACCAGGCTCGCGCCCTTCTCCTTGATGTCCCAGTCCAGCCAGGAAATCTCGCTGTCCTGGCAATACGCGTTGTTATTTCCCTGCTGCGTCCGGCCAAATTCATCGCCCGCCAGGATCATCGGCGTGCCTCTCGACAACAACAGAGTCGCTAGCATGTTGCGTATCTGACGCTCTCTGAGCGTGTTGATGTCGGCATCATCGGTGGGACCCTCGATGCCGCAGTTCCAGCTCTCATTATTGCTGTTGCCGTCGCGGTTATCTTCGCCGTTTGCGGCGTTGTGCTTCTCATTAAAGGTAACTAGGTCGTTCAGCGTGAAGCCGTCATGCGCGGTCAAGAAATTGATGGTCGACCAGCCTGGCCGGCCGCGATGATTGAAGAAGTCAGCACTGCCTGTCAGGCGGGTTGCGAAATGCGATAGCGTCGCCTCGTCGCCCTTCCAGAATTGACGCATGGTGTCGCGATACCGGTCATTCCACTCCGCCCATCCGGGTGGGAAGCCGCCGACCTGGTAGCCGCCCGGCCCGCAATCCCACGGCTCGGCAATCATCTTGACCTGAGACAGCACAGGGTCTTGCCCGACGGCGCGCAAAAAACCGGATTGCTGGTCAAAGCCATGAGGCTCACGGGCGAGAATGGTGCCAAGATCGAAGCGAAACCCATCGATATGCATGTCCTGCACCCAGTGGCGAAGGCTGTCGGTCACCATCTGGATGACCTTGGGATGACTAAGATTGACCGTGTTCCCGGTGCCGGTATCGTTGATGTAGTAACGCGGCTGGTCGGGCATCAACCTGTAATAGGTCGCGTTGTCGATGCCCTTGAACGACAGCGTCGGTCCGCGCTCATTGCCTTCGGCGGTGTGGTTGTAGACAACGTCGAGTATGACCTCGAGGCCTTCGGCGTGCAGCAGGCTGACCATCTCCTTGAATTCGGCAAACGCGAAATCCGGAACGCTGGCGTAGCGACGTGCCGGGCTGAAGAAGCCGATGGAGTTGTAGCCCCAGTAATTGACGAGACCCTTCTGCACCAGATAATCATCGTCGATGAACATGTGCGTCGGCAGCAGTTCGACGGCAGTGACGCCAATCGACTTCATGTGCTTGACGACGTCCGGATTAGCCAGGCCCCGGTAGGTTCCCCGCAAAGGCTCCGGCACCGCCGGATGGAGCATCGTCATACCCTTCACATGGGCCTCGTAGATGACGGTGCGTGCCCACGGCGTATTCGGCGGCCGGTCCTCACCCCAGGTGAATGCCGGATCGATCACGCGCGACTTGGGCATCTTTGCCGCGCTGTCACGCTCGTCGAACGTCAGGTCGTCGCCGCTCTCCATGACGTAGCCGAACAGTTCCGGCCCATGTGTCAGTTGCCCGACCATCGCCTTCGCGTAAGGATCCATCAGTAGCTTGTTCGGATTAAACCGATGTCCGCTGTTCGGATCGTACGGGCCATGCACCCTCCAGCCATAGACGGTCCCGGGGCGGGCGTCCGGCAGGAAGCCGTGAAACACCTCATTGGTGTATTCCGGCAGGGCAATCCGCTCGAGCTCGGTCTCGCCACGATCGTCAAAGATGCACAGCTCAACCTTTGTCGCATTGGCGGAAAACAACGCAAAATTCACCCCGCGCCCGGTCCAGGTTGCACCGCGCGGGAAGGGGTTGCCCTCGGTAAGACGCATCCGATTCGCCAAGGTGGGGTCAGCTCCTGTCTGGACGTGCAAGCCTCAGCACAGCGCGCCACCCAAACTTGAGTTGCCCGGCTGTTGCCGCCTGCATCACTCGGCGATGGTGGTGCCGACACTCGGAATTGAACCGAGGACCTACTGATTACGAATCAGTTGCTCTACCCCTGAGCTATGTCGGCGCCGGGCTGCCGGATCGGTATACGAAGGGCGAACAGCGGCCGCAACTCTGCCCGGCATGGCCTGCCCTACGCGGCTGATCCGACCGGTGCTGCCTCTGCCACGCCGGCAGGCTTGCGGATCGCGCCGACCAGCGCGCGAACCTCGGCCCGCGCGGCGACGTGGCTCATGCCAAGCTGGATGCCGAGGCCCGCCTCCCGCACGTCCATCAGCGTCAGACCCTGTAGATAGAGCTCCCTGAAGATCACGCGCTCGCCAAACCCCTTTACCGTGCGAAAGCCGATCCGCCGCGCCAAGCTCTCCAATGTCGCACCCACGTCACGCTTGTTGCGCGCCTCGTTGGCGCCCATCCGATTGCGCATGACGATCCAGTCGATGCGGCCACGGTCGCGAGCGAAGCGCTGCTTGCGCGCCTCCCAGACCATCTCGCTGTAGATGCTGGGCCGGATCACCTCGTGGTTCTCCGGGTCAACCTGCGCCAGCATGGCGAAGTCGACAAAGCTGTCGTTGATCGGCGTGATCAGCGTGTCGGCATAGGAGTGGCCGAGCCGACTGAGATAGGTGTCCGCACCCGGGCAGTCGACAACCACGATGTCGCAGTCGCGCGACAGGTCGGCCAGCGCCGCGTCGAACGCGCTGCGCTCCTCCGCCTCGGCGTCGACGCGGCTGTCCCTGTCGCTTCGATAGACGCTCGCGTAGCGCGGCACCGGCAAGGCGACTTGGCGGGAGGCCGAGAAGGCGACGCGTGCGGCGAGATAAGCCGCCAGCGTTGCCTGCCGCGCGTCCAGATCGATGGCGCCGAGCCGGTAGCCGTCCCTGAGCAGCCCGACGATCACGTGCATAGCCGTTGTCGACTTGCCTGAGCCGCCCTTCTCGTTGCCCAGCACGATGACATTCGCCCGACGATCGCCTGCCAATGTCGTGGTTCTCCGGTCCTGCCGCCGACTAGATGCCAGACGCGGGCGAGTCCCGCCAAGCTTGCCCGCAGCCCACCTCGCCCGGAGTTCAGCGTCCAGGAGGGCCAAGCCGATGACACGACGCGGGATTCGTCATACAGAGGCCGCATGAACGCACCTCAGCGCGTTGCCGAACGGGTGCCGCCGCCGGCCGTCAGCGGCTCCGACATGGCCGTCGAGCGTCTATCGCACCTGCACGAGTGTCGTGATTGCGGCTTGATGCAGGTGATCCCTCCTCTCGAGATCGGCACCCGCGCCCAGTGCGATCGCTGCAACGCCGTGCTGCGGCGGCGCAAGGCCAACCCGCTCAATCGGGCGCTCGTCTGCACCATCGCCGCCGCCGTGCTGTTCACCTTCTGCCTGTTCGAGCCTTTTCTGGAGATGTCCGTCATCGGCCGGCGCGAGGTCGCGACGATCTTCACCGGCCCGGCGAAGCTCGAAGCCTTCGGCATGTGGGAGCTTACTCTCGTCGTCCTCACCGTGCTGGTGGTGATGCCGATGCTGAAGATGCTGCTGATGATGACGGTGCTGATCGGCGTGAAGGCGCGGCCGGTGCATGCCTGGCTGCCGGCGATCTTCGGCTGGCTGCATCTGATCGGGCCGTGGGCGATGGTCGAGGTGTTCCTGCTCGGCGTCTTTGTCGCCTACACGCGTCTGGCGGCGATCGCGACCGTGCAGGTCGGCCCGGCGTTGATCGCGCTTGGCGGCGTGATGGCGGCGATGACGGCGGCCGACGCAGCGCTCGACCACGAGGCGGTCTGGGAGGAGATGGAGCGCCAAGGATTGCGTGACCGGCCGCGCAGCATGGCTGGTGCGGCGCTGATCGGCTGCGAGACCTGCGGCATGGTGAGCCGCAGCGCCCCCGGCCTGTCGTGCCCGCGCTGTCGTCAGCGGCTCTGGGCGCGCAAGCAGGAGAGCGTCGGGCGCACCTGGATGCTGGTGGTCTCGGCGGCAGCGCTCTACGTGCCGGCCAACGTGCTGCCGGTACTGACCGTGATCCGCTTTGGCCGCGGCGCGCCGAGCACCATCATGGGCGGAGTGATCGAGCTGTTCAGCAATCAGATGTGGCCGCTGGCGCTGCTGGTGCTGTTCGCCAGCATCCTGGTGCCCTGCTTCAAGCTGGTGGCGCTCACCACCATGCTGGTGGTGCATTATCTCGGTTCGGCCTGGCAGCTGCCGCGGCTGACGGCAGCCTACCGTGTGGTCGAATTCATCGGCCGATGGTCGATGATCGATGTGTTCATGATCACGATCCTGGTCGGACTTGTGCGGGTCGGCATCATCGCCTCGGTAATGCCGGGCTTAGGCGCCATCGCGTTTGCCGCCGTCGTCGTGCTGACGATGTTCGCCGCATCGAGCTTTGATCCGCGGCTGATGTGGGATGCAGCCGGCCTCAACGAGGACTCGCTGGCTCGTCGAAGCCTCAGCGGCGATGCGCCGCCTCGCCGCAGATCGCAGGGTCTGCCTGCGTGAGCGGTTCAGACGCGCCGGCGCATGGCGAGGACGACGGCAACCAACCCCCGCAAGCCCGGGTACGCAAGCGCAGCCGGGTCTCGGTCATCTGGATCATCCCGTTGCTCGTCATCGGGCTGGTAGTCTGGCTCAGCTACACGACGATCGCCTCGCGCGGACCGCTCATCACCATCACCTTCAAGACGGCCAACGGCCTCAGCGAGCAACAGACCCAGGTCAAGCACAAGAATGTCGGCCTCGGCACGGTCGAGGGCATCAAGCTCAGCCACGACATGTCGCACGTGGTGGTCCAAATCCGCATGACCCGTCAGGCCGCCGACTACATCACCGATCGAGCGCGCTTCTGGGTGGTGAGGCCACGCCTCTCGCCGGGCAACATCTCCGGCCTCGAGACCCTCGTCACTGGCGCCTATATCGAGATCGATCCCGGTGCGCCGGGCGGCAACAGGCAGGTCAAGTTCACCGGGCTCGAAGACCCGCCGGGCATCCGGTCCGACGAGCCGGGCCACACCTTCGTCCTGCAGGCCGACGAGCTTGGCTCGCTTGGCCCAGGCTCGCCGGTGTTCTACCGCGACGTCACCGTCGGCGAGGTGCTGAGCTACGATCTCACCCGCGGTCAGAACCCGATCGCGGTGAACGTCTTCGTGCGCGCGCCGTTCGACTCCTACATCAGGCCGCAGACCCGGTTTTGGAACGCATCCGGAGTGTCGCTCAACACCGGCCCGCAAGGTCTGCATCTGGAGCTGGAGTCGATCCAGGCGGTGATCTCCGGCGGCATCGCCTTTGGCACCGCTGACGAGGCCGAGGCCGGTCCGGAGAGCCCGAACGACTCCAAGTTCCACCTCTACAGCGACAAGTCCGAGGCGGACGCCGCCGGCTTTCGCGCCCGGATCGCCTTCGTCTCCTATTTCGACACCGCGGTACGCGGGCTTGACCGCGGCTCCGGGGTCGAAATCTTCGGCATCAAGATCGGCAACGTGACCGACGTGAAGCTCGAGCTCGACACCTCCACCGGACGCGCGCGGGTTCGCGTCGCCTATGAGATCCAGCCTGAACGCATCTTCGGCATCGGCGACACCGAGCAGCTCGACCCGATCCTGGTCGCCGGCAAGATGGTCGGCCTCGGCCTGCGCGCCGTGCTCGACAGCAGCAGCATCGTGACCGGAACCAAGGTCGTCTCGCTGCAGTATATCCCTGGCGCGAAGGCCTTGCCGCTGCAGCTCGAGGACAAGATCATCGTCGTGCCGAGCCAATCCGGCGGGCTGGACAACATCATGACTTCGCTGTCCGACATCACCACCAAGCTGGACCAGATCCCGTTTGCCGATATCGGCCACAACGTCTCCCACCTGTTGCTGACGCTCGACCAGACGGTCGGCAGCCCGCAGGTAAAGCAGGCCATCCAGTCGCTTCAGCAGGTGCTCGACGACACCAGCAAGCTGGTGCGCAAGGCGGATGCCGGCGCGACCCCGGTGCTGAAGCAGCTGCCGCAGCTGTCGCAGGAGTTGCAGCAGACGCTGGCTCGGGCACGCGACCTGCTCGGCGCCGGCGGCTACGGCGGCAACTCGGACTTCCAGCGCAGCGCCGAGCGCACGCTCGACCAGGTCAACGAGACTGTCCGCTCCGTGCGCCTGCTGGCCGACTTCCTGACCAGGCACCCGGAGGCGCTGATACGCGGCAGAACCGGGCAGGCGACGGGACGATGAGCATGGTTCGAGCCCTTCGCCGACGGTCTGTTACCGCCGCCGCAATCGCGCTTCTCGCACTGTCCGGCTGCGCCTCGCCGGACACGACCTTCTTCACCCTCTCGGCGGTGCCGGGCACGCCGCTCGCGGCCCTGCCGCCCGGCACGCCTCGCACCGTCGAGCTCCGCACACCCGGCATACCCGGCTATCTCGACCGCACCGACATCGTGCTGCGCAATGCCGACTACAAGCTGCAGGTCGGCCACTTCCAGAGCTGGGCCGAGCCGCTCGCCGACATGACCGGCCGGGTGCTGGCCGAGGACCTGTCTCAGCGCCTGCCGGCCATGAGCGTCTTTACCGAGGCCGGCGCCATCAGCGTGACCCCGGACGCCCGCGCCGGCGTGGACATCCAGCAGTTCAACGCCGGTCCGGATGGCGTGGTCCGGTTGGTCGCCCAGCTGGCGATCGAAGGTGGCATTGGGCATGACGTCGTCGCCCAGCGCCGGGTCAGCCTCACGGTCACGCCCGGCGGTCCGACCACCCCGGCTCTGGTGGCCGCGATGAGCGCGGCGTTGGGGCAGCTCTCCGACGAGCTGGTCAAGCTCCTGCTCTCAGGGACGGTCAGCCCGCCGACTCCCGTCGCCCGTCTTGAGCCCGGTTTCTGAGCGGCGTCGACGGCCTGCCCGACGAGGACGTTCGCCGGCTGCTGACCACCACCCGGCGCGTCGCGGTGGTCGGCGCGTCGCCCAACCCAGACCGGCCCTCCTACGGCGTCACCGCCTTTCTGCTCGCGCACGGCTTCGAGGTCTGGCCGGTCAACCCCGGCCAGGCCGGCCGGCCGCTGCTCGGCCGCATTTGCGTCGCGACACTCGGGGCGGCCGGCCCGCTCGACATGGTCGACATCTTCCGCGCCCCCGCCCATGTCGGTCCGGTCGTCGACGAGGCGATCGCGCTCGGCGCCCGCAGCATTTGGATGCAGCTCGGCGTCATCGATCACGCCGCCGCCGAACGCGCGCGGCGGGCCGGCCTGAGCGTGGTGATGGACCGCTGCCCGGCGATCGAGTGGCCGCGCCTCGGATTGAACCGGCCTCCGCCCGCCGTGTTGAATTGTCCGCCGCTTTGATGGATCGTCGTCAAAACAGGGGTGAGCGCCATGACTGACGAAGAACGCGACCTCATTCAACGATTCGTAGCTCAGGTGGGCGGGCACCCGGCAGCGCCCAGCGGCTTCCTCCAAGGCAGCGTTCCGACCACCACCGCCTCCCCCGACCTGCCACCGGTCGACCCGCAGGCTGACCAGTTCATCGCCGAGCAGTTCACCCGCTATCCCGAGGCGCGCTACCGCATCACCCAGATGGCGTTCGTCCAACAGGCGGCGCTGTCGGAGGCGCAGAACCGCCTTCGCCGCATGGAGTGGGAGCTCAACCAGGCGCGGCAAGGCCAGACGCAAAGCCAGGCTCAGCCGGAGCAGCATGGCCTGTTCAGCCGCCTGCTCGGCGGCGGTGCGGCGCGGCCACAGGCCGCCGATCCAGGAGCAGGCCGGGCCTACGGGCAGCAATCCGCTCCGCCGCCGGGCTACCAGCCCGGGCCGCCGCCACCGCAATATCCTCCAAACTACCAGCCCGGCATGTTCCAGGCCGGCGCTGGCGCTGGCGGGTCCGGCTTTCTCGGCTCGGCCCTGCGCACCGCGACCGGCGTTGCCGGCGGCGTGCTCGCGGCCGACGCGATCAGCTCGATGTTTCATGGAGGTGGTATGGGCGGTGGCATAGGCGGCGGCGGGTTCGGCGGCGGCTTTGGCGGTGGCGGCGAGACCGTCAACGAGACCGTCAACAATTACGGCGATGCAGCCGCGCCCAGCGGCGCGGCCGATCCCTGGGGCGGTTCCGGTCAGGACTATCAGCCAGACCCTGGCGCCGGCGGCGATCCCGGCCAGTCCGATCCCTTTGGCGGCGGCGGCGGCGTCTTTGATCAGGGCGGTAGCGGCGATGCTGGCGGCTTCGATGGCGGCGGCGGCGGCTGGGATGACCAGGGCAACTGACGCACGCCTCGAGCGGAGCGCTTCCTGACCATGCCGACCAAGCTCTATCCGGACGCCGCCGCCGCGCTCGCCGGCCTGCTGCGCGACGACATGACGATCATGTCCGGCGGCTTCGGCCTGTGCGGCATCCCCGACGCCCTGATCGAGGCGGTGCGCGATAGTGGCGTCACCGGCCTCACCATCATCTCCAACAATGCCGGCATCGACGATCTTGGCCTCGGGCTGCTGCTCAAGACCAGGCAGGTGCGCCGTATGATCAGCTCCTATGTCGGCGAGAACAAAACCTTCGCCGCGCAGTACCTGGCCGGCGAATTGGAGATCGAGTTCAACCCGCAAGGCACGCTGGCAGAGCGCATCCGGGCCGGCGGCGCCGGCATCCCGGCCTTCTTCACGCGCACCGGCGCCGGCACGCTGGTCGGCGAGGGCAAGGAGACGCGCCGATTCGACGGCCACGACTACATCATGGAGCGCAGCTTGGTCGCCGACCTCGCGCTGATCCATGCCTGGCGCGGCGACAGCGAGGGCAACCTCATCTACCGAATGACGGCGCGCAACTTCAACCCGGTCATGGCGACCGCCGCCACGGTGAGCGTCGCCGAGGTCGAGGAACTCGTGGAGCCGGGCCTGCTCAATCCTGACCATATCGTGACGCCAGGCATATTCGTCGGGCGGATATTTCAGCTCGCCAGCGCGGCCAAGCACATCGAGCAGCGCACGACGCGCCCTCGGCCGGCGTCTGATCGCCCTGTCGAGGCGGCCTGATGGCCTGGACGCGCGACCAGATGGCGGCCCGCGCCGCGCTCGAACTGCGCGACGGCTTCTACGTCAATCTCGGCATCGGCATCCCGACGCTGGTCGCCAACCACATCCCGCCCGGCATGGACATCAAGCTGCATAGCGAGAACGGCATGCTGGGCATGGGCCCGTTCCCCTACCCGGGCGAGGAAGACGCCGACCTCATCAACGCCGGCAAGCAGACGGTGACACTGCTACCGAGCACCAGCTTCTTTGACAGCGCACAGTCCTTCGCGATGATCCGCGGCGGCCATATCCAACTCTCGATCCTGGGTGGCCTGCAGGTGGCCGAAAACGGCGACCTCGCCAACTGGATGGTGCCCGGCAAGATGGTCAAAGGCATGGGCGGGGCCATGGACCTCGTGGCCGGCGTGCCCCGCGTGGTCGTGCTGATGGAGCACACCGCCAAGGGCGAGCCGAAGATCCTGCAGCGATGCACCCTGCCGTTGACCGGCGCCGGCGTCGTGCACCTCATCATCACCGAACTCGCCGTGTTTGACGTGCACCGGCCGGGCCTGATGCTGGTGGACATGGCGCCCGGCATGACCGTGGAGGCGCTTCGCGCGGTGACGGAGGCTGGGTTTGAGGTGCACCCGTCGCTGCATTAGGAAGAGCTTCTTCTTTAAAAAATAAGCGGAGGCTGGAGACGGGGGTGAAATACCGCAAGACTGCTCACTGACCGCGAAGGCTGCGTCAACGAGGCCCTGGGGATCGTCGTCGGATCTGGCAGAACTATCATTCAGCAGAATCAATGACTTAGTGCATTCTTGCCTATAGGCAAGATTTGCAGATCGCCGCTCGGCGGGCTCGTGCCGGCGATAGTGTTAGCACAGACGCCGCATCGTCCCACGCCTCTGATCCGACGAACCAACTGACGAAAGTTTTTTGGTCCTTTTTTTCAAAAAAGGACCGCTTGCTTCCGACGGCAGCCCTCCAAAGCGGAGCCCCTTGCGCGCTGCCAGGCGCGGCCGCTATAAGCCCGCCTCCCAAGGGACGGCGGGGCCATAGCTCAGTTGGGAGAGCGCCTGAATGGCATTCAGGAGGTCGTCGGTTCGATCCCGATTGGCTCCACCAATCCTGACAGGACGCCGTCATCGTGCATCTCCTCGGCACGCTTGACAGCCTGCTCGCCCATTATGGCTACGGCTTGGTCGGCTTCGTCATTATGCTGGAGAGCATGGGCCTCCCTCTGCCTGGCGAGAGCCTGATGATCGGCTCGGCCATTTATTGCGCGACCACCGGCCGCCTCGACATCCGGCTCGTGCTGCTCGTCGCCAGCGTCGGCGCCATCCTCGGCGACAATGCCGGCTACCTAATCGGCCGCACCGTCGGGTTACGGGTGCTGACGCGGTATGGCCGTCGCGTCGGTCTGACCGAGAGCCGGCTGACCTTGGCGCGCTACCTGTTCCAGCGCTATGGCGGCTATGTCGTCTTCCTCGGCCGCTTCGTCGTCCTGCTGCGTACCCTGGCAGCGCTGCTCGCCGGCGCGACGCAGATGCGCTGGCCGAGCTTTCTCGCGTTCAATGCGCTCGGCGGCATCTGCTGGTGCGTGCTCTATGGCGGCGGCGCCTACGCGCTGGGCGACGCCGCGCGGCACCTGACAGGCCCGATCGGCATTGGCGTCGGCATTGTCGCCGCCACGGCCGCGGCGACGCTCTTCCTCTTCGTCAAGCGCAACGAGAGACGGTTGACCAGGGAGGCCGAACAGGCGACAGGCGTGAGCGTCAGCGACAAAGGTTGAGCACATGCGAGCCGTACATCGACCAGCCCTCGGCGCCGTCCTGCTGGTCGCCCTCGCCGCGGCGGCGCCGGCTGCCCGCACCGTTGCGCTGACGCAGCAGCCTGGCTCCGCGCTCGAGACGACGGCACGGATACTCGCAGCCGGCGACCTCAAGGACGCGGCTGCGCATGGCGACACACCGCTGCTGCTGGTCGGCTCGGCGCCGCTGGCGAGCGGCCCGCACCGGCACGCCAGGTCGGCGCTGTTCGTGCAGGTGCAATCCGCCAGCCTGTGCGGCTCGGCGGGGTGCTCGACGTCCGTTTATGTCGGCGACCGGCATGGCTGGCGGAAGGTGCTGGATTCGATCAGCGGGCCGATCAAGGTCGACGCGCGGATCCATGAGGGCATGCACGACCTGCTGGTGCACACGCATGATCGCTGGATCTGGCACGACGGCAGCTACGTCGACACACTACCCGCGCCGGCGGTGGACCTGCGCGACACGACGCCGAAAGGGGTGAGGCGGTAACGCCTGGGGGCTTAAGCTCGGGGCGAAGACGTCAGGCCGCAGCGTCCTCGTCATAGAGTGCGACTTCGTCGAGCAGCGACCAGACGCGGGAGGCCTGCATGTCCACGCCCGGGTCGTTCAGCAGGCGGTCGAGCTCCAGCATCTTGTCCTGGTAGTCTGCCTCGGTCACAACCCACCTCGTTCTTCGCACATGCAGCAAAGCAGACACATGAACAATGAGCAATGATTTTTAGACGTCTGCGGCTCACCGCAGACGACATGATGACGCCGATACCGGTTAGACGGTCGACAGCACCGCCGCGGCCAGCGCAGGGAGCTTGGCGGCGGGATGGGCCTGGTTGCGGAACCGCAGCCCGCCATCCTCACTGGGAGCGGCGAACAGCTCGCGACGCGAGGTGCACGTGATCGCGACCACCGAGCGGGCTTCCGGCCGTGTCAGGAACTGCCGCGCCTCGCCTTCAAGCTCGAGCCGCTCGCACAGCAGCCGCCAGTCAGCCCGGTCAAGGTCCTCGAGGAACATCGCGAGGATCCCCGGCCGCGTGCCGGTCAGCCGTGTCGGCGCGATCGCCGCCATATGCCGGTGCACCGCCTGGGCAATCTCGTCCTCACGCGCCGCACGGGCCGCCATGACGAACACCGAGCCGCGCTCCGCCGTCACCGCAAGATGCGCCTCCGGGCCGAACTCGCGCCGCAAACGGCCCAGCAGGTCAGGCGCCTCGCCCCGTGCGGCGGCCAGCACCAGCGGGTCGAGCCGCAGCACCGCCGCCTGGTCGTGGCAGGCGCGCCGACGCTCGACCAACAACGCGTTGATACGCCGATGCAGCGAGGCCAGCACGCAGGGCTCGGCGGGGTCGCGGTCGGTACGCAAGCCGTTCGGCAGCGTCATCTTGAGCAGATAGCGGCCGGGATGCTGGGCTAGCCAGACTTGCAGGTCCGGATCCACCCGGTCGACGAGCTGGATCCAGGCGTAGCGGTGCAGGTCGCGCCCCTGCTCGGCGGAGATGATGTCGCAGACGATCTCCGCCTCCAACCCGTCGCGAGTCAGCAGCAAATCGTAGGGCGCGCCGTCGTCCAGGCCGTCATAGCTGATCTCGAAGCCGTGCTGACGCTGTCGGTCAGCCGTCGCGAGGAGGTGGAACAAACCGATCAGCACGCCGTCGCCGCTCAGCGCCTCGCGGAGCCGGGCGGCATAGCGCGCCCGCCCCGGAATAGTCAGCTCCCCGATCAGCTGCGAGGCCAGCACGGCCAGATGCAGCACGTGCCGGTCAGCCTCGCGCTGCAATCCGCCACCGCGGCGAAAGCGCTCAATCACCCGCTCAACGGCATGCCGGCGCAGCAAAGCGCGGCCAGCCAGCGTCGGCGTCGCCCCACGTTCGAGGAACGCCATGCGCTCTGTCCACAACCGTTTGCCGACGAAGCCTACGAAGGTCTCGAGGGCCGCGACGGTCTGTGTGTCGGAGCGATGTGCCATAACCCCTAGATCGGCAAACCCACCGCGGAGTGTTCGTCACGTCTAGGTGAGCAACGCGGAAATTCCTGTCCCTTCGCCGGGCTGATCGAGCCGCGCCGTCGTCGGCGCGCCGGGGTTCTGCGCGCGGTGCCGCAGCAGGTGATCGGCGAGCACGCACGCCACCATCGCCTCGCCCACCGGGACCGCACGTATGCCGACGCAGGGATCGTGCCGCCCGCGGGTCGACACCTCGACCGCCTGAGCGGCAATGTCGATCGAGCGTCGCGGCGTCAGGATCGAGCTCGTCGGCTTGACGGCAAAGCGCACGACGATCGGCTGGCCGGTCGAGATGCCGCCCAGGATGCCGCCGGCGTGATTGGAGGCGAAACCGACGCTGCCATCGGCCAGCGGCAGCATCTCGTCGGTATCCTCGCCGCTCGCCGCCGCCGCCGCCAGGCCGTCGCCGATCTCGACCGCCTTGACGGCATTGATCCCCATCAGGGCGCCCGCCAGCTCGGCATCGAGCTTCGCGTAGAGCGGCGCGCCCAGCCCCACCGGCACCTGCTCGGCGACCACCTCAACGATGGCGCCAAGCGAGGAGCCGCGCCGCCGCGCCGCGTCCAGCAGCACCGCCCAGCGAGCGGCGGCCATGGCATCTGGGCAGAAGAACGGGTTGCGCTCCACCTCAGCCCAGTCGAAGGCGGAGCGGTCGATCCCGTCGGGGCCGACCTGCACCAGGGCGCCGCGGATCCGCACGCCGGGCAGTATCTTGCGCGCAATGGCGCCGGCCGCGACCCGCATCGCGGTCTCGCGCGCCGAGCTGCGGCCGCCGCCGCGATGGTCGCGCACGCCGTATTTCAGCTGGTAGGCGAGGTCGGCATGTCCCGGGCGGAAGCTCTGCGCGATGTTGGCGTAGTCGCGGCTGCGGGCGTCGGTGTTCTCGATCAGCAGCGAGATCGGCGTGCCGGTGGTCACTCCCTCGAACACGCCGGAGAGGATGCGGACCTGGTCGGCCTCCTGGCGCTGCGTCGTGTAGCGCGACTGGCCGGGGCGGCGCCGGTCAAGCAGGGGCTGGATGTCGGCAGCATCGAGCGCAATGCGCGGCGGGCAGCCGTCGATCACGCAGCCGATCGCCGCGCCATGGCTCTCGCCCCAGGTCGTCACCCGGAACAGGTGTCCGAAGCTGTTGTGGCTCATCTGCGCGCCGCGCCCGGCCTCGCCGGTCTCACTCCGGCGCCACCGCAATGTCCGGCGCATTAGGATTTTTCATGCCGACGATGTGGTAGCCGCAATCCACGTGGTGCACCTCGCCGGTAACGCCGCTCGCCAGGTTTGACAGTAGATAGAGCCCGGCGCCGCCGACGTCGTCCAGCGTCACGTTGCGCTCCATCGGCGCGTTGAGCTGGTTCCAGCGTAGGATGTAACGGAAGTCGCCGATGCCGCTGGCCGCCAGCGTCTTCAGCGGACCGGCGCTCAGGGCGTTGACCCGGATGCCGCGCGGCCCGAGGTCGGCGGCGAGATAGCGCACCGAGGCCTCCAGCGCCGCCTTGGCCACGCCCATGACGTTGTAGTGCGGCATCACCTTCTCGGCGCCGAGATAGGTCAGGGTCAGCAGCGAGCCCCCGGGCTTCATCAGCGGCGCCGCCGCCCGGCTCACGGCGGTAAACGAAAAGCAGGAGATGTCGAGCGCGGTCAGAAAGGCGGCGCGCGGCGTGTCCATGTAGAGACCGCGCAGGTACTGCTTGTCGACCCAGCCGATGGCGTGGACTACGAAGTCAAGCTCGCCCCAGTGCTGCTCCACCGCCGCGAACGTCGCCTCGATGGCGGCGTCGTCACCAACATCGCAGGGCAGGACGAGGGTGGAGCCGATGCTCTCGGCGAGTGGACGAACGCGCTTGCCGAGCGCCTCGCCCTGGTAGGTGAAGGCCACCTCCGCCCCCTGCGCGGCGCAGCTCCTGGCGATCGCCCAGGCCAGCGAGCGCTCGTTCGCCACCCCCATGACCAGACCGCGCCGACCCTGCATCAGCGTGCCGCGGATCGTCTGTGCCGCCGCGGCCTGCGGCATGGCCGCGTCGGCTGGGATGGGGGTGTCGGCCATGATGCATCTCTGATCGGGTTGGCAGCGCGAGCCGCCGGCAAGAGCCGTGCGCTGAGAGGCGTGGTGACACAGGCCCTTGCAGCAACGCAAGCCGCAGGGCCTGCTGCGCCCGATCCGGCCGACGCAACCACCAGGAGCGACGATGCAGCAGCAAAGCGACACGCCGAGCCCGCACGCGGCGCCGTTCGAGCAGTTCGACGCCTGGTTCGCCGATGCCGAGCGCCATGAGGTCAACGACCCGAACGCCATGACGGTCGCGACCATCAGCGCCGACGGCCGGCCCTCGGCCCGGATCGTCCTGCTCAAGGCGCGCGACGAACGGGGCTTCGTGTTCTACACCAACCTGGAAAGCCGCAAGGGCCGGGAGCTGACGAGCCACCCGGCGGCCGCGCTGTTATTCCATTGGAAGTCGCTGCGCCGCCAGATCCGCATCGAGGGCGCCGTCCGGCACGTCCCCGACGCGGAGGCGGACGCCTACTTCGCCAGCCGTCCGCGCACGTCGCGCCTCGGCGCCTGGGCCTCGGAGCAATCCCGCCCGCTACCCGGCCGGGAGACGCTGCAGGCCCGGCTCGACCTGTTCGACGCGCGCTTTCCGGGCGAGGACGTGCCGCGGCCGCCGCACTGGACGGGCCTGCTCGTGACGCCGCAACGGTTCGAGTTCTGGCAGGACATCGAGTTCCGGCTGCATGACCGCACGCTCTACGAACGCGCCGAAAGCGGCTGGACGGTCAGCAAGCTGTTTCCATGAGGGGGAAGGCCAGGGCGCTGCCCTGGACCCGCCGGGGCCTGAGGCCCCGGATCCCCATTCGTGGGAGTCTCAGCAGGCTCCTCCTTGCTTGGAGAAGCCATTCGACCCTGTGCATAGGGCACCGGACGTCGCCACTTCGGCACGGCGAATAAACGGATTTTAAAGGCTTCGCCTTTAATGGGGGCCAGGGGCGAAGCTCCTGGCCTCGCTTCCCCGCTTCGACTTTCCCGTGGCCCTGCTAGGCTCGCGCAAAAGAGGAACGCGAGGATGTCGATCCGCAAGATCCTGCTGCCGCTGGCCAGCACCCGCGCCGGCGCCGCCGCGCTTGGCACCGCCCTTGTGCTCGCCGCGCCCTGGCGGGCCCATGTCGACGCCCTGCATGTCCGCCTCGACAGCCGCGACGTCTCGCCGCTCGCCGGCGACGGGCTCTCCGGCGCCATGATCGAGGACATTATGACCGCCACCGAGAACGAGGGTTCGGAGCGCAGCCGCAGTGTCCGGGCGATGTTCGACGACTGCGTGGCCGAGCACGGCGTCATGGTCAGCCCGGCCCGTCCGGACGCAACGGCCGCCAGCGTCAGCTTCACCACCCTGGTCGGCCGGGCTGACGAGATGATCGCCCAGCGCTCGCGGCTTGCCGACCTGGTGGTGGTGCCGCATGGCAAGGCAGGCCAGGACCTCGCCGCGTCGGAGGCGCTGCATGCGGTGCTGTTCGACAGCCGCCGGCCGGTGGTGATCGCGCCGCTCGTAGCGCCGCTCAGCGTCGGCCGGCGCTGCTGCCTGGCCTGGAACGGCACCGCCGAGGCCTCGCGCATGGTCGCCGCGATGCTGCCGATGCTGCAGCGGGCGGAGGCCGTCCAGGTGCTGCATTCGGACGAATATCAGCGGCCGGGGCCTCCAGTCGGCGAGCTGCTCGACTACCTGGAGCTGCACGGCGTGCACGCCGGCACGACTGCGTTTCCGCTGGTCGAGCGCAGCGTCGGCGCCGGGCTGCTGACCGCCGCTCGCGCCTTTCATGCCGACCTGCTCGGCATGGGCGCTTACTCCAAGTCACGCCTGCTGCAGATGATCGCAGGTGGCAACACACGCTATGTGCTGGAACATGCTGATTTGCCGCTGATGCTGTCGCGGTAGACAGGAAGGCGTTCTTTTTTAGAAAAAAGAACCAAAAAATTTTTATCCATGAGGCTGACGCTTACCCCGCGCGCAGGGCGAAGCCATAGTCAGAAGTTTTTTGTTTCTTTTTTGCAAAAAAGAAGCTCTCGCTTACCGTCTCCGATGATACGGATGCCCCGACAGAATCGCCTGAGCTCGAAACAATTGTTCAGCGAGCATCGCGCGGACCAGCATGTGCGGCCAGGTCAGCGCGCCGAGCGAGAGCACTATCTCGCCGCGCGCCAACACCTCGGCTGCAAGCCCCTCCGCACCGCCGATCAGGAAGCAAGGCTCGCGGCCCGAGGCGAGCCAGCGCTGCAGCAGCGCGGCGAACGCCTCGCTGCCTGGCTGCGTGCCGCCGAGGTCGAGCGGCACCGCAATCGCCATGGCCGGCAGCAGCGCCAGCAACGCCTCGCCGTCCCGCCGGCGCAGCTCCGCCGCACTGCCGCCGCGCGCCTCCGCAATCTCGCTGAGCGCCAGCGCCGGCCGCAGCCGTCCGGCGTACCGGCGATAGAGCTCGAGTTCCGGCCCGTCACGCAGCCGCCCGACCGCAAGCAGCCGCACGCCGGCTCAGGCGGGCTCGGCCACCGCCTCGTCGCGACGCTCGTCGAGGTCGGGTCCCCACATCTTCTCGAGCGCGTAGAGCGAGCGGGCCTCGGGCTTGAACAGGTGCACGACGATGTCGCCGGTGTCGATCAGCACCCAGTCCGAGCCGCCCAGCCCCTCGATCTGCACCCGCCGGACGCCGATCTCCTCAAGCTTCTGCTCCAAATGGGTCGCCATTGCGCTGATCTGGCGGTCAGCGAGCCCGGTCGCGATCACCATCCGGTCGGCGAACGAGGCGCGGCCGGCAAGATCGAGCGTCACCACCTGCTCCGCCTTGTCGTCCTCCAGGCTGGTCACGATCACTGCCTGCATCTGATCGAGCCGCCCTGTCTCCGCCGCGGTCTCGCTGGCCTCGCGCTTGGCCTTGCGCGGCCCGGCGGCGGCTGCCTTCTTGCGCGGCGTGCCGGCGATCTTCGCCGCCTCGGCGAGCGTAGCGGCAGGGCGCGCGGACCCGCGTCGCTTGACGGCATCGCCGGCTGCGCCTCGCGCCAGCTTGCTTGCGCTCTCCATCGGCGGTTTGCGTGCGATCGCGGTCAGCCCCTTGTCGATGTCAGCGTTGGATGCATCGGGGAAGTAGACGCCGCCGCCGCACTCCGCAAGGCGGTCGCGGAGGCGGCGTCCTCGCGGGCCGGCAGGAACAGCCAGGCCGGCGCCTCGGTTCCGGCGAGCAGGGTCGCCTGCGCCGACGGTCGACGCGCCCGCCGCCGCCGGGATGCCGCCGCGCCGACCAACGCCTCGGCGTTGTAGCCGGGCCGCGGCAGCACGGCGAACGGTGTGCGGGCGACGATGCTCAGCCAGCCACGCCAGGCCGGCAATTGCCGCAGATTGTCCGCCCCCATCAGCCAGACGAATCGCACGTGCGGGAACAGCCGTCGCAGCCGGGCCAGCGTGTCGACGGTGTAGCGCGTGCCAAGCTGCCGCTCGAGAGCAGTCGCAATGATCCGCGGCTGATCGACGACCAGCGCGGTTGCCGAGGCCAGCCGCTCGGCCAGCGGCGCCATGCCATGCGGGTGCTTGAGCGGGTTGCCCGGCGACACCAGCAGCCAGACCTGGCCGAGCCGTAGCCGGCGAAGCGCCACGGTCGCGACGTGCCGATGCCCGCCATGCGCCGGGTTGAAGGAGCCCCCCAGCAACCCGACCCGCATCCGCCGTCCATCACCAAACCGGCTTGGTTCAAGCATCTCGGTAAGAAGGGAAGGCAGACAAGAACTTCTTTTTCCGGAGAAAAAGAAGCAAAAAGACTTCTATCCCGTGAGATCTCTCGCCAATGATACACACTAATTGACTGAAAGTTTTTCGGTTCTTTTTTTCAAAAAAGAACATCTTTCCTACGCACGAACCTGTCCCTCGCCCTCAACCAGATATCGGAACGTCGTCAACTGCTCGACGCCGATCGGCCCGCGCGCATGCAGGCGCCCGGTGGCAATGCCGATCTCGGCGCCGAACCCGAACTCGCCGCCGTCGCAGAACTGCGTCGAGGTGTTCCACATCGCGACAGCGCTGGCGGTCTCGCGCAGGAAACGCTCCGCCACCGCTGCATCCTCGGTCACGATCGCCTCGGTGTGCTCGCTGCCATGCCGCTCGATATGCGCCAGCGCCGCCTCCAGACCGTCGACGACGGCAATCGACAGCACCGGCGCCAGCCATTCGGTGTCGTAATCCTCCGCCGCCGCCGCCGGCAGGTCGGCAACGATCGCCCGCGCGCGCTGATCCGCCCTGAACGCGCAACCACCCTCGCGCAAATCCTCAACCAGGCGCGGCAGCAGCGACGGCGCAATGGCCAGGTCGATCAGCAGCGTCTCGGTGGCGCCGCAAATCCCCGGCCGGCGCAGCTTGGCGTTGCGCAGCACCCGCAGCGCCATCTGCGGATCCGCCGCGGCGTGCACGTAGGTGTGGCAAAGCCCCTCGGCATGCGCCAGCACCGGCACCCGCGCCTCCGCCTGCACCCGCTCCACCAGCGACCGACCGCCGCGCGGAATGATCAGGTCGATCAACCCGGCCGCGCCCAGCATCGCCGCGACATGCGCCCGGTCCGTCCCCGACACCACCTGCACGCAAGCCTCCGGCAGCCCCACCCGGCGGAGCCCCTCGACCAACGCCATGTGGATGGCGCCCGCCGAGCGCACGCTGTCCGAGCCGCCGCGCAGGATCACCGCGTTGCCGGACTTCAGGCAGATCCCCGCCGCATCGGCGCCCACGTTGGGCCGGCTCTCGTAGATCATGCCGATAACGCCGATCGGCGCCGCCACGCGCCGAATGCGCAGCCCGTTCGGCCGCTCCCACGCTGCCAGGCTACGGCCAAGCGGATCCGCAAGCCGCGCGATCTCCTCCAGCCCGACCGCCATCGCCTCCAGCCGGGCCGGGTTGAGCGTCAGCCGATCCCGAAACGCCTCGCTGCCGCTAAATTCCGCCACGTCGCTCGCATTGGCGGCGAGGATCGACTGCGCGTGCTCGCGAAGCGCCATCGCCATGGCGCACAGCCCCGCATCGCGCGCCGCCGCGTCGGTGCGGGCAAGCCGGCGCGAGGCCGCACGCGCCGCCTCGGCAAGGGTGCGCATCTGCGCGACGGCGATGTCCGGCTGGGTGTTCATGGTGAGCCGAGGATGCCGCGAAATGAGTGGCGGTGGAAGGAAGAAAGGCCAGGGCTCTGCCCTGGACCCGCGGGGGCCCGCGGCCCCAGACCCCATTCGCGAGAGGCAAAATGGAGGCTTTCGTGATTGGCGAAGCCAGCCAATCCTGCTTCCCATGCCACCAGCCTCGCCGAGGCAATCATGGAAAGCGAATGGATTTTAAAGGCTCCGCCTTTAATGGGGTCCAGGGGCGACGCCCCTGGCCTTGCCTTACACGTTGAACCTAAACAGCAGCACGTCGCCGTCCTTGACCACGTAATCGCGTCCCTCGACCCGCATCTTACCGGCCTCCTTCGCCCCCTGCTCGCCCCGGCACGCCACGTAATCCTCGTAGGCGATGGTTTCGCAGGCAATGAAGCCGCGCTCGAAGTCGTTATGGATCACCGCGGCCGCCTGCGGCGCCTTGGTGCCGCGGGTGATCGTCCAGGCGCGGCTCTCCTTCGGCCCGCAGGTGAAGTAGGTGACGAGCCCGAGCAGCGCGTAGCCGGCCCGGATCACCCGGTCGAGCCCGCTATCGTTCAGCCCCAGCCCGTCCAGGAACTCGCGCCGGTCGGCCTCGGCGAGTTGGCTGACCTCCGCCTCGATCGCCGCCGAGACCACCACCGCGCCGGCGCCCTCACGCGCCGCCTGGGCGATCACGCGCTCGGACTGCGCATTGCCGGTCGCGGCGGCCGCCTCCTCGACGTTGCAGACGTAGAGCACGGGCTTGCTGGTCATCAGCTGCAGCCTGGCCACGGCCGCCTCGTCGCCGGGCGCGATCGCGGTGCGCGCCGGCCGTCCGGCCTGCAGCGCCGCGACGATCGGCTCCATAACCGCCACCTGCGCCAGCGCGTCGCGATCGGCGTTCTTCGCCTTCTTCTGCGCCGCAAGCAGCCGCTTCTCCAGGCTTTCAAGGTCGGCCAGCATCAGCTCGGTGTCGACCGTCTCGGCGTCGCGCAGCGGGTCGATGCTGCCCTCGACGTGGGTGACGTCGTCGTCTTCGAAGCAGCGCAGCACGTGGATGATCGCGTCCACCTCACGGATGTTGGCCAGGAACTGGTTGCCCAGCCCCTCGCCCTTGGAGGCGCCGCGCACCAAGCCGGCGATGTCGACGAACTCGAGGCTGGTTGGCACCGTGCGGAGCGACTTGCCGATCTTGGACAGCGCCTCGAGCCGCGGGTCCGGCACCGCGACCCGGCCGACATTCGGCTCGATGGTGCAAAACGGGTAGTTGGCCGCCTGCGCCGCGGCGGTCGCGGTCAGCGCGTTGAACAGCGTCGACTTGCCGACGTTGGGCAGCCCGACAATGCCGCAGTTGAAGCCCATCAGCGTGTCTCCTGGGTCAGCAGCGCGACCCGCGTCATGAACTCTTCCGGCCGCCCGCCGGCGAGCAGCGGCGCGGCGTCCGCCACCGCGTCGAGCAGGCCGGCGAGCCAATCCTGGTCGACACGCGCGAAGTCGCCGAGCACATGCCCCAGCACCCGCTCCTTGGACCCGGGATGGCCGATGCCGAGCCGCACCCGCCAGTAGTCCTGGCTGCCGAGCAGCCGGTCCATGCTGCGCAGCCCGTTATGCCCGGCAGCACCGCCGCCGCGCTTCACCCGCACCTTGCCGGCGACAAGGTCGAGCTCGTCATGCAGGGCGGTGATCGCCTCGGGCGGCAGCTTGAAGAAGGCGGCCGCCGGCTGCACCGACTCGCCGCTGTCGTTCATGTAGGTCATCGGCTTGAGCGCCAGCACCCGTTCGCCGCCGACCGACCCTTCGGCGACCAGTCCTTTGAAGCGCGAACGCCAGGGCGAGAAGCCGTGCCGCGCGGCGATCCTGTCGATCGCCATGAAGCCGACATTGTGCCGTTGCCGCGCCATGGCGGGCTCGGGATTGCCGAGCCCGACCCAGAGCAGCAAGCCCTGTTCCTTGGGGCGCCCGGCTACTTCTTCGCGGCGGGCTTGGCCGGCGCCTTGGCGGCGGCCGCTGGCGCCTTGGCCGCTGCCGGTGCGGCCTTGCCCTTCGGCGCCGCCGCAGCAGCCGGCGCCGCACCCGCCTCGGCCGGCGCGTCCGGCAGCTTGGAGGGTGCGGCGATGGTGGCGATGACGAAGTCGCGATCGGTGATCGTCGGGCGGATCTCGGCGACACCCTGCAGGTCGTGCCAGCGCACGTTGTCGTTGATGTCGAGCGCGCCGAGGTCGACCTCGAAGAACTCCGGCACGTGGTCCGGGTCGGCGTAGACCTCGACGGAATGGCGAACGACGTTTAGCACGCCGCCGCGCTTCAGCCCCGGCGAGCTCGCCTCATTGATGAAGTGCACGCTCACCGCGACGCGGATCTGCTCGCCGGCGGCCAGGCGCTGGAAGTCGACGTGGATCGGCTTGTCGCTGACCGGATGCAGCTGCACCTCGCGGATCAGCGCGCGGGACTTGGCGCCCGCAACGTTAAGTTCATAAAGACGCGAGCGGTAGCCCGGACGGCTGATCTCGCGCACCACGACGCGCGGGTCGAGCGCGATCAGCGTCGACTCCTGCTTGGCGCCGTAGATCACAGCCGGCACGCGGCCGGCCCTTCTGGTCGCGCGTGCCGCCCCCTTACCTGCACGGTCGCGCGCCTCAGCCTCGATCGTCACGAAATCGGCCATGGAACACTGCTCCGGTACATCACAAAACGCCGGCCTCCAGGGGTGCCGGTGATCTGGCGGGGTCTAGCCCATCGCGGCGCCGGGGTGCAAGGCGACGCCGCCCGCCGCTATCTTCCTCCGCACCGTTTCGCCTCCGCACCGCCCGGCGCTTCGCCGCGTTCTGGCCACACGGTTTCGCCGCGTTCTGGCCAAGCAATCCCGGAGGCACCATGGCAGGCTTCAAGATCCTCGTCGTCGGCGGTGGCGTTGCCGGCCTCGAAATGGCGACCCGGCTCGGCCGCGGCATGGGCCGGCGCGGCGAGGCCGAGATCACCCTGGTCGACCGCGCGCTCGCGCATGTCTGGAAGCCGATGCTGCACACCTTCGCCGCCGGCACGTCGAGCGCGGCCCAGGAGCAGGTCGCCTACATCGCTCAGGCCCGGCGCAACGCCTTTCGCTTCTGGCCCGGCGAGATCGCCGCCGTCGACCGCGAGCGCCGCATCGTGACATTGGAGCCGCTGCACCTCGAGGACGGCCAGGTCCTCGATGGCGCGACGCTCGAATACGACGCCCTGATCCTGGCGATCGGCAGCCGCGCCAATGATTTCGGCACGCCCGGCGTGGTCGAGCACTGCCTGTTCGTCGACGACCTCACCCAGGCGCTGCGCTTCAACGACTATTTCCGCTCCCGCGTGCTGGCCGCCGCCGCCGGCAGCGAGAACGGGCTCGACATCGCCATCGTGGGCGGCGGCGCCACCGGCACCGAGCTTGCCGCCGAGATCAGCCGGGCGCTGGAAATCGCCGACAGCTACGATCACGGCGCCATCCGCCACCGCCTCCGCCTGGCGCTGATCGAGGCCGGCCCGCGCATCCTGCCGGCCTTTCCGCCCAGCGTCTCCGATCAGGCGACGACCGAGCTGAAGCGGCTCGGCCTCGGCGTCTTCACCGGCGCCGAGGTGGTCGGCGTCGACTCCGACGGGCTGACGCTGAAGGACGGCAAGCGCCTGCAATCGGAGCTGACGGTCTGGGCGGCCGGCATCAAGGGCGCGGACATCCTGCAGCGGCTTGGCCTGGAGACCAGCAAGTTTGGCCAGCTCGCCGTGCGCCCGAGCCTGCAGACGACGCAGGACCCGCGGGTCTTCGCCATCGGCGATTGCGCCACCCTGATCTATCCTGGCGAGCAGCGGCCGGTGCCGGCCACCGCCCAGGTGGCGCACGCCATGGCCAAACACCTCGCCAAGACCCTGCCCGGGTGGCTGCGCTCGGACGCGCCGCTGGCGGAGTTCCGTTACAGCGACAAGGGCTCGATCGTCTCGCTGGGTCCCTACGGGGGCTGGGGCACACTCGGGCGCTACGGCTTCTTCAGCGGGCGCGAGTTCCGCGGCTGGCTGGCCAGCGCCGGGCATCAGATGCTGTATCGCGAGCACCAGATCATGCTGAATGGACTGTTGCGCGGATTGCTGGTCTGGTTCGCCGGCTCGGTGAATGCGGCCGTCAAGCCGCGGGTGAGGCTGGACTAGAAGAAAGCGGTTCTTTTTTGAAAAAAGAACCAAAAAACTTTTATCCGTTACGAGACAGAACGAGGCCAGGCACAGGCGCTATTGAACAAAGTTTTTTGCTTCTTTTTTTCAAAAAAGAAGCGCTTGCCTCAAGCCGCCGACCGCACCGTCACTTGCCCATCCATGCCCGGCCAATCCGAGTAGCCGACCGAGCCGCCGCCATACCAGGTCGCCTTCGGCGCCTCAGCCAGCGGCGACCCGTGCTGCAGGCGCGACACCAGGTCGGGGTTGGCCAGGAACGGCCGGCCGAAGCTGACCAGGTCGACCTCACCACGGGCGATCTCCTCCTCGGCCAGCTCGCGCGTGTAGTTGTTGTTGCCGATATAGGCGCCGCGGAAGCGCCGGCGCAGGGCGGGGAAGTCCACCCCCTCCGTCGGCTCGCGCGACTGCTGGGTCACGCCTTCGATCGCATGCATGTAGAGCAGACCGAACCGATTCAGCTCGTCGACGTAGCGCCCGTAGGTCTCCATCGGATGGCTGTCGAGCGGCGTCACGCCCGGCATCGTGGTCGCCGGCGAGATGCGGATGCCGACCCGCTGGCCGCCGCCCCAGACCTCCGTCACCGCCTCGACCACGGCGAGCGGAAAGCGTAGCCGGTTCTCGATCGAGCCGCCGTAGCGGTCGGTGCGCTGGTTGGTGCTGTCGCGAATGAACTGCTCCAGCAGGTAGTTGTTGGCCGAGTGCACCTCGACCCCGTCGAAACCCGCCTCGCGCGCATTGCGGGCCGCCCGCACATAGTCCTGCACGATGCCGGCGACCTCGTCGGTCTGAAGCGCCCGAGGCGTCACGTGGTCCTTCATCCCGCCCGTCGTGAAGGCCTGCCCGGTCGGCCGGATCGCCGAGGGCGCCACCGGCAACTGGCCATTCGGCTGCACGTCGGGATGCGAGATCCGCCCGGTGTGCCAGAGCTGCAGAAAGATCAGCCCGCCATTGGCATGCACGCCCGCGGTGACGCGCTGCCAGGCTGCCACCTGCTCGTCAGTCCAGATGCCGGGCGTATAGGCATAGCCGACCGCCTGGGGCGAGATGTTGGTCGCCTCGCTGATGATGAGCCCGGCGCTGGCACGCTGCGCGTAGTAATCGACAGCGAAGTCCGGCGGCACGCCCGCGGTGCTGGACCGGCTGCGGGTCAGCGGCGCCATGACGATACGATTGCGCAAGCGCAAGTCGCCGATCGTAACCGGCTCGAACAAGCTCGAAGTAGCTGGCATGGTTGTCGCGCTCCGTGCGTCATGATGCTGCAGATGCGAACAAACGGCACCTTTCGGAGTTGCGGCCGAGAAAGGCACGGGCGTCGCCCCTGAACCCATCACCAACCGATTGGGGGTCTGGGGCCTCAGGCCCCAGCGGTGTTCAGAGGCAGAGCCTCTGGCCCTCTCTCAAGGCCGCGCCAAGGGCAGCCGTGCACCCCCGAGAGCCCGCTCGAGCTGCACGTCGCGGCGAAAGCGGAACAGCCGAGCCGGCCGGCCGCCGGTCTCGCTGGTCAGCGCGCCGGTCTCCTCAATGAGCGCCTGCCCGTCGATCAGCCGCCGGAAGTTCTGCTTGTGCAGCCGCCGCCCGGCCAGCGCCTCGACGCTGCGCTGCAGCTGCAGGAAGGTGAAGGTGTCGCCCAGCAGCTCGAACACGACCGGGCGATACTTCAGCTTGGCGCGCAGCCGGGCGAGCCCGGTCGCCAGGATGCGCCGATGGTCATGCGCCATCGGCCGCCCGTAGCTCGTCGCCTCCAGGCCGGTCGCCAACGGCGAGGCGGTGCGGCTCTCGACGACGAGCCCCGCCTCCCACAACAGCTCGTAGCGCGAGAGCACGAGCTCCTCGTTCCAGGCCCGTCCGCCGAGGCCGAAGGCGAAATCCGCCCGCTGCTGCCGCGTCGGCGTGGCGCCGGCGTCGCTCCAGGCCGCCAGCGCCGGCGCGATACGCTCGGCGATCATTCCCGGCGGCCCCTCGCGATGGTCCTCCCAGGGAAAGTACTCGTACCAGCCACGCCACCCGGCGCCACCGCTCGCCGCCTTGCTGCCGAGCTCGCGCGTCAGCCCCAGATAGCCCACCGAGATCGCCCGCTCGTCCGCGGCGCCGGTGCGCCCGCGATCGGCAAAAGTATACAGTTGCTCGACATAGCCCAGCGGATGCTGCGTCTGCTGCTCGACCCACGAACGCAGGCCCGATTGCAGCGATCGGTGGGTGTCCTCGAACGGGCCGGACGGCAGGCTTGCCCCGCCGTCGATGGTGAGCACCCGCGGCTCGCCCGCGGTTACCGCGACGAGCAGCGCGATCAGCTCCGCTTCAAGGCCGGCAGCGGCCACCGGCGTCTCCCAAGCCATCCCGCACGGAAATCGGCATGCCTGATGAGACGAGACCCGGCTTTTCTTTCGCTGCCTGCGATGGTTTGCTGCCGCAGCCCCAAGCGCAGGCTACCGGCACCGTTATTGCAGTGCGGTAAAGCATATCAATCCTACCACCGGCTGCTATAAACCTGATCATCCCGCCGCGCCTCACGCGAAAGCCCCGTCCGGATGCAAAGTGCACTGATGAGCGATATCTTCACCTTTGCCATCGACTTCGAGAACATTCAGGCCGGCTTCTCGTACGATCAGCCTACCACCTACATAGGTCGGGTTAAAATTCACGCTGACGGCCCCACGACCACCGGTGGCAATCGTCCCGGAGCGCTCAACCTCGGCTTTCGCGTGCGTGACAAAATCAGCGGCGACGTCATCTTCGAGGACCGCGCCTTCCTGCTTGCCTCCACCCTGACGCCGGACCACTGGACCGGCTTCACCATCAACATCCCAGCGCTCGAGCGCACGGTGCATGACGCTCAGCTGATGCTCGACTTCGTGCGCGAGGCGGAGTTCTGGTTCCACGAGCGTGGCTCCGAGGTGGTCGTCGCCGAGTTGCACGCGCCGCGCGTCGAGGTCCCTGCTCCGGCGCCCGCGCCTCTCCCAGCACCGGGCGCCGTGCTCGCGCCGGCGCTGAGCGATCCCGCCCCACTCTACGAGTCGCCGCAGCTGCGCCACTCCCGCGCCCGCGCCCCCGCCACGGCGGTCGAGCAGAACGCCCGCTACGTCTTCGACATCAGCGACCTGATGCAGTTCTGGCGCGACAACGTGCGCCCCACCGGCATCCAGCGGGTGCAGATCGAGGTGCTGCGCTCGATCATCGAGCGCGAGATCGAGCCCGAGCTGGCCGAGGCGCCGTTCACCACCATCTTCTTCGACGGCGCCTCGCACTCTTGGAAGTCGCTGCCGAACGAGCGGCTGCTGCAGCAGATCAAGACCTCCTACACGGCATCGATCACCAAGGAGATTTGGCTGATCGACCTCGACGAGGCGCTGCTCTCGGCGCGCAACTACACGCCGATGGCCGGCGACGCGATCATCAATCTCGGCAGCTCGTGGTGGATCCCGGACTACCTGCACAAGGTGCAGCGCCTGCGCCTCGAATACGGCATCCGCTACATCCCGTTCATCCACGACGCGATCCCGCTGGTCACGCCCGAGTTCTGCGATGCCGGCCTGGTCGACGAGTTCCGCCTGTGGTTCCGCGGCGCCGTCTCGATCGCCGACCACATCATCGTCAACTCCAGCTCGAGCGGCAACGACGTCGACCGCTGCGCCCGCGAGCTCACAGGCGACTGCTCGGCGATCTCGATCGCCCGCCTCAACGCCGCCTTCCCGCAGCCCGAGACGATGCTGCGCACCGGCATCATCGAGCGCCTCAACCTCGACATCGAACGCTACGTGCTGTGCGTCGGCACCCTCGAGGCGCGCAAGAACCACGCCCTGCTGTTCCAGATCTGGTCCGACCTCGCCCGCATGCTGCCGCGCGAGCGGGTGCCCAAGCTGGTGCTGGTCGGCAAGGAAGGCTGGATGTTCGACCTGGCGCGCGCCGTGTTCTCGCGTGACCCGGCGCTCAAGGAGCTGGTGCTCAAGCTCAACAACCTGTCCGACCAGGAGCTCGCCGACCTCTATCGGGGCGCGCTGTTCACCGTCTATCCGAGCTTCTACGAGGGCTGGGGCCTGCCGGTCACCGAGGCGGTCTCCTACGGCAAGCTCACCGTCGCCTCGAACAACTCCTCGGTCCCCGAGGCCGCCTCGCGCGGCGACATCCTGATCGACCCGCACGACCAGAGCAGCTGGCGCGACACCATCCTGCGCCTGGTCTCCGACGACGCCTTCCTGACCCAGAGCACCCGGATCAGCCGCGAGCGTGCGGACGTTCGCCGCTGGGCCGACGTCGCCAACGACATCCTGGAGGCCGCTCGCACCTCGGTGCGCGCCGTCGCCGAACAAAACACGACGATGATCCAGGACGGCACGATCTACGACTTCCGGATCGTCACCGCGCGCAAGAACTACGATTGCAGCGCCCTGCCGTTCCGCTCCGGCGCCGGCTGGCATCACCTCGAGGAGTGGGGCGCCTGGTCCGCACCCGGCGTCACCGAGTTGAAGTTCCGCGTCGCCACCACCGCGGACCGCTACCTCTATCTGGTGGTCAAGGGCGGCATGGAGCCGCTGAACGTGACGCTCACGGTCGACCGCAAGACCCGCATGTCGCGCGAGATCGCCTCCGACAACCGGGTGATCTTCCGAGCCGACATCGGCACCTCGCCGCGCAACGAGCACGTGATCCGGATGATCGTGCACAACCCGGTGAACCTCGCGCTCAAGACCGGGGGCGCGGACAACCGCCAGATCGGCGTCGGCTTCCTCAACATGGTCTGCGTGCCGCACGCCGACATCTCCTCGAGGCTGAACTTCCTCGAGGCGATGCAGATGCACTTCGTCTAGGGGGCAGTAAGGCCAGAGGCTCTGCCTCTGGACTCCGCTAGGGCCCGCGGCCCCAGACCCCATCCGCTTAGGATCCCGGCAAGCTCTGCCTTGCTTGGCGAAGCCATCCGTTCCTGCCTCCCACGGCACCGCACTCGCCGTGAAACAAAAATAAGAGAGGGATTTTAAAGGCTCGGCCTTTAATGGGGTCCAGGGGCAAAGCCCCTGGCCTTCCTCAAAACCTCGCCTTTACGTTCATCCGCAGCCTGCGCCGCGGCGCCGCATTGCCGCCAGGCGGCCGGTCTTGCCTGCGTGGCGCGAGCCGCGATATTGCGGTCGGTAGACAGGAGCGTCGTCCATGTTCATTGCCATGAATCGCTTTCGCGTGCTGCCGGGCGCCGAGGCCGATTTCGAGCACGTCTGGCTCAGCCGCGATTCGCAGCTGCAGACGGTGCCGGGCTTCGTCGAGTTCCACCTCCTCCGTGGCCCGACGCGTGACGACCACGTGCTCTACTCGTCGCACACGATCTGGCGCGACTACGCGTCGTTCGAGGCCTGGACGACCTCCGAGGCGTTCCGCCGCGCCCATGCCGGCGCCGGCGGCAACAAGCCAATGTATCTCGGCCACCCGGAGTTCGAGGGCTTCGAGGTGCTGCAGACGGTCAAGCCCGTCGCCTCCGATGAGGCGCCCGCCGCCGCCGCCTGAGGATGGCGTCGCCGCCGCGTCCCGTCATGCTGGTGATCCTCGACGGCTTCGGCTGGCGCGAGGAGGTGGCCGACAACGCGGTGGCGCAGGCCTCGACACCGGCTTTCGACCGCCTCTGGACCGCCGGCCCGCGCGCCTTTTTGCGCACTGACGGGTACGAGGTCGGGCTCCCCCGCGGCCAGATGGGCAACTCCGAGGTCGGCCACCTCAACATCGGCGCCGGCCGCATCGTCGCCCAAGAGCTCGGCCGCATCGCCGCCGCGATCGAGGACGCGACGCTGGCTGACGCCCCCGCGCTGCGCAACCTGATCGCCGCCCTGCGCGAGAGCGGCGGCACCTGCCACCTGCTTGGCTTGGTCTCGGATGGCGGCGTGCACGCCCACCAGGACCACGCGGCCGCCCTCGCCGGCATCCTCCATGCCGCCGCCATTCCCACCGTGCTGCACGCGATCACCGACGGCCGCGACACCCCGCCCGCCTCCGCCGCTGGCTTCCTCGCGGCCTTGCAGGCGGTGCTGCCCGCCGCAATCCCGGTGGTCACCGTCAGCGGCCGCTACTACGCCATGGACCGCGACAATCGCTGGGAACGCGTTGAGCGCGCCGCGGCGGTGATGACGCGCGGCGCCGGGCCGCGCTATCCCAGCGTCGCCAGCCTGCTGGCGGACAGCTCCGCCCAAGGCATCACCGACGAGTTCGTCGTCCCCGCCGTGATCGGCGAGCACTACCGCGGCATGGCTGACGGCGACGCCCTGCTCTGCTTCAACTTCCGCGCCGACCGGGTGCGCGAGCTGCTAGCCGCGTTTCTCGACCCCGCCTTCACCGGCTTCGCCCGCCCCCGCCAGGTCCGCTTCGCCGCCGCCGCCGGCATGACCCGCTACAGCGACGCCCTGGCGCCATTCATCCAGCCATTGTTCCAGCCGCAATCCTTCATCAGCATCCTCGGCGAGGTCGTGAGCCGCGCCGGCCGCACCCAGCTGCGCATGGCCGAGACCGAGAAATACCCGCACGTCACCTACTTCCTGAACGGCGGCCAGGAGGCCCCGTATGCCGGCGAGGACCGCATCATGGTTCCCTCCCCGAAGGTCGCGACCTACGACCTGCAGCCCGAGATGTCCGCCCCCGAACTCGCCGGCCGCGCCGTGGAGGCGATCGGCAGCGGCCGCTACGACCTCATCGTGCTGAACTTCGCCAACGCCGACATGGTCGGGCACACCGGCAGCCTGCCGGCGGCCATCCGCGCCGTCGAGGCCGTCGACCAGGGCCTCGGGCAAATCGCCGACGCGATCGCACGCCAGAACGGCGCGCTGCTGGTGACCGCCGACCACGGCAATGCCGAGCTGATGCGCGACGCGGCCACCGGCGAGCCGCACACCGCGCACACCACCAACCTCGTGCCGATCCTGCTCGCCGGCGGTCCTTACACCGCGCTGCGAGACGGCCGACTGGCCGACATCGCCCCGACCCTACTGGCGCTGATGGACCTGCCGCCGCCGGCTGAAATGACGGGCCGCTCGCTGCTGCAAGCACCAAACTGAAGCCAAGCGCTTCTTTTTTGAAAAAAAGAAGCAAAAAACTCTTATCCACGCGGTCGCGCATTAGCCGCGCGGTCCACCGTCATAAATCAAAAGTTTTTTGGTTCTTTTTTTCAAAAAAGAACCTCTTGCTGGCTGTCCCCATCCTTGCCCTGGCCGCAGCGCCCGACGACGCTCGCCAGCGCCTCATCGAGGCCGAGCGCACCGCGGCCATCCGGGCCGCCGCACAGCACGCCGCCGAGCAGCACGCCCAGGCCGCCGTCGACCAGGCCGCCCGGCTCGCCGCCGACCGGCTGGCCGCCGACGCCGCACTCCGCACCACCCAAGCAGCCACGGCCGCCGCCAGCGCCCGGCTCGACGAGGTCGAGGCGGCCCGCCGCGACGCCGAGGCGCGCCTGGCCACCCTCCAGGCTAAACTCGAGCCGCTCCTGCCAGTGCTGCAGCGCCTCAGCCTGTATCCGGCGGAGACCCTGCTCGCCGCGCCGCTGCCGGCCGAGCAGGCGATCACCGGCCTGATCATCGTCGAAGGCCTGGCCGACCAGGTCCGAGCCGATGCGACAGCTCTCGAGGCGCAGCGCGCCGCCCTCGCCGCCCTCCGCCGCCAGGCGCTCGACGCGGCTACCCAGCTGCAGGCCGCCCAGGCCAGACAAGCCGACGAAGTCGTCGCCCTAGACCGCTCGCTGGCCACCGCCCGCACCGGCGAGGCCGCAGCTGCCCGACGCGCCGTCGCCGCCGCCCGCGCCGAGCAGGGCGCAGCCGCGCTCGCCTCTGCGCTGAAGAGCGCCATAGCTCGAGCCGACGCCGCCGCCAGCCGCGTCCCACCCAACCGCGCGAGCGCCGCTTCGCCCGGGCTTGCCAGCGACAGCAGGCTCACCATTCCGGTCGCCGCGCCCGTGGTGCGCCGCTTCGGCGACCCGACGGAGGCCGGCCCCGCCACTGGCCTGTCCTACCAGCCAACCCCCGGCGCCCGCGTCGTCGCGCCCTGCCGCGGCCGCGTCGTGTTCGGCGCCGAGGTGCAGGGGCTGGGCCTGCTGGCCATCCTCGATTGCGGCGCCGGCTGGCATGTCGTGCTGTCCGGCCTCGGCCAACTGGACGCAAAACCAGGCACGGCCGTGCTGGCCGGCCAAGCAATCGGGCGCGCCTCTGAGGCACGGCTTTATCTGGAAGTGAGACACGCCGGGCAGCCGGTGGACCCGAAGTTAAGCTAGAAGGGCTTCTTTTTTGAAAAAAAGAAGCAAAAAACTTTTATCCGATAGCAGAACTGGCTGCTGAAACGTTGAGGCGAATGATGTTGTTGTGCTCTCGCTTCGCTTCGAACCGCTCACCGGCCTTCGCTGCTACACCGATCGGGCAAAAGTTTTTTGCTTCTTTTTTTCCAAAAAAGAAGCGCTTCCTTCCTAATGCGCCTCGCTCCAGCTGCTGCCGATCCCCGTCTCCACCACCAACGGCAGCGAGATCGTCACCGCGTTCTGCATGACCTCGCGCGCCACCGCGGCAACCTGCTCCGCCTCCGTCTCCGACGCCTCGAACAGCAGCTCGTCATGCACCTGCAGCAGCAGCCGCGCCGTCAGCCCCTGCTCCGCCAGCGCCCGCGGCAGCCGCACCATGGCGTGCTTGATGATGTCCGCCGCGCCGCCCTGCAGCGGCGCGTTGATCGCCTGCCGCTCCGCCCCCGCGCGGCGCGCCATGTTGCGGTCGGCGATCCCCGGGATCCAGCAGCGCCGCCCGAACGGCGTCAGCACGTAGCCGGACATCCGCGCCTCCTCCTTGGTGCGCTCCATGTAGTCGCGGATGCCCGGGTAGCGGGAGAAGTAGGCGTCGATGTAGAGCTTCGCCTCGCCCGGCTCGATCTGCAGCTGCCGCCCGAGCCCGAAGGCGCTGATGCCGTAGATGATGCCGAAATTGATCGCCTTCGCCCGCCGCCGCGTCAGCGCATCCATCTGCTCGAGCGGGATGTTGAAGACCTCGCTCGCGGTGCGGGCATGGATGTCCTGCCCGGTGCGAAACGCCTCGCTCAGCGCCGGCACGTCCGCGACGTGCGCCAGCAGCCGTAGCTCGATCTGCGAATAGTCCGCGCTGACCAGCCTGTGGCCCGGCTCGGCGACGAAGGCGCGCCGTATCCGCCCGCCCTCCTCGGTGCGGATCGGAATGTTCTGCAGGTTCGGATCGTTGGAGGACAGCCGCCCGGTGCTGGTCGCCGCCATCGCAAAGCTGGTGTGCACCCGCCCGGTCCCGGGGTTGATCTCCTCCACCAGCGCGTCGGCATAGGTCGTCTTGAGCTTGGAGAGCTGCCGCCACTCGAGCACCCGTGCGGCCAGCTCGTAGCCGTTCTCGGCCAGCGTCTGCAGCACGTTGGCGTCCGTGCCCCAGGCGCCGCTGGCGCCCCGCTTGCCGCCCGGCAGCTTCAGCTCGTCGAACAACACCTCGCCGAGCTGCTTGGGGCTGCCCAGGCTGAACGGATGCCCCGCGAGCCGGTGCGCCTCGATCTCCATCGCCGCCATCCGCGTCGCGAAATCGGCCGACAACCGGCGCAGCGCGTCGGCGTCCACGCGCACCCCGGCACGCTCCATCGCCGCCAGCACCGGGATCAGCCGCCGCTCCATCTGCTCGTAGAGCGCGAGGCTCCGCACCTCGCGCAGCCTCGGCCGCAGCACCGCGGCAAGCCGCAGCACGATGTCGGCGAACTCCGCCGCATAGCGCGTCGCCCGGTCGAGCGGCACCCGCGCGAAGACCAAGCGAGCGCGACCCGTCCCGGTCGCCTCGTCGAGCGTCATCGGCGTGTGGCCCAGATGCAGCGGCGCCAGCTCGTCGAGCCCGTGCCCATGCGCGCCGGCCGCCTGCGCGAACGACATCAGCGCCACATCGTCCACCGGGCCCGGCGCCGGCGCGCCCATCGCCAGCAGCACCTGCGTCTCAAACTTGGCATTGTGGAACAGCTTCAGCACGCCCGGGTCGACCAGCAGCTCCGACAACCGCGCCAGCACGGCCGCGCGCTCCGGCAGCGCCGTCTCGACCCCCTCCGTCCCTGCTGCCTCCACCAGGTCCTGCTCATGCCCGAACGGCACGTAGCACCCCCGGCCAGGCGCCACCGCCAGCGCCAGCCCCAGCACCCGCGCGCGATGCGGCCGTGGATCATCGGTGCGCAGGTGCAGCGCCACCGCGCCCGCCAGCTGCGCCGCGGCAATCCAGCCGTCGAGCACCGCCAGATCGCGCACCGTCTCATACGGCCCGAACGGCGCCTGCTCCGCCGGCACCCCGTCGCCCTCACCTGCCGGCGGCGCAGGTCGCGGCTGCCCAAGCTCCATGCCGAGCCGCGTCGCGGTGCTGCGAAAGCCTTGCGCCAGCAGCCAGGTGCTGAGCCGCACGACGTCGAAATCATGCGTCTCGAACGCCTCCAGCGGCTGCGGCAGCGGCACCTCGTCGCACAGCAGCACCAGCCGCCGCGACACCCGCGCCGCCTCGGCATGCGCGATCAGCATCTCCCGCCGGCGCCCCGGCTTCATCCCCGGCGCCGCCGCCAGCACCCCCTCCAAATCGCCGAACTCCGCCACCAGCTGGCTCGCCGTCTTCGGCCCGATCCCCGGCACACCCGGCACGTTGTCGATCGCGTCGCCCATCAGCGCCTGCACCTCGACCACGCGATCCGGCGCCACGCCGAACTTTTCCATCACCTCGGCCGCCCCGATCGGCTTCTGCTTGATCGGGTCAAGCATCTCCACGCCCGGCCGCACCAGCTGCATCAAATCCTTGTCCGACGAGACGATCGTGACCCGGCCGCCCGCCTCCACCGCCACCCGCGCATAGGTGGCGATCAAATCGTCCGCCTCCCAATCCTCCAGCTCCACCGCCGCCACCCCAAACGCCGCCGTCGCCTCGCGCACCAGCGGAAACTGCGGCGTCAGCTCCTCCGGCGGCTCCGGCCGATGCGCCTTGTACTGATCATAGATACGGTCCCGAAACGTATGCCGCCCGGCATCGAAGATCACCGCTAGATGCGTGCCGACATGATCGCGCACCAATCTCGCGAGCATGTTGGTAAACCCGAACACCGCGTTGATCGGCGTCCCATCGGCCCGGTTCATCGGCGGCAGCGCGTGAAACGCCCGGAAAATAAACCCCGAGCCGTCCACCAGCACCAGATGCATCGGCCTCTGCTTGGCAGCGCCCATCGTTTATCTATCCAGAAGAAAGAAACTTCTTTTTTGCAAAAAAGAAGCAAAAAACTCTTACCCGATTAGGCGCACGCCTCGGCCGTCAGCCTCTAAACTGACAAAAGTTTTTTGGTTCTTTTTTTCAAAAAAGAACCCCTTAATGCTCGTCGTCCTCGCGCGCACCATCGCTCAGGATAAAGATGCGCGAGCACCACGGGCAGTAGGTCTGCGTCTCGACGATCCGCAGCCAAACTCGCGGATGGCCCAGCGGCCCGTCGCCGCCGTCGCAGGCCACCACCCGGCTGTCGACGTGGAACGTCTCCGTCAGCCTAAAAGCCGGGGTCGGGGTCGAAGCGCCGAACGGCATGATGGTAACCTTCCCGTCTCGCCGAGTAGCTCCCGACGCCGGACGATGATAGCGATGACCGCCATGCTTTCAACCGTGCGCCTCCTGTCGCTGGTGGTGGCCGCCGCGCTCGCCGGCTGCGCCGCCATTCCCCCGCCCGCCCCGCCAGCCTCCCGCGAGGACAGCCGCCTCGTGCCGCCCGACCTGAGCTTCACCCTGCCCGACGGCACCGTGCTGCCGGCCCGCAACTGGCTGCCGCCGCCGGGCACCGCGACGCGCGGCGTGATCCTCGCCCTGCATGGCTTCGGCGACAGCCGCGACACCTGGGAGATGCCGGCGCCGCACTTCGCCACCGCCGGCTACGCCGTCTACGCGCCCGACCAGCGCGGCTTCGGCGCCACCGCGACCCGCGGCCGCTGGGCCGGCGCCGCGACGATGGTCAACGACGCCGCCGCATTGCGCACCCAGCTCCAGGCCCGCTACCCCGATGTCCCGGTCATCGTCATGGGCGAGAGCATGGGGGGCGCCGTCGCCCTGCTGCTCGCCGCCCGCCCCGACGCCCCCGTCAACAGCACCACCGTGCTGCTCGCCCCGGCCGTCTGGAACCATGCCGAAATCGGCATCCCGCTCCGCACCGGCCTATGGGTCGCCGCCACCGTCTCGCCCGGCTGGACGCTGACCGGCAACGAGGTCCCGCTGCACATCCAAGCCAGCGACAACCGCGCCGCCCTGCTCCGCCTCGCCCATGACCCGCTGACGCTCCGCCGCACCCGCGTCGACATGCTGAACGGCCTCGTCGACATGATGGACCAGGCCAGCCGCGCCGCCCCCTCGGTCCGCGGCACCGTCCTGGTCCTGAACGGCGAACGCGACCAGCTCGTCCCGCCCGCCGCCACCGCCAACCTGTGGGCCCACCTCCCCACCACCGTCCGCCATGGCACCTACTTAACCGGCTACCACCTGCTGCTGCGCGATGATGACCGCGACCGCGTCACCACCGACATCCTCGCCTGGCTGCAAACCCCCAACGCCTGGCTCCCCTCCGGCGCCGACCTCACCGCCGCCGCCTGGCTCGCCCAGCGAAGCTGGCAGGACACAACCTCGCCGCTGGTGCCTGGCTACACCTTAGACGACGCCTTTTTGCCTCACGATCCGCCGCTTTAAAGCAAGGAAGGCCAGAGGCTCTGCCTCTGGACACCGCTGGGGCCCGAGGCCCCAGGCCCCATCTCGTTTATAGCGGTCGGCAGCAGGGACTTCGCCGTGCGTCAGATGAATGGATTTTAAAGGCTGGCGCCTTTGATCGGGTCCAGGGGCGAAGCCCTTGGCCTTCTCTTCCCTGCTCCTCACCGGCCTGCTAAACCGTGCCCGGCACGGACCCGTAGCTCAGCTGGATAGAGCGCTGCCCTCCGAAGGCAGAGGCCGAACGTTCGAATCGTTTCGGGTCCGCCACTTCTCACCCGGCCGGCGGCGACGTTCCGGCCAGCACACCCACATCCGCACCTTCGCCGAGCACCAGCAGCCGCTCCGACTGCCGCCCGAGACACGCCACTACCGCGCGCTTGGGGCACACGCCGAAGCACCCCGTCTCGATGATCCGCACCGCGCGCCGCTGCCCGGTCTCGCGCAGCCGCTCGCGCAGCGCGGTCCGCAGCGTCTGCTCGCCCCCTTCGCCGAACCCGCCATCGAGCTTCTTGCTGCACTTGCGGCAGATCAGCACCGTGTCGCGCCAGCCGGTCTGCACCGTCATCACCGCGCCCGGCGTGATCTTCGGCTTGCCGCTCATGCCACGTCGCCCCGAACCACCGCCGGCGCCCGAACAGCCGGCCGCCGAGCCCGCCGCACCGCCGCATCAAGGCTCGAGAGGAACTGCGATCGGTCCGCCCGGGTCAGCGGCGACGGGCCGCCGCCACCGGCGCCGATCTCGCGCAAATGCCGTGCGATCTCCCGCCCGGCCAGCGCCGAGCCGATGTTGTCCGTCGTCCAGGCCCGCCCGTTCGGTGCCACCGCCTGGCCGCCGCGCGCCAGGCACCGCGCGGCCAGGGGAATGTCGCTGGTGATGCAGATGTCGGCCGGCCCGATGCGCTCGGCAATCCAGTTATCAGCCTCGTCCGCACCGGCCTCAACGGTGACCATGGTCACGAAAGGCAGCCCCGGCGGCCGGATCGGCCTCGAGCCATTGGCGACGACATGCACCTGCAACTGCAGCCGTCCAGCCACCCGATACACCTCCTCGCGCACCGGACAGGCATCGCCATCCACATAGATATCAGTCACCAGCAGCACCTCCTACGCTGCAAATCGGCTGGGCGGCCAGCTAAAGCAAGGCCACGGCCCGCCGCGCGCCAGCGTGCAGTCGCACGACGGGTGCGGCGCCCCAGCCCCGCCTCCGCGAGAGCGAGGCCCGCGCTTCTAGCTAGCCGAAGCCAAGCAATCCTCCGCCCCACCCACCAAACTCGCCCGGCAAGCACCCACAAGGAACGGATTTAAAGGCTCCGCCTTTAATGGGGTCCAGGGGCAAAGCCCCTGGCCTTTCCTCCTCGATCTCAACGGCTTGTTTCAGTCTTCTGCCGCAGCCTGCTAGCTTTGGCATAAGCCATGGCCGTGGAGCAGGTGCCGAAGCACGATGAGCGTCAGCGCCCTTGCCCTCATCCTTCTCCTGACGGTCGGCGCGCTGGCCGGCCTGCCGGCGCTGGCCGGCCTGCCGGCGCTGGCCGGCCTTCTGCCACGCCCAAGGATGCTCCGCCCGCTGCCGCTCGCCGCTGGCCTGGCCGTCCTGGCCGGCCTCGCGGCCGCCGCCTGCGTGGCGGTGCTGATCGTCGGCGGCGCGGCAACCCTCGTGCTGCCGCTCGGCCTGCCCGGATCGCCGGTCGGCCTGACGCTCGACCCGTTTACCTCGCTGCTCCTGCTGCCGATCCTGCTCGGCATCGCCGCCTCGCTCGTCGCCGCCCCGCGCGGCACAGCCGCGGCCGACCTCGGCGCGCTGCTCGCGCTGAGCGTGCTCCTGCTGCTGGCGGCCGACGCGCCGACGCTCGGGCTTGCTGCCGTGGCGACCCTGCTGCTGCTCGGCCGCATCGCCCGACCGGCGCGCCCTGTCCGGGCGCGCGCGGCGCTGATCGTCGGCGCCTGCCTCGCCGCCGCCCCGGCGCTCCTGCCTGTCCTCGCGGGCAGTACGCCGGCAGGAGATTCGAACACGGCCGCCTGCGCCGCCGCCTACGGGCTGGCGCTGCTCGCCGGCCTGTCGCTGGCGGCGCTGCCGCCGTTCGGCGTGGCGCTGCCCAGCCTGCCGCCCGGCTCGGTTGCGCCCGCCATCGCCGTGTCGCTGCGGCCGCTGCTCGGCTCGGCCGTGCTGCTGCGACTGCTGGTGGCGAACGCCGCCGCACCGCCGGCCTGGTGGTGCGCGGCCCCGCTCGCCATCGGCGCCGTCGCCGCGGCAAGCGGCGCCGCCATCGCGCTGGTCGAGATCAGGCTCGACCGGATCTCCGCCGGGCTCGCCCGACAGGCGGCGGGCGCGACCCTGGTCGGGGTCGGCTTGACGCTGCTGGCGCGCGCCAGCGACCTGCCGCTGCTGGCCGCCCTGGCGCTGGCTGGCACGCTGCTGCAGCTGATCGCCGCCACGCTGGGTCTGCTGCTGCTCGCTTTGGCCGACGCGGCGATCGCAAGCGAGGCCGGCTCGCAGCGGCTCGATCGTCTCGGCGGCCTGATCCACCGCCTGCCGGGCACCGCCTGGGGCCTGCTTGTCGGACTTGCCTCGCTGGCCGCACTGCCGCTGACAGCCGGCTTCGCCGGCGCCTGGCTGCTGCTCCAGGCCGCACTCGCCGCCATGCGCGCCGCCGGCCCGGCCTCGGCGCTGCTGGTCCTGCTCAGCGTCGCCGGCCTCGGCGCCGCTGCCGGCTTCTCCGCGATTGCCGCGACGCGCCTGTTTGCCGTCACCTGCCTCGGCCGCCCCCGCAGCCCGCGCGCCGCCGCCGCGACCCTGCCGCCGCTGCCGACACGCCTCACCCTTGCTGCCCTCGCGAGCCTGCTCGGCCTGCTCGGGCTCGCCCCGTCGCTCGGCCTCCGCCTCGTCGTGCCGGCGCTCGCCGCCGTGTTGCCCGAGGGCCGCAGCCTGCTCGCCGACGGCCGGCAAGGCGCCCGGCCCGACGTGGCGAGCCTCGACATGGTCGGCTTCGCTCCGCTGCTGCTGTGCGGCGCTGCGCTGGTGATCGCGGTGCTGCTGCGCTGGCTGGTCCGGTCGCGCTGCCGGCAACCGGCTGAGGCCGAGGTCTGGGATGGCGGCTTTGCCCGCCCGCCGCCCTGGCTGCCGTTCGGCGACCCGGCGCTGCAGGCCAACGCCGCCTCGCTCGCCTGGCCGCTCGCCGAGATCCTGCCCCGCTGGCTCATCCGCCTCCCGATTTGGCCGCGCGCCTCGCCGCTGGCCCGGCGCTTCCGCCGGCTGGCCCGCCGCCCGCCGCAGGCATCGCGGCACTCCGGCCGCCTCGTTCTGCCGGCGCTGCTGATCGCGGCGCTCGCCTGGCTCTGGCTGGCGCCCGCCGGGGCAGGCCGTTGAGCGACGCCCTCGCCGTGCTGCTGCTGCTCGTTCACGCCGCGCTGATGCTGGCCGCCGCACCCCTCGTTCAGGGCGCGGTCGACCGCGCCGCATCCCTCGCACAGGGCCGCGTCGGGCCGCCGCTGCTGCAGCCCTGGCGCGAGCTGGTGCGGCTGAGCCGCAAAACCACGTTGGTGCCCGGCACCGCCTCGCCGCTACGCCAGCCGGCGCTGCTCGCCGCCAGCACCCTCTCGATCACCGCCAGCCTGCTGGTACCGTCGTTCTGCCGCGGCATGGCCGGCGCGGTGCTGTCGGACCTGGTCGCCGTCGGCGGCCTGCTCGTCGCCGCCCGGCTCGCGCTCGTGCTGGCCGCGCTTGATGACGGCGAGGCGTCGAGCGGCCTCGGCGCCGGCCGCCTGCTGCACGCCGCCGGCCTGCTCCAGCCCGGCTGGCTGCTGCTGCTCGCCGCGCTGGCGCTGGCCACCGGCACCACCAACCTGGATGCGATGCTCGGCGCGCTCGGGGAGGCGCTGCCCCCCGCCGGTGCGGCCAGCCTGGCCCTGCTCGCCGTCCTCGCACTCGCCCTGGCGGACAGCGAGGCCGCCGAGACCGCCACGCTCGACGCGTTCTCCGGCGCCGACCTGCTGCTCGCCAGCCACGCCGCCTGGCTGCGGCGCCTGCTCTGGCTGACCCTGCTCGCCGGCCTGATCCCGCCCGCGCCAGGTCTGCCCGCCAGCCTGTTCGGGCTCGCGGAAGGCCTCGCCGCCTGGGCGATCAAGGTGCTGGTGCTCGCCATCGCTCTCGGCGCGACGCAGGGCCTCGCCCGGCGCACCGCCTTGCGAGTGCCGGCGCTGATGGGGCTCGGCGCCCTCGGCGCCCTGCTCGCCGGCTGCCTGCTGATCGCGACCCAGCGCGCGGCGTGAGCGGGCTCGGCGCCATCGCCTGCCTGCTGCTGGCCGATGCGGGCCTGGTCCTGCTCGTCGGCAGCCACCTGCGCCTGCTGCTGATCGTGCAGGGCGTGCTGCTCCTGCTCGCCTCAGTGACGGCGGCGACCGGCGCCACGGCTGCCGAGGCGCTCACCCTGGCAGCGCTGCTGCTCGGTCCGGTAATCGTCGTGCCCTGGCGCGTTGGCGGTCGGGCGCCAGCCGCGCGGCCGCGCCTGCCGGCAAGTCTCGTCCTGCTCGCCGCCGCCGTGCTCGGCGCGAGCCTGGCGGCGCCCCGGGTGCTGCCGAATGATCCGCAGCTCGCGGCCGCGCTGCTGGCCAGCCTCGCCGTGGGCGTCGGCGGCGGCGCTCTGGCAACCGGCGTCGTGCAGGCGGCCTGTCTCGCCACGGCGCAGAACGCCGCCCTGCTCGGCGTGCTGGCGCTCGCCGCCCCCGGCCCGTTGCCGGCGCTGCTGGTCCTGCTCGCCGCCGCCAGCATCACACTGCTGCTCGGCGCGTCTCCGGAGCGGACGCCCACGTGACGCCGGCGATGCTGCTGCTGCCGCTCGCAACCGCGCTGCTGCTGGCGCTACTGCCCGACCGGCTGCGAGCGGGCGCGGTCCGGCCAGGGCTGCGCATCGCCGGCGCCGCAACGGCGCTGCTGCTGGCGCTCGCCGTCATCATCGGCGGCGGCAAGGCGGGCGCGCCCTGGCTTGGCCGCAGCGCCGCGCTGTTCACCGTCCTGCTCGCCTACGCGCTCGCCGCCGCCGCCGCCTGCGCCGACGCGCCGCCGCGTCCAGGCTGGCCTGGACGCCGGCGCGACGCAGCGGCGCTGGCGATCCCCGCGATCGTCGCCGTCGCCGCCCTCGCCGCCTCGCCACTGGCGACCGTCGCGCTCAGCCAGCTCGCCCTGCTGCTGCTGGTCGACCTCGCCGGGCGCGACGGCTGGGCGCGCTTTGCCGGCCACAAGACGCTGCTGACCGGCAGCGCCTGCCAGGCGGTGGCGCTGCTCGGCGCCGCCCTGCTTGCAGCGGCGCCAGCCGCCGGCGCACTCCTGCTCGGCCTTGGCTTTGCCGGGCTCGGCCTGCTGGCGCCCGGCCTGGTGGCGCCCGGCCTGGTGGCGCCCGGCCTGATGGCGCCCGGCCTGCTGGCGCCCGGCCGGGGCCCGCCGGCAGAAACGCTCGCCGAGCTTGCCGGCGGCGGCGGCCTCGTCGCGCTGACGCTGGCGGTGCTGCTGCGCCTCGGCGTGACCGGCGGCCTGCCGCCCGCGCTGCTGCTCTGGGCCGGCATCGGCTGGCTGCTCGTCGCGACGCTCGAGCTGTGGCGTCTGCCGCCGGGCGACGCCGCGATCGCCGGTTCCGGCGCGCTCGCGCTCTGCGGCGCCGCCCTGGCCGGTATCGGCATGGGCGGCTCGGCCGCGACGGCCGGCCTGCTGCTTCTCGCCGCCAGCCTGCTCGCCGCCGCCGCCTGCGCGCTCGCGCACGACCTGGCGCCCGGCTGCTGGCTGCGCCGGCTCGCGCACGCCGTGCTCGCCCTGCTCCCGCCGTTCGGCGTGTTCGCCGCCGCGCTGCTGCTGCTCGCCGGCGCCGTGCGGCAGGCTCCGCTCGCCGCCCTGCCGCTCGCCCTCGGCCTCGCCCTGGTCTGCCTGCGCCTGGCCGCCGCGCGACCCACACCGGCGAGCACCGGCAATCGCCTCACCGCAGCGCCGTCCTGGGCGCTCGCCGCCCTGCTGCTGTGCAACCTGGTGATCGGCGTCGCCTTGCCGCCGGCGTGCCTGGCGTGGCTCGCGCGCGCCACAAGCGCCGGCGGATGAGCGCCCGCGCCCTCATCCTCGCCGGCGTCGCCGTGCCGTCCCGGCCCTGGCCGCGCCACGTGCTGAGCCCGCCGAGCTGGGACCGCCTGGCCGCCATGGCCGAACCCACCCTTCGCCTCGTCGCGCTCTGGGCCGACGCCGAGCAGGTGCATGCGCTGTTCGAGCCGTCCGGCTCATCGGAGGCGCCGCCTCTCGTCGCCTCGGTGCCGGTGGAGCAGGGCCGCTACACCGCCCTCTCGCCGCAGCATCCGCAGGCCGCCCTGTTCGAGCGCATCGTGCAGGACCTGTTCGGCCACCGCGCCGAGGGCGGCCTCGATGACCGCGCCTGGCTCGACCACGATCGCTGGCCACAACGCCGGCCGCTATCGCCGCGCCCGCTCGTCGCCGGCGCCGAGCCCGGGCCGCCCGAGCTGCGCGAGCCCGCCGAACAGGCGAGCCACCTGCCGGCGCTGCACCAGCTCGGCCTGGGTCCGGCCGGCGACGTGCCCGGCGGTCCGGCCCACCTGCGCCTCACCCTGTCCGGCGAACGCATCATCGGCGCCGAGTGGCGGATGGGCTACGGCCATCGCGGCGTCGCGGCGATGATGCGCGGCAAGTCGCCCCGGGCGGCGGCTCGCTACGCCGCCCGGCTCGCCGGCGACGCCACCGTCGCCCACGCCGCCGCCTTCGCCCGCGCCGCCGAGGCCGCCCTCGCCTTGGCGCCGCCGCCGCGCGCCGCCGCGCTCATCGTCGCCGCATTGGCGCTGGAGCGCGTCGCCATCGGCTGGTCGCGCCTGGCCGCCATCGCCCGCGACGCGGCGGCGCCCCGGCTCGCCGGCGCCTGCGGCCTGTGGCGCGAGCAGCTGTTGAGGGCATCGGCCGCCGCGTTCGGCCACCGCCTGATGATGGACCTGGTGCTGCCCGGCGGCGTCACGGCCGACCCGTCCGCCGGGCGGCTCGCCAACCTACAATCCAGCCTGGCGTCACTCTCAGACGCCTGGCGCCGCCGCCCGCCGCCGCCGCGGCTTGCCGGCGCTGCCTCGGGTCGCCTCGCCGTCCTGCTCACCGGCATCGAGCCGGACCTCGCCACCGCGCAAGCCGCCCTGGCCGGGCTGCCCGACGGCCCGGTGATGGCGAGCCTGCCCGACGAGGTCGCCCGGCGCAGCGGCGAAGGCTTCGGCGAGGCCCTCGCCAGTCGCGGCCGCACGCTGCACTGGCTGCGCGTCGAGCACGGCCTGATCACCGCCGCGAGCCCGTTCGACCCCGGCCTGCTCGCACTCGCCTCGCTGGAACAGGCGCTCGCCGGCCAGCTGGTCGATGATGTGCAACACACCGTTAACCTCTATGGCGTACACTCGCCCGGCATGGACGCCTGATCCAGCCATCAACTGGGAGACACACCGCGGTGCGATTGATGCAGCGCCTGCGAAGACACGCGCCATCTGATCCCCCGGCGCCAGCCACGGGCAGCGTCGCCGCGTTGCTGGAGCGGCTGAACCTGGTCTCCCAGGTTCGGCTCGGCCGCGCGCTGCTGATCGAGCAGATGGACACCGGGGATTGCGGCGCCTGCGCCCTGGAGGTCGAGGCGCTGAACGACCTCGTGCGTCAGCTTGAGCGGCTCGGCCTGCGCTTCGTCCACCAGCCGCGCAACGCCGACGTGCTGCTCGTCACCGGCCCGGTCACCACCAACCTGCGCGAGGCGCTCGAACGCACCTGGCTCGCGCTGCCCGAACCGCGCTGGGTGATGGCCGTGGGCGACTGTGCCGTGGATGGCGGCGTCTTCAAGGATAGTCCGGCCGTGCACGCCGGCGCCGCAACAGTGGTCCCGGTCGACCTGGCCGTGCGCGGCTGCCCGCCGACACCGGAGGCCGTCCTGTCAGGATTGCTGACGTTGCTGGAAGCCAATGCAAGCCCGGACCCGATGACCCAGGCCCGTCATGACCCGACGCTCTCGGCTTAAGCGAAGAAAGGCCAGGCGCTTTGCCCCTGGACCCCATGAAAGGCGGGGCCTTTAAAATCCATTTGTGACTTGGGGCCGCACGCCAAGCGGCGGGTTTCGCGCCCTAGTCGTCCACCCGCTCCGCCTCGTCGCGCAGCCGCCGGAAGCTGCGCAGGCTCAGCGGCAGCATGCCGACATAGATCAGCCCGGCGAGCGCGAACGCTCCCCACGGATCGGCCAACAGAAACGCCGCGAAGAACGCCGTGCCCAGCAGCAGCAGGCGCACCATGTGGCGCGGCACCTTGAAGTTCTTGAAGCTCCACACCGGCAGCGTCGAAACCAGCAGCGCCGCGCAGCCGATCAGCACCGCCGCGCACACCAACGGATGATGCATGACGATGACGACGCGCGGCCATCCCAGACTGCTTGCCTCGAGCGAGGCGAAGAGCGGGAACAGCGCCAGCCCCGCCCCTGCGGGCGCCGGCACGCCGGTAAAGAAGCTATGCGCATAGGCCGGCCCGGGTCCGCTCTCCTCGCCGAGCGAAGCATTGAACCGCGCCAGCCGCAGCGCCATGCACACCGCGAACATCAGGCACGGCACGAAGCCGTAGCCGCCAGCCACCCGCAGCGACCAGAGATACAGGATGAAGGCCGGCGCAACGCCGAAACACAGGAAGTCCGCCAGGCTGTCGAACTCGGCGCCGAAGCGCGACGTCCCCTTCAGCATCCGCGCCAGCCGGCCGTCCACGCCGTCGATGCAGCCGGCCACCACCACCGCGATCACCGCCGCGCCGTAGCGCGCATCGAGCGCAAAGCGCATGGCGGTCAGCCCGGCGCACAGCCCGACCATCGTCAACAGGTTGGGCACGATCCGGTTGAACGACGGCCCATGATGCCGCGGCCGGCGCCGCAGCCGCCGCAACCGCCGGCGCGGCAAAATCGGGGTGAACTCGTTCATCCGCCGAGCATCGTGCTCACGCGCCGAGATCGGCGAGCACCGTCTCGCCGCCCACCATGGTCTGACCGACGACGACGAGCGGCGTGACGCCCTCCGGCAGATAGAGATCGGTGCGGCTGCCGAACCGGATGATGCCGAAGCGCGCCCCGGCCGCCAGCCGATCGCCCACCCGCACATCGCACAGGATGCGCCGCGCGATGAGCCCGGCGATCTGCACCACCGCCAGCGACCGGCCGTCCGGCAGCAGCAGGGCCAGCGCGTTGCGCTCGTTGTCCACCGAGGCCTTGTCGAGGCTGGCATTGACGAATTTGCCCGGCCGATAGCTGATCGCCGACACCGTGGCGGCCGCCGGCGCACGGTTCACATGCACGTTGAGCACCGAGAGGAATATGCCGACGCGCCAGCGCGCCGCCTCGCCCAGCCCGAGCTCCGCCGGCGGCACCGCCCGCTCGACCGAGACCACCCGGCCATCCGCCGGCGCCAGCGCCACACTGGCGCGTACCGGCGGCGTGCGCTCCGGATCGCGGAAGAAATACAGGCAGAACAGCGTGAACACGATGCCGACGCCGAGCAGCCAGCCGCTCAGCCAGCTGGCATCGGCAAGCCGAAGCACCAGCCCAAGTGCGGCCACCGTGGCGCCCCCGGCCAGAAACGGCCTGGCCGCCGGGTGAGGCGGCGCCAGCACCAGCCGGAAGGATTGGATCAACGACACCGATGCTAGATGGCGGCTGGACGGTGGAGGGTCAATCGTCTGGCAGCGCGGCCCGATCGCGCACCAGCGGGCTGTCGGCGGCCATCAGCACCCGCCCGCCGGCGCTGACCTGCTGAACCTGCACGCGGTGGCGCCCTGCCTTGACGCGCTCGGCGAGTGCGACCGCCCACCGTCCGCGGCCGTCGGCACTGGCGCGGCCAGCCCGCCGCCCGTCCAGCAGCACCACGAGCGGCGCCCCGCCCGCCGCCCGCCCGCTCAGCCGCGGCGTGCCGAGGCTGTCATAGGATGCGGTGATGATGCGCAACGCCGGCCTGCCCGCCGCCGCAGGATGGCCCGCCGCCGCGTGATCCGGCGGCCCCGCCACGACCGCCGGCGAAGCGGCTGGTGTCGCGTCGCTGACCACCAGCATCGTCGGCGCGTCGCCCAGCGTCGGCGGCCGATCCGCCGGCGCCCCGGCCGCACGCTCAGCCAGGCCCAGCTCATGCCCGCCAGGCGCCAGCGCCTCGGTCGCGCTGAACGCCCACCGTCCTGACGCGTCAGCCCGCACGCGACCGACCTCGCGCGCCCCGTCGAGAATGCTGACGATCGCCCCCGGAGCCGCCAGCCCGGCCGCAACCACCTGCCGATCCGGCCCGATGCCCGCCACCTCGAAGGAGGGCGGCGCCAACACCGGCAGCTCGGCCAGCGGCCGGAACGGCGGATGCGCCGTCGCCGGCGCCGGCTTCGCCACCGCGAGCACCCGCGCCGGCTGCGGCGGCGCGCCAAGCTCAGCCTCGAGCCCGACAATGCCGGCGACAACCAGCAGGATCACCCCGCACAGCGTGGCCCCGAGCGGCAGCGACGCCCGCTCGTGCAACCAATTGTCCATCAGCCGGCGTCCACGAACACCAGCCGGCGGCGAACCGGCGCGCTTACCGGCACCCCGGCATAGACGTCCTTGACCGCCTCGGTGCAGGTCACCCCCGACAGCGTCGGCAGCCATCGCCGCCCCGCCCGCTCCCACACCCGCGCGGTGCGCAGCAGCACCCGAAGCTGGCTCGGCGGCCCATACAGCGCGCCGTCGCGCCGCTCGACACGAAACAGCGACGCCGCCAGCAGCCCGCCGATCTGCCCCTGCGAGTACGGCTGCCCATGCCCGAACGGCGTCCGCTCGGAGAGCGCCCACAGCCCCGCCCGGTTCGGCGCCACCACCAGCAGCCGGCCGTCGTCGCGCAGCACCCGCCACACCTCGCGCAGCAGCGGCCTCACCGTCTGCGCCACCTCGAGCCCATGCACCAGCAGCACCCGGTCGAACGACAAGTCGGCGAACGGCAGCGCGCCCTCCTCGACCCGGCACGACGCGCTGGCCGCTTTCGGCCACGCCACCGCGCCGGTCTGCTCCGGAAACGCCGCCACCGTGCGCGCCGCCTGCTGGCGCCACACCCGCAGGAACGGCGCCGCATAGCCCAGCCCCAGCACCGACAGCCCGCTCGCGTCCGGCCACAGCGCCGCCAGCCGCTCGCGCAGCAGCCGCGCCGCCATCGCGCCCTGCGCCGTCTGATAGAACTCCGCCGCCTGCCCGCCGCTACTCATCACGGCCTCATCCTACCACGAAGCGCGGCCCAGCACCGAGGAGACACCATCATGCCAGTCACCGCTCAGCGCGTGCCGATCCTTGCCGACAACTATGCCTGGCTGCTGCGCGACGCCGCGACCAGCGCCACCGCCATCGTCGACCCCGCCGACGCCGCAGCCTGCGCCGCCGCGATCGACGCGGCCGGCGGCCGCCTCGACATGATCATCATCACCCACCACCACGACGACCACATCGCCGGCGTCGACGAGTTGCGCGCCCGCTACCACGTCCCCGTGGTCGGCGCCGCCGCCGACGCCCACCGCCTGCCAGCCCTCGATCAAAAGCTGCAGGAAGGCGACACCATCCGCCTCGGCGAGAGCATCGCCCGCGTGATCGACACCCCAGGCCACACCCGAGGCCACATCAGCTACTACTTCGCAGACGGCGCGGTGCTACTGTGCGCCGACACGCTGTTCAGCCTTGGCTGCGGCAAGCTGCTGGAGGGAACCCCCGCCGAGATGTTCGCCAGCCTGCGGAAACTTGCCATGCTGCCCGACGAAACGCTGGTCTGCTGCGGCCACGAATACACCCAGTCGAACGCCCGCTACGCTCTGACCGTCGACCCCGGCAACGCAGCCCTGCAAGCCATGGCAGCAAGCGTGAACGACAAACGCAGCCGCAATGAGCCAACAATCCCCACGCGCCTCGGCGACGAGAAGGCCGCCAATCCATTTCTGCGCGCGGGCTCGGTCGAGCAACTGGCCAAGATTCGTGCCGGCAAAGACAGTTTTCGATAGAGTACAAACAAGGAAGCCCAGGGGCCTTGCCCCTGGACCCCATTAAAGGCGAAGCCTTTAAAATCCATCTTTTATCAGCGTTGCCACGGCGAGACCCATACCGTAGCATCAGGATTGATCGGCTTCGCCAAGCAAGAATGCATCCATCCTAATCCTAACGGATGGGGTCTGGAGCCGCGGGCCCCAGCGGTGTCCAGAGGCAGAGCCTCTGGCCTTGCCCGCCTACCGCCCGAGCGTCAAAGCGACGTCTTCACCCACTCTCGCAACTGGCTCTTCGGCAGCGCGCCCACCTTGGTCGCCGCCGGCTTGCCGTCCTTGAACAGGATCAGCGTCGGGATCCCGCGCACCGCGTAGCTGCTCGGCGTCATCGGGTTCTCGTCGATGTTGACCTTGGCGATCGTCACCTGGCCCTTCATCTCGGCGCCGATCTCCTCGAGCGCCGGCCCGATCATCTTGCACGGGCCGCACCACTCCGCCCAGAAGTCGACCAGCACCGGCCCCGGCGCCTTGAGAACGTCGGCCTCGAAGCTGGCATCGGTCACGGCCACGGTGTTGGCGCTCATCGTCATCTCCTGAACTCGTAGATCATCGAAATGGTCCATTGGCCGCGCCGCATCAAGCAGTAAGGGGAAGCGCTTCTTTTTTGAAAAAAAGAGGCAAAAAACTTCTATCCGAAGGGTGCTTGCGGCCTACCAGCATCTCCTCGAGCAAAAGTTTTCTGGTTCTTTTTTTCAAAAAAGAACCCCTTCCTTGCTGCTGCCCATCACCCGATCCATCAGCCCATCCGGCAGCAGCACCGCCCTTGGCCCCTCGGTCCAGATCAGCCGGCAGCGCACCGTCCGCCCGGGATAGATCAGCCGCAGCAGGTCGCGATACGCCGCCATCTGCCGCAGGTACATCACCGGCGTGTCCTCCACCTGCCCCGGCGGCAACCGGTTCGACTTGAAGTCCGCGACCTCGACGCTGTCTGCCCCCACGATCATGCGATCGACCTGCCCGGACACCACCCGCTCGCCGACCAGCCCGACCAGCGGCTGCTCGGCCCGGCTGCCCGCGCCGAACAGCGGCGCCAGGTCCGGGTCGTCGACGATGCGCAGCACCTGCTCGGCCAGCGTCGCCGCCTCGCCCGCGCGCACGGCGTAGCGCCGCGCGGCTTCGAGCCGCCCCGCCGGCGGCAGCGCCGGCAGGTGCTCCAGCAGCGCATGCACCACCCGGCCGCGCTGGAACCTGTCCTGGCCGCGGCGCGCGCCGAGCGGCGAGGCCGCATCCGGCGCCTCGCCGAGCTCCACCCCGTCCGGCCGGCTCGGCGCCAACGGCCGCGCCCGGACGGGCTCCACCGGCAGCGGCGCCGGCCGCCAATGCGGCGCGACCCCAAGCCAGGAGGGCGCCGGCTCAGCCAGGGCCGGCGTCCGCTCGGCGCTTGCCGGCGCCACCGAGACGGCATCGCGATGCACCCGTTCCTCGCGGCCCTCGAAGACGGCGGAAGGCGCGCTCTGCGCCGCAAGCCGCCTCATCCCGTCCTCGACCAGCTGATACCAGCAGCCCGCATCCGTCTTGGTGCCGCTCTCCCAACCGCACACCAGCAGCTGGTCCTCAGCCCGGGTGAGCGCCACGTAGAGCAGGCGGTTGTACTCGGCGCGCTGGGCCTGCTTTTCCCGCTCGCGCAGCGCCTTGAACGCCGGCGCGGCAAACTCGCCACCGGGCGCCCAGAGCGGCACCGCGATCCCGTCCGCCTCGCCCCACAGCAACGCCGGCGGCAGCTTCGGCATCCCGGTGGTGTCGGGCAGGATCACCAGCGGCGCCTGCAGCCCCTTGGCGCCATGCACCGTCATCACCCGAACCGCGTCGCCCGCGCCCTCGGCCTCGCGCTTCACCTCGGTGCCCGAGCGGCGCAGCCAGTGCAGGAAGCCCTGCAGCGACGCCGGATGGCTCTGGGCGAAGCGCAAAGCCGCCGCGAGCAGCTCGTCCACCGGCTCGGCCGCCTCCGGCCCGAGCCGGTGGAACAGCCGCGCCCGTCCGCCAAGCGGCCCCAGCGCCTCGCTCAGCAGCGCATGCGGGCTCACGTAATCGACCCGCCGCCGCAGCGTTCCCAGAAAGTCGAGTGCGGCGCGCCAGGCCGGCCGCTCGTCCGCCCGCGCCTCCAGCGCCGCAAACAGCCGCTCCTGCCGCCGCCCGGCCGCCAGCGCCATCAACTCGTCGTCGCTCAAACCCCCCAGCGGCGAGGTCAGCACGCAGGCGAGCGCCAAGTCGTCCTCCGGCAGCAGCAGCCAGTCGCCGAGCGCCATCAGGTCCTGCACCGCGAGCTGCTCGGTCAGCTTCATCCGGTCGAGCCCGGCCACCGGCACGCCCTGCACCTTGAGCGCCCGCACCAGCGCCCGCTGAAAGGCGCTGCGCGCCCGCACCAGCACCAGCACGTCGCCCGCCCGGAGCGCTCGCCCGCCGCGGCTCGGCAGCGGCGTTTCCGCCTCGATCAGCCCGCGTACGTGCCGCGCCAGGCTCTCGGCCAGCCGCTGCGGCGCCGTCTCAAGCCCCTCGTTGCGCGCCGGCGCCGACCATTCGAGCAGCTCCGGCAGCGGCGGCCGCGGCGCCAGCGGCCACAGCGTCACCATCCCCGCGGCCTCGGCGCGATGCGCTACGTGCCGCGTCTGCCCCACCCCCGCCGCTCCGTCGGCGAACACCGCGTCCACCAGCCGCAGCACCGCCGGCGTCGAGCGGAACGACACGTCGAGCGTGCCCTCGCGAAACACCGCTCCGGCCCGGCCGACCAGGCTGCGAAAGCGCTCGCGCGCCTGCTCGAAGGCGCCCGGCGCTGCGCCCTGGAACGAGTAGATGGACTGTTTCGGATCGCCGACCGCAAACACCGTACGCCGCGCCCGCCCCGCATCCTCATGCGCCCCGAGCCCGGCGAAGAACTCCTCGGAGAGCGCGCCCGCGATGTCCCACTGCGCCGGCGCGCTGTCCTGCACCTCGTCAAGCAGCAGGTGATCAAGCCCGCCATCGAGCTTGAACAGCACCCAGGCCGCCCCCGGCTCCTCGCGCAGCAACCGCCTCGCGCGGTCGATCAGGTCGCCGAAATCGAGCATCTCGCCCTGCGCCTTGCCGGCGGCGAACGCCTCCAGCACCGGTGCCGCGAGGTCCAGCAGCGCCGCCGTCGCCTCCGCCAGCAGCACCGCCGACCGCGCCTGCTCGATCTCGCCCACGCGCTGCTGCTCGGCGAGGAGGGCAGCAAGGACAGCCGGCTGAGACCTGGCCAGCTTGCCGTTGCACATCGTAGCTGGTTCATAAAGCTTGCCGCTATCGCTGATGAACAGCCCGCGCCACCGCTGCCAGCCCGCGCGTCGCTCCAGCGGATCGCCGCTCAGCCAATCCAGCAGTCCAGCCCCACGCGTCTGGATCGTCGGCGATGCCTTCTCGACCATCGTCCGCCCGGCCTCACGCATCGCCGCCTCGTCGACGCCGCCGACCGCCCGCCGGGTCAGCGCGTCATGATCCGCATCGACCGCCCCGGCCGCCTGCCACACCAGCCGCCGCCGCGCAGCCTCGGGCAAGGCCAGCAGCGGCGCCAGCCGCGTCCGCTCGGCCTCCAGCGTGCGCACCAGCTCGTCGAAATCCGCCGCCCGCACCAGCCCGGCCACCACCGCCACGGGCGCCGGCGCCGCCCGCGACAGCACCGCCTCGCCCTCAGCCTGCAGCGCCACCGCCCGGTCGGCGTCCTCGATCAGCCGGAAATGCGGCGACAGCCGCGCCTCCAGCGGGAACCGCTTCAGCAGCCCCTCGCAGAAGGCGTGGATGGTGCCGATGCGCATCCCGCCCGGCAGGTCGAGCACCGCCGCGAACAGGCTGCGCGCCCGCCCCCGCGTCTCGCCGTCCGGCCGCACGCCCAGCTCGCCCAGCGCCGCGTCCAGCCGCGCGTCGTCGGACGTCACCCACTGTCCGAGCCGGCCGTTCAGCCGCACCGCCATCTCGGCCGCCGCCGCCTTAGTATAGGTCAGGCATTGGATGCGCGCCGGATCCGCCCCGCCGAGCAGCAGCCGCAGCAGCCGGTCGACCAGCAGCTTGGTCTTGCCCGAGCCGGCATTGGCCGAGACGAACACCGAGGCGGCCGGGTCCGACGCCGTACGCTGCTCGGCATTGGCCCGCGCCGAGGGGTCGAGCGTCAGCTGCTCCAGTCGCGGCGGCTTGTTCACTCCGCCTCCGTCGCCGCCGCCCACTCGCCGACCCGGGCCAGCTGGGCATAATCCGAAAAGCGCGGCGGCCGCCCGGCATGCGGCTGCGACAGGTAGGGCTGCGCCGGATGGTCGAAGCTGCGGACCAGCGCGACGAAGCGCTCCGCCGCTTGCCGGGTGATGTCGCGCACCTCCTCGGCCTTGACCGGCGACCTCGCCTCGCCCGGCATGCGCCCGCCGGTCAGCTTCCAATAGGCATACTCGCCCACCACCCCGGCGACGCCGTCGAAGCCGCCATGCTCGGCCATCGCCGCCTCCAGCGGCAGCTGCGGCTTGTGCCCCGCTCTCACCTCGTCCTCGGTCGGGATCACCCCGGTCTTGTAGTCCAGGATCGACACCGTGCCGTCCTCATGGCACTCGATCCGGTCGGCCCGCGCGGTCAAGACGAACGGCCCCGCCCCGCCGTCCAGCGCCCATGCGCCGCGGAGCTCCGCCGCCAGCACCCGAACCGGCCGCTCGCGCCGACGCCGCGCCTCCTCCCCGGCCACCCAGTCGGCGATCCGACGCAGCCGCGGCGACCACCACGCGGCGATCGCCGGCCGCAGCCGCCGATCCGCGAGCGCCGCACCAAGGCAACCCTCGAGCCGCACCGCGGCGTCGGCCGGTAGCGCGCCCGTCGGCCAATCGGCCAGGAAGCGGCTGATGCCGTCATGCACCACCTCGCCGTACTCGATCGCGTCGACCGACATGTCGAGCTCCTCCAGCGGCCGCAGCCGCAGGACGTGGCGCGCATAGATGGCGTAAGGATCGATAATCCATTTCTCGACCTGGGTGACGCTGAGCGAGCGCGGCCGCAGCGCCACCGGCGGGCAGGGCCGCGGCGGCTTCACCGGCTGCGGCACGCCCGCCGGCCGGTCGAGCAGCCGCGCCCAGCCGAGCGCCGGGTCGGCCGGCAACGTCATCTCCCGTCCGCTCAGCAGCGCCGCCAGCCTGGTCCACAGCCGCGACGGCACTGCCGGCGCCCCGTCCCGGCGGAGCGCCCGCGACAGCACGCAGAGCGGCGCCGAACAAGCGCTCATCATCCAGTCATGCGCCGCCAGCCCCACCGCCTCCTCGGGTGACGGCAGCCCGACCGCGCGCCGCATCGGCCGGCTCAGCCAAGGCCCGGGATCGGTCGCCGGCGGCCAGATCCCCTCGGCCAGGCCGCCCAGGATCACCAGCTCGACCGATTGCAGCCGCGCCTCCAGCAGGCCCCAGATGAACACCCGCGGATGCTCGCCCCGCACGCCCTCGCGCCCGCGCAGCGCCCGCCGCCCGCGCACCGAGGCCCCCTCCAGCAAGGCGTCGAGCAATCCCGACAGGTTGCCCGCACGCTGGTCCGGCAACCCGGCCAACGCCGCCGCCGCCTCGCCCAGATGGCGCGCCAGCGCCGCCCCCTCCTCGCCGCCCCAAAGCCGCGCGGCTCCGCCAGCCTCTTCGCTCTCGGCCATCGCCTCGGCGGCGGCCAACAGCGCCGCAATCAGCGCCTCGGGCGCCACCTGCCGCCGCTCCAGCCGCAGCAGCGGCGCGAGCCGCTCGCCCAGCCGGCCGAGAAACCCCGCATCGCCGCCGCCGGCCAGCAGCCCGTCCACCCCCGGCGTCGGCGCCGGCCCGCGCAGGCAGCGCCGCTCCAGCGCCCGCGCCTGCGCCCGGCACGCCGCCGGCGACAGCCCCGCCGCCGCCAGCGGGTGCTTGAGCAGCGCCAGCAGCGGCACCGGCGAGAGTGGCGGCCCCGCCGCTTCGGTCGCCGCCGCCGCCAGCAGCCGCAGGAACACCCCGGCCGGAGTCTGCCCCAGCGGCTCGCCGGCGCTGTCGTTGGCGACGATGCCGAACCGCAGCAGCTCCGCCGTCACCCGCGCCGCCAGCGCCCGGTCGGGCGTGACCAGCGCCGCCCGCGCGCCCGGCAGCTCGATCGCCTGGCGCAGACGGATCGCGATCGCCAGCGCCTCCTCCTGCTGATCCGCCGCCTCGATCGCGCTCATCCCCGCAAGCTCGAGAGCCCTCGCGGCACCCCAGCGCGACAGCGCCGGCGCCGGCAGCAGCGCCAGCCGCAACAGCTCGACCCGCCCGGCCGGCACGTCCGCCGGCTCGCCCGGCCACTCTTCGACGTCGCCCCGGCTAGCCCCGATCAGCGCCAGCAGCGCCTTGAGGCTCGCCTGCGGATGCGCCTCGCCGCCCGCAGCGTCGCCCGTGCCCTGGCCTCCCGTGCCCTGGCCCACCGCCGACCATGCCGCCTCGTCCAGCGCCAAATCCAGCCCCGGCAGCACCACCAGGCCATGCTCCAGCCGCGCCACCACGCGCAGCAGCCTGGCCACCGCCGGTATTCCGCCCGTCGTTCCCGCCACGATCACCGGATGGCTCGGCGGCCGCGCCTCCCACGACGCTCCCTGTGCATCCAGCAGCCGCCGGGCCCGCACTTGCGCGTCCATCAGGCCCTGCTCGGCCAGCCAGGCCGGCCACAGCCTGGTCACGATGCCGAGGAACTCGAGCGTCACCTCCCAGTGCCGCGCCCAGCCGATGCCCGCCGCCCCCGGCAACGCCGCCGCCAGGTCCACCTCCGCCCGCGCCGCCTCGTCCATCAGCCGCGCCAGCTCGGCGGCCAGCGGCCAGGCCCGGTCAAGCGTGCGCGGCGCGCCGAACCGCCCGTCCATCGCCAGGATCATCCGCGACAGCACCGCCAGCCGCTCCGCCGCGGCCACCGCCGGCGCGAGCTCCAGCGCCTGCCCGCCCATCCCCGCCAGCACCAGCGGCGCCTCGTCCACGGCGCCGAGTGCGGCGATCCGCGGCAACAGCATCGCCCGCCCGTCCGCCACCCGCAGAAACGCCTCGGCCAACCCCCGCGCCGCCCGGCGCGTCGGCAGCAGCACCAGACAATCCGCCAGGTCCGCGCGCCCCACCAGCCGCCGCGCCAGCGTGTCGAGAAACGGCAGCTCCGGCGGGATCGACGCCAACCGCACCCGAAGCGCCCCCGACATTGAGACGCTCATGTTGTCAACCCGGTATCCTGCGCCGCCAACGCCTCCGCCGCCTCCGCCAGATCCGCCGGCCGCGACAGGTGATACCAGAGTCCGTCATGCACCACCGCGCGCAGCCGCCCCGCCGCGATCAGCCGGTCCCACAACGTGTTCATCTCGCCGCCGGCGTCGACGAGCTCCCAGGCGCCGGCGCTCACCAGCTGCACGCCGGCAAACACGTACGGGGCGATCTCCTGCTCGCCGCGCCGCCGCGGCGCCCCCCAGCGATCGACGAAGAAGTCGCCCGCCCCAAGCTCGCCCTGCACCTGCGCGCTGCGATGCACCAGCATCACCGCATCCACCCCCGCATCCGGCGCGAACGCCTCGCGCAGCCGCCCCAGCGTCGAGGCGGGCCCGTCCAGCCACAGGCTGTCGCCGTTCACCGTGTAGAACGGCGCCGGCCCCAGCAGCCCCTCCGCCAAGGCCGCCCGCACCGACCCGGCCGCCCCCAGCAGGGCCGCCTCCCGCCGCACCACCGTCACCGGCAACCCGGACCGACCCGCCAGATGCGCCGCCACCCCGTCCGCCTGCCAATGCGCATTCACCACGACGCGAGCAATCCCTGCCGCCGCCAGCCGGTCCAGCGCGTGGTCCAGCAGCGTCGCCCCGCCCAGCCGCAGCAGCGGCTTGGCCAGATGCTCCGTCAGCGGCCGCATCCGCGTGCCAAGCCCGGCGGCAAACACGATCGCACCCGCCCCGCCGCTCATCGAAGCCGATCCCCCCAACCACACAGCCGCGCCTGCCGCCCGTTCGCCACCACCTCCAGGCTCACCGTGAGCGCCTCCGCGGGCCGCAGCGCGCCGAGCCGATCCGGCCACTCCACCAGCGACACGCCCTCCTGAGCGTCCTCGAAGCCCAGCTCCGTGAGCCCTTCCGGCCCTGCCAGCCGCCACAAATCGAAGTGGTGCAGCATCAACCCACCCGGCGCCTCGTAGCTCTGCACCAGCGTGTAGGTCGGGCTCGGCACCTCCAGCGCAGGGTCCCCGCACGCCGCCCGCAACAGCGCCCGCACCAGCGTCGTCTTGCCCGCCCCCAGCACGCCATCGAGCAGCATGACGTCGCCCGCCACGACCAACGGCGCCAGCCGCCGCCCCAGCGCCTCGGTCGCCGCCGCGTCCGCCAAGTCGATCACCATTCCCGACATGCCGCATCCTGCCCGAGCCCGCCGCGCCGCTTCAACCGCCCCGCACCGCCCCCATCTGGCCCGCATGCCCCGCCCGAGGAGACGCTCACAACCGCAGCCCGAGCCGCAAGCCCCACCCATCTGCCCGCTCTGCGACCGCCCGATCCCGCCACACGCCCGCTCCTCGCTGCACCACCTGACCCCAAAGCTGAAAGGCGGCACCCACCGCGGCACCGTCCGCCTGCACCAGATCTGCCACTCGGCGATCCACGCCCGCTACACCGAGTCCGAAATCGCCCGCCGCCTCGCCGACCCCGCGGCCCTACGCGAGGATCCTGAACTGAGCAGCTTCATCACGTGGGTGAGGACGAAGCCGGACGACTTCCATGCGCCGACGCGGCGGAATCGGGGGAAAACAGGCAAGTGGAAGTAAGGCCAGGGCTCTGCCCTGGACCCGCTGGGGCCCGCCGCCCCAGACCCCATTCAGTTGGAGCCTCGCCAGACCCCCTCTTACTTGGCGAAGCCAGTCAATGCTGCGTCCCGCGCCACGGACCGCGCGGCAGGAACATAGATAATAAATGGATTTTAAAGGCTTCGCCTTTAATGGGGTCCAGGGGGCAAAGCCCCTGGCCTTGTCTTGCCTTTCGCGTTGCCTGCGATACGTCACGTCCATGACCTACGACACAGACGTCGCCATCATCGGCGCCGGCCCGGTTGGCCTGTTCGCCGCGTTCCAGTGCGGCATGCTCAAGCTCACCACCGTGCTGATCGACGCGCTCGGCGAGGTCGGCGGCCAGTGCGCCGCGCTCTATCCGGAGAAGCCGATCTACGACATCCCCGCCCACCCCGCGATCGAGGCCGGCGCCCTGGTCGCCCAGCTTGAGGCCCAGCTCGCCCCATTCCGCACCCCCCGCCTGCTCGCCAGCCGCATCGACCGCCTCACGGGCGAGGCCGGCGACTTCACCCTCACCACCGACTCCGGCCAGAGCGTGCACGCCCGCGCCGTCATCCTGGCCGCCGGCGCCGGCGCCTTCGGCCCGAACCGTCCGCCGCTCGCCGGCCTACCCGCCTACGAGGCCACCGGCGCCGTGCAATACTACGTCCGCCGCCGCGAGGACTTCCGCGGCCGCACGGTGGTCATCGCCGGCGGCGGCGACAGCGCGGTCGACTGGGCGCTGCAGCTGCGCGACGTCGCCGCCCGCGTCATCGTCGTCCATCGCCGCGCCCGCTTCCGCGCCGCCCCCGAGACCGCCGCCCAGCTCCAGGCCGCCGCCGATGCCGGCCAGCTCGACATCGTCACGCCCTACCAACTGCACGCCCTGCACGGCGAGGCCGGCCTCCTCAACGCCGTCGAGCTTGCCGACCTCGACGGCAGCACCCGCCGCATTCCCGCCGACCGCCTGCTCGCCTTCTTCGGCCTGTCCACCGACCTCGGCCCGCTCGCCGGCTGGGGCCTGGCCCTGGACCGCCACCATGTCGAGGTCACGGCCGCCACCTGCGCCACCTCGCTGCCCGGCGTCTTCGCCATCGGCGACGTCGCCACCTACCCCGGCAAGCTCAAGCTGATCCTGCAGGGCTTCTCGGAGGCCGCCATGGCCGCCCACGCCATCCACCCGCTGCTCTATCCCGATGTGGCGCTGCACTTCGAATACTCGACCAGTAAGGGCGTGCCCGCGGCGGCATGAGGCCAGGAGCTCTGCTCCTGGACCTCGCTGGGGCCCGCGGCCCCAGACCCCACTCCTTTGGAGCAGCATCGATTTCGCCGGCTGGCATGAATAACGAATGGATTTTAAAGGCTCGGCCTTTAATGGGGTCCAGGGGCAAAGCCCCTGGCCTTCCTTTCGCCACCGACCAATGCCACACCCGGCGCGATGAAACGGCTGCTCCTCCTCGCCGCCCTCGGCCTGCCCGGCGCCGCCCTTGCGCAGAGCCCAGCGCTGCCCCCGCCCGGCATCGCCCGCACCGTGCCGCGCGCGGCGGTGTTGAGCGATGCGGACGCCGCTTTGGTGCAGAAGGTCCAGGCCTATCTGGACCAGGTGCACGCCTTGAAGGCGCATTTCCTGCAGATCGCGCCGGACGGGCGCAGCACCACAGGCACCGCCTGGCTGCAGCGCCCGGGCCGCATGCGCTTCGCCTACGACCCGCCGAGCCCGCTGCTGCTGGTCGCCGGCCACGGCCAGGTCACCTTCCACGACAGCGAGCTCGACCAGACCACCAATATCCCGGTCGCTCAGACCCCGCTCGGCCTGCTGCTCGCCGACCACCTCAGCCTCTCCGGGGACGTCACGGTCACGGCGCTGGAGCGCGGCGCCGCCACCGTTCAGATCACCCTGGTGCGCACCAGCGCCCCGAGCGACGGCAGCCTGACGCTGCTCTTCGCCAACCCGCCACTGGCGCTGCGCGGTTGGTCGGTGATCGACGCGCAGGGCCGGCTCACCCGCATCAGCCTGGATGGCGTCGTGTTCGGCGGCCACTTCGACCCCGCCCTGTTCACCTTTGTCGACCCTAACCCCGAGCCTGGTGCGAAGGGCGGCTGAGCGCGCTGCCACGTGCCCCTTGCCTCGGTGCCGCTTGCCTCGGCGGCCCTTGCCTCGGCGCGATGGTTCGGAGCACGCTTGCCCAATGCATGTCTCCCGCGTAGCCGCCGTCCTGTGCCTCGCCGTCGCGCTGGCGCCGTGCGCCGGCCGCAGCCAACCCGTCGGCACCACGGAGGACCAGGGCGGCGCGATCGCGCCGTATCAATCGACCCAGCCGTCGCCCTATCGCTCCATCGCGCCAAGCGACGAAGGGCCCGGCGGCGCTGAGGCGGGACCCGGCCCCGACCAGTCCGGCCCGTCCCAGACCTTCACCCCGCAAAGCTACCCACCGCCCGCAGGTTACCCGCCGCCGCCGGGTACCCTCGCCGCCGCGCCGCCGCCGGCGCCCTACGGCGCCTTCTGCGACACCGGCCCGCAGACCAGTTGCGGCCTGCAGCGCCCAGCCCCGGTTGGCGCCCGCTGCGTCTGCCCTGGCTACGGTCAGCCGAGCTACGGCAGAGTGCGCTGATCGGGCCTTCAAACGGCCATCCTCAAGACCCACCCTGGACCTGAACTCCAAAGCACGCGGCGGCCTCCCATGAAGCCACTCATCGGCATTTCCTGCTGCTCCAAGCCCTTCGGCGTCTACATGACCCCGAACCACGCCGCCTCGGACACCTATGTCCGCGCCGTCGACCAGGTGGTCGGCGGCGTCCCCGTCCTGCTGCCCGCCAACGGCCCGGCCGCCGACGTCGCGACCCTGCTCGCCCGGCTCGACGGCATCATCCTCACCGGCAGCCGCTCCAACGTCCAGCCCCGCCATTATGACGGTCCCTCGCACGCCGAAGGCACACCGGAGGACGAGCAGCGCGACGCGGTGACGCTGCCGCTGATCCGCGCCGCCATCGCCGCCGGCAAGCCGCTGCTGGCGATCTGCCGCGGCCTGCAGGAAATGAACGTCGCCCTCGGCGGCTCGCTGCACCAGCGCCTGCAGGACCTGCCCGGCCACACCGACCACTCGACGCCGGCGCATGGCAGCGCCGAGCTGCGCATCGCCAAGGCGCACGCCGTGACCCTCGCCCCCGGCGGCCTGCTCGCCCGCCTCGCCGGCCGCGACCACATCCTGGTCAACTCGCTGCATAACCAGGGCATCGACCGTCTCGCTCATGGCCTGACCATCGAGGCGACCGCGCCCGACGGCACCATCGAGGCCGTTCGCACCGAGGCCACATCCGGCTTCGCCCTCGCCGTGCAATGGCATCCGGAATACGACTTTCCGCACGACGCCATCTCCTACGGCATCTTCACCGCCTTCCGCGACGCGGTCCTTGCGCAGTCTGCGTCGCCGAAGCGCGCTGCAGCTTAGGTAAGGAAGGCCAGGGGCTTTGCCCCTGGACCCCATTAAAGGCGGAGCCTTTAAAATCCATCCGTTGCCCGGCGCTGAAAGATCGTCGCTGTGAGCAATGATTGGCGTCGCCAAGCAAGAAAGCGAGCCTACACCCCTACCATCGGGGTCTGGGGCCGCGGGCCCCAGCGGGTCCAGGGCAGAGCCCTGGCCTTGCTTCCCTATGCCCCGTCCCGCTCCAACCTCGCGCACACAAGCCGCATCTGCCGTCGCGTCTCATAAAGCTGATCGAGCAGCGACAGCACCACCGGCATCGCCGCCTCGCCGACCTCCATCTCGTCCCGCAGCTCGACGATCAGCCGCACCCGCGCGACGTCGATGGCGGCGAACCGCGGCTCCGGCTGGCGCGCCGCCGGCCGCACCCACTCGGCGGCGATCCAGCGCAGCAGGTCGCTCTCCTCCAGCCGCCCGAGCTCGCGGCACAGCGCCGAGAGGGTGATCAGCCGCTCGCCCGCCGCCCCGGATCCGGTCATTGCGTCGCCTCCAGCATCGCCGCCCGCGGGTCCTCGCCGGGTGCCGCCGCCCAGTCCTTCAGGAACGCCTCGAGCGACGCGTCGACCGGCCCGATGACGACCTGCAGCGTCGCATAGAGGTCACCCGCCGCCTGCTTGCCGTGCGCCGCGACGCCACGGCCGCGCAGCCTGAGCTGCCGCCCGGCATCCGAGTGCGGCGGAATCGTCATTGCCACCGGCCCGCGCGGCGTTGGCACCGTGACCTTGGCGCCGAGCACCGCCTCGCGCAGGCTGACCGGCAACGCCACGTGCAGGTCGGCCCCCTCGCGACGGAAGAACGGGTGCGGAAACACGCCGATGGTGATCAGCGCATCGCCGGCCGGCGCGCCGCCGGCGCCCGCTCCGCCCTGGCCGCGCAGCCGCAGCACCTGCCCATCCTCGATCCCCGGCGGGATCACGACGTCGAGGTCGCGTCCATCCGGCAGGCCGAGCCGCCGGGTCGCGCCGTTGACGGTGTCGAGGAAGTCCACCCCCAGCTCGTAGCGCTGGTCCCGCCCACGCATGCGCATCCCCGCGCCGGCGCGTCCACCCGCCCCGGCCTGCCGATTGAAGAACTCGCCGAAGATGTCGCCCAGCTCTGGCCCATCGCTGTCGCCAGCATCGCCGCCCCTGCCGCCGCGATAGCGCGCCGCGCCGTCGCCCTCGGCATAGCCGCGATAGAAGCTGCGTTCCGGCACCGGCGCGCCCGTCGCATCGATCTCGCCGCGGTCAAAGCGCGCCCGCTTGTCCGCGTCCTCCAACAGGTCGGCCGCAGCCGCGATGTCTTTGAACCGCGCCTCGGCGGCCGCGTCGCCAGGATTGAGGTCCGGATGATGCCTCTTGGCCAGCGCCCGGTAGGCCCGCCGGATCTCGTCGGCGCTGGCGTCACGCTTCACGCCGAGCGTGGCGTAGGGATCATTGCCTGGCACTCACTCACTCACGCGGCGTGAGCCGGCAAGTTCCCCGAGGTCCGCGGCGCTGCACCGGCCATCCAGCTGGACGAGAAGCGGTTCTTTTTTGAAAAAAAGAACCAAAAAACTTTTGATCCCTGGAGGCCAGCATGGGCTGGTCGACCAGCGCCAGCATGGCGCCGATCTGATTGATGAAAGTTTTTTGCTTCTTTTTTTCAAAAAAGAAGCCCTTCCTCTTAACGGTCCGTCAACCCGCCGCCGTCATCCTTGGCCTGCTGCCAGGAGGGTTGCTCGATGCCGCGCTACTCGCCGTTGCTGTTGGCGCTCGCCCCTTCGCTCGGCGTCTACTCGGCCTGCCTGCTCGGCCACTACCTCGCGCAATCCTCCGGGCTGATGGCCGACAGCTACGGCCTGTGGTCGTTCGCCCGCTTCGTCAACACCCACATCCCGGCCGCCATCTACGACCAGCAAGCCCTGCTGGCCTACCAGATCACCCTCGGCCTGAGCTCGGCCGCCGCCTTCCCGTTCGGCTACCCGCCGCCATTCCTGCTGCTGCTCGCCCCGCTCGCCTGGCTGCCATACTGGCTCGCGGCCACCTGCTGGAGCCTGATCACGCTGCTGCTCTGCCTTGCGGCGGTGCTGCTCGGCCGCCGCAAGTCGAGTGCCGTCGCAACGCTGCTGCTGCTCCTCGCGCCCTCCACCGCCATCGGCGTGATGTATGGCCAAACCGGCTTCCTGTTCGCCGCCGTGCTGGTCGGCGGCTTGCGGCTAGGCGAGCGCTTTCCTTGGCTCGGCGGCACGGTGCTCGGCCTGATGACGTGCAAGCCGCAACTCGCCGTGCTGGTGCCGGTGGCGCTCCTGGCCGCCGGCCGCTGGCGCTCGCTTGCCGCCATGGTGCTGTCGGCCGCCGCCCTGATGGCGCTCGCGGCCGTGGTCGATGGCCCGGCGCTCTGCCTCGCCTGGCCGGGCGCCCTGGTGTCCTACGCGGCCCTGTTTCGCGCCGGCAGCGGCGCGCTATGGCATCTGATGCCGACGCTCACGGCCGCCGGCACGCTGCTCGGCCTGCCGCCTCGCCTGGTGCTGGCGTTGCAGGCCGCCGGCGCCGGGCTCGGCGTCGTCCTCACCTGGCGCAGCTACCGCCGCCGCCAGCCGCGCGCGCTGATGACGCTCGCCGCCGCAACCTTCCTCGTCTCGCCCTACGCCTTCGTCTACGACCTGCCGCTGCTGACCGCGGCGACGCTGGCCTGCCTGATCGACCGGCTGGAGACGCTCGCCCTGCTCGAGGTCGGGCTGCTCGCAATCGTGCTCTGCGTGCCGATGCTGGTGCTGGCCGGGCTGCCGGTCGGGCTCGCGGCGGTCGCCGCCGGCCTGCTGCTGTCGATGCCGGCCACCGCGCGGCCCGACGCCGCCCTGCAGCGTTTTTACCAGGCGGCCAGCATCGGTTAACGTGGCGGCTGCACTATCTACGCACCGTCCCTTGATGAGGGTCGCAACGAGGGACCGACGCATGAAGCTCCGCACTGGCCTGCTGCTCGGCACGGCGTTTGCCGCCGGCGTCGTCGCCGGCCCTGCCCTCGGCCCCGCCCTCGACTCTGGTGCACGGCTCCCTCGCGTCCTGCCGGCGCTCGCCATCCCCCGCGCGATTGCGCCTGCCCTAGCCGACGACGCCACCAGCTCGCGCGCCGACACCTACCGTCTGCTCACCCTGTTCGGCGACGTCTTCGAGCGCGTCCGCGCCGACTACGTCGAGCCGGTCGCCGACAAGGACCTGGTCGACAACGCGCTCAACGGCATGCTCTCCGGCCTCGACCCGCACAGCTCCTACATGGACGCCAAACAGTATCGCGACATGCAGGTCCAAACCCGCGGCGCCTTCGGCGGCCTCGGCCTCGAGGTCACCGAGGACAACGGCGTCGTCAAGGTGGTCAGCCCGATCGACGACACCCCCGCCGCCCGCGCCGGCATGAAGCCCGGCGACCTGATCCTCTCGCTCGACGGCACCACCGTGGAGGGCCTGTCGCTCAACGACGCGGTCGACCGCATGCGCGGCAAGCCCGGCAGCACCATCACCCTGGTGGTCAAGCGCGAGCACATCGACAAGCCGGTCTCGGTCACCATGACGCGCGAGATCATCCACATCCAGGTGGTGAAATCCGCCCTCTACGGCGACGTCGCCTATGTCCGCCTCGCCTCCTTCAACGAGGAGACCGACCCCGGCCTGCGCGACGCCATCACCAAGCTGCGCGCCCAAGCGCACGGCCACCTGCGCGGCATGATCCTCGATTTGCGCAACAACCCCGGCGGCCTGCTCGACCAGGCGGTCGACGTCTCGGCCGACTTCATCCCCGACGGCGAGATCGTCTCCACCCGCGCCCGCCACCCCGAGGACAGCCAGCGCTGGAACGCCACCCACACCGACCTGATCGCCGGCACCCCGCTCGTGGTGCTGATCAACGGCGGCTCCGCCTCCGCCTCCGAGATCGTCGCCGGCGCCCTGCAGGACCACAAGCGCGCGGTGATCGAGGGCACCCGCTCGTTCGGCAAGGGCTCGGTGCAGACGGTGATCCCGATGCCCGGCGACGGCGCCATCCGGCTCACCACGGCGCGCTACTACACGCCCTCGGGCCGCTCCATCCAGGGCCTCGGCATCTCGCCCGACGTCATCGTCGCCGAGACCCGCGAGCCGCAGCCGCACTTCCTGCCCGACCGCGAGGCCGACCTCAACCACGTGCTCAAGAACGAGGGCGCGAGCGCGCCCACCACCCCGCCGCTGCCGCGCAACGACCTGCCCGCCGTCGCCGCCTCGATCCCCAAGATCCCGCCGACCGACTGGCCGAAATTCGACCCCGCCGCGCCCTCCACCGACTTTCAGCTCCAGCAGGGCCTGACCCTGGTGCGCGCCATGGCCGACCCGGCCCACCCGACGGTGTCGAACCAGACCACCGCCCAACCTGCAACGATCCAGCCGGCAGCGACGCCCGCCGGCACGCCGAAGACGCCGGGTCAGTAGGAGCGGGCCAGTAGGAGCAGGAGCCGACGGATGCATCCGGCGCTGCGCGTCCTCGTCCGTTTCTGGTCCGTGGTCGGAGCGGCGCTGCTCGGCCTCGTCGTCCTGCTGGCCCTGCTCGGCCCGGTGCCGCCGCCCTCGCACCCGGCCGCCCGCGTCACCGGCTTCGCGCCGCCGGCAGCCCGCTCGGCCCCGGCGCCGCCCGCCACCGCGAACGTCGACAACGACATCACCCGCAAGCTGCGCATCGCCGATCCGCAAGCATCCCTGCTGCGCGCCGCCGCCACAGTCCCCGGCCGCCAGCTGCCCACCCCGGCCGGCGACATCCTGCCGATGCGCGTCTACGCCCGCCCGTTCGCCCCCGACCGCCGCCCCCGCGTCGCCCTGCTGGTCGACGGCATCGGCCTCGCCGACATCGACAGCCTGGACGCGATCCAGCGCCTGCCCGGCCCGGTCGACCTCGCCTTCTCCGCCTACTCGCCCGATCCAGGGCCGCTGGCGCTCGCCGCCCGCTCCTTCGGCCACGAATACCTGATCTCGGTGCCTATGGAGCCGCACAACTACCCGCAGGACGACGAGGGCTTCCGATCGCTGCTCGTCGGCGCCGACACCGCCACCAATGCCCGCAACCTCGACTGGGCGCTCACCCGCCTGCAAGGCTATGTCGGCGCGACCGGCGCCTCGGACGGCCTGCGCGGCGAGCGCTTCGCGGAGTCCGGCCAGCCCTACACCGACGCCCTGGCCCAGATCGCCGCCGACGGCCTGCTCTACGTCGACCCACGCCCCGCCGCCGCCCTGCCGCCGCACGTCGCCGGCCGCTCGATCGACCTCGTCGTCGACGAGGAGCCGAACGCCGCCCAGATCGACGCCCGCCTCGGCGCCCTCGAGCTGATCGCCCGCGACCGGGGTGCCGCCATCGGCCTCGCCGGCCCGCTTCGCCCGCTCACCATCGAGCGCATCGCGCTGTGGGCCCGCGGCCTCGCCAGCCGCGGCATCGTGCTCGCCCCGATTAGCGCCCTGATCACCAAACCCGCGGACACTCCATGACCGACCCCCATGCCGACCTGCCGTACCGCCCCAATGTCGGCGCCGTGCTGTTCAACCCGCACGGCCTGGTCTTCGTCGGCCATCGCGCCAACATCCCGGGCTGCTGGCAGCTCCCCCAAGGCGGCATCGACGCCGGCGAAGACCCCGCCACCGCCGTGTTCCGCGAGTTGGAGGAGGAGATCGGCACCCGCAACGCCAGCCTGCTCGCCGAGCACGATGCCTGGCTGCAGTATGACCTGCCCGCCGAGCGGATCGGCGTCGCCTGGGGCGGTCGCTTTCGCGGCCAGCGCCAACGCTGGTTCGCCCTGAAATTCGAAGGCCAGGACACCGAGATCGCCCTCGACCGCGACCCGCATCCCGAGTTCGACGCCTGGCGCTGGGTCAATCTCGAAGAACTGCCCGGCCTCGCCGTCCCGTTCAAGCGCCCCGTCTACGAGGTTTTGGCCACAGCGTTCGCGCAGTTCGCCAGCAGGTGAGAAAGGCCAGGGCTCTGCCCTGGACCCGCTGGGGCCCGCGGCCCCAGACCCCATTCGTCTGGACTCAGACGCTCGCCCCGTCCTTGCTTGGCAAAGCCATTTAGTCCTGCCCCCGGCAGCCTCGACCTCGCCCGCTCAGATTGAATAACGAACGGATTTCAAAGGCTCCGCCTTTGATGGGGTCAAGGGGCGGAGTGAGCCTAAAGGTTCCGACTGCGCAAAGCGCAGTTGGAAAGGCTCACGGAGGGAAAGCCCCTTCCCTTCCCTTCCCTTCCCTTCCCTTCCCTTCCCTTCCCTTCCCTTCCCTCGCCTTGCCTACTCCTCCTCGCTCTCCATCGCCGCCTCGATGTGAGCCACCCGCTCCTCCAGCGTCGCCAGCCGCACCTCCGCCGCCTCCTGCCCCGACCGCGCCAGCGCCGCCATTTCCAGCGCCGCCTCCAGCTCCTCCCGCCGCACCAGCTGCAGCCGCCGCACCATCTCGTCGATGCGCGCGCGCACCGTCGCCTCGATCTCCTCGCGCAGCCCGGCCAACGCCGAGAACGCCCCGCCGGCTACCCCGGCGATGTCGTCGAAAAACCGTGGCCTGTCGCTCATCCCTGAACTCCCGCTGATACGATCGATCCTGGCTCAACGCCGCGCCGAACCCTATAGACTGCCGCCATGCTGTTCGTCGCCTCGCCGTGATCCCCGTCCTCGTCTTCCCGGATTTCGACCCGGTGCTGCTGCATCTGGGCCCGCTGCAGATCCGCTGGTATGCGACGGCCTACATCGTCGCCCTGATCATCGGCTGGCGCGTCATGCGCCGCATGGTCCGCCTAGCCCCCGCCGTCGCCACGCTGGAGCAGACCGACGATTTCCTCACCTGGGCCACTCTCGGCGTCGTGCTCGGCGGCCGCCTCGGCTACGTCCTATTCTACCAGCCGTCCCTCTATTTTGCGCACCCGCTCAGCATCCTCACGGTCTGGAACGGCGGCATGTCGTTCCACGGCGGCGTGCTCGGCGTCGTCGTGGCGCTGCTGATCTACACCCGCCGCCACGCCATCCCGCTGCTCGGCTTTGCCGACCGCCTGGCCGCGGTGGTGCCGATCGGCCTCGGCCTCGGCCGCTGCGCCAACTTCATCAACGGCGAGCTGTGGGGCCGCCCCGCTCCGGCTGCCCTGCCCTGGGCGATGATCTTCCCGCGCGTCGACATGCTGCCGCGCCACCCGAGCGAACTCTATGAGGCGTTGCTCGAGGGGCTGGTGTTGCTGATCGCGATGCAGATCCTCGTCCACCGCCCTGTCCTGCGCGAGCGCTTCGGCCTGCTCACCGGCCTGTTCCTGATCGGCTACAGCATCGCCCGCATCATCGCCGAGTTCTTCCGCGAGCCGGACGCCTTTCTCGGCTTCCTCTGGCAGGGCGCCACCATGGGCCAGCTGCTCTGCATCCCGATGATCCTGGCCGGCGGCGGGCTCGCCGCCTACGCCTGCCGCCGCCCCCCGGTCGCCGCCTGACGGTGCCCGTTTTCGGCGAACCCGAGCGCCTCGACGCCTTCATGGCCCGCGCCAACGCGCTCTACTACGCCACCCACGACCCGTTCGCCGACTTCGCCACCGCGCCCGAGATCGGCCAGGTCTTCGGCGAGCTGCTCGGCGCCTGGGCGATCGTCGCGTGGCAGCAACTCGGCAGCCCCAACCCCGTCATCTTCGCCGAGCTCGGCCCCGGCCGCGGCACCCTGATGGCCGACGCCTGGCGCCTGGCCCGCCGCGTCGCCCCCGCCTTTGCCGCCGCCGCCCAACTCCATCTGGTCGAGTTCTCCCCCCGCCTGCGCGCCCTCCAGGCCCAGGCGCTGCAGCGCCGTTTCGCTCCATACCCTGCCCGGCGCCACCTGGCATGACGACCTCGCCAGCCTGCCCGACGGCCCGCTCATCCTGCTCGCCAACGAGTTCCTCGACGCCCTGCCGATCCGCCAGCTCGTCCGCCGCGCCGCCGGCTGGATGGAGCGTCACGTCGCCGCCGGCGTCCCCGGCGCCGCCGGCACCTTCGTCGAGCGCTTCACCGCCCCGTTCGGCATCGCCGCCCCGCTCGACGCCGTGGTCGAAATCGGCGAGGCGGCCCAGCAAGTCGCCGCCTGCCTCGGCGCCCGTCTGGCGGACGCCGGCGGCGTCGCCCTGCTCATCGATTACGGCCATACCGCCAGCGCCCCCGGCGAAACCCTGCAGGCGCTGCGGAATGGCAAGCCCGCCGATCCGCTCGCCGACCCCGGCGAGGCCGACCTCACCGCCCATGTCGACTTCGCCGCCATCGCCCACGCCGCCCGCGCCGCCGGCGCCGCCACCCACGGCCCGATCACCCAAGCCGCCCTGCTCGAGCATCTCGGCATCGCCGCCCGCACCACCGCCCTCGCCCGCGCCCGCCCCGACAAGGCCGAGACGCTCGCCGCCGCCCAGCACCGCCTGTGCGCCCCCGACCAGATGGGCGCCCTGTTCAAGGCTCTCGCCCTCACCGCTCCGAACGCCCCCATCCCACCCGGCTTCGAGAACACCGGCTTCGAGAACACCGGCTCCGCGAACGCTCCGCCATGACGCCGTTCCATCTCACCAGCCCCCGCCTGCCGGTCCCGCATGGCTTCTTCACCCGCCAGGGCGGCGTCTCGCTCGGCGGCTACGCCAGTCTCAACTGCAGCCTCTCCGGCCAGGACGACCCGGCCCACGTGCGCCAGAACCGCGACCGCTGCGCCGCCGCCCTCGGCGTCCACCCGGACCGCCTGCTCGGCTGCAAGCAGGTCCACGGCAGCGGCGTCATCACCATCACCGCCCCATGGCCCTACGGCGCCGGCCCGTCAGCCGACGCCATGGTCACCGCCACCCCGGGCCTCGCCCTCGGCATCATCACCGCCGATTGCGCCCCCGTCCTGTTCGCCGACAACGAGGCGCGGGTCATCGGCGCCGCCCATGCCGGCTGGCGCGGCGCCGCCCATGGCGTGCTCGAAGCCGTCCTCGCCGCCATGGCCGCCCTCGGCGCCAACCCCGCCCGCATCACCGCCGCCATCGGCCCCTGCATCGGCCAGGCCAGCTACGAAGTCGGCCCCGACCTGCACGACGCCGTGCTCGCCGCCACCCCGGACGCCACCCCCCTCTTCACCCCCGGCCGCCCCGCCCATTGGCACTTCGACCTCGCCGGCTATTGCGCCCACCGCCTCGCCGCCGCCGGCATCCGCGCCGACCCACTCGGCCTCGACACCTGCGCCGACGCAGCCCGCTTTTTCAGCCATCGCCGCCGCACTCTCGTCGGCGGCGGCGTCCTCGGTCACCAGCTGTCAGCGATCAGGCTTTAAGGAAGGCCAGGAGCTCTGCTCCTGGACCTCGCTGGGGCCCGCGGCCCCAGACCCCATTCGTTTGGAGTCCAGGCCTGCTCTTCCTTGCTTGGCGAAGCCATCCAATCCCGCCTCCAACGGCATCGATCTCGCCCGCGGAAATGAATAATGAATGGATTTCAAAGGCTCCGCCTTTGATGGGGTCAAGGGGCAAAGCCCTTGCCTTCCTGCCCTTGCCTTCGCTCCGCCTTGCCTTGCCTCGCTCATCTTGCCTAAGCACCGCCCGTGCGCACCGCTTTCCCCTTCCTGATCCTCCTCCCCCTCGCCGGTTGCGGCGCCTTCCCGCAGCCCTTCGCCGGCAATCCCGGCGCCACCGCCATGCGCCTCGCCCAGCCCACCGAGCTGCGCCTCACCGTGCCGATCCCGTCCACCTCCCTGCTCGGCGCCCAGGCCAGCACCTTCTGGTCGATCCAGACTGCCCGCGCGCTCGCCGCCCGCGAGATCCCCGCCGTCGCCACGCCCACCCGCCCGGCCGACTGGGCGCTGCGCCTTGACGCCCAGCTCACCGGCGCCACCGTTCAGCCGCGCTACGTCGTGCTCGACCCGAGCGGCAAGACGCTGGGCAGCGTTGACGGCGCCCCGGTGCCGGCCGCCGCCTGGGCCAATGGCGACCCGGCCGTCATCACCGCCTCGGCGGTGCAGGCCGCGCCCGAGATCGTCACCACGCTGACCGCGATCCAGGCCAGCCTGCGCCAGAGCGATCCGCACTCGCTGGTCAACCGCCCCGCCCGCATCTTCTTCACCGGCGTCGTCGGCGCTCCCGGCGACGGCAACCGCGTGCTCGCCCAGCAGGTCCGTCTCAAGCTGCCCGACCAGGGCGACATCGTGCAGGACAGCATCGGCAATGCCGACTTCATCCTGCGCGGCCGCGTCGCCGTCAGCACCGTGCCGAGCGGCCAGCAGCAGGTCGAGATCCACTGGACGGTCACCGAGGCTGCCACCGGCAAGGTCGCCGGCGACGTCGCGCAGGGCCACGACATCGACGCCGGCTCGCTCGATCACGACTGGGGCGAGGTCGCCTCGGTGGTCGCCGACGAGGCCGCGGCCGGCGTGCACGAGGTCATCACCAACTGGACCGGCCGCCATCGTGCGGTGGCGGCCCGGTGAGGAAGGAAGCAGTCCTTTTTTGCAAAAAAGGACCAAAAAAACTTTTGTCCGTTTGGTGTTCAGTGTTGTTCCGTCCAACACGAGCCCATGAAACGATGCGGCCTGCGTGCTAGCACGGAGGCTAGAGCGCTTAGGCCCTCAGACCGGTCTATGGAGCGGCGCAGTCAACGCTTAGGATAATCTTGCCTATAGGCAAGATTATCCTAAGGCACTGATAACAAACAGATTAGAAATCTAGCGGTATCGGCAGAGTTGAGCCACCGGCCGCGAGACGCAGTATGAAGCAAGGTGTTCTTCCTCGAAAAAGAGAAGCAAAGAACTTCCGATCCGCTAGGCACCAGCGCATCGGTTCACGCCTGACGAAAAAGAGTTTTTGGTTCTTTTTTGCAAAAAAGAACCGCTTCCTGCCATTCGATCTTGCGGTATTTCGCCCTCGCAGCCTCGGGCCCTGGCCTTCTTCGCCTCCTCTAAGCTACAGCCCAGCCATGGACGCCCCGACCCCTGCGGCGCTGCCCGAGGCGACCACGCGCGCCCTGATGTGGCGGCTTTGGCGCGAGCACATCCGCCGCCATCGCGGCCGCCTGCTCCTGGTGCTGCTGCTCACCGCCGTCATGGCCGGCCTCACCGGCCTCTATCCGATCGTCATCCAGCGCGCGCTCTCCATGTTCGAGGCGCACGACCCGCGCATCCTCTACCAGATTCCCGCCATCGTGCTCGCCGTCACCACCGCCAAGGCCGCCGCCCAGTATGGCCAGGCGGTGTTCGTCCAGGAGCTGGTGCTGCGCGTCATCCGCGAGCTGCAGCGCCGGATGTTCGTCCACCTCGTCCACACCGACCTCGCCCGCCTCGAGCGCGAGGCCCCGGCGACGCTCGCCGCCCGCTTCACCACCGATGCCACCGTGGTGCGCGAGGCGATGATCCGCGCCGTCAACAGCCTCGGCGACGGCGTGACCGTCGTCAGCCTGGTCGGCACGATGGTCTATCTCGACTGGCAGTTCAGCCTGATCGCCGCCGGGCTGTATCCCCTCGCCGCGGTGCCGATCCAGCGCATCGGCCGCCGCGTCCGCCGCGCCTCCGGCGGCATGCAGGAGCGCATGGGCGAGGCCGCCGCGATGCTGCACGAGAGCTTCGCCCAGGCCCGCACGGTGCGCGCCTATCGGCTTGAGGAGGTCGAGATCGCCAGGGCCGACCGCGTCTTCGACCGGCTCTACGGCTCGCTGCTGCGCATGACCCGCGGCCGCGCCCGGGTCGACCCGGTGCTCGAGGTGCTGGGTGGCGCCGCAGTCGCCGCGGTGCTCGGCTTTGCCGGCTGGCGCGCCGCGATGGGCGGCAACACGCTCGGCGATTTCACGGGATTCGTCGCCGCGCTGCTGCTCGCCTCGCGCCCCCTGCGCGCCCTAGGCTCGCTGAACGCGGCGCTGCAGGAGGGCATGGCCGGCCTCGCCCGCGTCTTCTCGGTGATCGACGAGGAGCCGTGCATCATCGAGCCGTCGGCACCCCGGCCGCTGCCGCTGACCAGGCCCGGCCGCGGCGGCCACCTCCGCTTCGAGGACGTCCACTTCGTCTATCCCGACGGCCGCGCCGGCCTGCGCGGCCTCAGCTTCGAGGCCCGTCCCGGCCAGACCGTCGCCCTGGTCGGCGCCTCGGGCGCGGGCAAATCCACCGCGCTGGCGCTGATCCCCCGCCTGCACGACGTCGCCGCCGGCGCCATCAGCATCGACGGCGAGGACCTGCGCGCCCTCGGCCTCGCCGGCCTGCGCGACGCCATCGCCTATGTCGGCCAGGAGCAGCTGCTATTCGACGACAGCGTCGGCGCCAACATCCTGCTCGGCCGCCCCGGCGCCAGCGTCGGCGAAATGCACCACGCCGCGGACGCCGCCGCCGCCGCCGGCTTCGTCGCCGACCTGCCGGAGGGCTTCGCCACCGTCGTCGGCCCCGGCGGCCAGCGCTTGTCCGGCGGCCAGCGCCAGCGCGTGGCCCTCGCCCGCGCCCTGCTGCGCGATCCGCTGATCCTGCTGCTCGACGAGGCGACCAGCGCGCTCGACGCCGAGAGCGAGGTGCTGGTGCAGCAGGCGTTGACCCGCCTGCGCGCCGGCCGCACCACCGTCGTCGTCGCCCACCGCCTATCCACCGTGCGCGACGCCGACCTGGTGGTGGCGATGCAGGAGGGCCGCGCCGTCGAGGCCGGGACCCACGCCGCGCTGATCGCCGCCGACGGCTTCTACGCCCGTCTGGTGCGCAGCCAGGCGCTCAGCCACTGAGCCCGGGGCTGCCCGCCGGCCGGTAGGCTCTTGCCTTGCCCGCCCCAGCAGGCATAACTGACCGATCGGTCATCCGTCCCGTGGACGACCCAGGCAGGTGAGCCAATGGACACGCAGCAGGGTCCGGTCAGGACCGACGAGGACCTAGAACCCGGCCAGCTCAGCCGCGCCGAGCAGCCCGCCCGGCCCGGCGAGGCGCCGCCGCCGCCGCCGGCCGAGCGCCAGGCGAGCGGCGGCAAATCTCCCGCCGACCAGCAAGCCCAGGTCAAGCAGGAGAGCCGCCGCAACGCCGCCCGCCCCTGGGTGCGCGCGATCATGGTCATCGTGCTGATCGCCCTGATCGCCGGCGGCGTCTGGTACTATCTTGCCACCAAGGACATCGCCTCGACCGACGATGCCTTCACGGACGGCCGCGCCGTCACCATCGCCCCGCACATCAACGGCTACGTCGTCTCGCTGGACGTCAACGACAACGCCTTCGTCCACAAGGGCGACCCGCTGATCCACATCGACCCGCGCGACTACATCGCCGCACGCAACCGTGCCGAAGGCCAGGTCGCCTCCGCGGAGGGTCAGCTCGAGGGCAACCGCTCCGCCGTCGAAGTCGCCAAGATCAGCTTTCCGGCCCGCCTCGCCTCTGCCCAGGCCCAGCTCGCGACTGCCCAGGCCAACCTCTACAAGGCCAACACCGACTACAAGCGCCAGCACAATCTCCCGGTCGCCGCCAGAACCCAGCAGGACGTCGACTACGCCACCGCCGCTCAGCAATCCGCAGCCGCCCAGGTCACCCAGGCCGAGGCGGCGGTGCGCGAGGCGACGCCGATCAAGCCGAACATCAATCAAACCAGCTCGAACGTCACCCAGGTCCAGGGCAGCATCGAGCAGGCCCGCGCCCAGCTGGTCCAGGCCCAGCTCGACCTCGAGCGGACGGTCGTGCGCGCGCCGCAGGACGGCTGGATCACCAAGCGCAACGTCGAGCAGGGCAACTACGTCGACGTCGGCCAGCAGATCTTCTCCATCGTCTCGCCCGACGTCTGGATCACCGCCAACTTCAAGGAAGACCAGCTCAACCGCATGCGCCCCGGCCAGCCGGTCGACATCAGCATCGACGCCTACCCGTCGCTGAAGCTCACCGGCCATGTCGACAGCGTCCAGCTCGGCACCGGCTCCAAGTTCACCGCCTTCCCGCCCGAGAACGCCACCGGCAACTTCGTCAAGATCGTCCAACGCGTTCCGGTCAAGATCGTGATCGACAGCGGCCTCGATCCGGCCTTGCCGCTACCGCTCGGCATCTCCGCCGAGCCCTCGGTGCGCCTGAAGTGAACCCCGCTTGAGCGTCACCCAAGCCGCGCCCACCGCCACCGGCGCCGGCACCCCGAGCAGCGACGTCCAGAACTGGCGTCCCAAGGCCAACCCCTGGCTGATCGCCGTCGTCGTCACGCTCGCGGCCTTCATGGAAGTGCTCGACACGACGATCGTCAACGTGTCGCTGCCGCACATCGCCGGCAGCCTGTCCTCGTCCTACGACGACGCCACCTGGTGCCTCACCTCCTACCTCGTCGCCAACGGCATCGTGCTGACCATCAGCGGCTGGCTGTCCGACTATTTCGGCCGCAAGCGCTACTTCATGGCCTGCATCCTGATGTTTACCGTCTGCTCGTTCGCCTGCGGGCTGTCGAGCTCGCTGCCGCAGCTCATCGTCTTCCGCCTGCTGCAGGGATTCTTCGGCGGCGGCCTGCAGCCCAACCAGCAATCCATCATCCTCGACACCTTCGAGCCCGCCCAGCGCGGCCGCGCCTTCTCGATCGTCGCCATCGCAACGATCGTCGCCCCGATCGTCGGCCCCACCCTCGGCGGCTACATCACCGACAATGCCAGCTGGCGCTGGATCTTCCTGATCAACATCCCGGTCGGCCTGTTCGCCTTCCTCGCCGTCGGCGCCCTGGTCGAGGACCCGCCCTGGATTCAGAACCGCCGCCGCAAGATCGACGCCATCGGCCTCGCCCTTATCACCATCGGGCTCGGCTGCCTGCAGGTGGCGCTCGACCGCGGCGAGGATGCCGACTGGCTCGGCTCGCCGTTCATCCGGGTGATGGTGCTGCTCGCCGTGCTCGGCATCCTCGGCGCCATCGGCTGGCTGCTCACCGCCAAGAACCCGGTCGTCAACCTCTACGTCATGGCCGACCGCAACTTCGCCCTGGGCATCACCATGATCGCCGCCATGGGCTTCATCCTGTACTCCGGCTCGATCGTGATCCCGCAATTCGCCCAGCAGGTGATCGGCTACACCGCCACGCTCGCCGGCCTCATCCTGTCGCCCGGCGGCATCTGCATCATCCTCATCATTCCGGTGATGGGCCGCCTGCTGCCGCTCATCCAGACCCGGCTGCTGATCCTCACCGGCTTCGCCGTCATGGGATGCGCCTTCCTCTACTCCAGTACCCTGTCGCCTGACGTCGACTTCTGGACCCTGGTCAGCATGCGCGCCGCCCAGACCGCCGGCCTTGGCTTCCTGTTCGTGCCGATCAGCACGATTTCCTACACGACCCTCGACAAGCGCCTCAACGGCGACGCCGCAGCGCTCTACACCATGTTCCGCAACGTTTCCGGCGCCATCGGCATCTCCACCGCCACCGCTCTGGTCACCTCGCGCGGCCAGATCCGCCAGGCCCATCTCAGCGTCTGGACCACGCCGTTCAACCAGCCCTACAACGCTCTCGTCGCCCAGTACGAGGCCGCCCTGCGATCCCTCGGCCGGGCCTCGTCGATGGTCCATTCGCAGGCCGTCGGCCAGGTCTTCCAGCAATTCCGCCGCCAGGCCACCGTGCTCGCCTACTCGGACGTGTTCGCCCTGTGCGCCCTGCTCGCCTTCACCATGGTCCCGCTCGCCCTGCTGTTCTCCCCCAGCAAAGCCGGCGGCAAGGCCGCTCCACCGGCGCATTAGGCAAGGACGGCAAGGAGAAGGAGGGCAAGGGCTCTGCCCTTGACCCGCCGGGGCCGTGAGGTCCCGGACCCCATCTGTTTGGAGCCTCAACCGGGTTCATTCTTGCGAAGCCAATCAAATCCGTCTCTCGATCGGCACTGACCTCGCCGCCGGAAATGGATGTTAAATGGATTTCAAAGGCTCCGCCTTTGATGGGGTCAAGGGGCAAAGCCCCTTGCCTTGCTTCCCCTGATGGAGCCCTCAGTGACCCAGCCGCCCAGCTTTCAGGACATCATCCTGCGCCTGCATCGCTACTGGGCGGCGCAAGGCTGCGTCATCCTGCAGCCCTACGACATGGAGATGGGCGCCGGCACCTTTCACCCTGCGACCACGCTGCGCGCCCTCGGCCCCGAACCCTGGCGCTGCGCCTACGTGCAGCCCTCTCGCCGCCCGTCGGACGGCCGCTACGGCGACAACCCGAACCGCCTGCAGCACTTCTACCAGTATCAGGTCATCCTCAAGCCAAGCCCGGCGGACGCCCAGCGCCTGCTGCTCGACAGCTACCGCGAGATCGGCCTCGACCCCCTGCTGCACGATTTCCGCTTCGTCGAGGACGACTGGGAAAGCCCGACCCTCGGCGCCGCCGGCCTCGGCTGGGAGGTCTGGTGCGACGGCATGGAGGTCAGCCAGTTCACCTATTTCCAGCAGGTCGGCGGCATTCCGGTGGCGCTGCCGAGCGTCGAGTTCACCTACGGCCTGGAACGCCTGGCGATGTACGTCCAAGGTGTCGAGAACGTCTACGAACTCGACTTCAACGGCGCCGGCGTGCGCTACGGCGACGTCTTCCTGCGCGCCGAGCGCGAGTACAGCGCCCATAATTTCGAGCACGCGAACGTCGAGCGCCTGACGCGCCACTTCGCCGATGCCGAGCTGGAGTGCCAGGCCCTGCTCGAGCAGCGCCTGACCCTGCCGGCCTACGACCAGTGCATCAAGGCGAGCCACCTGTTCAACCTGCTGGACGCCCGCGGCGTCGTCAGCACCGCCGAACGCGCCGCCTATATCGGCCGCGTCCGTAGCCTCGCCAAAGCCTGCTGCGAGGGTTGGCTCGCTGGGTAAGCAAGGCAAGGCGAGGGGCTTTGCCCCTCGACCCCATTAAAGGCGAAGCCTTTAAAATCCATTTATCGTCCATGCCACACGGCAAGATCAGGGTCGGGGCAAGAAAGCGCCCGTCTCGGCTCCAAGCGGATGGGGTCCGGGGCCTCAGGCCCCAGCGGCCGGGTTCCTTCATCTCAAAACACGTGACACGCCCCGTGCACTAGGCTAGTTCTACCATCCTGGCCTATCATTCTACCTTGGGTGCACGTGGCAGCGCAGCTGAACATCAAGAGCGAGGACGGCTACCGTCTGGCGGCCGAGTTGGCCCTGCTGACCGGTGAGAGCCTCACCACCGCGGTCACCGAAGCGATCCGCGAGCGTCTGCAGCGGGAGCGTCGCGCCCGCGACCGCGTGCTCAAGCTTTCGCGCCTGCGCACCATTGCGGCCGAGACCCGGGCGAGCCTGCGCGGCCCGGCCGCGCTGCGCGTGGTGGAGCTTTATGATGAGCAGGGCCTGCCGGCTTGATCGTCGACACCTCTGCCCTGCTCGCCATCCTGCTGGCCGATGACGAGGCGCCGCGCCTGCTGGAGGCGATCGTCGGCGCCGGCCAGCCGCGCATGTCGGCCGCGAGCTGGCTGGAGGCGGCGATGGTGATCGAGGAGCGGGGCGGCCGCCTGGCAAGCCTGCGCTTTGACGAGTTCGTCCGCGCCGCCGAGATCGAGGTGATGGCGGTGACGCCGGGCCAGGCAGAGGCCGCCCGCATCGCCTGGCGGCATTTCGGCCGCCACCGCCACACCGCGCGCCTCAATTTCGGCGACTGCTTCGCCTACGCGCTGGCCAAGACCGAGGGCGACACGCTGCTGTTCACCGGCGAGGATTTCGGCCGCACCGACATCGAGCCCGCCCTGAAGCCGAAAGAGCTAGGCCAGGATGCCTGAGCTGCTGCTGGAGCTGTTCGGCGAGGAAATCCCGGCCCGCATGCAGGCGGGCGGGGCCGCCGAGCTCGCCCGCCTGGTCGGCGAGGCGCTGTCCCCGCTTGCGCCGACCGCGGTCGCGATTTTTGCCGGCCCACGCCGCCTGGCGCTGGCGGCCAGCCTGAACCCTGCCGTGCCGGCCGTCGCCAGCACCGAGCGCGGCCCGCGCGCCGGGGCACCCGAACAGGCCCTGTCCGGCTTCCTGCGCAAGCACGGTGCGGCCCGCGAGGCGCTGCGCGAGGAGGGCGGCTACTGGGTGCTGGAGCGTCGCTTGCCGGAGGAGCCGGCGGCGGCGCTGATCGCGCGCACGGTGCCGGCGCTGCTGCGCCGCTTCGCCTGGCCGAAATCGATGCGCTGGGGCGGCTCCAGCGGCTTCACCTGGGTGCGCCCGCTGCGCCGCATCCTGTGCCTGCTCGACGGCGCCGTGGTGCCGTTCAACCTGGCCGACGGCGCCGATGACGGCCATGCCCTCGCCGCCGGCGCGCTCACCGAGGGCCATCGCTTCCACGCTCCAGGGCCGTTCGCCGTCGGCTCCGTGGCAAACTGGCACGACACTCTGGCGGCACACCGCGTCATCGCCGATGCGGCCGAACGCCGCCACCGGATCGCCAACGGCTTGCGCCAGCGTGCGGCCGAGCACGGCCTGACCGTGGTCGAGGATCCCGGCCTGCTCGACGAAGTTGCCGGCCTGGTGGAGTGGCCGGTCCCCCTCCTCGGCCGCATCGACGAGCAGTTCATGGACCTGCCGCCCGAGGTCATGCAGGTCTCGCTGCGTGTCAACCAACGCTACTTCGTCACCCGCGACGCCGCCGGCGCCGCCGCCCCCTGGTTCGGCTTCGCCGCCAACATCGAGGCGCTGGACGGCGGTGCGGCCATCATCGCCGGCAACGAGCGCGTGCTACGCGCCCGCCTCGCCGACGCCCGCCACTTCTGGGACCTCGACCGCCGCGTCCGGCTGGAGGACCGCCTTCCAGTGCTCGCCAGCGTCATCTTCCACGCCAAGCTCGGCAGCCAGGCGCAGCGCGCCGTGCGACTGGAAAAGCTTGCCAACAACATCGCGCAGCGCAGCGGCGTCTACGACGACGCCACGCTGGCAATGCGCGCGGCAAAGCTCGCCAAGGCCGACCTGACCACCGGCATGGTCGGCGAGTTCCCCGAGCTGCAGGGCGTCATGGGCGGCTACTACGCCCGCCATGACGGCGAGCCGGCCGCGATCGCCGACGCCATCCGCGACCACTACGCCCCGCGCGGCGCCAGCGACCCGGTTCCCACAGAACCGGTTTCGATGATCGTGGCGTTGGCCGACAAGATCGACCAGGTCACCGCCTTCTTCGCCGTGGATGAGAAACCCACCGGCTCCGGCGACCCGTACGCGCTGCGCCGCGCCGCCCTCGGCATCATTCGCATCGTCCGCGAGCGACGTCCGAGCCTCGACCTCGATGCCGCCGTGCAAACCGCAATCGATCGCCTGGCCGACCAGGGCATCACCGGCGCCCAAACGCTGAAGCAGGACGTCCTCGCCTTCATCGCCGAGCGCCTGCGCGTCCAGCTCCGCGCCGAGGGCCTGCGCCACGACATGGTCGCCGCCGTGCTGCCCCGCGCCTTCGCCGCCATGGGCCTCAACATCGAGCGCGACGCCGACCGCGCCGTCGCCATCGCCGCCTTCCTCGCCAGCCCCGACGGCGCCGACCTCACCACCGCCTTTCGCCGCGCCGCCAACATCCTCGCCGCCGAGGAAAAGCGCGACGGCCACCAAGCCGAGCCTGGCGCCGACCTCACCCTGCTCGCCGCCACCGCCGAGCAGGCCCTCGCCGACGCGCTCGATGGTCTGCCCGCCCAAATCTCCGACAACTTTGCACGCGCTCATTTCACCGAGGCCATGCACACCCTGGCCCGCCTGCGCGTCCCACTCGACGCCTTTTTCGCCGACGTCACGGTGAACGACCCGGACCCGGCGCTCCGCCGCAACCGCCTGCGCCTGCTCGCAAGCGTTCGCGCGCTGATGAACCAGGTCGCGGATTTTTCCGCCCTCGAAGGCTAGAAAGTGATCAAGAAAGAGAGTTCTTTTTTAGAAAAAAGAACCAAAAAATTTTTGCTCGATAAGAGGTCACTCTCTTAACTCGCAAAGTCTTTTTGCTTCTTTTTCTCCAGAAAAAGAAGGCGCTTCCTTCCGCATCGCCTAAGCGTCACAACACCCTCTAGGAGCCGCGCACATGGCAAAATGGGTCTACAGCTTCGGCGCCGGCCACGACGAGGGCCGCGCCGACATGCGCAACCTGCTCGGCGGCAAGGGTGCGAACCTCGCCGAGATGGCCACCATCGGCCTGCCCGTTCCGCCCGGCTTCACCATCACCACCGAGCTCTGCACCGAATTCTACCGCAACCGTCGCCAATACCCTGCCGAGCTGGACGCGCAGGTCCGCGCCGCGCTGGCCCACATCGAAACCTCGGTCGGCAAGACGTTCGGCGATCGTCACGACCCGCTGCTCGTCTCGGTCCGCTCCGGCGCCCGCGTCTCCATGCCCGGCATGATGGACACCGTGCTCAACCTCGGCCTGAACGACCAGACCGTCGCCGGCCTCGCGGAGGCCAGCGGCGACCCGCGCTTCGCCTGGGACAGCTACCGCCGCTTCATCCAGATGTTCGGCTCCGTCGTGCTCAGCGTCGACCATCATCGCTTCGAGGAGATCATCGAGCAGACCAAGCTCGACCGGGGCGCGATCGAGGACACCGAGCTCTCCGCCGAGGACTGGCAGCGCATCGCCGAGGCCTACAAGGAGCTGGTGCTGGACGAGACCGGCAGCCCCTTCCCGCAAAGCCCGCATGACCAGCTTTGGGCCGCGATCGGCGCCGTCTTCGGCTCCTGGATGAATCCGAGGGCCAACACCTACCGCCGCCTGCACGACATTCCGGCCGACTGGGGCACCGCCGTCAACGTCCAGGCCATGGTGTTCGGCAACATGGGCGAGGACTGCGCAACCGGCGTCTGCTTCACCCGCGACCCGTCCACCGGCGAGAACATGTTCTACGGCGAGTATCTGGTGAACGCTCAGGGCGAGGACGTCGTCGCCGGCATCCGCACCCCGCAGCCGATGAGCAGCCAAGGTGCAAAGCCCGGCGAGCTGCCGATGGAGCGGGCGATGCCGGCCGCGTTCGCCGAGCTGCTCGGCGTGCGTGAAACGCTCGAGCGCCACTACCACGACATGCAGGACATCGAGTTCACCGTGCAGCAGAACAAGCTGTATATGTTGCAAACCCGGAATGGTAAGCGCACCGCCGCCGCCTCGCTCCGGATCGCCGTCGAAATGGCGCAAGCCGGCCTGATCACCCGCGAGGAGGCGGTCAAGCGCGTCAATCCGCAGGCGCTCGACCAGCTGCTGCACCCGATGCTGGATCCGGCCGCGCCCCGCATCAGCCTTCTCCAAGGGCCTGCCGGCAAGCCCCGGTGCCGCCTCCGGCGCCGTCGTCTTCAGCGCCGACGAGGCCGAGATCCGCAGCGCCAAGGGCGAGGCGGTCGTGCTGGTGCGCATCGAGACCAGCCCTGAAGACATTCACGGCATGCACGCCGCGCGCGGCATCCTGACCACCCGCGGCGGCATGACCAGCCACGCCGCCGTCGTCGCCCGCGGCATGGGCCGCCCTTGCGTTGCCGGCGCCGGCGGCATCCAGGTTGATTACGGCGCCAAGACGCTGGCGGCCGGCGGCCACGTGATCCGCGCCGGCGAGACGATCACGCTGGACGGCGCCACCGGCGAGGTCTTCGTCGGCTCCGTCGCCACCGTCGAGCCGCTGCTGTCAGACAATTTCGAGGTCTTGATGGGCTGGGCGGACGGCATCCGCCGCCTCAAGGTCCGCGCCAACGCCGAAACCCCGCTCGACGCCGAGACCGCCCGCAAGTTTGGCGCCGAGGGCATCGGCCTGTGCCGCACCGAGCACATGTTCTTCGCCCCCGAGCGCATCGGCGCCGTCCGCCAGATGATCCTCGCCCGCGACGAGGCCGGCCGCCGCGCCGCCCTGGCCATCCTGCTGCCCTTCCAGCGCCAGGACTTCATCGACCTGTTCCGCATCATGGCCGGTCTGCCGGTCACCATTCGCCTGCTTGACCCGCCGCTGCACGAGTTCCTCCCCCACGGCGAGGCCGACCTCGCCGAGGCCGCCCAGGCTCTGGGCATGGACATGGATCAGATCCGCCGCCGCGCCGCCGACCTGGCCGAGAGCAACCCGATGCTCGGCCATCGCGGTTGCCGCCTCGGCATCACCTATCCCGAGATTTACGAGATGCAGGCGCGCGCGATCTTCGAGGGCGCCTTGGCGATCGGCCGCGAGACCGGCTCGCCGGTCGTGCCCGAGATCATGATCCCGCTGGTCGGCACCAAGCGCGAGCTCGAGATCACCCGCGCTCAGGTCACCCGCGTCGCCGAGGAGGTCCTGCTTGAGGCGCAGACCGCGCTCGACTACACCATCGGCACGATGATCGAGCTGCCCCGGGCGGCGCTGACGGCCGACAAGATCGCCGAGGCCGCCGACTTCTTCTCCTTCGGCACCAACGACCTCACTCAGACCACCTTCGGCCTGTCGCGCGACGACGCCGGCAAGTTCCTCCCCCACTACGTCGAGGCCGGCATCCTGCCCAAGGACCCGTTCGTCTCGATCGACATCGAGGGCGTCGGCGCCCTGGTCCGCATCGCCGCCGAACGCGGCCGCGCCACCAAGAACTCGATCAAGCTCGGCATCTGCGGCGAGCACGGCGGCGACCCGGCCAGCATCGCGTTTTGCGAAGAGATCGGCCTGGACTATGTGTCCTGCAGCCCCTACCGCGTCCCCGTCGCCCGCCTCGCCGCGGCCCAGGCTACGTTGGGGATGGGATCGGACCGCACGGCCTGACGCCGAAACGCAGCCTGCGACCTGCCGGGGGCGACCTGAAACCGGTCCGTGAATCGTCTGCTTGGCAATGCGTCGAGGGCGCGGCGAGGCGCACGGATCAGCCCTGTTGTCGCTGCGGTGAGTTGCTCAGGCCGAGAGGCGCAGACAGTCCTCGCTGAACAAGGCAACCGTGCGCAGTCGATCGCTTTCGGTAAAGGTGTGCATGGGACCGGGCCGAGCGACCAGGTAGCCCTGGATCTGGTCGCAACCGAGCGTCTGCAGGATCGTAAGCTGCGCCAGGGTCTCCACACCCTCGGCCGTCACCTGAAGAGCGAGGTTATGACCCAAATTAACGATCGTCCGGGTAATCGTCAGCGCATCGTCGCTCTGCCCAAGCTTTCCGACGAATGACTTGTCGATCTTGAATTTGTCGAACTTGAAGAGCTGCAGATAGCTCAAGCTCGAGTAACCGGTCCCGAAATCATCGAGCGCAACCCGCACGCCCATGCCCTTTAAACGATTAAGTGTCGCCACCGCCTTCGACGTGTCATTGATCAGTATCCCCTCCGTGACCTCCACGACAACGCGACCGGGATCGAGCGAGTTGACTTGAAGAGCGGCGCCGATTGCGTCGCATACGTCGGACCGGCGGAACTGAATCGGCGAGACGTTCAGCGACACGCGCCACGGGTGCGCCCAGCGGGCAGCCTCGCGACAGGCTGTCTCGATCACCCAGCGTCCGATGTGGTCAATCAATCCGGTCTGTTCCGCCAGAGGGATGAACTCCACCGGCCCGATCATGCCTCGCGTGGGGTGCTCCCACCGGATCAGCGCCTCGAAGGTCTCGACCTCACCAGTGACGCCGTTCACGATCGGCTGGTAGTGAAGGACCAGCTCGTTCCGCTCGACCGCTCCCGCAAGCTCCTGTTCCAGCTGCAGCCGCGACTGAAGCTGAGCGTTCATCGAAGCCTCATAGAACCGCAGCGCTCCTCGACCCTCCGCCTTGGCGCGATACATGGCCGCATCGGCGGCGCGCATCAGGGTGTCGGCGCTGCTTCCGTCATCAGGATACAGGGAGATGCCGATCGAGGCTCCGATCTCGATCCTGTGCCCCTCGAACTGGAAGGGCTTGCGAAGCGCCTCGATGATGCGCGCGGCGATGACCGAGGCCTTTTCGGGCGGCGCCCCGCTCGTCAGGATCATCACGAACTCGTCGCCGCCGATCCGCGCCAAGGTGTCCGAGGATCGTATTTCGGCCAGGATGCGCTTGGCGGTCTGGACCAGCAAAGCATCTCCCGCGGCATGGCCGTGCAGGTCGTTGACCGGCTTGAAGCGATCCAAATCAATGTAGACGATGGCGATGGCACTCTGTTGCTGTGCCGCGGTGTCGAGCGCGAACTCAAGCCGCTCCAAGAGAGCGTAGCGATTCGGCAGGTTGGTCAGAGCGTCGTGGCGAGCGAGATAGTGAATCCGCTCCTCATGCCGCTTGCGGTCCGTCAAGTCTCTGAGCGCGATGACCGTCGCTGCCTTGCCGAGATAGTCTATAGCCTGGCATGACAACTCGACCGGAATGCGGGCGCCATCGTCCGCTCGGATGCCAACTTCCTCTGCCGGACGCGCCAACGGCTCGCACCGCTCGCGGCGGATCAGGGCGGACGCGCTGTCCTCCGTGAAGAGGCTCAGCACGGCGCGGCCGATGATGTCGTTGGCCGCTGCCTTGAAGAGCCGCTCACCGGCGCTGTTCACTTCGAGCACGATGCCGTCGCGATGAACGATCAGCACCTCCTGAGCCACGTTGCTCATCAGGCGCATGCGACGCAGGTCTCGCAGAGATCGCTGCGTCATGGTCTGCTCGATCATGATGGCGGCCAGACTGGCAATCAAAACGGCGACGCTGACGCTGCCGACCGCAAGGGCAAGAGTGGTGGTGCCGAGAACCACCCCACCGTCCGCCGCCGCCACGCCAGGCACCACGGTGATCGCCGTCATGCCGGTGAAGTGCAGCCCGCAGATCGCCAGCGACAGCCAACCGGCGATCTCAAGCCGCCGACCCATCGTGCCCAGGTTGCCGGCCCGGCACAGGGCGAGGACCGAAAAGATGACGCTGATGATGATCGAGGCCGCCAGGTATGACGCATTGAACACCAGGGCCCCGGACGACTTCATCGCGGCGACGCCAACATAATGCATGCCGGTGACGGCCAACCCGAGCAGAATGCCGGCGAACGCAGAGCTGAGGAGCCGCCCGATGGAGGCCCGCCAGACAAGCAGCGCCAAGAGCGCGCCGGCCGAGGCGACGAAGATCGACAACGCCGTCAGGCTGACCTCATACGCCATCGCCTGGCCGGGCATGAACGCCAGCATGGCGACGAAGTGCAGTGACCAGACGCTGCAACCGAAGACGATGGCGGCAAGCGCCAGCCAACGACAAGACCGCGCGCCCACGCTCTCGCCGGCCCGATGCATCAGGGTCGTGGTCGTGTAGCAGCCCAAGATGCAGATGACGGCCGACAAAGCAACGAGCCGAAGATCATGCTCGTAGGCGACACAGTTCATGACCTTCAGCAAGCAAGCCTCGTCAGGTTCCCGTAAGCCTTGTTCGCATAAAATCCTTAATGAACCGTCTATGAGGATGCGGCGCGGGCTCATCATGCACGCTTGGCCACCTCCTGCGGCGCTTCGATGGCCGCCGCGAGCCGGCATCGACGGCGAACGCTCAGCCGACGCCGAGCGCCGTCCCGCGCCAGGCCGGCGCAGCCGGCTCGCTAGCCGTCACGCCCGCATGCACCCACCATTGCCGTCCCTCAAGCAGCGCCGATCCGCGCCGCGCCGCCGCCAGATCGTCGAACACCCCGAAGCACGTCGCTCCAGACCCGCTCATGCGCGCAAGCCGGCACCCCGGCAGGCCCTGGATTGCCTCCAGCACCTCCCCGATCGCTCCGCACAGCGATCGCGCCGGCGCCTCCAGGTCGTTGCGCAACCGTCCCAGCCAGGCGACGAAATCGGCCAGGTCGGACCATAGAGCCGGCAGGCGGCAAGCCGACGACACCCCGGCCGGTCGCGCAGCGAACACCGCCGCCGTCGACACCCCAACCCCGGGATTGACCAGCAGCAAGCCGAACTGCGGCAGCGCCGGCACGTCGACCAGCACCTCGCCGACACCGCGCATCAGCGCCGACCGCCGCCCCAGGCACACCGGAACGTCCGCCCCCAGCCTCTCGGCAAGCCGCGCCAGCGCGCTCGGCTCTGTGTCGACCCGCCAAAGCCGGCCGAGCACCCTGAGCGCCGCCGCCGCGTCCGCCGAGCCGCCGCCGATCCCGGAGGCGACTGGCAGCCGCTTGGTCAGCGCCAGCGCCGCGTTCGGCGTCACCCCCGCCTGCTCGGCCAGCCGCCGCGCCGCCCGCAGCACCAGGTTGTCCGTCGCTGCCGCGAGCCCGGTGGCGAACGGCCCGTCAAGCGCCAAGCTAAGACCCTCGCCCGGCGCCGCCGCCACCGTGTCGCCGACATCGGCGAACACCACCAGGCTGTCGAGCAGGTGATAGCCATCCGCCCGCCGGCCAGTGACGTGCAAGTGCAGATTGATCTTCGCCGGCGCGAAGCCGATCACGGCGTCGCGGCGGCGCCCGTCGGCGCCGGCCGCACCAGCGAGGCCGCCGAGACCGACGGGCTGCCATGCACGAGCTCGGCCTCGAAATGCGCCCGATCCTCGGCGTCCGGGTGGAGCAGCAGCGCCCGCTGCCATTGCTGGCGCGCCTCCACCGGCCGACCGGCCGCCGCATAGGCGTCGCCGAGATGGCCGGTCACCGTCGGGTCGCTGGGCCCCATCGCCGAGGCCCGCTCCAGCCAATGCACCGCCCCCGACGCGTCGCCGCGACGCAGCAGCACCCAGCCGAGGCTGTCCATGATCGCGCCGTCATCCGGCTGGTGCGCCAGCGCCCGCTCGATCAGCGCCTGCGCCTGCGCCAGCTCGCGGTTCTGCACCGCATAGGAGTAGCCGAGGTAGTTCAGCACCGTCGGCTCGTCCGGCGACAGCGCCAGCGCGCGTCTCAGGTCCGCCTCCGCCGCCGGCCAGCGATGCAGCCCGTCCAGCGCGATCGCCCGGTCGAAGAACAGCCCCCAATCCGAAGCGACGGGCGTCGGCACCAGCGCGATCGCCCGGTCGTACAACCCGACCGCCTGCTCGTCGTGGTTGGCCTGCCGGTTGAGGTCGCCGAGTGCCACCAGTGGCTCGGGGCTGGCGGGATGGCTCGCCGCCACCGCCTGAAGCACCTGTCGCGCCTGGTCCGGCCGGCCGAGCGCCGCCAATAGGTTGGCCCTCTGCATGTCCACCACCGCATGCAGCGGGTCGTCGGCCACGGCCTCGTCCAGCACCTTGAGCGCCAGCTGCGGCCGATGCATCTGGCTCTCCAGCTCGCTGGCGAGCAGCAGCGCCGCGCCGAAATGCGGCCGCAGCGCCAACGCCAGGCGAACCAGCAGCAGCGCCGGCTGGGGCGATTGCTGCTGCAGCGCCACCGCCATCTGCAGGTAGCCCTCGGCCAAGCCGTCCACCGGGCTCGCCACCGGCCGCCGCGCCGCCGCCGCAAGCAGGTCGGGGGCGGCGATCGCCAGGTCCCGGCTGCCGCCGAGCAGCCGCTCGAGCAGCTGCTCCGCCTGCATCTGATGGCCCTGCCGCGCCTGCCAGCTGGCGAGCATCTGCGCCAGCCGCAGGTTCAGCCCGCCGGCCCGGGCCGCCGCCTGCTCGTAGAGCCCGCCGGCATCGGCGCGCCCGGCATAATCGGCGACCAGCGCGGCATGCATGGCATACAGCCCGCCGGCATGCTGCGCCCCCGCGGCAGTGCGCAGCAGAGCGAGGGCGGCGTCGGCCTGGCCGGCCGCGGCGTAGCACCAGGCGAGCAGGATCGGCTGCAGCACCTGCCCCAGCCCGTTGCCCGGCAGCGCGTCGAAGGTCGCCCGCGCGCCCGCCCAATCCCCCGCCGCCGCCCGCTGGTCGCCGACCAGCAGCTGCGCCAGCACGTCGTCCGGCAGCCCGGCGGCGAACCGGGTTGCCTGGGCGCTGCCGGCGATCAGGCTGGCCTCGAAGGCAAGCCGGCGCAGCGCCAGGTCCTGCCCCTCGGCGTCGGCGAGCTTCTGGAAATCGGCCGCGGCCGCCTCCTGGTCGCCCGCCTCCATGGCGAACCGCGCCTCGAGATACAGCCCCGGCACGCCCGCCGGCAGCAGCGGCTCCGTCACCGCCGAGGTCTCAGGGGCCGTCAAGCCTCGCGGCTCCGCGACCGCCCGTCCACTGACGGGCAGCAGCAGCGCGAGCCCCGCCGCGAGCGTGCGTGCGCCCCTCACATGCCGCCCGGGTAAACCGGCCCGCCGCCGCCTTCCGGCACCGCCCACTCGATGTTCTGCGTCGGGTCCTTGATATCGCAGGTCTTGCAGTGCACGCAGTTCTGCGCGTTGATCTGCAGCCGCGGCACCCCCTCCTCGACGCCCACCGCCTCGTAGACGCCGGCCGGGCAGTATCGGCTCTCCGGGCTGCGATAGGTCTCCCAGTTCACCCCCAGCCAGCGCCCGGGGTCGCGCAGCTTCAGGTGCGAAGGCTGGTTCTCCTCGTGGTTGGTGTTGGAGAGGAACACCGAGGACAGCTTGTCGAAGGTCAGCTTGCCGTCCGGCTTCGGGTAGCTGATCTGCGGCACCGCGGCCGCCGGGCGCAGCGTCTCGTAGTCGCCATGCCTGTGATGCAGCGTCCAGGGCGCCCGCCCGCGCAGCACCACCGTGTCGAGCGCCGAGTAGGCGATGCCGCCGAGCAGCCCGAGCCTGGCAAAGGCCGGCCGCACGTTGCGCTCGCGCTTCAGCTCCGGATACAGCCAGCTCGCTTCGAAGCGCGCCCGGTAGCTCGACGGCTCAGCCTCCGGAACCGCCGCCGCCATCGCCTCCGCCACCGCCTCGGCCGCCAGCATGCCGGACTTCATCGCCGCATGTGTGCCCTTGATCTTCGGCACGTTGAGGAACCCCGCCGCGTCGCCGATCAGCGCCCCGCCCGGAAAGCTGAGCTTCGGGATCGATTGCAGCCCGCCCTCGGAAAGCGCCCGCGCGCCGTAGCTGAGCCGCTTGCCGCCCTCGAAATGCGGCCGCATCAGCGGGTGCGTCTTGAGCCGCTGCATCTCCTCGAACGGCGCCAGCCACGGGTTGCTGTAGTCGAGCCCGACCACGAAGCCGTAGCTCACCAGGTTCTCGCCCCAGTGATACAGCCAAGAGCCGCCATACGTGCCCTGGTCGAGCGGCCAGCCGACGGTGTGCATCACCAGGCCCGGCTTGTGGTTCGCCGCCGGGATCTCCCACAGCTCCTTCACCCCCAGCGCATAGGTTTGCGGGTCCACCCCGTCGCGCAGGCCGAAGCGCTCCATCACCTGCTTGGCGAGCGACCCTCGGCAGCCCTCGCCGAACAGCGTGTAGCGCGCCCGCAGCTCCATCCCCGGCGCGTAGTTCGCCCCCGGCTCACCCTCGCGCGTCACCCCCATGTCGCCGGTGGCGACGCCGACGATGCGCCCCTCCTCCTCGAGCAGCTCGGCGGCGGCGAACCCCGGGTAGATCTCCACCCCGGCCGCCTCGGCCTGCTCGCCCAGCCAGCGGCAGACGTTGGACAGGCTGACGATGTAGTTGCCATGGTTGTGCATCTGCGGCGGCGTCGGCAGCGTGTAGCCGGAGCGCTCGGTGAGGAACATGAACCTGTCCTGCCCGGCCGGCGTCGTCAGCGGCGCGCCGCGCTTGCGCCAATCCGGCAGCAGCTCGTCGAGCGCCCGCGTCTCGATCACCGCGCCCGACAGGATATGCGCGCCGACCTCGCCGCCCTTCTCCACCACGCACACGCTGGCATCCGGGGCCAGCTGCTTCAGGCGGATCGCCGCGGCCAGGCCGGCAGGCCCTGCGCCCACCACCACCACGTCGAACTCCATCGCCTCGCGCTCGCTCATCCCCGATCCCCTTTGCCCCTAGCTTACCCGGAACCGCCGCGGGTAAAAGCCGCCCACGCCGCATCCCGGCACTCCGTCGAGGCCATATCGTGCACCGCTCGCCACTTGCCATGCTGGAGATGCAGATCGAGTGGGGCGCCGACGAGGCGATCGCCGAGGCGCCCGTCGACCGCCGCCTGCCCGCCGCCCCCTCCACGACGCCCGCGGCCTTGCCCGCCGCCGCGCCGCCCCCGCGCCCCCGCCCGGCGACTGCTCCGGCCGGCGGGTCGCCGGCAGGCACCCCGGCCGAGCGCAGCCGCGCCGCCGCCGCCGCCTGCCAAACGCTCGACACCCTGCGTCAGGCGCTGCAGGAGGGCGACCTGCCGCCTGAGCTTGCCGCGCTGCGCGCCACCGCCAGCCACCTCGTCAGCCTCGACGGCAACCCGGCCGCCGGCCTCGTCCTGGTCGGCGAGGTTCCCGGCGCCGAGGAGGATCGCGCCGGCCGGCCCTTCCTCGGCCCGGCCGGCCAGCTGCTCGACCGCATGCTCGCCTCGATCAGCCTCGACCGCAGCCAACTCGCCCTGACCCTGCTCGTGCCCTGGCGGCCGCCCGGCGGCCGAGCCCCCTCCGAGGCGGTGGTCGCCGCAGCCCTGCCCTTCTTGCAGCGCCAGCTCGCTCTGCTCGCGCCGCGCCACCTGGTGCTGTTCGGCAACCTCGCGCTCCGCACCGTCAACGGCAACGCCAGCGGCCTGCGCCGCTGTCGCGGCCGCTGGCTCGACACCGCCATCCCCGGCCTGCCCGAGCCGGTGCCGACCCTGCCGATGCTGCCGCCCTCGTTGCTGCTTGGCCAGCCGGCCTGCAAGGCCGAAGCCTGGGCCGACCTGCTCACCCTCAGCCATCGCCTCGGCACCGCCGTCCAGCCCCCGCCGGCACCGCGCGACTGATCACGAAACCGCGAGCATCCCAGACGTAAACGCCTGAACTCGCGTCTAAAATAAATGCCTCGCCGGTAATCTTTGCTCAATAACCTTGCAGCCCCGTCACCGCGCCTGTAGCGCCGCCGCCCATGCGAGGGATCGGCTCAACGCTCTCCCGCCTTCCGGCTGCCCGCGCCTTCCTGGCCGGCGCGGCGTTCCTGGCCAGCACCACCGTGCGCCCGGGCATGTCGCAGGCAGCGCCCATGGAGGCATCAGGACCTGACGAGACCGCGCTCGCGGTGCCGAGGGTGCAGCTCCCGGGCACGCTGCCCTGGGGCCCGTCCGGCGTCGGCCTGCCGCAGCCCCTCGCCCCCAGTGAGGCCGCCCGCCTGCGCCGCCTGTTCGCCCTGCAGCGCGCCGGCGACATCCCCGCCGCCATCGCCGAGACCGCCGAGCTCACCGACGACACCCTGCTCGGCCACCTGCTCGCCGACCGCCTCATCGCGGCGCCCGCTCGCGCCACCGCCCCGCGCGCCTCGCCGACTGGCTCGGCCGCTACGCCGACCTACCCGATGCCCCGGTGATCTACCGCCTGCTGCTGCACGCGGCCGCGCCGGGCAGCCATCCGGCGATCGCGCCGTTCCCGCCCGCCATCCCCGGATCCGAGCCGCCGCCATCGCTGCCGCCACGCCAGGCCGGCCTGGATGCCGCCGTGCTCGCCGCCGCCCGCGCCGGCGATGCCGACGCCGCCCTCCACCTCGTTGGCCGCGCCCGCATCCCCGCCCTCTACGGCGCCGTGCTGCGCGGCGAGGTCGCCGCCATCCTGCTCGGCCAGGGGTCGCGACCGCGAGGCGCTGCGCACCGGCCGCGACGGCTGGCTGCACGCCGACGGCGCCCTCGGCCAGCCCGCCTACGTCGCCGGCCTCGCCGCATGGCGCGCCGGACAGCCTGACGCCGCCGGCGCCCTCTTCGAGGCCGCCTCGACCGCTCCGGTCGAGATGCCGGACGGCCGCGCCGCCGCCGCCTTCTGGGCCGCCCGGGTCAGAAGCGACGCCCACGACCCCGCCGGCGCGCGAGCCTGGCTGCTGCGCGCCGCCGCCGCCGCCCCCGGCCCAGCTTCTATGGCCAGATCGCCCGCGCCGACCTCGGCCTCGACCAGCCCGCCACGCCGCCAGGCACCGCCGAGCGTCCACTGCTCCTGGAGGCAGAGCACGCGCTGCTGAAAACAGCGGCGCAAGCCCTGCTCGACGATCGCGCCCGCCCGCGCCCTGCCGACGCCGACGCGTCGCTCGCCGACGCCGACCACGCCCTGCTCGGCGAGGCCGACCACGCCCTGCTCGGCGAGGCCGACCACGCCTTGCTCGGCGAGGCCGACCACGCTTTGCTTGGCGAGGCTGACCACGCATTGCTTGGCGAGGCTGACCACGCATTGCTTGGCGAGGCTGACCTCGACGCCATCGCCGCCCTGCCCGGCGGCCGTCGCGCCTTTGCCCTGCTCCAGGTCGGCGAGCCGGACCGTGCCCGCGCCGAGTTCCGCCTGCTCTGGCCGCAGGTCGAAGCCGATCCGGGATTGCGCCGCGCCCTGCTGCTCACCCTGAGCGCCGCCGCCCTGCCGGACCTCGCCGCCCAGTTCGCAACCCTGCTGCCCGGCAGCCCGCCGCCCGCTGCCGCCCGACTGCCGGCCCTCGCCCCGCGCGGCGGCTTCACCATCGATCGGGCCATGGTCTATGGCCTCGCCCGCGTCGAAAGCAATTTCGACCCTGCCGCCGTCTCCGGCGCCGGCGCGCACGGCCTGATGCAGATCATGCCGCTCACCGCCGGCTTCATCGCCGGCGAGCCCGCCCGCTACACAGGCCGCGAAGCCCGCCTGCATGACCCGGCGCTTAATCTCCAGCTCGGCCAGAAATACGTCCGCTACCTCGCCGGGAGCGGCCCGATCCACGGCGACCTGCTCCGCCTGCTCGCCGCCTACAATGCCGGCCCCGCCAGCACCGCCCGCTGGCCCGTCAACGACCACGGCGACCCACTGCTGTTCATCGAAACGATCCCGCTCGACGAAACCCGCCGCTTCGTCCAGAGCGTCCTTGCCTACACCTGGATCTACGCCGCCCGGATGAAGCTGCCCTCGCCCACCCGCGCCGCCCTCGCGGCCGGCAACTGGCCGCAACTCGACCCGGTCCTGCTGCACTGAACCCGGCCTCGCCGATTCGGCAGCACGCCGGGGACACGTTCCGCCATCATCTCGGCGTGCCCGGCCACAGCCTCGACCGGCGCCGAAACCATCAAAGATTATCCCGACTGCGCTAAATAGGCCTCACGGTTCCGCTTAAATCAGCGTAATCTGGTGCGACCTCGACAGCGCGCCGACGGCGTTTGGAATCGAGACCGCCTTGTGCTTCCGCTTCCGTGACCGGAGCGACGCGATGACGCAGCGCGCAAGGCCGATGCCAGTCGCCATCCTGTTCAAGGTCAGGCAGACCAAATCCGCCCACCACGCCGCCGCCACCCACTGCATCAGCAGCCTGCAGGCGATGTCGAACGATACCCGCGACCGGATCGCCGTCTCGCGCGCCCTGCTCGGCCGCGTCAGCGACCGGCAAGCCGCCCACGGCCACCCACCGCCGGCAGCCGCGGCACAATCCTAGCCCTCGACGCAGGCTGAGCCGCCTGACCTGCGCCCCTGATCCGCTCGACCCAAATAGCTCCCAGCCGATCGCGCCACCGCATCCCGAGCCGCGCCTGCGGGTTCGTCATCATGCCGCCCCTCGGAGTGCCCGCATGCCTATCGACACCGCCCGCGCCTTCACCCCTGTCAACATCGCCGTGCTCACCGTCTCCGACACCCGCGAGCCCGGCACCGACACCTCGGGCGACATCCTCGCCGCCCGCATCGCCGCCGCCGGCCACCACCTGATCGACCGCGCCATCGTCCGCGACGAGGTCACCGCCCTCGAGGCCCGCCTCGGCCGCTGGATCGCCGACCCTGCCGTCGACGTCATCATCAGCACCGGCGGAACCGGCATCACCGGCCGCGACGTCACCCCCGAAGCCCTCGACCGGGTTCTGGAGAAGCGCATCGAAGGCTTCGGCGAGCTGTTCCGCATGCTCAGCTACGCCAAGATCGGCACCTCGACGATGCAGTCCCGCGCGCTCGCCGGCGTCGCCAACGGCACCTACCTCTTCGCCCTGCCCGGCAGCAACGGCGCCGTCCGCGACGGCTGGGACGACATCCTCCTCTCCCAGCTCGACAGCCGCCACCGCCCCTGCAACCTGGTCGAGCTGATGCCCCGCTTGAACGAACATTTGAACGAGCCCCGGAGCAGCGCCCGATGACCGAGTCCCGCCCGCCCCTCCCGCCCTTCGACGCCGGATCGGCCGCCAAAAAAGCCCGCGCCGCCGAAGACGCCTGGAACAGCCGCGATCCTGCCCGCTGCGCGGCCGCCTACACGCCCGACAGCCGCTGGCGCAACCGCACCGAGCTCTTCTCCGGCCGCGACGCCATCACCGCGTTTCTCACCCGCAAATGGCAGCGCGAGCTTGACTACCGCCTGATCAAGGAAGTCTGGGCCTACACCGCCGACCACATCGCCGTACGTTTCGTCTACGAATCGCACGATCCCGCCGGCGCCTGGTTCCGCTCCTTCGGCAACGAGCAATGGGCGTTCGACGAGAACGGCCTGATGCGCCGCCGCGACGCCAGCATCAACGACGTTCCAATCGAGCCAGCCGACCGTCTCTTCCACTGGCCGCTCGGCCCGCGGCCGGCCGAGCATCCAGGTTTGACGGAGTTGGGGCTTTGAGGAAGCGGTTCTTTTTTGAAAAAAAGAACCAAAAAACTTTTATCCGATGGGGCTCTATCCAAACTTAGATCATCAAAGGCGGAGCCTTTGAAGTTCTCAAATATAACAGTCCTGACGTATCGCTAAACTGATAAAAGTTTTTTGCTTCTTTTTTTCAAAAAAGAAGCGCTTGCCTTGCCTCACTCCCCCGTCCCCACCGCCGTCTGCTCCACCGACCTGAGGAACCCCGCCGCCAGCGCGCCATAGATCGGCCGGCGACATACCAGGCGTGAGACTCCGAACGCCAGGAACGAGGCCAGCATCAGCGGCACCGTCATCTGCTGGTTGTCGGTCATTTCCATCACGATCACCGCTGCGGTGATGGGCGCCTGCACGACGCCCGAGAAGTAGGCGACCATGCCGATCAGCACCACGGGCGCCGTCGGCAGCCCGGGCAGCAGAAAATGCGCGATCGTCCGCCCGATCCCCGCCCCGATCGACAGCGACGGCGCGAATATTCCGCCCGGGATGCCGCTCAGATACGAGGCCAGCGTGGCGATGATCTTCAGCACCGAAAAGCCGAACGGCACCGCCTGCACCTGCCCACGCACCAGGTCGCGCGCCGCGGTGTAGCCGGTGCCATAGGTCGCCCCGCCCGAGATCAGCCCGACGACCGCCACCACCAGCCCGCAGCAGGCGGCGAACGCCACCGGCCTGGCCTTGATCAATTGCCCCGCCCGCCCCGGCACGCCGCGCGCCGCACTGACCAGCACCTGGCTGAACAGCCCGCCGGCAAGCCCCCCGAGCACCGCCGCGACCGGCACCGCGAGCCAGTCCCGCGCCACGTCCATGCCCGCCGGCGTCACCCCGAAATACGACGAGTTGCCCACCAGCGCGAGCGTGGTCAGCCCGGCGACGATCACCGCCGTCAGCACCGTCGCGCTGGCCCGGCTCTCGAACGAGTGCGACAGCTCCTCGATGCCGAACACGATCCCGGCCAGCGGCGTGTTGAACGCCGCCGCGACCCCCGCCGCGCCCCCGGCCAGCACCAGCGCCCGGCTGTCCTCCAGCCGCGGCAGCCGCAGCGCCCGCCCGAGCTGGTGCATCACCGCCGCGCCCACCTGCACTGTCGGCCCCTCGCGCCCGATCGAGGCGCCGCAGGCCAGCCCCACCGTCGTCAGCAGCACCTTGCCCACCGCCACCCGCGGCGAAAGCACCTGCTCCACCACCTCCGGCCGGTGCGTGTGCAGCGCCGCCATGACCTGCGGTATTCCCGACCCCTGCGCCCCGGCAAACACGCTCCTGGTCAGCCAGACCGACCCCGCGAGCCCCGCCGGGCAGATCACCAGCGCCAGCCACGGGCTGATTAAGGTGACCCGCCGAAACAGCCCATCCGCCCCGCTCGCCACCTGCGCAAACCCCAGCGCCACCAGCCCCACCAGCAACGCCCCGAACCAGAATGCCACCCGCCGCACCCAAATCCGCCGCGACAACAACGGCGACCGCCGCAATCTCCTCAGTCGCCGCCTCGTGTTCATCGCAGGCCTTTCATGACGCAAAGCAAAGCAAGGGACTTTGCCCCCCTCTTGAAGATGAGGACCCCACCAAAGGCCGGCGGCCTTTGGAAACCGGTCCGTCAGGTTTGAAGCCGGAAAATTGCCAGGTCAACGACAGGCTACACGCACAGTAATACAGAGCCATTTCGGCGACGAGCGGTTCAAGCGCGAAGTTTGAGTCCGTTCACCAGCGGTCTAATTGGCATCCGGACCAAGAAACGATGGTTCGAAGCGAGAGCTGAAGGGGGTGGTGCGGTATTTTGCGCGTGCAAACTTCCCGGCCGGTGCAAACCGCAGGTGTGTTGCCCGCAGAGGCGACGCGAGTTCTCGGAACGGCACAAATCCTGCAGGCACTCGCCGCATACTGTCTACAGAAGGTGCCGGCAATGACGACCTCCATGCTGATCGGCACGCAATTCCAAGCCGGCCTCGGGGTTGACGAGCACACTCTCGATCCGCGGACGGGTAACATCATCGCCACCGTTCCTGAAGCCTCTGTCCACCAGGTCGACGAGGCGATTGCCGCCGCCGCAGCCGCCTTCGAGCGCTGGTCGCGCACAACGCCGGCAGAGCGGTCTCTGCTGCTGCTGAAGCTTGCCGACAGCATCGAGACGGATGCGGCGGCGTATGCGGCGTTGGAAGCGCTCAATTGCGGCAAGCCGCGTCACCTGGTGCTGAGGGACGAGATCCCAGCCACCGTCGATTGTATTCGCTTCTTTGCCGGCGCCATACGCTGCCTGCAGGGCCCGGTCGCGGGCGAGTATCTGGCCGACCACACGTCGATGGTCAGGCGCGATCCTATCGGGGTCATTGCGTCGATCACGCCTTGGAACTACCCGCTGATGATGGCGGTCTGGAAGATCGCTCCTGCCTTGGCGGCAGGCAACACCGTGGTTCTGAAACCATCGGAACAGACATCTCTGACCAGCCTGAAGCTTGCACGGCATCTGGCGGAGATTTTTCCTCCGGGCGTGATCAACGTCATCGCTGGCCGTGGAGAGACTGTTGGACATCACCTCATCCATCATCCTGCGGTCGCCCTCATCTCTCTGACGGGCGACGTCGCCACGGGGCAGAAAGTGCTCGCTGCCGCGACCCAGACGATCAAGCGCACCCATCTGGAGCTGGGCGGCAAGGCGCCGGTCATCGTTCTGGACGACGCCGATCTTGCGTCTGTCGTCCAGGGCGTCCGCGATTTCGGTTTCTACAACGCAGGCCAGGATTGCACGGCCGCCTGCCGGATCTACTGTGGCGCCAAGCTCTACGACAGCTTCGTCGCCGACCTGTCAGGTGCGGTACGAAGCCTCCGCTACCAAGATGACGACGACAGCCTAAACGACCTGGGGCCATTGATCTCGGAGCGTCAGCGCGCGCGCGTTGCGGGCTTCGTGGAGCGTGCGGCGGATCAGCCGCATGTCTCGATCGAAACGGGCGGGCAACGTTGCCACGGCGACGGCTTCTTTTTCGAGCCGACGATCATCGCCGGCGCTCAGCAGGATGACGAGGTTGTCCGCAAGGAGGTTTTCGGGCCTGTCGTGTCGGTCACCCGGTTCGATGACGTCGACCAGGCCGTCGGCTGGGCAAACGACTCTCCATATGGTCTGGCGTCGTCGGTCTGGTCTCGTGACGTTTCGCGAGCGATGAACGTCGCCTCGCGCCTGCGATATGGCTGCACTTGGGTGAACACGCACTTCATGCTGGCAAGCGAGATGCCGCATGGCGGCCTGAAACACTCCGGATACGGCAAGGATCTCAGCTCATTTGCACTCGAGGACTACACCGTCGTCCGCCACGTGATGATCAAGCTGTGACGTCCGGGTTCCACGCGGCGATGCTGCAAGAGGTTGCTCATGCCTGATCGACAGGGTCATGCCAACGACGCGGATGCCGAGCAACTATACGCGCTCGGATACGTGACGAAGTTCAACCGCTCCATGACGCTGTGGGAAAACTTCGCGCTCGGATTTACCTATCTGTCTCCCGTCGTCGGTGTCTATTCCGTCTTCGACGTCGGCATGGCCGCCGGTGGGCCGCCGATGATATGGTCCTACCTCGTCGCAACGCTTGGGCAGCTGCTGGTCTGTTTGATCTTCTGCGAGGTGGTGTCCCAGTTTCCCATCTCGGGCGGGCTCTATCCTTGGGCGCGTCGGCTGGTCGGCAAGCGTTGGGCGTGGATGGCGGGATGGATCTATGGTTGGGCGTTGTTTACGACCATCGCCGCGGTCGCCGCCGGAGCAGCGCCGTTCATGGCTCCGCTGCTTGGCTTCGACGCAACCCCGAGGGTCACGACGACGATCGCCATCGCCCTTGTCGCGCTCTCGACAGCGATCAATCTCGGCGGCACCAAGTTCCTCGCCCGCATCGCCATGTTCGGCTTCGTCTGTGAGATCGCGGGCGCGTTGCTCGTCGGGATCTACCTGTACGCGGTCGGCAGGCACCAACCGTTGCGCGTCGTTTTCGACGGCTCAGGCGTCGCCCATGGCGGCGGCTACCTTGCCGCGTTTCTGGCGGCTGCAGTGGCGGGCCTGTTCAGCTGCTACGGGTTCGAAGCGTGCGGTGACCTGGCGGAGGAGACGCCCAACCCCGGCTTGAGCGTCCCGAGAGCAATGCGCCGGACGATCTATGTCGGTATGGCGGCGGCCGTCTTCGTCTGTCTCGCTCTGATCCTGGCGGTGCCCGACATGCACGCGGTCACGAATGGCAGCGTCGCCGATCCCGTCGAGCGCATCTTGATAACCGATTTCGGCTCGAGCGGCTCGCGGCTGGTGGTGCTGGTGGTGATGATATCCTTCGTCTCCTGCATCCTCTCTCTTCAGGCAGCCGCAAGCCGCCTGATCTTCGCTTACGCCCGTGACGAAATGGTCGCGGGTAGCGCCTGGCTCAACAAGCTGGCAGTCCGGACACAGGTGCCCGAGCGCGCGCTGCTGCTCTGCGGGTCCGTCGCCTGCATCATCCTGTTCATGGGCATGTTCTTTCAGGACGCCGTGGCGACGATCGTGAACTTCGCCGTCATCGGAATCTACGCCGCCTTTCAGATGATCGTCGTCGGCGCGCTTTGGGCCAGGCGGCAAGGCTGGCGCCCGGCCGGGCAGTTCACCCTTGGCAGCCGCGGGATGGCCGTCAACGTCGCCGCGCTCGTCTATGGCGTCGCGGCGATCCTCGACATGCTGTGGCCGCGAACGCCTGCCGAACCTTGGTATGTCAACTACGCGATGTCGGCGACGCTGGCGGCGGTCGTCGCAACAGGTGGCGCCTACATGCTGATCCTCCGGCCTTATGACAGGGGGGACGCGCCGGCGGGAGATGCTTCGGCATTGGGCCGGTCGGGCGCCTCGACCGTGCCTGCCGGAGCAGCGGTCGAATGACCCGCCATCGCGCGATGACGCTGCTCAAGCTCGCCGCCGCAACCGCCTATGCGAGCTCGATGTCGTCCTGGGCGAGCGCCAGCACGTTTACGGTTGTGGAACGGGCCACGACGGACGCCGTCTCCGTCCATGCTGGTGCTGCCGCCGACTCCGTCGGCGACATCCTGACGTTCTCCAACGACGTCTTCGATGCTGCCGATCAGCAGAGAGTGGGGAGCGATCAAGGATATTGCGTTCGCGTGATCGTCCGGAAATCCTTCGAGTGCCATTGGACGCTGATCCTGAGCACCGGCCAGATCTCGGTGGATGGTCCGTTTTTCGACGACAAGGACTCGGTCTTGGCGGTGACCGGTGGAACGGGAGCGTTCAGTGGCGCGCGGGGTGATATGCGGCTGCATGCCCGCGATCAGAAGGCAAGCGCTTTCGACTTCGTCTACACGCTCAAATAGGGCGCAGGATCCACGCCGTCCGCAAGATCCCCGGGACAGGCCGGGTTCCATCCTCAACTGGCCTGTTGAGCGCCGTTGTTCCCAGTTCGTTCTTGACGCCCGGCCCATCGCGCGCCACAGTCAACTGGAACGCAAGGTGAACTCATGGCCCACGTCGACGCCCGTCTGCACCGCGGCCGCGGTGCCCTCGACAACCCGGCGAACCGCTTCGAGACCGCCAGCACCGAGGCGTTCGACGATGGCTGGGGGCTGCTCGAGGCCCTGCCGCCGCTGCCCACGACGTTGACGCCGGACCGCAGCAAGACCGTCATCAGCTGGAACAGCTCGCCCGACATCGGCTTCGACCGTGCGGTGAACCCCTATCGCGGCTGCGAGCACGGCTGCATCTACTGCTACGCCCGCCCCACCCACGCCTATCTCGGCTACTCGCCCGGCCTCGACTTCGAGACCAAGCTGACCTTCAAGCCGGACGTCGCCGCCAAGCTTGAGCGCGAGATCAGCCGTCCGAGCTACGTCGTCCGCCCGCTCGCGCTCGGCTCCAACACCGACCCCTACCAGCCGGTCGAGCGCACCCTGCGCCTGACCCGCTCGGTGCTCGAGGTGCTGGAGCGCCACGGCCATCCGCTCTCCATCGTCACCAAGTCGGCCGGCGTGCTGCGCGACCTCGACATTCTGCAGCGCCTCGCCGCCCGCAACCTGGTTCGCGTCTGGCTGTCGGTCACCACGCTGGACGGCGAGCTGGCCCGCAAGATGGAGCCCCGCGCCGCTGCCCCCAACCGCCGCCTCGCCGCCGTCGCCGCCCTGGCCGAAGCCGGCGTGCCAGCCGGCGTGCTGGCGGCGCCAATGATCCCGGGCCTCAACGACGCCGAGCTGGAGCGCATCCTCGCCGCCGCCGCTACCGCCGGCGCCCGCCACGCCGGCTACGTCCTGCTTCGCCTGCCGCTCGAGCTGCGCGCGATGTTCGAGGCCTGGCTGCAGCAGCATCGGCCGGACCGCGCCCGCCACGTGCTGAGCCTGATCCGCCAGACCCGCGCCGGCGCGCTGAACGACAGCCAGTTCCATGGCCGCTTCGTCGGCCAGGGCCCGTATGCCGAGCTGCTCGCCCGCCGCTTCGACCGCGCCGCCAAGGCGCACGGCTTCGAGTTGCGCGAGGCGCTGGAGACGAAGCACTTCGCTGTCGTACAACCGGCCAAGTCGGCGCAGCTGGCGCTGTTCTAAGCAAGGCAAGGGGCTTTGCCCCTTGACCTCATTAAAGGCGGAGCCTTTAAAATCCTTTCGTAGGAGTTCGATCTTGCCTCTAGGCAAGATCATTGTAACCCTCTGAAAAGACCGCGTTTAGCATGGACGACCTGAAGATCGATCAGCCTGCCGGCGACGGCGTGAAGCCGGTGCCGCCCAGCGAGCACCTGCACGAGGTCGGCCCCGAGAGCGAGGTCCGCGGCGGCCACGAGGCGTCCATCGACGCCCCGTTGAAGGACGACCAACCATGATGCCGTTCTCGCCCGAGCTCGATCCCGACGCCGAGAACGAGCAGGGCGAGTGGCGCGTCATCCTCCTGGTCTGGGGCTGCTCGCTGGGCTTCCTGCTCACTCTTGCGGTATTTCTCTGGTACGAGCGCGACAACTACATCGCCCGTCACCATCACGCCGTGCCGAACCTATACTCGTTACTGCTGTGGACGGTCGGGCTTGGGCCGTAACGCAGCGCTTTTTTTTAAAAAAAAGAAGCAAAAAGCTTTCGATCCGACAATTGTGGCTTTCTCTGTCACTGAGTGGAGAAAAGTTTTTTGGTTCTTTTTTTCAAAAAAGAACCGCTTTCTTCACCCGAGATGATCAAGCCTTAGCGTCATGCAGAACGCGCCGCCGCCCGAGAGGATGAAAGGCGAGAGATCCAGGTCTCGCAGCATATAGCCTCGGTCCGCCAACAGTCGCCCGAGCTCTGGCGTCGCCGAGGCCATCACGACAGTCCGGCCAATGCAGACGGCATTGACGCAGAATCGCGCGGCGTCCTCCTCGCTCATCGCGATCAGCTGCTCGTCGGCCACCACCTGCCTGATCTGCCACAGGGACTTCTCGGAGAACGCCGGCGGGTAGAACAGCACCTCGCCACCCGATAGCGGGCAGAAGCAGGTATCAAGATGGTAGAACCGCTCAGAGACCAGCTTCAGCGGCACGATTTCCCGGCCGAACTCCCGGCACACCGCTCGGCCGCCGGCCAGCGTCGAGCGCGGCCCATACCCCACCCAAAACAGCCGCCGCCCGGCATCCCACAGGCAGTCGCCCGCGCCCTCCTGCAGGCATCCCTCCGGCAGCGTGACGACCTCGTCCAGCAGCCCGCGCTCAACCAAGCCCTCGAATGCGGCACGAAACGGCGCCTCCTCGCCCTGCCGCTCCGGATGGCGAAACCGCGCCATCACCGCTCGCCGCCCCAGCACCACCGCGGCATTGGCCGGAAACACCATGTCCGGCAGCCCCGGGCTGCCCGGCATCGTCTCGACCCTGGCGCCCGCCTCGCCGAGCGCGTCCCGCAGCGCCTCAAACGCCGCCCGCGCCGCGCGCCGATGCCCGGCCGCGTCCGCGGCCCACACGCCAGGCCGCATCCAGGGGTTGATGGCGTAGGAGACCTGGAAATGCTCCGGATCCGTCATCAGGATCAACGGCACGGCGTCGCTCGGCGAACTCATGCGCGATGGCTATCCTCGTCCCGGCCGGCACGACCCACCCGGCCTCAGCCCGCCTCGGCGACCGCCTTGACGCGCGCCAGCTCCATCTGCTGCGCCTGCTCCAGCGTCGAGCCTTCCGGCACCTCGTAGGTCGTGACCTCGAAGCCGATCAGGTCGCTCCTCCCGAACGAGATGCTGATCGCAACGTCGGTTGCGTCCCGCCCGTAGGCGATCGGGATGCGGCCAATCCGAGGCTGATTGTGCCGCGCGTCGAAACTGTGCCACCGCCCGCCCAGATACGCCTCGAACCAACCCGAGAAATCCATCGGCGAGGCGCTCACCGGCACCCCGATATCGCCCAGATAGCCGGTCGTGTAGCGCGCCGGGATGTTCATGCACCGGCACAGCGCCACCGCCAGGTGCGCGAAGTCCCGGCAGACGCCCTGCTTCTCCTCGAACACGTCCCAGGCCGACTTCGTTGATCGGGCGAAATGGTAGCCGAACGTCACGTGGTTGTGCACGAAGTCGACGATCGCCTGCACCCGCGGCCAACCCTTCGGCGTGTTGCCGAACAGGTCCCAGGCCACGTTGGAGAGCTTGTCGGTCTCGCAGTAGCGGCTGCCCAGCAGGTAGATGATGGTCTCCGAGGGCAGGTCCTGCACCTCGTGCTGCTCGGCGTCCCAGTCCACCGGGTCGGGCTCGCCGCTGTCGCGGATCAGCGCGTCTGTGGTGATCTGGATCTCGCCCACGGGTGCCACCAGCCGCGTGCACCAATTGCCGAACGCGTCGTAATAGGGCGTGACCGACACGCTGGGCATCGAGTGGAACACGTCGGGCGTGATGATGTCGCCGATCCGCGCGTGATGCACCGTGGCCATCAGCAGCATCGGCGTCGGCGCCGGATGGTTGTAGGTCAGCTTGTAGCCGATACGGATGTGCACGATGGCGGCTCCAATCCTGCGCTGCTCAACGCACAGCAAGGAGCGTGCCGCTTAGCCGAACAGGCCGGCGAAGGCCAGGGGTCGCATCCCAGGCACAGCCCCTGTACGATACCCCTCAGCCAGCCTTTTCCAGCTCCGCCTTGATCTCCGGCAGCGCCGTGAACAGGTCGGCGACCAGCCCGTAATCGGCCACCTGGAAGATCGGCGCCTCTTCGTCCTTGTTGATGGCGACGATGATCTTGCTGTCCTTCATGCCGGCCAGATGCTGGATCGCGCCGGAGATGCCGATCGCGATGTACAGCTCCGGCGCGACGATCTTGCCCGTCTGCCCGACCTGGTAGTCGTTCGGCACGTAGCCGGCATCGACCGCCGCGCGCGAGGCGCCGACCGCCGCCCCCAGCAGGTCCGCCACCGGCTCGATCAGCGAGAAGTTCTCGCCATTGCCCATGCCGCGTCCGCCCGAGACCACGATCCGCGCCGCCGTCAGCTCCGGCCGCTCGGATTTCGAAAGCTCCGCCGAGACGAAGCGCGACCTTCCCGCCTCGCCCCCAGCCTCGCCCCCAGCCTCGCCCGCCGCCGCGACCGGCTCGATGCTGGCCGAGCCGCCCTCCGCCGGCGCCGGGTCGAAGCTCGCCGCCCGCACCGTGATCACCTTGATGCTGTCCGAGGAGCGCACCGTCGCCATCGCGTTGCCGGCATAGATCGGCCGGACGAACGTGTTCGCGTCGACCACGCCGGCAATGTCGCTGATCGGCTGCACGTCGAGCAGCGCCGCCAACCGCGGCATCACGTTCTTGCCGACCGCGGTGGAGGCCGCCAGCAGGTGGCTGTATTGCGGCGCCAGCGACTGCAGCAGCGAGGCCAGCGCCTCGGGCATCGCATGCGCATACGCCTCGCCCGACACTGTCAGCACCTTCGCAACCCCGGCGATCTTGGCCGCCTCAGCCGCCACCATGTCGACATCGCTGCCGCCGGCGACCAGCGCGTGCACCTCGCCCAGCTGCCCGGCCGCGGCCACGGCGCTGCGTGAAGGCTGCTTGGTCAGCCCCTTCTCATGGTCGAGCAGGACAAGGCAGGTCATCGCTTAAATCACCTTGGCTTCGTTGCGGAGCTTGGCCACCAGCTCGGCCACCGAGCCGACCTTCTGCCCCGCCTTACGCGTCGCCGGCTCGGCGACCTTGAGCGTGGTGAGCCGCGGCGCCGGATCGACGCCGAGGTTGGCGGGGTTGATGGTCTCGATCGGCTTCTTGCGCGCCTTCATGATGTTCGGCAGCGACGCGTAGCGCGGCTCGTTCAGTCGCAAATCCGCGGTCACCACCGCCGGCAGGCTCAACGCCACCGTCTCCAACCCGCCGTCAACCTCGCGCGTCACCGTCGCGGTGCCGTCGGCGATCTCGAGCTTGGAGGCGAACGTGCCCTGCGGCCAACCCAGCAGGGCCGCCAGCATCTGCCCGGTCGCGTTCATGTCGTCGTCGATCGCCTGCTTGCCCATCACCACCAGCTCGGGCCCCTCGCGACGTACGATCGCGGCCAGCAACTTGGCGACTGCGAGCGGCTCCAGCCCGACGTCGGTCTCGACCAGGATGCCGCGATCAGCGCCCATCGCCAGCGCTGTGCGGAGCGTCTCGGCGCATTGCGCCAACCCGAGCGAGACGACGATGATCTCGGTCGCAATGCCCTTCTCGCGCAGCCGCACCGCCTCCTCGACGGCGATCTCGTCAAACGGGTTCATCGCCATCTTCACGCCCGACAGCTCGACGCCCGAGCCGTCCGACTTCACCCGCACCTTGACGTTGTAGTCGACGACCCGCTTGACGGGGACCAGAAGCTTCATGGAACGCGATCTCTATGCCTGACGGTCATCTACAGAGCGCCTCAAGGCGAAGTCAAACCGCGCTGTCGCGGCGGCCTCGGAATGGGACATCAAGGCAAAGGGCTCTGCCTTTGATCCCGTCAAAGCCGAGCCTTTAAATGGCACCACGTCGCCGACGCGCGACACGCCACTGTTATGTAAACGGGTTCTAAAGGCCTTGCCTTTAATGGGGTCAAGGGGCAAAGCCCCTTGCCTAGCCTGTCTCACCGTATCGCCAGCAACAGCGCGAACAGCGCCAGCGACACGCCCTGCAGGATGACCCGCCAGCGCATCAGCGCGTTGGATCGCTGCGGATCGGACGGCCCGCGCGCCAGCCCCAGCATGCCGGCGAACAGCACGCCGACGACTCCCAGCATGGAGATGACGAGCAGGACGGTGACCAGGGTGACCATCGCCAACACATAAGTCCGCCGAACGTGGCGGAAAGCGTCGGCGTTGACTCTTTTTGGATGAGCGCGGACCACCTCCGCATGTCTCCTGCCCTCCGCCCGCCGCACCGGCCATCCTGCATCCGCCTGCTGGCCGCCTGCCTCGTCGCCGTCGTCACCCTCAGCGCCAGCGCGCCGGCGCAGGAGGCGACCGCCGTCACCGCCCCGGCGCCCGCCGTCGCGCCCGCCGCCACCGCCACCCAGGCCAAGCAGCTGCTGGAGACGGTGAGCGACCCGCACAAGCGCGCCGCCCTGACCCAGACGCTGCAGACCCTGGCCAAGACCGCGCCCGCCGCCGCTCCGCCGCCCAAGCCCGCTCTGCCGCTCGCCCCCGACAGCCTCGGCGCGGAGCTGCTGCTGCAGCTCTCCACCGGTGCGGGCAACCTGACCAGGCAAGCCGACGCGTTCGGCCGCACCTTCGCCAACTTCCCGCTCGCCTGGCGCTGGCTCGGCGGGCTTGCCGCAGACCCCGCCCGGCGCGCCCTGCTGCTCGCCACCGCCTGGCACGTCGCGCTGGCGCTGCTGGCCGCGGGCCTGGCCGAGGCGCTCTGCATCCGACTGCTGCGCCGTCCGATCGGCCTGATCGCCGACCGCGCGCCGAGCGGCGCCCTCGACCGTCACGATGCCGCCGAGGACGAACCGGAGCTCGGCGAGTTCGCCGAGCAGCGCCATCAGGGCCATCTGCGGCTCGACCGTGCCTGGCACGGCCTCGCCCGCCTGCCTTTCGTGCTGCTCCGCCTGGTGCTCGACCTAATACCGCTCGGCGTCTTCGCCGCAGTCGCCGTCGGCGGCACCGCGTTCGCCGACCAACAGGTCACCCGCCTGGTGCTGCTCGCCGTCGTCAACGCCTACGTGATCTGCCGCCTCGCCACCACCCTCGCCCGCATGATTGTCTCGCCAGACGCGCCGCGCCTACGCCTGGTCAGGATGACCGACGCCGCCGCCGCCTACACCGTGCGCTGGGTGCGGCGTCTGGCCGCCGTCGCGGCCTTCGGCATCGGCATCACCGCCATCTGCCAGCTCTACGACCTGCCGCCGCCGGCCCAGCCGGCGCTGCTCAAGCTCATCTTCCTGATCGACCACCTCTTCCTGGTGGTGATCGTGCTGCAGGTCCGCGCCCCGGTCGCCAAGCGCATCCATGCCCGCGCCGGCCGCATCGGCTTGCTCGCGCAGCTGCAGAACCGCCTCGCCGCGGTGTGGCACATCATCGCCACCTTCTACATCATGGCGCTCTGGGTCGTCTGGGCCGCCGAGGTGCGCGACGGCTACAGCAAGATCTGGCGCCTGTTCCTGCTCACCTCGGCGGTGCTGCTCGGCGCCAGGCTGATCGGCATCGTCGCCCTCGGCCTGCTCGACCGGCTGTTCCGCGTCTCACCGGAGCTCGCCGACCGCTACCCCGGCATCGAGCGCCGCGCCAACCACACCTACGGCCTGGTGCGCCGCGGCCTCAGCGCCCTGCTCTTCATCCTCGCCGGCCTCGTCCTGCTGGAGGCCTGGGGCGTGCACGCGCTCGGCTGGCTGCAGCGCAGCCGCCTTGGCGCCCACATCGTCTCCGCCAGCTTCACCATCGCCGTCGCCGCCCTGCTCGCGGTCGCGCTGTGGGAGGCGATGAACGTCGGTTTTGACCGTCAGCAGGCGCAGCTCGCCCGCGACGGACAGCTCGTCCGCCTCGCCCGCATCCGCACCCTGCTGCCGATCATCCGCACCGCGCTGTTCGTCGCCCTGCTGATCATCTTCGGCCTCACCGCGCTGTCCGAGATCGGCGTCAACATCGCCCCTCTTCTGGCCGGCGCCGGCATCCTGGGTGTGGCCATCGGCTTCGGCTCGCAGAAGCTGGTGCAGGATTTCATCACCGGCATCTTCCTGCTGCTCGAGAACGCCATGCAGGTCGGCGACACCGTCACCCTCGCCGGCCTGTCGGGCGTGGTCGAGACGCTGTCGATCCGCACCATCCGCCTGCGCGCCGGCGACGGCTCGGTGCACATCATCCCGTTCAGCTCGGTCAGCACCGTCACCAACAGCAATCGCGGCCAGGGCAACGCCGCCGTCAGCGTCACCATCGCCGCCGACCAGGACAGCGACGCCGCAGCCGACGCCCTGGTCGACATCGCCCGCGATCTGCGCTCCGAGCCCGCCTACGCGGCGATGATCCTGAACGACTTCGCGCTCTGGGGCGTCGATCGCGTCGAGGGCCAAGGGCTCACCATCGTCGGCCAGATCCCCTGCACCGATAGCGGCCGCTGGGGCGTGCAGCGCGAGTTCAACCGCCGGCTGTTCCGTCGCTTCGCCGAGCTCGGCATCCGCCTCGCCGTGCCGGTCCAGCAAACCCTGCCGCCGAGCCTCCCTTCGCCGCCGGGCCGCACCCTCGCCCTGGCCCGCCGGGGCGCCAACGAGGACGCGCCGGCCGAGGAGACGCTGATCGCCTCGCCGCCGCCTTCAGCCCTGGGCCACACGCAATGACGCCGACCCCAACGCTCGGCCCACCTTTCCGCGCCCCGCTCGCCCAGGACGGCTACGCCTTCGTCCACGCGCCGCAGATGCGCGCCGCCCTGCAAGCCAATGGCCTCACCGACTTCGCCGGCTTCGCTGCCAGCTGGGACGAGCTCGGCCTGGACACCTACATGGCCGATGGCGGCCGCTACCGCCGCCGCCGCTTCGCCGCCTTCGCCGCCGACCCGGCCGGCGAGCGCCGCAAGCCGCACCAGCCGCACTATCAGAGCCGCGACTACAACGCGCTGAATGGCGGCATCGCCCGCTGGTTCGAGCCCGTCGCGCCGGCGCTCGCCGCCCACCCGGCGCTGACGGCCATCCTGCGCACCTGCCACGAGCTGTTCGACAGCCTGACCCCGCCGAACCAGCGCCCGAAGATCTGGCATGTCGAGCTGCACCAGTTCCGCATCGAGACCGCCGCCGGAACGCTCGGCCAGCCCACCCCGGAAGGCCTGCACCGCGACGGCGTGGACTGGGTGCTGGTGCTGCTGATCCGCCGCGAGAACATCGACGCCGGCGTCACCACCATCCACGACAACGCCCGCGCCGAGGTCGGCCGCTTCACCCTCACCGAGCCGCTCGACGCCGCCCTGGTCGACGACCACCGCGTCTTGCACGGCGTCACCGCCGTGGTGCCGCTCGATGCCACCAAGCCGGCGTTCCGGGACGTTCTGGTGGTGACGTTTCGGCACGAGTAAGGAAGCGGTTCTTTTTTGAAAAAAAGAACCAAAGAACTTTTAATCTATACGTTGCGTTTTCGGCTACGACGCGACAGCGCGGGATAGAAGTTTTTGCTTCTTTTTTCAAAAAGAAGCGCTTGCCTTGCTGAGACAGCCAGCCAAAGCGTCAATGCTGTCGACACTGTATGTCCAGTTGCCTTCCGGCCGAAGGTCCGTCGTCTGACCGGCGCCGTACTCTGTTGGACGAACCACGAATGCCGTCTGCATCCCATGCTTCTGCGCCGCCGCCAGGTCGCCGTTATGCGCCGCGCACAGCATCACCTCGCCAGGCTCCAGCGCCAGCAGCCGGCACGCGCCGAGATAGGTTTCAGGGTCCGGCTTGAAGTGGCCGAACACGTCGCTGCCCAGCACCGTGTCCCACGGCAGACCGGCCGAGCGCGCCATGCCGACCAGCAGCGCCGTGTCGCCGTTCGACAGCGGCCCGATGACGCAGCGCTCGCGCAGCCGCGTCAGCCCCGGCACCGCGTCCGGCCACGGCGACAGCCGCCGCCAGAACCCGTTCACCAGGTCCAGCGCGTCGTCCGAGAGGCCGGCAAGCCCGAACCGCGGCGCCAGCCCGGCGAGCGATTCGCGCTGCAGCACCTCCAGCCGTGTCCAAGGCCGTGCCCCGCTCCGCACGTCGTTCATCGAGGGCGTGTAAGCAGCCCGCCAGGCATTCGCGAGGCCAGGCCAGTCCGCATCCGCCCGGAACGCCTGGCCAAGCCGGATCAGGCTGCCGCGCCAGTCGACGACGGTGCCGAACGTGTCGAAGAGGATCGCTTTGGGTGTCATCAGCGCCGGCCCCAGTAAGCAAGCAAGGCCTTCTTTTTTGTAAAAAAGAAGCAAAAAACCTTTATCCTGTTGGAGGTACGCTACTCCAGCCACCGCTTCAACGGACAAAAGTTTTTTTGGTTCTTTTTTTCAAAAAAGAACCCTTCCTACCCACCGGAGATTCCAAGATGGCCCTCACCCGCCAGGTCATAACGGCCCTGAACCGCGACGGCACCGACATGCTCGGCACCAAGAACGTCGCCATCAAGATCGTCGACGAGAGCATCGTCTCCGGCTCGCTGCTCACCGTCGAGAGCAACCATTTCTGCATCCTGAAATCCCGCGGCGCCGTGCTGCAGGTCTACGAGACCGGCCAATACGCCCTGGTCACCCCCGACAAGCCGATCGTCGGCTCGATCGTCCAGGGCTTCTTCGGCGGCACCTCGCCCTGGGTCTACGAAGTCATCTACATCAACCGCTCCAAGCTGCTGGTCCGCTCCAGCGGCATCGCCACCAGCGCCGAAATGGCCGAGGTCTCCTACCAGGCCGACTACTACATCCACGTCGACACCAAGGACGCCGCGCTCTCCCTGATCACCCACCTGCCCTTCACCGGCACCGTGATCGACACTCAGGAAATCGCCGACTACGCCGGCCCCGCCATCGAGCAGGCGATCAACCAGGTCGTCCAGGTAACCAGGCTCGAGCACATCAACGAGCACATCAACGAGCTGCGCGAGGGCGTCAAAGCACACCTGACCGACTTCCTGCGCGTCTACGGCATCCTGCTCAACGACCTCAAAATCCTCATCCTGCCGCGCGACCAGCGGATGCGCGAGCTGATCTCGCTGCAGGCGCTCGGCCTCTCGCCGATCGAGGCGGTGCGCTACTACTTGGCGCTGCAGATGGCCGAGCGCGGCCTGGTCTCCGCCCCGAACGCCGCCGCCGGCGTCGCCTTCCAGGTCGGCGGCGCCCAGATGGGCACCTATGCCGGCATCGATGCCGGGCTTGGCGGCGCCGCGCCCATCCGCACCGCGCCTAGCCCGCTCGCCCCACCCGCAAGCCCCTGGTCAAACGGCGGCCAGTCCTGATGACCGCCGGGTTCTACGAGGCCGGCGCCCTCGGCCGGCTCGCGACCAACCTGTTCCATGGCTGGGGCTATAATTTCTACCGGACGGAAAACCAGCTCCGCGCCGACGACCAGATGATCCGCGCCCGCATCTGCGAGATTCTCGGCGCCGCCCGCGCCACCGTCGCCGCGGCCGAAACCGCCCACCGCCACGAGCACCTGCCCCCACCCTCGCGCGCCAAGCCGCGACCCGATCCCACCGCCCTGCTCGGCGCGCAAACCCTGGAGGCGCTCGGCCGCGAACTTGGCGCGCTGGAAGGCAGCGTGCGCGCCCTGCCGGTGCCCGAAGCCGACCGAATGACCCAGCGCTTCCACCGCGAGGCGGTAACCCTCGCACGCCTCGCCGAGTGCGACGAGGCAATGGTCGGCCACGCCGAATACGTCCGCTCTCTGCTGGCGACCCTACCCGCCCCGGCGATGCTCGCCTCGGCCGAGGAGATCCGCGCGTGCCTCACGGCCATCCGCACCCTGGTCGAGGCAAGAGCAGCCTTACTGGCTGGTTAAGGCGAGGGCTCTGCCCTCGACCCGCTGGGGCCCGAGGCCCCAGGCCCCATCCGTTTAGGGCCTGATCGCACTATTCCTTGCTGGCGTAGCCATCCAAGCCCGAGCCACGCCCGGCCCGGCCGGAGGAAGATAATATCAAAATGGATTTCAAAGGCTCCGCCTTTGATGGGGTCAAGGGGCAAAGCCCCTTGCCTTGCTTGCCGTGTTCAGGAGCTGCCGATCAGAATGCCCGCGCCGAACACCAGAGCGCCGCCGAGCCCGATCTGGGCCGCCGCCCGCAGCGGCGGCGTCGCCATGAAGCGCCAGCGAATCCAGCAGATCACCGCCAGCTCGATGATCACGACGACGATCGCGCAAGCCAGCGCGTCCCTGAAATTGCGGATCAGGAACGGCAGCGTGTGGCCGACGCCGCCGAGTGCCGTCATCAGGCCGCAGACGACGCCGCGCAGCAGCGGCGTCCCGCGGCCGGATATCTTGCCGTCGTCCGACAGCGCCTCGGCAAACCCCATCGAGATCCCGGCGCCGATGGAGGCTGCCAGCCCCACCAGAAACGTGCTCCAGGTCGACTGCGTCGCCAGCGCCGCAGCGAACACCGGCGCCAGTGTGGAGACGGAGCCGTCCATCAGGCCGACCAGCCCGGGCTGCACCACCTGCAGCACGAAGCGCCGCCGCGCCACCTCGTCCTCGCTCTCGCGCTTGCCGCTGGCGAGATTGCGGTCCTCGGCGTTGTCGGCCGCGCGGGCGTGCTGCGCCTCCGCCTCGGCCAGGTCGCCGAGCAGCTTGCGCACGGCGGCATCGGTCGAGCGCTGGGCGGCGGCACGGTAGAACCGGCTCGCCTCCTGCTCCATCTGCCAGGCCTGCTTGCGCATCGTCTCGATGCGAAGCGGCCGCATCTGCCACACCGGCTTGCGCTGCAGGTTACCGTTCACGTCGGCGCGACGAACCAGCGGAATGTGGCTGCCGAACTTCTCCACATAGAGGTCGAGCAACGCACGCCGGTGATCGCTCTCCTCCTCGGCCATCTCATCGAACATCGCGGCGCTGTCGGGAAAGTCCTGACGCAGCCCCTCGGCGATGTCGGCGTAGATACGGCCGTCCTCCTCCTCGTTGCTGATCGCAAGGGCCAACACTTCGTTTTCGGCAAGATCGTTAAACGCGCGCATGACAGGAAATCTGGCAGAACAGCCTGGATTATCAAGCCGTCCCTGGGTCCCACCAAAGGCGGCGGCCTTTGAAAACCGCTTCTGTTAACTGATGGGGGCCTGGGGCCTCAGGCCCCAGCGAGCGGGTTGCTAATGCCGGAAGTGCCGCATTCCGGTCAGCACCATGGCGATCCCCGCCTTGTCCGCCGCCGCGATCACCTCATCGTCGCGCATCGATCCGCCGGGCTGGATCACCGCCGTCGCCCCCGCCGCAATCGTCGCCTCCAAGCCATCGGCAAACGGAAAGAACGCGTCCGACGCCGCGACCGAGCCGCGCACCGCCTCGCCGCCCTTCCAGCCCGCGATCCGGGCGCTGTCGACCCGGCTCATCTGCCCGGCGCCAATACCGACAGTCGCCGCATCGCGCGCGTAGATGATCGCATTCGATTTCACGTGCTTGCAGACGGTGAAGGCGAACAGCAGGTCGTCGAGCTCCGCCTCGCTCGGCGCCCGCCGCGTCGCCGTGCGCAGCATCGCGCGGGTGACGCGGCCGCGATCGGCCGACTGCGCCAGGAAGCCGCCGGCGATACTCTTCACCGTCGTCGTCGGCGCAGCCGGGTTGGGCAGCCCGCCGGTGAGCAGCAGCCGCAGGTTCTTCTTGCGCGCCAGTATCGCCATCGCCGCCTCGCTCGCATCCGGCGCCACGATCACCTCGGTGAAGATCGCCGCGATGCGCTCGGCCGTCGCCGCGTCGAGCGTGCGGTTGACGGCGACGATGCCGCCGAACGCGGAGACCGGGTCGGACGCGAGCGCCCGCTCCCAGGCGGTCGCAAGGTCAGCCGCGGACGCGACGCCGCAGGGGTTCGCATGCTTGACGATGACGACGGTCGGCGGCCCGAATTCTGCGACGCATTCGAACGCGGCGTCGGTGTCATTGAGGTTGTTGTACGACAAGGCCTTACCTTGCACCTGGCGCGCGCTGGCCAGGCCCGGCCGCGCCGTGCCGCCGGCGTAGAAGGCGGCCGCCTGATGCGGGTTTTCGCCATACCGCAGCTCCTGGCGCAGCTCGCCGGCAACAACCAGGCGCGGTGGAAAGACGATCCCCTGTTCGCGCGCGAACCACGCGGCGATCGCTGCGTCATAGGCCGCGGTGCGCGCCAACGCCTCGCCGGCCAGTCGCCGCCGCAGCGCCAGCGTGGTGCCGCCCAATGACGATACCTCCTGCAGCAGCGCGTCATATTGCGCCGCGTCGGTCAGCACCGCGACATCCGCATGGTTCTTCGCCGCGGCGCGGATCAGCGCCGGGCCGCCGATGTCGATGGTCTCGACACAGGCCTCATAATCGCCGCCGGCCGCGACCGTCTGCTCGAACGGGTAGAGGTTCACCACCACCAGGTCGATCGGCGCAATGCCGTGCTCGGCCATCTGCGCGAGGTGCGCCGGCAGGTCGCGCCGGCCGAGAATGCCGCCATGGATCTGCGGCACCAGCGTCTTCACCCGCCCGTCCAGCATCTCGGGATATCCGCTGACCTCGCTGACCTCGCGAACCGGCAGTCCCGCCTCGCGCAGCACCCGCGCCGACCCGCCGGTCGACAGAATCTCGACCCCGCCGCCATGCAGCGCCTGGCCCAGAGCGACCAGGCCGTCCTTGTCGGAGACCGAGAGGAGGGCGCGGCGGATCGGCACAAGGTCGCTCATAGGGCTGCGTGCCGCACACGGCCTCGAAAGGCAAGGCGCCGCCGAGGAAGAAAGGCCAGAGGCGCTGCCTCTGGACTCCGCTGGGGCCCGAGGCCCCAGACCCCATTCCGTTGGAGTCTAGTTGGGCTCTTTCTTGCTTGGCGAAGCCGATCAATCCTGCTTCCACCGCACCGACCTCGCGGGCTGACCATGAACAATAAATGGATTTTAAAGGCTTTGCCTTTAATGGGGTCGAGGGGCGAGCGAGGCATGCCTCGCTCGCCCCTCGCCTTGCTTGCTACACGGTCCCGCCACTCCGCGGCAGCAGGCGTATCTCACCAAATGCCTGCCCCTGATCGAGGCTGACCGACCCGTCGCGTGTCAGCTCCAGCGCGGCCAGCAGCGTGCTGGCGACCACCGCGCTTGCCGCAACGCCATGCCGCGCCTCCGGCGGGTGGAACGCCGCGAGCGGCGCCCCGGCAGGATGCTGCTCGACCAGGGTCCGGATGCGGCCAAGCGCGTCGGCAACGCGCCACAGCGCCGGCCGAGGCTCGGCGTTGGTCTGGAGGGCGCCGACAGGCGCCCGCAGCAGCTCGAGGCAGGCCTGCATCAGCCCGAAATAGGAGTGGCTGCGCGGCTCGCTCCGCTGCGGCCGGGCGAACACGTCGTGGCCGAGCATCGGCCGCGCCTCCAGCCACGCCGCCGCCGGCAGGCTCGCCGCCGCCACGACCGGCGGAGCCGCGGCGGCCGGCGCCGCGTCCTCCGCCATCCAGGCGGCGCGTGAACGCAGCAGCACCAGCCGCGAGGCGAGCACCAGCCAATCCGCCCGCCGCTCGATCGCCACCTCGCCGGCGAGCCGCTCCAGCGCCGCCTCGAGCTCGGCGGCAAACTCGGCCAGCCACCGGCTAGCCGGCGCGTCGTCCTGCCGCTCCGCCTCGGCGAGCCGCCGCTCGAGCCCGGCGGCCACGCCGGCCTCGGCCGATGGCATCTCGTCAGGCAGGCAGCAGGCTCGATCGCAGCACGATCGCGAGTTCCGGCCAGGCGCGCCGCAGCCGCGTCACCGCCGGCTCGGGTGCCGCCTCGGCGGCGTAGCAATCGTAGACCAGCCGGCCCGCCCGCGTCTCGACCTGGCGCGCGTGGCGCAGCGGCTGCGGCGTGCCCCAGTGCCGCCGCCGCCACGCCCGGCTCGCCGGATCGTGCGCACCGGCGCGCAGCAGCGCCGCCGGCAACGGCAGCAGCCGATGCAGGTCGAGCGGATAGCGATCCCGCCGGCGCTGCCCAGCAGCGCGCTCCGCATGCCCGACCACCGCCTCGCGCAGCTCCGCGGCCAGCACCCGCGCATCGGCGCCGATCGCCGCCATCGGCGCCAGCAGCCGATGCTCCTCCTCGTCGGCATCGAACGGCCACGGAATGGCGGCCGCACCCGCGGCGGCGAGCGCAAACGCGTCCAGGCGGTCCGGCGGCCCCTCCAGCGTCAGCCGGCAGGCGAGCCAGTCGGTCTCAGCGACCATCGGTCGGCACCAGGAGTACCGGCGAGGCGCCCGGCACATGGCGATCTGACATCCGGATGACGTACACCGAGCCGACCAGCACCACGATCAGCCCGCCCAGGATGCCGAGCTCCAGCATCGAGGCGTGGAACAATCCAGCATTCGAGCCCGACCAGTGCTCCGGCTGCGTCACCTGCGAGGTCTCGAGCGTGATCACGAGGATGCGCCGGATGCAGGCGATCAGGCCGACGATGAGGAACGGCTCGCAGACCAGCGTGCCGGAGCGGAACGAGGCGCCCACCGTGTGCAGGATCTCGACCAGCATCAGCACGAACAGCAGCCGGTCGATCAGGTGGAAGATCGCGTCCGTGCCGCTCCAATCGCCGAGCCCGACCAGCAGCAGCCGCCCCGCGCCGGCGATCGCCAGCACCAGGGCGATCGTCAGCATCAGCCCAAGCACCAGGTAGGTCACGTGTTCGGCATGCTTGATCAGCTTGCCGCCCCAACGCTCCATCACCGAGACGCGCTGCGCGGCGGTGTGCGGATGCGGAACGTTGTCCATGCGCGCCCTCAAGCAAGGAAGGGTTCTTTTTTGAAAAAAGAACAAAAAAACTTTTACTCGTTAGTCCGGCGAACGAGGCCAACATAGCGCTAAACTGACGAAAGTTTTTTGCTTCTTTTTTTAAAAAAGAAGCCCTCCCTTCGCCTCCACGAAGTCGGCGATCGCCCGCACCCCCTCCTGCGTCCGAATATTGCTGAACACGAACGGCCGCTCCCCGCGCATCCGCCTCGCGTCACGCTCCATAACCTCGAGGCTGGCGCCGACATGCGGTGCAAGGTCCGTCTTGTTGATCACCAGCAGGTCGCTCCTGGTGATCCCCGGCCCGCCCTTGCGCGGGATCTTGTCGCCGGCGGAGACGTCGATGACATAGATCGTGAGGTCGGCGAGGTCCGGGCTGAACGTCGCCGCCAAATTGTCGCCGCCGCTCTCGATCAGCACCAGGTCGAGTGCGGGAAACCGCCGGCCGAGCTCGTCGAGCCCGGCGAGGTTGAGGCTCGCATCCTCGCGGATCGCCGTGTGCGGGCAGCCGCCGGTCTCGATGCCGAGGATGCGCTCGGCCGGCAGCGCTCCGGCCCGGGTCAGAAATTCGGCGTCCTCACGGGTATAGATGTCGTTGGTGATCGCCGCGATCTCGTAGCGCTCGCGGAACTGTCGGCATAGCGCCTCCATCAGCGCCGTCTTGCCGCTGCCGACCGGCCCGCCGATGCCGACGCGCAGCGGGCCATTGGCACTGCGCCGCGCCTGGATCGCCTCGCTCATGTCCGGAACAACCTCGTCTGCTGGGTCTCATGGCGCATTGCCGCGATGTCGGCGGCCAGGCAGCACCCGCCGAGCTCGTCCAGGCCCGCCGAGCCGCTCCGCGCCGCCGCCGCCGCGATCACCGGCTCCAGCGCCGCCAAGGCGCGCAGCCCGTCGGACTGGCCGAGCGGCACCAGCCGTACCGCCGCCGACACCAGGTTGGCGCAGGCCGCCTGCAGGCAGGCCAGGCACGCCTCGTCCTCGGCCACGCCGGCCAGCCGCAACGCCGCCCCGGCCACCACCGGCAACGGCCATCCCGCCTCCGCCAGGTGCCGCCACTCCGCCGGCAGCACCGACCAGGCGGCGGTCGCACGAGCAAAGGCAGCACCCTGCGCGCACGTCTCCTCGTAGCGCTCGCGCGAGGATGCCAGCGCCGCGCCAAGCTCGGCCAGCGCCGCCAGTGCCGCCCCGTCACCGGCCCCCCGCACGGCGTGGCGCAGCAACACGCAGTCACTCCACAGGCTGCCATGCGTAACGAGGGCGCTGAGCCAATCGACGACGCCGCCTTGATCGACAACATCACCCGCCTCGACCGCCCACTCGAGCCCATGGCTGTAGGCAAAACCTCCGGTCGGAAACGCCGGCGAGCACCACGCAAGCAGCCGCAACACCGTCGCCGGCTCAGTCATGCCGATGGTCGTGCCCGTGTTCATGCCCATGGTCATGCCCATGATCGCGGTGTTGCAGCGCCTGGCTCGCATAGGCGCCGCCCTCAGGGTCGAACGGCTCTATGACCGCGGTGACCGTCGCGCCGAGGCCGCGCAGCATGTCGGCGATCACATGGTCATCGCGGATCAGCAGCCGGTCGGCGCCCAGCATCGCCGGCAGGTGCCGGTTGCCCAGGTGCCAGGCCAGACGCAGCAGCACGGCGGCCTCATGCGGCGCCGTCACCGCCAGCAGCGCCTCCGGGGCGGCGACCACCCGCACGACATCGTCCGTGCCCTCGATCAGCAGCCCGTCGCCGTCCCGCAGCCGCGTCGTCTCACGCAGATCGAGCATCAGCCGGGCGCCACGCTCGGTGGTCATCAACAGACGCCGGCGATGGCGGTCGTCATGGTCGGCAACCAGACGGTCAAGCTCGCGGCGGTGATCCCAGGCGCCTGCAGGTAGAACAGCGGTGGCGCGCATCAAGGAAGACCAGGGCTCTGCCCTGGACCCGCTGGGGCCTTAGGCCCCAGACCCCCATTCGTTCGGCAAGCATCCCCTGTCGCCATGCTTGGCGAAGCCATCAAAGCCCCTCCACGTCAAGAGTCTCGTGTGTCAACCGCAACCAACAGACGGATTTCAAAGGCTTCGCCTTTGATGGGGTCAAGGGGCAAAGCCCCTTGCCTTGCCTGCCTTCCTCTCAGAACAAAAAATACCGCTGCGCCATCGGCAGAACGTCGGCCGGCTCGCAGGTGAGCAGCACCCCATCGGCACGCACCTCGTAGGTCTCCGGGTCGATCTCGATCAATGGCAGCGCGTCGTTATGCACCATCGAGCGCTTGCCGATGCCGCCGCGGGTATTGCGCACGGGGGAGAGCATCCGCCGCAGCCCGAGCGTGCGGCCGAGATCCGCCTCCATCGCCGCGCCCGAGAGAAAGGTGATGCAGGTCGCCGCCAACGCGCCGCCCAGCGCGCCGAACATCGGCCGGTAATGCACCGGCTGCGGCGTCGGGATCGAGGCGTTCGGGTCGCCCATCAGCGCGTGCGCGATCGCCCCGCCCTTGATCACCAGGTCCGGCTTCACGCCAAAGAAGGCCGGCGTCCAGACCACGAGGTCGGCCAGCTTGCCCGCCTCCACCGACCCCACCTCATGCGCCAGCCCCTGCGCGATCGCCGGGTTGATGGTGTATTTGGCGACGTAGCGTTTGACCCTCGCATTATCGGCGCCGTTCTCGTCGCCGGCCAGCGGCCCGCGCTGCACCCGCATCTTGTGCGCCGTCTGCCAGGTCCGGATGATGACCTCGCCGACCCGCCCCATCGCCTGGCTGTCCGACGAGATCATCGACAGCGCGCCGAGGTCATGCAGGATGTCCTCGGCGGCGATCGTCTCGCGCCGGATCCGGCTTTCGGCGAACGCGATGTCCTCGGGCACGCGCCGGTCGAGGTGATGGCACACCATCAGCATGTCGAGATGCTCGTCGATGGTGTTGCGCGTATACGGCCGCGTCGGGTTGGTCGAGGACGGCAGCACGTATGGCAGGCCGGCGACGCGCATGATGTCCGGCGCGTGGCCGCCGCCGGCGCCCTCGGTGTGGTAGGCGTGGATCGTCCGCCCGGCGAACGCCGCGATCGTGTCCTCGACGAAGCCGCTCTCGTTGAGCGTGTCGGTGTGGATCATCACCTGCACGTCATGGCGCTCGGCGACCGCAAGGCAGCATTCGATCGCCGCCGGGGTCGAGCCCCAATCCTCATGCAGCTTCAGGCAGCTCGCCCCTGCCCGCAGCATCTCCTCCAGCGCCGCCGGCGTAGAGGCATTGCCCTTGCCGGCAAAGGCGAGGTTGACCGGCAGCGCCTCGGCCGCCTCCAACATGCGGGCGAGATGCCACGGCCCCGGCGTGCAGGTGGTCGCCGCCGTCCCTGTCGCCGGCCCGGTGCCGCCGCCGACCAGGGTGGTGATCCCCGAGCCCAGCGCCTCATCGACCTGTTGCGGACAGATGAAGTGGATGTGCCCGTCGACCCCACCGGCAGTGACGATGCGGCCTTCGGCGGCGATGATCTCCGTCCCCGGCCCGATCGGGATGTCGATCCCCGGCTGAGTGTCCGGATTACCGGCCCGGCCGACGCAGGCGATGCGCCCGCCGATCAGCCCGATATCGGCCTTGACGATCCCCCAATGGTCCAGGATCAGCGCATTGGTGATCACCGTGTCGGCAGCGCCCTGAGCGTTGGTCAGCCGCCCCTGCGCCATGCCGTCCCGCACGCTCTTGCCGCCGCCGAACTTCGCCTCCTCGCCGGGCAGCGTCAGGTCGCGCTCGACCTCGATCAGCAGCGCGGTGTCGGCGAGCCGCACCCGATCGCCCACCGTCGGGCCGTAGCTCGCCGCATATTCCGCGCGCGACAGCCTCACGGGCCGGCCGCGGCGGCCACTCCATCATCCAGCGCCCCCATGACCGCGCCGCGAAAACCGAACACCTGCCGCGCTCCGCCGATCGGGATCAGCGACACGCTGCGCTCCTGCCCCGGCTCGAACCGAACCGCCCCGCCGGACGGCACATCCAGCCGCCGCCCAAGCGCCGCCGCCCGGTCGAACCGCAGCGCCGGGTTTGTCTCGGCGAAATGGTAGTGGCTGCCGACCTGCACCGGCCGGTCGCCGGTGTTGGCCACCGTCAGCACAACCACGTCAGCCCCAGCATTGAGCTCGATCTCGCCCGGCCGAGTGACCACCTCGCCCGGCACCGCTCCGGCCGTCAGCACCTCAGCGTATGGGTTCATGCACCGTCACCAGCTTGGTGCCGTCTGGGAACGTCGCCTCGACCTGCACGTCATGGATCATCTCGGCGACCCCCTGCATGACCTGCTCGCGCGTCAGCACCTGCCCGCCCGCCTCCATCAGCTCGGCAACGCTGCGCCCGTCCCGCGCGCCCTCGACGACGAAATCGCTGATCAGCGCCACCGCCTCGGGGTGGTTGAGCCGCACCCCACGCTCCAGCCGCCGCCGCGCCACCACCGCCGCCATGCTGACCAGCAGCTTGTCCTTCTCACGGGCTGTCAGGTTCATGTCGAGCATGGTCCAGCAGGCGACGGAAAAAGCAAGGCCAGGGGAGCCTTTGACTCACTCCGCCCTGGACCCGATTAAAGGCGAAGCCTTTAAAATCCAATTGTCATTCATGCTTTATGGCGAGTTCGGTGCCGTCGGCGGCAGGATTGACTAGCTTCGCCAAGCAAGAAAAAGGTCGGTCAAACTCCAAATGAACGGGGTCTGGGGCCGCGGGCCCCAGCGAGGTCCAGGAGCAGATCTCCTGGCCTTCCTTCCTCGCTCAACACCGCCAGACCGACGGCAGCCCGCCGTCACGCAGCACCTTGAGCACGCGCAGCAGCGCCGCGCGGTGCCGCGCCGCGTCGTGGCCGATCAGCCGCGCGACCAGCATGCCATTCCAGGCCGACGCACCCGCCACTTCCCCCGCGAGCGCGTCCCGCACAGCGTCCAGCCGCGCCGCCGCCGCTGGCGCCACGAACACCACGCTGGCCGAGGCGATCGCCCCCATCGCCGCCGCCGGCCCGGCCAGCAACGCTCCCGCCTCGCCGACGATCCGCAGCCGGTCGTCCAGCAGCGTGGCCCCATCGCGCCGGATGCACAGCCGGTCGATCAAATTCAGCGATTCGACCCGCTCGCCCGAATGCCGCCGGCCCAGGATGCGGCTCTCAACCGAGAGCAGCGTCGCATCGCTCGCCATGTCGACGTGCAGGCTCCGGTCCAGCGCCGCGCCGTCGAACATGATCAGCTCCTGCGGCAGCCAGTCGAGCCGCGCCCCGGCCGCCAGCCGCGCCGTGACCCGGACCTGGGCCGCCGCCTCGCCCTCCCGCGCCCGGTAGCAGCGCTCCGCCGCCTGGCTGGTCAGCAGCAGCGCCGCGCCGGCGCCGCACTCGATCTCGCCGCGATGACGGTCGCCGGCAGCGATCCCGCCGGCGGTGTTGAGCAGCACCGCCTCGAACCCGCGAGCCTGGGGAAACAGCAGCCGCAGGCAGCCGGCCTGGCCAAGCCGCGCCAGCCGCGTGCCGCCGTCGCGCCGCGCCACCGCCAGGGCGAACGATCCCTCCGCCCGCTGCAGCGCTGCCGGCCGTGCTTGCGTCCCTGCCATCGTTCAGGCTTAGCCGCCGGCGTCGCGCGCGGCGAGGCAAGCCGGCACTGCTTGCCGCCCGGCCGTCATACCCTTATGCGAGCCTTGCATGTCCAAGAGGATCGGGCGGTGCCAGCGACGACGTTGCTAGAGCAGGCGAACGCTGAGCTGACGCTGCGTCTTCGCCAGCAGGCGCTCGGCGCCGCCCTGGCCAATTTCAGCCTGCAAAGCGACGCGCTGCTGCCCGTGCTCGACCGCGCCTGCGCCGTTGCCGCGGAGGGCGTCGGCTGCCGCTTCGCCAAGGTGCTGGAGTACCTGCCCGAGCCGGACTGCTTCCTGATGCGCGCCGGCATCGGCTGGCATCCTGGCGTCGTCGGCCACGCCCGCCTGCCCGCCGACGGCGGCAGCGCCGCCGGCCACGCCTTGCGCACCGGCGAGCCCGTGCTGTCCAACGACCTCGACGGCGAGCAGCGCTTTAAGACGCCCGAGCTGCTGCGCCAGCACGGCATTACGCGCGCCTTCAACGTGCTGATCCAGACGCCGAACGGCCCGTATGGCGTGCTGGAGGTGGACAGCGCTCGCTCCGGCGACTTCTCGGCCGACGACACCGCCTTCCTGCAGGGTCTCGCCGGCACGCTCTCGCACGCCATCGCCAAGCTGAGCCGCCTCGAGGAGCTGCAACGCAGCCAGAACTTCGTCGAGGGCCTGCTGAGCGCCAGCCCGAACTGCGTCAAGGTCGTGGACGCCGCCGGTCGGCTGTCCCGCATCAACCTGAGCGGCGCCTGCCTGCTCGGCTTCCAGCGCCCCGACGAGTTGGTCGGGCGGATCTGGACGGACCTGTGGCCGGACGATCAGCGGCCGCTCGTCGAGACGGGCCTCGCCCGCGCCCGCGCCGGTGAGACGGCCCGCTTTGATGCCGTCGCCCCGGTGAACGGCGTCACCCGCTGGTGGGAGGTGCAGATCACCCCGCTCGAGAACAGCGACGACGTGCTGGCCATCTCGCACGACATCACCGATCGAGTCGCCGCGACCCAGGCCAAGGACCTGCTGATGCTGGAGGTCCATCACCGGGTGAAGAACAGCCTGCAGCTGGTGCAGAACCTGCTGTCCCTGCAGAGCCGGGCCTCGGACAACGAGCAGGCGGCCGAGCAGCTGATGGAGAGTGCGGCGCGGGTGCGCACCATCGCCGCCATCCACGACCGGCTCTACACCACCGGCTCGGCGCTGACCCTGGACGTCGCCCCCTACCTCGACGGCCTGGTCGCCGACCTCGGCGACGGCATGGCCTCGACGCTGGATGGTCGCGACATCGTCATCGAGGCGGACGACGTCGCCTGGCCGGCCGGCGAGCTGCCGGCGCTGGGCCTGGTGCTGACCGAGCTCGTCACGAACGCGCTGAAATACGGCGCCGGGAAAATCCGGGTCAGCTTCCGCCAGCCGCCGGGCGGCCGCGCCGTACTGACCGTTGCCGATGACGGCCTCGGGTTGCCGGCGGACTTCAACCCGGCGCAGAGCCGCGGCCTCGGCATGCGGTTGATCAACGGGCTGCTGCGCGGCGACGGCGCCGGGCTGACGATTGATCGCCAAGCGACCGGCACCGCCTTCGTCGCCAAGCTGCCGGCCACACGGCGCTTCGCCACCTAGCGTCCTTTCGCTCGGCGTCCCGTCCGCCCCGGCCCGCCCCGGTCAGCCGCGTGGAACTCCGCCTGCCTCCCCAGCGCTGAGTGCGCTGATCCTCGGAGCGTCATCTGGTGTGCGATGTCTTGCTGCTGGACGACGATGCCCTCGTCTTGGTGACTTTGGCGGAGTCGCTGCGCGATGCCGGCTTCGAGGTCGGTCAGGCACGGACGGCTGACGAGGCGGCCGACTGGCTGGCCCATCGCACTCCGCCGCAAATGCTGGTAGCCGACCTCGACCTCGGCGACGGCGAGGGTGGCCGCGAGGTTGCCCTCTCCGCCCGCGCCCTGCAGCCCGAGCTGCCGATCATCTTCATCAGCGGCCTGCCCGCCAACCAGCGGCTGCTCATGGCCAACGAGGTCTTCATCGCCAAGCCGTTCCTGCCGGCGCGCCTGGTCGCGGCGATCCGCTCCAAGGTCACGCCGCGTGGCGATCAGCGCCGCTGAGGCGGTCAGCCCTTCTTCAGCTCCGCCGGCTTGTGCACCGCCTTTTTGCCCGACTTGCCGCTCTTCACCAGCACCTGAGGGTCGTCCTTGCTGGCCTTGGCGGTGTGTCCCTTCACCTTCGTCGTCGAGGTGACCACCTTCTCGACGGTGCCGTGCGTCTTGCCCTGTGACGTGTCCCAGGTGACCGCATCGCCCTGCTTCGGCAGCTTCGCCATCGTTGCCCTCCGTAAGTGAACATCGGCGAAACGATGCGGACACGGAGCGGTTGCAGCAGCCGCAGATTTCTCGCCCGCCTGGCCGCACGTGGCCGACCGGCATCAGTCCCGCCCGATTTCGCTGCAGCGCAGCAACCATGCGTAACCAGCGCTTGCCCGGCGCGGCCGAACCGGTCATCTGCTTGCGCAAGCCGAGGGCTGCCGCAAGGGCGGACGTTCGGACGGCCCGCGCCGGGTGCGACCTGCCACCGTCACGCTCCCTGCACGACCCTGCGCCCTGCGGCGCACGCTGACGCGCCAGGAGGCGCGATCTCCCCGTTATGAATGCACAATTTTCCGACTTCGCCTTGGCCGAGCCATTGCTGCGCGCGCTCGCCGAGGAAGGCTACACCGTGCCGACGCCGATCCAGGCCGGCGCCATCCCGCCGCTGCTGCAAGGCCGTGACCTGGTCGGCCTGGCTCAGACCGGCACCGGCAAGACGGCGGCCTTCGCGCTGCCGATCCTGCACCGGCTGCACGCCGAGCGTCGCCCGAGCACGCCCCGCGGCCCTCGCGTGCTCGTGCTCGCACCCACCCGCGAGCTTGCCGCCCAGATCGACACCAGCTTCGCCAGCTACGGCCGCCATCTCAGGCTGTCGCACACCGTGATCTTCGGCGGCGTCGGCCAGGGCCGCCAGGTCGAGGCGATGCGCCGCGGCGTCGACGTGCTGACCGCCGCCCCCGGCCGCCTGCTCGACCTCATCAACCAGGGTCATATCGACCTGTCCAACGTCGAGGTCCTGGTGCTCGACGAGGCCGACCGCATGCTCGACATGGGCTTCGTGCGCGACATCAAGAAGATCGTCGCCATGCTGCCGCGCGAGCGCCAGACGCTGCTATTCTCCGCCACCATGCCGTCCTCGATCGCCGAGCTGGTCGCATCCCTGCTGCGCAACCCCGCCCGCATCGAGGTGGCCCCGCCCTCGACCACGGTCGAGCGCATCCGCCAGGCGGTGATGTTCGTCAACAGCGACGACAAGAAGCAGGCCGTCAAGATGCTGCTTGAGAGCCCCAAGGTGTCCCGCGCCATGGTCTTCACGCTGATGAAGCACGAGGCCAACAAGGTCGCCGAGTTCCTCTCCACCGCCGGGATCTCCGCCGAGGCGATCCACGGCAACAAGTCCCAGGGTGCGCGCGAGCGCGCCATGGCCGGCTTCCGCTCGGGCGCCGTCAAGGTGCTGGTCGCGACCGACATCGCCGCGCGCGGCATCGACGTCGACGACGTGAGCCACGTCTTCAACTACGACCTGCCGAACCTGCCGGAGAGCTACGTCCATCGCATCGGCCGCACCGCGCGCGCCGGCCGCGAGGGCTGGGCGATCTCGCTGTGCGACGCCGAGCAGCGCGCCTGGCTGCGCGACATCGAACGCGAGATCGGCCAGTCGATCCCGGTCGTGCGCGAGCACCCCTACCACTCCGAGGCCGCCTCGAGCTCGACGCTGCGGCCGCCCGTGCTCGGCGGCGGCGGCCGCGGACGCGGCCATCAGGGCGGTCATGCCGGCCACGGCAGGCCCGGCTCGCCCGGGCGCAGCCAGGCACGGTCCGGCGGCGGCAGAAGCGGCGCCCATCGCGGCGCCTGACACGGCGCCCGACACGGCGCCCGACACCGCGCCCGACACGGCGCGCCGGCAACCCGCCCGCCCGCCGCTTGTTCTGCCCCGATAGATGTAAAGGGCACACAATGTCGGACCTGATGGACAATCCCGCCGGCGACGAAGGCCCGCGCAGCAAGCACGGCGAGGCGCGCGCCCTCGCCGACGCCGCCCTGCGGGCTCGCGAGGCCGGCGACACCGACCGGGCCGACCTGCTGCTCGCGCAGGCCCAGCACGCCGACCCCGATGCAGTCGCCGACCTGCTGCAGCAATCCGGCGCCGATCCGAGCACGAAGGGCGAGCCGGAGGAGCCCGGCTCGGACGACGTCGACCAGGAGCTCGCCCTGATGTCGACCCAGGTTCAGCCGCACGCCGACGCCCCATCCCGCTCCGGCATCACCGGCTCGGGCAGCGGCGCGGACGATATGGATTAACGTCAGGATGCAAGGCCAGGGCTCTGCCCTGGACCCGCTGGGGCCCGCGGCCCCAGACCCCATCCGTTTGGAGCCTAGAGACCGTCTTCCTGGCTTGGCGAAGCCAGTCAATCCTGCTTCCCACGCCACCGAGCTTGCGGTGGGATCATAGATAAGGAATGGATTTTAAAGGCGTCGCCTTTAATCGGGTCCAGGGGCGAAGCTCCTGGCCTTCCTTCGACTGGACCTCGACTGATGACCTCTGCCGACCCCCTCAGCCACTTGCAGCGCCTGGAAGCCGAGAGCATCCAGATCATGCGCGAGGTCGTCGCCGAGGCCGAGCGCCCGGTGATGCTCTACTCGGTCGGCAAGGACAGCGCGGTGATGCTGCGCCTGGCGCTGAAGGCCTTCGCCCCCGGCCGACTGCCCTTCCCGCTGCTGCACGTCAACACCGGGTGGAAGTTCCGCGAGATGATCGCCTTTCGCGACCGCACCGTCGCCGAGCTCGGCCTCGACTTCATCGAGCATCGCAACGAGGACGGCATCGCCGCCGGCATCAACCCGTTCGACCATCCGGCCTTCACCGACATCATGAAGACCGCGGCGCTGAAACAGGCGCTCGACAAACACGGCTTTGACGCCGCGTTCGGCGGCGCGCGTCGCGACGAGGAGAAGAGCCGCGCCAAGGAGCGCATCGTTTCATTCCGCTCGCGCCAGCACCGCTGGGACCCCAAGCGCCAGCGCCCCGAGCTGTGGCACCTGTTCAACACCCGCCACGCGCCCGGCGAGAGCCTCCGCGTCTTTCCGCTATCGAACTGGACCGAGCTCGACGTCTGGCAGTACATCAGCCTGGCGCAAATCCCGATCGTCTCGTTGTACTTTGCCGCCGAGCGGCCGGTCGTCGAGCATAACGGCCTGACCATCATGGTCGACGACGAGCGCATGCGCATCCCTGCGGGCGTCGTGCCGCAGCGCCGCTCGGTGCGCTTCCGCACACTCGGCGACTACCCGCTCACCGGCGCCGTCGAGAGCGCGGCCGCCACCCTGCCGGCAATCATCCAGGAGATGCTGCTGACCACCACCTCCGAGCGCCAGGGCCGCGCGATCGACCACGACGCGAGCGCGAGCATGGAGAAGAAGAAGCAGGAGGGTTACTTCTGATGGACACATCCGCTCAGGACCTGATCGCGACCGACATCGAGGCCTACCTCGCCGCGCACGCGTCGAAAAGCCTGCTGCGCTTCATCACCTGCGGCTCGGTGGACGACGGCAAGTCCACCCTGATCGGCCGCCTGCTCTACGACACCAAGATGATCTTCGACGACCAGCTCGCCGCCTTGCAGGCCGATAGCCGGGCGTTCGGCACCCAGGGCCAGGCGATCGACTTCGCCCTGCTCGTCGACGGGCTTGCCGCCGAGCGCGAGCAGGGCATCACCATCGACGTCGCCTACCGCTTCTTCGCGACCGAACGCCGCAAGTTCATCGTCGCCGACACGCCCGGCCACGAGCAGTACACCCGCAACATGATCACCGGCGCCTCCACCGCCGACCTCGCGGTGATCCTGATCGACGCCCGGCGCGGCGTGCTGGTGCAGACCCGCCGCCACAGCTTCCTCGTCGGCCTGATCGGCGTCCGGTCGGTCGTGCTGGCGATCAACAAGATGGACCTGGTCGACTACAGCCAGGACGTGTTCGAGCGCATCGTCGCCGAGTACCGCCGCTTCGCCGAGCAGCTCGGCCTTACCGATATCGTTGCGATCCCGCTCTCCGCCCTGGCCGGCGAGAACATCACGACACGCAGCCGGAAGATGCCCTGGCACCTCGGCCCCTCCCTGCTGGAGCATCTGGAGGCGGTGCCGGTCGCCGCCGGCGCCCCCGCCGCGCCGTTCCGCCTGCCGGTGCAGTGGGTGAACCGCCCCGACCCCGACTTCCGCGGCTTCTCCGGCCAGATCGCCGCCGGAACCATCCGGCCGGGCGAGCGCGTCCGGGTGCTGCCCTCGGGGCGCGAGACCACCGTCTCCCGGCTGCTGATCGAGCACGACCTGCCGTTTGCCCAAGCCGGCCAGTCGATCACCCTGTGCACGACGGACGAGGTCGACATCAGCCGCGGCGACGTGATCTGCGCCGCCGCCAGCCCGGCGGGCGTGTCCGACCAGTTCGAGGCGACGGTGGTGTGGATGAGCGAGGCGGCGATGCTGCCCGGCCGCCCCTACCTCATCAAGCTCGCCGCCCGCACCATCGCCGGCTCGATCACCGCGCTCAAGCACAAGGTCAACGTCAACACGCTCGAGCACGTGGCGGCCAAGTCGCTCGAGCTGAACGAGATCGGCCTGTGCAACCTCAGCCTCGACGCCGCCGTCGCCTTCGACCCCTACGAGGCGTGCCGCGACACGGGCGGCTTCATCCTCATCGACCGGGTCAGCAACGAGACCGTCGGCGCCGGCATGATCCACTTCGCGCTGCGCCGGGCGCAGAACATCCACTGGCAGGCGGTCGAGATCGACCGCCGCGCCAGGGCCGGCCAGAAGCGCCAGCAACCCTGCGTGCTGTGGTTCACCGGCCTTTCCGGCGCCGGCAAGTCGACGATCGCCAATTTGGTGGAAAAGCGCCTCTACGCCGCCGGCCGCCACACCTACCTGCTCGACGGCGACAACGTTCGCCACGGCCTCAACCGCGACCTCGGCTTCTCGGATGCCGACCGGGTCGAGAACATCCGCCGCGTCGCCGAGACCGCAAGGCTGATGGTCGATGCCGGGCTGATCGTGCTCACCGCCTTCATCTCGCCGTTCCGCTCCGAGCGCGCGCTGGCCCGCTCGCTGCTCGGGCCGGACGAGTTCATCGAGGTGTTCATCGACACGCCGCTCGCCACCGCCGAGAGCCGCGACGTCAAGGGCCTGTATCGCAAGGCCAGGGCCGGCGAGATCGCCCACTTCACCGGCATCAACTCGCCCTACGAGCCGCCCGAGACGCCGGAGATCCGCATCGACACCACCGCCGTCGCCGCCGAAGACGCAGCCGACCGCATCGTCGCCCAGCTGGAAGCCCTCGGCCGCCTGCACCAGGCGCCCCCGTGACAGACCCCCCAAGGCACGCGCCATGACGGACGTCCTGACTCTGGCCGAGATGCTCGCCGCCCTGCTTTCGGTGGTCGAGGCCGCCGGCCGCGAGACGCTGCGCTTCTACGACGCGCCGGCGACCCTCACCAAGACGGATGGCAGCCCGGTCACCGCCGCCGACGAGGCTGCCGAACGGCTGATCCTGCCCGCACTCCACCGCCTCACCCCCGAGATCCCGGCGATCAGCGAGGAAGAGGCCGCCGCCGGCCTCAGCCCTAGCGTCGTCGGCCACGAGTTCTGGCTCGTCGACCCGCTGGACGGCACCCGCGAGTTCATCCGCCGCAACGGCGAGTTCACCGTCAACATCGCCCTGATCCGCAACGGCCGTCCCGCCCTCGGCCTGGTCCACGTCCCGGTCACCGGCGTCACCTATCTCGCCGCCGGCCCCGGCACCGCCACCCGGCGGCACGCGGGCATCACGCAGCCGATCACCGTCCGCGCGCCGCCCCAGGCCGGCCTGACCGTCCTCGGCAGCCGCAGCCACGCCAACGACCCCGCCGTCGACACCTTCCTGGCCGGGCTCGGCCGCCCGATCGCCGAACGCCGCACCGCCGGCTCGTCGCTCAAGCTCTGCCTCGTCGCCGAAGGGGCAGCCGACCTCTACCCCAGGTTCGGCCCGACGATGGAGTGGGACATCGCCGCCGGCCACGCCGTCCTGCTCGCCGCCGGCGGCCGTGTCGACACGCTGGACGGCGCCGCGCTCGGCTACGGCAAGCCCGAGTATCGGAACCCGAACTTCGCCGCTTACGGCAAGTGGAAATAAGCAAGCGGTTCTTTTTTGAAAAAAAGAACCAAAAAACTTTTACTCAGAGGCAAATGACTATCCGATCAGCGCCTAGCGGATAGAAGTTTTTTGCTTCTTTTTTTCAAAAAAGAAGCGCTTCCTAAAGCCGGATTAACTTGATCCTTTTGCCATCCACCCCCATCGCGATCCTGCCCTCCTTCAGCGCCAGCGCATCGGCGCCGAACATCTCGAGCCGCCAGCCCTGCAGCACCGCGATGTCGGGCGCCGTCTCCGCGGCCAGCCGGTCGATATCCTCCGACGAGGCCAATAGCTTGGGCGCGACGTTATGCGCCTCGCTCTTGGCGGTCAGCAGCACCTTGAGCAGCGACACCAGCGCCGGCGACGCCCGCGGCCCGTCGCGCCCTTGCGGCGCCGCCGGCAACGCGTCCTCCGGCAGCGCCCGCGCCTGCCCGATCGCGGCCAGCAGCCCCGCCCCCGACTTGCCCTCGGCAAAGCCCCGCCCGACGCCGCGCACCCGCGCCAGCGCCTCCGCGTCCGCCGGCGCGGTCGCGGCGATCTCGAGCAGGCTCTCGTCCTTGAGCAGGCGCTGGCGCGGGATGTTCACCCGCTGCGCCTCGCGCTCGCGAAACGCCGCGACCGCGCGCAGCACCCCGAGCATCCGCCGGTTGTTGGTGCGCGCGCGGAGGCGCTCCCACATCGTCTCCGGCTCCGGCCGGTAGGTCGCCGGCAAGGCCAGCACCGCCATCTCCTCGGCGACCCACGCCTCCCGCCCCTCACGCGCCAGCCGCGCCGTCAGCGCCTCGTAGACGCCGCGCAGATAGGTCACGTCGGCCGCGGCATAGGCGACCTGGGCCGCCGAGAGCGGCCGCGCCGACCAGTCCGAAAACCGGTGCGCCTTGTCGATCTGCCCGCCGGTCAACGCCGCCACCAGCTGGTCGTAGCCCACCTGATCGCCGAACCCCGCCACCATGGCGGCGACCTGGGTGTCGAAGATCGGCGTCGGCACGGCGCCGAACAGATGCAGGAAGATCTCCACGTCCTGCCGCGCCGCATGAAACACCTTGACCACCGCCGGATCCGCGAGCAGCCCGGCGAGAGGCGCCAGGTCCAGACCCGCCGCCTCGGCGTCGATCACCGCGATCTCCCCCGCGCCGCCGAGCTGCACGACGCACAACTCCGGCCAGTAGGTCCGCTCCCGCATAAACTCGGTGTCGACGGTGACGAACGCCTCCCCCCGCAGCCGCTCGCACAGCCCGGCGAGCGCCGCCGTGTCGGTGATCAGGACGGGGGCGGGATACTCGGTCGGGTGGGTGCGCGGCATGGCCTAGGTGTAACTTAAAGCGGCGTCGAGGTAAGTATGCCCGACACTGGGGACCATGCCATGCACGCCTATCGCACCCACACCTGCGGCGCGCTGCGCGCCGAGAACGCTGGGCATCCCGCGCGCCTCTCGGGCTGGGTGCACTCCAAGCGCGACCATGGCGGCCTGCTGTTCATCGACCTGCGCGACCACGCCGGCCTGACCCAGATCGTCGTTCCCAGCGGTACCGAGGCCTTCGCCGTCGTCGACCCGCTGCGCGTCGAAAGCGTGATCACGGTCAGCGGCCAGGTCGTCGCCCGCTCGCCCGAGACGGCGAACCCGAAGCTGCCGACCGGGCAGATCGAGCTGCGCGCCGAGACGGTCGCCATCCAATCCGCCGCCGACCAGCTGCCCATGCAGGTCGCCGGCGCCGAGAGCTACCCCGACGAGATCCGCCTCGCCCACCGCTACATCGACCTGCGCCGCGAGCGCGTGCACGCCAACATGATGCTGCGCGCCGGCGTCATCGCGAGCCTGCGCGCCCGCATGATCGAGCAAGGCTTCACCGAGTTCCAAACCCCGATCCTGACCGCGAGCAGCCCGGAAGGCGCGCGCGACTTCCTCGTCCCCGCCCGCAACCATCCCGGCAGCTTCTACGCCCTGCCCCAGGCGCCGCAGCAGTTCAAGCAGCTCCTGATGGTCGCCGGCTTCGACCGCTACTTCCAGATCGCGCCCTGCTTTCGCGACGAGGCCAGCCGCGCCGACCGCTCGCCCGGCGAGTTCTACCAGCTCGACTTCGAAATGAGTTTCGTCACCCAAGAAGACGTCTTCCAAACCATCGAGCCGGTGATCGCCGGCCTGTTCCGCGAGTTCGGCCGCGGCCGCACCGTCGACGACACCTTCCCGCGCATCCCCTTCGAGACCTCGATGCTCGAGTTCGGCAACGACAAGCCGGACCTGCGCAACCCGTTGCGCATCCGTGACGTCACCGCCGCCTATGCCGGCTCCGGCTTCGGCCTGTTCGCCAAGATCGTCGCCGCCGGCGGCATCGTCCGCGCCATCCCCGCCCCGGGTGCCGCCGCCCAGCCGCGCTCCTTCTTCGACAAGCTCAACGAGTGGGCCCGCAGCGAAGGCGCCGGCGGCCTCGGCTACCTTATCATCGAGGCCGACGGCGCCCGCGGCCCGATCGCCAAGAACCTGGAGCCCGACCGCATCGCCGCCATCCGCGACGCCTGCGACCTCCAGCCCGGCGACGCCGTCTTCTTCGCCGCCGGCAAGCCCGACGAGGCGGCGAAGTTCGCCGGCCAGGTCCGCACCCGCCTCGCCACCGAGCTGAACCTGATTGAGTCCGGCGCCTTCCGCTTCTGCTGGATCACCGACTTTCCGATGTACGAGCGCAACGAGGAAACCGGCCTGATCGACTTCAGCCACAACCCGTTCAGCATGCCCCAAGGCGGCCTCGAGGCGCTGAACACCCAGGATCCGCTGACCATCAAGGCCTACCAATACGACATCGTCTGCAACGGCATCGAGCTCAGCTCCGGCGCCATCCGCAACCATCGCCCCGAGGTGATGATCCGCGCCTTCGAGATCGCCGGCTACACCCGGGCCGACGTCGAGGCTCGCTTCGGCGGCATGCTGAACGCCTTCCGCTTCGGCGCCCCGCCGCATGGCGGCTCCGCACCGGGTATCGACCGCATGGTCATGCTCCTCGCCGACGAGCCGAACATCCGTGAAGTCATCCTCTTCCCGCTCAACCAGCAGGGCCAGGACCTGATGATGGGCGCCCCAGCACCAGTCGACGCCGCCCGGCTGAAGGAACTCAGCCTGAAGCTGGATCTGCCGCCGAAGGCAAAGGGATAAGCAAGGCGAGGGCTCTGCCCTCGACGGGACCCCATCGCACAAGTGCGATGGGAACCCGCCGCTGGGCCGTGAGGCCCCAGACCCCATTCGTTGGAGTCCACCGGCCGCTCTTTCTTGCTTGGCGAAGCCATTTCAATTCTCTCTCTCCAAAGGCATCGGCCTCGCCGATCGCAATGAGAAGAGATGGATTTTAAAGGCTCCGCCTTTAATGGGGTCCAGGGGCAAAGCCCCTGGCCTTCCTTTGCCTTGGAGTGGCCATGCTGATCAGCCTGCCCAACGTCCTGCTCGCCACTGCCGCCCTGCTGGTCGTGATCAGCGCCATCCAGCCGCTCGCTCGCCGCCTGATGCTGCCCGACACGGTCCTGCTCGCCATGGTCGGCGTCGTCATCGGCGCCCTCGCCGCCTTCCTGCTGGCAACGCCGCTCATCACGCGCTTCGACGACATCGCGCGGACGCTGCTCGACTTCCCGGTCTCCTCGCAGGGCTTCCTGTTCATCTTCGTGCCGCTGCTGGTGTTCCAGGGCGCGATGCAGATCGAGGTGCGCCAGCTCGCCCGCGACATCGTGCCGGTGCTGCTGCTCGCCATCGTCGCCGTGATCCTCGCCACCGGCGCGATCGGCGTGGCGCTGGCGCCGATCGCGCCGGTGTCGCTGACCGCCTGCCTGATGCTCGGCGCCATCGTCGCCACCACCGACCCAGCCGCGGTGGTCGGCATCTTCCGCTCGATCGGCGCCAACCCGCGCCTCACCCGCCTGGTCGAGGGCGAGGCGCTGCTCAACGACGCGGTCGCCGTCATCATCTTCGAGCTGCTGCTGCAAAGCCTGATGACGCATCACTCGGCCGGGCTGCTCACCGCCGGCTGGCTGTTCGCGCTCTCCTTCAGCGGCAGCCTGCTGGTCGGCGCCCTGCTCGCCCGCGCCCTGCTGCTGGCGGTCCCCTGGCTCGGCGAGATCACCGCCGGCGAGGTCACCCTCACCCTCGCTCTGCCCTACGTCGCCTACATCCTGTGCGACGAGTTCCTGGACTTCTCCGGCATCGCCGCCGCCGCCGCCGCCGGGCTCACGATCAGCGCCTACGGGCCGGCCACCTTCCGCCCGGCGAGCTGGCGCTTCCTGCAGCAGATCTGGGCCCAGCTCGCCTTCTGGGCCAGCTCGCTGGTGTTCGTGCTGGCCTCGATGCTGGTGCCTCGGCTGCTCGTCGGGCTCACCTGGCGCGACGTGCTGATGGTGCTGGCGGTGATCGTCGCCTCGACGCTGGCGCGGGCCGCGGTGCTGTTCGGCCTGATGCCGCTGCTGACGCTCGCCCGGCTGTCCGAGCCGGTGCCGTTCGGCTTTCAGGTGACGATCGTCTGGGGCGCGCTCCGCGGCGCCATCACCCTCGCCCTCGCCCTGGCGGTGACCGAGAACCGCGCGCTCGACCCGGCGATCAAACACGTCGTCGCCTCGGTTGCCACCGGCTTCGTGCTCTACACCCTGTTCGTCAACGGCACGACGCTGCGCACCCTGGTGCGCCGCCTGCATCTCGACCAGCTCTCGCCGATCGACCAGGCGCTGCGCCACCAGGTGCTCGCCGTCGCGCTTGACGACGTGCACGACCAGCTCGACGCCCGCTCGGCCGAGCTCGGCTTCACCACCGCCTCGCGCGGCGCGGTGCTGGAGCGCTACGCACGACGCGCCGCCGAGGAGGCGGACCGCAACTCGTTCGACGCCGAGATCGGCGACCGCGACCGGGTGACCCTGGCGCTGATCACCCTGGCCTCGCGCGAACGCTCGATCCTGCTCGACCTGTTCAGCGTGCAGGACCTGCCGCGCCCGATGCTGGAGGCGCTGCTGCGCGCGGCCGAGCAGATGATCGACGGCGCCCGCACCGGCGGCCGTGCCGGCTACCTGCGCGCCGCCCGCCGGCGCCTCGCCGCCACCCCCACCATCCGCCTAGCTCAGTGGCTGCATCTCCGCCTCGGCATCCATCGCCCGCTCGCCCGCCGCATGACCGAACGATTCGAAGCGCTGTTCGTGCTGCATCTGATCTCGCAATCTCTGGTCACCTTCCTCGACCGCCGGATGCGACGGGTGCTCGGCGTGCGCGTCGGCGAGATCGTCGCCGAGATCCTTGATCGGCGGACGATGCTGCTGAACGACGCGGTCGATAGCCTGCGCGTCCAGTATCCCGGCTTCGCCGACGCGCTGGAGACCAGGCTGCTGCGCCAGATCGGCATGCGCTTCGAGGGCGACACGTTCGAGGAGCTGCGCCAGGACTCGCTGATCGGCGAGGAGCTGCACGAGCAGCTCGGGCGCGACCTCGATGACCGTCGCGCGGCCGCCCGGCGCCGCCTGCGGCTCGACCTGCTGGCCGGGATCGACCGCCAAGCACGCCAGGTGCCGCTGCTCGCCGGCTTGCCCGAAGCGGTGCTGCACGACCTCACAGGCCGCCTGGCGCTCCGCTACGTCGCGCCCTATGAGACTATCCTGCGCCGCGGCGAGCGGGTGCGCACGGTGCTGTTCGTCAGCTCCGGCGAGATCGAGCGCGTCGAGGCGGGCGGCGGCACGCTGACGCTGCGGCACGGCGACGTGTTCGGCGCCGCCGAGGCGCTGAGCCGCCAGCGCAGCCCCGCCACCCTGCGCGCCACCCGCTTCTGCCACCTGCTGGTCATGCCCGCCGCCGCTTTCCGCCACGTTGCCATTGAGGCGCCCGCGCTCAGGCAAGCGCTTCTTTTTTAAAAAAAGAAGTGAAAAACTTTTATCCGTGCTGTGCGCCCGCCCGAAAGGCACCTTGAACGAACAAAAGTTTTTTGGTTCTTTTTTTCAAAAAAGAACCCCTTCCTCCTCGCCGTGCCAGCGCCTGGGCAAGCCCGCCGCTCACCCCTATGTCAGACGATGGCGAGCTGGAGAAGACAAATGCATCGATCGGCCCTAATCCTGCTCGCCTGCGCCGCCGCCGCACCTGCCGCCGCCGCGCCCCTGCGCGCACCGCTCGCCGCCGACGCGGTGCCGATGGTCGCCCACCACGCGGTCTACACCCTGTCGCTCGCCTCCAGCCGCCAGGGCGCCGTCACCGCCGCCTCCGGCACCATGAGCTACGACATGACCGACGTGTGCCGCGGCTGGGCGACCAGCCAGCGCCTGCAGATGGACGTCACCAACCGCGACGGCCAGCTGGTCAAGATGACCTCGGACTACGCCACCTTCGAGAGCAAGGACGGACGCCAGCTCGATTTCCACATGCGCCAGGTGACTGACACCGCCGTCACCTCCAAGGTCGAGGGCTCCGCGGTGCTCGACGGCCCGGACGGCTCCGGCTCCGTCCACTACACGAGCCCCGAGAACAAGACGCTGAAGCTGCCGCCCGGCACCCGGCTGCCGACCACTCACACCGAGACCATCATCGCCGGCGCAACCCAGGGCAAGCGCTTCCTTACCCTGCCGCTATTCGACGGCACCGGCGCCGACGGGGCGCAGAACACCTTCGTCGTCATCGAGAACTGGAACGACCCGTCCCACCAGCCGCAGCCCGCGCTCTCCAGCCAGCCCTTCGGCCGCGTCCACATCTCCTTCTTCGGCCTGGCGCCGACGGAGCAGACGCCGAACTATCAAATCGCCATGCGCTACTACCTGAACGGCGTCGCCAACGACCTCACGATGGATTTCGACGAGTTCGTGATGAACGGCACGCTGCACGAGTTCAAGCCGGTGGCCCAGCCGACCCAATGCTGAGCCAGCCGCATCGCGCCAGCCCCGCTGGCGCGGCCGTCACCGCCCGCGGCTGGCGGCTGCGGCTGGCGCAGGGGCAAGCCCTGCCCGAGCCGGCGCCGTTCGACGCCGCCGACCTCGCCGCGTGCCTGGCGATCCGCTGCGAGGTCTTCATCGGCGAGCAGCGCGTCCCGGTCGAGGAGGAAATGGACGGCCGCGACGGCGAGGCGCTGCACGTCCTGCTGCGCGACGCCGGCGAGCCTATCGCCACCGCCCGGCTGCTGCTGGAAGACGACCTCGCCCATGTCGGCCGCGTCGCCGTGCTCGCCACCCGGCGCCGGCGCGGCGCCGGCCGGGCGCTGATGGCCGCCCTGCCGGGACTGCTGCCGACCGCGATCACCCTACTGGCGCTGAACGCGCAAAGCCACGCGCTCGGCTTTTATGAACGGCTCGGCTACGTGGCGGAGGGCGAGGAGTTCATGGAAGCCGGCATCCCGCATGTGGCAATGATTCGGGCGCGGTAGGAAGAAAGAAAGTCGTCCTTTTTTGAAAAAAAGGACCAAAAAACTCCTATTTCAAAGATAGAAGTGCCAATTGCTGCATTTTCACTACCGACGATCTAATCACCACAGCGAACGAAAAGTTTTTTGCTTCTTTTTTTCAAAAAAGAAGCCCTTCCTACATCCATCAGCATGGGACGATGCGTGGATCATGCTAGCACGGTCGTAAGACGCCCACCGGCGGTAACCAGAAAATCTTGCCTATAGGCAAGATTTTGATAAACTATTGATTTTAAACAAAACATTCTTTGCCAGGCCGATCTTGCGGTATTTCGCTACTGACCCTGAAGTACCAGGACGCCGAAGCTACCCGGCGCCAGCGTCCTGTGGTCCCCGCTGCCGATGATTTTGCCGTACGGCAGGTAGAACCGCCGGCTGAGCGCGTCAAAGGCGCCGGTGCGCGCGCCTGGTCGGGTGCGATACTGCGCCGCCAGCGCGCCACGCGGCACCAGCGTGATGGCGGTGAGCAGGCCGGCCGCGCTCGGCACCCAAGCCTTCGCGTCGGCGAACATCACGGCACCAGGATCCGGCCCGACCGCCACCGTGCCGAGATCCTGGCCATCGACGCCGGACAACACCTTGGCGACGCCGTTCGCGCAGGCGACGACGACGCGGCTGAGCGAGGGCATGTCGTCCATCCCGGCCGGATGCTCGCAACCCGCCAGCTTGTAGCGGCTGATCACGCGGCGCTGCGCGAGGTCCACCAGCACCAGCATGTCCTGGTCGCTGACCACGACCCAGACCCGGCCGGTGCCCTCCGCCTGCACGGTGGCAAGCGCGCCGCCGACCTGGATCCGGCGCAGCGCCGTGCCCGCCTGCGGGTCGACCACCGACAGCACGCCGCTCCGCCGCTCCGCCACCAGCACGTCGCCGGTTTGCGGCTCGACGATGGCCGCGTCCGGGTCGGCCAGGTTGCCGATCACCGCCCGCAACATCCCGCTCGACTGGTCGATGATGGAGACGGCGCCGGTGCTGGCGCTGGTCGTCAGCAGCCGCCCCAGCGGCAGCGGCAGCGCGACGTGGACGTCCTGGCCGGGCATCGTCTCGGGCAGCATCTTCAGCGTCTTGAGGTCCAGCACGGTGACGCCGCGCTGGCGGGCGATGAAGGCGCGCTGGGTCGTGGTGTCGAGGTTGATCTGGTCCCACAGCCCGGGCCCGTCCGGCCCGCGGATGTCGGCCACTTCGGTCAACGTCTGCGGCAGCGGCGGCGGCACCGGCTGGGTTCGAGCCGGGATGCACCAGGCGATCAGGCACAGGGCGGCGGAGGCGAAGGCCAGCTTCGACGAACTCATGGCGTGACGATATGTCCTGCGCGGCGCAGCAGAAACAACGCCTGCTCGCCGAACAAGTTGGCAAGCCAGATCGAGCGCGCCCACGGCGCCCGCCGCCCGGACTCGTCCACCGCCAGCCAGCGCTCGACCACGTAGCCGTCCTGCCGGCACAGCTCGACGAAGTCGCGCACCGTGCACGGATGGATGTTCGGCGTCTCGTGCCACGGCCGTCCCCAGGCGCGCGTCATCGGCATCCGCCCCCGCCCGAGCAGCTGCAGCCGCACCTGCCAGTGGCCGAAATTGGGAAAGCTGACGATCGCCCGCGTGCCGATCCGCAGCATCTGCCGCAGCACCTCGCGCGGCCGCTCGACCGCCTGCAGGGTGCGCGACAGCACCACCGTGTCGAATGCCCCATCCGGATACTGCGCGAGGTCGTGGTCGGCATCGCCATGCATCACCGGCAGGCCATGCGCCACCGAACGCGTGACCTCGGCCATGTCGAGCTCGAGCCCGCGCGCGTCGCAGCTGCGGTTGCGAAACAGGTGGTCGATCAGCGAGCCGTCGCCGCTGCCAATGTCGAGCACCCGCGAGCCCGGCGCGATCATCTCGGCCATCAGCCGCAGGTCAAGCCGGACGTCGCGCCCGGCGCGCGCGCGAACCTCGCCCCTCACCGCAGACCCGCATGCTCGGCGCAGCCGGCCAGGAACCCCGCCACCGTGCGATGAAAATCCGGCTCGTCGAGCAGAAACGCGTCATGCCCCTTGTCGCTCTCGATCTCGACGAAGCTGACATTGGCGCCGGCGCGGTTCAGCGCATGCGCCAGCGCCCGGGACTGCGCGGTCGGGAACAGCCAGTCCGACGAGAACGAGATGATGCAGAACCGGCTCGCCGCCCCGGCGAACGCGGCCGCCACGTCCCCGCCATGCTCGGCCGAGAGGTCGAAGTAGTCCATCGCCCGGGTGATCGTGAGATACGAGTTGGCGTCGAAGCGGCGCACGAAGCTGCTGCCCTGGTGGCGCAGATAGCTCTCCACCTCGAACATGTCGCCGAACAGGCTGACCGGCCCCACCCCTTGGAGAGCATCGGCCGGCGAGGCCGCATTGTAAGGGTCGCGCCGCAGCCGCCGGCCGAACTTGCGGGTCAGCGCCTCCTCGGAGAGGTAGGTGATGTGCGCCATCATCCGCGCGACCCCGAGCCCGCGCGCCGGGATCCGTCCGGAGCGGATATACTGCCCGCCATCCCAGTCCGGGTCGGCGAAGATCGCCTGCCGTGACACCTCGTTGAAGGCGATGTTCTGCGCCGAGTGGAATGCCGCGGCCGCGATCGGCACCGCGGCGAACACCTGCTCGGGGTAGGAGGCCACCCACTCCAGCACCTGCATGCCGCCCATCGAGCCGCCGACGACGGCGAACAGCCGCTCGATGCCGAGATGGGCGACGAGCTTGGCCTGGGCGCGCACCATGTCGCGCAGCGTGATCGGCGGAAAGTCGGTCCCCCACAGCTCGCCCGAACGCCCGTCGCGCGGCGAGCGCGGCCCGGTGGTGCCCATGCAGCCGCCCAGCACGTTGCTGCAGATGACGAAGAAGCGGTCGGTGTCGATCGTCCGCCCCGGCCCGACCACGGCCGCCCACCAGCCCGGCTTGCCGGTCGCCGGCTGGCGCTCGGCGGCATACTGGTCGCCGGTCAGCGCATGGCACAGCAGGATGGCGTTGGACCGCTCGGCGTTCAGCCGCCCATAGGTGCGGTAGGCGACGCTGAGCCACGGCAGCACCAGGCCGCATTCCAGCGCGAGCCCGTCGGCGAAGTCGACATGCGTGTGGTCGACCTCGGGCAGTGGGACAGGCTGGTCCATAGCCGGTCGGAAATAGCCGCAGAAAGACAGGAAGGCTAGGGGAGCGGGCCGCTCCCCTAGCACCCCGGCATCCGTTGGCCTGCGGCCGCGGCTCGGCTATCTGTGCGCGCAGATGTCTGACGACCTTGCCGACCTGCGCGCCGAGCTGGATCGCACCGACGACGCCCTGCTCGCCGCACTGGTGCGCCGGGCGGCGCTGTCGGCCAGGATCGGCGCGCTCGCCGTCAAGGGCCCGGTCAAGATCCGCCCCGGCCGCGAGGCGACGATCCTGCGCCGCCTGCTCGCGCAGGACCGCGGCCATCTTCGCGCGCAAACCGTCATCCGCGTCTGGCGCGAGCTGCTCGCCGGCTCGACGGCGCTGCAGGGCCCGTTCTCGATCAGCGTCGGCGCCGACGATCCGGCGCTGATCGCCCTCGCGCGCGAGCAGTTCGGCGCCCTCACCCCGCTCACCGCCTGGCCCACCCCCGCCGACGCCATCGCCGCGCTGCGCGCCGGCGCCGCCACCCTCGCCGTGCTACCAATGCCGGAGGAGCGCGCGCCCGCCTGGTGGCCAGCCCTGCTCGACCCTGCGGCGGCGCGCCTGCACGTGGTCGGCCGGCTGCCGTTCTGGCGCCCCGCACCTCCGGCCGGCCTGCCCGGCGCAGCACTCGTGGTGGCCGCAAGCCCGCCCGACCCCAGCAGCGACGATCGCACCCTGCTTGCCTTCACCCTGCCGCCGCACACCGCCAGGCCCCGCCTGGATGCCGCCCTCGCCGTCGCCGGCCTGCCCGCCGGCCGCACGATCCTGCAGGGCGAGCACGCGCTGGTGGAGCTCGACGGCTTCGTCGAGGTGATCGATAACGGCCTTGCCGCCCGCCTCGCCACCCTGGCCGGACCACTCCCCGGCCCTGCCAAGCCCGCCATCCTCGGCGCCTACGCCATTCCATCGAGCGCCTCATGAGCCCGCGGCCCCGACCCGAAGTGCTGACCATCGCGCCCTACCGCAGCGGCGAGAGCCGCGTCCCCGGTGTCGAGCGGGTGATAAAACTATCCTCCAACGAGGGCGCCTTCGGCCCGCCGCCTACCGCCATCGCCGCCTGCGCCGCCGCCGCCGCCGGGCTGCACCGCTACCCGGACGGCTCCGCCGCCGCATTGCGCCAGGCGATCGCCAACCGCTTCGGCCTCGACCCCGAGCGCATCGTCTGTGGCGCCGGCTCGGACGACTTGATCTACCAGCTCGCCTTGATCTACGGCGGCCACGGCACCGAGCTGCTGATGTCCCGGCACGGCTTCGCCATGTACGAGATCGCCGGCCGCTACGCCGGCTGCACCATCGTTCAGGCCCCCGAGCGCCGGCTCACCACCGACGTCGACGCCCTGCTCGCCGCCGTGACGATCGCCACCCGCCTCGTCTTCATCGCCAACCCGAACAATCCCACCGGCACCCTGATCGACCGCGACGCCCTGCTCCACCTGCGCCGCCGCCTGCCGCCCGACGTGCTGCTGGTGCTCGACGCCGCCTACGCCGAATACGTCGCCCGCGCCGACTACGAGGCCGGCGCCGCCCTCGTCGAGGCCGGCGACAACACCGTGATGCTGCGCACCTTCTCCAAGATGTGGGGCCTGGGCGGCGCCCGGCTCGGCTGGGCCTACGCGCCGCCCGCCATCGTCGACGCGATGAACCGCATCCGCAGCCCGTTCAACGTCAGCGTGCCGGCCGCCGCCGCCGGCATCGCCGCCCTCTCCGAGCCCGGCTGGGTCGAGCGCTGCGCCGGCCACAACGCCCGCGCTCGCACAGCCCTCGCTGTCCGCCTCGCCGCCGTCGGCCTGCCAATCACGCCGAGCGAGGCCAACTTCATCCTGGTCGATCTCGGCTCGCCCGAGCGCGCCGCGGCGGCCGATGCGAGCCTGCGCCGGCGCGGCCTGATCGTGCGCGCCGTCGGCGGCTACGGCCTGCCCGCCCATCTGCGCGTCACCATCGGCACCAACGAGGAGGTCGAGCTCGTCGCCGCCGCCTTCGAGGCTTTTGCCCGCAACAACAGCGTCGCTGATGGCTGAGCCGCTTTTCCAGCGCCTCACCCTGATCGGCGCCGGCCTGATCGGCAGCTCGGTCGCCCGGATCGCCCGCGCCCGCAGCGACATCGCCCGCGAGGTCGTCATCGCCGATCGCAGCGAGACGACGCTGGAGCGGCTGCGCCAACTCGCCATCGCCGACCGCATCGAGCCCGACCCCGCCGAGGCCGTCCGCGGTGCCGACTGCGTCATGCTCTGCGCCCCGGTCGGCGCCTATGCCGAGATCGCCGCCCGCATCTCGCCAAACCTCACCCCCGGCGCCATCCTCACCGACGTTGGCTCGACCAAGATGTCGGTGATCCGCGACGTCGGCCCGCACATCCCCGTCGGCGTGCACTTCGTTCCCGCCCACCCGCTCGCCGGCACCGAGCATTCCGGCCCGGACGCCGGTTTCGTCGAGCTGTTCGACGGCCGCTGGACCCTGCTCACCCCGCCGCCCGGCACCGGCGAGCCCGCCGTCGAGGCCGTCGCCGAGCTCTGGCGCCGCTGCGGTGCCATGACCCGGGTGATGGACCCGGCCCACCACGACCGCGTACTCGCGATCGTCAGCCATCTGCCGCACTTGCTCGCCTTCACCATCTGCGGCACCGCCGACGACCTCGCCGACGAGACCCGCGACGAGGTGCTGAACTTCGCCGCCTCCGGCTTTCGCGACTTCACCCGCATCGCCGCCTCCGACCCAACGATGTGGCGCGACGTCTTCCTCAACAACCGCGAGGCGCTGCTCGAGATGCTCGCCCGCTTTACCGAGGACGCCCAGGCGATGGCCCGCGCCATCCGCTGGGGCGACGGCGACTACATCACCGACAAGGTCACGCGCGGACGCAAGATCAGACGATCGTTGATTGAGCGCAAGCAAGCGTAAGACAGGCCTTCTTTTTTGAAAAAAAGAAGCAAAAAACTTCTATCAGTTAGGATGCAAGTCGTGCCGATCGCCGTCTCAACGGACAAAAGTTTTTTGGTTCTTTTTTGCAAAAAAGAACCGCTTTCCTAATGCCCCGGATCAAAACCGTCGCGGTGTTCTGCGGCTCCAAGACCGGTGATGATCCCCGGCACGCCGAAGGCGCGCGGGCGCTCGGCGCCGGCCTTGCGCAGCAGGGCATCACGCTGATCTATGGAGGCGGCAACATCGGCCTGATGGGCATCGTCGCCGATGCCGTCCTCGCCGGCGGCGGCCATGTGCTCGGCGTCATCCCCGAGTTCCTTACCCGCTTCGAGGTCGCCCATTCCGGCGTCAGCGAAATGGTCGTCACCGACAGCATGCACAGCCGCAAGCAGCTGATGTTCGAGCGCGCCGACGCTTTCGTCACCATGCCAGGCGGCATTGGCACCCTGGATGAGACGGTCGAGATCATCACCTGGCGCCAGCTCGGCCTGCACGACAAGCCGATCCTGATCTGCGACCAGCACGGCTGGGCAACCCGCCTGCTCGCCGCGCTGGAGGCCACGATCGAGGACGGCTTCACCGATCCGGCTCTGCGCGGCCTGTTCGACATCCTCCCCGACGTGCAGACGGTGCTCGCCCGCCTGGCCGATAGTGCGCCCGGCACCGGCGATTTCACCCGCCTGTAGTACATCGGCATCATCTTCGGAGAACCCTCCGCCCGCCGCCGCGGCGGCGCCAGTGTGGCACGCGGATGGCTTAGCTGCTGACGGTCCGCGCCTGGACCGCGCAGTTTGCCCATCCCCCCGACGCTCTCAAAAGGATTGATCGCTTGGCCAACAGGACAAGACGTCTGTTGCTCGCCTCGGCCGCTCTCGTGGCCGCCGCGCCGGCGCTGCACGCCGCAGACACTGCCACCATCCCCGGCAACGTCGCCGCCTGGGTCGCCGTCGCGCCCGCGATCGGCACGCCGTCGGGCAGCAAGGCGGTCGCGATCGTCGTCCACATGGCGCTCCGCCATCGTGACGAGCTCAAGCAGGTCGCCGACGAGGTCTCCAAGCCCGGCAGTCCGATGTATGGGCACTATCTGACCCCGTCGACCTTCCGCAGCGAGTTCGCCCCCGCCGCCGAAGACGCCGCCGCGGTTGCGGCGATGCTGAACCGCGCCGGCATGTCGGAGATCACCGTCGGTCCGGCGAACGCCTACGTGTCGGCCCTGGCCACGGTCGGCCAGCTCCGCAGCGCCTTTGGCGTCACCCAAAAGACCTATCGCTACGGCGCCATGGCGCTGCGCGCCAACCGCGAGGCGCCGCGCGTGCCGGCCGCCATGGCCGGCAAGATCCTCTACATCGAGGGCCTCGACGACACGACGTTCCTCAAGCAGCCACTGCACCGCTCGGTGACCGTCGGCGCCGCGATCGCCCCGGCCAACGTGGCCGGCGCCACCGTGACCCCGCCGCCGGTCGCCGCCAGCAACCCCTCGCCGTATTGCGACACCTATTTCGGCGACCTCAAGGCGACGCTCAGCACCAAGCCCGGCGTCTACGACAAGACGATGCCGTGGCTGATCTGCGGCTATACGCCGGCCCAGGTCCAGGCCGCCTACGGCTTCGACAAGGTGAAGTATGACGGCGCCGGCGTGACCGTCGCCTTTATCGACGCCTACGCCTCGCCGACCCTGCAGGCCGACGGCAACAAATACGCGAAGAACCACGACCTGCCCTCGCTCACGGCGGCAAACTTCAAGCAGATCATCCCGACCGGCATCTACGACGTCCCCGCCGCCCAGGTCACCAACGCCTATGGCTGGTGGGAGGAGCAGTCGCTGGACCTTGCCGCAATCCATGGCTCCGCGCCCGGCGCCTCGATCGTCTATGTCGGCTCCACCGACAATGGCGTCGCGCTGACCGTCGCGCTGCTCAACACGATCTACAACAAGCAGGCCGACATCATCACCAACAGCTACGGTAACGGCGGCGAGGCGGTGCCGGCGGCCGACGTCGCCATGGAGGACCAAGCCTTCATGACTGCGGCGGCTGAGGGCATTACGGTGCTGTTCTCCTCCGGCGACGACGGCGACCTGTCGCAGCTCAACGGCGTCGCCAGCGGCTCGTGGGAGGCCACCAGCGCCTACGTCACCGGCGTTGGCGGCACCTCGCTCGGCGTCAAGAACGCCGCCGGCAACAAGATCGAGTATGGTTGGGGCAACTACCGCGATCTGCTGGCAGACGCGACGGTGAACAGCAGCACCTCGATCACCACCAGCGGCCTGACCACGACGACCGCATACGGTCTCACCTTTGCCGACTTCACCTTCTATTCCGGCTCCGGCGGCGGCATCAGCCTGCTCGAGGCGCAGCCCGCCTACCAGGCGACGCTGGTGTCGAGCGCGCTCGCCACCACGCTGAACGAGGCCAGCGGCGACACCGTGACGCTGCCGACGCCGATGCGCGTAAGCCCGGACGTGGCGATGGTGGGCGACCCATACACCGGCTACCTGTTCGGCGAAACCTTCACCATCGCCGGCAGCAAGCTTGCGGATTCCGGCTGCACCAAGAGCACCGCAACCACCGAGTACTGCGAGAACGACATCGGCGGCACCAGCCTCTCCTCGCCGCTGATGGCCGGCACAGTCGCCGTGCTGAACCAGGCCCGCCTGGCCCGCGGCAAGGCGGTTGTCGGCTTCGCCAACCCGCTCTTCTACTCGATCGGCATGGGCACGGCGACGAACTACAAGGCCGGCGCGCTCAACGCCATCACCCCGCCGACCACGGCCACCGCCGTGCTGCGCGGCTACGCCGCCGACCTCAACGAGGTCCGGGTCGTGACGATCAACTCGGTGCCGACGCTGATCATCACCGCGCCCTTCGCCCTGCAAGTGTGCAGCGCCAAGATTTGCGAGGGCCTCGACGACGTCTTCAACGACACCTCGCCCGGCTACAACGACGTGACCGGCCTCGGCGTGCCTTACCTGCCTAACCTGGTAAAGGAGTAAGCAGCACCCGTGCGGCCCGGGCCTGATGCCCGGCCGCACGGGGTTGCCGCCTTGGCGGGCGGGCGGTATATCCCGCCACCTTGGCCGGAGTATAGCTCAGCCTGGTAGAGCACTGTGTTCGGGACGCAGGGGCCGGAGGTTCGAATCCTCTTACTCCGACCAGCCAAGACCTTCCGGTACCGCTCAGCGCTGATGCACCGCCCACAGCATCAGCCACCGGATCGGAAACACCCAGACGAACCCGGCCACCAGAAAATACACCGCCCGCACCGCCCAGTGCATCGGCACGTCCGCCAGCGTCACCGCCGCGACCACCCAGGCGGTGAAGAACAGCAGTCCGGCAATCACGGCAATCGGGGTGCGCGACATCGCCCGGGCCTAGCCTACCTTGCCCGCCAATGCCACCGGCTATACAGCCGATTGCCAGGGAGCCGACGATGGACCTCAAGGACCACATCCGCGGGATACCGGATTTCCCCAAGCCCGGCATCCTGTTCTACGACATCGCCACCCTGCTGCAGCACGCCGATGCCTGGCAGGTCGCGATGGGCCGGCTCGCCAAGCTGGTCACCCGCCATCAGCCGGACAGCATCGCCGGCATCGAGAGCCGGGGCTTCCTGCTCGCCGCCCCGCTTGCCCTCAAGCTGGGCCTCGGCTTCACCATGCTGCGCAAGCCCGGCAAGCTCCCCGGCCGCACCGTCGCCCTCGACTACGCGCTCGAATACGGCACCGACCGGCTGGAGATTCAGGCCGACGCCATCGCGCCCGGCCAGCGCGTCGTCATCGTCGACGACCTGCTCGCCACCGGCGGCACCCTGGCCGCCGGCATCCAGCTGCTCCGCAACGTCGGCGCACTCGTCCCGGCCGCGGCAGTGCTGATCGAGCTCAGCTTCCTGCACGGAAGAACGAAACTAGATGTTCCGGTCGAAGCGCTCGTCGGCTACGACGAGTAGGAAGCGAGGGGTTCTTTTTTTGAAAAAAAGAACCAAAAAACTTCTATCCATTGGCAGCCGTGACTTGGCGCTGCCTACGCCATCTTAGACGCACCACCGAGAGCAAAAGTTTTTTGCTTCTTTTTTTCAAAAAAGAAGCGCTTCCTTACCTTTGCTACCGCACCGCACCATCTCCCTGCCATGTTCAGCTTCTTCGAGCGTCTCCTCCCGCCGATCGGCAACCCGGTCATCAAGGCGCCGCCCGACCGGCTGCTCGCCTTCTACTGGTATTACGCCCGCCAGATCCGCCCGCTGATCGCAGCCCTCACGGTCCTCGCCCTCTGCGTCGCCCTGCTCGACCTCTCGATCCCTTACTTCATCGGCCGCGTCGTCTCCCTCGCCGGCACCAACACGCCGGCCGAGCTGTTCGCCCGCCACGCCCACCTGCTCCTGCTGATGGCGGTCACCCTGGTGCTGGTCCGCCCGGTGGTGCAGTTCACCCAAGGGCTGGTCACCAACCAGGCGATCACGCCCGGCCTGTCCAACCTCGTGCGCTGGCAGTCGCACTGGCACGTCGTGCGCCAGAGCTGGACCTTCTTCCAGAACGACTTCGCCGGCCGCGTCGCCAACCGCGTCGTCCAAACCGGCCCGTCCCTGCGCGAGACCATCGTCAGCTCGACCAACTCGGTCTGGCACATCCTGATCTACGGCATCTCGGCGCTGGCCCTGCTCGGCAGCACCGACTGGCGCCTCGCCGTGCCGCTGATCATCTGGTTCGCGCTGTTTCTAATCCTGCTGCGCACCTTCGTTCCACGCATGCGCGATCGCTCCCGCCGTGCCTCCGAGGCGCGCTCGGCGCTGACCGGCCGCATCGTCGACAGCTACACCAACATCCTCACCGTCAAGCTGTTCGCCCGCGCCCGTGACGAAGATGCTTTCGTCCAGGAAGCGTTGGAGGATCAGACCCACCTGTTCCGCCGCCAGACCCGGCTCAACACCCTGTTCGTGTTCTGCCTGAACGCGCTGAACGCCTGCCTGATCGTCGGCACCGGCGCCGACGCGCTGCTGCAATGGTCCGCCGGCCGCATCCCGGTCGGCATGATCGCCACCGCCCTGCCGCTCGCCTGGCAGGTCGCCTCGCTCTCCACCTGGGTGTCGCAGAACGTCACCAGCATCTTCGAGAGCGTCGGCATGGTCCAGGACGGCATGAACTCGATCGCCGTGCCACGCCAGGAGCCGGACCTGGCGGAGGCCGGCGAGCTCGAGGTCGGTCCCGGCGAGATCCGCTTCGACCAGGTCGGCTTCGGCTATGGCGGCGGCCGCGGCGTGCTGCACGAGCTCGACCTGGTGGTCCGCGGCGGCGAGCGCGTCGGCCTTATCGGCACCTCGGGTGCGGGCAAGTCCACCCTGGTCAACTTGTTGCTCCGCCTGCACCAGGTCGAGCACGGCCGCATCCTGATCGACGGCCAGGACATCGCCGCCGTCACCCAGGAGAGTCTCCGCCACCACATCGCCATGGTGACGCAGGACACCTCGCTGCTGCACCGCTCGATCCGCGACAACATCCGTTTCGGCCGTCCCGGCGCCACCGAGGCGCAAGTCCGCCGCGCCGCCGCCCAGGCGCACGCGCTCGACTTCATCGAGGGCCTGGTCGACAACCGCGGCCGCCGCGGCTTCGACGCCGAAGTCGGCGAGCGCGGCGTCAAGCTCTCCGGTGGCCAGCGCCAGCGCATCGCCATCGCCCGCGTGATCCTCAAGGACGCCCCGATCCTGATCCTCGACGAGGCGACCTCGGCGCTCGACAGCGAGGTCGAAGCGGCGATCCAGGAGCAGCTCGCGAGCCTGATGGAAGGCCGCACCGTGATCGCCATCGCTCACCGCCTGTCGACCATCGCGCGCATGGACCGCCTGATCGTGCTGGATCACGGCCGCATCGTCGAGCAAGGCACCCACGCCGCCCTGCTCGCCACCGGCGGCGCTTATGCGCGGCTCTGGGCCCGCCAGTCGGGCGGCTTTGAGAGCGTCGAGTAAAAGCAGGAAGGCAAGGGGCTTTGCCCCTTGACCCCATCAAAGGCGGAGCCTTTGAAATCCGTTCGTTGTTCTTGTCTAGACGGCGAGTTCGTCGCTGCCCTCGACAGCGCTGCTAGCGGGTCGCCTCGGCCAGAGCGCGCTTGATCCAGTCCCGGTTGAAGCGGATACAGTAAACCGGCGTCTCCGGCTGGAAGCGCCAGCCCTCGGCGAGCGCGCCGACATCGATCGGGTCAAACCCGAATTGATCGTGCAAACCCGCAACAACCCTCTTCGCATCCGCGTCGTCACCGGCGAGCGGCAAGGCGCGCCGATCCATCGAGCCGGAGGGCCGACCATCCCGGTCAAAATCCGGCATCAGGATCGCGTTGAATGCTTTGACCACCTTCGACGTCGCCAGATGCCGCGCCAGCATCTCGCTGCTGGTCGTCGCGTGGCTGTCCAGTTCGGCAATCGCATCATCGCGACCCGGATAGTAGTTGTTCGTGTCGATGACGATCTTGCCGGCTACCGGCTCAACCGGAACGGCTTTGTAATGCTTCATCGTAATGGCGACGATGACGAGGTCGCCAAACCTCGCCGCCTCCTCGATGCTGCCCGCCTTGCAGCCGATGATGGCGCACTCGCTGAACAAGGTCCGCGGGCCACGAGAGTTGCTGATCATCACCTCGTGCCCGGCCTTCACGCCTGCGCCGGCCAAAGAGCGGCCGACATACCCCGCGCCGATGATGCCGATCTGCATGAGCAAACTCCTATCAATACGAGGCGAACAGCAATCGCCTCAGGTAAGAGGCGCGCGCCTGGGCAAACGCGTCCCGCCTAGCGTTGCGCCAACAGCACCGGCGGCGCCAGGGCGGCGGCCTGCGGCACGTTGAGGAGGCGTTGATCGTCCCCGCCCTCACGAGGTCGCGAGCCCCGTCCTCTACCTCGCCGGTCCGCAGGCGCGCGGCACCACGAGCGCCACGCACACCATCGACGGCGACCTCGGCGCCTGAGCGGCTGGGCCGCATGCGGCGGCTCGCCAACGGCTCCGGGCAAGATCATGACTGAACACGATGCACCTGTGATGATCTGCGTGACGTTTCCTCTCCCTCCATCATTTGAAAGCGTGACACATGAAAATCGGCTTTATCGGCCTGGGCGCGATGGGTCGCGCCATGGCGAACAACCTTGCCGCGGCGGGCCACGAGGTGCGGGCCTGGAACCGGTCGGGCGGCGGCGTCGATGGCGTCACCATGGTCGGCTCTCCGGCCGAGGCGTTCGCGGCAGACGCGGTGATGACGATGCTGTCCGACGACGACGCGATCCGCAGCGTCATCCTGGCGCCGGGTTTGCTCGCCCATGCGCCGGCCGGGCTGGTCCACGTCGTCACCTCGACCATCTCGGTCGCCTTCGCGCACGAGCTGGTCGCGGCGCATGCGGGCGCCGCGGTCGGCTATGTTTCGGCGCCGGTCCTCGGCCGGCCCGACGTCGCCGCCAAGGGCGAGCTCAACATCATCGCCGGCGGCGACCCCGAGGCGCTGGATCGGGTGCGACCCATCCTTGACGTGATCGGCCATCGCGTGTGGGACGTGGGCCGCGAGGCGCCGACCGCCAACGCCGCCAAGATCGCCTGCAACATGATGATCACCATGGCGATCGAGGCGATGGCGGAGGCGGTGGTGCTGACCGAGGCGAACGGACTCGAGCGCGAGCGCTTCTTCGAGCTGATCCTCGGCACCCTGTTCGGCAGCCGCTCCTATCAGGTCTATTCCGCCAAAATCGCCGAAAACGACTACAAGCCCGGCTTCAAGGCGACGCTGGGCCTGAAGGACCTCCGCCTGGCCCACGAGGCCGCCACCGGCGCCGGCCGCGCCCTGCCGATGCTGGATGCGGTGCATGGCCGCATGCGGCAGGCTGTCGATGCCGGTCTCGGCGATTACGACTGGTCCGTGATGGCACGGTTCACCCTCGATCAGGGCTGAGCGGCACGGGCGCCACGATCGAGTCAAGGCAGCGTCAGACGGCTGGGAGGCCGCCTGACGGCGTTTGCGCCTGGAGCAGCATGCATCTCTTGCTCGGGCCGCGGGTAGGCCAGGCAAGGCCCCGACAGGGCCATCAGGCGGGCGCGAGGCAGTTGCGGGCCTTGACTCATGCCACCCTCGCCATAATATTCGACTGCACAATGCTCACAATGAGCATAAGGTTTGCTCGAGGAAGCCCCGTCGGATGTCGAACGTAGACCAGCTTGAGCGCCTCAGCCCGCTCTACGATCGCGTCAGCCGGGTCATTCCGCGTCTCGAGTGGCCGGTTTTTGCCGACGACATCGACGCCATCCTGCACCTCAAGCGCCAGCACGACGCGGTGATCCTGGCGCATAACTATCAGACGCCGGAGATCTTCCACTGCGTCGCCGACGTCGTAGGCGACAGCCTTGCACTGGCCCGTGAGGCCATCGGCATCGATGCCGGCACCATCGTCATGGCCGGCGTGCACTTCATGGCCGAAACTGCCAAGCTGCTGAACCCGGACAAGCGCGTGCTGATCCCGGACCTGCGCGCCGGCTGCTCGCTCGCCGAGAGCATCACCGCCGACGACGTCCGCGCGCTCCGCGCCGCCCATCCCGGCCTGCCGGTGATCACCTACGTCAACACCTCCGCCGCGGTGAAGGCCGAAAGCGACATCTGCTGCACCTCGGGCAACGCGAAGCGCGTGGTCGAAAGCCTCGGCGTGCCGGAGGTCATCATGATCCCCGACCGCTTCCTCGCCGCCAACGTCGCCCGCGAGACCGGCGTCAGGATCATCTCCTGGGCCGGCGAGTGCGAGGTTCACGAGCGCTTCACCCCCGAGCAGATCCGCGAGCTGCGCGCCGCTCATCCCGGCGTGATCGTCCTCGCCCACCCAGAGTGCCCGCCCGCCGTTGTCTACGAAGCCGATTTCTCCGGCTCCACCGCCGAGATGAGCAGCTACGTCGCCCGCGCCGCCGGCAAGACGGTGGTGCTGATCACCGAGTGCTCGATGAGCGACAACCTCGCCGTGCTTCACCCAGAGGTCGATTTCGTCCGCCCGTGCAACCTATGCCCGCACATGAAGCGCATCACCCTGGCTAACATTCGCGCCTCGCTCGAGCGCGGCCAGCACGAAGTCACCATCGACCCAACTGTCGCTGTTCGCGCAAGGCAGGCTGTTGAGCGGATGTTGGCGGTCTAGCAAAGCGCTTCTTTTTTGAAAAAAAGAAGCAAAAAACTGTTATCCGTAAGGCAATACACTTACCCACCGGCCAACATCAACTGACAGAAGTTTTTTGGTTCTTTTTTCCAAAAAAGAACCTCTTCCTTCCCGCACCGGATGTACTCCATGACCAGTTCCGAAGACCGTCCGATCATCGTCGGCGGCGGCTTGGCCGGCCTCTCCGCCGCCCTCGCCTTGGCGCCTCGCCCGGTCCTGCTGCTCACCCCCTTTCCGCTCGGCGAGCAGGCCTCCAGCGGCTGGGCCCAGGGCGGCATCGCCGCCGCGATGGGCTCTGATGACGACGCAGCCCAGCACCTGGCCGACACGCTCGCCGCCGGCGCCGGCCTGTGCGATCCGGCCGCCGCCGCCACCATCGTCGCCCGCGCCCCCGAGGTCGTCGACGCGCTGGCTGCCCTTGGTGCGCGCTTCGACTACGAGCCCGATGGCCGCATCGCTCTTGGCCTAGAGGCCGGGCACGGCCAGCGCCGCATCGTTCACGCCGCCGACGCCACCGGCCGCGAGATCATGCGCGCCACCGTCGAGGCCGTGCGCCGCACCCCGTCGATCACCGTCGTCGAGAACGCCGTGGCGCTCGACCTGCTGACCGACGCCGCCGGCGTCGCCGGGCTGCTGGCACGGATCGACGGCTTGACCACGGTGCTGCGCAGCCGCGCCGTCGTGCTCGCCACCGGCGGCCTCGGCGGCCTGTATCGCCACACCACCAACCCGCTCGGCAACATCGGCGCCGGCATCGCCATCGCCGCCCGCGCCGGCGCGAGCCTCACCGATCTTGAGTTTGTCCAGTTCCACCCGACCGCGCTCGACGTCGGGCAGGACCCGATGCCGCTGGTCAGCGAGGCCGTCCGCGGCGAGGGCGCGATCCTGATCGACGCTGCCGGCGAGCGCTTCATGGCCGGCGCCTATCCGCGCGCCGAGCTCGAGCCGCGCGACGTCGTCAGCCGCGCCGTCTGGCAGGCGCTCGCCCGCGGCCCGGTGTTCCTCGACGCGCGCCATCTCGGCATCCACTTCGCCGAGCATTTCCCCTCGATCGCCGCGACGTGCCTCACCGCCGGCATCGACCCGGCCAGCGCACCGATCCCGATCCGCCCGGCCGCGCACTACCACATGGGCGGCATCGCCACCGACGCCGACGGCCGCAGCTCCCTCCCTGGCCTCTGGGCCTGCGGCGAGGCCGCCGGCACCGGCCTGCACGGCGCCAATCGCCTGGCCAGCAACTCGCTGCCCGAGGCCGCCGTCACCGGCCGCGCCGTCGGCGCCTCGATCGCCGGCACCGCCGCGCCCACGCTCTCCGGCCCGCTGATGCTGCCGATTACACCGGCCGCCGACCCGGCGGTGCTCGGCCGCGTGCGCGACACCCTGTCGCAGCATGCCGGCGTGCTGCGCGACGCCGACGGCCTGCTCGCCGCCATCGCCGCCCTGCTGCCCGACGCCGAGCACGGCCCGGCGGCAGTCGGTCTGATGATGGCGGTGTCGATGTGGCGCCGCCAGGAAAGCCGCGGCGGCCACGCGCGCACCGATTTCCCCGAGCCCGCCGCCGGCTCGACGCGCAGCTTCATCACCCTGGAGGAGGCCCGCCGCGCCGCCCGCTCGCTGGTCGGCACGCTGTCACGACGCTCCGCCTAGATCCCACAGCGGTGTCCGCCAACCTGCCGCCACTACCGAAGATCATGCTCGAGCCGCTGGTGCGGGCCGCCTTGCTCGAGGACCTCGGCCGCGCCGGCGACATCACCACCGACGCCATCGTTCCGGCGGACCTGATGGCCCGCGCCCGCCTCGTCGCCCGCGAGCCCGGCGTCATCGCCGGGCTCGACCTCGCTTGCCTCGCCTTCCACCTGATCGAGCCACGCCTCACCATCGAGGTCGCCCGCCCGGACGGCAGCCCGGTTGCCCCCGGCGACGTCATCGCGACGATCAGCGGCCCGGCTCGCGGCCTGCTCACCGGCGAGCGCGTGGCGCTGAACTTCCTCGGTCACCTGAGCGGCATCGCCTCGGCCACCGCCCGCATCGTCGCCGCCGTGCGCCCGCACCACGCCGCCATCGTCTGCACCCGCAAGACCCTGCCTGGCCTACGCGCGGTGCAGAAATACGCGGTGCGCGCCGGCGGCGGCTCCAATCACCGCTTCGGCCTGGACGACGCCGTGCTCATCAAGGACAACCACATCGCCATCGCCGGCGGCGTCCGCCCCGCCCTGTTGGCCGCCCGCGCCGCCGCCGGCCACCTGGTCAAGATCGAGATCGAGGTCGACACCCTTGCCCAGCTCGACGCTGTCCTCGCCATCGGCGCCGACGCCATCCTGCTCGACAACATGTCTCCCGCCATGCTGGCCGAGGCCGTCCGCCTGGTGAATGGCCGCGCCCTCACCGAAGCCTCAGGCCGCGTCACCGAGCACACCGCCCCCGCCATCGCCGCCAGCGGCGTCGACCTGATCTCGCTGGGCTGGCTGACCCACAGCGTCACCGTGCTCGATATCGGGCTCGACGAGGGATAGAGGTAAGGTCAGAGGCTCTGCCTCTGAACTCCGCTGGGGCCCGCGGCCCAGACCCCATTTTATAAGTGCGTAACCCTGGTCTTACGTGGCGAAGCCATGCAGACAATCTTCAGGCGCCACCGCTCTACCACGGCGACAACGACGGATGGATTTCAAAGGCTCCGCCTTTGATGGGGTCAAGGGGGCAAAGCCCCTTGCCTTGCCTTACTGAACCTCGCCCAAGCTTGATTTCTCCTTTACGGTCGCGAGCGCATGCTGACCGACCTTCCGAACCTGCTGACGCTCTCCCGGATTGCGGCCATTCCGCTGCTCGTCGCCTGCGTCGCCATCCGCCTGCCGCTCTACGACCTCGCCGCCTGCGTCATCTTCACCCTCGCCGGCATCACCGACTATCTCGACGGCCGCATCGCCCGCGGGCGCTCCCAGCTCTCCGACCTCGGCCGCATGCTCGACCCGATTGCCGACAAGCTGCTGGTCGGCGCCTGCCTGATGATCCTGGCCGGCGAGGGCCGCCTGCCCCTGCTCGCGCTCTATCCGGCGATCATCATCCTGCTGCGGGAAATCCTGGTCAGCGGCCTGCGCGAATATCTTGCCGGCCTTGCCGTCGGCCTGCCGGTGACCCGGCTGGCCAAGTGGAAGACCGGGTTTCAGATGGCCGCCCTCGGCACCCTGCTCGCCGGCGACAGCACTGGCTGGCTGCTCGGCCTGCAATTCCTGCCGGTCGGCCTTATCGGCGGGCTGATGCTCTGGACAGCAGCGGCGCTGACCCTGATCACCGGCTGGGACTACCTGATGGCCGGGCTGCAGCATGTCGGCCGGATCCGGCCGAAGGGCGCCGGCGCGATGCAGCCTTGATACACCGCCGAGACGATATGCCGCAGCGCAACCGCGGCGCGCTTGAGTGTCGCGTGACCGACGGGCAGACTGCCTCGCGCCGGCGTGTCCATGATGGCGGGGCGCGTCGCGCGAGCTCAGGTGGCAACGCGGCTGGGGCCCGCCGCGCGCCGACCCGCCGGGCGAAAGTTCCCGCTCGCTGTTTTGCCGAGCAGCCTGAGATGAGGTGTCGATACCTGATCGCTGGCTGCACTAGGAGCCTGGTGCCCATGCGTCGAGTGCTTTGGCTGTCCGCGGCTGTGCTGCTAAGCGGCTGTTCCGGCTCTGGTTTCTACACGTTCCTGGGCGACGTCCATCAGGTGCCGGGCTCGAACCCGAACCTGCCGCCGGGTGCATCCGAGAACACCCGCAAGGTCGAGGGCGACATGTCGACCCCGCCGCCGCTGCTCACCGAGCCGGGCAATATCTGGCCGGGCCCGCCGCCGCCGCAGCCCTCGCTCGCCGACATCGAGCGGCAGCAGAACGCCGACTTCAGCCAACAGCAGCAGCAATACCCGATCAGCGGGCAACCCAACGGCGCACCGCCTGGCAAGCCGCACCGTCCCTACGAGAAGGGCAGCTCCACCCCGCCCGAAAACAATCAGCCGCCGCTTCCCCCGCCCGGCCGCCCGGGCGTGCAGTCCAACGTGCCGCTGCCGCCGATCACGCCGGACAGCACCGGCACCACAGTGCTGATCCCCGGCACCGGCGGCGCCACCGACACCGGCGGCACAACAGGCTACCGCACACTGAACGGCCATACGCCGGGCGTCGCACCTGGCTCCATCATGGTGCCGAACGGCAACGGCACCAGCACCGTCATCGGCCCGAGCGGGACCGTCACCACGATCCCGACGCCGAAATAGCCGGCGCCGGATGGACGGCACGACGCTCGAAATCCTGTATTTCGCCTGGATGCGGCAGCGGGTCGGCCTCGCCTCGGAGCGCGTCGTCGCGCCTCCCGGGATTGCAACGCTGGGCGAGCTTGTCGGCTGGCTCGCCGCGCGCGACGCCGCGCATGCCTCCGCCTTCGAGAACCCGCGCCTCGTGCGTGTCGCCCTGAACCAGGAGTTCGCCTCGCTCAACGTTCGGTTCGCCCCCGGCGACGAGGTCGCCTTCTTCCCGCCCGTCACGGGCGGCTGAGAGGGCCGGCTGAGATGGCGACAATCCGCGTCCAGGCCGAGCCGTTCGACGTTGCGCGCGAGTTGGCAGCTCTCAGCGACGGCCGGCACGAGGTCGGCGGCATCGGCTGCTTCGTCGGCACGGTGCGCAGCACGCCCGAACGGGAGGTCACGGCGCTGACGCTGGAGCACTATTCCGGCATGACCGAGCGCTCGCTTGCCGCCATCGCCGAGCGCGCCGAAGAGCGCTTCGGCCTGCTCGGCTGCACCGTCATCCACCGCGTCGGCCGACTGCCCGCCGGCGAGGCGATCGTGCTGGTCCTCGCCGCCGCCCCGCACCGCCAGGACGCGCTGGACGCCACCGGCTTCCTGATCGACTGGCTCAAGACCTCAGCGCCGTTCTGGAAGTCTGAGTCAACGCCAGACGGCCAGACGCGCTGGGTGGAGGCGCGCGAGGCCGACGACACCGCGGCGCGTCGCTGGTAGGCCAGAGGCTCTGCCTCTGGACTCCGCTGGGGTCTGAGGCCCCAGACCCCCATCTGTTTGGAGCCAGACGGGCGCTGTCTCGCTTGGCAAAGCCATCCAATGGATTTTAAAGGCTCCGCCTTTAATCGGGTCGAGGGGCGACGCCCCTCGCCTTTGCTTCAAACCTCGAGCACCTCGCCCCCCCAGCTCGTCACCAGCTCCCGCACGCTGGCCGCCTTGCCGCTCTCCACCAGCAGCTCCGGCCGCAGCACCTGCAGCGTCTGCTCCGGCCCGCTCTCGTCGTAGAGGCACACCAGGTCCACCGACGACAGCCCGGCCAGCAAAGCCAGCGTCTCGGCATGCGCCGTCTCGGCGAGCGGCGTCGCTGGCTCGAAACCCTCGGCGCTGAGCCCCACCACCAGGCGGTCGCAGGCGGCCCGCGCCCGCTCCAGCCGTCGCCGGTCATGCGCGCTCTGCGGGTCCAGGATGCCGGCGGCAAAGCCGGTGCGCCAGCCGAGCCGCCGCCACCGCTCGACCTGCTCGGCGGCCACCTCGCGGCTGACGATCTTGCGCAGCGCCCGGCCCTGCGGCGTCAGCGCGCCCAGCATGTCGTCGACGGTCGCCACCGCCAGGCCAGGCTGGCCGATGACGATCCCGGCAGCCAGCGCCGCCAGCCGCGCGCCCACCGAGCGGTCGAGCCCAGCCGCCATCGCCGCCGCCATGGTCGCGACCACGCTGTCCTGCGCGCCGGCATTGTCGAACACCTCGCTCGCCAGCGACGGCACGTGCAGCGCCTCCAGGCCGGCCTGCACCAGGGTCAGCCCGTGCAGCTCGCGATTGACCAGCACGCCGCCGAATTGGTGCCGCTCGCGTAGCCGGCCGGCGGCCGCAGCGATGCCGGCCGCGTCCTCGGAGGCCGCCGAGAGCTCGCTCGCCGTGATCACCACGAGGTCCGCGCCCTCGTAGCGCGAGAGGTCGGCGCCGAACGGATCGATCACCACTGGCCGTCCGCCCCGCCGCGCCGCTTCCATGATGTTGGCCGGCACCTCGCCCGCCAGCACGCCCTTGCCGTAATCCGACAGCGCCGTCACCGAGGTCGCCGCCAGCGCGTCGCCGACGATGCGCAGCATCCGCTCCACCATCTTCGGATGGATCGGCCCGGTCTCCTCGTGGTCGGCCCGCAGCAGCTGCTGGCCGCGCGCGATGAACCGCGTCTTGACCGTGGTGCAGCGCGCGCCCTGCACCAGCAACCACGGCTCGACGTTCGGCTGCCCGCCGATCAGCCCGGTGAGGTCAGAGCCCGGCTGGTCATCACCGACCACCGAAACGAAGGCGACCGCCGCACCCAGGGCGGTGAGGTTGCGCACCACGTTGCCGGCCCCGCCGGCCAGCGCCAGTTCGCGCTGCACGGCGAGCACGGGTACCGGCGCCTCGGGGCTGATGCGCGACACCTGGCCGTAGAGGTAACGATCCAGCATCGCATCGCCGACCACCAGCACGCTGGCCTTGGCGAGGCGGCGGACGTCGTCGGCGAGTTCCGGGCGGAACGCGTCGTCCGGCGTATGCTGCGGCACGGCGGCGTCATCCATCGGCTACGCCTAGCGGCTCCAGGGCCGCCACGGCAAGCCTGCCCCGGTGTTCAGACAGCGATCAAGCCGATCCGGCCGCCCTCCAGCACGGCGCAGGTTAGCCGCCCGCCGAACGCCGCCCCGGTGTCGAGGCAAATCCGATTGCGGCGGAGCACCGGCTGGGCGCTTGGCGTGTGGCCGTGGACCACCACGAGCCCATGGTCGGCGCTCGAGGACAGGAACGGCTCGCGGATCCACAGCATGTCGTGCGCCGACTGCTCGGCCAGCGCCACGCCCGGCCGCAGCCCGGCATGCACGAACAGGTAGCCGCCCTCGAGATGACGGAGCTTCAGGTTGTCGAGCTGCTTGCGCGTCGCTGCGCCCACCAGGCCCGCCCACTCGGCGCGCGGCGCGTCGCCGGCGCCGAACGAGGCGAGCGTCGCGCTCCCGCCATTGAGCAGCCACGCCTCGGCGGTCTGATCCGAACAGCCGTCCAGCGCATCCAGCATCATCACCTCGTGATTGCCGCACAGATTGACCACGCGTGCGACGCCGGCCGGCGGCACGCCGATGCGCCGCAGCACCCCGGCGCTGTCCAGCCCGCGGTCGACATAGTCGCCAAGATGCACCAGCACCGCCTCGCCCACCGGCCGTTCGGCGCAGTCGGCCGCAATCCGCGCATGCATCGCCGCCAGCTGATCGTCACAACCATGCACGTCGCCAATGGCATAAACCCGCCGCTCGTCAGGGATCGTGCCGGGCGCGTCGGACAGCTTCAGCATGGGATCAACCTAGCAGACGACACAAAAAAGAAAGGCCAGGGGCTTTGCCCCTGGACCCCATTAAAGGCGAAGCCTTTAAAATCCATTACTTATCCGTGCTCGACAGGTGAGGTCAGTGCCGCTGGCACAAAATCTGATCGGCTTCGCCAAGCAAGAAAGCGCCCGGCTAAAATCAAAGACCGGGGTCTGGGGCCTCACGGCCCCAGCGGGTCAAGGGCAGAGCCCTGGCCTTCCTTCCTAAGCCTTGCTGCCAAGCCCGTCACACCCTAATGCCCCGCCATGCCCGCCGCTCGCCCGGACGCGATCACCGTTGACCGCCTGACCAAGCGCTACGGCAGCACGCTGGCCGTCGACGACGTCAGCTTCTCGGTCCCGGCCGGCCGCACCCTCGGCCTGCTCGGCGGCAACGGCGCCGGCAAGACGACGACGATCTCGATGCTGCTCGGCCTGCTCATACCGACGACCGGGCGCATCACCGTGCTCGGCCACGACATCGCCCGCAACCGCTTCGCCGCGCTGGCGCGGATGAACTTCTCCTCGCCCTATCTGTCCCTGCCGGCGCGCCTGTCCGTGCGCGAGAACCTGCGCGTCTACGGCCATCTATACGGCGTCCGCCGCATCGACCGCCGCATCGACGAGCTCGCCGCCGAGCTCGACCTCGCCGCCCTGCTCGACCGGCCGGCGGGCCTGCTCTCGGCCGGCCAGAAGACCCGCGTGGCGCTCGCCAAGTCGCTGATCAACCGCCCCGAGCTGCTGCTGCTCGACGAGCCCACCGCCAGCCTCGACCCCGACACCGGCGACCTCGTGCGCTCCTGGCTCGAGCGCTACCAGGCCGAGAGCGGCTGCACCATTCTGCTCGCCTCGCACAACATGGCCGAGGTCGAGCGCCTGTGCTCGGACGTGCTGATGCTGCGCCAGGGCCGCACCGTCGACCACGGCACGCCCGCCGGGCTGCTCGCCCGCTATGGCCGCGAAGACCTGGAGGCTGTGTTCCTCGACATCGCCCGCGACCGGCAACCGCGTGGCGCCGAGCCGCCGCCTCATACGGCCGCAGAGCTCGTCGCCGAGGACGTCATGGATGCGGAGGGGCGGGCATGAGCGGCTCGGCACGCCGGATCTGGGGACTGATGTATCGCCACCTGGCGCTCTACCGCCGCTCCTGGCCGCGCCTGCTGGAGCTCGCCTACTGGCCGACCCTGCAGGTGCTGATCTGGGGTTTTACCAGCAGCTTCTTCGCCTCCCGCCTGGCGCATGCCGGCGCCACCCAGCCCGGCGCTGGTGCGATCGCCATCGGCGCCCTGCTCGGCGCGGTGCTGTTGTGGGAGGTGGCGATGCGTAGCCAACTCGGGGTCGCGATCAGCTTTCTGGAGGAGATCTGGTCGCGCAACCTCGGCCATCTGTTCGTCAGCCCGCTCCGCCCCTCCGAGCTGGTCGCCGCCCTGCTCGGCGTCTCCTTCCTGCGCACCGTCGTCGGCATCGTTCCGGCCGCCTTGGTCACCTGGCTGCTCTATCATTACGACGTGCTGTCCGTCGGCCCGGTGCTGGTGCTGTTCGTCATCAACCTGCTGGTGATGGGCTGGTGGGTGTCGCTCGGCGTGCTGTCGGTGATCCTGCGCCACGGCGCCGGCGCGGAGGCCTTCGCCTGGTCGCTGTTCATCGGCGTCACCCCCTTTGCCGCGGTGTTCTACCCGGTCAGCGTGCTGCCCGAGCCGCTGCGGTGGGTCGCCGATGCCCTGCCGGCGAGCCACGTCTTCGAAGGGCTACGCGCCGTGGTCGCGACCGGCACGGTGCGCTGGGACGAGCTGGCCGCCGCCAGCGCGCTGAACCTCGCCTGGCTGCTCGCCGCCGCCTGGCTGTTCGCCAGCCAGTTCCGCGCCGCCCGCGTCTCCGGCGCCCTTGTCAGCATCGGCGAGTAGCTCATGACCACGACCAACAGCGCCTACACCGACCGCATGGCCAACGACATGCCGATCCCCGAGCCGGAGCCGGACTGCACCCGCTTCTGGCTAATCCGCCACGCGCTGGTCGAGGAGAACGCGCGCGCCCGTCTCTATGGCCAAAACGACGTGCCGCTCTGCCCCGACAGCCTGGTCTCGCAGGTCGCCACCTACCGCGCGCTCTCCGCCCGCCTGCCGCGTGACGCCGTCTGGGTCGTCACCCCGCTGTCGCGCACCCGCCTTACCGCCGAGGCGATCTGGCGCCAGGCTGAGCTGGCGCCCGACACCGCCGTCGAGCCCGGCCTGATGGAGCAGCACCTCGGCGAGTGGCAGGGGCTGCGCCACGCCGAGCTGCCGGCCAGGCTCAGTTCACCCTCGCACCCGTTCTGGCCGATCGGCCCCGACGAGCAGCCGCCCGGCGGCGAGAGCATGCCGCAGGTCATCGCCCGCGTCGGCGCGACGATGGAGCGCCTCGCCGGCGCCCATCGCGGCCGCGACGTCGTCGTCGTCAGCCATGGTGGCGCCATCCGCGCCGCCGTCGCCCACGCGCTCGACCTCAGCGCCGAGCAGGCCCTGCGCCTGGCCATCCAGAACCTCTCATTGACCCTGCTGGAGCGCTTCCCGATCGCCTGGCGCGTGGTTGGAGTGGATGAAGTCCTGGGAAGCTGAACCGCCGGCTTCGTTCAACTCCCTGCATGCACGCCTTGGTATCCGAGCGATGCCGGTCCTGCACCGAAGCATAGGCATTTCTTTTTCTGCCCTGAATACGACACGTTATGGCATACACTTCTCACATCGCATCAGGACCGCAGCCATGCTCCGCCTCCTCCTCGCCCTGCTCCTCCTGCCGGCCGGCGCCGCCTGGGCCCCCGCCTGGGCCGACGTCGAGACCGCGGCCGGCCAACAGGAGCTGGTGGACCGCTCCACCCTCGCCGCCAACGACATCCTGAGTGACCGCGCCGGCCAGGAGGCGCGTGACGTCCTCCGTCAGGCGCGCGCGGTGATGATCTGCCCGCGCGTGCTGCGCGCCGGTTTCCTGTTCGGCGGCGAGGGCGGCGGCTGCGTGCTGCTCGCCCGCGGCGGCCAGGGCACCTGGTCGCCGCCGGCCTTCTACAGCATGGGCGGCGGCTCGTTCGGCCTGCAGGCCGGCATCCAGGACGCCGAAGTGATGATGCTGATCCGCAGCGAGGCCGGCCTGCGCGCGGTGATGGACAGCCAGTTCAAGATCGGCGCCGGCGCCTCGGTCGCCTTCGTCACCGTCGGCGGCGGCATCGAAGGCGCAACCGCCGCCGGGCTCAACTCCGACATCATCGTCTTCGCCAAGACCCGCGGCCTCTACGCCGGCGTTTCTCTCCAGGGCAGCGTCATGTCGTCCGACAGCGTCGGCGACCAGACGTACTACGGCACGCCGGTCGGCCCGGTCGACGTCGTGCTGGCGCTGCGGGTGAACAATCCCGGCGCCGACCCGCTGCGCGCCACCCTGATGCGCCATGGCGACGCGAGCCCACCCGCCTATGTCCGCCCACCCGCCTACAGCGACGCGCCGACTTACCCACCGCAAACCTCCCCCGTCGCGCCGGTGCAGAGCCAGAATCTGCCGCCGCCGTAAGGCAAGAAAGCGGTTCTTTTTTGAAAAAAAGAACCAAAAAACTTTTGCGCGATGACTCTACCGGCGCTGAGCTGCGGCGAATCCGACAGAACTTTTTTGCTTCTTTTTTATAAAAAAGAAGCTTTACTTTGTTCCTGTACACTTCGCCGCATCAAAGCTGGCAATAACCGCCGCGGTGCGCTGACGCAATTCGTCCCGCTCGGCGACCAGCCGGGCGATCTCCACGTCGCGCGCCGCCTTCGGCAATCCGGCATAGAGCGCCACCCGCTGCGCCGTCACCACGTCCGGCAGTTCGGACAGTGCGGCGAAGGTCAGCGGCAACGTCAATCCCTGCGTCTGCGCCCGCGTGCCTCCAGCCGACAGCCCGAACGGTGGCCCACCGGTAGCGGCCGGCCCAACGGCGAAGCTGCCGGTCGCGGTGAAGCTGCCGGTCAGGTTGACGGTGATCTCGTGCGACAGGAACGGCACCGCGGGATTGGCGGTCCGCGCCGCGCACTGGGCCGCCAGTGCCGCCGCCTCGAACTGCCCTGCCCCAGCCGCCGTCGCGCTCACCGCACCGGCCGCCTGCAGCTGCGTCTGCAACTCGTCCAGCGCCTGCGCAATGGTGATCGGCCGCGAGGCCGCTACGCAGCCCGACAGGATGAAAGAAAGTAAGAGTTCTTTTTTGAAAAAAAGAACCAAAAAACTTTTGTCCGTTAAGACGGCACTTCTAAGGAACAGAAGTTTTTTGCTTCTTTTTTTCAAAAAAGAAGACCTTCCTAAATCGCCTTCAGCCCACGCTCGATCTCCGTCCGCCGTCCCTCCAGAAACGGCGGCAACGCTAGACGCTGGCCGAGCGCGTCCATCGTCTCGTCGGTCGCAAAGCCCGGCCCGTCTGTCGCGATCTCGTAGAGGATGCCGTTCGGCTCACGCATATAGAGGCTGCGGAAGTAGTAGCGGTCGACCGGCCCGCTATTGCCGACGCCAAGCCGCTCCAGCCGCTCCACCCAGCCGTCATAGGCATCGTCCGGAATGCGAAAGGCGACATGGTGCACACCGCCCGCGCCCTGCCGCTCCGCCGCCAGCCGTGGCTCGGTACGGACGTGCAGCTCGGCCGCCGGCCCGCCCTCGCCCATCTCAAACACATGCGTCCGCACCCCGTCAGCAGCCGCGTAATCGCGCCCGGCCCGCATCGCCAGCACCCCGGTCAGGAACCGTGCCGCCTCGTCCAGCCGCGGCACGCTGATCGCCACCGGCCCAAGCCCCCGGATCTGGCGCGCCGGGGGCACCGCGCTACCCTCCCACGCATGCGACTCGCCCACGCCGCCATCGTCGACCAGCGCCAGCCGCTGTCCCTCCGGGTCGCTGAACGCCATCTCGCGCCGCCCGTCGACGGTCTCGACGGCGCCATGCGCAACCCCCGCCTCCTCCAGCCGCTGCCGCCACCAATCCAGCGCTGCCCCGTCGACCCGGAACCCGCAGCGCACGATCGCCCGCGTCCCCGCAACCGCGGGCGCCGCCGGCCAGTCGAAGAAGGTGATGTCGCTGCCCGGGCTCGCCTGCCCGTCGGCGTAGAACAGATGATAGGCGCTGACGTCGTCCTGGTTCACCGTCTTCTTGACCAGCCGCAATCCGAGCGTGCCGGTGTAGAAATCATGGTTGCCCCGCGCATTGGCGGTGATCGCGGTGAGATGGTGGATGCCGTGTAACTGCATTTGACGAGCATAACAGGTTTCCAAGGAAGGCCAGGGGCTTTGCCCCTGGACCCCATTAAAGGCGAAGCCTTTAAAATCCACCTCTTGTTTATTGGACATGGGCGAGATCGGTGCCAGTGCGCGTGAAAACGATCGGGGTCTGGGGCCACGGGCCCCAGCGGGTCCAGGGCAGAGCCCTGGCCTTCCTTCCTCAATGCACCGAGGCGTACATGATCCGCTCCGGCGTCGCCTCGCCGGCGGTGAACTCCTCCACCACGCGCCCTTGCCGGAACACCAGGATCCGGTCCGACAGGCTCAGCACTTCGGGCAGGTATGACGAGATTACCAGCACCGCCAGCCCGTCATCGGCCAGCCGGTTGATCATCTGATGGATCTCGGCGATCGCGCCGACATCCACGCCGCGTGTGGGCTCGTCGAAGATCACCAGCTTGGGCCGCTGCACCAGCGATTTGGCGATCACCACCTTCTGCTGGTTGCCGCCCGAGAGCTCGACCGCGCGCGCGTCTTCGTTGATGGCGCGCACCGTCAGCTGCTTGCGCCACAGAGCGGCGAGCGACGCCATCTCGCGCCGCCGCACCACGGTCGTGTGGTCGTGCGTCGAGGCGAGCTTGCCGAGATAGACATTCTCGCCCATCGACATCGTCTCGAAGAAGCCGTCGAGCTTGCGGTCCTCGGTGACGTAGACGATGCCGCGCTCCACCGCCGGCCGCGGCACCCGAAAGCGCACCGGCTCGCCGTCGAACTTGATCTCGCCGCCATGGAAGAGGTCGCGCTTCTCCACCCCGGCGATGACCTTGACCGTCTCCGTCCGCCCCGAGCCGATCAGCCCGAATAGGCCCGTGATCTGTCCCGCGTAGAGCGAGAAGGAGTTGTTGCGCACCATCGCGCCCATCGACAGGTTCTGCACGCTCAGCACCTGCCGGCCGCGCGGCCGCGGCGCGCGAGCCTGCGCCACCTCGCCATGCAGCTCCTTGGATAGGCTCCGCCCCACCATCGCCTGGATCAGCCGGTCGCGATCGAACGCGCCGGCGGCGTCGCTCGCGACCCAGGCGCCGTCGCGCAGCACGGTGATCCTGTCGGCCAGCACCAGTGCCTCCTCCAGCGCGTGCGAGATGAAGACGATCGCCACGCCGGCCGCCTTGAGCCGCCGCACCAGGGCGAAGAAATGATGCTTCTCCTCCGGCGTCAGCGTCGCCGTGGGCTCGTCGAAGATGATGATCCGCGCCCTCATCTCGACGGCGCGCGCGATCTCGACCATCTGCTTCTTGGCCGCCCCCAGCCCGGCCACGATCGCCGCCGGATCGACGGCGAAGTTCAGCGATTGCAGCGCCTGCTGCGCGGCGATGTTGATCCGCCGCAGCCGGTTGAAGAAGCGCTCCCGCCCCAGATAGATGTTCTGCGCAACCGTCAGCGCCGGCACCAGGCTCGTCTCCTGGTAGACCATGGCGATGCCGGCCTTGAGCGCGTCGGCCGGCTTGCCGAACGAGACGGCCACCCCGTCGAGCAGCATCTCCCCTTTGCTCGGCGCCACCGCGCCGGCGATGATCTTCGTCAGCGTCGACTTGCCGGCGCCGTTCTCGCCCACGATGGCGTGGATCTCGTTGCCCACGAGCGTGAAGTCGACATCCTGGATCGCCGTCACGCCGCGATAGCTCTTGCTGACGCGGCGCAGCTCCAGCAACGGCGCCGTCATGCGGCGGCCTCCCGGCCATCCACGGCCACGATCGCATCGCCGCCTGCCGACGAGGCCAGCAGGACCCCCGAGTGCTCGATTGCCGACGTGACACCGTGGAAGGCGCCGCCCGCCCGGCTATGCCACGAGGCGACCGGCTTGCACGAGGCGTCGAGCCGCGCCACGAGGCCGTAGGAGCGCGTCGGCGCCCATGGGTTGAGCGTCGCCATGTGCTTCACCCCGCCGCCCTGCAGCGGCTCGAGGAACGATCGGCCGCTCGCCAGCGCGGGCGCGATCCAGTAGGCCTCGTCGATCTCCGCCATCATGCGCCGCCGATAGGCCGGCTCACGCAGCACGAACTCCACCAGCTGGCTGCGCGGCGCGAACAGCGCGAGCAGCGCGCCATCCGCGGCGTCGGGCGCCAGGCGACCAGGATAGCCGGGCAGGTCGTCGAGCACGGCCGTGACCGCCCGGCCGTCGAGCCGCACCAGCCGATGCCGCCAGCTCTCGCTGACGATCACCGCCCCGCCCCGCACGAGCAGCCCGGCCGGCCAGCCAAGCCCCTCCGCCAGCAGCGACGGCGCACCGCCATCGAGCGGCGCCCGCCACACCGCGCCGCTGGCGCCACGCTGCATCAGGTCGTATCGCCAACGCGAGGGCGGGTGCGCGGCGGAGCCGTGCGCGACGATGACCGAGCCGCCGTCGAACGCCAGCGCCGTCGGGCAGCGGCCGCCCGCGTGCAGCACCTGCGATCCGGAGGCGCGATGCACGACCAGCTGCCCGTCATCGAGCCCCACCGCCAGGGCGCCATCCGCATCGGCGGCCAGGCACGTCACCGTCGCCCCGAACGCCGCCACTGCCTCGTCCGCCGGCGCCCCCGCCCGCAGTCGATACACCGTGTCGCCGCTGGCGTAGAGCACCTCGTCGCCGCGCACGACAAGGCAGTCCGGCGCCGTCGCCACCCGCACGATGCGCGCCCGGTCCAGATGCTGGTTCGGCCGCAGCGCGCCATCCATCGCCGGAATGGTCACCGACGCCTGGCCGCGGCCCAGGAACGCATCCCGCCGCGCCCGCAGGGCGCTCAACACGCGCGCGCCCGCAGGGCGCTCAACACGCCCGCGCCCGCAGCGCCGCGATCAAGCCCGCGCACCCCAATAGCTGCCGATGCCCGTCCAGTCCGGATCCGCGCCCGGTATCCGGTAACGGCCGACCCGATTGTTCAGGATGCCGCCCAGATAGAGGTAGCCGCGATGCTCCCGCATCGAGGTGATCATCGGATGGTTGCGCCCATGCCGATCCCACAGCGCGTCCAGCACCTGCCCGCCATCGTCGATCTTGACCACGCAGCCGATGTTGATGTTCGGATACAGCCACTCGTCCGCCGCCACCCGCCGCGCCATCCGCCGCCGAAACCCCGGCATCCGCAAGGATAGGTCGACGACCGGCGAGCGCATGCCGACCAGGGCCAGCCAGTACGTCCCGTCGGACGCCCGATTGATGTTGTCCGGATGGCCCGGCAGGTTCGCGATCACCAGCTCGGTCGTCCCCGCCTTCGGCCCGGCTATCCAGTAGCGCGAGATCGAGCACGCCCAGGTCTGCGCGAACAGGAAAGACTGCCCGTCATGCGCGAGGCAAATGCCGTTGGGAAAGCGCAGTCCCCGCAGGATCGTCCGCGTCGAGCCGCGCGCCGGATCGTAGCAGATCAGCCGCCCGTTGCCGCGCGCCTCCAGCGCGTCCACCGGCCAGGTGTTCATCTCGTAGCGGGTGGTCGCCTCGCTGAAATAGATCTTCCCGTCCGGCGCGATGTCGAGGTCGTCCGCCAGCCGCAACCGCGTGTCGTCGTTGATCGACAGCCGCGAGCGGTTCGTCTCGTCCGTGACCTTCTCGACGACGCGATCCGGCCGCACCCGGTAGAGCCCCATGCCGCCGACGCAGACCAGCAGGTTGTCGTCGCGGTCGAACGCCATGCCGAGCGGAAAGCCGCCGATATGGGCGAATACCTCGTGACGCGTGTAGTCGGGCGCGAGAAAGCGGTGAATGTCGCCATGCCGCGACCCGGTATACATGTGATCATTGCGGTCGAAGATCACGTCCTCCGGCCCGTCCACCCTATCGAGCCCGAGCACCTCGACGTCGGCGAGCTTGTCGTTCATGGCATAGGGCGTGCCGGCATCCGCGGCGGCCGAGGCCGGTGGCGCGAGCCGCTGGTAGGCCGGCGAGATGTAGACCTTGCTCAGGATCTTGTGCCGGTTCTTCAGCCAGCGCACGTCGACAACGATCGCCAGCAGCAGGAACAGCCCGAGCACCAGCGGCCCGGCGCCGGCGTGCAGGCCGAGCCGCACGACGCCATTGGTAATCGCCAGCACGGTAATCGAGCCCATCAGCGCCTTGGCCATCGAGCCGCGCCCGCCGCCCAGGCTGTTGCCGCCCAGGATCGCCGCGGTGAGCACGCTGAGCTCCAGCCCCGAGCCGGTCTCCGAGCCGGTGCTGCCCAGCCTTGCCGCAAACAGGAACGCCGACAGCCCGGTGAGCAGGCCGGCGATGACGTAGGTCGCGCACACCGTGCGCCGCACCGAGATGCCGGCATTGTGCGCGGAGCGGCGCGAGCCGCCGACCGCCATCACGTGCCAGCCCGGCCGCGTCCGGCTAAGAATGATGTGGCCGCCGACGATCAGCACCAGCCACACGATCAGGCTGAACGGCACACCGGCCACTGTCGCGTCGCCGAGCCAGTCCCAAACCGCCGAATTCGAGTTGCCCATCGAGATCGGCACCGCCTCGTGCAGCAGCAGCACGTCGACGACCGCGCGCACGATGATCAGCGTCACCAGCGTGGTGAGAAACGCCCGCAGCCGCAGGTAGCCGACCAGCACGCCGTTCAGCAGCCCGACCGCGCCGCTTGCCGCCAGCGTGCAGCCGAACGCCGCCCAGGCCGGCAGGCCGGCGAGGTTGATGCACATCAGCGCCACGATGTTGCCGAGCGCGAAGCTCGAGCCGACGCTGAGGTCGATCCCGCCGCCGACCAGCACGATCGTCTGGCCAATCACCACGCAGCCGAACTCGCCAAGCTGGCGGGCGCTCGCAACCAGGCTGGCGCCTGAGAAGAAGTCGGGGATCAGGCTGCCGAACAGCGCCAGCACGATGAGCAGAAAGGCGAATGGCGTCGCGTTGTCGACCCAGCCTTTGGCCAGGATCTCGCCCACCACGTGGTCCGGAAACAGCCGGTAGCGCTGCTCGGTCAGCCGTTCGGCGAGCCCGACGCGGGCCGGGCTCGCCGGCTCCGCCTGGCCGGACCGCAGTCCGGGTCCCGCCCCCTCGGGCATGGGCGCTACCCGGCCGCCGCCTGCAGCTGCTTGAGCGTCCAGCACCCGGTGGTGCCGATCGTCTCCTTGCTCAGCACCTTGAGCGGCGTGATCTGCGTGACCTTGTCGGCGTCCGGCGCCGGCCCGGCGGTCATCGCGGCGAGGATGTCCTTGTTCATGTCGGAGCCCTGGCGCGGCACGTCGTAGCTCAGCTCGGCGCCGAACGTGCCGTTGTCGATGTTGGTGCAGGCGGTGTCGCTGCCGCCGCCCGAGGTCACCAGGAACACCTGGGCGGCCTTGCCCGCCTCGCGGATCGCCGAGCCGGTGCCGACGTCCATCGAGTCCCAGAACCCGACGACGCCGCACAGATCAGGGTTCTGCTGCACCACCGTCTGCATGATCGCGCGCGCCTTGCTGCTGTCCCAATCGGCGGCCTGGTTGCTGACCACCTTGATGTCCGGATGCTTGCTCAGCACCGCATCGATCCCCTGCATCTGCAGCACGCTGGCCGCCGCCGTCAGCACACCCTGCACGATCGCGATCTTGCCGGACTTGCCGCTGCCCGCGCCGCATTTCTGCACCATCATGTCGGCCGCCTGCTGGCCGAGCTGCACGTAGTCCGCGCCGACGAAGTAGTCGCTGGGCGCGACGCTCTTCATGTTGATCTGGATGACGTGGATGCCCGCCTTCTCGGCCTTCTTGATCAGCCGCGAGTAGACCTGCACGTCGGGGTTCTGGATCACCAGCACGGTCGGCTTCTCGGTGATCAGCTGGCTGATCGCCTGCGCGCCGACGTCGCTGTTGAGGTTCGGATTGCGCACCTCGTAGGTGTAGCCGAGCTTGTCGGCCTGGTGCTTGAGGATGGCGCTCCAGCCGTCCTCGAGGTCGTAGCCCAGCGCGACCGGCACAAAGGCGACCGTCTTGCCCTTGTACTGGTCGGCGGTCTGCGCACTCGCCGCCGCGAGCGTGAGCCCGAAAGCGGCAAGCGCGGTCAAAAAATGCCGAAGTCTCATGGCGCGCTCCCAATCGTTTTGTTATCATTATAGGCCGCCGGTGGTCAGATGTCTCCCTGCTGCGCCGTCTGCTCGTCGCGCGGGTTGACAATCGAATCGGCGACGATCGCGAACAGCAGGATCACGCTCTTGATGATGCTCTGCTCGTCATACGGCGTGTCGAGGATGGTCATGCCGTTCTGCAGCACGCCGATCAGCAAGGTGCCGACGATCACGTTGCGTATCCCGCCCTTGCCGCCGGACAGGCCGATGCCGCCGATCACCACCACCAGGATGATGTCGTAGATCAGCGTGGAATCGACGATCCGGGTGTTCATGCTGCTCACCGAGGTGGCGGTGATCAGGCCGGCCAGAAACGCGGTGATCGCCGAGAGCGCAAACTGCAGCACGATGATCGGACGCACCGGCACGCCGGTCACGTGCGCGGCGCGCGGATTGTCGCCGATCGCATAGATGAAGCGCCCGAGCTTGGTCGCCCGCAGCAGCACGAAGCCCGCCAGCGCCACCGCCGCCAGGATCAGCACCGGCGAGGGCACGCCAAGCACCCGCCCGGTGCCGATCCAGCCGAGCGGCTCGCTCGCGGGCGTCACGTAGATCTCGCTCAGGCTGAGCAGCCGGGACTGCCCGAACCCGGCAATGATCGCCGCCATCGCCAATGTGGCGAAGATCGCCGGCACCTCCGCATAGGCGATCAGCAGGCCCGAGACGACGCCGCAGCCGACAGCGAACCCGAAGCCCATCAGCGTGGCAAGCCCAAGCGGCACGCCATGCGCCGACTGATCAAGCGTCAGCGCGACCGAGACCGCCATGATCGCAACGATCGCAAGGTCGATGCCTCGCCCGACGACGACGATCGCCATGCCGACGCCGAGAATGCCGAGCACCGACACGCTGCGCAGCAGCGTCAACACGTTCTGGACCGTCAGAAATCCGGGCAGAGTGAGGGCGAAGAACGCGAACAGCAGGATGGTGATCGCGAGCACGATCCGTTCCTGGTTCAGGTTTCGGCTCATGCGCCTGTCACCGGCAACATCCCCGCATTATTCTTGTCTTAACCATCGTGCCGGGCCGGCAGACCGTCAAGCGGTGCAGCCGTGCCGCTGCCGGCCGAGCCGCAGCCTGCCTGCCGCACTGCGCACACCCGACGCAGCGCCCGATTAACCTCGGATTAACGGCGACCCCGTATGCTGGGCCGGCCGCCCCGAGCGCGGCGGGGCAGCAGCATGCACGACGTCACGATGATCAGTAGGGCAATACCATGAGTTCGCACATGCAGCTGTTGTTTTTCGGCTCGTGCGCCACCTTCGCCGGCTTCGTCATGTCCACGGTCGTTCTGATGGCTGCGCAGCGCCGCGAGAAGCGGTTCAATACCCGGCTTGCAAGCATGCTCACGCCCCATCTCAGGGCCGAGGCGCCCACCAACCTTCAGCTGCGGCTCGGCGTGCGCCTGCCCTCCGGCACCTTGACGCAGCGCCTCGCCGCCATCGCGGGCTACAACGCCGCCCGCAAGGACCATCATCCGGTCGCCTGGTACATCGTTGTCGCCGGCGGCATCTTCCCCGCCTTCCTGGCCGAACGCATCGCGTCCAGCTACGTCGGCGTGCTGGCATGGCCGGTCGGCGCAGCCGCCTGGGTGTTCGCCTGCAGGCTGTTCTTCAAGACGAGCGATCGCCGGCTGGCAAACGTGCTCTACAAGCAATTTCCGGACGCCTTGTCGATGATCGTGCGCTCCGTTCGCGTCGGCATTCCGGTCAGCGAGGCGGTCAGGATCGTCGGGCGCGAGGCGGAAAACCCGACGGCGGGGGAGTTCGTCAGGGTCGCCAACGAGATCGCGATCGGCACGCCGATCGACCGCAGCCTGCGTGACCTGGCCGAGCGCAGCGGCCTGCCGGAATACCGCTTCTTCGCCACCGCGCTGGCGCTGCAGAGCCAGACCGGCGGCGCGCTGAGCGAGACGCTTGAGGGCCTTGCCGACACGATCAGGAAGCGCGTGGCCGCGAAGTCGCGCGGCAAGGCGCTGGCCGCCGAGGCGAGGACCAGCGCGATGGTCCTGATGGGGCTGCCGCCCGTCATGGGCGTGCTGCTCTACCTCGTGAACCCGGCCTACATGGGAGTGCTCATCTTCGATCCTAGCGGCAGGCGGATGCTGACGCTCGCCGCCGGCCTGCTGACGCTCGGCAGCTACACGATGCGACAGATGATCAAGAAGAGCCTCTCTTGACAGACACGAACGGCCGGCACGCCTGTGCCGCAAGCCTGAAAATGCACTGACCTCCCTACCCTCAGGCCCCCTCGCAAGCGCAGTCTCGCTCGCGTGGCGGCCGACGGAGGAAGTGAGTGAGACCATCGGAACTGGCGCCGACGGCGACGGGACCGCTACGCGGCATGCGCGTGCGCGACATGACCGGCGTCGTGTTCGGCGCCTATGCCCCCCATCTCCTCGGCGATCTCGGGGCCGACGTCATCAAGGTCGAGTTCCCCGGTGGCCGGCGCGGCAGCGGCGACGATATCATGCGCTGGGCCGGCCGCCGAATGCTTCGGCGCACGACCTCGGACCGATCGGCATGATGGTGAACCGCAACAAGCGCTCGGTGCTGCTCGACCTGCGCGAGCCGCAGGACGCCGAAGCCTTGCGCGCGCTGATCCCGCATTACCAGGTGTTCGCGGCGACGGTGCGCCAGGACGGCCTACAGCGCATCGGCTTCGACTACGCCTCGATCCGCTCGCTGCGCCCGGACATGAGTTATGCGCACGGCACCGGCTACGGCTCGCACGGCCCTTACGCTGCGAGGCCGCCTGCGGCCTTGCCGACCTGCTGCCGCGCACCGACGGCTCGCCCGAGCCGCGCTCTCTGCCGACGCTGCTCGCCGACAGGGTGTCCGGCCTGTTCATGGGTCAGGCGATCCTGGCCGCCCTGTTCCACCGCCAGCGCACCGGGCAAGGCCAGTTCGTCGAGGTGCCGATGCCGGAATGCGTGACGAGCTTCAACCTGGCCGAGCACTTCTTCGGCCACGTCTTCGAGCCGCCGACCGGCCAGTGGGCCTACCCGCGCGTCGCCACCGCCCACCGCCGGCCCTGCCCGACCCGGGACGGCCATATCGGCCTCCTGCCCTATAGCGCCGCGCAGTGCCGATGAACCGGCTAGACGACCTGCAGGCCGACCCTCACCTCGCCGCCGTCGGCCTGTTCGAGCGCTACGAGCACCCCGACGCCGGCGCCTACAACACGCTGCGCCCGCCGGCCGGGCGCCGGCTCCGACCCCGCCGGCATGACCACCCGCGCCGTGCGCGACGGCGAGGACTGGGTGCTGAACGGCCGCAAGATCTGGATCAGCCGCGCCGATGAGGCCGACTTCACCATCGTCATGGCGGTGACCGACCGCGAGCGCGGCGCCCGCCACGGCGCCTCCGCCGTCCTGGTGGATCAGCGCACGCCGGCTTCAACGTGCTGCGCCGCATCCCGATGATCGGCGGCGCCGCCACCTGCGAGATCGCGCTCGAGGATTGCCGCGTCCCGGGCTGGAAGCTGCTCGGCCAGGAGGGCGGCGGCTTCGCCCTGATACAGCTCCGGCTCGGCACAAGGCGGATCGAGATGGCCTCCTGGTCGATCGGCATGGCGCAGCGCGCGCTCGACATGATGGTCGAGTTCCTCCCCCAGCGCACGACCTTCGGCATGCCGCTCGCCGAGCGCGGCGTCGTGCAGGGCTGGGTTGCCGACGCCGCCACCCGCATCCACGCCGCCCGGCTGATGACCTAGTGACTGCGCCTGGAAGCTCGATAGCGGCCGCGACGTGCGGCTCGAAATCTCGATGATCAAGGCTTTTGCGACCGAAATGGCCTGGGAGGTGGTCGACCACGCCATGCAGGCCTTCGGCGCCATGGGCATGACCCGCGAGATGCCGCTGCAGCTGATGGCCGCCCGCCTGCGCACCATGCGCATCTATGACGGCCCGACCGAGGTGCATCGCTGGGTCGTCGCCCGCCAGCTGCTGGGCACCCGCCGGTGAGCGCCCCCGAAGGCGTGACGGTCGCCAGCGACGGCCCTGTCGGCCTGGTGGTGATCGATAAGCCGCCAACAACCACGTCAGCGTCGCCCTCATCCGCGCCATCGCCGACGCGCTCGAGGCGCTGGACGCGGACGTTGCCTGCCGCGCCCTCGTGCTGGCCAGCGAAGGCCGGGTGTTCTGCGGCGGCGCCGACCTCTCCGGCCCGGCGGGCCTGGAGCGCGCGGCAGGCTCGACGGTCAACCCGCTCTACGACCAGGCCGTGCGCCTGTTCGCGACCCGCAAGCCGATCGTCGTCGCGGTGCAGGGCGCCGCCATCGGCGCCGGGCTGGGCCTCGCTCTAGTCGCCGACTTCCGCATCGCCGCGGCCGAGGCGCGCTTCGCCGCCAACTTCGTCAAGCTCGGCTTTCACGCCGGCTTCGGCATCACCCACACCCTGCCCCGCATCGTCGGCCTGCAACGCGCCGCGCTGATGCTGCAGACCGGGCGCCGCATCAAGGCCGAGGAGGCGCTCGCCTGGGGCCTGGCGGACGAGGTCGTGCCCGCCGACGCGCTGCGCGGCCGCGCCCTCTGCCTCGGCCGCGAGCTGGCCGAGAACGCTCCGCTGGCGGTCGAGGCCACCCGCGCCACGTTGCGCCAGGGCCTCTGCCAGGCGGTCCGCGACGCCACTATCCACGAGCTCGCCGAGCAGACCCGGCTGATGCGGACGGAAGATTTCCGCGAGGGCCTGCGCGCCGTCGCCGCCCGCGAGCCGGGGCGGTTCGCACGTCGCTGACAGCATGCCCGCGGCCGGACGAGTTGCCGCGCGTTGCCGCATACCGCAAGCTGGCGCGGCGGGTTTGGCCGACGATTGGCAGTGAAGGTGAGGTTCCATGGCTGACGCGAAGATGATGGCCCAGGTCGCGAGCAACCCCGGCTTCATCGCTGCCCTCGATCAGAGCGGCGGCTCCACCCCGGGCGCGCTGAAGCTCTACGGCATCCCCGAGAGCGCCTATAGCGGCGAGGCCGAGATGTTCCGCCTCATGCACGAGATGCGGCTGCGGGTCATCACGGCGCCCGCCTTCACCGGCCGGCGCGTCATCGCCACCATCCTGTTCGAGCAGACGATGGACGGCCAGGCCGCCGGCCGCCCTGTCCCGTCCTATTTGTGGGAGGAGCGCGGCGTCGTACCGCTGGTCAAGGTCGATAAGGGCCTGCAGACGGAGAGCGACGGCGTCAGCCTGATGAAGCCCATGCCCGAGCTCGACGCGCTGCTCGAGCGCGCCGCCCGCCTCGGCGTCGCCGGCACCAAGATGCGCTCCACCATCCGCCTGCCCGACGAGGCCGGGATCGCCGCCATCGTCCGCCAGCAATTCGAGGTTGCCGACCAGATCGCCGCCCACGACCTGATGCCGATCCTCGAGCCCGAGGTTTTAATCAAGAGCCCCGACAAGCAGGCCGCCGAGGCGCTGCTCCGGGCCGAGCTCGTCCGCGGCCTCGACGCCCTGCCCGAAAGCCGCCAGGTCATGCTCAAGCTGACGATCCCGGAGCAGCCGGACTTCTACCTGCCGCTCATCGAGCACCCGCGCGTCGCCCGCGTCGTCGCGCTCTCCGGCGGCTATGACCGTCACGAGGCCTGCGCAAGGCTCGCGAAAAATCACGCCATGATCGGCAGCTTTTCCCGCGCTTTGCTCGAGGACCTGCAGCACGCGATGACCGACGCCGACTTCAACGCCGCCCTCGAACAGGCCGTCACCGAGATCTACGCCGCCTCCGTCGACAAGCCCTGACGGCGCGCCGCAGCACCGCCAAGGGCTGCTTTCGCCTCAGAGTGCACGTCAAACTTGGCTTGGTGAGTGAGCCTTGAGGACCGTGAGCACCGGCGCGCAGAAGGCGGACGCCAGATGGACGCCAGGGCGAGTTTTCACGCGCACTCCCCGAGCAGCGTCTCGACCAGTCCCGCCCAGTAGGACGCACCGACCGGCAGCACCTCGTCGTTGAAGTCAAAGCCCGGGTGGTGCAGCCCCGGGTCGTGGTCGCTCCGCCCGGAGCCGAGCATGACGTAGCTGCCCGGGCAGCGCTGCAGCATGTAGGCGAAATCCTCCGCCCCCATGCTCGGCGCCGCCAGCTCGATCACCCGCCTTTCACCGACCACGCCCGCCGCCGCCCGCCGCGCCAGCCCCGTCGACGCCGCCTCGTTCACCGTGATCGGGTAGGTGCGCTCGAACCGCACGTCCGCACTGGCGCCGAGCCCGGCGGCCACACCCGTGGCGATCCGCCGCACCCCCGCCTCCAGGCCGTCGCCGACCTCCGGCGCGAACCACCGTGCGGTGCCGCGCATCGCCACACTCTCCGGGATCACGTTCTCCGCCACCCCGGCATGGATGGCGCCGATCGTCACCACGCCGGACTGCATCGGGTCGAGGCCGCGCGAGACCAGCGACTGCAGCGCGGTGACGACGTGGGCGGCGGCCAGGATCGGGTCCACCCCCTCCTGCGGCTTGGCGCCATGAGCGCCGCGGCCAGTGATCGTGATGTCGATCACGCCCACCGCCGCCATCACCGGCCCCTCGCGCCAGGCGATGGTGCCGGCCGGCAGGCTCGGCCAGTTATGCAGCCCGAACACGTGGCTCATCGGGCAGCGCTCGAACAAGCCGTCCTCGATCATGATCCGCGCGCCGCCGGCATTCTCCTCGGCCGGCTGGAAGATCACGTAGACGGTGCCGGCGAAGCCCCGCGTCTCCGCCAGATGCCGCGCCGCGCCGAGCAGCATCGCGGTGTGGCCGTCATGGCCGCAGGCATGCATCACCCCCGGCGTGCCGGAGGCGTAGGCCGCGCCGGTCGCCTCCTCGATCGGCAACGCGTCGATGTCGGCCCGCAACCCGATCGCCGCGCCCTCCCGGCGCCCCCGGATCACGCCGACAACGCCGGTGCCGGCAAGCCCGGTGATCACCTCGTCGACGCCGAAGCCCCGCAGCCTCTCGGCGATCAACGCGCTGGTGCGATGCTCGAGCAGCCCGATCTCGGGATGCGCATGCAGGTCGCGCCGCCAGGCGGTCATCTCGTCATGGAACGCGGCGATGCGGTTGATGATCGGCATGAGGGCTCCTCAGGAAGAAAGCCTTTTTTTTTGAAAAGAAGAAGCAAAAAACTTCTATCCGAAAAGAGGCACACCGGCGCGAGCCGTCCTCCCATCGGGCAAAAGTTTTTTGGTTTTTTCGAAAAAGAACC
>CAXMMR010000009.1:0-125438 GCA_963692975.2 Acetobacteraceae bacterium | reverse complement strand
CAGTCCCTCGGCCTGCAACTCACTGAGCCGGAGGGCCGCGCCGGCAGCGGCGCCCAGAGCCGCCGCGGCGGCGCCGGCCCCTCCGATCACAAGGCGGTCACCATCGGCGGCCAGACCGTCATGGTGCCGATCCACACCGCCACCGCCCGCCGATCGCCGTTCACCGCCGCCGTGCCGGACCTCGCCGGCAGGACCACGTTGCTGCGCGACGGCCTGCCGCTGTCGGCGATCTCGTTTCCGCGCCAACCGCGCTTCTACGCGATGCAGACCTTCGACGGCGTGCCGTACTGGAAGATCGCCATGCTGCACGGCGCCGACGTGCTGGCGACCACCGTGCTGCAGACCTGCATCCGCTACGCCGACCGCCGCACCCGCCTGCCAATTCTGCGCCATCGGCCAATCCCTCGAGGCCGGCCGCACGATCGCCCACAAGACGCCGCAGCAACTCGCCGAGGTCGCCCGCATGGCGGTGCTGCTCGACGGCGTGAAGCACATGGTGCTGACCACCGGCACGCCGAACATCGTCGACCGCGGCGCCGCGGTGCTCGCCGACAGCGCGTTCGCGATCAAGTCGGCGATCGACCTGCCGATCCAGGCGCAGTGCGAGCCGCCGCGCGACCACGCCTGGTTCCGCCGCCTGCAGGCCGCCGGCGTCGACAGCCTGGGCATGCATCTGGAGGGCGCCACCCAGCGCACCCGCGAGGCCATCATGCCCGGCAAGGCGACGGTCAGCATCGAGCGCTACCCTCGAGGCGTTCGCCGCCGCGGTGCCGGTGTTCGGCCGCGGCCAGGTCAGCACCTACATCCTGGCCGGCCTGGGCGACGAGCCGGACAACATCCTGCAGCTCTGCGAAACCCTGGTGGGGCTGGGCGTCTATCCCTTCGTCGTGCCCTTCGTGCCGATCGGCGGCACCCCGCTCGAAGCCCATGCCTCGCCGAGCCCGGCGACGATGCGCTCGATCCTCGCCCCGCTTGGCCGGATGCTGCGCGAGGCCGGCATGACCTCGGACACGGTGAAGGCCGGCTGCAGCAAATGCGGCGCCTGCTCATCGCTCGCCGCCTACGAGGCCTGACAGTGCCGCTTTACGACGGTCCGATGCCGCGCAGCCTGCCCGGCGCCTACAGCGTGATGATCGCCGGCGCGGCCTGGGCACGCGCCGGCCATTTCGCCATCCGCCGGCAGGTCTTCTGCCAGGAGCAAGGGATCTTCAGCGGCAGCGACCGCGACGCGGTGGACGAGGTCGCGCTGCCGATGGTGGCCGCGACCAGCGTGCTCGGCGCGGCGGACCGCATCGTCGGCGCGGTGCGTATCCACCAGCCCGAGCCGCGCCTCTGGTGGGGCTCACGCCTGGCCGTCGAGGCCGAATTCCGCCGCGTCGGCGCCATCGGCACCGAACTGATCCGCCTCGCCGTCAGCACCGCCAACGCGCGCGGCTGCGAGCGCTTCCTCGCCCATGTCCAGCTGCAGAACGTCGGCATGTTCGAGGCCTTGCACTGGCAGGTTATGGACACGCTCGAGTTGCACGGCCGGCGGCACGCGCTGATGCAGGCGACCCTCGACGCCTACCCCGCGCATGGGCATGACGAGGTGGCGCTGCTCCGGCCGCCGGCACGCCTGCGTCCGGCCCACCCGCATCTCGGGCGAGCCGCCACCGGCGCCCAGATCGCCGCCCAGATCGCCGCCCAGATCGCCGCCCAGACCGCCGCTCGGGCCGCCTGATGCCCGACGCGCTGCAGGCGGCAAGCCTTGCCGAGGCGCTCAGGCGCGGCCAGGGCCTGGCGTCCAAGCGCGACATCGAGACGGTGGCGCAACGCCTCGGCCTGGCGGGCACCGCCGTGCCGGTCGGCGACGATTGCGCCGCGATCCCCGACGGCGACGGCTTCCTGCTGCTCGCCATCGAGGGCTTCCTGCCCGGCTTCGTCGCCGCCGAGCCCTGGTTCGCCGGCTGGTGCGGCGTCATGGTCAACCTCAGCGACGTCGCCGCCATGGGCGGCCGGCCGACCGCCGTGGTCGACGCGCTGTGGAGCGCCGGCGCCGAGCAGGCCGAGCCCCTGCTCGCCGGCTTGCGCGCCGCCGCCGCGGCCTACGGCGTGCCGATCGTCGGCGGCCACAGCAACATGCGCGCTCCGGAGCTGCAGCTCTCGGTCGCCGTCCTGGGCCGCGCCCGCCGCCTGCTCAGCGGCTTCGATGCCCGGCCGGGCGACGTGCTGCTGGCCGCGATCGACCTGCGCGGGTCGTTCCGGCCATGCTTCGACAATTTCGACGCCGCGAGCCAGGCGCCGCCGGACCGGCTGCGGACCGCCCTCGCCGTGCTGCCGGCCATCGCCGAGGCCGGGCTCTGCGCCAGCGCCAAGGACATCAGCCAGGCCGGGCTGGTCGGCACCGCGCTGATGCTCGCCGAGAGCTCGCGCGTCGGCATGGTCATCAAGCCCGCCTCGGTGCCGCGGCCGGCCGGCGTGGAGCTGCTGCGCTGGCTGCGCTGCTTCCCCAGCTTCGGCTTCCTGCTCGCCGCACCCCTCAGCGCCGTCGCCGCCATCACGGCCGCGTTCGAGCAGGCCGGGATCGCCTGCGCGCCGATCGGCCGTTGCGTCGCCGGATCGGAGCTGCGCCTGCGCGAGGGCGCGGCCGAGACGCTGTTCTGGGACCACGCGGCCGAGCGACTGGTCGGCTGCGCCCAAGCGCCGCTTACGCCCAAGGCGCCGCCTACCCTCAGCGCATCGCTCACCCCGCAGGCATCCGTCGCGCGATGAGGATCGGCCTGTTCACCCATTCCGGCAACGCGCGCGGCGGCGTCGTGCACGCGCTGTCGGTCGGCGAAGCGCTGGCCGAGGCCGGGCATGAGGTCAGTCTGCTCGCCCCGCTCGGCGCCCGCGGCTTCTTTCGGGCCTCGCGCTGCCGCTCCATCGCCTTGCCGCTCGCCACCGGCGGCGGCACCGGCAGCGCCGAGCGGGTCGGACGGCAGATCGGCCTCATCGTGCAGTGCCTGAGCGCGCCCGGCGCGCCACGCTTCGACGTCTGGCATGCCGGCGACCCGATCACCGCCAACGCGCTCGGCGCGATGGTCCGCCTGGGCGCGATCGGCGGCTTCTCGCGCACCGTGCACCACCTGGACAGCTTTGCCGACCACCGCCTCGCCGCCTGGCAGGAGGCCGGGGTGCGTGACGCCGCAGCGCTGTGCTGCGTCAGTCGGTTCTACCAGGCGCGCCTGGCCGCCGAGTTCGGCCGGTCGGCAACCCTGGTTGGCAACGGCGTCGACCCGGCGCGCTTCTCGCCCCTGCCCGGCCTCGCCGACCCCGCCGCGCGCGCCCGCTGGCCCGCCGGCGCCGGTCCGCGCCTGCTCGCGCTCGGCGGCGTCGAGCCGCGCAAGAACACGCTCGGCGTGCTCGCGGGCTTCGCCGTCGCCCGGCAATCCCTGCCGGGTGCGACGCTGCTGATCGCCGGCGGCGCGAGCGTGCTCGACCATGCGGCCTACGGCGCGCGGTTTCAGGCCGCGCTGGCCGAGAGCGGCCTCGCTCAGGCCGTCAGCGTCTGCGGCGTCGTGCCGGATGACGAGATGCCGGCGCTGTATCGCGCCGCCGACATGCTGCTCAGCCCCTCGCTCGCCGAGGGTTTCGGCCTCGCCGCAATCGAGGCGATGGCGGCAGGCGTGCCGGCGATCGTCTCCGCCCGGCCGCCCTTCACCGAGCACCTCGCCTCAGGGGACTGCCTGTTCGTCGACCCCGAGGATCCCGTCTCGCTCGGCCGCGCAATCGTCGAGGCGACCACGCCGGACATGCGCGAGGCGCTGCGCCGCAACGGCTTGCTGGCCGCGGCCCGCTTCGGCTGGCGCGCCGTCGCCCAGCGCCATCTTCCGGTATTCCACGCCATGCAGGAAAGACAGCAGCTTCATGCCTGAGATGCGCTTCATCGTGCGCTGGCCGGACGGCCACCAGACCGCCTGCTACTCGCCCTCGCTGGTGGTCGAGGATCACCTCGCCGTCGGCACGCGCTACCCGCTCGACGAGTTCGTCCGCACCAGCGCTGCCGCCCTCGCCGTCGCCAGCGACCGCGTGGCGGCGCGCTACGGCTTTGCCTGCAGCCGCGCGCTCGCCCAGATCGAGGACATTCGCCTGGAGGCGGCGCGCCAGGTGCCGGAAGGCGCCCCGACCGAACCGCCGATGGTCACGGTCATGGGCTTCGAGCGGCTGTGAGCGCCGCGATGGAGACGATGATGGATGACGGCGTGACCCACGTGCCGGTGCTGATCGTCGGCGCCGGTCAGGCCGGCCTGGCGCTGAGCTGGTTTTTGAAGCGCGACGGCGTCAAGCACGTCCTGCTCGAACGCCATGACGTCGGCCATGCCTGGGAGCATGAGCGCTGGGACACGTTCTGCCTGGTCACGCCGAATTGGCAGTGCCGCCTGCCGGGGTTCGACTATCGCGGCAACGACCCGAACGGCTTCATGCTCAAGCATGAGATCGTCGCCTACCTCAAAGCGTTCCGCGACAGCTTCGCACCCCCGGTGCGCACCGGCGTCACGGTCACGTCGCTCGCGCCGTCGCCCGGCGGCGGCTACGACGTGCAGACCGATGCCGGACGCTGGCGCGCCGGCCAGGTGGTGATCGCGACCGGCGGCTATCACGACGCGATCATCCCGCCCTACGCCGCGGCCATTCCGCCCGCGATCCAGCAGATGCACTCGTCGGACTACACCCGCCCGGAGGCGCTGCCGCCCGGCGCCGTGCTGGTCGTCGGCACCGGGCAGTCCGGCGCCCAGATCGCCGAGGACCTTCATCTCGCCGGCCGCCAGGTGCATCTCTGCGTCGGCCCGGCGCCGCGCGTCGCCCGCTTCTATCGCGGCCGCGACGTCGTCGAGTGGCTCGACAAGATGGGGTTCTACGACATCCCGGTGGAGCGCCATCCGCTGCGCGAGGGCGTGCGCGACAAGACCAATCACTACGTGACCGGTCGGGATGGCGGCCGCGACATCGACCTGCGGCGTTTCGCTCTGGAAGGCATGCAGCTGCACGGCAGTCTGGCCCTCGTGCGCGACGGCGAGGCCGGCTTCAACACCGACCTCGCCGCCAACCTCGACGACGCGGACGCCACCAACGAGAGCATCAAGCGCTCCATCGACGGCTGGATCGCCGCCAATGGCGTGTCGGCGCCGGAGGAGGCGCCCTACACGCCGGTCTGGCAGCCCGGTCCGGGCGCGCCATCGCTCGACCTCGCAACCTCCGGCATCAGCAGCGTCGTCTGGTGCATCGGCTTCCGGCCAAATTATCGCTGGATCAAGCTGCCGGTGTTCGACGGCCGCGGCATCCCGTCGCACCACCGCGGCGTAACGCCACAGGCGGGGCTCTACTTCCTCGGCCTGCCCTGGCTGCACAGCTGGGGATCGGGTCGGTTCAGCGGCGTGGCGCGCGATGCCGGCTACCTCGCCGACCGGATCGCCGAACGCCTCCCCGCCCGGTCCGCCGCCGCCTGAGCACGCGCCGTCGGCGGACCCTTCACTGCCCTGCTGGCCGCCCGTCCGTATCGGAACGGGCGCCTCCGCACGTGTTTAAATCAACAGGCAACATGTGTTGTACAATTGTCGACGCTTCGAAACGATCGCCATCTTGTCAGCCTGAATCTTGATGCTTTGAGACGTCGGTTCTGTATCGTTGCTGTGCGATAACAACACGGCATTGCCGGGCAATGGTCTGGAGAGTTTCAGATGACGACACGATTTGCGCGGCTTGCGGCGACGCGGCGCTTCACGTTGCAAGCCACGGTTGCCGCCGTCGCCGTTGCCGGCTTGGCGACGACGGCGCAGGCGCAGGAGGCGGCGCGGCCGGAGCCGGCGCCGGGCTTCATGGACGGCTTTTCCAGCGGCAATCCGTTCATCGGCGTGGCCGGCGGACCAAGCCTGCTGCAAGACATCGGCGTGCGGCCCAATGACGGGCCGTTCGGCCCCGGGCCGGCGAAAGAACGTTACGATGTCGGCTTCATCAGCGCCGGCGCCGCAGGCTACGCGTTCTCCAACGGCCTGCAGGTCGACATCCTCGGCGCCTACGAATACAACAACCTGAACAACCTGGTGCCGGTCTCGCCGCTAACCGGCAAGCAATTCGGCCACCAGGAATCCTACGGCGTCTTCCTCGAGACCGCCTACGCCTTCAAACTGCCGAACTATGGCATGAACATCACCCTGTTCAGCCCCTATATCGGCGTCGGCGCCGGCGCGCTGTGGACGCGGCAGAACTCGCCGGAGTTCCTCTCCAACGGCGACCTCAACCGCATCGGCGGCACCTCGGGACCAAACTTCGCCTATGAGGGCATCGTCGGCGCCGCCTTCCCGATTGCCTCGGTGCCCGGCCTCGCCTTCACCGTCGACTACCGCCTCATCGGCATCCACAACCCCGGCGACCTGACCAGCATCTTCTACAACAAGCCGGACAACAAGATCGTCACCGGCGGCATCGGGCTGCAGAACAACGACTTCGTCCACGTGCTCACCTTCGGCCTGGCCTACGCCTTCGGCGTCCACCCGCCGGCGCCACCCCCCGCACCCGCACCCGTGCCGATCTCAGCCCCGATGCCCGAGCCGGCGCGAACCTACCTCGTGTTCTTCGACTGGGACCGCGCCGACCTCACCGCCCGGGCCCGCCAGATCATCGGCGAGGCCGCCAGCGCCAGCACCCACGTGCAGACCACCCGCATCGAGGTGAACGGCTACACCGACCTGTCGGGCACGGCGCGCTACAACGAGGGGCTGTCGGTGCGCCGGGCGAAATCCGTCGAGGCCGAGCTGGTCCGCGACGGCGTGACGCGCGGAGAGATCTCCATCCACGGCTTCGGCGAAAGCAACCCGCTGGTGCCAACCGCCCAAGGCGTGCGCGAGCCGCAAAACCGAAGGGTGGAAATCATCCTGAAGTAAGGTCAAGCAAGGCCAGAGGCTCTGCCTCTGGACTCCCGCTGGGGCCGGTAGGCCCCAGACCCCATCAGTGATGGGACGACCCAGGTCATCGTGCTAGCAATCCACTCGTGATGAGGCCGCTCGGCAGACGCTTTAGAAATCTTGCCTATAGGCAAGATTTTCCTAAGCCATTGAAATCGATGGTTTCTTATGGCGGTCGATGCCGGCTGCCTCGTACCGACTGTTCTCTAATCTTGCGGTATTTAGCCCTACACGAAAGTCGGGGTCTGGGGCCTCACGGCCCCAGCGGCGGGTTCCCATCGCACAAGTGCGATGGGGTCCCGTCCAGGGCAGAGCCCTGGCCTTCCTTATTCGGCCGCCTGCCGCTCCCCGCCGACCGCCGCTGATGCCCGCCGTCGCCGTCGCAGCAGCCGTCCGCCGAGCGTGCTGACATCGTCCATGGCGACGTAGAACGACGGCACGAAGATCAGCGACAGCACGGTGGAGACGATCAGCCCGCCGATCACGCCGATCGCCATCGGCGCCCGGAACTCGCCCCCATCGCCCAAGCCGAAGGCGCTGGGCAGCATGCCGGCGACCATGGCGACCGTCGTCATGACGATCGGCCGCGCCCGCTTGGCGCCGGCCTCCATCAGCGCGGTGCGGCGGCTGGCGCCATGCGCCCGCGCCTCGATGGCGAAGTCGACCAGCATGATGGCGTTCTTGGTGACGATGCCGATCAGCATCAGGATGCCGATCACCACCGGCATGCTGATCGGGTTGCCGGTCACCAGCAGCGCCAGGATCACGCCGCCGAGCGAGAGCGGCAGCGACAGCAGGATCGTCACCGGCTGGGCGAGGCCGCCGAACAGCAGCACCAGCACCGCGAGCATCATCATCAGCCCGATGCCCATGGCGCCGGCGAAGCCCGCGAACACCTCGCCCATGATCTCCGCGTCGCCACCTCCGGCTATGCGCACGCCGGCCGGCAGGTCGCGCGCCTGCGGCAAGGCGGCCACCCGGTCGAGCGCCGCGCCAAGCGCGATGCCGGGCGCGAGGTCAGCGCCGATCACCACCCGCCGCTCGCGGTCATAGCGCTCGATCGACGCCGGGCCCTGCCCGAACCCGACCTCGGCGACCGAGAGCAGCGGCATCGCGAGCCCGGTCGCACCCTCGACGGCAAGCGTCTGCAGCGTTTGCAGCCGGCCGCGGGCGCTGCGGGCGAGTTCGACCCGGATCGGGATCTGGCGGTCGCCGAGGTGGAACTTCGGCAGCAGCGCGTCGATGTCGCCGAGCGTCGCGATCCGCAGCGCCTCGGCGATCTCCTGCGGCGACACCCCGAACCTCGCCGCCTCGTCGCCGCGCGGCAGCACCCGCAGCTCCGGCCGGTCGAGACCGGCATTGGCGGCGACGTTGGTGTAGCCCGGTAGCCGGCGCATCGCGCTCTCAAGGCCGGCAACCGCGCGATCGAGCGGCGCCGGCTCGCGGCTGAGCAGGCTGATCGAAAGCTGCCGCTCGCCGCGATCGTTCACATACCAGCCGCGCAGGTCCGGGATCGCGGCGAGGCGCCGGCTCAACTCGCCCTCGACCTGCTTCTGCGAGCGCCGCCGCTCGCCCTTCGGCACCAGCGTCACCGTCATGCTGGCCTTGCTGACGTCGTTGCCCTCGCCGGTCGGCGTCTGGCCGCCGACGACGAACACGCCGTTGACCTCCGGCATCCGGCGGAACGTGCGTGCGACCTGGTCGGTGCGCGCCGCGGTGTCCTCGAGGGTGGAGCCGGGCGGCAGCTCGAGCGACAGCACGCTGCGGCTGTCATCGTCGGCGGGAATGAAGTCGATCGGCAAGGTGGTGGTCGACCACAGCGACAAGCCGAACAGCACCAGGCCGACGCCTAGCGTCACATACGGCCGCCGCAGCGTCGCCGAGAGCAGCCGCGCATAGCCGCGCGCCAGCGGTCCGGGCGGCGGCGCCCCCGCCGCGTGCGGCCGCAGCAGGTGCGCCGCCAGCACCGGCGTGAGCAGCCGGGCGACCATGAGCGAGGCCAGCACGGCGGCGCCGATGGTCAGCCCGAACTGCTTGAAGTACTGCCCGGCGATGCCGCCCATGAAGCTCACCGGCGCGAACACCGCGACGATGGTGAGCGTGATCGCGGTGACGGCGAGCCCGATCTCGTCCGCCGCGTCGATCGCCGCCTGCCGCGCCGTCTTTCCCATGCGGATATGGCGGGCGATGTTCTCCACCTCGACGATCGCGTCGTCGACCAGGATGCCGGTGACCAGGGTGATCGCCAGCAGGCTGATGAAGTTGAACGAGAAGCCCATCACCTGCATGGCCAGGAAGGTCGGGATGACGGCGAGCGGCAGGGCGGTGGCGGCCACCAGCGTGGCCCGCCAGTCGCGCAGGAAGATGAACACCACGAGCACGGCCAGCGCCGCGCCCTCCAGCAGTGCGTGCATGGCGGCAAGGAAGCTGCCGTAGGTGCCGCGCACGCTGTCGTCGATCAGGCTGAACTGCACTTCGGGATGGGCGGCCGACAGCGCCGCGATGCGCGCACGCACGAGGGCGGCGACGGCGACGTCGCTCGCCCCCTTGGCGCGCTCGACGGCAAAGGCGACCACCGGACGATCCCCATCGAGGCGGGCGAACTGCCGCGGCTGCTCGTAGCTGTCGGTGACGGTGCCTAGGTCGGACAGCCGCGTCTCGCGCCCGCCCGGCAGCACGATGCGCGAGGCGGCGAGTGCCGCGATGCTGCTCGCACCCGCCAGGGTGCGGATCGCCTGCTCCTGGCCGCCAAGCTCAGCCCGCCCGCCGGCCAGGTCGATGTTGGTCGCCGCCACCTGACGGTTCACGTCGCCGGCGGTGATGCCGAAGGCGGCCAGCCGGTCGGGGTCGAGCGCCACCTGCATCTCGCGCGTGACCCCGCCGACGCGCTGCACTCCGCCGACGCCGCGCACTCCCTGGAGGTCGCGCACCACCACGTCGTCGACGAACCAGGACAACTGCTCGAGCGTCAGGCTCGGCGCCGCGGCGGCATAGGTCTGGATCGCCTGGCCGACCACGTCGATGCGGCTGATGATCGGCTCGTCGATCGCCGCGGGCAGCTGGGTGCGGATGCGCGAGACGGCGTCACGCACGTCGTTGAGCGCGCGGTCGGAGCTGACCTCCAACCGCAGCTCGATGACGGTGACCGAGTCGCCGTCGGTGATCGTCGACTGCACGTGCTTGACCCCGGCGACGCCGGCGACCGCGTCCTCGACGCGACGGGTCACCTGGGTCTCGAGCTCGGCCGGCGCCGCACCGGACTGCGTGATCTCGACCGACACCACCGGAATGTCGACGTTCGGCGCGCGAGTGATCGGCACCGCAAGGAAGCTCGCCAGGCCCAGCACCAGCAGCACGGTAAACAGCACCAGCGCCGGCACCGGCCGCCGGATCGAGGCGCCCGAGATGTTGAAGGCCATGCCCTAGCGCTCCGCCATGCTGGTGGCGGATGCGGCGGTGATCGGCGTCAGGCGGTCGCCGTCGCGTAGGAAGGTGCCGGACAACGCCACCACCCGCTCGCCGGCAGCAACGCCGCTGTCGATCTCCGCCCGGCTATCATCGCGCAGCCCGACCACGACGCTGCGCATCCGTGCGATCGGGCCGTCCGATCCGGCCATCACCACGGCGACATGCGCGCCGTCCGAACCGAACAGCACCGCCGAGAGCGGCACCAGCACGCCGTCGCGCCGGTCGACCTCCACCACGGCGCGGCCGAAGCGGCCGGTCGCGGGCGGCGTCGCGCTTGAGGGCAGCGGCGGGTCGAACGCGATGCGCACCCGCCCGAGGCGGCTTTGCTGACTGATCTGTGGAGAGATCAGCCTGACGCGCCCCGCCAGCTCGCGACCGTCCACGACCAGCCGAGCCGCCTGGCCTGGATGCATCGCCGCCAGCAGCACCTCCGGCACCGACGCCTCAAGCTCGATCACGCCGTCGGTCACCACCCGAAACAGCGGCCCGCTCGCCATGCCGACCACGGCGCCGAGCCGCGCCTCGCGCTGACTGATCAGGCCCGCTACCGGCGCACGCAGCTCGCAGCGGGCGAGCCGCACGGCCAGCTCCTCCCGCTCAGCGCCAGCCAGCGCGCGGTCCGCCCGGGCCAGCGCCAACGCGTCCTCCGCGGCGGTAACGCGGGCGGCAGCAACGGCTTGCGCCGCCTGGCGCTGCTCGTAAGTCTCGTGCGAGGCGTCGCCGCGACTGATCAAGGCGCTGGTGCGCGCGAATGCGGCGTCGGCTTCGATCCGGTTCGCCCCCGCCTCGGCGATCTGGCCCTGCGCTGCGGCCACCGTCGCGTCGGCATGGGCGATTTGGGCGGCGTTCTGCGTCAGAGCGATGTCCACCGCGTCACGCGACAACCGCGCCAGCACCTGCCCTGCCGCGACCCGGTCACCCTCCTCCACCAGCACCGCCGTGATCGCCAATCCGTCGATCTGCGGCACCACCATCGCCTCCTCGCGCGCGACATAGGTGCCGGTGAGCGTCACCCGCTGGACCAGCACGCCATGCTCGGCAGCCACCACGCTCACCGCCGGCGCCTGCGGCAACACGGCGACAGTCTCCGCCGCCCGCGCCGCCAGCGGCACGAGCACGACAGCCAGCCAGAGCCGGCGGCGGCAACCCGACACTTTCCTCACGGCAGCGGCGCAGCGGTCTTCGGTCATCACCGCCGAGCAGTATCACTTCGCGAGCGCGCTCGCAGCTTGGAAAGCAAGGCCAGGGCTCTGCCCTGGATCCGCTGGGACCTGCGGCCCCAGACCCCCATCCATCCAGGATCCGAGGTCCTGCTGTCTTCCCGCTCAATCCTCTCCACCGCAGCATCGACCTCGCGCTGCCCGGTCGCGGGCTCGGCTAATCCAAAATAGTCATGTGGATGAAACATCCGGCTCACCAGCTGGCCGGTAATGCACACGGCGACGGCCGTGAGCGGCCGCGCCTTTTGCCCGACACCGCCCAAAAGGGAGCGAGCCCATGACCATCGAAACCGAAGCGCCGAGCCTGCAGAAAACCCGCCGACGCCTGATGACGGATGCAAGCCTGGGCGCACTCGCATTCGGCGCAATGGCCGCGCTGCCAGCCAGCCCGGCAGCTGCGGCGACGGCGCTGACCGACCCCGACATCCTGAACTTCGCCCTCAACCTCGAGTATCTTGAGGCGGAGTACTACATGCGGGGCGTCACCGGTTCCGGTCTGCCGGCCTCGATGACCGGCGGCGTCGGCACGACCGGCATCGTCACGGGTGGTCGGCGCGTGTCGTTCGACCGGCCGGCCCTGCAGGGCTCGCTCGAGGAGATCATGACCGACGAGGTCACTCACGTCGCCTTTCTACGCTCCGCCCTGGACAGGTTGGCGATCGCCGAGCCGACGATCGACTTCACCACCGCGTTCAGCGCCCTTGGTAAGGCCGCCGGCCTGGAAGACGATTTCGACCCGTTTGCGGACGAGCTGTCCTTCCTTCTTGGCGCCTTCGTCTTCGAGGACGTCGGCGTCACGGCCTATAGCGGCGCCGCGCCGGCGATCACCAGCAAGGCCTACCTGGCCGCCGCGGCCGGCATCCTGTCGGTCGAGGCCTACCACGCCGGCGAGCTGCGCCTGATGCTCTATCAAAACGGCATGGCCGCCGCCACGGCCAAGATCGCCGCCGCACGGGCCGCTGTCTCCGGCACCGGCCCAGGCTTCAAGACTCCAGCCGACGACCAGGGCGTGACCTCGAACGGTCAGGTCTACGGTCCCGTCAACATCGTGCCGACCGACACGAACTCGCTCGCCTTCGCCCGCACGCCCGCGCAGGTGCTGAGCGTCGTGTATCTCGGCGGCACGACGGGCGGCGGCTTCTTCCCCGATGGCGTTCACGGCGCCATCACCACCGCCTGAGACCAGCGTCAGTGCCGAGGATCAAAACCTCGGCACTTCCGCCGCTCAGCCGCCGAATTCACCCTTGCGTCGAATGCCATCTTCCATCACGCGCTAGCTTGAGACCCTTGTAGAAGGGTTGTGCGATTGCTGATCTTGCCGGCCACTTCAGGCCTGGGCGAAAGCTGCAGCCGCTACGGCTACGCCACGATGGCGGGCATATGCCCGCGGGCATACCTCGTCGGCGAAGCCCCGACTTGGCGGGCGAACGCGACGCTGAACGTGCTCGGCGAGCTGTAGCCGACACGCTGTGCGACCTCGCCCACGCTGACGCCTTCGCCGCGCAACAGGTCCTTGGCGAGAGCCATCCGCCAGCCGAGCAGGTACTCCATTGGGGAAACGCCGACCTCGCGGCGGAACCGGTCGAAGAAGGTAGAACGCGACAGGGCCGCTTCCCTGGCCAGTTCCCCAACCGTCCAAAGGCGGGTCGGCTCGCCGTGCATTCGGCGCAGCGCCGCCGCGAGCCTGTCGTCGGCAAGTCCACGCAGCAGCCCAGGCGCGGCTGTCGGCCCCGTCGTTGAGCGAAACGCCTCGATCAGCAGAACTTCTAGAAGGCGGGCAAGCACTACATCGCGGCCAGGTCGGTCGGCGCGGGCTTCCCCGCTCAACAGCTCGACCAACGTCGTTAACCGCTGCTCGCTGCGTACAACCACTAGTTCGGGCAGCAGTGAGACGAGCAGCGCCGCATCGTTCGACCCGAATGCATAGTGCCCGACCAGCATACGCGTGTCAGGTGCGCCCGGCTCTCCGAGGTGGAAGACGCCCGGGCGGATCTCAACCGGTTCGGTCACGCGCCCGCCCAGCGGCGATGCCAAGCTGGTTACTGTGAAATCCTGGGCAGCGGGGATCAGCATGAAATCGCCCCTGCTCAGCCTGACCGGCACGCGCCCTGTGACGGACAGCTCGCAGTCGCCCTCGAGCATCACACTGTAGAAGGGTTCTGTTCCGGGCGGGCGGACGGCCCAGCGGCCGGTCGCGGTGACAAGCTTGGAGAAGGAGGCGCTGGGCTGGAGCAGACCAATGACTTGGGCGAGTGGATCGTTCAACTTCGGACTATCTCAAATGAAATATGGATTTTCAAACGGAACACGTCCGAGGGTGGCAGCCTATCTCTTTGGCATCACTACCAGGAGCTGCTCCCCATGAGTACTGTCCTTATCACCGGCTGCTCGACCGGCTTCGGCCGCGAAACCGCCCCCTATTTCCTTGCACAGGGCTGGAACGTCGTGGCGACGATGCGCAATCCATCGGCAAGCACGTTGCCAGCGTCGGACAGGCTGCGCGTGCTGCCGCTCGACGTGACCGATGCGGACAGCATTGCGGCCGCGACGGCTGAGGCGGGCGCAATCGACGTCCTGGTCAACAATGCCGGGATTGGCTGGCTCAACGCCGTGGAAGGCACCTCGCCAGAGACGGTGCGCCGGATTTTCGAAACGAACACCTTCTCGACGGTCGCGATGATGCAGGCGGTGCTACCCGGCATGCGCGATCGACGGGCGGGCGTGATCGTCAACGTCAGCTCCAGCACGACCATCAAGCCGCTGCCGCTCCTGTCGATCTACCGCGCCAGCAAGGCGGCGGTGAACGCGTTGACGGAGTCTGCTGCATTGGAGCTCGCGGAGTTTGGGATCCGCGCGCGAGTGGTCGTGCCCGGCGCGGCGCCTACAACCAGCTTCGGCAGCACCGCGCGGACACAGGTCGCGGCGAACGGCGGCTTCCCCGACGCCTACGCCAGCTTCGTTCAACAAACGATGGCTGCGATGCAGCAACATGCCGCAAGCGGAGAAGTGACGACGGCGCAGGATGTCGCCGAGGTGGTTTTCCGCGCTGCAACCGATCCCGGCTGCCCGATGATCTTGCCTGCCGGTGCCGACGCGATCGCCTGGTCCGAAGGACGCTGAACGACTGCATCTGGGCGCGCCACGCAAGCGCCGAGAAAAACACAGATGGACGATGTGCCGCCGGACGACCTCCAGACGCTCCTGCCCGCCAAGCCACGAGGTATTCCCCGCGTCAATGACCGTTGCGTGTTGAACGGCATTGTCCGGGTGCGGCGACCGGTGCGCCCTGGCGAGACTTGCCGGAGCGCTATGGTCCACGCACCACCTGCTAAAATCGCTTCGTGCGATGGCGGAGGGCGGGCGCCTGGGACCGAATGATGGACGCGATCGATGCCGCGCATGACGGCACTATTCAGATGATCGACAGCACCTCCATCCGGGCGCACCAGCAGGCGGCGACGGCAAAAAGCGAAGGCGTGGATGATTGTCTCGGCCGATCACGTGGCGGGCTCACGAGCAAAATCCACGTCGTTGTCGACGCGCAAGGCCTTCCGATCCGGCCCTGGTGAACCGCCGGACAGGCGCACGACGGGCAGATCGTCGATACCCTGCTCAACCATCTCTGCTTAGGCACAATCGAGCTGGCGGATAAGGCCTACGATGCCGATTGCATCCGGGAGTTGGTCCAAAACCAAGTTGCCACGCTGAACATTCCGCCGAAGACAAACCGCCGCTGCAAATCATGCTTCATGCAGGCACGTCTACCGGGCACGACCTGATCGAGCGCTTCTTCTCCAAGAAGCAGCATTTTCGCCGAGTCGCTACCCGCTACGACAAGCTCGCCGCCAACTTCCTCGCCATGGTCCAACTCGGTTCGATGCGGCTCTGGCTCCGTCTCTACGAGTCTACGGCGTAAGCCCACGGCACGTGACGTTCTGATGCAAACCCACCGCGGCGTTATAGCTGGTTGGACCGGTGGAACATCATCGTCGCTCGTAGTCGTCCGTTGCACCTGAATGCACATCGCGAAGACGCTCCCACAGGATTACCCAAACCAGGCAGCGCGTCGAAGGCTTTGCCGCGCGCGAGGTGCTATAGAAGGTCCTGACGCGCCCATGTTCTCGGATGACGCCGATACTATCGCGAAACGGCCGCTCGTCACATGCTCCATGTCAAACGGACATTTGGCCGGATAAAGCGCACGAGCATCGTGACCCTGCCCTTTACGCGCCCTCGTTCATAAGCAGAGTCCTGTTTTTAAGTCGCTGCTCGCGGTGGGTTGCAGAGGCTGCTGTCAGGCTCGTGTGTGGGCTGTCGTTATAGTCGATCCTCCATGCCTCAATGATCTGACGTGCTGCGCTCAGGCTCCTGAACAGATGCTCGTTCAGGCATTCGTCGCGAAACCGCCCGTTGAAGCTTTCCACGAACCCGTTCTGCTGCGGCTTGCCCGGCGCATCGTAGTGCCACAGCACACCTCTATCCTCCTGCCATCGCAGGATCGCGTACAAGGTCAGCTCGGTCCCGTTGTCGCTGACAATCATCGCGGCGCGACCGCGAAGTTCGGCGATCCGGTCAAGCTCGCGCCCAACTCGGGCGCCGGAGAGCGACGTGTCGACCACCAGAGCAAGGCACTCGCGGGTAAAGTCGTCCATGACCGCCAGCACCCGAAACCGGCGTCCGCTGTTCAGGGCGTCCGACACGAAGTCGAGCGACCAGCGCTGGCTCGGCGCCTCCGGCAGGACCATCGGCGATCGCGTGCCCAGCGCTCGCTTCCGGCCGCCCCGCTTGCGAACACCAAGCTTCTCCTGACGATAGAGCCGGAACAGCTTCCTGTGGTCCAGCCGCATGCCCTCCCGCGCCAGCAGGATATGCAGCCGCCGATGGCCAAACCGCCGCCGTTCGGCCGCCAACACCCGCAGCCGCTGCCGGACCTCCGTGTCGTCTCGCCGCCGGCTGGCATAGCGCAACGTCGTGGGCTCCATGCCGACGAGCCCGCACGCCCGGCGCTGCGAGTAGCCCTTATCCTCGATCGCCCAGACCACGGCAGCGCGCCGCAAGCCGGGCGTCAGGAGGTTTTTGCGAGCAGATCCTTCAGCGTCGATACGTCCAGCATAGACTCCGCCAGCAGCTTCTTGAGCCGGGCGTTCTCGTCCTCGACCGCCCTCAGCCGCTTCGCGTCAGATACCTCCATGCCGCCATACTTGGACCGCCCCATGTAAAACGGCGCGTCGCTGATACCGTGCCTACGGAAGAGACCGGCCACCGCCGCCCCAGCCTGATGCTCCTTGAGCACCGCAATCACCTGCTCCTGCGTAAACCTCGATTGCTTCATTATCCGTCTCCTGGTGACGGATTCTAGCTCAAACCGAGACCATTCCAGGGGGCAGGTCAATCGGCGCACAACAACCCTCGCTGCCGGCTCAGCCGGCCTCGGCGTCATAGCGCCTTTCCTGGCAGACGATGGGAACGATCCTACGCTGAGATAGCGCCGTTTCTGAGGCTGTCGCTTTCCTGCCGACGTCAACTTACCATGAACAAATTGGTGAACGCAGAACAGTCGCATTCGCAAGGCAGTCATCACCAACGTGCTATTGCCATCCACCTACTGGCTTCAACACGTGATCCAGACTTGATCAAGCCAATCTCTGCTTGGCTGGTGCGTAACTGAGAAAGGCCCCGAGCAGTTGCAACACGAAAGCGGTCCCTTGCCGAGCAACGTACGAGCTTAGCAAGACCAACGGGCGCTCCTCTATACTATGCGCAAGCAAATCGCACGTATGAGGGCGTAGGAGGGAAGGTGAAAGGCCGAGCCAGACCTGACTGATATCGCCGAGGACGCCGTGCGCAGGCGCTCGGACTTTGACAGGAGAGGCGGGTCAGACCGACTTCAGTGCTCCCGCAGAGAACGCCTCCTCACAAACAGGAAGAACAACCTAAGCCGCACCAGGAGCCGCGACTTGATCAAGCCACCGCTAAGCGTCTGCTTACATCCTTCAGCCCGAAGAAGTGCCGGGTTTACCTTATCGGCTTATGCTACGCTCGCGGCTAGATCTGAAACGCCCAGCCAGATGCCGGCCGCGGCACATTGAACCTGTCGTACTCATGTTGAACGCACACTGCAGTAAGGATCGAATAACGGCGGCAAACATGCCTTCTCCAATCGTGATGACTCAAGCTCAATGATCGTGGCTGTTTCCGAAACGCCACTAGGCTCCACCGGCACCGCCAAGTTAAGTTGCCTGCCTAACGTAAAGCCTCGTAGCCACTAATCAGCGAAGCGACCTCCTCCTCGGTCATGTCATGATCCAAGATCGATTTGGCAGCGCTTTTATCACCCGCCAGGGTCAGGGCCGCAGCAAGATCCTGGCGTACTCGTGGACTGACATTCGGCAGCGCCGCCACCGAGCTCAGCTGCTCGATGGCTTCCCGACTATTGCCGGTCAGCGCAAGGGAGAGACCAAGATCTACCTTCGTCGCTAATCGATTGCCGTCCCCGAGCAACAGCGCAGCACGATACGTTGATTGCGCCTGATCATGCTTACCTTGCATGTCAAGCGACACACCAAGGTCTGTCATCGCGGCTTGATTATTAGCATCGACGGAGAGGGCCTGCTTGAAGATGCTCTCGGCTCTGCCAGCATCTTCATTCAGCTGCAGCTTTCCGAGCTCCGTTAACACTTTCACATCGATTGGCTTGAGAGCATACGCGCGTCTTACAGCAGTTTCAGCGCCGACTAAATCACCCGTTTGCCGCAATGCATCTGCTTGAAGTAAAAGCGCCGGCACGTTGTCGGGATTGTCTGTCAGAACACCTTCGATCACATGTTCCGCTGTTGCGTAGGCCCCACTTTGTAGAGCCACTTTTGCGATGTCGAGACCAGGTTTGGCATCACTAAAGACGGGTGCTGGTTTAGCAGATAACACTAGCTGAGGCTGCCGATTAGCGCACGAGGCCAATAACAGCGTGAGAAGCCCAATGTAGCGAAGCACTTTCTGTCTCCGGACCAGCCAGGAAGATTTGTAACCACCGGGACCGTACACTAAACGCTTGGAGTTCTCGCCGCTAGAGTATTTGTACGGAGCCAGAATTTTGCGGCGTGATCAATGCAACAATTGCCGTGATATTTGAATACCAGCCGGACCACCTACCACAATAAAGACACAGGGAAGTATAAATAGGATCATCGGCAATGTGAGCAGCACCGGAAGCCTTGCTGCTTTCTCCTCAAACCGAGTCAACGTCTCCTGCCGGAGCTCAACTGATAGGACCCGGAGCGCATGTCCAAGCGGCGTGCCATACTGCATCGTCTGGATCAGAGTGCCGCCAAGACGTCTAAGACTAGGCAGGTCAGTTCGTGAGCCCATGTTCGTGAGTGCGATACGCCGATCACTTGTGATGCGCATCTCGTTCGCTGTTAGCCGTAGCTCGCTTCCAACTGACGGGTGCGCGCTGTCGATCTCCGTTGCGACACGATCAATCGCCGCCTCCAGAGCCAAGCCCGCCTCAGCGCAGATCACCATCATGTCCAACGCGTCCGGTAGCCCTGCCTCTACTGATGCAAGATAGCGTCCGCGAAGCCGTCCCATGATCAAGTCGGGGAGCAAGAGCCCGATGGCCGCGGCAACGGCTATCGCCGCATAGCATATAAATGTGCTGAAGTTGCGTCCTCGCAGCAGGATTGCGACCAATACTGGAACGACCGCAAGGAGCGTAACTTTACCCCCCAAGAACAGGCTGACTGCGCTCTTTCCTCTAAAACCCGCCGCAACAAGAGCCCGTTCAAGCTCGGCCATAGTCCTGGCTGGCATGAACTTGCTTTTCGCCAGCGAACTACCAAAGGCACTTATCAAATCTAGCGGATTGCGTGCCTTTACTCGTGGGACAGACAGTTCCGGCTGACCTTCAAGGAAGCTCAATCGAGAGGCGATACGGCTGCGCCGACCCGACGCAATGATCAACACACACATCGCACAGACAAAGACGAGTGCAAACAGGCCGATGAACCAAAGCGATGTCACGGCACCCTTGTCCTCATGATCTAGTAAAAACCAAGGCGGAGACTAGAAGCCGTAATCCTTCTCAAAAGGCTTAGTAAACACACAAGCTTGAACGACTGGGATGTCTCTTGAGAACCGCGGCAGCCCGACCTTCTCGCCGTAAGCGCAAGTAGACGTCCCAGCTTGTCACCCTTAGCAGGTCAAACAGGCTTCAGCACAGCTTTCCTCAAGGAGTCTTATACAACTTTTTTGGTATACACCGGGTTAACGGAACAAACTTATCCTATAGCGTCTGCTGCCCGACCATCTCGACGGTTGCCCGGCTCAAGAGGGTAATAGCACACCTCCGACTTTATAGACCTTCACGTCGCCTTACCAAGAGAGTGCGCCGCTCCAACTAAGCCGCCTCCTTGGTAATTTGATAAACGACGTGGTCGATTTACGGCGTCCCCACTAGGCCACCATTTAGATTAAATCCCGCTGACCGGCTGCTATTCTGTCCTACGAGGCCTGAACACGCGCGTCATGAGAGGCGAATTCATGATCCGATCTCTACAAAGTCTCCAAGATCCAAGCTGTCGTGAGAACCATGCACAGCGCTGATACGGTGAAGTTACTCTGCATAGCTACGCAAGTACCAGGCTGCCTCCAAATCCTGTTACTGTTACGCGACTTGTGCCCCAGCGACACGAACTACCGGCAGTCCAGCAACGCGCAACGGAGTAGGAGATCAGGCCAAACATCTAACGGCGCGCGATGCATCAAAGGCAATACGTTGTGACACTGACGAGACCAGCTGCATGGCTTGTTGGCGTGACGTCCCCTTTCATTAAACAGCAACTCGTTCGTCACTAAACCTCTTCTTCTGCTAGGGCATTGGCCCAGACGCGATCCATCCCATAATATACAAGGCGCTGCTGAAAGCTTGGCTGCGCCCGGCTGCAAGTGTAAGCACCCATGACTTTTCCTGTCGCGGACTCACCCGTTACCTTGAATTGGAAGATGTCGTTCATAATAAGAACGTCACCTTCGAGCCCCACGACGTCAGTAATTTGAGTAATGCGTCTGACACCGTCACGTTGGCGTTCGACCTGAACGATTAGGTCAATAGCGGAAACGATCTGAGTACGTATGGCACGAGTCCCGAGCCCCATGTTACCCATCTGAACCATGTTCTCAATACGTGTCAGGGCGTCGCGAGTATTGTTGGCGTGGATTGTCGACATACTTCCATCATGGCCTGTGTTCATTGCCTGAAGCATATCGAACGCCTCGCCCGATCGTACCTCTCCGATGATGACACGGTCCGGTCTCATCCGGAGAGCATTTCGGACTAGATCACGCTGTGTAACTTCGCCCTTACCTTCTAGGCTCGCGGGTCTCGTCTCAAGTCGCACCACATGCGGCTGCTGCAGTTGCAGTTCTGCTGCATCTTCAATCGTCACAATCCGCTCAGCGGGTTCGATCAGACGTGACATCGCATTCATCAGCGTAGTCTTCCCCGAACCAGTTCCACCAGATATGATCAGATTACATCTGATGCGACTCGCGATCTCCAGGACTCGCATCATCCGCGTCGTGCATGACCCGTTTGCTACGAGTTTTTCCAAATCAATCTTGCGTCTCGAGAACTTTCGAATTGACAAGTACGGGCCATCCAATGCGAGCGGCGGGAACACGATATTTACCCGGGAACCGTCCGCCAAACGAGCATCGACCATCGGGCTCGATTCATCGATGCGTCTTCCCACCGCAGCCGCAATGCGCTGACATACATTTGCCACGTGCGTCGCATCACGAAACGTCGCGGACGACAGCTCCGCTTTACCTTGCCGCTCGACGAATATTCGACTTGGGCCATTAACCATGATGTCGTTGACCGAGTCATCTTCGAGCAAGACCTCGAGCGGTCCAAGCCCAACCATATCATTCACTAAGTCGGCAGCTAACTCGCGCTGCTCAGGACCATTGAGCTGGATCCGCCGCTCATCCGCTATTTCAGCTACAAGGCGTTCAACTTCCGTTAACAGTCTCTCAGTCGGCATTGCTGCCACAGCCGCTGGTTCCAGACGCTCCAAGCAGAGTTGCCGAAGCACGCTCAGGCGCTTGATGACTTCGGACCTGGACGTTGGTAGCGACGGGGTAACCGTCGCCTCAGATATCGGCAGAGCTGATGCAGCCGCATCGTTGCTGCGACGACCGAAGCGGAAAGCTGTGTCCATGTCAGCGCATCCACCTCTTGAACCGGCTGATAACGGATGTTGCTGCCGCCGGACCATCGTTTCTGACCGACGCCGCCTCACGAGCCAGTTCTAAGATGCCCGACCGGAATGGACCTTTGAGAGCTGAAGCAGGCTGCCCCATCGTAGCGGCGAGGTTAAGCTGCTTCGGTAGATAAGGTATGCTGACATCAACTTTGAGCTTTAGCGCATCTTCTACCTGGCTACGGCTAAGCATACCTGGCTGCCCAAAGCGGTTTAGAACGATGATGGCTCGCCGGGCTTGCGCCTGACCACCCGGCAACGCCAAAAGACGTAACGTGTCACGCACTGATGATAGGGACGGTTCCATGACCAGAATGCGCTGATTAGTGAGCTGCAGTAAGTCACGGTTGATAATCTGATTAGCAAAAGGTAAGTCGATTACAATAAAGTTGTAGCGTCGTCGAAGCGTTGTAATTAACTTTTGACCTGCGCCCGCCGCGAATATTGGCTGCTCAGCAAGAGGCTCCTCGCCGGCAAGGACGGTCAGCCGCTCCGTTACCGGTTGAGCTGCACGGTCAATGAAAAGCTCATCGAGTCGCTGCGGCGTCTCTAAGGCAGTTCTGAGCCCCGGCCCAGTCTTAGCATGCAACATCAGGGCTGCTGTTCCGGTATGCACGTCAGGATCGACCAGTATCGTATGCCGATCCAAATCGGTGGCACAATGCCAAGCGAGCCCGACTGCTATCGTCGTGGCTCCAACACCACCGCCAACCCCAGTGATTGATACGACGCGCCCGCCTTGCAGTGCCTCGCCGCGGGGAACCTCTTGGCCTGCATGGTTTCCGAAGTAGCGCGCCACCATATCACGCGTCACTGGCTTATAGAGGTACTCGACGACACCAAGCCCCTGAGTAAGCTGTCGATAGAAGTTGACGTCCTGTCGGTCACCGATCACAAGGACGCGTACGTTCGGCTCGACAACTTCTGATAAGTCTTGAAGAACGGAGAGCGGATGCTCCTCGCCACTCACATCGACCAGCAGCAAGTTCGGCGTCGACATCTTACGCAGAGCTGCAATAGCGACATGAACGTTGCCGCGGCGGACATCGAGGCCATCAGGTAATGCGTCTGCCAAGGCTTCCCGCAGGACCATTTCACTCTTTGCGTCCGTCACAAACGCCACAAATGTCGGGCGTTCACGCCAGTCCGATGGATGCGCTGGCTTTATCGAAAGTAGTGCCTCATCCGACATTACTGACTTCCCCCACCAATCGTGACGAGGCCAACATGGTCGATCGGCTTGACTTTGTCTGACTTTAGACGATCGATGGCCATCGCCGCTTGATTAGCATCCCCACCTTCGTCAGACACGCCAATCGTCAGATCGGCGGGGTTTACAATCTGAGCCTCGAGGTTACCCTGATTAACGCCTGCTGGCTTCCAATCACCACGGTCACGCGTCAATGGGTCAACGTTTTGACATGACGTCATCGACATCAGCCCGCAGTTGATAACGACGATGAGCACTACCTTCGACATCACCGGCATCTTTCTTGTCACTCTACAATAAAGCCGGCGTCACCGGAGATGTGAGCCGAAGATGGTGACGTGCTCGATCGAGCCGATTGACGAAGGAGGAGGAGGCGCTCCAAGTCGTTTGGCGGCTGCCAGCCATCAGTTGGTAGGCGTAGTGCATTCGGATCACTGACGGGCTTAACCACGTAGGGGGTAACCACGATCACGAGCTCCGTCTGGTTACGAAGAAAGCTCTGTGAGCGGAACAGAGCTCCAATAACAGGTATTTCGCTAAGCCATGGAGGTCCGCGAGCTTCAAGCTGCGTATCGTCCTGTAACAGCCCGGCGATGGCGAAGCTTTGTCCGCTACCCAACTCGATCGTTGTATCAGCTCGCCGAACCGTCAGGGCCGGAATCGTTATTGAACTATTGGTCCCAGATTGGACTGTCACGGCCCCGGCAGTGGTAAGCTCACTGACCTCCGGTCGCACATGCATTCGGATGCGACCATCTGATAGGACAGTAGGCACAAAAGATAAAGTCACGCCGTATTGCTGAAATTCAACGGTTGTTTCGCCAAGCGTCGATGAGATTGGGATCGGAAACTCTCCGCCAACCAGAAAGCTAGCAGGCTCACCGCTCATCGTTGTCAGGTTTGGCTCAGCCAGCAGATGAACAAGTTGATCATCATTCAATGCATCGATGACGTTGTTGATGTCTAACGTTTTGCCAGGCGTAGTGAAGTTGTAAGCGCTCGAAAGTGTTGAGGATGGTATCGCTGAGGCAAGCAGATCGTTGGTCGCGAACCCGATAGCGGCATGGCTCCCAAGTGCTGCCAGTGACGACCAGTCGATGCCGAGCTGTCGCGTGAGGCTACGTGACATTTCTGCGATGCGAACTCTAAGCGACACCTGAATGGACTGACCAACTACAAGGCGGTTCTCGACACCCGCCTTCTCGTCTAGATATTGCTTCACAATCGTCATCGCTTGCTGTGCCTGCTCTGGCGTGTCCACGTGACCTGTGACGATAGCACCGCGTGCAGTCGGAGCCACCGTGACGCTCTGGTCGGGCATCTCACGAGCTAAGGCTCCGTTCGCTTTGGACTCGTTGTAAGATGATGGTTCGACGGAGACGATGAACTGCCCAACTGAGTGGCCATTGCTGTCGATCGCAGCAACCGTTGTTCTTCCCGGTGCAATGCCAAAAACGAACAGACTAGTCGGGCTCGCCGGCCGAACCTCTGCCACCTTGGGATCAGCTGCAAACACGTTTGCGGCCGCGCCATGCAGTTTGATGACGCGGCCTGAACCGACTTCGATGCTAGTGGTGGGTACTGAATTGGCTGAGCTGGGATTATCATCTCCGCGCCGCGATGATGCGTCAGGTGCTTGCGCCCTGGCCGCTGGCACGAGGAAGATGAAGGCGACGGGTAGCACCATCGTCAGCCAAGGAGGGCAGGCCATTAGAACTGGAAGTCCTTTCCATCTGAGCCACCCTCGAAGACTTTCATCGACGGCCTAACCTCTGTATCCTTGTGTTCGTTGCCAAAAGCGGATGAGACGTCAGCGCCATAGGTAATGCCGTGCCCTCGGCCAAGCGTGGTGCTGCTTGCCGACGTGACGTGCGACAAGTCAGCATTGGGCGGCAGCGCTGGCTTCATCGCGCTGGCGACGCCGATTGTCGACGAAGGTGTGCTCGTTGCTGGGCTGTTCGCAGCGTCTGCTCCAAGATCCAGAGAGCGAATAGTCAACGACAAGTGACCCAACCGCTCAGCAACCGAAACTTTCTCAGCGTCTGCAGGCGGAACTTCAAGCGTCACTGTCCGAGCGGGTTGCACTTGGCTACTAGTCGCACCTTGCAGAATTTGTTGATCAATTGCGATCACGCGGACGTCACTTAAGACCGTCTCGGCAGAGATGCGGTGCGCTGTTCCAATACCCGGGTCATCTAGGCTTTGAGTAAGGATCATGTCCACATGATCACCTGGCCAGATCAGACCAGCAGTGCCCGAGACCGCGTCAACAGCGACGGTCACCGCACGCGTGCCAGGCTCCAACACTGCCGCTAAAAACCCATGATCGCCTGGGCGCATGACATCCGCTGGCACAATTTGTTGCTCGGCAAGCAGCGTGTGACGCACCATAGCGCCGTAGAGCTCAGAACGCGCGCTAGGCGTGTCAACACGAGTGCCGCTTGTGAGAGTCGCAGTAGGCACCTCGACACTCGCGATGTCTTCGGGTCGAAGCAGGCTACCAGCGCGCACCAGATGAGCCGCCGTGAGCACGCTCGTCCGTGGCACCTCGGCGGGCGCCACAGCAGGTTTGGCGGGTGTCTGTACGCTGATCCACGCGACCGCCCCGAAGCCGGCGAGCCCGACAGCCATGATGACAAACAACGCGAGCCTTAGGAGCATTTGGACCTATCCGCCAAAAACGATGAGGAGCGCACCAGCCGCAATGGCAGACGCATACGGAAGCGATCCACGTCTCGCGACACGCCAGCGTTCCGCCCGGAGGATGCGTCGCGCCAAACCTTGCGGCTTTGTTCTCGACGGCTTGCGGATCAAAGCCTGGAGGATGAGGTAAACAATCGCGACGAAGCCACCGCAAATCGCCACAAGCAGTAAGAACTCGATCCGATTACCGATCGGCAGCAACGCGGCACTCGCGGCCAGCAGCTTCACGTCGCCGCCGCCCATCAAGCCGCGCCGCCAGCACAGAGCGGCTAGGGCGAACAGCATCGCAGCACTTGCGAGGCTATAGAGAAGATGCCGATCGAAGCCCGCCGCCGCAATGCCTAGCACAAGCACCGCTCCGGAAACCCAATTCGGGACTGTTCTGAACGCAAGATCATGCAATGTCGCCACGACCAAGAGGCCGGTCGCACCAACATAGAACGCGAGCTGAGCAGCTTGGGTCAGCAGGATCGGCACATTCTGTTCCATCGCATCTTGCTATACGGCGAACACCGCTGGATGTTGGCTGATCAACACCCAGCGTTGCTCGGGGGACGATTAGACGTCAGTCGCGATCGAGCTGAACTTCGTGCTCAGGCTCGTCCCAAGCGTCGTCACGGCGCCGATGATGACCACGGCAACAAGACCGGCAATCAGTCCATACTCCAGCGCGGTCACAGCGCGGCGATCGGTCTTGATCTCGATCCAGGTCTTCAGGAACTCGTACATATTGCGTCCTCTCATAATTGGCCTAAGCACCTTGCCCGACCCTCGCTTCAGCAGCGGAATTGGCCAGCGACCCCTTGAGTTCTGCACATCAATTCCTGCACTCATTTTGCGCCAAACAGGTTGCGGAAACGTTAACGGACGACCCTGTGAGTCGATTTTGCCAGCTTCGTACGAGCCTCCAGCAAGCGTCATCATACGACGAGCAAGACAGGCGACGTCTCTCCGCCGCGACGTAGACAGAGAAGAAGCAGGACGGATACTGCGAAAGGTGCGAGTTGCACGTGCAGAACGCGGCCAAGCGCTGGCCCTGCAAGCGGCGTCAGGAACAGCCAACCCAGCAATGACCCATCGCGGTCCGGCCTGCCCTGGTCCGCAGCGTCACGTATCAGCCATGCGGCAGCCACTACGGCGGATAAAAGGTCATAGGTGAGCGCGATCGGAACGCTCAGCAGCGTACCAGCGATCAGCGCCGCGTGGCGCAAACCCTGCCGCTCGTCGCGCCACCAGAGCCAAGCGACACAGCACGCTGCGAACAGGCTCGTCGCCGCTTGCACACGATAGGCCCAGCTCGTTGTCATACCCGCCAGCAGAGCCGCGCCGAACGGCGTCACCAGGTGGGACAACGTGACGCGTCCGGCTTCGAACGTGCTGCGAGAGGCGAGAAAGATGCGGAAGAAGGCCGGCCAGATAGGCCAGCCAAAAATACCGACAGAGAGCAGGGTCAGGCCTGTCAGGCTGCAGGCTGCGCCGGCGATGCTGCGCCACTTGCGGCCGAACAGCAGCGCGACCGGGATCAGCAGGCCAAAATGCGGCTTATAGCAGAGGGCTCCGAACAGCAGGCCGGCGATCCATGGCCGTCGTTCCGACGCAAAAGTTGCGAAGGCGAAGAGAGATGCGGTTAGCAACGCGTTCTGGCCAAAGCCGACGTTCCAGAACAATGCCGGACAGGCGAGGCACGGCAGCAGCCAGGCTCGATCAGACCGATCAAGAATGCAGGCAAGACCGGCAAGCCAGGCGACGCCGGTGACGAGCTCGAAGATGACGAAGGAAAGCAAGTAAGGCAGCAGCGCAAGCAATCGGCACAGCAGCAGGAAGGTCGGCGGATAGAAGAAGTAGACATAGCCTATGCCCGCAGCCGTGGCCGCCTGCTCCGCCAGGTAGTGCGCTGCCGGATTATAGGCGAGGGCTGGTGTGCTGCCTGCGGCAAGACGGCCGGCGGCGTAGAAGCTGACGTAGTCGGTGGTGGTTGGCCCTGGCAGCTTGACGATCCAGCCATGCGTGCCGGCAACAAAGAACAGGAAGGTCAGGCACTCGGCAATAAGCAGGATCGCGCTCCAGGCGGCAATCCGGTCGGCCGTCAGGAGCGAGGAGCTCGAGCGTGGTCCGGCAGCAAGGGGAACGCTGGTCTGCAACACGCTGAGCACCGTTGAATGAACGCATCACGCAAACACGCTATCATAGTGTGTAGCGGGCGATTTATACCCGTAGGACGCGTGTATAGCCGCCATTTACACGTTTGATCATACAAGTGTGCTCAGGGCCGAAATATGCGCGGCATGTGGCTTTGCGGCATCATGTGAGCGGGCGGTTGCGTGTTGCCGGGTCCAAGCACGACAATGGCGCGGGTGCTGGCCAGGCTCAGGATCGTGAACGGATCGTGCCGTGCAAGCTCCAGACGCAGCGGTCGAGGCTCGGACGCTGACACGGGGGCGGCTGAAAGTTCCCGCTCAGCCAGGCTGAGCAGCACCCGTCGGCGGTACGGCTCACCCAGAGACGGCGACTGAGAATGGTAGTCGCCGACAGCCTGCTCCCAGCTGCCGCTGCGGCTATGCAGCCGGCCAAGGAAGTCGGCGGCGTAGGCGGCATTGACGCCCGGGTCGAAAGCTTGATCCAGGCTGGCGAATGCGGCCGGATGGTAGAGCAGGTTGACCTGGAAACAGCCGACGTCGATGGAGCGCACGCCACGCGCCTGCAACGACGTGACGTAGGCAACCGCCTGCTGGGCGGAGGCAAACATGCGGCCGGCGCCTTGGGCGTTTACGGTCCATGGCCACGGCAGGACGCTGTGCACGACGGGATCCCAGCGTCCACTCTCGACGCGGCCGATGGCGCCGAGCAGGTCTTGCGGCAGAGCCTTGCCGTGTTCCGTGGCCGAAGCGGCCGCGAGGCAGGAATTGGCATCATCCGACCCGTGAGCCTCAAGGGGCGACAGGTCGATCGTCGGCACGATGATCGTCATCGCCTGTGACCCGACGGGCAGCGCAAGCGGCGACAAAGCCAGCAGCACCGATAATACAAGGGGCAGCCTCATGCCGGCAAAATAACACGTCCAGGTTGTGTCTTCGAGCGAAACTCGACCATGGCGGAAGAAAGACGCGCTCCCTTTCCCGTATGCTCAGCATGGTTGACAGCTGCGTGGCACCAGAACAAAGTAAGAACGTAAGCAGATCATGCCGCCCTTCTCCTCCCTGACTGAGCTGCGCGCCCGCATCCGGGTGCTGGAACGGCCATCGGACCGGAATCATAATGTATTACCGTTCGGTTTGCCGGACCTCGATCGACGATTGCCCGGGCTCGGCCTCAAGCGTGGTGCGCTGCACGAAGTCGCGGGCCCTCATTGCGGCACCGCAGGAGTGCTGTTCGCCGCCGGCATCGCGGCACGATTGTCCGGCCCTATCCTGTGGTGCTGGCAGCATGCCACGCGTGAGCGGTTTCTGCCCGGCCTGCTGATGGCCGGGCTCGATCCCGACAGGGTGCTCTGCGCCGAGGCAATGGACGGAGCGGGCGTGCTGCAGGTGCTTGAGGAGGGGCTGCGTCATTTCGGCCTCGCCTGCGTCATCGGCGAGCTCGCGCGGCTGCCGATGACCGCCTCACGCCGGCTCAACCTGGCGGCCGAAGGCTCGGGCGTGATGGCGCTGGCGCTCAGCCGTGGCGGGGGCGAGTTGGCAGGCAGCCTGCCGACGGCAGCACTCACCCGCTGGCGCGTAGCCCACCTGCCCTCGCCCGGCCCGCTCGCCCGCACGGCGGCCGGCATGCCAGCCGCGCCCGGGCGCGGGCGCTGGCGGCTTGAACTCACCCGATGCCGCGGCGGCGAGCCGGCGTCCTGGATCGTGGAGGCGTGTGATGCGCAGGGTCGTCTCGCTCTACCTGCCGTTCTGGCCAACCGACCGGCTCGCCCTGCAGCCACGCCCGATGCCATCTGGCAGGCCATGCCCGACCCCATCCAGCGGGCCACACCCGATACCGTCTGGCGGGATGCCGGATGACAGCCCAGGCTCAGCGACCGTCGCGCGGTTCGGCGCGAAGCGTCTGGTGGTCGCCGCCGACGCGCGGGCACGGGCCGGCGGGGTTCTACCCGGCATGGCGGTGAGCCACGCCCAGACCCTGCTGCCTGAGCTCGCCATCGCACCAGCCGACCCTGCCGCCGACGCCACCGGCCTGCACGCCCTCGCCGTCTGGTGCCTGCGTCGCTACAGCCCCGTCGTCGCCATCGACGCTCCGGACGGATTGTGGATCGACATGACCGGCTGCACCCATTTCTGGCCCGACGAGGCCGCGCTGCTGGCCGACATGGCGGCACGGCTCGCGGCAAGAGGGGTCGGCGCGCGAGCCGCCATCGCAGCCACGCCAGGTGCGGCGCATGCGCTCGCCCGCCATGCCGAGGTGCGGCTGAGCGTGCTGGATGGCGGCCTGCCGACGCTGCCGAGCGCGCTTGCCGGCCTGCCCGCCACGGCGTTGCGGCTGGACCAGGACAGCCTGGCGGTGCTCGGCCGGCTCGGCTTCGACACGATCGGGCAGATCGCCGCCGCCGCCCGCGCCCCGCTCGCTCGCCGGCTCGGCCGGCAGGTCCTGGCGCGGCTCGACCAGGCATTCGGCCGCGCCGACGAGACGCTCGCCCCGATCAGCCCGCCGCGCATGGTCGATGCCGAGTGCCGCTTTGCCGAGCCGGTTTACACGCCGGCCGGCATGGCGCGCGCGACCGGCCTGCTTGTCGAGGCGCTGTGCGAGCGGCTGACCCGGGATGGACTTGGCGCCAGTCGGCTTGACCTCGCCTGTCAGCGCGTCGACGGCCAGGTTCAGGTGCTGCGCATCAGCACCGCCGCATCCTCCCGCGCGCCTGCCCATCTGACCCGGCTCTTGCAGGAGCGGCTGGAGGGGATCGATGCAGGCTTCGGCATCGAGCACATGCGGCTGTCCGCGCCGCTGGTGGATAGGCTCGACGCACGACAGCTGGTGGCGGGGTTCGATGCGCCGCCCGAGACCGACCTGTCAGGCCTCGTCGATACGCTGATGAACCGGCTTGGCGCGTCGCGGCTGTATCGGGTTGCCGCGGTCGACAGCGACGTGCCGGAACGCTCGACACGGCGCATCCCGCCGCTGGCGCCGGCAGCGCCCTGGAACCTCACCCGGAGCTGGCCGCGGCCCGCCAGGCTGCTCACGCCGCCACAGGAGGTGCAGGTGATGGCGCTGCTGCCGGACTACCCGCCGGCCCGCTTCACCTGGCGGCGGCGGCAGCACCGGGTGATGCGGGCGGACGGCCCCGAACGGATCTTCGGCGAATGGTGGAAGCGCGACGGCGAGGCCAACGCGGTGCGCGATTATTTCCAGGTAGAGGACGAGGAAGGCGCACGCTTCTGGCTGTTTCGCCGAGGCGACGGGATCGATCCCGAAACCGGCGACCACAGGTGGTTTGTGCATGGGGTCTTCGGGTGAAGACAAGGCAATGGGCTTCGCCCCTCGACCCCATTAAAGGCGGAGCCTTTAAAATCCGTTTGTTGTTCGTTTTCCTCCGGCGAGGTCAGTGTCACGGGAAAACGGTATTGAAAGGCGTCACCAAGCCGCAAAGCGCCCGCGTAAACGCCAAGCAGACGCGGGTCTGGGGGCGCTGCCCCCAGCGGTGTCCAGAGGCAGAGCCTCTGGCCTTCCTCCATGCCCTACGCTGAACTCCAGACCACCACCAACTACTCCTTCCTGCGCGGCGCCTCGCATGTCGAGGAGCTGCTGCTGCAGGCCCAGGCGCTCGGCCTGTCCGCACTCGGCATCACCGACCGCAACTCGCTCGCCGGCATCGCCCGCGCCTATCAGCGCGCCCGCGAGGTCGACTTTCCGATCGTCGTCGGCTGCCGTCTCGACCTGGACTGCGGATCGTCGCTGCTCGTCTACCCCACCGACCGCGCCGCCTATGCGCGGCTCTGCCGCCTGCTCAGCATCGGCAAGCGTCGCGCCGGCAAGGGCCGTTGCGACCTCGGCTGGCACGACCTCGTGCGGCACGGCGCCGGCCTGCTGACGGTCCTGCTGCCGGACGAGGCGGACGCCGTCGCCTCGGCAAACCTCGCCCGCCTGGCTGATGCTTTCGGCGATCGTGCCTACTGCGCATTGACGCTCCGGCGACGCCCCGGCGACCTCGTGCGCATTGAGGCCCTGGCCGGCCTCGCCCACGCCGCCGGCGTCGCCACCGTCGTCACCAACGACGTGCTCTACCACGTGCCCGAGCGACGCATCCTGCAGGACGTCGTGACCTGCATCCGCGAGACCTGCACGATCGACGAGCTCGGCTTCCGGCGCGAGCGTTTCGCCGATCGATACCTGAAATCGCCCGACGAGATGGCGCGGCTGTTCATCGGCCACGAAGCGGCAATCGCCCGCACCGGCGAGATCGCCGCTCGTTGCACATTCCGCCTCTCCGAGTTGCAATACCAGTATCCGCGCGAAGCGGTGCTCGACGGCGCGACGCCGCAGCGCGCGCTGGAAATGCTCGCCTGGAAAGGCCTGCGCTGGCGCTACCCGGACGAGCCGCCCGCCGGCGTGCGCGCCCAGGTCGCCCATGAGCTCGGCTTGATACGCGACCTCGGCTACGCCGCCTACTTCCTCACCGTGCACTCCATCGTCCAGTTCGCCCGCCTGTCCGGCATCTACTGCCAGGGCCGCGGCTCGGCCGCCAACAGCGCCGTCTGCTTCGTGCTCGGCATTACCGAGATCGACCCGATCAAGTCCAACCTGCTGTTCGAGCGCTTCGTCTCCACCGACCGTAACGAGCCCCCCGACATCGACGTCGATTTCGAGCACGAGCGGCGCGAGGAGGTGATCCAGTGGATTTATCGCAGCTACGGCCGCGGCCGGGCCGCGCTCTGCGCCACCGTCAGCCGGTTTCGCGCCCGCGGCGCCGTGCGCGAGGTCGGCCGCGCCCTGGGCCTGACCGAGGACGCGACCAGCCTGCTCGCCGGTCAGGTCTGGGGCTGGAGCGAGGACGGCGTGCAGCCCGAGCATGCCGCCGCGGTCAACCTCGACCCCGCGGAGCGCCGCCTGCGCCTGACGCTGGAGCTCGCCCAGCAGCTGATCGGCTTTCCCCGCCACCTCAGCCAGCATCCCGGCGGCTTCGTCCTCACCGAGGCGCGCCTCGACACCCTGGTCCCGATCGAGCCCGCCTCGATGGCCGACCGGCAGGTGATCGAGTGGGACAAGGACGACATCGACGCGCTGCACTTCATGAAGGTCGATGTGCTGGGCCTCGGCATGCTGGGCTGCATGCGCCGCTGCTTCGATCTGCTCACCCAACATCGCCAGCTGGACCTGTCCATGGCGACGATCCCCGCCGAAGACCCCGCCACCTACGCCATGATCCAGCGCGCCGACACGCTCGGCGTGTTCCAGATCGAAAGCCGCGCGCAGATGGCGATGCTGCCGCGCATGAAACCGCGCACCTTCTACGACCTGGTGATCGAGGTCGCCGTCGTCCGCCCCGGCCCGATCCAGGGCGACATGGTGCATCCCTATCTGCGCCGGCGCGAGGGCCTTGAAGCCGTCGAGGCGTTGCCGCCCGCCCTCGAGCCGGTGCTGCGCAAGACGCTCGGCATCCCGCTGTTCCAGGAGCAGGCGATGCGCATCGCCATGGTCTGCGGCGGCTTCTCCGGCGCCGACGCCGACAACCTCCGCCGCTCGATGGCAACCTTCAAGGTTACCGGCGGCGTCAGCCATTTTCGCGACAAGCTGATCGGCGGCATGGTCCGCAACGGCTACGCGCAGGATTACGCCGAGCGGCTGTTCCGCCAGATCGAGGGCTTCGGCTCATACGGCTTTCCGGAAAGCCACGCCGCCAGCTTCGCCCTGATCGCCTATGCCAGCTCGTGGATGAAGTGCCACCACCCGGACGTGTTTGCCGCCGCCCTGCTCAACGCCCAGCCGATGGGCTTCTACGCGCCGGCGCAGATCGTGCGCGACGCGCGCGAGCACGGCATCGAGATCCGCCCGGTCTGCGTCAACGCCAGCGCGTGGGACTGCACGCTGGAGCCGGTGGATGGCCGCCTTCTCGCGCTGCGCCTTGGCCTGCGCATGGCCAAGGGCCTCGCCGAGACGCACGCGGCCAGGCTGGTCGCGGCCCGCGCGGGCGGCCGCTTCGCCAGCGTCGAGGCGCTCTGGCGCCGCACCCGCATCCCCGTCGCAGCACTCGAGCGGCTGTGCGAGGCGGACGCGTTCGGCGATCTCGGCTTGGCGCGCCGCGAGGCGCTATGGGCGGTGCGCGGCCTCGGCGAGGTGGAGCTGCCGCTGTTCGCCGCCGCCGACCACATCGTCGAGCCCGAAACGACCCTCGCCGCGCTCCGCCCCTCGCGCGAAGTCGTCGAGGACTATCGCAGCGTCGGCCTGTCATTGCGCCAACACCCGCTGCACTTCCTGCGCGCGACGCTGGCCGCCGAGCACCGCGCCATCACCATGGCGACGATGGCGGCCAGGCGCGACGGCAGCCGCATCGTCGTCGCCGGCCTGGTGCTGATGCGCCAGAAGCCGGGCAGCGCCAAGGGCGTGATGTTCCTCACCCTGGAGGACGAGACCGGGATCGCCAACCTGATCGTCTGGCCGTCGCTGTTCGAGCAGCAACGCCGGCTGATCCTGTCGGCCAGCATGATCTGCTGCCATGGCCGGCTGCAGCACGATGCCGGCGTCACCCATGTCATCGCCGAGCGCCTGGTCGACCTGTCCGGCCTGCTGCGCACCCTGGGCAGCGGCGCCGGCGAGTTCCCGCACGCGACCGGCCGCGGCGACGAGGCAAAACACGGTGGCTCGCCGGATAGTCGCCAGAGCATTAAGCTGAAAACAAGAAATTTTAGGTAAGCGCTTCTTTTTCGAAAAAAAGAAGCAAAAAACTTTCGTCTGCTGGCGTGCTGGCCGCCAATGGCATGACTATCGAGAGAAAGTTTTTTGGTTCTTTTTTCAAAAAAGAACCCTTACTTGCTACCTACTCCATCATGATCGTCTCCGCCCAGCCCGGCTTGTGGCATCCCCTGCGCTATGTCGGCTGGCCGCTCGCCGTGCTGTTCGCGTGGGACCTGGTGGTCACCGTCAGCTACGTCGTTCTGCATCTGCACCGGCTTGACGTGCCGAGCCTGCCGCTGCCTCTGCTCGGATCCGCCCTCGTCGTCTTCCTGGCCTTCCGCAACACCACCGCCTATGCCCGCTGGTGGGAGGCGCGCACGTTGTGGGGCGCGGCCGTCAATGCCTCGCGCAGCTTCGCCCGCGATGCCGTCGCCCTGATGGCGCCCGGCGGCCAGGAGTGCAGCCGAACCCTCGTACGCCGTCAGATCGCCTATGCCCATGCGCTGCGCGGCGCCTTGCGGCGCCGATCCGCCTGGGATGACGTCGCGCGCTTTCTCGACGTCGCCGAGCTCGCCGCCCTTCAACAGGGCGGCAACGTCGCCGACCGCATCCTCGCCCGCACCGCCGTCCTCATCGGCGAGGCGCGGCAGGCCGGCCTGCTCGACAGCGTCCGCCAGGCCCGCCTCGCGACCGTTCTCGCCGAGCTGGGCAATGCGCAGGGCGGCATGGAGCGCATCAGGAACACCCCGCCGCCCGGCCAGTACCGGGTGCTGAGCCGGCTGTTCACCCAGTGCGTCTGCATCCTGCTGCCGGTCGGCCTGGTCGCCGGGCTCGGCCTCTACACGCCGCTCGCCTCCACGGTCGTCGGCTTCATGCTGCTCGCCCTGGAGCGCGTCGCCGATCATGCCGAGAGCCCGTTCGACGGCACCGTCTTTGACGTGCCGATGACCGCCTTGTGCCGGACGATCGAGATCGATCTGCTGCATGCGATCGGCGCCGAGCCGATCCCGCCCCCGCTCGCCCCGATTGGCGGCGTCCTCTGGTAGTAAGGCGGTGGCGGGAGCTGACGCGTTCGTGATCGACTGGCTGGACGAGCAAATCGTGGTAGCATGCCGGCATGGTCGACATCACCGAAACGGCGCGGCCAAGCCGCGCGATCGTCGGCCCCGACGACGCGCCGCCACGAAGCGGCGTCGCCAGGGCCAACGCCGTCGCCTTCGCCGTGCTTGCCGGCATTCTGCTGCTGGTCGGCGGCATCACCTGGGAGCGCTTCAGCGTCGCGCGCGAGGCCAGGACATGGACCCAGCACAGCAACGACACGTTGCTCGCCATCAAGGACCTCGAGCTCGGCATCCGCGGCGCCGAGACCGGCCAGCGCGGCTTCCTGCTGACCGGCAAGCCGAGCTACCTCGCGCCTTATGAGGCCGCGCTTGGCCGCGTCAGCTTCCTCGAGGGCACGCTGCAGCGGCTCACCGCCGATGATGCGGTGGAACAGGAACGCCTGCGCACCCTGTCGCTACTCGTCCAGGACAAGTTGGAGGAGCTGGCGCAAACCGTGCAGCTGCGGCGCACCGACGGGCTGCAGGCGGCGCTCCAGATCGTGCAGACCGACCGCGGGCGCGACCTGATGACCGCCATCCAGACCGTGCTCGACGCGATGAGCGCCGATGAGCAGCACCAGCTCGACCGGCGCCTCGATGCCGCGGTCAGCCGCGGCGTCACCATCCGCTTGCTGGTTTTCAGCGGCTGCGCCTTGGCCGTGCTCGGGCTGCTCTGGGCGGCACGGGTGCTGAACCGGGCGTTGCGCCAGGCCGGCCGAATGGCGGCGGAGCAGAGTACCCTGGCCCTGCGGCTGCGCTCCTCGCTCGACAGCCTCAGCCAGGGCGTCGCCGTCTTCGCCGCCGACCGGCGGATGACCAACTGGAACCAGGGCTTTCAGACGCTGCTCGACCTGCCGCGCGCAATGGTGCGGCAGGGCACGCCCTATGGCGCCTTCGCCGAGCACACGCGGCGGCGTGGCTCACCGTTTTTGGAGGATGAGGACCAGCTGCGCTTTGGCCATGAGCGGCCCGGCGAGGCGGTGACCTACGAGCGCATCGGCGATCGCAGCCGGCATCTGGAGCTGCGCCGCACGTCGATGCCCGATGGCGGCTTCGTGCTCACGGTCAGCGACATGACCCAGCGCGCCCAGGCCGAGGGCGTGCTGCGCGAGGCTCAGAAGATGCAGGCGATCGGCCAGCTCACCGGCGGCATCGCGCACGACTTCAACAACCTGCTCACCGTGATCCTCGGCAACCTCGAGTTCGTCCGCGCCAAGCTGGAGCCCGGCCAGCACGCGCTGCAGGCCCGCGCGGAGCGCGCGGTTTGGGCGGCGCAGCGCGGCGCCACGCTCACCGGCCAACTGCTCGCCTTCGCCCGCAAGCAGCCGCTCGCTCCGGCGCCGCTCGACCTGGCCGCAATCATCCCCGACCTGCTGCCGCTGCTGCGCCGCACCTTGGGCGAGCAGATCGACCTGCGCTTCGTCGACAGCGCTGGTCTCTGGCCGGCGATGGCCGATGCCGCCCAGCTCGAATCCGCCGTGCTGAACCTGGCGCTCAACGCGCGTGACGCGATGCCCGGCGGCGGCCGGCTGACCGTGGAGCTCGCCAACAAGGTGCTCGACGAGGCCTACGCGCGCATCCACGCCGAGGTCCTGCCCGGCGACTATGCGATGCTGGCGGTCTCCGATACCGGCCACGGCATGACGCCCGAAGTCGTCGCGCGGGTGTTCGAGCCGTTCTTCACCACCAAGCCGGATGGCAAGGGCACCGGGCTCGGACTTGCGATGGTGTTTGGCTTCGTCAAGCAGTCCGGCGGTCACGTCAAAATCTACTCCGAGCCCAATGAGGGCACGACGGTGCGGATCTACCTGCCGCGCGCGCTCGGCGCCGTCGCCCGCCTGACGCCGTCAAGCCGCGCCCCGCTGGAGCTGCCGCGCGGCACCGCCACGGTGCTGGTGGTGGAGGACGACCCGGCGGTGCGCGAGATCGCGGTGGCGATCCTAACCGACCTCGGCTACCGTGTCCTGGAGGCCGCGGACGGCGCCGAAGGGCTGCGCGTGTTCGGCGCCAACGCCACCAGCATCGAGCTGCTCCTGACCGACGTGATCCTGCCCGGTCCGGTGCGCGGCCGCGAGATGGCCGAGCAGATCACGGCGATGCGGCCGGAAGTGCGAACCCTGTTCATGTCCGGCTACACCGAGAACTCGATTGTCCATCACGGCCGGCTCGACGACGGCGTCCAGCTCATCAGCAAGCCCTTCAAGCGCGAGCAGCTTGCCCAGAAGGTGGCGGAAGCGTTGGGCGGCGACGCCGGCAACGTCGTTTCATTCAAGGCGAGACGGGAGTGACGGGCGACGGCTCTGACCGAGATCCTGATTCGATGGGACGACGCGCCCTTCGTGCTAGTCATCCTTGAGGCAAGGGTTCGACGCCCCACGCAAATCTTGCCTATGGGCAAGATCCTGCTAAGCCGTTGAAATATATAGTAATTGAAAAAGGGTCCGGGCGGCCCCGCCGGGCTTGGGCCGAAGCGAGCGTTTGCGGCTAACCTGTCGAACTTGTGGTATTTCTGCCAAATCTTGCGGTATTCAGCCTGATCGGCCTGCTACTGGCGCCAGCCCGAAAACCGATCTCGGCCAACCACGTTTCCTGGCGATGCCAGACGCGACAGCGAGAACTCCGTCCGCTTCCCGACGTCGCCACGTCTGGCCCTGGTTCCTCGGCCTGTTCGTGCTTGTCGTCCTCGGCATCATCCTGCTGTTTCGCTGGGACTGGCTGATCCCGCTGGTCGAACGCCAGGTGAAGACCGCCACCGGCCGCACCGTCACCCTCACCCACCTGCACGTCCGGCTAGGGCGCACCACTCACATCGTCGGCGACGATGTCCAGGTCATGAATCCTGACGGTTTCCCGCACGACAAGGAGCTCGGCGACCGCTTCGCGACCATGGCCCATCTCGGTCTCGACGTGAACCTGCTCGACTATATCCTGCATCAGCGCCTGGTCGTGCCGGTCATCACGCTCGATCACCTGCAAGCCGCTGCGGTCGCGACGGCGGCGGGCAAGACCAACTACAGCTTTACGCCCCCCGCCGCCGCCAACGCGCCACCAGCGCCGCCGGCAAAGACGCCTCCGAAAGCGAGCGCCGGCCCGCAGCTCGGCCTGCTGGAGATTATCGACGGGCACGCCCATGTTGTTCAGCCAAAGCTGAAGGCCGACTTCCAGCTCGCGCTCTCGACCAAGGACGCCGATCAGGCGCATCAGGCGCAGCTGGTGATCGATGGTCACGGCCGGTATGCCGAGGCGCCGATTACCCTCGGCTTTCTAGGCGGCGCCGTGCTGACGCTACGCGATACCAAGAACCCCTACCCGATCGACCTGCGCATCGCCAACGGCCCGACCAAGGTGACCGTGAAGGGCACGGTGGAGAACCCGCTGAACTTCGCCGGCGCCAAGATCCGGCTCGACTTGAGCGGCCCGGACATGTCGCTGCTCTACCCCCTTACCGCCATTCCGATACCCAAGACGCCGCCCTACTCGCTCGCCGGCGACCTCGATTACAGCCGTGCTGCCATCCGCTTCAGCAATTTCGACGGCCGCGTCGGGTCGTCCGACCTCGAAGGCCTGATCGCAGTCGAGCCGCACGGTGCCGGCGGCGGCGACACGGCAACCGGCGGCCGTCCCGTCGTGACCGCCGATCTCGCCTCGCGCAACGTCGACATCACCGACCTCGGCGGCTTCATCGGCGCCCAGCCGGGCAAGACGGACACGCCGAACCAGCCGCCGGCAGAGAAGAAGGCGAGCGTGAAAGCGGCATCCAGCGACAACCTGCTGCCTACCGCGCCGATCAACCTGCCGAAGATCAAGGCCGCCGACGTCCATCTGAAGTATCGCGGCCAGCACATCACCAATAAATACGTCCCGCTGGACAATATCCTGGTCGCGCTCGACGTGGTCGACGGCCGCATCACGCTGCATCCTCTCGACTTCGGCGTCGGCTCGGGCCGGATCGTCAGCAACCTCGACCTTGCGCCGGTCGGCGACGGCCTGCACACCAAGGCGGATTTCGAATTTCAAAAGCTTGACCTCACTCGGATACTGGCGGCGACGCACGCCTTTCACGGCCAGGGCACGCTGGGCGGCAAGCTGACGCTGGACGCCACCGGCAACTCGTTTGCCGACCTGATGGGTCACGGCGATGGCGGCTTCAACCTGGTTTTGTCAGGCGGCGGCAACCTGAGCGCGCTGCTGGTGAACATCGCCGGGCTTGAGTTCGGCCAAGCCTTTCTGTCTGCGCTTGGGGTGCCGAACCGCACCAACCTGAACTGCTTCCTCGCCGATCTCACCCTGAAGCGCGGCATAGCCAGCACCAACGTCTTCCTGCTCGACACTGACGAGGCGCGCACGATCGGCAAGGGCGACCTCGACTTTCAGAACCAGACCATCGACTACCAGTTGACGACGCGCAGCACGCATTTTTCCATCGGCTCGCTGCCTGGGCCGGTCGACATCACCGGTAAGATCAAGAGCCCATCGATCCGGCCAGGAGCAGAGGTCGTCGCGCGCGCTGGCGCCGCGGTCGGGCTCGGCATCCTGTTCGCGCCGCTCGGGCTGCTACCGACCATCCAGTTCGGCGTCGGCAACGACAGCGCATGCTCGAAGGCCTTCGCCGTCGAGCATGCCAGCATGGCCGCCCGCCCGCAGCCGCTCGCCAGCCCGCCAAAGGCCCGACGGGCCGCTCATTGAGATCACCCCAGCGCGCCGACCCGAACAGCTCGGGTGTGACCCACCCGACGCTGTTCATGATCCTGTGTGACGGCTAGACCCTACCCGCCAGGGTGCCGGTCGACCGACGCCGGGAGGATGTGGAGAGTTGGTGTGCCTGAGCGCGACCATAGGGCCTGTTGGCCGCTCCGCCGGCAGTGCCGAGCGGCGTGGCTGCGTTCTGCGGGCTCAACCATCCTCATCACCGGGCTCGCCTGATCGTCAAATGAACCTCTCGGTCGCCGCGATGCTTCAGGCATCGGCGCATCACCCGCTGCTCGCGGGCGGCGCCATCATCGTCGGCACCTTCATCCTTGAGGATGCGGCGACGGTGCTCGCAGCCATGCAGGTGCAGACCGGCGGCATCGCCTGGGAGGTCGCGATCATCTCGCTCTACATCGGCATCGTGCTTGGCGACATGGGCTTGTACGGGCTGGGCGCGCTCGCGTCCGGCTCCTCCGGCGCACAGCGCTTTGCCGCCCGCATCGTGCCGTCGCCGCGCCAGGCGCACGGCAAGCGCTGGCTGTCGGAGCGCGTGTTCCGCGTTGTCTTCATCAGCCGCTTCATCCCCGGTGCACGGCTGCCGACCTACACCGCCTGCGGCTGGCTACGTGTCAGCTTCCGACGCTTCGTCCTCGCCGCCGTGGTGGCGACCTCGATCTGGACGACGTTGCTCTTCATGCTCTCTCTGCGTGTGGGACGGCTGCTGACCGAGTATCTCGGCGCCTGGCGCTGGGTTGGCGCTGTCGGCTTCGCCGTCGTGGTCGTCATCGCCGGCCGGCTGGTGGCGCGGAGCCATGAGCCGAACCGGGAGGCGGGGCTATGAGCGAGGCTGCCTTTGCCGCAAGGCTCCCGACGCCCGCGCAACGCGGCGGCCGTGTTGTTTCGTCCTTCGAGTTCTGGCCCGCCTGGCTGACCTACACGCCGGTGGTGCTGCACTGGATGGCGCTCGGCCTACGCCACCGCAGCTTCAGCCTGCCAACCGCCGCCAACCCGCGCATCACCACCGGCGGACTATGCGGCGAAAGCAAGACGGCGATCCTCGACCAGCTTCGAGGAACGGCGCGCGAGTGGATCGCTTCCTACACCACGTTGGTAACCGGCGCCGACGATGCCGAGCGCGCGCGCTGTGCCATGGCGGCCGCAGGGCTGGCGCTGCCGATCGTCGTCAAGCCTGACATCGGCTGCAACGGTACCGGCGTTCGCCTCGTGCGCGACGATGCGACCCTGGTCGCCGCGCTGACAGCCTTCGACCGCGGCGTGAGCTTGGTGCTGCAGGCGCTCGTCACGCACGAGGCGGAGGCCGGCGTGTTCTATATTCGCCATCCTGACGAGCCGGTCGGCCGCATCACCTCGCTGACCCTGAAGTCCTCTCCGAGCGTGATCGGGGACGGCACTTCCACCTTGCGAGCCCTGATCCATGCCGACGCGCGCACCGGCGCCGTGCCGCATCTCTATCTCGATCGCCTCAGCGACCGGCTTGAGACCGTCCCGGCGCTCGGCGAGAGCGTCCGGCTCGTCTTCGCCGGCAACCACTGCAAGGGGTCGGTCTTCAGGAACGGCGCCAGCGAGATTACCGAGGCGCTGACGGATCGGATCGACCAGATCGCTCAGGCGCTTCCCGACTTCCACTTCGGCCGCTTCGACCTGCGCTTCGCCAGCCCCGCCGCCCTGCGGTCAGGCACCGGCTTCAAGATCATCGAGGTGAACGGCGTCGGCTCCGAGGCGACCCACATCTGGGATCCGGACACCACGCTCCGCGAGGCATACGCGGCGCAGTTCCACCATTACGGCGAGGCGTTCCGCATCGGCGCCGCCATGCGTCGGCGTGGCGCCAAGCCGAGCTCGCTCGCCACCATGCTGCGGGACTGGCGCAAGCAGCGCCGGCTCATGGAGCGCTATCCCCTGAACGACTAATCCACGGGTCGGCTCACTTGGCGTCTCGCCGTCTTCTGCTGCGCCGCGGCAGTTGCCGACCCACAGGCCCCCTCTTATCTATCGCAGGCAGCACAGACAGGACACCGCACATGAGTGGCACCGCACCCGGCACGGTCACCGTCACCCTCGATGGCACTGATCGTCGCCTCACGCTGCCCCTCATGCCCGGCAGCATCGGGCCATCGGTCGCCGACATCCGCAAGCTCTATGGCGAGCTGGGCATTTTCACGTTCGATCCTGGCTACGGCGGCACCGCCGCCTGCGACAGCAAGATCACCTATATCGACGGCGATGAAGGCATCCTGCTGCATCGCGGCTACCCGATCGAGCAGCTCGCAGAGAGCTCGCACTTTCTTGAGGTCGCCTACTTGATGCTGGAGGGCGAGCTGCCCAACAAGGCCGAGCTCGCCCGCTTTGAGAACGGTGTGATGATGCACACCATGGTGCATGAGCAATTACGCGCCTTCTACAACGGCTTCCGCCGCGACGCCCACCCGATGGCGGTGATCTGCGGCGTCGTCGGAGCGCTGTCCGCCTTCTACCACGACAGCCTGGACATCAATAACCCGCAGCACCGCGAGATCAGCGCCTATCGCCTCATCGCCAAGATCCCGACCATCGCCGCGTGGGCTTATAAATACTCGATAGGCCAGCCGTTCATGTATCCGCGCAACGATTTGGGCTACGCGGAAAACTTCCTCTACATGATGAACGCCGTCCCGGCCGAGGACTACAAGGTCAATCCCGTTCTCGCTCGTGCGATGGACCGTATCCTGATCCTGCACGCCGACCACGAGCAGAACGCATCCACCTCCACTGTCCGCCTCGCAGGTTCTACTGGCGCCAACCCGTTTGCGTGCATCGCCGCGGGGATAGCGAGCCTCTGGGGTCCGGCTCACGGCGGTGCCAATGAGGCAGTGCTCAAGATGCTCGGCGAGATCGGCAGCGCCGATAAGATCCCGGAGTTCATCGCAAAGGTGAAGGACAAGTCCTCCGGCATCCGCCTTATGGGGTTCGGCCATCGCGTCTATAAGAACTACGATCCGCGGGCGACGATCATGCAGCGCACCTGCCACGAGGTGCTCGCCGAGCTCGGCGTGACCGACGATCCGCTGCTCGACCTCGCCATCGGTCTCGAAAAGGTCGCGCTGGAGGACGATTACTTCGTCTCCAAAAAGCTCTATCCCAACGTCGACTTCTACTCGGGCATCATCCTCAAGGCGATGGGCATTCCGACAAGCATGTTCACCGTGCTGTTCGCGGTGGCGCGCACCGTCGGCTGGATCAGCCAGTGGAAGGAGATGATCGAAGATCCCGCTCAGCGTATCGGCCGGCCACGGCAGATCTACACCGGGCACACACAGCGCGACTTCATGCCGGTGCAACAGCGCTGATCAACCAGAGATCACGCTTCGACACGTCGTCGCCGCTGTTGCGGCCGCATCGATGCTCACCTCTAAAGCGTGCGGCGCCGACAGGTTTGTGGGCACGCTTCCACTCGACCTGAACCGATCAGCGCATCTCGGCCGTTTCGACTGGTGAAACGAGATGGTCACCGCCGTGTCGTATCGTTTCTTATCGTGCGAAGTAAAAAAACCCCCCTAAGAGCCTGATTGCGTTTGCACCAGAGGAACACGACGACCTTCAAACTAAATGCTAGTGCTACGACGTCGACCCTAACGCCTCTGCGCAGGCTCATCCGCAAGGCGGGTCACTTCTGCAAGTAGCGAAAGTACCTAAGTATACATCCTAAGGTTGTATCGCTGCGTCACGACCTGACGGGAGCTGTTAATGGATGCCTACCGATCCCTCGACGCACTGGTTCGCGCACGACTCAAAACCTGGCCGCAGCGGCCACCCGGTCTCGTGCACGAACCCGGCAGTAGCGGCGCCTGGCTGCGCGGCCGCCCAGCCGACGATTGCGGCTCTTCTCAGCCCTTCCTCAAACTTCCTGGAAGTCAGCGCTTCCGCACACTTCCGGACGGCCTGTGGCTTCATTTCGGCGGCGACTTGAATGAACCCTACGCCGACATCTTCGCCATCGAAGCGTGCAGCTCATTGCAGAACCTCCTGGACAAGCGAAGTCGCTTCGCGCCAAGCACACAATCCATGCTGGCGCTCTGTCCGATCAGCTGGCTGCTCGCTCCTGCACTGCCGAACGACCCGACGCCGCGATGGGTCGCCACCGGCCTGCTGCACTGCGAGCCAACACGACCCTTGATCGTGCCAGTGCGCGACATGCGCGTGATGTATGGATTGCGCCCGCGTCACTATGATCACTTCGCAACCAGCCAAGTCCCACACGCACACGAGTATTTCGTCCCGATGGAACGACTGACCCAGAAGGACGGCGCCGACGACCCTGGTTTGCGAGCGCTGGTCTCACGCGCCTCAGTACGATCGAACTTCTTCTCCGCCGAGCCGGCCTAGTTCAACTAGTTGCAGTCGCACCCGGGCGTCGGTCCGTCATCGTCGCGCACGATATGATGGTCGATCCACTCGGACACCAAATCACGCGCCTCGCTAAGCGGCGCCTCGGGATGATGGATCCGATACAGCGTCGTGCAGGCCTGAAACGCAGCCAGGTCGTCACTACCCAGTTCCCGCAATTCCCTGTAGGCGGTCACCACGGCCCGCTCGCAGCGTCGCGTCACAGCCGTCAAATCTCTCGCCACGCGGCACCCCAACTGCGAACCATTCTCAGCCCGATGCAGTTTAACAACCAAGTCACACCGCAGCAAGCGCGTCGAGGGCGCTCGACCTGGCAAGCCGTGGACGTTGATCCCGCTCGCCTGTAGAGCAGAAGCATCGAGCCGGCGGCGGAAGTGGGGACAGAGCGATGAGCGCGTCAACAGGCACGGACTGGGACCGCGGCGCCGCGCTCACGACAGCACACATCCTGCTCGAGATCGGCGCAGTGAACCTGCGCCCCGACGCACCCTACACGCTCACGTCGGGCTGGTGCTCACCCGTCTACATCGATTGCAGACGCATCATTTACTTTCCGCGGGCAAGATCGAAAATCTGTGAGTTAGGCGTCGAGAAGATCAACCGCCACGTAGGCTACGAGTCGATTGAGGTCGTCGCAGGCGGCGAGACGGCCGGTATTCCGTTTGCCGCTTGGATCGCCGACAGGATGTCCACGCCAATGGCCTATATTCGCAAGAAGCCGAAGGGCTTCGGCCGTAACGCCTTGATCGAGGGCGACGTGCCGGAGGGCCGCCGTACCTTGCTGGTTGAAGACCTCACCACCGACGGCCAGACCAAGGTGCAGTTCGCCAAGTCGCTGCGGGATGCAGGCGCCATCTGCAATCACGCTTTCGTCGTCTTCTACTATGGCGTGTTCCCCGGCAGCGCGGAGTTGCTGCAGTCGTTGGACATTCAGCTGCATCACCTGTGTACATGGTGGGACGTGCTGGAGGCCTGCAAGGACCGCCCCTACTTCCCGCAATCCGACCTTGCCGACGTGCGGAGGTTTCTGGAAAACCCGATCGCCTGGTCGGCGGCTCATGGCGGCGTGGCCTCGGCGGAGGAGGCGAAGGCACGCAAGCTCAGCGCGCTGAAGTAAGTCGATCGATGGCTGACCGGCGACGATGACGAGCGGAGAATGGCGCCGTCCTACTTCGCCCGGCTGACCGTGTAATCCGCAATCTCAAGCAGGCTTTCGGATAATGCTGAACGCTTGAACCGAGCTAGCGCCGTCTTTGCCGCCGCCGCGTAACTTGCCGCCCGCGCCAGAGTCGCGCCAATACCGTCATGCATCTCGATTAATCGGATTGCCTGGTCGAGGTCCGCCTCGGTCTGTTCGCTTGCCTCTATCGTTCGTATCCAGAAACCTCGCTCGACGGCGCTGCCGGCATGATACGCGGCGAGCACGGGCAAGGTGATCTTGCCTTCACGGAAGTCGTCCCCGATCGTTTTGCCAAGCGTCGCCTGATCGGCAGCATAGTCCAACGCGTCATCGACCAGTTGAAAGGCGATGCCCAGGTTGCTTCCGTAATCAGCCAGCGCCTGCTCTTCCTCAGCTGGACGCGCTGCGACGATGGCGCCGACCCGGCAGGCGGCGGCAAACAGCGCCGCCGTCTTGCCGCTGATCATATCGAGATACTGAGCCTCGGACGTCGAGAGGTCGTTCTGGATCGACAGCTGCATCACCTCGCCCTCGGCGATCGTCGCAGCAGCCTTTGACAACACCGCCAGTACCGGCAGCGAGCCGTCCTGCACCATCAGCTGAAACGCACGCGAGAACAGGAAGTCACCAACCAGGACAGACGCCTTGTTGCCGAACAGGGCGTTGGCGCTCGCCTCGCCACGGCGCAGCGCGCTCTCGTCGACGACGTCATCATGCAACAACGTCGCGGTATGGATGAACTCGACGCAAGCGGCCAGAGCGACATGCCGCCCGACGCTGCCAGCCTCCGGCGTGTAGCCGCAGAGCCGGGCCGAGGCGAGGGTAAGCAGCGGCCGCAGGCGTTTGCCGCCGGCCGCCACGATGTGCGCGCCAAGTTGAGGGATGAGAGCAACCTTGCTGTCCATGTTGCGAATGATCAGCCGGTTGCAGCTGTCCATGTCATCGCCGAGCAGGGCGAGCAACCGCGACAGCGGGTCGAGGACCGGCGCCGACCGGGCGATCGTCAGCCCGTCAGGCGACAAGTCCGCAGCGACGCGCAAAATCATCTCCGTTCGATTGTGCTGAGGCCGCTTGGCATGCATCAAGACGCCAAATTCGCCGCACACTACCATATCGGGACCGCCAAAAAACGGTCAAGGATGACCCCGACGACGGCGTGCGGTGGAGAGCAAGAATGCAGGCTGTCGCAATCACCAACGACCTGGTGAGGCTTAGCTTTCTAACGGTGCTGCTGTCGGATGCCGGCATCGAGGTGGTTCTGCTGGACGGTCATGTAAGCGCGCTGGAGGGCAGCATCGGCGCCATTCCGCGCCGGCTCATGGTCCGCACAGAGGACGCGCGGCAAGCCTTGCGCGTCCTGCATGAGGCCGGGGAGGCGTGACTGACGTTGCACCCTGCAGCGAGGGCGGGCTGCTCGGCGGCCGGCTGCGCTATCTCCAACCGGTCAAAGGCAATCGCACCGGGCTTGAGCCGGTGCTGCTGGCTGCCAGCGTTCCGGCGCGTGCAGGCCAACGCGTGCTTGAGGGCGGCACCGGAGCCGGCGCGGCGCTGCTGTGCCTGTTGGCCAGGCTAGCCGGCGTACAGGCCGTCGGCGTCGAGCGCGACCCGGAGATGGCTGAACTCGCGCGCCGAAACTTGACGGCGAACGGCTTCGCGTCGGCACGAGTGCTGACCGCGTGCGTCCACTCTGTCGGCGTCGAGGAGTCGGGTGGGCTGATGGATCACTGCCTCGCCAATCCGCCCTGGCACGATGCCGATGGAACGCCTTCGCTGGTAGCCGGTCGCGAGGCTGCAAGGCGAGCTTCGTTTGGGCTGATCGAAGCCTGGGCGATCAGTCTGGCCGCCCTCCTGCGTCCTGGCGGCACGCTCACCATGATATTGCCGGCCGGGCAGGCGGACGTTGGATTGTCGGCAATCCGGCAAGCCGGATGCGGAACGCTCAGCCTAATGCCGCTTTGGCCGAGATCTGGTGATCCCGCGCGGCTGGTGCTGATGCGCGGCGTCAGAGGAGCGAAAGGCGCCACATCGGTCCACGCCGGGCTCGTCTTGCATCAGCAAACTTGGTTCACCACTGCTGCTGATGCTGTTCTACGTGGGGGCGCCCGTCTGGATTGGTGATCGGGGTCATCAACGCCGATGACGAACCCACGTCAGCCATAACCGCAGGCTGCCCGGCTCGCCGGCCGACTTAACGCTCAGGATGCCTGAGATACCATAGCCGCTCGTAGGCGGCGACGAGACTCTCGATGCTCTTGCGGCGGTTGCCATCCGCAGGAAGCGGTCGCCGTGTCATCATCATTTCGAGGATTTGCAGCAGCTGCTCGGAGACCTCCAGGTCCCCCAAGTCGCACGCCTGGTGGAATGCAACCAGGATCTTGTCCGATAGGCGGCGCCCCGTCCGAGGAGCGCCAAGTCCGTCACGAGCGCCATCCTGGCTGTAGTCGCTGACTGGATCACGCTCAGTAGTGATGTTCATCCCCGGTCCCTACGCTGTATTGGTGCTCCATCGCATGCCAGGCGTGTGAAGAACGTTGGTCCAGAGTTCGCTCTCATCACGACAGCATCCTCTCACTCCTACCATCGTAATACATCATACATCACGACAAGTTGCTTCTTGTTTTTACATCAAATGAGCCCTTCGACACGCCGCTGCCGCTAAAATGTCTCGCTGTGGCACTATTGTGACACTGGTTGTCACAGGTCTGCCGGCGACATCCTCATGTTGACGGTGTCCACTTGTCATCAACCTAATGCTAGGTCGCAGTTGAACCCTACGACACGAATCGCGCCGATCAGCATTGATAACCCGGGATGTCGCTTCATTACAACGCAGGTGAGCAACAGCCCGCATGCGGCGGCGCCAGACCCAAGGGCCACCGACCCTTGGATGCTGACTGATCAAGATCGCGACGACGGATGCGTCAGCTGAAGCTCCGGTCCGAGCCCTAAGCCTCAGCCACCATTATCATCATCACCTGGCGCCTGACCACCGCTGCCGTTCGGGCTGATGGCGATGAAGGCAAGCTGTCCATCCCGTAAAATGCGCAACGCGACCGGCTGGCCCGCCTTGGTCGCCGCGCGCAACGCGGATGCACCATCCGCAGAGTTGCTGATCGCCTTGTCCCCAATGCCTAACAGGATGTCGCCGGGCTGCAACCCGGCCTGCTCGGCAGGTGATCCGGAGGTCACGTCGGTGATGGCCGCCCCGTGCGTGCCTGCTGGCATGTCGAGTTGCTGACGCATCTCCGGCGTGATCGGTCCGAGCACCAGCCCGAGGCTCGGTGCGCCGCCTGACAAACCGCCAACGCCACCAGTGGACCCGCCGGGCAGCGTGCCGATGGTCACCTGCTGTGTGCGGATCGAACCGTCGCGCACGAGTTTGATCGCCGCCGTGCTTCCCGGCGTCAGCTCAGCAACTGTTATAGACAGGTCGCGCTGTGTCGCGATCGGCTTGTCATTGACGTCGATGATGACGTCGCCCGGCTGAATGTCGGCATGCGAGGCCGGGCCATCCTGCTCGACGCTGGCGATGAGCGCGCCGTGGTCCGAGCCTCCGTCCGGCGCTGCCGGCACCTTCATCGCCGTGGCCATGGCAGCGTTGACGCCTTGAGCCTGGACGCCGAGGTAGCCGCGGGTCACGTGGCCGGTCTTCTCCAGCTGGGTGATGACCGAGCGCACCAAATTCGACGGAATGGCGAAGCCGATACCCACCGAGCCCCCTGACGGCGTTAGAATCTGGCTGTTGACGCCCACCACCTTGCCGTCCTGGGTGAATAACGGGCCACCGGAATTACCCTGGTTGATCGGCGCGTCGATCTGCAGGAACGAGTCGTAGGGGCCAGAGCCGATGTCGCGTCCGCGCGCCGAAACGATGCCGGCCGTCACCGTCCCGCCGAGACCAAACGGATTGCCGACCGCGACAACCCACTCGCCCGGCTGCACCGCGCCGCTATCACCGAGATTGATGAAGGGCAGCTTGTGGCTGCTCTTGACCTGAAGTACTGCAAGGTCGGTCTTCGCGTCCTTGCCGATCACCTTGGCCGGCAACGTCGTGCCGTCATCCAACGTCACCGTGACCGAACTCGCGCCGTTGACGACATGATTGTTGGTCACCACGACGCCGCTCGCATCGATGATAAAGCCCGAACCGCGAGCCTCGACAGCGTGTCGCTGCTGCTGCTGCGGCATGGCGAAGGGGAACGGGAACGGCATGCCCTGCTGCGGTCCGCCGCCGCCCTCCGCCGCGTCGGCGGCCGACTCCGTCATCTTCGACGTGATCGAAACCACTGCCGGCTTGACCTGCTTGACGAGGTCCACGAAGTCGGGAATCTGCGCCGCCGGCGCAGTCGGCTGAATGGCGCCAGGCTTGGGCGTGGCGGCTGACGGATTGCCATCCTGGGCCCGCGCCGGCGCGAGCGGCGCCAACGCGAGGCTGGTTGTCGTCAGGAGAGCCGCAGCCATCCCGTGACGGAGGCGACGGCCGTTATGATTCTGCATGTGCTTAGCCTCTCAATGGCGTCCGCGGCGGTGAACGACCGCAGGATACTGAACGTCAGATAGAGCGCGCCACCCAGCCGTCCGCTCGCCCCGGGGTGAAACCTGCGTCATCTCGTCTCGCGCCTCCGCCATGATCGCAAGAAGGAAAGACCAGGCGCCGCCTCATCGCTCCCTGCCCTTGCTATCGGCGCTACTTGTTGGTGCGGCCTCGCTGGTCCGGGTCGACGCCACCCCCCTTCGCGCCGTCGCTCAGCACGTCGCCCTCGACAGTATTGTCGGCTTCAACCGTTTCCGGGTCCGCGCTGGTGCGAGCGTAGGCGCGCTTGGAGGCACCGATCCCTGGATTGCGCTCCAAGTCGCTGGGCGGCGGCGGCACGTCGGCGCCGAGGTCGTCAGGGCTTTGCGGCGGACGCTTCGGGTGCTTGGATGATGTCATAATGGTCTCCTCGCGGCTACGATCCGCGGCAGGGGCAACGGGCGCGCGCTCCGGCAGTTCGACGCCCGCATTGCCGTAGCGCGGTTGACCCACCAAGCTGCAGTCTCGCCAGCCGTCATAGGGGACCCGTGTCCATCTCTCGACCAGCGGGCGATACGCCGAGGACGATTGCCGCCGCGTCGCCGCTGATGCGGCTGGAGTCAGGCTTGTTGAAGACGGCGATCGGGCTGCTGCGCGCCATCGGGCCGGTTGGCGCCTCCAACCTTGGCGGGGCGCTGGCGCGCGGCATCGGACCGCTGCTGCCCGTCTCCAAGATCGCCTATCGCAACCTCGAGCTGGCGATGCCTCAGCTCGCCGCCGCCGAGCGGCGCCGCGTCGTGCGCGGCATGTGGGATAATCTTGGCCGCACCGCCGGCGAGTTTCCGCATCTTGGCAGCCTGCGCGAGAACACGCCGTCCGGTCCCGGCTGGATCGGCGAGGGCCTCGAGTTCCCCCGCTCGGTGGCCCGGCAGGGTGGCGCAGCGATCTTCGTCTCCGGCCACATCGGCAACTGGGAAATGCTGCCGGCGGCCGCGGCGCGCTGCGGCATCACGTTCTCCGCGCTCTACCGAGCCTCGGCCAACCCGCTGGTGAACGATCAGGTCATACGGCTGCGCCAACAGGCCCTTGGTGCAACGGTGCCGATGTTTCCCAAGGGCTCACACGGCGCCAGGCTGGCGCTCGCGCACCTGCGATGCGGCGGCAGCCTCGGCCTGCTTCTCGACCAAAAAATGAACGATGGCATCGAAACTCGCTTTTTCGGCCGTCCGGTGATGACGGCGCCGGCGGCGGCGACGATGGCGCTGCGCACAGGCTGCCCGGTTATTTTAGCTCACGTGGAGCGCATTGGCCCGGCCCGGCTGCGCGTGGTCGTGGAGCCACCCTTTTCCATTGCGCTCAGCGGCGACGGCCGGCAAGACGTCGCGACGATGACGCAGGCGATTACCGACCGGATCGAGGGCTGGATCCGCGAGCGTCCGGAAAGCTGGCTGTGGCTGCATCGTCGCTGGCCGAAGGAGCTGTATGGCCAGCGTGCCGAAATCCCGCCAGCCGGCGCGGAGATGCCAGCGGGGAGTTCGGACCGCCGGCCTCCTGATCTCACATCAGAGCCGCTATGAACGGGACTCACGTCCCACATCTCGACGCGCGGCAGTCCTTCAGGACTGAAAGTAGATGAACGGCACGGCGATGTCGGCGCGTGCCCTGCCTCCCGGCCCTGTTCAGGTGCAGGTCGTCGAAGACGAATTGCGGCCAATCAAAGCCGTCGAACCTGTCTGCAGGTAGCTATTCGAGCCTGCCGGCTCGTGCCATCGTGTCGAGCACGCCGGACGGCTGCTCGTCGGCATCCACCATATCGTGCGACAGACCGCGCGGGATACGGAACACGATCAGCCTGATCCCGGCGCGCCGGGAGAGTGCTGCGATGCGGCCGAACCGCTCCCGCCGATAGCCACCGCGACGCTGTCGGCGAAGCGGCCATGATTGGCGCGCAAATTGGTGGCACACGCCGCGAGCGCCGCCGCGCCGCTGTCCCGGTCGCAGCCGAGCCCGGCCAGCGACCCGTCATGGCCCGGATAGTTGGTGATCCACGCTCGCCCCTGCGCGCGCAGGCCGCACCTGCCGGACGCGCTCGGCGGGATCCATGATGAGGTCTCGCGGGTTGCTTTGTAGAACAACCCGGCGAGTCGATCGCCTCAAGCTCTGCAGGAGGGCCAGGACTCCGCCCTGGATCCGCTGGGGCCGCGAGGCCCCATACCCCGGCCGTTTGGCGACGACATCGTCTACCCCTTGCTTGGCAAAGCTCCTCAATCCTTTGCTCACCGGCCGCCGTCCTCACGCCGACAGCACGAATAGCGCAGCCGCATGATCTGGCCCGGTAAGTGAAACGGCTGAATACCAACCCTGCGCCGGACGCCTTTGCCGCTTGCGGTAGGTCTTCAGCGCCTTGCCGCTGTCGCGAAACGCCGCGATAGGCCGAGACTAAGTCATCTCGCCGAGCCCTCGCGTGCGCCAGCCCTTTGTCGAGACGGCAAGAACGGCACGTCGCACGCGTGACTGAGGCGGACACGTCGCGGATATTCAGGCGGCTACTTTTTGGCGCTTGCTCAGACTTTAAACCTACGGTGCCGGGTGAGGGGTTCGAACCCCCGACCTCCTGATTACAAATCAGGCGCACTACCAGCTGTGCTAACCCGGCCCGCCGCCCGCTATGCCAGATTGCGGCTCGGATTGGGAATGGCTTGGGGCTTGAGCAACGCCACGCCCTTGCCAGGGCCGGCCCCGCCAGGGCACAGCCTGGGGTGCCTATCAGGATTGGACGTCTTCGATGAAGCGGCTTCTCGCCAGCGCGATGCTGAGTATCTTCGCCGCCGCCTCCCAGGCTGCCGACCTGCCCACCCAGCCGGTCGCGCCCGTGCACGTCGTGATCGACCACTACGGCGGCACGACGGTCGCTGATCCCTATCGATGGATGGAAACCGAGCCGAAACCGCAGTTCCGCGCCTACCTGCACGCGCAGGACGACCACGCCCGCGCCCTACTCCTCCGCATTCCCGGCCGCTCGGCGCTGCTGAGAGACATCGGCGCGGCCAGCGGCCTGTCAGCGCGGGCGTACGACGCCACGCTTGTCGGCAACCGTTACTTCTACCTCAAGCGTCCAGCAGGCGCCGAGCTAGCCCGGCTATACGTGCGCGAGGCGGCGAGCGGACAAGAGCGCCTGCTGGTCGATCCGGGCACGCTCGGCACGGCCGCCAGCCACGCCGCCATCGACCAGTACGCGGCCTCTCCAGACGGCACCCTGGTTGCTTACGGGGTAAGCCAAGGCGGCTCGGAGCAGAGCGTCCTGCACGTGATCGAGACCGCGACCGGCCACGCGCTGTCGGACAGCATCGATCGCGCACAGTTCGCCGCCGTCAGCTGGGCCGGCGACAGCAAAAGCTTCTTTTATAGTCGGACAGCCAAGCTGCCGGCGAGCGCGCCGGCAAGCGAAGCCTACTCGCACATCCGCGTCTTGCATCACCAGCTTGGCCAGGATCCGCAGGCAGACCATGTCGTGCTTGACGTCGATCACCTTCCATTCGGCTTCACCGCACCGCAGGTGTTCCCCTCGCTGCAGCTTACGCCAGGCAGCGACTACGCGCTGGCGATGATCAGCGACGGCGTCTCGCCCGAGGTCGCGATATATGCCGCCCCGGTGGACAGCCTCGACAGCTCAAACCCGGCCTGGCGGAGCGTCGCCGCGCAGCGCGACGGCGTCACTGGCGTGACGCTCCGCGGGGCTGCGATCAGTTTGCTGAGCCATGACGGGGCGCCACGCTTCAAGATCATGCGGGAGGATCTCGCACATCCGGGATACGCCTCGGCAACCACCGCGGTGGCGCAGGGCGGCGGCGTCATCACCGGCATGGCCGCGGCCGCCGACGGACTGTACTACGCCCAGCGTGAAGGCTCAATGTTCACGTTGCACCGACTGGCGAACGATACGCCGGCATCGGTGCCGATCGCCCTGCCATTCGCCGGCACGATCGAGCCGCCGCTGGAAGACACCGGCGGCCTCGTCGCCGACCCGCGCGAGAGCGGCGTGCTGCTTAGCCTGACATCATGGCTGCATCCCGAGGTTTGGCTGCGCTACGCGCCTGGCCGTGCTCTTGGCACCGGGAGCCTCGCCGACACCGGCATCGCGCCCGGTTTTCCCCGCGACCTGTCAGGCTACGAGGCGATCGAGACCGTGGCGCCCGCGCGTGACGGAACGCCCATCCCTATCTCAATCCTGAAGAAGAAAGCCGTCTTACTGGACGGCCGCCGACCCACGCTGGTGGACGGCTATGGCAGCTACGGTATTTCGCTCGACTCCGACTTCGCGACAGACGTGCTGGCATGGCTCGACCGCGGCGGCGTCTTCGTCGAGACGCACGTGCGCGGCGGCGGCGAGGGTGGGCTGGAGTGGCACTTGGCCGGCAAGATCGAGACCAAGGAGCACACGATCTCGGACTTCATCGACTGCGCGAACTGGCTGATCGCGCATCGCTATACTGACCACGCCCACATTGCCGGCGAGGGGACGTCGGCGGGCGGGATCCTGATCGGCGGCGCAATCACGCAGGATCCGTCGCTGTTCCGCGCCGCGCTGATCCGGGTCGGGTCGTCAAACGCATCACGGGCCGAATTCACCGAGAACGGGCCTTCGAACATCCCAGAATTTGGCACCGTGACCAACCCCGAGCAGTTGCCTTGGCTGCTGGCGATGGACGCCTATCAGCACGTCAAGGACGGCACCAACTACCCGGCCGTACTGCTCACAGGCGGCGCCGACGATCCTCGCGTTTCGGTGTGGGAGCCGGCGAAGATGGCGGCACGCCTGCAGGTCGCGAGCTCGGGTGGACGGCCAGTGCTGTTGCGCATTGAGTTCGATGCCGGGCATGGACTCGGCTCGACACGCACGCAGCGTGACGCCGAAACAGCGGATGAATACGCCTTCCTGCTGTGGCAGTTCGGTGTAGCCGGCTTCCAGCCGACACGCTGAGGGTGATGCCGTTACGGCTGCGCAACCGGATATCAGTGTAAGCGTTCCAGAAAGGATCTAACAGTCTCGGAGTGCGTCGTGCTCAAGCTCGCTATCCTCTTCCTGGTAATTTCACTGGTCGCCGGGCTGTTCGGCTTCACCGGCATCTCGGCCGCGACGGCTGGCGTCGCCAAGATCCTGTTCACCATCTTCATCGTCCTCTTCGTGATCTTCCTCATCATCGCATTGATGGCCGGCAGGGCAGTGACTTGATGGGTTGACCTGGTCCGAAAGGCAAAAAGGCCCGGGGGCTTTGCCCCTGGGCCTCAATAGTGCCAAAGCCTCCAAAATCCAGTTGTTTTCAAGTGGATTGTAGTCGCAATGCCTCAGTCAATGCTTGCAATTGAGAGCTTGGGAAGTCTGTCCTTGAAGCCGCTATTGATTCGGCGCTTGCTTGCCTTAACACGAGATCGTTTAGTCACTGATCTCTTTGACCGTTCCGCGCAGGCTGATCGCCCGTGTCCCAGTGCAAGCCCCTGATGCCGATCAGCGTCGCAGGACTGCCGTCGTCACGATCGTGCCGAGGCAATCCGTCGCGTCATCCGACTGATCTTAGCCGAGATGGCGCGCCTCCGGAGCGAGGAGACCGGCTAGTCGGCCACGGAAGGTGAGCCAATAGTAGCGCGCGTCAAGCGTGTGCCGGCGCAGCAGGCTGACGGCGATACCCGCGGCCGGGCGTAGCAGGAAGGTGAGCCAGACGCCGATCCGCATGTGGTGCTTGCGCAAAACATAGCCCATCCCGGCGCCGTAATCGTAAGCACGCTGCACTGCGACTGGGGTCAGCCGTTTGTCGGGATGGATGACGCGCACGCTTGGGTCGTAGACGGCGCGGCCGCCAGCCCGCATGGCGGCCAGGATGAGGTCCTGCGCGTCGCCCGAGGCAAATGGAGTGCCAAGGCCCATCGCCTGGTCGAAGCCGCCGATACCGTCAAACAAGGTGCGGCGGATGAACAGGTTGAACTCGATGGCGCTGGTCCAGACCGTTTCGCGCGTGATCGGGCCCGCCGCATCGTGCCAGCGGCCGGAGCCCAGGCCGCCCGCGGGTGAGATGGCGACGCCGCTGAACACGTCGGGTCCACCAGGCGCCAATGCACGGTCGATCTCGGCCAGCAGATCGGCCGGATAAAGGCAATCGTCGTCCGGGAAGCCGAGGATCTCACCCTGCGCAAAGGTCGCGCCGACATTGCGGCTGTGATTGATCAGTCGGGGCAGCGAGCGCACCACCTGGAACGGGAACTTGCCCTCGAAGGCAGCGACGATGGGTGCGAGTCGTTCATCCTCGTTCTGCTGTACGATAATGAGTTCAAAGTCCTGATAGGACTGGCGGGTAAGCGACTGCATGAACTCGCCGACTTCCGTCGTTCTGCCGCCGGTTACCATGATGAGGGAAAAACGCACGGCCAGCCTCCATCCGCTCACTGCGCAGTGTAAGCCGCAAGAGAGAACAGATCGTTAACGAAGAGCCCATACTCTGCCATCCTGGGCTGTCGCCGTCGGTCGTGTGGCCCGACCGCCTGCAGGCGCGCGACAAACGACGCCCCTAGGCCTAGCCTGGCCGCCATGATCGAGCCGCCCGTGGTGCTCAGCGAGGCCGAGGCCGCCGCGGAGGACGTGCTGGCCTACGTTGAGGCTGGCAGTGCGATCTTCTGGCGCATCAACGGAGCATTGTTTGCCGCCGGCTTTGCGACCTTCGCCACGCTGTACTATGTGCAGCCGCTCTTGCCAGTGCTTGCCTCACGCTTTGGGCTAAGTCCGGCCGTAAGCTCGCTGGCTCTTTCGACCGCAACCGCCTTGCTCGCGGTCTCGATGCTGGTGGCCGGCTCGCTATCCGAGGCGTGGGGCCGCAAGCCGGTGATGCTGGCCTCGCTGCTGATTTCCGGCGCGCTGACCATGGCGACCGCGATCGCGCCGAGCTTTGGCTTGGTGCTGGTGCTGCGGGGCCTGGCCGGCGTGGCGCTCGGCGGCCTGCCGGCGGTGGCGATGGCCTATCTCGCCGAGGAGATCGATCCTACGGCGATCGGCATCGCCATGGGCCTCTACATCGCCGGCAACGCGGTGGGCGGGATGAGCGGCAGGCTGATCACCGCCGTGCTGGCCGACGAAGCCGGCTGGCGGGTCGCTATCGGCAGCATAGGCGGGCTCGGTCTGATCGCCGCGCTGCTGCTGTGGCGGGCCTTGCCCGCCTCGAGGCATTTTCGTCCCCGACCGCTCAGGACAGGCGCGCTGATCGCCTCCTTCATGGCGCATCTTCGCATGCCAGGCCTGCCGGTGCTGTTTGCCGAAGGCTTCCTGCTGATGGGCGGGTTTGTCACAGTCTACAACTACATCGGATTTCGCCTGCTGGCGGCGCCATATCGGTTGAGCCAGTCGGCAGTTGGGCTGTTGTTCTGCGTCTATCTGGTAGGCGTCGTCAGCTCCGCGCTGATGGGCGCCCTCTCAGGGCGCCTTGGGCGGCGACCCGTGCTGATCGTCAACCTGACGCTGATGCTGGTCGGAGTGGGACTGACACTGTTCCGGCCGGTGTGGCTCGTGGTGGCCGGTGTGGCGCTGGTCACCTGGGGCTTCTTCGGCGGCCACTCGATTGCCAGCGGCTGGGTCGGCGCCAGGGCGCAGCGCGCGCGCGCACAGGCGGCGTCGCTCTACCTGTTCGCCTACTACGCCGGCTCGAGCCTGATCGGCACGCTTGGCGGTTGGGTCTGGTCCGCCTTTGGCTGGCCAGGTGTCGCCACCCTCGTGGCCTTGGTGCTTAGCGGTGCGCTGGCGCTCTCGGCAGCGCTGCCGAGAGTATAAGTCGCCGGCGCGATGCCGCTGGTAACGCACCGCTGCCGCGCTAATCTAACGGGCGTGAACATCCTTGCTCCTCCGAAGGCGCGGCTCGGCATCGAGATCGTGCACGACCTCGTCTGCCCGTGGTGCTATCTCGGCGTGCGTCGGCTTTTTCGCACCCTGCGGCGCCGGCCCGATCTGCTGTTCGAGCTGTCCTGGCGGCCGTTCCTGCTCAACCCGGACATGCCGCGCTCAGGAATGAGCCGGGCCGAGTACCTGATCAGCAAGTTCGGCGGCGAGGATCGGGCGGCACGGCTCTACGGCTCGATCAGCGAGATCGGCCTGGCCGAGGGCGTGCACTTCCGCTTCGAGCGCATTCGACGGACGCCGAACACGGTGGATGCGCATCGGCTGGTTCGCTTCGCGCAGCGCTTCGGGCGGGCCGACGAAGCGACCGAAGCGCTCTTTGCCGCGCATTTCACCGATGGCGCGGACATCGGCGACATGATGGTGCTGTGCTCGCTCGCCGGTCTGTGCGGGCTTGACGCACTGGCGGCGCGACACTTCCTGCTCAGCGGCGAGGAAGTGGACGCAGTCCACGGCGATAACCTCCGTGCCCACCGCCTCGGCATCAACGGAGTGCCGTGCTTCGTCGTCTCCGGCCGGCACGCGATCTCCGGCGCCCAGGAGCCCGAGGTGATCGAGCGGCTGCTCGACGTCGCCGCGATCGAAATTCAAGAGCTGTAAGAAAAAGTGCTTCTTACAAGCAAGAAGCAAATAGATCATCCGCCAGATATCGCGAACTCGCGACAAAACTCATTAAACCTACGGGCAAAAGTTTTTTGGTTCTTTTTTTCAAAAAAGAACACCCTTTCCTAGTGTAAGTCATTCATGCCCCCTCTTCTTCATCTTCAGGACATTTCCCTCACCCTCGGTGGCTCACCGTTGCTGTATGGTGCCGAGCTGGCCGTCGGCGCCGGCGACCGCGTTTGCCTGGTGGGCCGCAACGGCTCAGGCAAGTCGACGCTGATGCGCATCGCCGCCGGCACGCTCCCGGCTGATAGCGGCACAAGGTTCGTCCAGCCGGGCACGCGCCTGCGCTACCTCGAGCAGGAGCCGGATTTATCAGCCTTCGGCTCGGTGCTCGACTACGTGATCGCCGGGCTGGACGACCCGGACGAGGAGTATCGTGCGCAGGCGATGCTGGAGGCGCTGGGCCTGGCCGGAGACGAGACGCCGGCCAGGTTGTCCGGCGGCGAGGCCAGGCGGGCGGCGCTGGCGCGGGCACTCGCCCCCTCGCCGGACTTGCTGCTGCTGGACGAGCCGACCAATCACCTCGACCTGCCGGCGATCGAGTGGTTGGAGCGCGAGCTGGGTTCGTTGCGCACCGGGATCGTGCTGATCAGCCATGACCGGCGGATGCTCGAGGCGCTGTCGCGCTCGGTCGTGTGGCTGGACGGCGGGACGACGCGGCGGATGGAGCGCGGCTTCGCCCATTTCGAGCCGTGGCGCGAGGCGGTGGTCGAGGCGCAGGCGGTCGAGGCGCAGAAGCTCGGACGGCAGATCGCGCGCGAGGAGGACTGGATGCGCTACGGCGTCACAGCCCGGCGCAAGCGCAACGTCCGGCGAGTGGCGGAGCTGGCCGAGCTGCGCCAGACGCGCCGCGACCAGGCCCGGCCCGGAGCGGGGCTCAAGCTGGAGGCGCAGCCGGTCGCGATGTCCGGCAAGATCGTCATTGATGCCGAGGCGGTTTCGAAGGCATTCGGGCCGCAGCACATCGTCGAAGGCCTGACGCTGCGGCTGCTGCGAGGCGACCGACTGGGCTTGATCGGCCGCAACGGCGCGGGAAAGACGACGCTGCTGCGGCTGCTGACAGGTGTCGATCAACCGGATGGCGGCGCGATCAAGCTCGGCACTAATCTCGAGGTCGTGACGCTGGATCAAACCAGGGCCAGCCTCGATCCGGCGCGCACGCTTGCCGACACGTTGACCGGCGGTGGCGGCGACCAGGTGCTCGTCGGCGGCGAGCGGCGGCACGTCATCGGCTACATGAAGGATTTCCTGTTTCGCCCCGAGCAGGCGCGAACGCCGGTCGGCGTGCTGTCGGGCGGAGAGCGGGCGCGGCTGCTGCTCGCCACCGCGCTGGCCCGCCGCGCCAACCTGCTGGTGCTCGACGAGCCAACCAACGACCTCGATCTCGAGACGCTCGACCTGCTGCAAGACCTGCTCGCCGACTACCCGGGCACCGTGCTGCTCGTGAGCCACGACCGCGACTTCCTCGATCGGACGGTGACTTCGACGCTGGCGGCGGAGGGGGATGGGCGTTGGGTGGAGTATGCCGGCGGCTATACCGACATGCTGGCGCAGCGCGGTGCGCCGCCGGCTGCGGCCGTCTCCGGAGCGTCCGCCCGCGAGGTGCCGGTGCCCGTGCGCCAGGCAGGCGGCAAGAAGCTTTCGTTCAAGGACCGTCACGCGCTCGATGCCCTGCCCGCCCGCATGGCCACGCTCGCCACCGAGATCGCCCGCCAGCAGGCCCTGCTCGCCGACCCCGAGCTCTACCGCCGCAGTCCCGCCCGCTTCGATGAGGCGCGCGGCAAGCTGCTGACGGCCGAACGCGAGCATGAGGCGGCGGAGGAGCGCTGGCTTGAACTCGAAGTGCTGCGCGAAACGATGGAGGGATAGGTGCGTGCGCTGATGGTACTCATGCTGCTTGGCCTGTCCGGCTGCGGGCTATTTGCCGCGCCCTGCCGGGTTGGGTCCGCGGCACTCAAGATAGTGCCGGTGGTCGGCCACGTAGCGGCCGCACCAACTGACGGCTGCGCGGCGGTGATCGACCCTTAGCAAGAATGAGCCGGCTCGTACTCTGAACGAGCGGCGTCTCGAGCCTCACGCCCCAGCGACGTCGAGAGGCAGAGCCTCAGCCCTCACTTCGTCACCGACACGCGCCGCAGGATACGACCTGAAGAAAGGTCTACGATCACCACTCGGTCCGGGCCGCCGCCGACCAGGGTGAGCGCCAGCATGCCGTTCGCCAGCGCGGTCTCGCCCACATGCGTGCCCTCAGGCTCATCCAATGACACCGCGGCGCCAGCGACAACCGCGCCGCCAGTATGGGTCGCGCGTACGACGATGGTGGCGACGATCACCGCCACGCCGGCAATGATCAGCACGCCCATCACCACCACCAGCACCTTCAGCGCCTGCATCGTCGCTCCACCCGGCTCGGAAAGCCTGCTATCCGCCGCGCATGGTCGACAGGCAAGCACCGTTGCGCGTGACCGCGCCGCCCGAGGCAGCGGGGCAGCGTGTGGACCGCTTCCTTGCCGACGCATCCGGCCGCCTGTCGCGCACCCGTGTGAAGGCGCTGATCGAGCAGGGACAGGCCTCGCGGAACGGCGTTCGGCTGGCCGAGCCGGCCGAGGCGGTGCGAGCAGGCGTCGCCTATGCGCTGAACGAGCCGGCGCTGGTCGACGCGGCACCCGGACCAGAGGCGATCGAGCTCACCGTCCTGTTCGAGGACAAGGACTTGATCGTGATCGACAAGCCGGCCGGGCTGGTGGTCCACCCGGCGCCTGGCAACCAGGACGGCACGCTGGTCAACGCGCTGCTGGCGCATTGCCGCGACCTACCCGGTATCGGCGGTGAGCGCCGGCCAGGAATCGTGCACAGGCTGGACAAGGACACCTCCGGCGTCATGGTCGCCGCCAAGAGCGAGGCCGCGATGGCCGGGCTGTCGGCGCTGTTCGCCGCGCGCGACCTCGAGCGTCGCTACCTCGCGCTGAGCTGGGGGCTGCCGAGCCTGGCCGAGGGCGAGATCGAAGGCGCAATCGGGCGGGATCCGCGTGAGCGCAAGCGGATGGCCGTTGTGCCGCAGGGTGGCAAGCCGGCACTGACGCGTTACCGGATGCGTGAGGCGCTGCACGGCGCGGTCAGTCTGCTCGACTGCCAGCTCGCGACCGGACGAACGCACCAGATCAGGGTGCATCTTGCCTCGATCGGTCATCCTCTGGTCGGCGACCCAGTCTACTTGCGACGCGTGCCGGCCGTGGCGCGAGCATTGCCGCCAGCGCTAAGAACGCTGCTGCTGGATTTCCCCCGCCAGGCACTGCATGCGGCGGTGCTGGGGTTCAAGCATCCGGTTAGCGGCACGAGCCTGGTGTTCGAAACGCCGCCTCCCGCGGATATGACCCAGTTGATTGCCGCATTGCGGCAATCTCGTTGACAGGACCCAGCCGGTCCTGTATCAATAATTCCATCAAGTCCGCGGGCGTGCGGATTTCGATTGCCTCACCTGGCGCGTTGCCGACGTTGGAACGCTAGCTATGACGTGATGGCCTTCCGCGCCCCTGTCCAGATCCAGTCGAAACCGCGTCGTTTGCTACGCCTTATGAGGGTAGAAACACCGCGACAGACTAGAGGAGCCGACCGTGGCCTCTGCCGTCCTAAACATCGCCCCAGAGGGCAACCTCTCCCGCTACCTGCAGGAGATCCGCAAGTTTCCGATGCTGACGCCCGAAGAGGAGCTTCGGCTGTCGCTAGCATGGCGCAATGACGAAGACATGGAATCAGCGCATAAGCTGGTCACCTCGCATCTTCGCCTGGTTGCGAAGATCGCCATGGGCTATCGCGGTTACGGCTTGCCCGTCGGCGAGCTGATCAGCGAGGGCAATGTCGGCATGATGCAGGCGGTCAAGCGCTTTGACCCTGACCGCGGCTTCCGGCTGGCGACTTACGCCATGTGGTGGATCCGCGCCGCCATTCAGGAGTACATCCTGCACAGCTGGTCGCTCGTGAAGATGGGCACCACGGCGGCGCAGAAGAAGCTGTTCTTTAACCTTCGCCGGCTGAAGGGCCAGATGCAGGCGATCGAGGACGGCGATTTGCGTCCGGAGCACGTCACCAAGATTGCCACCATGCTGGCGGTGCCGGAACACGATGTCGTCAGCATGAACCGTCGCCTGGCAGCTCCCGACCACAGCCTGAACGCACCGGTGCGTGCTGACAGCGAAGGCGAGTGGCAAGATTGGCTTGTCGACGAGGGCGAGAGCCAGGAGACCGAGCTTGCTGACCGCGAGGAGTATTCAGGCCGCAAGGCGTTGCTGAACGGTGCTTTGCGGACCCTGAACGAGCGCGAGCGGCATATTCTGATCGAGCGTCGGCTCAAGGATAACCCCACGACGCTCGAGGAGCTGTCCCAGCAGTACAATATCTCGCGCGAGCGCGTGCGCCAGATCGAGGTTCGAGCCTTCGAGAAGCTGCAGAAGTCGATGAAGAGCCAAGTCGTCGAGCGCCGCATGGCGCAAGTCGCAGCCTAGCTGAGAGTAGGCAGGTTAAAGCCTGGAGGGGGTCGAGGAGCAAACACTTGACCCTACCCTTCGAATGGATCGCGCACGAGAATCATGTCGTCACGTTCTGGACTGGTCGATAGCAACGTTACGGGCGCTTCGACCAGCTCCTCTATCCTCTTGACGTACTTGACCGCCTGCGCCGGCAACTCGCCCCATGATCGCGCGCCGCGAGTTGATTGCGTCCATCCCTCAATCGTCTCGTAAACCGGCCGTGCCGCAGCCTGTGCAGCCTTGCCCGCCGGCAGGCGTTTGAACGTCTCGCCGTGCACCTCATAGCCGACGCAAATCTGAAGCGTCGACAGCCCGTCCAGAACATCAAGCTTGGTGAGCGCGAGGCCGGCGACGCCGCCGACCTTGACGGCTTGGCGCACCAGCACGGCGTCGAACCAGCCACATCGACGCGGCCGTCCTGTGACGGTGCCAAACTCGTGGCCGCGTTCGCCGAGCAGGCGTCCGGTGTCATCGTGCAATTCCGTCGGAAACGGTCCGGATCCAACCCGGGTGGTGTAGGCCTTGGCGATGCCGAGCACGAAGCCGACGGCAGCAGGCCCGATGCCGGAGCCCGAGGCCGCAGTCGCCGCCACGGTGTTGCTGCTGGTGACGAACGGGTAGGTGCCGTGGTCGACATCGAGCATCACCGCCTGAGCGCCCTCGAACAGGATTCGCCGGCCGGCGCGGCGAGCCTCGTCGAGCCGCTCCCACACCGGCTCGGCATGCGGCAGGATTCGTGGCGCCCAGCCAAGCAGGGTCGACAGCAGCTCCGCCTTCTCGAAGGTCGGAGCGCCAAGGCCGGCGAGCAGCGTGTTGTGATGCAGTAGCAGCTCGTCGAGCTTGTCCGAGAGCGTCTCCGGCTCGGCCAAATCGCACACGCGTATGGCGCGACGAGCGACCTTGTCCTCGTAGGCGGGTCCAATGCCGCGACCGGTGGTGCCAATTTTTGCAGCACCCCGTGCCGTCTCGCGCGCCCGGTCGAGTGCGGCATGGACGGGCAGGATCAGCGTCGCATTGTCGGCGATCCGCAGGCTGTCTGCGGTCACAACCAGGCCCTGAGCCTGAACCCGGGCGATCTCGGCCAGCAGCGCGTCCGGATCGATCACCACGCCATTGCCGATGATGCCGAGCTTGCCGCGCACCAGGCCGCTCGGCAGCAGCGACAGCTTGTAGGTCTGATTGCCGACGATCAGCGTATGGCCGGCATTGTGGCCGCCTTGAAAGCGCACGACGATGTCGGCCCGGCTGGCGAGCCAATCGACGACCTTGCCCTTGCCTTCGTCGCCCCACTGGGCGCCGATCACTGCAACATTGCCCAAGTGAGCTACTCCTCAAGCGGCCGGGCAGCGCCCGCGTGCAGAATATGAGTGCAGAACAGCCGTTGCGCCTCGACACGCTCATCAGCATGTGGCGCGAGGCCGGCGATGGTCGCGAAGCCGTCGGCGCGCAGCTTGGCTGCTGCCTGATGGTCGGCGCCGTGCGGCAAATAGAGCCGCGGCATCGGCGCCGGCTTAGGGGCAACGCGCAGCAGGGCGTCGGGGAACAAGGTTAGGCCAGTTGCCGGCTCCTGCTCGGCGGCGAGGTAGCGCCCGCCGCGGCCGAGCTCCTCGTGGCGTCCCGGCGCATAGACATGGATGCCGACACCGGTGTGGTAGCGGAAGCCACGGAACTCGATCGGATCGACCGTGAGCTTGAGCGCCGGTGCGCGCTGACGAAGCGTGCCGACCGTCGCCTCTAGTCGGTTAGCGAGACGGCGGGCAACGGCCGGCAGCGGGGCGCGGCGTAGGGCAACCAGCGCCGGCTCCACGGCGCCTGCGGCCAGCAGTAGGTCGATCAGCATGCCGGCACTTGCCCCGGCATGGGCGCCGATGGCCGCCGCATCCTTGCGATCGAGCGCATGGAGCAGCGCCGCCCGCCTCTCGCCGGCGATGCCGCCGTCGTCGAGCAGCAAGTTGGCCAGCAGCGGCAATGTCAGGTCAAAGCTGGCTCGGGTGAGGCCTAGGGTCGCGAGCGCCTCGGCGGCGACCAGCACAACCTCCGCATCGGCCTCCGGACTATCGACGCCGAGCAGCTCGATGCCGACCTCGGGCACCTGACGGGCAGGGCTGAGTTGACCGCCCTGCACACGTAGGCATTGCCCCGCATAAGACAGTCGCAGCGGCCGCGGCGCCCCGACCAGGCGGGTCGCGGCGATGCGGGCGACCTGAGGCGTGATGTCTGGTCGCAACCCCATCATGCGATGGCTGTCGGGATCCATGATGCGGAAGGTCTGCTCGGCAACCGCGGCTCCGGCGCCCGCCAGCAGCGTATCTTCGAACTCCAGCATCGGCGGCTTGATCCGCTCATAGCCATGCGCGGCAAAGACCGCCATCAGCCGCTCGACGGAGGCAGCCTCGATCTCAGCCTCCGGCTGCAGCATATCGCTCAGGCCGGCCGGCAGCAGGGCCGCGTGTTGCGGTGCGTCTTTCATCCGCCGGCGGTTCTAGCATTAGGAATTAAGAAAGGAAGGCCAGGGGCTTTGCCCCTGGACCCCATTAAAGGCGATGCTTTAAAATCCGTACTGTTGTTGGAAGCCTGGCCCGGCTTGGTGGCACCGGGACAGACCGATGGATCGTTGCCTACTCGCCCAGCTGGACGAGATGGCGTCCGGACGTCAGCACGTGATCATGCACTGGCGCCATCGCGACCTCGTCGTCTGCGACGTCGGGGCTGATGTGGCGATGTCGGCGGCCGGGCGCATTGGCGCCGTAGAGCGCAGCGTCGCGCTCCAGCCGTGCCGTGGCATCAGCAGCAAGCTGCGCGGCGAACTCGGGCGTGTAGATGCCGTGCGGGTCAATGGTCGCTGCCGTCGGCGGTGCGGCTCGCCCGACGGGCAGGCTCGCCACCTGGTAGCTCGGAGCCAACGGCCAGAGCGCCATCACGCGGCGCTCGTAGTCGGCGCCGATCTCCGGCGTCTGCGAATGGTAGGCAGCCGCGGCAGCCGGCCAGTTGCCGAACTGGGCATGCAGGTGGTCAAGGAAGTGCGCCGCGTAATGGGCGTTGGTGGCCGGGTCGAAAGCCTGGTCCAGGCTTGCAAACGCGTCGGGATGGAACAGCAGGCTGATCTGCATGCAGCCGACATCGATCGAGCGCACGCCCAGGGACTGCAGCATGACCACCTCGCGCACGGCCTCCGCCTTGCTATCAAAATACAGGCCGGTGCCGCCGACATTGACCGTCCACGGCCAAGAGCGGACGCCGCCTGGCTGCACGCGGCCGCTCTCGACCAGGGCAATGCTGTGGATCAGGCGTGACGGAAGCGCCGCATCACGCTCCGCGGCGTCGAGCGCGGACGTGCAGGAGTTCGGATCCGACGCCGGCGCGGGCTTGGGTTGCCTGCTCCGCGCGAGCGCGACGGACGTGAGGCTAAGCAGCAGGAGCAGGAGCGTCGCGCAACGGCGCATCAGGTCATCCAACCAGTCATTGATGACGTCATAGCACGGATCACGGGCCGATGTGTTAACAACGTCCTCTTAATGAGACGAAGCATCCACCAAATCGAGACAGTTTACGCCTGCTTTGCGATCGTCGAACACGCCCAGTCGAGCCAAGGCAGCAAAGCAACGATGTCTGACGTGTTGACGGTAGCACCGCCCCAAATACGCAGGCCGGGCGGTGCGTCGCGATAACTGCCGACGTCGTAAGCGACGCCCTCGGCCTCCAGCAGCGCGGCAAGTCCGCTCGCCGCCTGCTTCCGCCCAGCCTGGTCAAGCGCCTCGAACCATGGTGCGACGATACGCAGGCAGATCGCGGTGCAGGAACGCTGATCCGGCTCCTCGGCGAGAAAGGCCGCCCAATCGCTGGCGACAACCCATTGGGAAACGGCGGCGAGGTTGTCCTCGCTGCGGCGGATCAACGCCGTGAGGCCGCCGATCTCACCCGCCCAGCGCAGCCCATCGAGCGCGTCCTCGACGCAGAGCATGCTGGGCGTGTTGATCGTCTCCCCGTTGAAGATGCCCTCGATCAGCCGGCCGTTCTGCGTCAGGCGAAAGATCTTCGGCAGCGGCCAGGCGGGAACCGCCCGCTCCAGGCGGGCAACCGCACGCGGCGACAGCGCCAGCATGCCATGCGCGGCCTCGCCGCCGAGCACCTTCTGCCAGGACCAGGTGACGACGTCGAACCGCTCCCAGGGCAGCGCCATGGCGAAGGCGGCCGAAGTGGCGTCGCAGATCACAAGCCCCTCGCCGCCGCCGGGCCAGACTGCGTCGTCCGGGAAGCGCACCCCCGAGGTGGTGCCGTTCCAGGTCAGAACGAGGTCGTGCGCAGGGTCATGATCGGCGAGGTCGGGCAAGCGGCCATAAGGCGACTCGAGCACGCGGGCGGCCGGCAGACGCAACGCGTGCAGCAGATCCCACGCCCAGAGCGCCGAGAAGCTCTCAAAGGCAACAACGTCGACCGGCCGCTCGCCGAGTAGAGACCAGAGCGCCATCTCGACGGCGCCGGTGTCCGACGCCGGCACGATGCCGAGCCGCCAGCCAGGCGGCATTCCAAGCAGGCTGCGGGAGCGCTCGATAACCTCGGCCAGCTTCGCCTTGCCGGCGGATGCGCGATGGCTGCGCCCGAGCAACGCGCCGTCCAGGGCAGCCAGCGACCAGCCCGGCCGCTTGGCGCAGGGGCCGGAGGCGAAGTTCGGATTGTCGGGGCGAAGCGTTGGCTTCATCTTGTTCTTTTTTGCAAAAAAGAACCAAAAAACGTTCGCCCTTTTAGGAGTCGTGCGCTCAAGGTATGTCTCTAACGAACAGAAGTTTTTTGCTTCTTTTTTTCAAAAAAGAAGCTCTAGCTTACGACACGTTAATTGTTCCAGTCGCGAACAAAACAGCATGTCCTGCTATCTCGACCCGATCATCTCGAAGCGTACACCACAGCGTGCCGCCGCGGGCACTGGCTTGATGGCAGCGCAGCGACGCCTTGTTCAGCCGCGCCGCCCAGAACGGCACCAGCTGGGTATGCGCCGAGCCAGTCGCCGGATCCTCGTCGATGCCGTAGCCGGGCGCGAAGTAGCGCGAGGTGATGTCGGCACCGTCCGGGCCACCGGGCGCGGTGACGATGACGGCGCCGCCCGGCAGCGCGGCGACGCGCTGGAAGTCCGGCTTGAGGCCGGCAATCACCTCCGGCGAGCGGTAGACGCAGAGCCAGTCCAGCACCTGATGGACCTCGTCCGGCTCGCCGCCCAGCGCCGCGGCAATGCCGTCCGGCGTGGGGGCAACGGTGAGCGTCGGGCGGGCCGGAAAATCGAGCACGATGCGCTCGCCATCGAGGCTGGCGCCGAGTGTGCCGCTCAGCGTCTCAAAACGATAGGGTGCCGGATGGCCAAGGTGGCGCAGCACAAAGGCGCTGGCCAGCGTCGCATGGCCACAGAGCTCCACCTCGACCGTGGGGGTAAACCAGCGCAATCGGTAGTCGTCGCCCTGCCGCTGCACGAAGGCGGTTTCGGATAAATTGTTCTCGGCCGCGATGCGCTGCATCAGCGCCTCCGGCAGCGCCGCCTCGACCACGAGCACGGCAGCCGGGTTGCCGCCGAATGGCGTGTCAGTGAAAGCATCGACGATCGAGTAGGTCAGCGGCATGGGCGGACCCTCCGGCCCCGCCGCCCCGCCGTCAACCCAGGCCAGCGGCGTGGTTGAGCGGCCCATGTCCATGGCCCAGGCCGGGTGCCGTCGCGATCGCCGCCTGCACATAAGCGCGGGCGCGTTGCACCGCGTCGCTGAGGCAAAGTCCCTGCGCCAGGCCGGTGGCGGCGGCAGAAGCGAGCGTGCAGCCCGTGCCGTGCGTGTGCTGGGTGGGGATGCGGTCGGCGGTGAAGCGCTCAACCCCGTCGGCCGTCGCCAGCACGTCGACCAGCGCGTCACCGGGCAGGTGGCCGCCCTTGAGCAGCACGGCGCGCGGGCCAAGCGCCAGCAGCGCCTGCGCCGCCGCCGGCATGGCGGCAGCATCGGCGATCGGCCGGCCGAGCAGCGCCTCCGCCTCCGGCAGGTTCGGCGTCAGCAGCGTGGCGAGCGGCAGCAGGCGCGCCCGCAGCAGCGCGACCGCGTCGTCGGCCAGCAGCGACGCGCCGCCTTTGGCCACCATCACCGGATCAATGACGGCAGGCACATCCGTACGTGAGGCAAGGAGCTCGATGACGACCGCCATCGTCTCGGCATCGCCCAGCATGCCGGTCTTGATCGCGTCGAGGCCGAAATCGTCGAGGATGGAGGCGAGCTGGAGGCGCAAGAACGAGGGTGGCACCGGCATGACGCCCTGAACGCCGAGCGTGTTTTGCGCGGTCACCGCAGTCACCGCCGTTGTCGCGTAGCCGCCAAGGGCAAAGACCGTCTTTACGTCGGCCTGAAGGCCGGCTCCGGCGCCGCTGTCGGAGCCGGCGACAACCAAGACAAGGCCAGAGGCGCCGCCCCTGGACTCCGCTGGAGCCCGAGGCCCCAAACCCCAATCAACTGGGCCCAACCGCACCGATCTTACCCAACGTCAAAACGAGCAATAGATGGATTTTAAAGGCTCCGCCTTTAACGGGGTCGAGGGGGCAAAACCCGTCACCTTCCTCGCTAAGCCGCAACTCCGTGCGCCACCCCGGCGATCGTCTCGCACAGGCTGTCGACAATCCGGCTAACGAGCGACTCGTCTTCCGCCTCGGCCATGACGCGGATCAGCGGCTCGGTGCCGCTCGGGCGCAGCAGCAGGCGGCCGCTGCCCGCGAGGCGACACTCGGCCTCGGCGACAGCGCTCTGCACGGACGGGTGCCCGAGCGGCGAGGCGCCGGCGAAGCGCACGTTGCGCAGCCGTTGCGGCAGCGGCGCAAACAGCCGGCAGACCTCACTGGCCGGGCGAGCTTCGGCGACCACCGTCGCCAGCACCTGCAGCGCGGCCAGCAGACCGTCGCCGGTCGTCGCAAAATCGGACAGGATCATGTGGCCGGACTGCTCGCCACCGACGTTCATCCCCCCAGCCCGCATCGCCTCGGCCACGTATCGGTCGCCGACCTGGGTGCGGTGCAGCGCGATGCCCTCAGCGACGAGGAAGCGCTCCAGCCCGAGATTGGACATCACCGTGGCAACGACGCCGCCGCCGGCAAGCCGCCCGGCGCGTGACCAGGCGCGGGCGATCAGCGCCAGGATCTGGTCGCCATCAACCAGTCGCCCGGTCTCGTCGGCGAGCAGCATCCGGTCTGCGTCGCCATCAAGCGCGATGCCGAGGTCGGCGCCGTGGCTCAGCACCTGCTCGCAGAGATGGGCCGGCTCCGTGGAGCCGACGTCGCGATTGATGTTGAAACCATCCGGACTGACGCCGACCCGGATCACCTCGGCGCCGAGCTCCCACAGCACGGTCGGCGCGACCTTATAGGCGGCGCCGTGGGCGCAATCGACGACGATCTTGAGCCCCTCCAGCGTCATGCCGCGCGGGAAGGTCGCCTTGGCGCTCTCGATGTAGCGGCCGGCGGCATCCACCAGGCGGGAGGCGCGGCCGAGGCGGCGGGGCTCGGCGAGGCGCGCCGAGAGGTCGGAGCGCATCAGCGCCTCGATGTCGCTCTCCGCAGTGTCGGAGAGCTTGAAGCCGTCTGGACCGAACAGCTTGATGCCGTTGTCCTCGAACGGGTTGTGCGAGGCGGAGATCATCACCCCAAGATCGGCTCGCATCGAGCGGGTGAGCATGGCCACCGCAGGGGTCGGCAACGGGCCGATCAGCATCACGTCCATGCCGGCGGAGGTGAAGCCGGCAGTCAGCGCAGGCTCAAGCATGTAGCCGGAGAGGCGGGTGTCCTTGCCGATCAGCACCGCATGCCGATGGCTGCCACGCACGAACATCAGCCCGGCCGCCTGACCAAGACGGAGCGCGGTCTCAGCACTCATCGGCTCGGTGTTGGCCTTGCCGCGGATGCCGTCGGTGCCGAAGAGGGTGCGTGGTGCCATTCGCTTGGTCTAGGCGGGGGGACGGTAGGAAGGAAGGGCTTCTTTTTTGAAAAAAAGAAGCAAAAAACTCCTGATCCGCTGTCGCGCGCCTTAAGTGACCGGACTTCTAATCGGAAAACGGTTTTGGTTCTTTTTTCAAAAAGAACCGCTTGCTTACCGCAACGCCCGCCAAACCCTTATCGCCTGCACCGTGCCTGCGACGTCGTGGACGCGCAGGATGCGGGCGCCGCGGGTGAGCGCGAACAGGGCAGCAGCGATCGAGCCAGGGTCGCGGCGGGGGGCGACCGGCTCGCCAGTCATCGCCCCGATCAAGCCCTTGCGCGACACGCCGACGAGGATCGGGCAGCCGAAACACCGGAAGGCGGCCAGGCCGCGCAGCAGAGCGATGCCCTGCTCGGATGTTTTGGCGAAGCCGATACCGGGATCCACGGCGATCTGCGCGCGCCTCACGCCGGCCTGGAGCGCGGCCTGCAGGCGCTCATCAAGCTCGGCGAGCACCTCCGCGACCGGGTCGGCATAGACGGCAAGGGACGCCATGGTCTGCGGCGTGCCGCGCATGTGCATCAGCACCACCGGACATCCAGCTGCAGCAACCGCGCCGGCGGCCTCCGGATCATGCGTGAGCCCGGAGACGTCATTGACGATCGTCGCGCCAGCGGCGAGCGCGGCCCGCATCGTCTCGGCGTTGCGACTGTCAATGCTGATCCTGCCGCCGGCGTCCCGAAGCGCGGCGATGATCGGCAAGACACGCGCTTGCTCCCGCGCAGGTGGCACCGGGATAGCGTCCGGACGCGTGCTCTCACCGCCGACGTCAACGATGTCGGCGCCCGCCGCAATCATCTGCCGCCCCGCGGCAATCGCAGCCGCCAATGTCCCGTGCTGGCCGCCATCGGAGAAGCTGTCGGGCGTCGCGTTGAGAATGCCCATGACGAGCGGCCGATCGGTCGGCAAGCCGGCCCAGCTCATCCGGTCACCAGTTGCAGCCGGGGCAAGCGACGCAGTGCGGCTGCAAGCGCGTCCTGCGCCCAGTCGGCCCAGCAATCGAGCGGCGGCAGGGTGATCCAGCCTCCGTCCGGCTCGCCGAGGGCAACGAACCGGCCAGCCAAGACGCCATGGGCGGTCAGCAGGCATACCAAGGCTGCCCGCTCATCGTGGTTGCGCGTGGCCCGGATGGCGGCGGTCAACCCGGACGGCGAGCCGACCCGCTCGAGAAGCTCGGCATGCTCGGCCGCAAGCCAGCGATCGTAGAGCCAGTCGAACTTGCGGCCGCGGCGTAGGGGTGGTTGAGCGGTGTAGACGTCCTCAGGCAGACAGACGCCCAGGTAGGCGTTCGGAAAGGCCTCCATGACGCCGGCAGCGGCGCGCACGGTCGGACAACGCGTGGCGTAGGGAGCGGCTGCAATCAGGCGGTCAGCCGCAGCGCCAGCGTGCTCGCGCAGCAGCCGGCCAGTACCTGGGACATGCGAAAACGCGGCCTTGCAGCGTCGAGCGAAGCTGCCGCTGGCAAGCGCCTGCTCGACAAGGCGGCTGGCCGAGGTGGACAGCCCGTCCGGGACCAGAGGTCCATCGATGGCGACGCAAGCAAAGGGTGCTGCTCGAAGCAGCTCGGCCGATGCGTCCGCATATCGATGATGCGACACGCGAACGTAGCCATCTATCAGCAGGGCAACGCCAGATGACGGCCGTATGCTGGAGAAGCCGACATCCAGACCCGCAACCCGGGCTGTTGTCAGATCGAACAAACGGCCAGGAGACATCTCCCGGCCATCGTCGCCACTCAGCCTGGCTGCGGCTGCGGCTGGGCACCACCAGCCGTCGGCGCCGACGGACGCGTCGTGTTCGGCACCGAAGCTCGCCGGTTTTCCGCAGGCTCGTCGATCACCTTGCGGATCACCGGCTCGCCGCGCAGCACGGTGCGAATTTCCTCACCCGAGAGCGTCTCGTATTCGAGCAGCCCTCGAGCCAGACGATGCAGCTCCTCGATGTTGGAGGTGAGGATGTGCTTCGCCTGCACGTAGGAGGCGTCGATGATCGCCTTGATCTCGGCGTCGATCTCGCGGGCCGTCACCTCGGAGACGTTCTTGTTCTGCGTAACCGAATGTCCGAGGAACACCTCCTGGCCATTATCGCCGTAGGCGATCATGCCCAACTTCGTGCTCATGCCCCATTCGGTGACCATGCGGCGTGCGATGTCGGTCGCCTGCTTGATGTCGCTCGACGCGCCCGAGGAGACGTTGTCCTCGCCGAAGATGATCTCCTCCGCGACGCGGCCACCCATGGCCATGACCATCTTGGACTTCAGCCAGGCCTTGCTGTGCGACAGGCGGTCACCTTCGGGCAGGCTCATCACCAGGCCAAGCGCGCGGCCGCGCGGGATGATCGTCGCCTTGTGCACCGGGTCGCACTCCGGCTCGTGCATGGCAACAAGCGCATGCCCGCCCTCATGGTAGGCGGTCATCCGCTTCTCAGCCTCGGTCATGACCAGCGAGCGGCGCTCCGCCCCCATCAGAACCTTGTCCTTCGCCGCCTCCATCTCGTTCATGCCAACCGTGCGACGGCCAAGCCGAGCCGAGAGCAGCGCCGCCTCATTGACAAGGTTGGCGAGGTCCGCACCCGAGAAGCCGGGGGTGCCACGGGCGATGGTCTTAGGATCGACGTCGCTGGCGAGAGGCACCTTGCGCATGTGCACGCGCAGGATCTTCTCGCGCCCGTTCACGTCCGGGTTCGGCACCGTGACCTGGCGGTCAAAGCGGCCGGGACGCAATAGCGCCGGGTCCAGCACGTCCGGCCGGTTGGTCGCGGCGATGAGAATGACGCCCTCATTCGCCTCGAAGCCGTCCATCTCGACCAGCATCTGGTTGAGCGTCTGCTCGCGCTCGTCATTGCCGCCGCCAAGCCCGGCGCCGCGATGCCGGCCGACGGCGTCGATCTCGTCGATGAAGATGATGCAGGGTGCATTCTTCTTGCCCTGCTCGAACATGTCGCGCACCCGGCTGGCGCCGACGCCGACGAACATCTCAACGAAGTCGGAGCCCGAGATGGTAAAGAACGGCACGTTGGCCTCGCCGGCGATGGCGCGCGCGAGCAACGTCTTGCCGGTGCCGGGCGGGCCGACGAGCAGCACCCCCTTCGGGATCTTGCCGCCCAGGCGCTGGAATTTCTGCGGGTCCTTGAGGAACTCGACGATCTCCTGCAGCTCGCCCTTGGCCTCATCGATGCCGGCCACGTCGTCGAACGTGACGCGGCCCTGCTTCTCGGTCAGCATCCGGGCGCGCGACTTGCCAAACCCCATCGCCCGGCCGCCGCCGGACTGCATCTGGCGCATGAAGAAGATCCACACGCCGATCAGCAGCAGCATTGGAAACCAGGACAGCAAATGCTGCATCAGGTTCATGTTGTCTTCTTCGGGCTTGGCGATCACCCGCACGCCCTTGTCGGTCAGCCGGTTGACCAGCGTCGGGTCGTCAGGCGTGAACGTCTGGAACGCATTGCTGTCCGACAGGTGGCCGCTCACCGTCCGGCCCTGGATCACGACGTCCTTGACATGGCCGGAGTTCACCTCGCCGAGAAAGTCGGAGTAGGCGATCTGACCGGGCTGATGCTGCGTAGTGCCGGGCTGGAACAGGTTGAACAGCACCACCAGCAACAGGGCGATGATCACCCACAAGGCAAGATTTCGGCCGAAATTACTCATGTCATCCAGTCCTGATCACGTCAGCAGCCTGTCCGGTCGAGCACGACACCGCCGGAGCCGTCATCCGGACAGAAGTCCGGCTCATCTTCAAGCCAGGAGGTGGGATCTCGCGTGCCATTTGGCACCCCCTCCATAGACGCCGTCAAAGGACTGGCGAAAAGCGACCCGGCAACAGGCGCGGGCGGCGCGAAACACAGACGAACCGCATCAAGCCCGCTATCACCATGATAGCCGATATGCGGCACTGCAACCACAGATACCTGGTCCCGCAGCGCCGGCAGGGTGCGCAGGATCACAGCCGGCAGTCCCGAGCCGCTGCAAAAGCGGGCTGCGTCGCCGCGAAGCGCGCCAAGAGAGCCGCCGCGAAGCGCGCCAAGAGGGTCGTCGCCAAGCGCGCCAAGAGAGAGCCCGGTCGGCAGACGAGCCGTCTCCAGGCGGAAGCGACCGTCCCAGCAGGCGCCAGGTCGAGCCGCGACCGGCGGAGCAACCGCCGCGGCCTCGCGCACCATCAGAAGCCCACGACCAAGACGTCCGGCCGGCAACAGGCGCACGCCGCCCAGGGTCGCCGGACGAGGATTGCGTGCCAACTCGCGCACAGCCGCAGCAGCCGGCGCGTAAGACCGCCCAGCCAGCACACGCAGCAGCCCGGCCAAGGCTGCCGGCGGCATCGGCGCGGCCGGGATGATGGCGAAGCCCTCAGCTCGCAGGACCGCATGCGCGGCGAGCCATTCGGCGGCGTGCCGCTCGCGCGGAATCCGGCGGCAAGCCTGCGCGGCCGCCAGTCCGAGCAGGCCCGTCGTCGCGGCGGCCTCGTGAGCCAGGCAGGCGCGGGCGCGAGCGCGCTCGGCGTGCGGCGCAGCGTTGGACGGATCTTCCACCCAGCTGAGCCGCGCTGCGGTCAACGTTGCGCGCAGCCGCGATCCTGGCTGGTCCAGCAACGGGCGCACGAGCCTCGCCTGATCGGCAAACGCAATGGCCGACATGCCGGCAAGACCGGAACCTTCCGCCGCCCCCGGCCGCCGGCTCCGCATCAGCACCGTCTCGGCTTGGTCGCCGAGATGATGGCCGAGCAGCAGGTCGGTGAGCCCGAGCTCGGCGCAGGCTGCGAGCAGCGCTGCGTAGCGGGCACGACGCGCCCGCTCCGCCAGCCGCGCACCGTTGCCCAAGCCGCTGAGCCGCAGCAGCCGCGCCGGCACGCCGATGCCCCGTAGCCGGGCGAGCGTCAGCGCTGCTTCCAGGCTCGAGGCAGCGCGCAAGCCATGGTCGACCACGAGCGCGGTCGGCCGGCCCCAGCGAGCGGCGAGCCAGGCAAGGCAGAGGCTGTCGGCACCGCCCGATACCGCCACCGCCACCCGCCGGTCGGCGCGCCAAGGCGCAAGACGGGTCATCCAGCATTCGAACTCGTCAATCTCGATTGTGCAGGCCTGAGCGTTCGGCATGGTTAAGGAAGGCCAGGGGCTTTGCCCCTGGACCCCATTAAAGGCGGAGCCTTTAAAATCCATACGCTAGTGATGCCAAGTGCAACGCGCGGGGTCTGGGCCTCAGGCCCCAGCGGAGTCCTGACTAGTGGCATCCAGCCCGGGCACGCGTGCCGACCACGGCGCGGTGGATTGAAGGCGAGAGATTGGGAAACTCGGCGTCGATCTTGGCGATCGCCTGGCAGGCGTCGCGCGTGTCGTTCAACGCCAGCAGCGAGGTCGCGACGCCAAGCAGCGCCGCGGGGGCGCGGCCGGAGCGCGGCGAGCGATTATAGGCATCGTAGAAGTCCGCGGCTGCCTGCTGGTGGCGACCTTGGCCGGACTCAGACTGAGCAAGCAGAAACTGCGCATCATTGGCGCGCGGCGACGCGCCGGCCGCGAGCACCTCGCGCGCCGCCGACTCAGCCGCCGGATAGTCGCGACGGGCCAGCGCCGCATTGCCCTGCTGCAGCGCTCGCTCCGGAGTGCGACGCAGCGCGCGCTCGGCGTCTGCGGGCGGCGCTGCCGCACGAGGCGCCTCAAGCGAGCCGGAGCCGCCGCTGGTCGGCGACGCCGCAGCGCTCGCTCCACCCTGGCCCAGCTTGAATTGCAAATCCGAGATTTGCTTCGAAAGATCCGCGTCTTGCCGCTGCATCTGGTTGGTCAGGTCGTCGATGCGGCCCCGCTCGGAGCGAACCTGATCCTCCAGGACCTGCACCCGACTGAGCAACTGCGAGGTCAGGCCAGGCGCGCTACCGCCGCGCCTAGGCGCCTCCGCATCACCTGAGCCGCCATACGGCGTCGCTGGCGCCAGGTTCGAAGGCGGCGGCTGCTCGGACTGATATTGCTGCTCAAGCTGCTGGTTGCGCTGCTCGATCTCCTCGCGCGTCTGGGCACGAAGCGGAGCTATCAAACAGATCAACAGGAGCAAGGCTACCCCGACAGGCAGCGACGGAAACGCGCGGCTCCGGTCGATCATCTTGCAGGCTCCGGCCAACTGAGGCGCCGGAGGTGTAGCATGACAGCGTGAAAGGCAAGGCCGCGGACGTATCCGCCCGCGGCCGATAGCGGCGGCCGCCTAATGGACAGCGGTGATGGCGTTGCGGTTCTGCGCCCAGGCCTGCTCGTCGTCACCCAGTGCGGTCGGACGATCCTTGCCGTAGCTGATGGTCGTCAGGCGATCCTGCGAAATGCCCTTGCTGACAAGGTAGTCCCGCGCCGCATTGGCGCGACGCTGGCCGAGCGCGAGATTGTACTCCTCCGTGCCACGGTCGTCGGCGTTGCCGGCGAGCTGCACCGCCACCTGCGGATACTTCTGCAGCCACGCCGCCTGCCGGTCGAGCGTCGCCTGGGCGTCGCTGCTTAGCGAATTCTCCGCAAGGGCGAAGAACACGCGATCACCCACGTTGGCGACCAGATCCTCCTCGCTGCCCGGCGCGGCGCCACCATTGTTGCTGGCGAGCGGTGCACCGGTGCCGCTGGTGGCGCCGGTGTTGGCGGCCGGATTGCTGGAGCACGCGGCCAGCAGCGACAGGGCGGCCAGCGCGCCCAGGATCTTAAGCTTCATCAAAACTATTCCCGTTCTAGCCAGAGAGTTCACCGGAGCAACGTTGATACTGCCGCGTCGTTCCGGCAGCGTTTATTCATTCCGCATCGCTGCGGGTGCGCCTCGCCGATGCGGATTGCAACGGCTGGTTGCGCACGACCGTCACTTAGGCGGCGAGCGTCGCGAAAATGTCGCCCGCCGGCGCGCCCGCCTCGACATGCGCACGATGCCAGAGCGCGTAGAACAGCAGCGTCCAGGCGGCAAAGCCCTCACGCTTGCCGTCCGCGGCGCGAAACAGGGCCTGCACTCTGGACGGCTCGGCGACCGCCGCGATCGCCGGCCGCGCCGCGACCAACGGGCCAAGGCGTCCGGCCTCGGCGGCGATCCAGGCGCCCACCGGGACGGTAAACCCCTGCTTGGGCGCGAACGGACGGGCCGCCGGCAGCGCCGTCGCCAGCCATTGGCGCAGCAGCCACTTACCCTGCAAGCGGGTGCCATGGCGATGCACCTTCAGCCGGTCCGGCAGCCGGTAGGCGGCCGCCGCGACCGCCTGATCGAGGAACGGCGTGCGCCCCTCGACGCCGTGCGCCATCAGGCAGCGGTCAAGCTTGAGCAACAGGTCATGCGGCAGCCAGTCCACCATGTCGGTGGCCTGCGCCAGAGCAAGGCGGGAGCGTGCCGCGCCGGAGCCGGCGATGGCGGCGGCCTCTGCGGCGGCGATGCCGTCACGCCAGCCGCTCGCCTCGACGCGCAGGACGCCGAGGCCGTCGAAGCTGCCGCGCGCACGCATCAGGCGCCCGCCAAGCCAGGCCGGCCGCATGGCGCTGCGGTAACGGCCATAGCCGGCGAACACCTCATCGCCGCCCTCGCCGCTCAGCACCACCTTGACCGAGGCTGCCGCCAACCTCGCGAGAAACCAGCTGGGAATCACCGCATAGTCGGCAGCCGGATCGTCCATCGCCGCCACGATCGCCGGCAAATGCGCCCAGACCATGTCGGCGGTGATCTCGAGGGTGTGGTGCTCGGCGCCGACCGCATGCGCGAGAGCCGCCGCCGCAGCGCGCTCGTCGACCGCGGCGCCGCCGGCGAAGCCGGCCGTGAAGCACTGCACGGGACGGTCGTTCAGCCGTGCCATCGCCGCCAGCAGCGCGGCGCTGTCGATGCCGCCTGAGAGGAACAGGCCATACGGCACGTCGCTCTGCTGGTGCAGCGCCACGCTCTGCATCAGCGCGCGGTCGAGCCTGAGCAGCGCCTGCGGCTCGCTGATCTCCTCCGGGCTGCCTTCGGGCAAGGCCGCAAGGCGGCGGCGCTCAACGATTCGCCCGTCCGAGATCCGCAGCGTCTCGCCGGGCAGCAGGCGGAACAATCCGGGGAAGATGGTCTCGGCGCCGGTGGTGAACTGCAGCTGCAGCAGCTCGGCCCGGGCGGTAGCCCGCACTCCGCGCTCGACCAGCCCGGCGGCAAGCAGCGCCTGCGCTTCGGACGCAAAGGCGACGCCGAGCGCCGCCCCGTCGCGGCCGACCAGCGGCGCATAATACAGCGGCTTGATGCCGAACGGGTCGCGCGACAGGGTAACGCTGCGGTCCGAGCGCTGATGAATGGCGATCGCATACATGCCGCGCAGCTGCTCGGCATAGCCGCGCGGGTCGCGCAGCCAGAGGTGCAGCGGCGGCTCGCAATCGCTGCCGGTGGCGAAGCTCACCTCCGGCAACGCAGCCTGCAGCTCGTGGAAATTATAGATCTCGCCGTTGGCGACGAGCGCAGCGCCGCCGGCAAATAGTGGCTGATCACCGCCGGCAACGTCGATGATCGCCAGGCGACGATGTACGAGGGCGACGCGGCCGACCAGGCTGTGGCCGGCGCCGTCAGGACCGCGATGGGCGAGCGCGTCGGAGAGCGTCGCCAGCATCGTGGGCTCGACCGGCGGCGCGCCTGGCGCCAGGGCAAGGCCGGCGATGCCGCACATCAGGCGACCGCCCGCGTCATGTCGGCTGCGGCGACCGTGCCAAGGAACGCCTGCCAGCGCCGCACCACCGCCGCCTCTGCGTGCCGCGCCTCGTAACGATGCCGGGCAGCGTCGGCGAGCCTGGCGGCCAAAGCCGAGTCCGCAAGCACGGCGGCGATCGCTGCGGCCAGCGCCGGCGCATCGTCCACCGGCACTAGCAGGCCGGTCTCGCCCGGCTCGATCAGCTCAAGCGGCCCTGCGGCGCGGCTTGCAACCACCGGGCAGCCAGCCGAAAAAGCTTCCAGCACGACGTTGCCCAGCGGCTCGCTGCGCGATGGGCAAGCCAGCACGTCGGCGGCAGCCAGCAGTGCCGCGATGTCACCTCGCCAGCCGGGCAGATGCAGCCGGCCACCGACCCCGAGTTCGCTGGCCAGAGCGACAAGCGCGGCGCGCTCCGTTCCCTCACCGGCGATCACCACGTGCACGCCCGGCAACAGCGGCATCGCCCGCACCAGCACGTCAAACCCCTTGACCGAATGCAGTCGGCCGGCAGCCAGCACCAGCCGTGCCCCCGCCGGCACCCCTAGCCGCGCGGGCAAGGCGCCGCGTAGGTCGGGACAGAAGTTCGGCAGATGATGCACCCTCGACGGCTCGATGCCCTGTGACACGATCCACTCCACGATGCCGCGCGTGTTGCCGACCAGATGATCGCAGCGTCGATAATAGGCGAGGTCGTAATAGCCGCCGAGCCGGCCGACGAGAACCGGCAGGCCGGAGGGGGCAAAGCGCGCTGCCCGGTTCATCCAGGCGATCGTCACCTGCGGTCGAAAGCGGCGCAGCACGGCGCGAAGCCGCACCCCGGTGGCAAGGTCGAGCGCACCGCCAAAGCCGAGCTGTATCGGAGCAAGCCCCGCCTCGCGCAGCCGCGTCGCACGACCGGCATCGCGGCGGATCACCGGCAGCACGGTCTCGCCGGCCCGCGCCAGGGCCGGACAGAGGCGCTCGAAGAACAGCTCCGCACCGCCATGGCGGGCGCCAGCCATGACGTGCGCGACCCTCACCCGCAGCGCTCGAGCAGCGCCGTCGCCGCGGCGAGCACGCGCTCGACCGGCAGGGCGGCGATCGGCGCCAGGCCGGCTGGTCCGTCCGCCTCCACGAAGCCGGCGCAGCGCCCAACAGGCGCATACTCGTCCGCCGGTGACGGTCCGAACAACCCAAGCGTCGGCACGCCGGCGGCAGCCGCCAGGTGCATCAGCCCAGAATCGTTGCCGACGAACAGAGCGCAGCGCGCCAGGCACGCCGCCACTTCGGACAGCGACAGCGCGCCGCATAGGTCGACCGCCATCGGCAATCCGGCCAGCACCGGCGCGGCGCGCGCCCGCTCGTCCCCGCCCGGGCCGCCGAACAGCGCGACACCGGCACCGGGCAACACCGCCTGCAGCGCTCCGGCCAACTCGATGAAGCGCCGCGCCGGCCAGATCTTGCCGTCCCAGTTCGCCGTCGGACCGAGTGCGATCCAGCGCCGTTCCAGCGTCAGCAGCGTGGCGGCCCGGCGTCGCTCGACCTCGCCGAACCAGGCAACCGGCAGCGGCGGCGGCTGCAGCTGCAGCACCGCGCCGAGATGGCCGAGCCGATGGCCCGGGCGGCGCCCGCCACGGAAGATCGCCCGCCGGCGCGCCGCCAACAGCCATGACAGCGCCGAGCCGCGCAAGTCCACGACCAAGTCCCACACCGTCGCGACGGTGCGCGCCCACAGCGCCAGCCAGTGCAGGTCGGCACGGCGCTTCTGCACGATGAGCGTGGCGATCCGCCCAGGCATGCGCTCGAACACGCCCACCGCGGCCGGTCCGCAGGCGACCGTTATCCTGGCGCCGGGATGCCGCTCCAGCAGATGGGCCAGCAGGCCGGTAGACAGAACGGCGTCGCCGATCCTCGTCGCGGTGATGAACAGGATGCGCACTGGCCGACTTGCATGACGAAGGGACGCGGAGGCGCGCTGTTCTGAGCCGCGTGGGATAGGTTTGCAAATGGCGGCGGCTTGCGACCGCATTGCGCTGCGACCAATCTAGGTAGATGCCGATCGCCGCCCTTCCCGCCCGCGCCGTGCTCGCCGTCAACGGCGATGACCGTGTCGGCTTCCTACAGGGCCTGGTCTCGAACGACGTGGCGCAGGCGGCGCCAGGGCGGGCGGTGTGGTCGGCGCTGCTCAGCCCGCAAGGCAAGTGGCTGGCCGACTTCTTCATCCACGCCGAGGCCGGTCGACTGCTGCTCGACGTCGAGGCGGCGCAGCAGGAGGCGCTGACCCAGCGGCTCATGCGCTACCGGTTGCGCTCCAAAGTGGCGATCGCGCCGGCGCCACTCAGTGTATTCGCGGCCTGGGGCAACAACGCGACGGCGAGCGCGCCGGCCGCAAGCGTGGTCGCCGCCGACCCGCGACTCGCCCAGGCGGGGCTCCGCCTGCTCTGCCCGGCGGCAAGCGCGGTCGCTCCGGACGCGACGGCGGCGGAGTATGACGCGCATCGCATCGCGCTTGGCCTGCCGGACGGCTCGGCCGACATGGAAGCGGATCGCAGCGTCCTGCTTGAGGCAGGGTTCGACGAGCTGAACGGCATCTCCTGGAGCAAGGGCTGCTACATGGGCCAGGAGCTGACCGCCCGCACCCGCTATCGCGGCCTGGTCAAGCGCCGCCTGGTTCCACTTAGTGCAGCGACGGAGCTCCCGTCGTCCGGAACGCCCGTCCTACTTGGCGGCGTCGAAGTCGGCACGTTGCGCTCGGTGCAGGGCCGCCACGGCCTGGCCTTGCTCCGTCTCTCGGCGATCAACGCCTCTGGCCTGGAAGCGGCAGGCTTGCTCGTCGTGTCGCACGTGCCAGCCTGGATGCGACTTCCGGAGGCCGCAGCGGTTTCGGCCTGAAGGCTGCAACGGTAACGCCAGGGCTCTGCCCTGGACCCGCTGGGGCCCGCGGCCCCAGACCCCAACTGAAGCTCCGCCTTCAATCGGTGCGAGATCCCGGACCTTCCTTCGGCCTAGAAGATCGCCACCAGGGCCACGCCGCCGATCATCAGGGCCGCGCCGAGGATGCGCCAGATGCTCGCGGCGTGCTGCTGGAAGCCAAGCCAGCCATAGTTGTCGATAAAAATCGAGGCGACAGTCGCCGTCGTCACGGTCATCGCGACGTATGGGCCAGCGCCGATCTTCTGGGCGACGACCGGCTGCGAGATCAAGATGATCGCCCCGGCGACGCCGCCGAGCCAGGACCACCACGGCACTGCCGCCGCCTTGCCGCCGAGGCTGAACTGGCCCAGCACCAGCGAGCCCAGCAGCGTTAGGATCAAGGTGCCGACCACGCTCAGGAAGGTCGCCATCACCGGGCGGCCGAGCGCCTTGCTCAGGGTGGCCACACAGCCGGCCTGCAGCGGATTCATCAGGCCAGCGAGGATGGCGAACGGAAACAGCAGAAATTGCATGGCGACCTCCGGCGGAGCAACGCTGCAGGTCTGCCGATCCCGATGCCGATTGCGTGTGGTTACAGTTTGGCGCGCCCTGGTGGACTCGAACCACCGACCCCGAGCTTAGAAGGCTCGTGCTCTATCCAGCTGAGCTAAGGGCGCTGACGGCCATAAGAGTGCCCTGCAAAACGCAGCCTGGCGAGTCAGGAGCACAGGACGCAGCCATAAACGGTCGCCGGGGCCAGGCTTGCTGAAGCTATTCAGTGCGTCCAGGCCTCGCGGCGCTTATAGCTGAAATTGTCCGCATACGCCTTCGGCTTGTGCGTCCGCGCCGGCAGGATCTCGACCGAGTAGGTGGCGCCGCGCTTTTCGGCAAACGCAACAGCCTCCTCGCGGCTGTCGAATCGCAGCCGCACCTGCGCCTCGGTGTCGGCGCTGCCGAACCAACCCATCAGCGGGTCCTGCTCGCGCCGCTCCGTCTGCTCCCATTCCAGCACCCAGTCGGTGACGCCGGCGACACCGGACTGCATCGCCGTCTTCGGCTGCTGGAAGATCCTCGCTCTGAGCATGGGCTGCCTCACTCAATCTGGTCGGGGCGGCCGGACTCGAACCGGCGGCCTCGTGTACCCAAAACACGCGCGCTACCAGGCTGCGCCACGCCCCGCTCGACCGCATGTAGCTATGCGGGAGCGATCGTGCAGAGGCAAGCGACGGCTGGGATCGGGTGTGGGACGAAAGGCCAGGGGCGTCGCCCCTGGACCCCATTAAAGGCGAAGCCTTTAAAATCCATTTTGTTTATCATGCTTACCCGGCGAGCTCTGTATGGCTTAAAGCGGATGCGGGTCTGGGGGCGCCGCCCCCAGCGAGGTCCAGGAGCAGAGCTCCTGGCCTTCTTCCTACTCCTTGCCAGGCGCGTCGCCGAATTCGGCGGCCAGCACCTTGTCGCCGACGCGGATGTCGTCCGCCGCGGTGATGCCGCCGGCGAGCTCCAGCGTGGCCGCCGCGACGATGCGGCCGTCGATGATTGCCTCGCTCTGCGGCACCGTGTTCTCGGCGATGTGGCCGATCGTGCCGTCCGCACGGATGAACACCATGTCCTCCGGCACCGGGCAATTCTTCATCCACATCTGCGCCTCCCGCGGCGTCTCCCAGTTGAAGATCATGCCGCTCGTCGGCGGGATCGACCGTTCGATACATCAGCCCGACCTCCTGCTCATGCGCCGTGCGCGCAACCTCCACCGTGAAGCGGTGTCGCTGGCCCTCACGACCGACGATGACGACCGGCTCGGTGCGCAGCGCCGGTTGGGGGCCGGCGATGTCGGTGGTCTGTGCCACTGCAGGTAGGGCGAACGTCACCACGCAGGGCGACGGCGTGGATCAGCTTCATCAGGCGGGCTCCATCAGGGACAGCACGGCGAGGCGTTCGATTTCGGGTCGGACAGGGCCTTCGCGCGGCGCGTCGCGCAGGGTGGTGAACCAGTGGGTCGGGCGGGTTGCGCCCGGCCGCGCGGTCATACACCAGGCCGCGCAGCACCGCCTCGGCCGCCGGGCTCACCTGCGGCGGGATCGGCATTGTCGGTTCAGCGTCGCCCAGACGCCGGCCCAGCATCGCCCGACCGTCCAGGGATTGTAGCCGCCGCCGCCGGTCACCACCAGGCGCGGCGCCAGGTCCCGCACCGCCTCGACGACCGACCAGTGCGCGTTGTTTGACAAGGCGAGGCGGGCGAGCGGGTCCTCCTCCAGCGCGTCGGCGCCGCACTGCAGGAAGATCGCCTCGGGGCGCTGCCGCTCGATCAGCGGCAGGATGGCCCGGGTGAGCAGGTGCCGCATCTCGCTGTCGTTAAAGCCGGCCGGGACCGGCAGGTTGCGCGCCGCCCCGCCGGCTCGGTCCTCGGCCGGGCCGGTGCGCGGCCAGCGGCCGGCCTCGTGCACGCTGATCGTGAACACGCGCGGGTCGTCGGCAAACGCGTCCTGCACGCCGTCGCCGTGATGGGCGTCGATGTCGAGATAGACGATGCGGCTGAGCCCGGCATCGAGCCAGCTCAGCAGACCGAGCACCGGGTCGTTGAGATAGCAGAAGCCGGAGGCCCAGGCCGGCCTGCCATGATGGGTGCCGCCACCAGGAGAGTGAACGATGCCGCCGTCCAGCGTCAGCCGGCAGGCGAGCATCACCGCGCCGGCGGACGTCATCGCGCGGCGATAGATCTCCGGATAGACCGGGTTGCCGTTGGCGCCGATATTGTAGCGGGTGCGATCCTCGTCGCTGGCGCGTCCCGCTGCCTCGGCGCGCTCCAGGGCGGCGACGTAGTCGCGCACATGAAATCGCGTCACCTGCTCGACGCTGGCCATCGGCGCCGCGCGGTAGGCGTCGTCCGGCAGCCAGTCCATGGCGCGGACGAGGTCGGTGCAGGTGGAGACGCGCGGCACGGAGAGCGGGTGCTTGGGCCCAAAGCTGGAGCCGCGATAGATCTCGCTGCCGATGTAAAGCGGCCGGGTGAGCATGCTGGCCTATATAGCTCGATCTTACTAAATGCAGGTCTGGAGGCGCCGCCTCCAGCGGGGTCCAGGGGCAGAACCCCTGGCCTTGCTTTCTTCGGGGTCCCCAATGGCCGGCCACTCCCACGTCAAAAACGTCATGCACCGCAAGGGCGCGCAGGACGCCCGCAAGGCGAGGCAGTTCGCCAAGCTGATCCGCGAGATCACCGTTGCCGCCCGCGCCGGCCTGCCCGACCCCGCCTCCAACCCGCGCCTGCGGGCCGCCATCACCGCGGCGCTGAAGTCCAACATGACGCGCGACACGATCGACCGCGCGGTCAAGAAGGCCTCGGGTGCGGCCGGCGGCGAGGACTACGCCGAGGTGCGTTACGAGGGCTACGGCCCCTACGGCGTCGCGATCATCGTCGAGGCGCTGACCGACAACCGCAACCGCACCGCCTCGGACGTCCGCGCCGCCTTCTCCAAGCTCGGCGGCGCACTCGGCGAGACCAACTCGGTCAGCTTCCTGTTCACCCGACTCGGCGTGGTCCGCTACCCGGAGGCCGCCGCGAGCGCAGACGCGATGCTGGAGGCGGCGATCGAGGCCGGCGCCGACGACACCGCACTCACCGAGGACGGCCACGAAGTGCTGTGCGCGCCGGACAGCTTCTTCGCCGTGCGCGACGCCCTGGAGGCCCGCTTTGGCGCCCCCGACGAGGCGGCGCTGGAGTGGCGGCCGTCGACCACGGTAACGCTCGACGAGGAACGCGCCTCGGCCATCCTCAAGCTGCTCGACGCCCTGGAGGATAATGACGACGTCCAGAACGTCTTTGCTAACGTCGACGTCGTTTAAGGAAGGCAAGGGGCTTTGCCCCTTGACCCCACCAAGGGCCGTGAGGCCCTTGGAACCCTTATGATAAGGCTGTTGGGGATCGATCCAGGTTTACGGTTTACCGGATGGGGGATTGTCGAAAGCGAGGGTAATCGGTTGCGCCACATCGCCGACGGCGTGCTGGCGACCGACAGCGCCCACAGCGTGCCGAACCGGCTGATGGCCCTGCACCGCGGCCTCACCCAACTCATGGCCGACTGGCGGCCGGACGAAGCCGCCGTCGAGGAGACCTACGTCAATCGCAACGGCACCGCCACGCTCAAGCTCGGCTACGCCCGCGGCGTCGCCCTGCTCGCCCCCGCCCTGGTCGGCATCCCGGTGCACGAATACGGTGCCATGACCGTCAAGCAATCCGTCGTCGGTACCGGTGCTGCCGACAAGGAGCAGGTCAAGATGATGGTCCGCCGCCTGCTGCCCGGCGCCACCCTGGCCCGCGCCGACGCCGCCGACGCGCTCGCCGTCGCCATCTGCCACGCCCACCACCGCGCCACCCGCCAGCGCTGGGGCGCCGATGCTTAGGACACGCGCTTGATCGCGCTGCTCACCGGCCGGCTCGAGGCGCTCACCGAGGCCACCTGCGTGATCGACGTCGGCGGCGTCGGCTACCTGGTGCAGGCCTCCACCCGCACCCTCTCGGCCCTGCCCAACCCACCCGCCCTCGCGCGCGTGCTGGTCGAGACGGTGGTGCGCGAGGACGCGATTATCCTCTACGGCTTCGCCGAGCCGGCCGAGCGCGAGTGGTTCCGCCTGTTGCTGACCGTTCAAGGCGTCGGCGCCAAGGTCGCACTCGGCCTGCTCTCGTCGCTGTCGGCGCGCGAGCTCGTCGCCGCCATCGCCGCCGGCGACCGCGCCGCCCTCACCCGCGCCCCAGGCGTCGGCGCCAAGCTCGCCGTGCGCCTGCTCACTGAGCTGCGCGAGCGCGCCGGCGGCATGCCGCTCGGCGAGCAGGTCGGCTTGCGCGTGGTCGGCGAGCCTGCCGGCACCCAAGCCGACGCGGTCTCCGCCCTCGCCAACCTCGGCTACCGCCGCCAGGAGGCGCAGCCCGCCGTCGAGCGGGTCATGGCGCGGCTCGGCGCGGCGGCCAAGCTCGACGCGGTGATCCGTGATGCGTTGAAGGAGCTCGCCCGTTGAAGAAGCCGGCGGAGGCCGACCGCGCCGTCTCCGGCGCCCGCGCCGATGAGGACGCCGCCGAGGCCTCGCTGCGCCCGCAAACCCTGCGCGAGTTCATCGGCCAGAAGGGCACGCGGGAAAACCTCGCCGTGTTCATCGAGGCCGCGCGCGGCCGCGGCGAGGCGCTCGACCACGTGCTGCTGCACGGCCCGCCCGGCCTCGGCAAGACCACCCTCGCCCAGATCGTCGCCCGCGAGCTCGGCGTCGGCTTCCGCGCCACCTCCGGCCCGGTGATCCAACGGGCCGGCGACCTGGCCGCCATCCTGACCAACCTGCAGCCGCGCGACGTGCTGTTCATCGACGAGATTCACCGTCTGCAGCCGGCGATCGAGGAGATCCTCTATCCGGCGATGGAGGACTTCCAGCTTGATCTCATCATCGGCGAGGGGCCGGCGGCGCGCTCAGTCCGGATCGACCTCTCACCCTTCACCCTGGTCGGCGCCACCACACGCGCCGGCTTGCTCGCCACACCCCTCCGCGACCGCTTCGGCATTCCGCTGCGCCTGGTGTTCTACACCCCGGCCGAGCTGGAGCTGATCGTCTCGCGCGGCGCCGAAAAGCTCGGCTTCGACCTCGCCCCGGACGGCGCCGCCGAGGTTGCGGCGCGCTCGCGCGGCACCCCTCGCATCGCCGGCCGCCTGCTGCGCCGCGTGCGCGATTTTGCCGCCGTCGATGATGCGAAGACAGGAGCCTCCAGCCGCGTCGGCCGCGCCGCCGCCGACCGCACCCTAACCCGCCTCGAAGTCGATCGGCTCGGCCTCGACGCCATGGACCGCCGCTATCTGCGCCGCATCGCCGAGCACCACGCCGGCGGCCCCGTCGGCGTGGAAACCCTGGCCGCTGCGCTGGCCGAAGCACGCGACACGCTGGAGGACGTGATCGAGCCGTTCCTCATTCAGGAGGGCCTGGTCCTGCGCACCTCCCGCGGCCGCGTGCTCGGCGAGCCCGGCTGGCGCCACCTCGGCCTGCGCCCGCCCGCGGCCGGCCCGCTGCTCGACCTGCTTGATGATCAGTAGGCAAGCAGTCGTCATTTGAGAAAAACGGACAAAACCTTTTACGTCCGGCCGACGGAAGGGATCGGAGAGGACGTGGGACGATGAGGCATACGTGCTAGCACACTCAGCGGGCTGTCCCCTGGCTCCAGCGACACCAGAAATCTTGCCCATAGGCAAGATTTCCGTAACCAATTGAAAAACAACACATATGGGATGCCCGCGTCAGCGCACGTCGTCGCGCCAAGCTCGAATCTTGCGGTATTTAGCCGAATCACCTCCGCACCCCCGTGCCAGCCGTTCAAAAGTTTTTTGCTTCTTTTTTTCAAAAAAGAAGCCCTTGCTTCTCTTCGCGCCCTTCGATGACCGCCCATCACGCCAGCTTCCGCGTCTATGTCGAGGACACTGACTACGGCGGCGTCGTCTATCACGGCCGCTATCTCGGCTTCTGCGAGCGCGCCCGGACCGAGGCGCTGCGTGAGATGGGCGTGCCCTACCACGCGATGCTCGCCGAACATGGACGAGGCTTCATGGTGCGGCGCGCCAATCTGGAGTATTTGCGCCCGGCGCGCCTCGATGACGTGCTGGACATCGCGACCACCGTGCTGGCTGTGACCGGCGCCACGGTCACGCTGCGCCAGGCGGTCCAGGTGAGCGGCCAGCTGATCGCGACTGCCGAGGTCCTGCTGGTCTGCGTGAGCGAGGATGGCGCGCGGGTCGCCCGCATTCCCTCTCGCTGGCGTTCGGCTTTCGCGGCAGTCGCTTAGGAGTTCCGATCGTGGATCGTGCCGTCGATGCCGCCAACCTCAGTGCGCCGGGTGCCGACCTGTCGCTCTGGACGCTGTTCATGCAGGCCGACATCGTCGTCAAGCTGATCATGCTCGGCCTGCTCGCCGCCAGCATCTGGGTCTGGGCCATCGTGTTCGAGAAGGTGACGGCGCTGCGTCGCGCGGCCAAATCGGCCGACGGCTTTGAGGACCGCTTCTGGTCCGGCGGCTCGCTCGAGGAGCTCTACGACCGCGAGGGCGTGAAGCCGACCCATCCGATGGCGGCCGTGTTCGGCGCCGCGATGACCGAGTGGCGGCGCTCCTCGCGCGTGGTCGGCGCCGACATGGCGCGCGGCTCGGTGCGCGAGCGGCTGGACCGGGCGATGACGATGACGGTCAACCGCGAGATGGAGCGCATGGAGCGCTGGATGATCTTCCTCGCCTCGGTCGGCGCCACGGCGCCATTCATCGGCCTGTTCGGCACGGTGTGGGGCATCATGCACTCGTTTTCGGCCATTGCAGCGATGCACAACACCAACCTCTCGGTGGTCGCGCCCGGCATTGCCGAGGCGCTGTTCGCCACCGCGATCGGCCTGGTCGCGGCGATCCCGGCGGTGCTCGCCTACAACAAGATCAGCACCGACCTCGCCCGCTTCGCCCAGCGCCTGGAGGGCTTCGGCACCGAGTTCGGCGCCATCCTCAGCCGCCAGGGCGAAGAGCGGCCGGCATGAGCGCTTTCGCGATCATCACAGGGCGCGCCTAGATGGCCTTCAACGTCGGCGGCGGCCGCGGTCGCGGTCGCTACAAGCCGCTCGCCGAGATCAACGTGACCCCCCTGGTCGACGTGATGCTGGTGCTGCTGATCGTGTTCATGGTCACCGCGCCGCTGATGACGTCGGGCGTCAACGTCGACCTGCCGAAGGCGTCGGCGGCGCCGCTCAACCAGGATGCGACGCCGATCACCGTCTCGCTCAACTCCGCCGGCAAGATCTTCATCGGCGACGACGAGGTGCAGCTGCCCGACCTGGTGGCCAAGCTGCAGGCCAACGCCAAGAACGACCCGACGCGCCGGATCTTCGTGCGTGGCGACAAGGACCTGTCCTACGGGCGGATCATGGAGGTCATGGGCACCGTGACCCAGGGCGGCTTTACCAAGGTCGCGCTGCTGGCCGAGCAGCCCGGCGGCGGCGCGCCCTCGCCGCCTGCCGCGCCCGGCGCTCCGGCCGGCGGCGGCTGACGCCCCTGCCGCCTGGCTGAAGCAGCGATGACGCCGACGATGAAGCGAGCCGGCGCGGCCTCCGCGGCGCTGCATCTGGCTGCCCTGCTGGCGCTGCTGATCGCGCTGCCCAGCCCGACGCCACCGGAAGCGCCGCCGGAGACCTCGGTCGAGATGGACTTCACGGGCAGCGCCGAGACCGCGCAAAAGGCGCAGGCGCCCGGCCAGGTGGCCGCCGCCGCTGATGCTCCGACCCCGGCGGACCAAACGCCGGCGGAGCAAACGCCCAAGGACGAGCCGATCGAGCCTCCGCCTCCGCCTCCGCCACCGCCGCCACCGCCGCCACAGGCCAGCGCGCCTCCGACGCCGAGCCTCGCGCCAGCGCCGACACCGCCGCCGGAACTGTCGCCGCTGCCTGCGCCGGCCCTGCCGCCGCCGCCGCCGCAACCGGCGCCCACACCCACGCCACGGGCGCCAACGCCGCCGCGATTGGCGCCGCCTCCACCAGTGCCGCCGCCGCCGCGCACGATCGAGAGTCACGCCTCGCAGCCGAACCCGACCAAGAACGCGACCCCGGACACCCACTCGCTGCTGGCGACGCTGGAGAAGTTCCAGGCCGACCAGAAGCAGCTGACACCGCCCCGCGCGCACGCCAATCCGAGTCGCGGCGGCGCGCCGCATGGCGGCGGACGTCCGGAGGGCGCCGACACTGGCGGGTTGACCGGCGCGCAGCGCGGCGCGATCGGCGACCACGTCCGTGAATGCTGGAGCTACGATGCCGGCGCTCAGGGCGCGTCACAGTTCCGGGTGCTGCTCGACGTGGTAACCGACGCTGGCGGCACGGTGCATGACGCCCGAGTGTCCGGCAGCGACGTCGGGCGGCTCGGTGATCCGGTCTTTCGCGCCTATGCGGAGCGGGCGGTGCGCGCAGTGCTGGACCCGCGCTGCGCGACCTTGCCGCTGCCACCGACCATGCTCGGGCAGAATCGCAGCTTTGTCTTCCGGTTCAGCCCGTAGGACGAAGGAAGGTGGAGCCTTCAAAATCCGTTTGCTTGTCCGTTGCTGCCGTCGAGGTTGGTGCGGGCGGACGCAAGGCTGATCGGCTTTGCCGAGCAAGAGAGATGACGAGAGGGCTCCAAACGGATGCGGGTCTGGGGGCGCCGCCCCCAGCGAGATCCAGGAGCAGAGCTCCTGACCTCTTCACAGCCGGCGTTACGGCTTTGTAAGCCGGCCTTGCATATGCCCTCCGCTCCGATCGGCTAAACTCTCATCCGCCCGCACCGGAGTTGCCGCCTTGCCCGACCAAGTCACTCGTCGCCGTCTGTTCGCCGGCACCGGCGCCGGCCTGTTTGCCGCCGGCGCCGCACGCGCCCAATCCGCACCGATCCCCTCCACCGGCGGCCCGGGCGCCGTGATCGATGTCAATCGGGCGCGCACCGACCCGATCCCGATCGCGCTGCCGAACTTCGGCGGATCGGCACTCGGCGCCGAGATGACCGGCGTGATCAGCGCCGACCTCGCCCGCTGCGGCCTGTTCCGGCCGATCGACCAGGCCGCCTTCATCACCGCCGACACCGGCGGCACACCCAATTTCGCCAACTGGAAAGCGGTCGGCGCTCAGGCCCTGGTCACCGGCACCGTCTCCGAAGGCGGCTCCGCCCGCGTCGAGTTCCGGCTGTGGGACGTGCTGCAGGGCACCCAGCTGCAGGGCACCGCCTACACCACCTCGGCCGGCAACTGGCGCCGCATCGCCCACATCATCGCCGACGTCATCTATGAGCGGCTACTGGGTGAGAAGGGCTACTTCGACACCCGTATCGTCTACGTCTCGGCGACCGGCCGCGAGGGGCGGCAGACCAAGCGGCTAGCGATCATGGACCAGGACAGCGCCAACAACCGCACCCTCACCGACGGCTCCTGGCTGGTGCTGACGCCGCGCTTCAGCCCGGTGCGCGACGAGATCGCCTTCATGAGCTACGCCAACGATCGGCCGCGCGTATACCTCTTCAATCTCGGCTCAGGCCGGCAATCCGTCCTCGGCGAGTTCGAGGGTATGAGCTTCGCGCCGCGCTTCGCACCGTCCGGCAGCAGCGTCATCATGTCGGTGACCCGGGGTGGCGGGTCGGACATCTTCACCGTCGACGTCGGCAGCCGAACCGAGCGGCGGCTGACCAGCTCAGGCTCGATTGACACCTCGCCCTGTTACAGCCCCGACGGCTCGCAGATCGTCTTCAACTCCGACCGTGGCGGCGACCAGCAGCTCTACGTCATGAGCGGCGGCGGCGGCGCAGCGCAACGGATCTCCTTCGGCCGCGGAAGATACGCAACGCCGGTCTGGTCACCGCGCGGCGACCTGATCGCCTTTACCCGGCTGGCCGGCGGCACGTTCGCGATCGGCGTCATGCGCCCTGACGGCTCGGGCGAGCGCATCCTGTCGGAGAGCTACTCGGTGGAAGGTCCGACCTTCGCGCCGAACGGGCGAGTTCTGATGTTCTGGCGCGAGACGCCGGGCGGGCGTTCGGGCGCCAGCTTCTCGTCGCGCCTGGTCTCAATCGACATCACCGGCTTCAACGAAAGGCCGGTCTCGACGCCCGGCAACGCGTCCGACCCTGCCTGGTCGCCGCTGAACGCCTGAACCGCAACAACCGCTGTTCAATGGGGTTCGTCGCCGCAGGCCCCAGTGGGTGCAGGGCAACGCTCTGCCCTGCCGACTGCTTGGGCAAACCTCCGTTCGGCTCTACGCTCGTAGGCATACTCAACCCCGAAAGGCGTCCGCATGGCCCATCATGCCCTCTTCCCGCTTGCCCGCTCGGCGCGCAGCGCGCCGACCGGCGAGCGCCTTGGCGACGTCGCCGACACGCAACCGATCCGCCTCACCGTAGTCTTCAAGCCTGGCGCCGAAATCGATCCGACGACGACGGTGAGCCGTGAGGAGTATGCCCATCGCTACGCCAGCAAGTCGGCCGCGGTCGACACTCTCGTCGCGCACGCCAAGCAGCACGGCCTGACCGTCGAGCTGGCCGATGCCGCTCAACATCAGGTACGGCTGTCCGGCACCTACGGCCAGGCCTCCGCGGCCTTCCAGCCGCAGAAGCTCGGGCGCTACCGCCATCAGGGCCGTGAATTCGTCGGCCGCGAGGGACAGCTGTCGGTGCCGACATCCATCGCCGACGATGTGGTCGCAGTCATGGGCTTCGACACACGACCGGTCGCCCACACGCATTATCGTCGCCATAAGAAGACCGCCACCAGCTCGTCCTACAATCCCGCCGCGGTCGCCAAGCGCTACGGCTTTCCCACCGGGCTGACCGGGGCCGGCCAGGTCGTCGCCCTGATCGAGCTCGGCGGCGGCTACGAGGCGACGCAGCAGGCGGCCTACTTCAAGCAGAAAGGCATCGATCGCACCGGCACCCTGGCCGCGATCCTCGTCGACGGCGCAACCAACACGCCGGACGACCCGAACGGAGCCGACGGCGAGGTGCAGCTCGATATCCAGGTTGCCGGCTCGATCGCACCGGCGGCCGACATCGCGGTCTATTTCGGAACCCAGGCCGCCAACGGCTTTCTCGACGCGATCACCACAGCGATCCACGACACTGAGCGCGACGTCAGCGTCATGTCGATCAGCTGGGGCGGCCCGGAAAGCAGCTATTCCACGCAGGACCTCGCCGCCATGGACCAGGCCTTTCAGAGCGCCGGCAGCCTCGGCATCCCGGTCTGCGTGGCGTCGGGCGATAGCGGCGCGGATGACGGCACCTCCACGAAGACCGTGGATTTCCCGGCCTCAAGCCCGAATGTGCTGGGCTGTGGCGGCACCAGGCTGCCGGCAAGCGGCGCCGAGGTCGCCTGGAACGACGGCGCATCAGGCGGCGCCGGCGGCGGCGGCTATAGCGCCCATTTCGACCGGCCAAGCTGGCAGGCAGGCAACACGAATAGCCATCGCGGCGTGCCGGACGTCGCTGGCGATGCCGACCCGGAGACCGGCTACAACATCTCCGTCGACGGCACGGCGGAGGTGGTCGGCGGCACCAGCGCGGTGGCTCCGCTCTGGGCGGCGCTGCTGGCGCTGACCGGCCAGCAGGCGGCGCGCAAGCTAGGCCTGGTCAATCCATCGCTGTATGCCAATCGGGATGTGCTGACCGACATCACCAGCGGCAGCAATGCCGGTTACAAGGCAGCCAAGGGCTGGGACCCGGTCACTGGGCTCGGCTCGCCGAAAGGCCAGCAGGTGGCGGCCCTGCTGTCAGGTAGGATGAGCGCCAACAGCTGAGGCGGGCCGTCAGGCGGTCGGACCGAACGACCGCCTGATCAGCCTGAGCTTGGCGAAGACCGTCTGCAGTGCCGCCTCGTTGTCCGAAGCGGTAGCATGGCACGCGCCGATGGCAATGCGCAGTCCGCCATATGGTTGACCATCGCGGCTGCCGAGCAGCACCGGCTGGCCTACCTGGCAAAGCGCAGCGGCAAGCTGAGGCTCGGCATCCGGCAGTTCGGCCGAGAGGTCAGTGTTGAGCAACCCGTGCAGCACGCGCAAACGGTCGATCGAGGCCAGTCGGCCATCTTCGCGCAGGGCGAAGGTGAAGACGGTGCGCCGTTCGGTCCAGTCGGCCGCCGGACCGACCTCCTCCGGGGCGTCAATGCCAAGCAAGTCACGATCCGCGGCTATGTGCTGACGGATCGCTGCGGCAAGGCGATCCACGATGTGCCCGAAATCATTGGCACGGTTCCGGAAGCGCGCCATTTCAGCCAGGGCCGCTCGCCAACGCAGCACTAGGCCTGCATTGGCGCAGGCGGTTGCCTGCAACTCCTCGCAAGCGCCAAGCCCATACGCCGCAAGGCCCGCCGGCGGCAGCGACAGGCCGGGAAAGCGTGCCCTGGGCAGCAGCAGCGCCCCGCTAAAGCCGGGCCCGCCGAAGAATTTAGAGCCGGTGATCAGCACCGGCAGGTCTGCGGCCAGGTAACGTCGCAAGCGGGCCGGCGACAGGCGCGCCTGACAGGCATCCACGACGACCTCGAGCTGCCCCGCATAGCGCCGCCGCAACGCCAGCAACGTCGACAAGCCAGGTGCCGAGAGGCCGGTCTTGGAGCCGTCGATGGCGTGCAGCACGGCCCGGCCGCCGCCTTGGCAGGCTGCCGTCACCGCCGCCTCGCAGCCGCGCGCCACAGCGGCCGGGTCGCGCAGACTGCCGTCCGGCTCGCGCAACGACACGGCGCTCAGCGCAATCGGCGCGAAGCCGTCAATCAGGCAGCCGGGGCTGGCCGACCCCCCATCGGCAGACAGTTTCGCGAAATGGCGGCCTCGCGCAGCCTCCGGCACTCCGCTGCCGGTCTCGCTCGGACTCATGAGAATGCCGGTGGCCGGCTCGATGCCGCAAAGCAGGCCGGTTAGCAGTAGCACAGCGTCGGTGCCCGATGCGGCCAGGATCGCCTCGGCGATATCGCCGACGCCCCACCAATCGACCAGCGCACGGCGCACCGCCAGGGTCTCGAGCGCGATCGCCTGCCGGGCGCTACCGCCGGGAGAGCGCGCCTGCCGCAGCATCCGCCGTCGGCACAGCTCAGCCTGCTCATAGGCGTCGACAGAGATGGACGAAGCAGTGCAGGAGGCGAAGGCAAGCACGCCCGGGCGCGGACGGGGCGAGCAACCGTAGCGGTTCAGGCCCGAGCGTGGCTCGATAGCGAGCCGCTCATCGCCACCCTCGACGAGCAGGCGATCGATCGGGCTCGCCAACGGCCATGCGACATCCTTGTCCAGCGCATCCGACGCGTCAGGCTGGCTTAGGCGGTCGGCAAGCGCGACGTCCGACGTCAGCCGCGGTCGGCGTTGCCGGCGGCTCGGGTCGGTTTCCAGATGCATGCCTCGCGTGATCGCCTTGCCGAATGCGGCCGCATGATCCTGGCGTGGCTCTTCAGTGTCAAACCACTGCGCAACGCAGGCGTAAGCCCGTGTGCCTTAGTGGCCACAACTCGCCCCGCTCATCATAAGTTTACCGTCTCATAATCATGACTAACCTGCTACGTTTTTAGCTTTAGAGTCGCTGCGCGAGAGATAGGTTGTGATTTATACACGCTTAGGCTGAAAAAATGATTGATGAGCACACGTTAAGGTGGTATATCTTGCCTCATCACCAAGAGGGTTTACCGATGCGTGTTCTGCTGGTTGAGGACGACTTGACTGCCGCGCGCGGCATCTCGCTCATGCTCCGCTCGAACGGCGCCATCGTCGATCAAACGGACACGGGAGAGGAAGCGCTTGGGCTGGTGCGCCATTACGACTATGACGTGGTCGTGCTGGACCTCATGCTGCCCGATATGGAGGGCTACGAGGTGGTTCGCCGCATGCGAGCGGCACGCATGAACACGCCGGTGCTAATCCTATCCGGGCTGTCGCGCCCGCAGGCAAAGGTGAAGGGCTTCGGCATGGGTGCTGACGACTTCATCACGAAGCCATTCGACAAGGCCGAGCTGATCGCCCGCATGCAGGCCGTAATTCGCCGGTCTAAGGGGTTTAGCCAGCCGACGCTCAGTGTCGGCCCGCTCGAGTTAAACCTCGACAGCCGTGACGTGACGATCGATGGCGCTCCGGTGCGACTGACCGGCAAGGAATACGCGATCCTGGAGCTGCTGGTGCTGCGCCGTGGCATGGTGCTCACTAAGGAGGCGTTCCTGAACCACCTGTATGGCGGGATGGACGAGCCGGAGGTCAAGATCATCGACGTCTTCGTCTGCAAGCTTCGTAAAAAGCTGGCGCATTACGGCGCTGACAACCTGATCGGAACGGTTTGGGGTCGTGGTTACATGCTGCGCGATCAAAATACGCCGTCGGACTTGCCGCTGATGGACGGCATCGAGACGATCTCGCAGGGTGGCCGGGACGCCATCCAGGCAGGGGTAGCGGCCTGAGCTAAGCGAGCCTGTTGACGCGGCCCATTAAGAGTGGACGACTTTCTAGACAGTGAATTGCTCTGCAATGATCCGCTCGGACAGTCCCTGGTCTGGATCAAACAGGATTGTCGTGCGGACGCTGCGGTCTTCGCTAACGGCGACGGAGGCAACGTCGCGCACCTCGGTGAAATCAGCAACCGCAGCCACGGGACGCTTCTCCGCCTCGAGCACTTCGAACAACACGTCTGCCGTGCTCGGCAACAGAGCTCCGCGCCAGCGGCGCGGACGAAAGGCGCTGATCGGCGTCAAAGGCAGCAGGTTTGCTGAGAGCGGAACGATCGGCCCGTGCGCGGAAAGATTATAAGCCGTCGAGCCAGCGGGCGTTGCAATCAGCACGCCATCGCAGATCAATTCAACCAGACGCACCCTGCCATCAACCGTGATGCGGATCTTGGCCGCCTGACGCAGCTGACGCAGCAGTGACACCTCGTTAAGGGCAAGTGCTTCCTCAACGGCGCCAGCACGGGTGACGACATGCATGCGTAGTGGATGCAGCATGGCTGCCTGGCCGCGCGACAGCCGTTCCGGTAGGTCCTCCTCACGATATGGGTTCATCAGGAAGCCGACTGAGCCGCAATTCATCCCGTAGACCGGTATGTCGGCATCAAGCGTCTGATGCAGCGTCTCAAGCATGAAGCCATCGCCACCCAGGCAGACGATCGCGTCAGCTTGGCCGATCGGCACCTCGCCGTAACGAATCACCATGCGACGACGGCTTTCCTCGGCGAGATCCGTCGGCGACGCCGCGAAGGCGAGACGCTCGAACCGGCACGGCGTCTTGCTGTCTCGCGCATCATTATGCTCGGGAGCAGTAACGGCAGTATCCGTTGATTGCTCCAGGCTCACGGTCGAACACGCACAGGTTGCTCGGCGATCGGCATGCGGCGATGCCTCAGCACCGGCATCTGTTCCCGTATGCGCTCTGTGGCCGCCGCATCGACCTCGACCGTGCCGAAGCCGGGTGCTTCATCGAGCATCAGGCGCACCGTTCCCCAAGGATCGGCTACGAGTGACCGGCCCCAACACCGGCGGAGTGCGCCACGACCGTCATGATGTGTCCCGCAGATCGCCGCGGCAGCAAACCAGCACTGCGTCTCGATCGCGCGCGCACGCAGCAGCACCTCCCAGTGGTCGCGTCCGGTCGCCTCGGTGAACGCTGAAGGCAGCAGGATTAGCGAGGCCTCCGCCCGACGCAACGCCAGGAACAGTTCTGCGAACCTAAGGTCATAGCATATCGCGCACCCAACGGTCGTTGGGCCGACGCGGAATGTCACAACAGCGTCGCCGGCGCCGTAGCTGTCGCTCTCGCGGTAACCGGCGCCGTCAGGCGTGGTGACATCAAACAAGTGGATCTTTCGATAACGCGCCAGCTCAACGCCGGTCGGGCCGAAGACGAGCGAGGTGTTAAACATTCGCTCGCTCCCGTCGACCCGTTCGCCGATGGAGCCACCATGCAGGGTGACGTGGTTTTCTTGCGCAAGCCGCTGCAGCATCGCGTAAAGCGGCCCCGCGGTCGCGGCAGACGTGCAAATCAGGGGAAGCCGTTCAGCCGCGCGCTGCTTGTCTGCCCGCGCGCCTCCGAGGCAGCTCCACATCTCGGGGAGGGTAATGAGGTCGGGCTGGTCTCGCGCAGCCGCGATCCGGACAAGGCGCTCCGCCTCATAAGCGTTGGCAATCGGGTCGCTACCGGCCTGCATCTGGATCACGCTGACCCGCATCGAGAGCTGCCCTTCGCTTAGGTCACCTGGCGCTCAGCGACCATCGAGCGAGCCGCGCAGTAGGATCACGAGCTCGGGGGGTATCGGATCCTCCAGAGCGTTACCGTAGCACGCCTTAAATTCCTGCCGAAGCCAGGCATCAATTAAAGTCATGTCCTGCGGCAAGGCGGACGTCATCGAACTGGCATCCTGTGTCGTCGATATCGGCATCACAGGTCTCTACGGCTGACCGTTGGGACGGTTCCTCGTTTGTCAATCCCGGTCAGCAGCTGCCCGCCTAGATGTAACTGCTCCAGGTGAGGAACAGGATGCCCAGAAACAGCACTCCGCCGATCCAAAACACCAGCGGATAGCCGAACGGCTCGGCTGGTATGCGCGCCAGCGCATTGAGAAGAGCCGGCGCGTTCGGACCCGGGCGAGTTTGCACGAGACGATCGACGAGCCCGAAGGTCCCATCTGCGCCGACCTCGCGCTCCTCGATCTGCGATGCCGTCAAACCTTCAGTCGTCGGCGCCACGCCTGCTGACGGGATAGGTGTCGCCATGGTTCGCTCCTCACGCTTGACTGCACTCTATGGCCGACGCGTCGATCGATGCGCGCCGGTGGACTGTGGGCCGGATCGCCTGCACAGCCGCAAGGCCTGTAGGCGGAGCAATGGTGCTGCGCTAGTGTCTAATCTTCTGAAAGTCCAGCCTAACGGGACATACCGCATGCCCTACCTTGTCGCCGACGACCTGCCAGCAGCTCCAGCCGGCGACCGCTTCCGTTTGGCTCTCGCCGCTGGCGGCATCCTGCGCATACCCGGGACTCACAATGGTCTTGCCGCCCTGCAAGCCCGGGCTGCCGGGTTTCAGGCATGCTACCTGTCAGGCGCGGCGATGACAGCCTCGATGGGACTGCCCGACGTAGGCATCATAACCGTCGACGAGGTCACCTTCTTTATCCGCCAGGTAAGCCGCGCGAGCGGCCTGCCGGTGCTGGTGGATGGCGACACCGGGTATGGTGAAGCGCTTAACGTGATGCACATGGTGCGGAGCTTCGAGGACGCGGGCGCGGCGGCCGTGCACCTTGAGGACCAGCTGTTGCCGAAAAAATGTGGGCACCTCAACGACAAGAGATTAGCCACAGCAGTTGACATGGCGGCCAAGGTCGCCGCAGCGGTAAGGGCAAGACGTCACCTGCTCGTTATCGCGCGCACGGACGCTGCTGGCAGCGAGGGCATGGACGCGGCGGTGACGCGGGCCCGGCTCTACGTCGAGGCGGGGGCAGACGCGATCTTCCCAGAGGCGCTGACGACGGCGGAGATGTTCCGCGAGTTCGCCGCTCGCCTGCCGGAGGTGCCGTTGCTGGCCAACATGACGGAGTTCGGCCGCACGCCCTTCTTCACCGCTGACGAGTTCGAGCAGATGGGCTACCGAATGGTCATCTGGCCGGTCAGTTCACTGCGCGTTTCGGCACAGGCGACCGAGGGGCTCTATAAGGCGATTGCCACCGATGGCGGCGCGCACAACCAAGTCGACCGGATGCAAACTCGTAAGCAGCTTTACGAGACAATCGGCTATCACGACTACGAAGCGCTAGACGCCTCCATCGTGACCACGGTCATCCCTGAGGCTACGCCGCAGGCTTCGGCCAACTAGAGGCCGCGCGAGCGACCACAGCAAACGGGCACCTCAAGCTTGCGCCGAGATGCCCGCACTTAACGATGACATTCAGGCAGCTTGTTGCCCGCTCATAATTCCCGATATCTCTCCCGCAGCCAGAACCGGCTCCGAGAGTGACGTCGTCAGATTAGCCAAAATGCTTGGGCGACAGTTGCTCAACGCTGTGGAAGGTGATCTTGGTGGCGTCGGGCAGCGTGATCGACGCGCTGGAGCCTTGAAGCGTCGCCGGGTCACGCGTCAGCGTCAGTTGAGCGCCAGTCTTGGCAGCGGCCTGGAACGCCGACATCGCCACCGGATCGGTCTTCAGGAAGCTGTAAATCTCCTTGCTCAAAGCTGACGTCACGCTCGGAGACGTCGCCTCCGAGCCGCTAATTGGCATATGCACAGCGCTGCTCAGCGTGTCGTTGCCGATCGAAAGGGCAAAACCCTCTGAGCCCGTGCCGCCGAGGAACGTTGGGGTATGATGAAGAGCCTTGGCGATCTCACGGGCTAGGAGGGTCGCGACCTCCTTGCCGATCGTGGTCGCCGAGGAGGAGCCTGGGATAGTCACTGACATGAGCGGGCTCGATCACGGTGGTTGATTTTCACCTAGATCGTATCGCACTGCAGCGAGAATTAATACTCTTTTCGACAGAGGCGCGGGCATTTTCGCCAAAGCATCATATTACACACGATCGCAAGCCTTTAGAGCCGGAAATCAGGCGTTTGCGTAATACAGCCGTTCCAGTTGTGGCCACGAAACAATCATCTGATGCGGAAAACGGCGCGTAAACGCGCAGGCTCGTTAGTCAAGCCGAGCCTGCGCCGTGGCCTGCAGCACGCCGCCGCGGCGCAGCGGAGCCACGGCAATGGCGTGGCCGGTGGTATCGTCAACTTGCGCCAACAGCCCGCTGACCGTCGCCTGCCCGTCCGCCGGCGCCAAGCGCTCGCCCGGCATCTTGCGCCAGAACCGCGTCGCTGCGCCCTGCTTGGCCATGCCGATCACGCTGTCGTAGTCGCCGCACATGCCGGCATCGCACTGAAAGGCGGTGCCGCCGCTCAGAACGCGATGGTCGGCCGTCGGCACATGAGTGTGGGTGCCGACCACCAGCGAGACCCTGCCGTCGAAGGAATGCGCGTAGGCCAGCTTTTCGCTGGTTGCTTCGGCGTGGATGTCGGCGACGATCGCCTGCACGGTGCCGCCAGCGCCGAGCCGATGCCGCCCGAGCAGCTCGGCGGTAGCGCGAAATGGACAGTCGAGCGGGTCCATGAACAGCCGCCCCATCGCGTTCAGCACCAGCGCCCGCCGCCCGCCTGCGAGCTCGACAACGACCGAGCCGGCCCCCGGCGTCCCTGGCGGAAAGTTCAACGGCCGGATCAATCTTGGCGTGACTTCGATGTATGGGATGATCTCGCGACGGTCCCATGCGTGGTTGCCGAGCGTCAGAACGTCAACGCCGGCGGCGAACAGCGCCTCGGCCATGTCCGGAGCGAGGCCGAAACCGTGGCTGGCGTTCTCGGCATTGACGATCACGAGGTCGAGCGTGAACTCTATGCGCAAGCGAGGGACGAGGGCGGCCACGGCGTCACGCCCGGAGCGGCCGACGATGTCGCCAAGAAAGAGGATGTTCATGTCGCTGACGTTCTCTCGACCAGCTCGCGGTCCGTTGCCACGGCGTCGAGCTCGCGGTCATGGGAGCCGACCGGCACCGTCATGACCTGCTGCGTTGCCCAACCGTAACCGATTGCCGAAACGCCAGGCAACGCCGCCAGGGTGCGGTCGTAATAGCCGCCGCCGTAGCCAAGCCTGTGACATCGCTGATCAAAAGCGAGCAGCGGAACAAGCAGCAATTGCGGCACCAGCATCGGTCCATCGGGGTAGCTGGTGGCGAACCGGCCGGCCAACAGCCTGGCGCCGGGATGCCAGCGGCGAAAGATCAGTGGCGCAGGGTGCTGCGGCGTCTCAGGAAGCGCGATGACGTGGCCGCGGACGTGCAGCAAGTCCAGCAACGAGCGCAGGTCGATCTCGCCGGGCAGCGGCCAGACGCCGGCGACAATCATCGGCAGCGGCAGCGCGGCCAGCCTTTCCAGGATCGGCGCCGGGTCGGCGCCAGCCGGCCGAGCCGCCAGCATCCGCTGCCTCAACTCGCGCTTGGCCGCGCGGACGGCTTCTTCTGCAGATGAGTGTGGAGCCGCTATGGCCGTTGGCGGTGTCAACCTCTCGAAGCCTGCTGGTGCAGGTGGGAACCAGATACCATGACCAGGATCACAGCAGCGCCAGTCCCCGAGAGGATGCTCATTGGCCCCGGGGTTGCTTAGCCTGACGCACCCAGCAGCTCCACCCTTCATCTATGAGGTCGGAGCCAAGCAATGGCAAGGCAGGAGGCACCCGCGTCGGACCACGGCGGTAACGCGGCTGCATCCAGCCACGCCGCTTACTGGTTTGTCTCAAGATCGCTGGCGATCGCCTCGGCACGTTCGGCGAGCCGGCGCAGTCGCTGCCGAGCCTCCTTGTCCGCAGCCGGCACGCCCTCGCGCAGTGCCGCCATTTCCACATGCAGATCGTGCAGCTCATCCGCCATCAGCAGCGACGCGAGCACCAGCAACCGTGACTCGCCTGACTGCCCGAGAGCCTTGATCGAGGTGATCCGATCGTCGACCTGGCTGGCCATTGCCTGCAGATGATCTTCCTGCCCGTCTTCGCAGACGACGACGTGCGGGTAGCCGTTGATCCTGACCGTGACCTGAGCCACGCGGCGCTAGCCCGCCTGCTCGTCGAGAGCCAGCTTGATCTGGGCGATCAGCGCCTCAAGCCGCTCGGCGACCTGGCCTGATGCCGGTGACGGCGCAGTGACCAACTGCTCGTGACTGGTGTATCGCGCCGCGGCGATCCGCTCCAACGCCGCCTCAAGCCGCGTCGCCTCGTCCGCAACCTGCTCCCCGTTCGCCATGCGCACCCCTTGTCGTTCCCGCTTGCAGACAAAGCCGCCGCGCGCTTCAAGGTCAAGCATGCACCAGGCCGGCTCAACGGCGCGCGCGCCGGACGGACCCTACGTCATCGTTCACGGCGCGGCCGATGTTGCGGCCGCCTGCGCCCCTGGCCGCAGCCTGACCCTGCTGTCGGCGCCCGGCGCGGCCGGCACGCTGGGTGCGCTGTGGTGGGCGGCGCTGGTGCGCCAGGCACGGCAGGCCCGGCCAACGCTTGCGATCGCCGATCGGCTGGATTGCGGTGCGGCGCCAGGACGCGTGCTGGAGGCGCTGCAGTGCGAGCTTTTCCACCTCGTGCTGACACCGTGCCCTGCCTTCAAGTCGCTCGCCGCGCTGGTCGCCGCCCAGGGCGGCTCGCTGCTGGAGGCGTCGCCGGTCGCGCTGGACCTTGCCGAGCGAGGCGCCGAACGACAGCTGGCGGCATGGCTCGACCCGCCGGACTGATGACACTCGGTAGCGGCTGCGCTAGACGCTCGGACCGGCGCACGCCGCAGCGCTAATAGGCGCGCGATCGCACGTCAGGCCCCTGACGCCCGAAGCGCTTAGCGACAAGAGAGAGAGAGAGAGAGACAGACAACCCTTGGCCGGCTGCTCGCTCTACCTGATCACGCCTGCGGAGATCGAACCGATTACGTTTGCCGAGCGGCTCAAGGCCGCCCTGGACGGCGGACCGGTCGCTGCAATCCAACTGCGCCTCAAGGCTGTCGACGATGACGCCCTTCGCCGAGCCATCGACGTGCTGCGTCCGGTCGTGCAATCGCACGGCGTCGCCTTCATCCTTAACGACCGGCCGGACCTCGCCGTCGAGTGCGGCTGCGACGGCGCCCATGTCGGGGCCGAGGACATGGCGGTGCCGGCCGCCCGCTCGCTGCTCGGCACCCTGCAACTTGGCGTCTCCTGCTACGCCAGCCGCGACCTAGCGATGCAAGCCGGCGAGGACGGCGCCGACTACGTCGCCTTTGGCGCCTTCTTTCCAACCACCACGAAGGTGACCGTCAGCCGCGCCGAGCCGGAGCTGCTGTCCTGGTGGTCCGAGCTGATGGAGCCGCCGGTGATCGCCATCGGCGGCATTACTGCCGCCAACTGCCGTCCCCTAGTCACTGCTGGCGCGGACTTCCTCGCCGTGGTCGGGGCGGTGTGGAACCATCCGCACGGCGAGGCCGCCGGCGTTGCGGCGATGATCGAGGCGATGCAGTAGGTCAGGAAGGCCAGAGGCTCTGCCTCCGGGCTCCGCTGGGGCCCGAGGCCCCAGACCCCACCCCAACCCAGCCTCCTCCCGCATCTCGTTCACTACCTACGAGTGGATTTTAAAGGCTTCGCCTTTAATCGGGTCGAGGGGCAAAGCCCCTCGCCTTTCTCCCTACAGCCATTGCACTTGATCAATGCTGATCGCCCCAGATGCCAGCATGACGAGGCGGTCGAAGCCGAGCGCGATGCCCGCGCAGGGCGGCAGGCCGTGCTGCAGGGCGGCGAGGAAGTCCTCGTCAAGTGGCCAGTCGCGTCCGCCCATGTCGTTGGCATGGCCTGCTGCCCGACGCTCCCGATCGGCAAGGAAGCGGGCGCGCTGCTCGCCCGGGTCGGCCAGCTCCTCGAAGGCGTTGGCGAGCTCGATGCCGCCCAGATAGAGCTCGAAGCGCAGCGCCTGGCGTGGCTCGGCCGGGTCGCGTCTGGCAAGCGCCGCCTGGGCGACGGGCCAATGCGTGAGAAAGGTCGGACGGGCGCGGCCGATGCGCGGCTCGACATGCTCGAGCAGCAGGCGAAAGAAGAGGTCCTCCCAGGTTTCGCCCTCGCGCAGGGTGGCATTGGCGGAGCGGGCGAGGCCGGCGGCGTCTTCCGCCGTGCCGAGCAGGTCGGCGCGGGCGTAGCGGGCGAACGCCTCGGCGACGGTCAGCCGCTCGAATGGCTGGTCGATCGCGACGTCGCGGCCAGGCAGGACCGCCGGCAGGACTTCGCGCAGATAGGCCTCGGTCTCGTCCATCAGCGCCGACAGGTCCGCGCCCGGACGATACCACTCCAGCATGGTGAACTCGCGCCCGTGCAGCGGGCTCGGCAGCTCGTCGCGCCAGACCCGCGCCAGCTGGAAGATCGGCCCGCTGCCGGCGACCAGCAGCCGTTTCATGGCGAACTCCGGGCTGGTCGCAAGCCAGAGCGGGATCGCCGGCTCGCCGTGCTCGACGGGCGCGAGTGCGGTGGTCGCCAGAGCCCGCAAGTGCACCTCCTCGCCTGGTGCGGGAACGGCGTAGGGCGTCTCGACCTCGGTGTAGCCGCGGCTCTCGAAGAAGCGCCGGGTCGCGCGCGTCAACGCCGTGCGGACGGTCAGGAAGGGCAACCGCGCGGCCAGACGCTCCGGGTGCCAGGATGCGTTGATCTGGGCCATATCAATCTGATTATGCTAGTTTCACGACATCATGAAGAGCCCGTCTCCACTGCTTGGCCTGCGCATCCTGGTGGTCGAGGACGATGCTGTGGTGGCGCAATTCATTGCGGCGACACTGGAGGACGCGCAGGCGATCGTGGTTGGACCCTGCCACAGCGTCCAAGCGGCGCAGGCGATTCTGGACGCAGAGCCGGTCGACGCGGCGCTGCTCGACGTCAACGTCGCCGACGGCGAGGTCTTTCCGGTTGCCGAGCGGCTTTCAGGCCAACTGGTGCCGTTCCTATTGCTCTCCGGCTACGGCGTCGATGCGGTGCCCGCGGATCAGCCTGGCTGGCGCGCCTTGGCCAAGCCGTTCCGAATGCAGGGGTTGATCGAGGCGTTGGCCGAGCACGTTGAGGCAAGCCGGCTCCTGCGCACCCCGACCTGGACGCCGCACCGCCGCGACTGAGATTGGCAGGTCTTTTGAGCTCGCCCGGCGCCACAGCGAAAGCGGCCGCCACGCTTGCGTCGGGCCCGCTTTGCGCTTTGAAGACCGCATGCACTCCTCTCGCCTGCTGACCAGCGTCGACGGCCTGATTGCGGCGAGCCTCGCCCAGCCGACGCAACGCGACGCGCTTGAGGCGGTCGCACGGCGCTACGCGATCGCGATCACGCCGACCATGCAGGCGCTGATCGAGCGGCCGGACGATCCGCTCGCCCGGCAATTCGTGCCCAACCCGGCCGAGTTGCTCACCGCACCGCACGAGCGCGCTGACCCGATAGGCGACGACGCGCTCTCGCCCGTCCCCGGCATCGTGCACCGCTACGCCGATCGGGCGCTGCTCAAGCCGCTGCTGGTCTGCCCGGTCTACTGCCGCTTCTGCTTTCGACGCGAGCATGTGGGCCCCGCCGGCGGCGTGCTCGGCGAGGCGGCGCTGCAGACGGCACTCGACTGGATCTCAGCGCATGAGCAGGTGGGCGAGGTCATCATCACCGGTGGCGACCCGCTGATGCTGTCACCGCGGCGGCTCGGCCGCATTATCCGGGCGCTGGACGCGATGGCGCATGTGCACACGATCCGGCTGCACAGCCGGGTGCCGCTTGCCGACCCGGCTTGCGTCGGCGCGGCGCTCCTCGACAGCCTGGAGGCGGAAACGCCGGTGTGGCTGGTGGTGCATGCGAACAGCGCGCCGGAGTTCACCACCGAGGGCCGCGCCGCACTCGACCGGCTGCGTCGTCGCGGCATCCCGCTGCTTGGCCAGTCGGTGCTGCTCGCCGGGGTAAACGACAGCGTGGCGCGGCTGGAGGCGCTGTTGCGCGCCATGCTCGCCGCCCGCGTCAAGCCGTATTACCTGCACCAGCTCGACCCGACGCCGGGGACGTCGCATTTCCACGTCTCCGTCGCGCGCGGCCAGGCGCTGCTGCGGGCGCTGCGCGGCCGCGTCAGCGGCCTTGCCTGGCCGACCTACGTGCTCGACATCCCGGGCGGCCATGGCAAGGTGCCGATCGGCCCGGAGTATCTGGACGGGCTTACGGTCATCGACCCGTCCGGGACGGCGCATCCGCTTGCCGAGGTAGGTCGCACGGACTAGACCCCAGCGTTCCGCACCGACCACCATCAGACCAAGAGCAGCAGCCATGAAACAGCAGGCCAACCTGATCCGCGCCGGCCAGGTCATCGAGCATGGCGGCCGCCGTTGGACGGTGGTGAAGCAGAACATCGTGATCCCGGGCAAGGGCAACGCGATCATTCAGGTCGAAATGCGCGACCTCAAGACCGGCACCAAGACAAACGAGCGCTGGCGCACCGCCGACACGGTCGAGCGGCTGATGACCGACAATAAGGAATTCACCTACAGCTACACGGACGGCGACAACCTCGTGCTGATGGACCCCGAGACCTTCGAACAGCTGAGCGTTCCGGTTGATATCCTCGGCGAGCAGGCGCCGTTCCTGCAGGACAACATGCAGATCGAGGCGGACCTGGTCGAAGGCGAGGTTGTGGCGCTGCACCTGCCGGCGTCGGTAATCCTGGAGATCATCGAGGCGGACCCGGTGGTCAAAGGCCAGACCGCGACCTCCAGCTACAAGCCGGCGAAGCTGTCGAATGGCGTAAAGACAATGGTGCCGCCGTTCATCGAGGTGGGCGAGCGCATCGTGGTCAAGACCGAGGATGCCAGCTACGTCGAGCGCTCCAAGGGCTGAGTGGCCGAGACTGGGCGATCACGGACCGAGAAGGACGTCGCAGGACCATGGCACAGCGTCTCTCGGCCCACATGGTGGTGATGCAGAACGCGGCCCAGAAGGCGAGCAAACGGCTGCTGCGCGACTTCAACGAGGTCGAGCAGCTGCAGGTCAGCATCAAGGGGCCGTCGGACTTTGTCTCGCAGGCCGATCTACGCGCCGAGCAGACGATACGCGACGAGCTTGTGAAGGCGCGGCCGGGCTACGGCCTGCTGATGGAGGAAAGCGGCTCGTCGGGCGGCGATGGCTGGACCTGGCGCTGGGTCGTCGACCCGCTGGACGGCACGACGAACTTCCTGCACGGCATCCCGCACTGGGCGATCTCGATCGGGCTCGAGCGGCGCCAGCCGGACGGCAGCGCCGAGGTTGTGGCGGGCATGATCTACAGCCCGACCAATGATGAGATGTTCTGGGCGGAGAAGGGCTTGGGCGCGTTCGTCAACGACCGCCGGCTGCGCGTGTCCTCACGCCGCGAGCTGTCGGCGGCGGTATTTGCGACCGGCATCCCGTTCGCCGCGGTGACGCCGACGAACCGTCTCGCTTTTGCGCGCACCCTGGGCGGGCTGATGCCGGCGACCGCGGGCATCCGCCGTCTCGGCTCCGCGGCGCTCGACTTCGCCTGGACCGCGGCGGGACGTTATGATGGCTACTGGGAGCTCGGCCTGAAGGGGTGGGACATGGCGGCGGGGATACTCATCGTCCGCGAGGCCGGCGGCACGGTGACCGACCCCTCGGGCGGCGAGGTGCGGGTGCAGGATGCCGGCAACGACGTCGTCGCCGGCAATGCCCACCTGCAGCCAAAGCTGCTCGAGCACGTCGCCGCCGGCGTTGCCGCCGCCGCTGCCGGCAAGGCAGCCTGACCGACCGGCAGCGCGATCAGGCCGGTTTGATGATGCGCGGACATGCGGCTACGGTCGCGCCCATGCCGCGCCGCCTGGTTCTTGCCGCCGCCGCCATCGTCGCCCTTCCGATGACGCTCGGGACGGCGGCCGCTCAGGTGAGCGTCGACGACGGCGCGCTCAAGAGCCTGGGACCACCGGCTGCCGCCACGCCACCCGCAGCCTCTGCGGCCAAGGCGTCGGCCAAGCCTGGCGCCAGACGATCCACCCGCCATCCGTCACCGCGCCACCCGCTGCCGCATCCGCTCGCGCACGGCGCACCGAAAATCCCGGCGCCGGTGCTCCACACCGCGCCGCCGCCGACTCCGCAGCTCGCTCCGATCATCACGGTCCCGCATGCCGCGTTGCCGGTGCCGCCTATACCGCTGGCGGCCAATGCCGCCGGCGGTACCGTGCCGACCGCCGCTGGGCTGCAAGTTACATTCGGGCCGGACAGCGCCGACCTCAACCCCAACACGGTGGCCGCGATCCGCCGGTTTGCCGACGGTGTTAAGCCGGACCCGAACGGCTCGGTGGCGCTCGACGCGTTTGCGCCAGGCTCGCCGGACGACCTGTCAACGCCACGCCGGCTGTCGCTGTCGCGCGGGCTTGCGGTGCGGACGGTGCTGCTCGCGGCTGGGCTGCCGTCCAGCCGGATCTTCGTGCGCGCGCTCGGCAGCACCGTGACCGGCGGCCCGGCCGACCGCGTCGACATTGCCCGCAACCTGCCGGATGGCCACCTCCCCGCCCCGCCGGTGCTCGCGCCGAGCCCGCCGCCGTGACGCGCCCCACCATCTATCTGGCGCGCATGCTGGTGTTCCTGATGGCGGTCGCGGCCGTCGCCGGCTTTCTCGCCGACCGGCTGGTCGTCTTCTTTGCCAATAATCCGGTGCTGAACGGGTTGATCTTCCTGGTTGGCCTTATCGGCATTGGCTGGAACCTCCGCCAGGTGGTCCGGCTCGGCCCCGAGGTGCGCTGGCTGACCGCCTTCCAGAGCGCGCCGTCGCGGGCGCAGAGCCTGCCGGCGCCGCGGCTGCTGGCGCCGATGGCCTCGATGCTGGCAGCACGAGCGGCGCAGTCCGACCGCCGGCTGTCGCTCTCGGCGGCGACCACGTCCAGCCTGCTCGACAGCCTCGCCTCCCGGCTCGACGAGAGCCGCGAGCTGTCGCGATACATGACCGGGCTGCTGATTTTCCTCGGCTTGCTCGGCACCTTCTGGGGCTTGCTGCTGACGGTCGGTGCCGTCGGCGACGTGGTGGGCGGGCTGACGGTGGGCGGGGGCGACATGCAGGTGATGTTCGACCAGCTCAAGTCGGGGCTGGCGCGGCCACTGCACGGCATGGGAACGGCGTTCTCCTCGTCGATGTTCGGCTTGACCGGGGCCCTGGTGCTGGGCTTCCTCGACCTCACAGCCGGGCAGGCGCAGAACCGCTTCTTCAACGAGCTGGAGGAGTGGCTGGCGGGTTCGACGCAGCTCTCCTCGGGCCTGCTCGGCCAGGAGGGCGAGGCGCCGGTGCCGGTCTACGTGCAGGCGCTGCTCGAGACCACGGCGGAGAACATGCAGGACCTGCAACGGGTGCTGACGCGCGGCGAGCACAGCCGGCACGACGCGAACCAGGCGGTACTCGGCTTGACCGAGCGCATTGCCACCCTGTCGGACACGCTGCGGGCCAACCAACAGCTGATGCTGCGGGTGGCGGAGGCGCAGGCCGCACTCGGGCCGGCGCTGGGCCGGCTTGCGGAGGAGCGTGCCGCGCCGGAGGGTGACCGGTCGTTGCGAGCGATCGAGCAGCTGTTGCAGCGTCTGCTGTCCGAGAGCGAGCAGGGCCGAGAGCGCGCCTCGGCCGACTTCAGGCTCCTGACCCGCACAGTCGCCTCGATGAGCGCCGGTCCAGGGGCGCCGCCCCTGGCGGGTCCAGGGCAGAGCCCTGGCCTGTCTTCCTAGGTGGCCCGCCGCAGACGCCTAGCCGGCAACGGCCTGGACGCCTGGCCCGGCTACGTCGACGCGCTGTCGACGCTGCTGATGGTCATCATTTTCGTGCTGCTGGTGTTCGTGCTGGCGCAGGCGTTCCTGTCGGTGAATCTGAGCGGACGGACGGCGGCGCTGGAGCGGCTGACGCGGCAGATGGCGGCGATCAGCGACGAGCTGGCTTTGGAGCGGGCGCACGACAAGACGCTGACGGCGGCCAACGCAACGCTGACGCGGCGGGCCGACGACGCTGCGGCGGCACGCGACACGCTGATCACCCGGCTCGATGAGGCGCGCAGCGCTGCCGCCAGCCTGAGCGCCGAGCGCGACGCGGCACGGACGGACAGCGCCGCCGCCAACACCAAGCTCGCCGAAACCAGCGCCACCGCCGCGGCGCTGCAGGCCCGGTTGGCCGACCTCGCCACCCATCCGGACCCGCGGCTGGCGAGCCTGGCGGCCGAGCGCGACAGCGCAACCAAGCTCGGCGCCGAGCAGCAGGCGCAGCTCGACCTGCTCAACCGGCAGATGGAACAGGCGCGCGCGCAGCTCGCGGCACTGGCGGCCGCTCTCGACGTGGCGAAGACCGACGCCAGCAGCAAGGACGCCAAGATCGCCGACCTGGACGCGCGGCTCAACACCGCGCTCGCCTCCAAGGTGCTGGAGCTGCAGCGCTACCGCAGCGAGTTCTTCGGTCGCTTACGCGACCTGCTGGCCAACCAACCGGGCGTCCAGGTGGTCGGCGACCGCTTTGTCTTTCAGAGCGAGGTGCTGTTCCCGCCCGGCAGCGCAGAGCTGACCGCCTCCGGACGCGAGCAGCTGCGGCGGCTGGCCAACACGATCGAGCGGATCGAGCCGAGCATTCCGGGCGACCTCAACTGGGTGCTGCGCGTCGATGGCCACGCCGACCGCCAGCCGATCGCGGGCGGGCGCTTCGCCTCGAACTGGGAGCTATCGGCGCAGCGCGCGATCAACGTGGTCAAGCTGCTGAACGAGGAAGGGCTGCCGGCGAACCGGCTGGCGGCGGCGGGGTTCGGCGACAACCAGCCGCTCGACTTGGCGCGCAATGCGGCGGCCTACGCGCGTAATCGGCGCATCGAGATCCGGTTGACGGATCGCTAGAGGACGACAGGCCAGGGCTCTGCCCTGGACCGCTGGGGCCCGCGGCCCCAGACCCCATCCGTTTTGACGTCATCGGGTGCTGTCTTGCTGGCGAAGGCCTTGTTTCGTCGGCTTGGAACCGGATTTCCGCAGATGCATTCGCATCCGGTAACCGGAGAGCCCCAGATGCAGCAGGTCGCGATGCTCAGCGAAGTCCCTCACGACCGGCCGCTCAAGGTGCGGCTGGGCGAGGCCGACATTATCCTGGTGCGGGACGGCGAGGCAGTGCGGGCTTATGGGGCGACGTGTCCGCACGCTGGGGCGCCGCTGGAGCAGGGGGCGGTGTGCAACGGGCGGATCGTCTGCCCCTGGCACAAGGGCATGTTCGCGGTGGCGGACGGATCGCTGCTGGAGCCGCCGGCGCTTGATCCCCTGCCCCGCTATGAGACCCGGCTCGACGGCGTGGCGGTGATGGTTTCGGCCGAGCCGATGGCGCGACCGGAGGTGCGGCGAGCGACGGACGAGCGGACGTTCCTGATCGTCGGCGCCGGGGCGGCTGGAACGGCGGCGGCGGCGGCGCTGCGCGAGTTCGGCTTTGGCGGGCGGGTGGTGCTGCTCGGGGCGGAGCCGGACGCGCCGTATGACCGCACGGCGCTCAGCAAGTTCGTGCTGGAGGGCGGAATGAAGCCGGAAGAGGTGGCGCCGCTGCGGCCGGCCGGGTTCTACGCCGAGCAGCGCATCGAGCGGCGGCAGGGGGTGGCGACGCGGCTCGACGCGGCGGCCAAGCGGGTGACGCTGGCCGATGGGAGCGTCATCGCCTACGACGCCGCCCTGCTCTGCCCGGGCGGCGCGCCGAACGCGCTCGACGTGCCGGGCACCGGGCTGGCGGGAGTGCATCTGCTGCGCTCGCTGGAGGATGCGCGAGCGATCCTGCCGCGGGCGCAGGAGAACGCGCGGGCGGTGATCATCGGCGGCGGTTTTATCGGGCTGGAGGCGGCCTCCGCGCTCAGCAAGCACGGGCTGGCGGTGACCGCGGTGACGCCCGGCGAGGTGCCGTTCGCCAAGCAGTTCGGGATCGAGGTGGCGCGGGCGCTGCGGCGGCTGCACGAGGCGAACGGGGTTGCGTTTGTGACCGGCAAGGCGGTGGCGATCACCGGCGAGGACCGGGTGGCCGGGGTGGTGCTGGAGAGCGGGCGGGCGTTAGGGGCTGAGCTCGTGCTGGTGGCGATCGGGGTGCATCCGGCGACCGATTTCGCGGCCGGGCTGCCGCGCGAGGAGGATGGCGGCCTGACGGTGGATGGCGGGATGCGGGTCGCTGACGGGCTCTACGCGGCGGGCGACATCGCGACCTTCCCGTTCGGCGAAGGTATGATCAGGGTGGAGCACTGGCGGGTGGCGCAGCAGCAGGCGCGGGTGGCGGCGCGAAACATGCTCGGTGGAGGGGCGTGGTTCGAGGAGGCGCCGTTCTACTGGACCTATCACCACGGCCATCGGATCGAGCTGCTGGGGCATCCGTCGTCGTTCGACGAGGTGGTGGTGGATGGCGACCTGGACGCGATGAACTTCATCGCCAGGCAGATGCGGGACGGCCAGTTGGTCGGCGTCGTCGCCTGCCAACGCGAAGCCGAAACGGCCGCTTTGGCGGCGACGTTTCCTGCGCATCCTTAAGTTGACGGGGGTCTGGGGCCTCAGGTCCCAGCGGAGTCCAGAGGCAGAGCCTCTGGCCTTTCTGCATGCCTGAAGGCCACACAGTCCATCGCCTCGCCGCCGCCTTCCGCGACCAGTTCGTCGGCAAGCAGGTGGATGCGAGCTCGCCGCAGGGGCGGTTTGCCGAGGGGGCGGCGCTGCTGGACGGGCACGTGCTGAGCGAGGCGGAGGCGCAGGGCAAGCAGATGTTCCTCGGATTTTCCGAGCATGTCTGGCTGCGCGTGCATCTGGGCCTCTATGGCATGTGGCGGTTTGCCGGCGAGGGGCTGCAGGGGATCGGCCGGCGGAGCCGCGCGGCGGAAGGCAATGCGTTTCCGCCGGAGCCGCGGGGATTGGTGCGGCTGCGGCTACTGGCAGGGCGGCACCTGGCGGATTTGAGCGGGCCGACGGCGTGCGAGGTCATCAGCCCGGCGGAGAAGGCGCTGGCGATGTCGCGGCTGGGCGAGGACCCGCTGCGGGATGACGCGGACCCCGACCGTGCCTACGCGAAGCTGCACAAGTCGCGGATGTCGATCGGGCTGCTGTTGATGCGGCAGGACATCGTGGCGGGGATCGGGAACATCTATCGGGCAGAGGTGCTGTTCCGGGCCAGGCTCACTCCGTTTCTTACAGGGCGTGAAATACCGCAAGATGTCTGGACGGCGCTGTGGGACGACCTGGCGATGCTGCTGGCGGACGGGGTGCGGCAAGGGCGTATCGTCACGACGGCGAGCGAGCATCGGGGCGGCCGGAACCGACGGGGTGGAGCGACCTATGTCGCGCATCGGGCCGGGGAGCCGTGCCGGGTTTGCGGCGAGCCGGTGCTGACGGAGATGATGGGCGGGCGAAGGCTGTATTGGTGTGGGCATTGCCAGCCCCACTCGCCAAAATAATATTGATTTAAATTAATGGTTTACACCGATCTTGCCTATAGGCAAGATTTTGGGGGATGGTTCGAACCGCCGACGTCTGCTGGGTGGGTGGTTGCTGCCCGTGTGGTGAGCGGGTGATCAACAGGCAGGATCGCTTGGCAATAGCGATCATTTCAAGCGGAGCTCTCGCTGTCAGTCGCTGAGAGCGAGAGGCCTTGGGCCGCCCGCCATCCAGTCGAGTAGCGCCACGGTGTGCACCACCGGCAGGCCAGCACTGGAGAGTTGGGTGATGCAGCCGATGTTGCCGGCGGCGATCAGGTCGGGCCGCAGGGCCTCGATGGTGCCGAGCTTGCGGGCGCGCAGCCGGTCGGCGATCTCGGGCTGGACGATGTTGTAGGTGCCGGCGGAGCCGCAGCAGAGATGGGGGTCGGCGGGCTCGACCACGGTGAAGCCGGCAGCGGCGAGCAGGGTTTTCGGTTCGGCGGTGACGCGCTGGCCGTGCTGAAGCGAGCAGGCGGAGTGGTAGGCGACGGTGAGGCCGGGCGGCTCGCGGGTGGGCGCGTAGCCAATGCGGGCAAGGTATTCGGTCACGTCGACGGCCAGGGCGGAGACGCGGGCGGCGTTGCTGCGGAGCGGCTCGGGCTCGTTGCGGCAGATGAAGCCGTAATCCTTCACCGTCGTGCCGCAGCCCGAGGTGTTGATGACGATGGCGTCAAGCCCCTCCCCGTCCAGCTCGCGCGACCAGCCGGCGACGGCCTGGCCGACGGTGGCCATGGCGGCGGCGTGGCGGCCCATGTGGTGGGTCAGAGCGCCGCAGCAGCCCACCCCCCGGGCAACCACGACCTCAATGCCGAGGCGGGTGAGCAGGCGGATGCTGGCCTCGTTAATCTCGGGCGCGAGCACAGTCTGAGCGCAACCGGCGAGCAGGGCGACCCGGCCGCGGCGCTCGCCCTCGGCCGGACGCACGCCGGGACGCTGCAGCGCGCTTGGCGGCGGCAGGCGAGCGGGGGCAAGGCGCAGCATGGCGCGCAGCCGCTGAGCAGGCAGCGCTCGGCCGGGGATCAGCCGGGCAAACGGGCGGCCGAGACGAGCGGCGGAGAGGGCGGCGCGGAACAGGCGGGGACTCGGCAGGATTGTCGCCAGGGCGTTGCGCATCCAGCGCTCGTGCCAGGGCCGGGCATACGTGTCCTCGATGTACTGACGGGCGTGATCGACCAGGTGCATGTAGTTCACGCCGGACGGGCACGTGGTCATGCAGGCAAGGCAGGAGAGGCAGCGGTCGACATGGGTGACGACCTCCTGCGTCGCCGGGCGGCCGGTCTCCAGCATGTCCTTGATGAGGTAGATGCGGCCGCGAGGACTATCGAGCTCGTCGCCAAGGAGAACAAAGGTCGGGCAGGTGGCGGTGCACAAGCCACAGTGGACGCAGGTGCGCAGAACTTTGTTGGACGATGCGGTCTGCGGATCCCGAAGCTGCTCGGCCGTGAACTCGGTGCGCATGCGGTGCGATCCTCAGGCAGAGAGAAGCAAGGCAAGGGCTCTGCCCTTGACCCGCTGGAACCGGGAGGCCCCAGACCCCGATGACTTGGGGATCAAACCCGATCTTTCGTCTTGCTTGGCGAAGCTATCTTTGAGTCCGCCTTGTCGCCCCGGACCATGCCATTAAAGGGCTTCTTATGAACGGATTTCAAAGGCTCCGCCGTCGTGCGCAGCACGCATTCGCGTGACGATGGGGTCAAGGGGCAAAGCCCCTTGCCTTGCCTTCGCTTCCCTAAAGGTCCGCATAAATCCGCCCAGGATTGAGGATGCCGGACGGGTCGAAGGCGGCTTTGACGCGGCGGGTGATGGCGGCGAGGGCTGGGGGTTCGGCTGGAACAACGTCGACGACGGCGTTGAGGTGTTCTGGGCCGCGAAAGAGCATCCAGGTGCCGCCGGCGGCTTGGGCGGCGGCGCGAACGGTGGCGTGGGTTGGCTCGGTGGCGGGGCCGGTGAGCCAGACGAGGCCGCCGGCCCAGTCGAGGAAGCCGCGCAGGCCGGTGGCGGCGAGCACGTTCGGGCCGCGCGAGGGGCGGACGGAGACGCGCCAGACGGCGTCCATGGGGGCAGGCTCGAGCGGGATGGCGTCGCGGATTTTGCGCCAGAGGGCGCGGGAGGCGGCATCGTCCAGCACGGTGGGGGCGCCTTGGCCGGCGAGATGGGCGAGCAGGCCGGCGATGCGGTGGCGAACGCTGGCCTCGAAGTTTTCGATCCGGATGAGGGTGGCGGGGCCGGGCACGCCCAGCCCGGCGTCGCCATCGGGCAGGTAGGCGGCGCCGGAGACGCCGTAGGGCGAGCCCAGAGCGGCGGCAAGGGCGGCGACGCCGGCAACGGGATCAAGACCTGAGAGGGCGAGGGTGGCGGTGGTCTCGGGACGCGGCAGGACCTTGAGGGTGACCTCGCTGAGCACGGCGAGAGTGCCGTGGCTGCCGGCGAGGAGCTTGGCGACGTCGAGCCCGGTGACGTTCTTGAGCACGCGACCGCCGGAGCGGATCAGCTCGCCGGCGCCGTTGACGGCGCGCACGCCGAGCAGGTGGTCGCGCACGGCGCCTTCGGCGATGCGTCGGGGACCGGAGAGGTTCGTCGCGACGAGACCGCCCAAGGTGGGGCCGCTCAGGGTGAGGTTCGTGCCGCCGTCGAACAGCGCGGACAGGTCGGGCGGCTCGGCGATCAGCATCTGGTTGTCGGCGGCGAGGTGAGCCTCGACGTCGGCGAGCGGGGTGCCGGCGCGGGCGGAGAAGACCAACTCCTTGGGCGCGTGCAGGGTGACGCCGCGAAGAGCGCTGGTGATAACCTGACGGTCGGCGCGGACCGGCCGAAGCATACGCAGACGAGTGCCGGCACCGCAGACAAGTAGGGGCTCTCGGGCGGAGCGGATGAGCTCGACCAGCTCGACTTCGTTGGCGGGGGTGTCTGTGATCAAGGAAGCAAGGCGAGGGCTCTGCCCTCGACCCGCTGGGGCCTGAGGCCCCAGACCCCCGTTACTTGGGGTGAGCCGACGCGCTTTCTTGCTTGGCGAAGCCATTCATCCGTCTTCAAAGTCAGCGGTCTCGCGCATGGAACATTGATACGAATGGATTTCAAAGGCTCCGCCTTTGATGGGGTCGAGGGGCAAAGCCCCTCGCCTTCTCCTGCTCTACTCCGCCGCGACCGCAAGGCCGGAGCTTTCCGCCGTCAAGGGGAAGACCTTGGCGGGGTTGAGCAGCCAGGTGGGATCGAAGGCCGACTTGATGCGGCGCATCTGGGCCAGCTCGACAGGGGTGAACTGCACGTGCATGAGGTCCCGCTTTTCGGCGCCGACGCCGTGCTCGCCGGTCAGGCACCCGCCGACCTCGACGCAGAGGCGGAGGATGTCGGCGCCGAAGGTTTCGGCGCGGGCGAAGCTGTCGGCGTCGTTGGCGTCGAACATGATGAGCGGGTGGAGGTTGCCGTCGCCGGCGTGGAAGATGTTGGCGACCTCGAGGCGGTGCTCGGCGCTCATCTGCTTGATGCGGTTCAGCACGTTGGGCAGCTGCGAGGTCGGGATGGTGCCGTCCATGCAGAGGTAGTCAGGGCTGATGCGGCCGATGGCGCCGAACGCGCCCTTGCGGCCCTTCCAGATGGCGAGGCTCTCCTCGGCGGAGGCGGAGACGCGCAGGCTGGTGGGGTGGAAGGGGGCGCAGAGGTCGGCGATGCGGCCAAGCAGGGCGTCCTGTTCGGCGATGCTGCCTTCGACCTCGATGATGAGCAGCGCCTCGGCATCGAGCGGATAGCCGGCATGGGCGAAGGCCTCGCAGGCGTGGATCGCCGGACGATCCATGAACTCGAGCGCGACGGGGATGATGCCGGAGCCGATGATGGCGTCCACGCAGGCGCCGGCGACCTCGTTGGCGGAAAAGGCGACCAGCATGGCGCGCGCGCCTTCCGGGCTGTGCAGGATGCGTACGATGACCTCGGTGACGATGAGGAGCTGGCCCTCGCTGCCGGTGACGAGGCCCATCCAGTCGTAGCCGGCGGCGTCCAGGTGGTCGCCGCCGAGATGGAGAATCTCGCCCTCGATGGTGACGGCGGTGAGGCCGAGCAGGTTGTTGGCGGTGACGCCGTATTTGAGGCAGTGGGCGCCGCCGGAGTTCATCGCGACGTTGCCGCCGATCATGCAGGCGAGCTGGCTGGACGGGTCCGGTGCGTAGAAGAAGCCGCGCGCCTGGACGGCGCCGGTGATGGCAAGGTTGGTGACGCCTGCCTGGACGGTGGCGCAGCGGTCGGCATAGTCGATGTCGAGGATGCGGTTCATGCGCATCAGGCCGAGAACGACGCTGTCGGCGAGCGGCAGGGCACCGCCGGCGAGCGAGGTGCCGGCGCCGCGGGGGACGACGCGGACGTTCAGGCGATGCAGGAAGGCGAGAACTTCGGCGACCTGCTCTGTGGTTTCGGGAAGCACCACGGCGAGCGGCGGCATGCGGTAGGCGGCCAGGCCGTCGGTCTCGTAGGGGCGGAGCAGGTTGGGCTCGGCGATGACGCCGCTGGCGGGGACGATGCGGCGTAGGCCGGCGACGATCTCGTCGCGGCGGTCGAGCACGTCCTGTCTTGGCGCGGGTAGCGGGATCATTGGCCGAACTCCCCTGATCGGGAGGAGATGGCAGTGCCGGGCGGCCCCGGCAAGCGGCAGCGCTAGGGCTTTAGCCCTGGCGGCACTTCATCCGCGGGTTCTTCTTGTTGATGATGTAGACGCGGCCGTGGCGGCGCACGACGCGGCAGTTCTTGTCGCGCGTTTTGGCGGCACGGAGGCTGTTGCGGATCTTCATGGTGCGGGCGGGATAGCGACGGCGGGAAAGCGTGTCAAGGAAGGCGGAGGCATTGACCGGCTGGGGCCTAGGCTTCAGACCCGGCCGCTATGGCAACACGTGAAATCGGCAGCTGGACGGCGTTCCTGATGATGGCGTTTGCCGTGGTCGGGCTGCTGGGGGCGTTTGCCACCTACGCGGCGCAGATCCCGCTGGATCGGGCGCTCGCGCGGGAGACGGCGCTGGACCAGGCGCTGGCGGCGGAGCGAGGCGGCGACAAGACGCGGCTGGCGCTGCTGCAGGACGCGCTCGGCGACAGTGCGGACAAGATCGGCACCACCGAGGCGAGCCTGCAGGCGGAGCGGCTGCGCATGCGCTCGGCGTTTCAAGCTGAGGCGGACGACGTTGGCTTTCGCCTGCGGATCGTGATCGCCGCGTTTACCGTGACGGGCGGGCTGTTTGGCGCGTTTGTGCTGGCGATCGTTCGGCGAGGGTAAGGAAGAAAGCGCTTCTTTTTTGAAAAAAAGAAGCAAAAAACTTTCGTAAGTTTGGCGAGTGCCTCGAGTTAAACCTGCCTTGATGAGCAGAAGTTTTTTGGTTCTTTTTTTCAAAAAAGAACCTCTTATACTTTCTCGCTTACTGCGATCGCCACCTTGCAGCCGGCCTTAATGACCCGGCTCATCAGCTTGTAGGCCGGCGCGAGCTCGGCCTCGTTTTCCAAGCCGATATCGCGGTGCTCCAGCTCCTCGGCGCGGAAGCGCTCGATGGTGGCGCGGAGCTCGTGCTCGTCGGCGGGGAGGGCAGCGGCCTGGGCGGCGTAGTGCTCGTCGATCGCCTCTTCGACGGCGACGGTGCAGGCCATGGCGGCGCGGGTGCCCAGCGCGGCGGTGGCGGCGCCCAGCGCGTAGCCCGCGAGGTGCCAGAGCGGCAGCAGCGCGGTGGGGCGGACGCGGCGGCTGGCGACGAGGGCGGCGAAGGTGTCGAGATGAACCTGCTCCTGGGCCTGCATGTGGCGCAGGACGTCGCCCTTGTCGGTGCGGCCGAGCACGGCGAGCTGGCCCTGGTAGATGCGCTTGGCGCCGTATTCGCCGGCGTGGTCGACGCGGATCATCTGCTCGATCTCGGCGCGCTGGCTCATGTCGCCGGGCAGGCGGAGCGGCGGCTCGCCCAACGCGGAGTTGCTCAGGGCGGGATTGGTGAGGCTGGCGTCGCTCATCGGGTGCTCCTTGTCCTGAGCGAGATGGCGAGGATGGCGGAGAACGCCAGGGCGGCGAGCGCCTGCATGGCGGCCATGGAGAGCGGCAGGCCGGGCACGAGGTAGGTCGGGTCGTCGCAGGGCTTGCTCGGGCGAAGCGGCATCGAGGCGAGGCGCGCGGCGATGCTGCCGTTGGCCAGGCGCGGGGCGGCGCACTCGGGCAGCGGGCTCGGCCACCAGCCCCACTCGACGCCGAGATGCAGCAGCCCAAGGCCGGTGGCGAGCACGCCGGCGAGGACGGCGAGCCAGAGCAGGGCGCGCCTGGCGGACGGCAGCAGCAGCGCCAGCAAGGCGAAGCCGGCGATCATCCACCAGGGCTTGCGCTCGACCAGGCAGAGGGCGCAGGCGACGACGCCCATGCGCTCGGCGCCGTAGGCTGCGGCGAGCACCAGCAGGGCAAATGCCAGGGCCAGGCCGGGCAGGGTCGACGCGGTCCTATCCCGGCGGCGCATCGAAGCGGAGGGAGTCAGGCGGCCAGCGAGGCGAGCCACCGGCGCACGCCGGCGGGGTCGATGAAGGCGTCCGGCACCATGAGGCCTACGCCGCCGAGGCGGATTGCGGCGGCGATGCCGTCGAGATCGGTCACGTCGTCGCCGACGAACACCGGCACGCGGCCGGCAAAGGGCGGCTCGGCCATCAGCGCCTCGACCGCGGTGCCCTTGTCGACGCCGGCGGGGCGGATTTCCCACGCCATCTTGGCGGGGCTGACGACGAAGCTGCCGGGATGGCGCGAGACCAGCGCGGTTGCCGCTTCGTAGAGCGCCGGACCGGCGTCGGGCGCGGCGCGGTAATGCAGCACCAGGCCGTGCGATTTTGGCTCGACCAGCGCGCCGGAGTGGGCTTGGACGAGCCCGGCCGCCTCGGCGAGCCAGCCCGTGGGCAGCGCCGGCATGCTGGGATGCTCGATCCTGGCGCCGGGATGGCGGCGCAGCGCTCCGCCGTGCTCGCCGGCGACAGCGTAGGGCGAGCCCGGCAGCAGCGCATCGAGCTGGCCGAGCGGGCGGCCAGTGACGATTGCCAGGGCGTCGCCGAGGCGGTGGCGCAGCACGGCGAGCACGTCGATGAGGCCCGGCTCGATCACGACGGCGCCGGGAGTGGCGGCGATGTCGACCAGCGTGCCGTCGAAGTCGAGCAGCAGGGCGGCGCGGTCGAGCGGCGGGATCTCGGGCACCGGAATGGTTCGCGCGCTCATTGGCAGCGCGCCAGCTGGACGTCGTAGTTGGCGCTCGGCAGCATTGCTGCGGCGGGCTCGTCGGCGAGGATCCAGCCGCTGAAGCCGGGGGCGCCGGCGTTGGCGTCGACGATTGCGACGCGGGCAGCGCTGTCGGCCGGCAGGGTCGCCGGGCGAGCCTGGCAGGACGACAGGGTGATGTGCAGGGTCTCGAAGTCGGCGGTGTCTCCGACATGCATCGTGAGCGTCGCCTGCTGGGCGCTCACCTTGTCGAGCACGTTGAGCACGCCGGTCTGGCGTGGCTCCCAGCTGTCGGGCGAGGGCAGGTTGGGCGGTGGCACGAGCTCGGCGGCGAGGCTGCCGACCGGCAGCGCGGCGAGCAGCGGCAGGGCGGCGACCAGAAGCCGCAGCCCCCTCACCGCTTCGGGCTTTGCAGCTCGTCCACCATGCCGAGCAGGGTGCGGCGCATCCAGGCCTCGTCGACGCCCATCAGGACGGCGTCGTCGAAGGCATCGCGCAGCACCTGGGCGAGCTCGGCGTGGTTGTCCTCCAGCATGCGCAGCTTGTCGCGGCAGCTGACCGGCTGGCCATCCGGCTGCGGCCAGAGCGTCGGCGCGGTCACTTGCCTGCCGCCGGCGGGTCGGAGAGCGGGGCGAGGCCGCCGCCGCCGCCGCCGGTTGCGGGCTTGGACGTATCTGACTTGGTGCCGGCGCTAAAGATGAACTTGCCGAGCAGCTGCTCGATGCTGATCGAGCCCTGCGTCACGGTGACGGTGCCGCCCGGCTTGAGCAGGGTGGCGCTGCCACCGGGGCCGATCGAGAGGTACTTGCCGCCGAGCAGGCCGTCGGAGGTGATCTCGGCGCTGCTGTCGTCAGGCAGATGCAGATCGTCCGCCACCGTGAAGGTGATGGTGGCGAGAAAGCTCTTCGGGTCGATGGCCGAGGCGGTCACGCTGCCGATCTTGACGCCCGCGAGGCGGACATCGGCGCCGATGTTCAGCCCGTCAATGTGGTCGAACGAGGCGTGCAGGTCGTAGCCGCCGCCAGTGGCGCGGCCGGTATGCACCACCGCGTAGGCGAGAAAGGCGACGGCGACGATCAGCACCAGCAATCCGGTGGCGATTTCGGCCGGGCGGCGGGTCATCGAGGCTGCCCTGCGGGCACGCGGCTCGGCGTCTAGGACTCGGGCGTCCACGCGTCGTAGTCGCCGGTGGTGCGCTGACGATGGCCGCCGGAATAGTCATGGCCGGGCGGCCGGTAGGCGTTGGGCGTGCCGGTCAGGTTCGGCAGATGCGGCTTCTGCCAAGGCAGGCGCGGCATATCGGTGAGCGGCTCGTCGGTGGTGTAGTGCAGCCAGGCATGCCACTCGGGCGGCACGTTGGAGGCGTCGACGGTGCCGACATACATCACCCAGCGGCGGCGGCGGGGATAGTCTAAGCGCTTGCGTTTGGCCTCGTAGTAGCGGTTGCCGTCGAGGTCGCGACCCACGAGGCGGCCGTGCAGCGCGGTGTGCAGCCAGGTGCCGATGTCCATGCCGCTCGTATAGCGACGGCGCGGCGGGCGGTCCATCCGGCGGCGCAAGCGCGGCAGCGGCACACCAGATGCTGTGCTCGATTGCGGCTGAACGTGCTGCCTTTGGCTTTGCGTGGCGGGGAGGTGCTGCTAGCGTCGATTGCATGGCACCTCCCAGCTTTTGGCACGGCACCAGGATGCGCAGCGTGGCGGCGAGCGCGGAGCCGGAGGCGGCGTCACGCGCGGTCAGCCTGCCGGCGAGCTTCGATGACGAGGCGGCGGCGGCGCTGGCAGCGATGCTGCCGGGCGACGGGCCGATCGACTTCGTGCGCGCCGCCGAAGCCTGGCTGCCGCGGCTGGCGCCGGCGGGCGGCGCGGACGCGCTGCGGCTGCTGCTGCTGACGCGGCGCGGCTGTCCGGGAGCGGCGATCTGGCGTGGCGAGGCAGGTAGCTCGCCGGTGTTCGTGCTCAACGTCGCCGCCTTCCACGACGTGGCGAGCGGGTTCGACGTCGACGCGTTCGGCGCGGCGGCGAGCCTCGCGGCCGAGGCGATGCGGCGGCTGGCGCCGGACGGGGCGCGGCGGGTGGCGCTCACCGGGCTCGACCTGCTGCTGGCGCTGCAGGGGCTGGATTATGCCGGCGAGGCGGCGCGCCACACCGCCGCCTGCCTGGCCGCGCTGGCGCATGGCCGTATCGCGGCCGTGTCGGACGGTCAGCTCGACCTGCTGGCGGCGGCGCAGTCGAGGCCGGCCGCCCCGCCCTGCCCCGTGCCCGGGCTCACCGCCGCGGCGGCAGCGGCCCTCGCCGGGCCGGCGGCAGGGCGCGCGGCGCGGCTCTGCGTGCTGCCGGCCGGACCGGAGGACGCGCTGCTCGGCGTCGAGGTCGGGGGGATCGCGCCGGGCTTCTCGCCGGTGCATCCGGACGGGCGGCTGACCCGCAGCGCTCAGGCCAGGCTGGTGGCGCTGGGACTCTCCGCCGAGGCGGCGCTGGCGCTCACCCTGCTCGGCGAGGCGCCGCTCGCGCCGGCCGAGGCGGCAGCCTACGGCGCCATGCGCGAGGCTGTCGCGCCGTGGATGGAGCTCGACGCGCTGCCCGATACCGCCAGGCCGGCGCGCCGGCGGGAGGCGCTGCCGGAGCGGCAATCGGGC
>CAXMMR010000008.1:0-10707 GCA_963692975.2 Acetobacteraceae bacterium | reverse complement strand
GCTGTCGAGCGAGGCGGCAACCACCGGCTGGCGCTATCGTATCGTCCCGCTGGCGTATCGATTGCTTCAGCGCCGCGCCGCCGGCATCGTCGCCGTCTCGCACGGCGTCGCCGACGACCTCGCGCAAGCCTGCGCCATCCCGGCCGAGCGCGTCACCGTCATCCACAACCCGATCCTGGACGCGAGCTTCGAGCGCGCCCGCCTCGCGCGCTGCGACCACCCGTGGTTCGCACCCGGCGGAGAGCCGGGCTCCCATCAGCCGCCGGTCTTCGTCGCCGTCGGCCGCCTGGTCGAGCAGAAGGACCCTCGCGACCCTGCTCGCCGCCTTCGCCCTGCGCCGCCGGCACGGCCCCGCGCGGCTCGCCTTCCTCGGCGCCGGCCCGCTCGCCGCCGCCCTGCAGAGCCAGGCCGCGGCCCTGGACGTCGCCGCCGACGTCGCCTTCCTCGGATACCAGGCGAATCCGCTGCCCTTCATCCGGCAGGCTGCCGCGCTGGTGCTCAGCTCGCGCTACGAAGGGCCTCGGCAACGTGCTGATCGAGGCGCTCGGCTGCGGCACGCCGGTGATCAGCACCGACTGTCCGTTCGGGCCCGCCGAGATCCTGCGCCACGGCCGCCATGGCTGCCTCGTCCCGGTCGGCGACGCCGCGGCCCTTGCCCAAGCGATGCGCCGCGACCTGCGCGCCGAGTTCCCGGCCGCCGGCCTGCGCGCCCGCGCCGCCGAGTTCACCGTCGAGCGCTGCGCCGACGCCTATCTGCGGCTGTTCCGCAGCCTCACCCCCTCCAAGGCCGAACCCAAGACGTACGAATCCAGGGGCTACAGACAATGAGCAATCGGGCACTGCATCAGCCGCCGACGACCGGCAGCGACCGCATCTTCGGCTTCCAGGTCAGCCCGCTCGACGCCGGCGCCATCGCCGAGCGCATCGCCGCCGAATGCCGCGAGCCCGGCCAGGGCGTCGGCCTCGTCGTCACCGCCAATATCGACCATGTGCACCGCCTGCGCCACGACCCGGCCTTCCGCGCCGCCTATGACGGCGCCGAGATCGTCACCTGCGACGGCTTCCCGGTCTACCGCTACGCCCGCCTGCGCGGCGCCCCCGCGCCCGCCCGCGTCACCGGCTGCGACATCGCCGCCCAGCTCATGCGTCCCGGCGCGCTGAACCCGGCGCACCGCCCGTTCCTCGTCGTCGACAGCGCCGAGACGGTGCATCGCGTGCAGCGCTGGGCCACGCGCGAAGGCCTGCCTATCGCCACCGCCGTTCCCGCCTTCGGCTTCGAAGCCAGTGCCGCCGCCCGCGCACGCCTCGCCGACGACATCGCCAGCCACGGCACGACGCTGCTGCTGATGGGCGTCGGCGCGCCGAAGAGCGAAACCTTCGTCGAGCAGGAACGCGCCCGCCTACCGGCCTGCTGGGCGGTCTGCGTCGGCCAGGCGATGCGCTACGAAGCGGGCCTCGCCACCCGCGCGCCACGCCTGATGCAGCGCCTCGACCTCGAATGGGCCTGGCGCCTCGCCCACGAACCCCGCCGCCTGACCCGCCGCTACGTCAGCGCCGGGCTCGGGTTCACCGCGGCCGTGATCGAGGATATCTGCAAAGGGAAGGCGAGGGGCTTTGCCCCTCGACCCCATTAAAGGCGGAGCCTTAAAATCCATTTATCGGTCCTGCCACACACACGCGCTTCGTGCTGGTCGGCAGGGGGTGGGGTCCCGTCCAGGGCAGAGCCCTGGCCTTCCTTCGACCTACCCGGCGACTGACCAGTCCGGCACGCTGACCAGCACCGGCACTCCGAGCGCCCGCTGCAGCCGCTCCGGGGTGATGATCCGCCGCCGTAACGTCTCACCGACCAGCGCGGTCGCCACGCCGGCGATACCCGCCAGCAGCACTCCGCCGGCGATGATGAACAGCGGCAGCGCGCTCGGCCGGATCGGCGCCTGCGCCGCCGCGATCAGCCGCACGTTGGCCGCCCGATGCTCATCGACCGCCTCGGTCACCCGCCTGTCGTCGAGCACGTGCACCATGGCGCGATAGTTATCCTCGGCGACGCTGCGGCTGCGCGCCAGCGCCTCCGCCTCGATGTCGTCGGCGCTGAGCCGCCGCACCGCATCGTCGGTCGCCGCGACCTGCTGCGTCGTCGCCGCGATTCTTGCCTCGGCGCTCGCGAGGTCGGCGACCGCATGGTCGCGGTCGAGCTCGACGGCGTCGTGGTTCAGGTTGCGCCCGGCCCGCGTCACCGAGGCGCTGCGGTCGCCCTGCAGCCGCGTCAGCTCGTCCTGCCGCGCGGCGATCTCGCGCCTGAGGTCGGCCAGGATGCGGCTGCCCGGCACCAGCCGCGTCGAGAGCTGCGCCTCGCGCCCGCGCAGGTCCTGCAGCGCCGAAAGCAGCGTGCCCGCCCGCGTGTCCGGGTCGTGCTCGCTGTATTGCGCGACCGTCGCCGGCGTGCGGGCGAGCTCGCCGGCGATCGTGCCGAGCTGCCGCTGCAGCGCCGCAGCGGCGGCCGTCGCGTCCTGCAGGTTCGCCGCCAGCGCCGCCCGTCGCTGCAGCAATAGGTCGCGCTGCAGGTCGAAATTGGCGATGTTGTGCGAGCGGCGGAACACGCCGAGTGCGGCGTCCGCCTGTCCGAGTGCTGCATTCAGCCGGGCGACCTCGCCCTCGACCATCGAGGTCTGCGGGTCGACATAGATCCGCCGCCGCTGCGCCTGATAGAGCACGATCAGCGTGTTGACCGTCTCCGCCGCGACGACCGGGTCGCGATTGCGGAAGCTGACGGTGATCACGTTGGCATCCTTGCTGGCCTCGACGTCGAGCGCCGCGTCGAAGCGCTCGACGGCCTGCTTGGCCGGGTCGATGGCGCCGCCGCCCAGGATCCAGCGCAGCGCCGAGACCAGCAGCCCGGGCGCCTTCGCGGCGCGCGGATAGAGCCGTCGCAGCCCGACGCGCCGGATCACCTGCTCGTGCAGCCCGTCGCCGCTGAGGATCTCGACCTCGGCCTTCATGATCTGGTCGCTCTCCAGCGTGCCGCTCGCCTCCACCGGCGCGCCGGCCTCCGCGCGCACCGTGTATTCCGGTCCGAGCAGCACCACGAGCGACGCGTTCGCCTGGTAGCGGGTCGGCAGCAGCAGCGCGACCAGCACCGCCAGACCCAGAACGCCGAGGCTCACCGCGAGGATGCGCCGCCGGTCCGCCAGCGCGCCGACCAGCAGCTCGCGCGGCGAGGGCAGGGGGGAGAGCGACGCCTCGGAGACCTGCATTGCGACGACCTTTACCAACAAGCTTGCGCGCATCGCGCACGTATGCTGCACGTTATACGCGAGTAACACTTCGCAACTCAACCAAAAGGCGGCTGCCGCCATGCGCAAACGCTTCGATCCACGGCCGCTTTGCCTGCTCGCCTCGCCCTACGGCGCCACCGGCGGCGGCATGGGCCGCATCGCCGACACGCTGGCCGACGAGGTGGTGCGACGCGGCCTGCCGGTGCGCTTCGAGCGGCTGGAGACGCGCGGCGCCAGCCTCTGGCGCACCCCCCTGGACGATGATCCGCGCCATCGCCCGCCTGGTCGTCGCGCACTGCACCGAGCCGTCGCTGCTGCTGCACCTGCACGTCGCCGAGCGCGGCTCGGTGCTGCGCAAGGGCCTGCTGCTGCTGCTCGCCCGTGCCCTGCGCCGCCCGGTGCTGCTGCACCTCCACGCCGCCCAGATTGCCGCCTTCCATCGCCGGCTGCCGCGCCCGCTCGCCCGCCTGCTCGGCTGGACCTTCCGCCAGGCGACGCTGTGCGTCGTGCTGGGCGAGGCGATGCACGGCTGGGTGGTCGGCCAGCTCGGCGTGCCGCCCGCCCGAGTCGTGATGCTGCGCAACGGCGTGCCGCTGCTGCCAGTGCCGCCGCCGCGCCCCCGGCCCGGCTTCCGCCTGCTCTTCCTCGGCAACCTGTCCGACCGCAAGGGCGTGCCGGAGTTGATCAAGGCCGTCGCCAGCCTGCCGTTCCGCGGCGAGTTCGTGCTCGCCGGCGGCGGCGAGGTGGCGCGCTTCCGCAAGCTTGCCGCCGCGCACGGCCTGCAGCCGCGCTTCACCGGCTGGCTGGGTGCCGCCGCCGCCGCCGCCGAGCTCGCCGCCGCCGACGTGCTGGTGCTGCCCTCGCATGACGAAGGCCTGCCCCTCGTCATCCTCGAGGCGCTCGCCCGCCGCGTCGCCGTGATCGCAACCCCGGTCGGCGCCATCCCCGAGGTGCTGCAGCATGGCCGCACCGCGCTGCTGGTGCCGCCGGGCGACGTCGCCGGGCTCGCCGCCGCCATCGCCGATCTCGCCGCCGACCCGCGCTTGCGCACCCGCCTCGCCGCCAACGGCCACGCCCTCTATCAGCGCGACTTCACTGCCGCCGGCTATGCCGACCGCATGATCGCGCTGTATCGCAACCGCTGCGGCTTGCCGATCCGGCCCGGGGCTTTGCAAACCGCCCCCCATGCGCCAATTTCAGCCCCGTAGAGGCGGCCGCCGGCATTGCGCGGCCGCCGTTCATCACGACGTGCCCGCACACGCACAAGGAGCCTGCCATGTCGTCCTCGACCCACGCCTCCGGCCCGACCGGCGGCCATCCCGGGCCAAGCGGCGGACAGGGCGGCCAGCATACCAGGCGCGACTTCCTCACCCTCGTCGTCGGTGCGGGCGCCGCAATCATGGGCGGCGCCATCATCTGGCCGTTCATCGACAGCATGGAGCCTGCCGCCGACACGCTCGCCGCCGGCTCGGCCATCGACGTCGACGTCTCCAAGGTCGAGCCCGGCCAGCAGATCGTCGTCGTCTGGCGCGGCAAGCCGATCTTCGTCGTCAACCGCACCCCCGCCGCGCTGAAGACCCTGCAGGAGCCGGCCGTGCTCAGCCTGCTGAGCGACCCCAACAGCCACGTCAACCAGCAGCCGCCCTACGCCGAGAACTGGCATCGCTCGGTGAAGCCCGAGTTTGCGGTCATGGTCGGCATCTGCACCCATCTCGGCTGCGTGCCCACCTTCTACCCCAACGCCAGCCCCACCGACCCGGTCGCCAACTGGCCCGGCGGCTATCTCTGCCCCTGCCACGGCTCCAAATACGACCTCGCCGGCCGCGTGTACAAAGGCGTGCCCGCCCCCTACAACCTGCCGGTGCCGCCCTACAACGCGATCAGCGCAACCACCCTGCGCATCGGCGAAAACCCCACCGGCGCGACCTTCGACCTCAACTCGGTGGTGCAGATCTAGGCAAAAGGCAGAGGCTCCGCCGCTGGATGCCGCAGGCGACGCGTTCCCGTCGCACGCTCGTGTAACAACGGCGCCCACGCCTCGCTTTTGCCGCCTTCTCCGTGCATCATCCTCCGCAAGTGCGCGACGCTAGGGGCGCCGGCGGGAGGCGTAGCATCACCACAGCCCATCTGAACCGCATTGCGACCAGCGTGCCGCAATACGACGTGCACGCCGCCTTCATCGCGTTTGCGCGCCTGTTGCTGGACGACCCGCGCAAGGTGAAGGTGTTCGACCGTATGGCCGCCCGCGGCGCCATCGAGCACCGCTTCTCCACCCTCTCGCTCGCCGCCGAGCTCTCGTCCGACGCGATCAACGCCCACGCGCTCTACAGCCGCGGCGACTTTCCCGGCTCGCGCACCCGCATGCGCCTGTTCGAGACCGCCGCCCTGCCGCTCGCGCTGCGCGCGATCGCCGGCCTCGGCCCGCTCGGCCGCATCACCCACCTGATCTGCGTCTCCTGCACCGGCTTCTACGCCCCCGGCCTCGACCTGCAGATCGCCGCCGAGCTCGGCCTGGTCAGCGTCGAACGCACCTTCGTCGGCTTCATGGGCTGCTACGCCGCCTTCAACGCGCTCAAGCTCGCCCGCCACATCGTGCGCTCCGAGCCCGCCAGCCGCGTCCTGCTGGTCAACCTCGAGCTCTGCACCCTGCACCTGCAGGAATCCGCCGAGCTCGAGCAGGTGCTGAGCTTCCTCGTCTTCGGCGACGGCTGCTCCGCCGCGCTGATCACCGCCGACCCCGAAGGCCTGGCGCTCGACCGCTTCCACGCCGCCCTGGTGCCCGCCAGCGACGGCCTGATCACCTGGCGCATCGGCGATCAGGGCTTCGACATGCACCTTTCCGGCCAGGTTCCCGGCGCCATCGCCGAGGGCCTCACCCGCGACCGCGCGCTCATCCTCGACAATGCCGAGCCCGAGCAGATCGACCTGTGGGCCGTCCATCCCGGCGGCCGCTCGGTGCTCGACGCCGTGCAGGCCTCGCTGGCCCTGCCGGACGCAGCCCTGGCCGCCTCGCGCGAAACCCTCGCCGGCTACGGCAACATGTCCTCCGCCACCATCATGTTCGTCCTCAAACGCCTGATCGCCAGCGGCCCGCCGAGCGGCGCCACCGGCTGCGCCCTCGGCTTTCGGCCCGGGCCTGGTCGCGGAGACCATGCTGTTCCATGCGGCTTGAAGGAAGGAAGCGGTTCTTTTTTGAAAAAAAGAACCAAAAAACTTTTATCCGATAAGATGACAATGCTTCCAGTGCACCGCCGTTTGCCGATCCGGCACGGCGCATCGTTGCAAAAGTTTTTTGCTTCTTTTTTTCAAAAAAGAAGCGCTTCCCTTTCTATCAGTTCCTGATTGATGCCCAACTTCTCCCGTCGCACCCTCAATGCCGAGCTGATGGACGAAGCCGGCGGCTCCGCCGACACCCGCGCCGCTCTGGTTGACCTCGCCCGCGTCAACCGCCTCAGCTTCGGCTATCGCCCGACCCTCGCCTTCATCGCCGCCATCGCCCGCCGCCATCCCGGTCCGCTGCGCATCGTCGACATCGGCGGCGGCTACGGCGACATGCTGCGCGTCATCGCCCGCTGGGCCTCCCGCCGCAACCGCGACATCCATCTCACCAGCGTCGACCTCAATCCCCACGCCAGCGCCGCCGGCCAGGCCGTCCCCGCCGGCCGCCCAATCACCTGGGTCACCGCCGACCTCTTCGACTATCGCCCGCCCGCCCCGCCCGACCTCGTCATCAGCTCCCTCTTCGCCCACCACCTGGACGACGCCACCCTGGTCCGCTTCCTGCGCTGGTCTGAGCAAACCGCCCGCCTCGGCTGGTTCGTCAACGACCTGCATCGCCACCCGCTGCCCTACCATGTCTTCCGCCTCAGCTCCCGCGCCCTGCGCTTGCACCGCTTCGTCCAGCATGACGGCCCGGTCTCCTTCGCCCGCGCCTTTTCCCCCGCCGACTGGCGCGCCCGCCTCGCCGAGGCCGACATCCAAGACGCAAGAATATCCTGGTATGCGCCGTTCAGGCTCTGCGTGAGCCGGAGCAAGTAACCTCGGCGCTGACCACGGCTCGTCGGTAGCAAGTCAGGAAGCGGTTCTTTTTTAAAAAAAAGAACCAAAAAACTTTTGTCCGATGAGAACCGCGACAGCGCTAATGAAAGTTTTTTGCTTCTTTTTTCAAAAAAGAAGCTCTTCCTGCGTAAATCTCCAATCTCAGCTGAGCACCGCCATGCTCGTCTGGTCCGCCGCCGCCGCCCGCGGCGGCGCGCCCGCCCTGGCCAAGACGCTGCCGCCCGACACCAGCGACGCCATCATCGTCAAGCTGCACGACGCGACCACCGCCACGCTCGACGCCCGCGACAAGGCCGGCCTCGTCGCCGCCGGCGCCGCCATGGCGGGCGCCGTCCGCGCCATTGGTCTGAGCCGTCTGCCCCGCTTCGCCGCCACGGCCGCCACCGCCGCCGAGGACGCGCTCGCCGCCAGCGCCACGCTCCGCGCCACCCTCGCCGGCGCCGAGACCGGCGGCGAGCTCACCATCGAGGCCGGCCCATTCGCCGTCGCGGCCGGCGTCGCCGCCGGCGCCCTGACCGGCTTCGTCGCCAGCCAGCTTGGCGCAAGCATCACCGCAACCCCCGTCCCGCCGCCGCAAAGACGGTGCTGTCGACGCCGCTCCCGCCGCCACTGCCCCCGCCCCGCCGGCACGACGACCGCCGACCCGGTCCGCAGCACGGGCGCCGCCCTGCCGTCGGCGCCGAAAACAGCCACCGTGCTGCCCGGAGCTCCCATTAACCCGCCGCAAGCGGCTACGATCTTCGAGGCCAAGCCAACTCCTGAAGAAGCCGCCCGACGCGCCGCCATCATCGCTAAAAAAGGTCTACCGGCCGCAGACAAACCGCACCCGTACATCCCGCCCAAGACCTGGACGTCTTCGCAACCCCCTCCTCGAGGACCTAATCGCGGTTATCTGGATGAAACGGGCGTAGAATGGACGTTGAAAAAGGGTAAAATAAGAGGCAGCAGACATTGGGATGTCCTGCTTTCGAGGCGGACGTCATTTAAATGTAATGACCAATGGTGTAATCCATCATGGAATCGGCCAAAGTAGGAAGGGACTATCACGTTGAAGAAAAAGAAAGACCCTTGGGAAGCCTTCGTCATCAAAGACGAGGATCTCGTCTGTAAGCTTGGCGACACACTGAAGCTCATTCATGACATAGACTGCAGCGACTGGGACACGGATGACATGACGCACTACGTTGCGTCCGGTCAGCTCTACAAGACGATCGACCGCAAGGGTGCCGGGTTGGGACCTCGTAAAACTTTCAGGTGATGGACCTCCAACTCTTCGTCTCATGAACAATGACGTTCTTGAGAGTTTTGAAATCATCAAGAAGTCAGATTAAAAAACCAGGAGAGCTAGCGCGATGAAGCTAACTAAGCTCAGTGGAAGGCTGCGATGATCAAGGAGAAAGATCTTGTCTGCCGGCTTGGTGATCGGTTGAAGGTCGTTGCCAGTTTTGGATCCACACATTACGGAATGAACGAACCCGACGGTCCCACCACCACCACTCAGGCAGCAGGCCAGCTCTATCGGGTCGACGACCGCAAAGGCGCAGGCTGGGACTTGGTCAGGATCTCAGGTGACGGTCCCGACAAAAATCCGTATGCTGAACGGAGATTTCTTGGACTATGTCGAGATCGTAAAGTAAGCGCCGCTAGGCGATAAAGAGGGCAAGTTCCTTGCAAGCGTCGCCATCAAGGTCGTTAGCCGAGACCGGCGGCGAGCTCACCATCGCAAAGGTACAGGCTGGGACTTGGTCAGGGTCTCAGGTGATGGCCCCAACGGGATCCGCGTGTTGAATGAGGACGTGCGAGACTACTTTGAAATCGTAACGTAAGCGACATCGAACGATGAAGAACGCCAGTGTCGGGGCCGGGCTCGTCATCAAGGTCGCCCACGCCGAGACCGGCGCCACGGCGCTGCCCCCGGCCCGTCACTCGCCAGCCTCCCCTTGCACGATAGGGCCCGCGGCCCCAGACCCCACATCGATGAGCACGCCAACCTTCGCCACCCACCCCAGCTTTCTCGGCATCCGGAACGCCGACAGGGCGGCGCCGCTGGTCATCGCCGGCATTCCGCTCGACATCGGCACCACCAACCGTCCCGGCGCCCGCTTCGCCCCCGCCGCCATCCGCGCCGCCAGCCGCATGCTCACCGACGGCGCCCACCCCGCCACCTGGGTCGACCCCGCCAACCTCCCGCTCGCCGACATCGGCGACTTCGCCATCGCGCTGGGTGACATCGCCGCCAGCCTGACCCTTATCGAGCAGCAAGCCGCCGGCCTGAACCACCTGATCGCCCTGGGCGGCGAGCACAGGCATCACCCTGCCGCTGCTCCGCGCCCTGCAGCCCCGCACCGGCCCGCTGGCGCTGATCCACCTCGACGCCCATGTCGACACCTGGCCCGACAGCTTCGGCCAGCCCTACGCCCACGGCTCCGTCTTCTACCACGCCATCCGCGAAGGCCTGGTCGACCCCCGCCGCACCATCCAGGTCGGCATCCGATCCCCGTCCAGCGCGAGGTCTGGGAGTGGACGACAGGGCAGGGCGTCACCATCGTCTCGGCGCTGGACCTGCACGAAGCCGGCCCCGCCGCCATCGCCACCCAAATCCGCACCCTCGTCGGCGCCGCCCCCTGCTACCTCAGCATCGACGTCGACGCGCTCGACCCCTCCGCCGCCCCCGGCACCGGCACCCCCGAGTTCGCCGGTCTCCTCGCCTGGCAACTCCAATCCCTCCTCCGCCGCCTCGCCGGCCTGAACTTCCAGGGCAGGACATCGTCGAAGTCTGCCCTCCCTACGACGTCGCCGAGCTCACCGCGCTCGCCGCCGCCACCATCGTCTGGGAATATCTGGCGCTGGTCGGCAGCACGTAAGAAAGCGGTTCTTTTTTGAAAAAAAGAACCAAAAAACTTTTGTCCGATGAGAACCGCGACAGCGCCGATAAAGGGCTTCCTGCTTGAACCGTTGGGACGGTCCCATCGCCGCGTTACCACCTTCGATCATTCTCGGAGGTGCGGTCTTGAGCTGGGAAGATCAGTGGCGGCAGCAGCACGGCTGGTTCGGTGACCGAACCGCGCGCCAAAGCTGCCGGAGGCCGCCGCCGCGTCCTCCAGCGTCGGCGGCGTCAAGCAGCGCGTCGCCGCCGTCATCGGCACCATCATCGCCCACCTGCCGGCCGCCGATCGCGCTGGCGCCGCGGTGCAGCCTGGCGGCGCCACGGCCGGCAAGCTGAGCACCGCCATGCTCGTCTGGTCCGCCGCCGCCGCCCGCGGCGGCGCGCCCGCCCTGGCAAGACGCTTGCCGCCCGACACCAGCGACGCCATCATCGCCAAGCTGCACGACGCGACCACCGCCACGCTCGACGCCCACGACAGGGCTGGTCTCG
>CAXMMR010000007.1:0-237867 GCA_963692975.2 Acetobacteraceae bacterium | reverse complement strand
AAACCGGGTCCAGGAGCAAAGCTTCTGGAAGTTCTTCCTGACGGCAGGTCACGTACTTGTCACGCGACCCGCTGCCGTTCGGAGACTAGTCGCTGTGGTGGTGTCGGTGAGGGGGTCCAAGTGGTGAGCGAAGGGCAGCAATTTATCCGTTACGGCGAGGGCGTCGAGAGCGTCTCGCTTGGGGAGGCGGAGACGATCAGCGGCATCATCGAGGCGATGACCAAGGAGAGCCAGACGGTCGCCGAGCGTGACGGACGCACGGTGCGGGCCTCGCATGCCAAGGCGAGCGCGTTGCTGAAGGGCACGCTGGAGGTGCTAGCGGATTTGCGGCCGGCCTACCGGCAGGGGCTGTTCAGCGAGCCTGGGCGATACGACGCGCTGGTGCGGCTGGCGCAGGGGCCGGGCGAGGAGCTCTCCGACAGCGTCTCCACCCATCGCGGCCTGTCGATCAAGGTGCTGGGGGTCGAAGGCGAGAAGCTTGCGGGCCATACCGCGGCAACGCAGGACTTCGTGCTCGCCACCGGGCCGGCATTTCCGCAGGCGAGCGCGGCCAAGTTCCTGACCGCGATCAAGGGCGTGCAGAAGAATACCGGGCTGGCGGAGGGCCTGAAGCAGGCGGTTTCCAGCACCGCGCGCGTGGCCAATGCAGCGCTGAACGCGGTCGGCGCCGACAGCGCCACGCTGGGCTTCTTCGGCCACACCAGGCGCAACCCGCTGGCCGACGCCTATTTCAGCCAGGCGGCGCTGCGCTACGGGAGTTTCATCGCCAAGCTCGGCGTGTTTCCGGTGTCGCCGGAGCTGACCGCGATGATCGGCGAGACGCTCGACACCGGCGCCGATCCGGACGCGTTCCGGCACGCGACGGTGGCGCATATCCGCGCGCACGGTGCAGTGTTCGAGCTGCGGGTGCAGATCTGCACCGACCTCGAGCGGATGCCGGTGGAGGGACGCCTCAACGGTGTGGCCGGAGGATGAGAGCCCCTACGTCGCGGTGGCGCGGCTGACGATCCCGGCGCAGGAGGCGTATAGCGCGGCGCGGCAGGCGTATTTCGAGACGCTGTCGTTCCAGCCGGCGCATGCGCTGGCGGCGCACCGGCCGCTCGGCTCGCTGATGCGGGCGCGGCTGCAGACCTACCAGGCGCTGAGCGGCTATCGGCATGCACAGAACCAGCAGGCTCAGCCGGAGCCAACAGACATCGAGCAGGTGCCGGATTAGCTGCGGCGACGAGAAGGAAGGCCTAGGCGTCGCCTCTAGACCTGATCAACGCTCTCTATTGAGGGCGTCGGTCTTTGAGCGGATCGGGGTCTTGACCTCAGGCCTTAGCGGCCGGGTTCCTGTTGATCAATCGGCCTCGTCGCTAGACTGCCGTTCCGCCTCCAGCAGTGACTGCTTGCGTGCCATGCCCCAGCGGTAGCCCGCGAGCGAGGCGTCGGCGCGCAGCACGCGGTGGCAAGGGATGGCGACGGCGAGCGGGTTGGCCGCGCACGCGGCGGCGACCGCGCGGGGTGGCGGTCGGCGCGCCGATGGCGGCGGCCAGCGCCGTGTAGGTCATGGTTTGGCCGGGCGGGATCGCCTGCAGGGCGGACCAGACGCGGTGCTGAAAGACGGTGCCGGCGACGTCGAGCGGCAGCGCCAGGCCGGCCGCGGGACGATCGATCAGGGCGACGACGGCGGCCAGGGTGTCGGCGAAGCCGGCGTCGGCGGGCTGGATCGTGGCGCGGGCGAAGCGGCGGCGGAGGTCGGCGACCAGCGGCTCGGGCGCATCGCCAAGCAGGATGGCGCAGAGCCCCTGCCCTGTCGCGGCGACGAGGACGGTGCCGAGGGCGCAGGGCGCGCAGGCGTGGCGGATGGTGCGGCCGGGGGGCGCCGGCGCGGTAGGCGGCGGGCGGCATGCCGAGGGTCGCCGGCGCGTCGGCGTAGAAGCGGCTGCTGGCATTGTAGCCGGCAGTGTAGAGGGCTTCGGTGATGGTAGGGGCTGACGGGGAGTGCCGTCCGGAGGCGGGGCGCGGCGGCGGGTGGCGGCGTAGGCGGCTGGCGTGATGCCGGTCGCCTCGCGGAACAGGCGGTGGAAGTGGAAGCGGCTAAGGCCGGCGTCGCGGGCGAGGGTTTCGAGGGGGATGGGGGTTTCGGCGGCGTCGATGCGGCGGCAGGCGGCGATGATGAGGGCGGCGCGGATGGCGGACGGGGCGGGGCCGTTCGGGATGCAGCGCAGGCAGGGGCGGAAGCCGGCGGCTTCGGCGTCTGCTGGCGTGGCGTAGAAGGCGACGTTGGCGGGTCGGGGCTGGCGGGAGGGGCAGCTTGGTCGGCAGTAGATGCCGGTGGTGGCGACGGAGTAGACGAAGGTGCCGTCGGCCGCAGGATCGCGCTCGACGACGGCGCGGCGGCGGGTGTGGGTGTCCATCATAGGTGCCTTATGCGCCCGCTGCGCGCGCGGCGCGTCCCGATGCTTGCTTTCAAATCAGGGTCCAGGGACCCGCGGTCCCTGGTGGGTCCAGGGCAAAGCTCTGGCCTTTCTCCACTTTGCCGCGACATCCCTGATCGTCTCCGGGCTGACGTCCTCGAGCGGCGGCAGCTCTGCGAGCACAGCGACATCGCCGTGGTGTTCGATGGCGTTGCGGTTGGAGGGGTTGAGCGGGCCGTTGAGGATGATGCCGAGGACGGGGATGGTGCGGGCGCGCAGCGCGGCAAGGGTCAGCAGGGTGTGATTGATGGTGCCGAGGGTGGAGCGGGCGACGACGACCACGGGTAGGGCGAGGCGGTGGATGAGGTCGATCATCAGGAGGTCGTGGGTGATCGGGACGAGGATGCCGCCGGCGCCTTCGACGACGAGGGGGTGATCGGTCGTGGGCAGGGTCAGGCGGGTGGGGTCGATTTGCACGCCTTCGGCTTGGGCGGCGGCGGCGGGGGATAGGCTGGCAGCCAGCGCGTAGGCGGGGGGGTGGACGGCGCGGGGGTTGGCGAGGCGGGTGATGGTGGCGGTGTCGCCGGGGTCGTCGGCGAGGCCGGTTTGGAAGGGCTTCCAGTACTCCGCGTCGAGCAGGCGGACGCAGATGGCGGCGACCAGGGTCTTGCCGATGCCGGTGTCGGTGCCGGTGACGAAGATGCCGCTCATGCGGGGCACTCGTGCCAGGCGGCGGCGAGGGCGTCGATGAGGTAGTCGAGGTCGGCAGTCGTGTGGGCGGCGGAGAGGGCGAGGCGGAGACGGCTGGTGTTGGGCGGCACGGTGGGCGGGCGGATGGCGACCGCGAGGACGCCGCGGCGCTCGAGGGCGGCGGCGAGAGCCAGGGCGCGGGCTGGGTCGCCGACCAGGGCGGGGACGATCTGGGTGGAGCCGGCGGTGGCGATGCCGAGCTCGGCGAGGGCGGCGCGCAGGCGCTCGGCCTGGGCGGCGAGGTGGGCGCGGGGCGGGATCGAGCTTGGGCAGCAGGTCAAGGGCGGCGTCGACGGCGCCCAGCACGTTCGGCGGCAGGGCGGTGGTGTAGACGAAGCCGGAGCAGGCGTTGACCAGCCAGTCGATCAGCAGGCGGGAGCCGGCGACGTAGGCGCCGAACGCGCCGAGGGCCTTGCTGAAGGTGCCCATGACCAGGTCGATGCCGGGGATTGCCGCCGTCAAGCCGGCGCCGGCGGGGGCCGAGAACGCCCGTGGCGTGCGCCTCGTCGACGTAGAGAAAGGCGTCGTGGCGGGCGGCGATGGCGGCGAGCGCCGGCAGGTCGGCGCGGTCGCCATCCATGCTGAACACGCTCTCGGTGAGGATGAAGCGCTGGGTAGGGGCGGCGGCGAGCAGGGCGTCGAGGTGGGCCAGATCGTTGTGGCGGAACAGGGTTGGACGCAGGCCGGCGGCGCGGACGCCGTGGTTCAGGCTGGCGTGGATGAGGGCGTCGGCGAAGACGGTGGCGCCGGACGCGGGTAGGCGCAGCAGGGCGGCGAGGACGGCGGCGTTGGCTTGCCAGCCGGAGGCGAAGACGAGGGCGGCCCCCCTGCCCTTCAGCGCCGCGACCTTGGCCTCGACCAGGGCGTGGGCCGGCAAGCTGCCGCGCACGAGGCGGGAGGCGCCGGCGCCGGTGCCCCAGCGTTCGGCCCATTCATGCGAGCGCTGGCGCAGGGCTGGGTGGCGGGAGAGGCCGAGATAGTCGTTCGAGGAGACGTCGAGCAGGGGGCGGCCGGCGTGCTCGACATGGCCCGGTGCTGTCGGCGTGACGACGCGCAGGTGACGGCGCACCTGATTGGCCTCGCGGCGGTCCAGATCGGCTTCAAACAGGAGGTCGAGGCGAGACATTGTTCTTACAGATGGGTCTGGGGCCTCAGGCCCCAGCGGCCGGGTTCCCATCGCACACGTGCGATGGGTGCCCGTCCAGAGGCAGAGCCTCTGGCCTTGCTTCGCTTAGCCCTTCGCGCAGAACCCGCATCAGGTGCTGCAGGTCGGCGGGCGCGATCGTTAAGGCCGGGGTGAGATAGGCGGTGCGGCCGAAGGGGCGGAGCCAGGCGCCGCGGGCGACGCAGGCGGCGCCGAGGCCGCGCAGCCGGGCTGGGCTGTCGAGCTCGACGACGCCGATGGCGCCGCGGACGCGCACGTCGACCACGCCGGGCAGGTTGCGGCAGTCGGCGAGGCCGGCCGCCAGCGCCTGCTCGATGGCGGCGGCCTGGGCGAGGCGGTCCTCGTGCTCGAACAGGTCGAGCGAGGCGTTGGCGGCGGCGCAGGCGAGCGGGTTGGCCATGTAGGTCGGGCCGTGCATCAGCGCGTGCTGCGGGTCGTCGGACCAGAAGGCGGCGAAGACGTGCGAGCGGGCGATGGCGGCGGAGAGCGCCATCGTGCCGCCGGTCAGCGCCTTGGACAGGGTGATGATGTCGGGGACGATGCCGGCGGCCTCGCAGGCGAACATCGCGCCGGTGCGGCCGAAGCCGGTGAAGATCTCGTCGGCGATCAGCAGCAGGCCGTGGCGGTCGGCCGCCGCGCGGACGCGGCGCAGGGTTTCGGTGTCGTGGAACAGCATGCCGCCGGCGCCTTGGACCAGCGGCTCGATGATGATGCCGGCGAGGTTTTGCGCGTGGATGGCCAGGATAGCCTCGAAGGCGGCGGCGGAGGCGGGGTCGCGCGGCAGGTCGACGAGGAGGTGGTCGGCGAGCAGGCCGCGGAACAGGCGGTGCATGCCCTCCTCCGGGTCGCACACCGCCATGGTGGCGAAGGTGTCGCCGTGATAGGCGCCGTTGAAGGCGACGAAGCGGGTGCGGCGGCGCTCGCCGGCGTTAAGCCAGTATTGCGCGGCCATCTTCATCGCGACCTCGACGGCGACCGAGCCGCTCTCGGCGAAGAAGACGTGCTGCAGGTCGCCCGGCAACAGGGCGGCGAGGCGCTCGGCGAGGCGCTCGGCGGGGGCGTGGGTGAGGCCGCCGAACATCACGTGCGGCATGGCGGCGAGCTGGGCGGCGACGGCGTCGCGGATGTGCGGGTGGTTGTAGCCGTGGCAGGCGGTCCACCAGGAGGCGATGCCGTCGATGAGGACGCGGCCGTCTTGCAGGATGAGGCGCGAGCCTTCGGTGCGGGCGACCGCGAGGGGCGGGGCGGCCGTTTTCATCTGGGTGTAGGGGCGCCAGGTGGGCATCAAGGTAAGGCCAGAGGCTCTGCCTCTGGACTCCGCTGGGGCCTGAGGCCCCAGACCCCCATCACTTGAGCAAACCAGCGCTCTTTCTTGATTGGCGAAGCCATTTCATTTCGGTTCCATCACACCAGGACTCACCCTGAGGTATGAATAACGAATGGATTTCAAAGGCTCCGCCGTCGTGCGCAGCACGCCTTCGCGTGACGATGGGGTCAAGGGGCAAAGCCCCTTGCCTTGCCTTGCCTTGCCTTACTTCCCTGCCCTGATACCCAACTTTGCGAACAGCGCCACGTCGCGGTCTTCGCTCGCGTTCGGCGTGGTCAGCAGCCTGGCGCCGTAGAAGATCGAGTTGGCGCCGGCGAGGAAGCACAGGGCTTGCGTCTCGTCGGTCATGGTTTCGCGGCCGGCGGAGAGGCGGATCATCGAGCGCGGCATGGTGATGCGGGCGGCGGCGATGACGCGGACGAAGGCGATCGGGTCGACCGGGGCTTCGTTGGCGAGGGGGGTGCCTTCGACGCGGACGAGGGCGTTGATGGGGACGCTTTCGGGGGGTGTCGGCAGGCTGGCGAGGGTGGCGATCAGGCTGGCCTGGTCGTCGAGCGACTCGCCGAGGCCGAGGATGCCGCCGCAGCACACCGCGATGCCGGCATCCCGGACGTGGCTGAGCGTGTCGAGGCGGTCCTGGTAGGTGCGGGTGCTGATGACGGCGCCGTAATGCCCGGGCGAGGTGTCGAGATTGTGGTTGTAGTAGTCGAGGCCGGCGGCGGCTAGGCGGTTCGCCTGGTGGGCCTGCAACATGCCGAGGGTGACGCAGGTTTCCAGGCCGAGGGCGCGGACGCCCTCGACCATGGCGCAGACGGCCTCGACGTCGTGGTCCTTGGGCGAGCGCCAGGCGGCGCCCATGCAAAATCGGGTGGCGCCGGCGGCGCGGGCGGCGCGGGCGGCGGCGAGCACCGGCTCGATCGCCATCAGCTTGGAGGCCGGTAGGCCGGTGTCGTGATGGGCGCTCTGCGAGCAGTAGCCGCAGTCTTCGGGGCAGCCGCCGGTCTTGATGGAGAGCAGGGTCGAGACCTGCACCGCATTCGGGTCGAAGTGGCGGCGGTGGATGGTCTGGGCGCGGAATACGAGCTCGCTGAACGGCAGATCCAGCAGGGCGCGGACGGTGGCGGTGGTCCAGGCATTCGGCGCGGCCGTCGCCAGGCGCGGCGTGTCGATCGTGGCGGACATCGGCGTGACCTCCTTGCTGGCGTCGGCGCGGCGATCGTATGGCAGCGCCGACGCGTGGGCAAAGGTCAGGTGAGAGGCGTGCTCACGGCGGTCGACATTCTAGTGGTGATCGTCCGGACGGCCGCCGGGATGCGCCGGCGCCGGATGGCCTGGGGCCGGACCGCCACGAGCCGGACCTGGCGCGCCGCGCCCCGGGCCGGGAGCGGGACCAGGGCCGCGCTGTGGACCAGGGCCGCCGGCCGGCCGTGCGAACTCGCCGCGTCCAGGCTCGCCACGTCCAGGATCGCCGCGGAAGCCGCCGGGCGGGCCGCCGCCAAATCCGGGGCCGCGGCCGCCGCCGAAGCCGGGGCCACCGCGGAAGCGGTCGCGCTCGCCGTAGAAGGGACGGTTGCGATAGTAGCGGCCCCAGTAGTCGCCGACCTCGAAGCCGACGAAGCCGAGGCCGACCGCAGCGCCGTATTGCGATAGGTAGGCCGGCTGCCCGTCGTAGAGCACCTGCAGGGTCGGGCCGGCGGCCCAGCCGCGAGCGTTGCTGACGCCGACGTCGCACCAGGTCCAGCCGTCCAGGCAGCCGAAGATCTCCACCGGGGTGCCGGCATCGAGCGGCTCGATCAGCGGATAGCCGACATCCGGCCCGGCGCGCAGGTTCACGCCCTGGGTGACGACGCCTGGAGCGGCGCCGGCGGAGGCGGCGCCGCTCACGCCAAGCAGGGCGGCGAGCCCGGCGATGATCCATGAACGCTTCATGCTTGCCTCCTCAGGCTTGATGCGAGGCCAGCATGGCAGGCGATTGCGGCGGCGGTCTGGCGAATCACGACGGCGAAGCGAGCCAGACGGCGCTGTCGGCGGGCAGACTGCCGGCCGGCTCGATCGGCACGCTGGAGGCCAGCACCGCACCGGCCGGCGACGCCACCGGGTGCGGCGCGAAATTAATCAGCACGCGGATGCCGCGATTGTCGAACATCAGCGTGTCGGGCTCGCAGCGCAGCCAATGCAGCTCTCCGGCGCCCAGCCGGTGCTGGCGGCGCAGGCGCAGCAGGGCGCGGTGCAGCTCGAGGGTTGAACCCGGGACGCCCTCCTGCCGGTCGACCGCATAGGGCGCGAAGTTGCGCGGCTGGGGCAGCCAGGTCGCTGGGCCCGGGCCGAAGCCGAAGCCGGGCGCGTCGGCCTGCCACGGCAGCGGCACGCGGCAGCCGTCGCGGCCGATCTCCTGGCCGGCGGTGCGGCGGAAGGAGGGGTCCTGCCGGAACTCGGCCGGCATGGTCGTGTGCTCGGGCAGGCCGAGCTCCTCGCCCTGGTAGAGGTAGGCCGAGCCAGGCAAGGCCAGCGTCAGCAGGGCGGCGGCGCGGGCGCGCCGCAGGCCGAGCGCCTCGTCGGGCTGCTCGCCGTCGGCATCGATGCCCTTGGGGCGGCGGCCGGGCGCGACGAGGCCGAGCCGCGAGGCATAGCGCACCGTGTCGTGGTTCGACGTGACCCAGCTGGCCGGCGCGCCGACCGCAGCCATGGCGCTGATCGAGTTGTCGATCACGTCGCGGAAGGCGGCGGCGTTCCAGTGCGCCAGCAGGTAGTCGAAGTTGAAGGCCTGCTGCATCTCGTCCGGCCGGACGTAGCGGGCGAGGCGCGATTGCGGCCGGATCCAAGCCTCGGCGACCATCATCCGCTCGCCCGGATACTCGTCCAGCACCCGGCGCCAGGCGCGGTAGACCTCGTGCACGCCCTCCTGGTCCCACATCGGGCCGCGGTTGATCGCGCCGCCTTCGCGGCGGGCAGCGCTGACATCGCCCTCCTTGTGGGGCACGTCGCCCTCGATCATCACCGCGGGGCCGTCATAATCGGGCAGGCCGGCGGCCTTGATGAGGCCATGCGCCACGTCGACGCGAAACCCGTCGACGCCGCGGTCGAGCCAGAAGCGCAGCACGTCCTCGAACTCGGCGCGGACCTCCGGATTGGTCCAGTCGAGGTCGGGCTGGCGGGCGTCGAACAGGTGCAGGTGCCACTGGCGCTCGCCTGGCGCGCGTGACCAGGCGGGGCCGCCGAAGACGCTCTGCCAGTTGTTCGGCGGCTGCTCGCCGGCCGTGCCACGCCCCGCCTCGACATGGCCGTCGCGAAACAGGTAGCGGGCACGCTCGGGGCTGCCTTCGGGCGAGGCCAGGGCGGCGCGGAACCAGGCGTGCTCGTCGGAGGTGTGATTCGGCACCAGGTCGATGATGATGCGCAAGCCCTGGCCGTGCGCCGCCGCCAGCAGGGTGTCGAAATCGGCGAGGCGGCCGAAGAGCGGGTCAACATCGCGGTAGTTGGAGACGTCGTAGCCGGCATCGACCTGCGGCGAGCGGTAGAACGGCGAGAGCCAAAGCGCGTCGACGCCGAGTCGGGCGAGGTAGGGCAGCCGGGCCAGGATGCCGGGCAGGTCGCCAACGCCGTCCCCATCCGCGTCGGCGAAGGAGCGCGGGTAGATCTGGTAGATGACGGCGCTCCGCCACCACTCGGCGCCGGCGGTGCGCGGCGCGACGGCTGGCCGGGCGGCGGCGGCGCTCACGTCTGGCGAACCGATCAAGCCGCAGTTTCCTCAAGCCATTGATGCGACCCAAACTCCGCCCGCGGCGCGGCGTTGCCTGACGGAACAAGCCGGGGGAACCGGGATGACGATCGAACTTTCTCTGTTGGCTTGGGCGATCGTGCTCGGCCTCGTGCACGCCATCGCCACAGGGCAGGTCACCACGGCGCAGCATGGCAACGCCTACGCCATGAGTCCCAGGGACGAGCAGAAGCCGGTCACGGGCGTCGGCGGGCGGGTGATCCGCTCATTCGCCAACTACCTGCAGACCTTCCCGTTCTTCGCGGCGGCGGTGCTGATCGCGCACGCGGTCGGAGTGCATGACTGGCTGACGGTCTATGGCGCCTGGATCTACCTCATCGCGCGGGTGCTCTATGTCGGGTTCTACATCGCCGGCACGCCGGTCGTGCGAACGGTCGCGTTTCTGGCCGGCGTCGTCGGCATCGTCATGATCCTGGTGGCGCTGGCGTGAGCCAAGGCAGCATTTCGGCGGCCGAAGCCGAGGCGTCGCTCGCTGATCTTGGCGCCGGGGTGAGGCTGCTGACCGGGATGCTCGGGCTCACCGTGGCGCTGCTGCCGGCGACCGACCGGGCGTTCGTGCTGAACGCGCTGGCGGCGTTGCAGGACGATAGCGGGCGGCAGACCGCCGGGCCGGGCCCGCAACTGGCCGCGCACGCCTCCGCCGAGGCGGCGCGCGCTCTGACGGTGCTGATCGAGCGCTTCTCCCTCGAAGTGGCGGCAGCACGGCTGGCCGGCGGGAGCGCGCCGGCGGCGTGAGCGCATTCGGCGGTTGCGCGCCGCCGTGCGAACGCCTAATCAGCCGCCCTATTCAAGCCGGCACGCTGCTGTAGCTCAGTGGTAGAGCACTCCCTTGGTAAGGGAGAGGTCGACAGTTCAATCCTGTCCAGCAGCACCATGACCGCAGGAGCCCATGCCGGATCCGCACACCGAAGCTTCAGCCGTGCCGACGGCGACCCGATCGGAGCCGGCGGTCGAGGCGCGGCGGGCGCGCCAGGCGGCGGCTCTGCGCGCCAATCTGCAGCGGCGCAAGCAGCAGGCCCGGGAGCGGGATGGCGCCGCCGAAGTCGCGGCCGCCGAGCCGCAGGCAGACCCGCCGTGCCGGTAATGCCGGATCGCTGGATCCGCGAGATGGCTGTGACGCGGGCGATGATCGAGCCGTTCGAGCCGGCGCAGCAGCGGGCGGGCGTGATCAGCTACGGGCTGTCGAGCTACGGCTACGATGCGCGCGTCGCCGACGAGTTCCGCATCTTCACCAACGTCGACAGCGCCGTCGTCGACCCCAAGAACTTCTCCGAGGCGAGCTTCGTCACCCGCAAGACCAAGACCTGCATCATTCCGCCGAACAGCTTCGCCCTCGCCCACACGATCGAATATTTTCGCATCCCGCGCGACGTGCTGGTGATCTGCCTCGGCAAGTCGACCTATGCGCGCTGCGGCATCATCGTGAACGTGACGCCGCTGGAGCCGGAGTGGGAGGGGCAGGTCACGATCGAGATCAGCAACACCACGCCGCTGCCGGCGCGGATCTACGCCGACGAGGGGATCTGCCAGTTTTTGTTCTTGCAGGGGGCGGGGGCTTGCGAGGTGAGCTACGCCGATAAGGCGGGTAAGTATATGCGGCAGCGGGGCGTCGCTTTGCCGAAGCTTTAAGGCCAGGGGCTTTGCCCCTGGACCCCACCAGAGGCTATAGCCTCTGGACTCCTTCTTTAAGACTCAGTGTCCAAAGGCCGCCGGCCTTGCTTTAGGGAGCGACATGGACCGCATCAGGGTTCGCGGCGGACGACCGCTGCACGGCCGCATACCCATCCGCGGCGCCAAGAATGCCGCGCTGCCGCTAATGGCGGCGGGGCTGCTCACCGAGAAGCGGTTGGTGCTCTCCAATGTGCCGCATCTGGCCGACATCGAGACGATGGCGAGCCTGCTGGCCCAGCACGGCATCGCCGTCGAGGCGCCCGACGAGGCGCGACGGACGCTGTCGCTGGGAGGTCCGATCACCTCCACCGAGGCGCCCTACGAGATCGTGCGCAAGATGCGGGCCTCGATCCTGGTGCTGGGGCCGGTGCTGGCGCGGTGCGGCGAGGCGCGGGTGTCTCTGCCAGGCGGCTGCGCGATCGGCACCCGGCCGGTCGACCTCCACCTCAAGGGGCTCGAGGCGCTCGGGGCGGAGATCCGGCTGGAGGGTGGCTACGTGCAGGCTTTGGCGCCGCGGGGCCTGCGCGGCGCGGCGATCGTGCTGCCCTTCGCCTCGGTGGGGGCGACGGAGAACCTGCTGATGGCGGCCAGCCTTGCCGATGGGCAGACGACGCTGACCAATGCCGCGCGCGAGCCGGAGATCATCGACCTGATCGCCTGCCTCACCGCCATGGGCGCGCGGATCGACGGCCTCGGCACGGACACGCTGGTGATCGAGGGCGTGCGGGCGCTGCACGGCGCCAACCACCCGATCGTCGCCGACCGCATCGAGGCGGGCACCTACGCCTGCGCCGCGGCGATCACCGGCGGCGAGGTGCTGCTCGAAGGCGGCCGGCTGGAGCATCTCGGCGCCGTAGCCCGGGCGATGACCGAGGCCGGCGTTGAGATGCGCGACGAATCGGACGGGCTGCTGGTGCGGCGCGCGAACGGGCTGCACGGCGTCGACGTCATGACCGAGCCCTATCCCGGCTTTCCGACCGACATGCAGGCGCAATACATGGCGATGATGTCGGTCGCCGAAGGCGCGGCGCTGCTCACCGAGACGATCTTCGAAAACCGCTTCATGCACGTCCCCGAGCTGAACCGCATGGGCGCCAGCATTAATGTTCATGGCGCCTCAGCGATCGTGCGCGGCGTGCCACGGCTGCAGGGCGCGCCGGTGATGGCGACCGACCTGCGCGCCTCGGTGTCGCTGGTGCTCGCCGGGCTCGCCGCCGGCGGCGACACGCTGGTCAACCGCGTCTACCATCTCGATCGCGGCTACGAGGCGATCGAGGAAAAGCTCGGCGCCTGCGGCGCGGACATCTCGCGCGAGGCTGAGAAATCTTAGACGGACAAAGGCCAGGGCTCTGCCCTGGACCCGCTGGGGCCTGAGGCCCCAGACCCCCATCCGTTTGGTGCCTAGCCTTGCTTTTCTTGCTTGGCGAAGCCGTTGAACCTTCTGCCAACGGCTCCGTCCTCGCCAACAGGCACACCTTATAAATGGATTTTAAAGGCTCCGCCTTTAATGGGGTCCAGGGGCAAAGCCCCTGGCCTTACCTTACTGATGCGTGACCCGACGCAGCGACAGCCCGAACGAGAGCGCCGAGATGCCGCCGATGACCAGCTCGACGGCGACGAGTGTGCCGAGCGCCCACAGGCCGGACCAGGGCAGCGACAGGTAGATCAGTACGCCGACCAGCAGGGTGACGGCGCCGCTGAGCAGCAGGCCCCACCAGCCGCGCAGGCGCCGGTGGCCGCCCGCCCAGATCACCCGCGCGATGCCGACGACGATCAGGCAGGCGGCCAGAAAGGCGGTCAGCAGCAGCGAGCCGGCGACCGGCTCGGCGATGATGGCGATACCGCCCAGGATGTAGAGCAGGCCGATCAGGGCGGAGAACCAGCGCCCCGCGGTCGGGATCTCGCGGTGGGCGAAGGCGTGAGCAAGCTGGACGCCGCCGGCGACGATGAGCAGCACGCCGATGATCTCCGTGCTGGCGATCGTTGTCGCCACCACGTCGAGCCAGGCGAGGACGCCGAGCAGGATGAAGACGATGCCCAGCGCGATGAACCAGCCCGACCGGGCTGGCGTCGCGCTGCCAAAGGCGCCGCCGGGGACAAGGCTGGGTGCGAGCATGAGGTTTCCTTCGGGCAGGCCTGCCCAGCCTGGCCTAACGCGCAATCCGCCCGACCGCGCCAAACCCAAAAATTGGATTTCAAAAGGCTTCGCCGTCGTGCGCAGCACGCATTCGCGTGACGATGGGGTCGAGGCGCGACGCCCCTCGCCTTTCTTCCTCCACCCCGCAATGCTACCCGTCCGCGCCATGACCGCCCCCTTCCCCGTCGCCGACCTTGCGCCCGAGCAGACGCAGCCGCTGATCCTGGCGCTGCCGAAGGGGCGGATCCTGCGCGAGTGCGCCGAGCTGCTCGGCGCCGTCGGGATCGCGCCGGCGCCGGACTATGTTGACGAGGACAGCGGCCGGCTGCGTTTTCCGACCAACCATTCGCGGCTCGACGTGGTGCGGGTGCGCCCGTTCGACGTCGCGACCATCGTCGCCTTCGGCGCGGCGCAGATCGGCATCTGCGGCGCCGACGTGCTGATGGAGTTCGACTACTCGGAGATCTACGCGCCGCTCGACCTCGGCATCGGGCGCTGCCGGGTGTCGGTCGCCGAGTCGGTCGACGCGCCCTACGAAGACCCGCAGCGCTGGTCGCAGGTGCGGGTGGCGACGAAGTATCCGAACATCGCCCGGCGGCACTACGCGCGCCGCGGCGTGCATGCGGAGGTGGTGCACCTGAACGGCGCGATGGAGCTGGCGCCGGGGCTGGGGCTGTCGCGGCTGATCGTCGACCTGGTGCAGACCGGCGCCACGTTGCGGGCCAACGGGCTGCATGAGACCGAGGTGATCGCCGAGGTGACCTCGCGGCTGATCGTCAACCGCACCGCGCTGAAGACGCAGCCGGAGCTGGTCGGCGGCTGGATCAGGCGGTTCCGCCAGGCGCTGGGCGGCGGCGGATGAGGCGGCTCGCGACGGCCGAGCCGGGCTTCGCCGCCGCGTTCGCTGGCTTGCTGGAGACGGCGCGTGGGTCGAGCGCGCAGGTGGACGGCACCGTGCGGGACATTATCGGCCAGGTCCGCTCGGGCGGCGACGCGGCGCTCTGCCGGCTCACGGCGCAGTTCGACCGCATGGCGGTGACGCCGGAACAGCTGCGGCTCAGCGCCGAGGAGATCGAGGCCGGCGCGGCGAGCGTCTCGGCCGAGCTCGTCGCCGCGCTGGACCTCGCGGCGCGGCGCATCGAGGCGTTCCACCGGCTGCAGCTGCCGGCCGACATCGAGACGGTGGATGCCGCCGGGTTGCGTCTTGGTTTGCGCTGGGGGGCGCTGGACGCGGTCGGACTGTACGTTCCAGGCGGCAAGGCGGCCTACCCGTCCTCGGTGCTGATGAACGCGATCCCGGCAAGGGTGGCGGGGGTCGCGCGCGTCGCGATGTGCGTGCCGAGCCCGGGCGGAGTGCTGAACCCGCTGGTGCTGGCGGCTGCGCGGCGCGCCGGGGTGAGCGAGATCTACCGCGTCGGCGGCGCGCAGGCGGTGGCGGCGCTGGCCTACGGCACCGAGAGCATCGCCCGGGTCGACCGCATCGTCGGGCCGGGCAACGCCTACGTTGCCGAGGCCAAGCGGCAGGTGTTCGGCGCCGTCGGCATCGACTCGATCGCCGGGCCGTCCGAGGTGGTCGTGCTGGCGGATGGTGCTGCAGACCCGCGCGAGGTCGCGGTGGACCTGCTGGCGCAGGCCGAGCACGACGAGGCGGCGCAGGCGGTGCTGATCACCGACGATCCGAAGCTCGCGGACGGGGTGGCGGCGGCGGTCGAGCGCGAGCTCGCGAGCCTGGGCCGGGCGACGATCGCGGGGGCGAGCTGGCGCGACCACGGCGCGATCATCCTGGTGGCCGATTGGGACGAGGCTGTCGGCTTGGTCGACCGCATGGCGCCCGAGCACCTGCAGGTGATGACGGCCGAGCCGGCGGCGCTGTTCGCCCGCATCCGGCATGCCGGCGCGGCCTTCCTCGGCCGGCACTGCCCGGAGGCGCTGGGCGACTACGTTGCCGGGCCGAACCATGTGCTGCCGACTGGCGGCACGGCGCGCTTCGCCTCCGGCCTGTCGGTGTTCGACTTCCTCAAGCGCACGACCTGGGTGGCGGCGGACGGCGCGGCGCTGCAAGCCGTCGGACCAGCGGCCGTCGCGCTGGCCGAGGCGGAGGGATTGGGCGCGCATGCCCGCAGCATCGCGCTGCGGCTGGGCCAGGCCTCCGCAGGAGGGGGCGGCGCACGACTGGGTGACGCAGAAGTCGCTTGACGAGGCTGGCCGGCGCGCCCAAGCCCGCGCCGTATCGTGCTTGAACCGGCAGGAGCCCGCGCTCATGTTCCGGCCCCGAACGCAATCCGAATTTTTCAGCCAGAGGTGGAATGTCCAAGGAAGACATGATCGAGTTCAGCGGCACCGTGACGGAGCTGCTGCCGAACGCGATGTTCCGGGTCAAGCTGGACAACGAGCATCAGATCTTGGCGCATACCAGCGGCAAGATGCGCAAGAACCGCATCCGCGTGCTGGCCGGCGACCGCGTCAACGTCGAGATGACGCCGTACGACCTGAGCAAGGGACGGATTACGTTTCGCTTCAAGTAGGGTCGCTTCAAGTAGGGTCGCTTCAAGTAGGGTCGCTTCAAGTAGGGTCGCTTCAAGTAGGGCCGCTTCAAGCAGGGTCGCTTCAAGTAAGATCTTTTCGCGTCGGAATTTGGCGGCCGCCGCCATGCGCCTGATCCTGGCCTCCGCGAGCCCGCGGCGGCTCGCCCTGCTGGCCCAGATCGGCATCGTTCCCGACGCCGTGCAAACCCCCGACATCGACGAGACGCCTCGCCCTGGCGAACTGCCCCGGCCGCATGCCGAGCGCCTGGCGCTGGCCAAGGCGCAAGCCTGCGCGGCGGGCGATGCGCTGGTGCTCGCCGCCGACACGGTGGTCGCCTGCGGCCGGCGCATCCTGCCCAAGGCGGAGACGGCCGAGCAGGCGCAGCATTGTCTCGCTTTGCTCTCCGGACGGCGGCACCGCGTGCTGACCGCGGTGGCGCTGCTGGGCGACGGGCGCTGCTCGGCCCGGCTGTCGGAGAGCGTGGTGGGGTTCGCCCGTCTCGAGGACGCCGAGCGCGACGCCTATCTTCGTGGCGGCGAGTGGCGCGGCAAGGCGGGTGGCTACGCGATCCAGGGCTCGGCGGCGCGCTTCGTGCGCTTTCTCTCCGGCAGCTACACCGGCGTCGTCGGGTTGCCGCTGTGGGAGACGGCGCAGCTGCTGCGCGGGCGGGGCTACCGGCTGCTGTGAGCGGCCTGCGGCTGCTGGTCGCCACGAGCCCGGGCGAGCAGCGGGTCGCGCTGCTGCGTGGCGACGTGCTGGAAGAGTATGGGCTGTGGCGGCCAGGGGCGCCGGACCAGGTCGGCGCCTTGCATGTCGGCCGGGTGAGCGCGGTGGCGCCGGCGATGGCGGGCGCCTTTGTCGCCCTGCACGACGCGGTGGGCTTCCTGCCCGACAGCAGCGCCGGCGATGGCGGCGTGCCGGGCGTCGGCGACCACGTGCTGGTGCGGGTGACGCGCTCGGCGCAGGGCGGCAAGGGGCCACGGCTGGCGGCGGCGGGCGGCATGGCGGCCGCAAACGTCGTTGCGGCGGCGCCGGCACGGCTGGTCACGCCGGCGCCCGAGGCGGTGCTGCGGCTGGCGCTCGAGCATCCGGCGGCCGAGCTGCTGGCCGCCGATGCGGCGATGGTCGCGCGGCTGCGCCCGGCCTTGGCGGAGCGCGTGCGGCTGGTCGCCGACGCTGCGATCGAGGCGGATCCGGTGTGGGACGAGGTTGCCTCGCTCGGCGAGCCGGAGCTGGCGCTGCCGGGCGGGTTGCGGGCGCAGATCAGCCCGACGCCGGCGCTGGTCGCGATCGATGTCGACATGGCGGCGGCCAGCGGCGCGCGACAGGACAAGGCCTCGGCCCAATGGGCGGCCAACCGCGCCGCCCTGCCCGCCCTTGCCCGCGCGATCCGGCTGCGCAACCTGTCCGGCGCGATCCTGGTGGATTTCGCTGGCATGCCGAGCGCGCGCCGCGCCTCGTTGGGGCCGGCGCTGCAGGCGGCGTTGGCCGGCGACCCGCTGCGCCCGCGGCTGCTCGGCTTCACCGCGCTCGGCCTTGCCGAGATCGTCCGCGCCAGAGTGCGGCCGCCACTGCATGAGCTGCTCGCCGGGCCGCATGCGGCCGGGCTCGCCGGGCTGCGGCAGCTCGCGCGTCTGGCGCCGCGGCAGGCGGTGCTGGTCGCCGCGCCTCGCGTCGTTGTCGCCCTGGAGCGCGACGCCGCGGCACTGGCGGCGTTCAGGCAGGCGACCGGGGCGGCGCTTGCGCTTCGCGCCGCGCCCGAGCTGGCGCCGGCACAGTGGAGGATCGAGGAGCGATGACAGCAGCCAAATGCCCGATCTGCGGCCGGCCGACGCAGAACGATGTCAGGCCGTTCTGCTCGCAGCGTTGCGCCGATGTCGACCTCGGCCGCTGGTTCAAGGAGGGCTACGTCGTGCCCGGCTCGGCCGAGCCGACGGCTGAGGACGAGTGATGAAGCCAGGCCAGGAGCTTCGCCCCTGGACCCGATTAAAGGCGAAGCCTTTAAAATCCGTTTGTTAGTCGTGCGCGGAGGACGAGGTCGGTGCCGGCTGGACGAGGACTGAAGGGCTTCGCCAAGCAAGATATTTAGCCTGACGCTCCTATTAGATGGGGTCTGGGGCCTCACGGCCCGTCGTGCGACTGCACGCTGCGCGTGACGGGTCCAGGGCAGAGCCCTGGCCTTTTCCTCCCTCCTTCGGCTATCTCTGTCCCTCATGCCGCCCGAGCGCGACGTCGCCCGCGGGCTGAGCGCTGACGGCTGCCCGATCGGGTAGCCAGGCATTGGTCCAGGCCATCTCGGGCTGGGAGCCGTCGATCGTTACTTCGGTCGCGCCGGGTCCGACCCGCGAGACGATGCTGATCGGCACCATGGCCGTGACGATGCTGCAGGATGGACGCACGCTTGGCACGTCGTCTCGGTTGCGCTGCAGCCTGGCGAGCTGCTGCAGGTCCGGCAGGCTGCGGCAGATTGTCGCTCCCGCATCCAGACGCGGCCAGGGATCGACCTGCGGCTTGAGCTCCGTCAGCCGGGGCGACGCCGCCGCCGCCCGCGCATGCCGGTTGCTGTGGTCGCCCTGATGGCGCGACCCGCCGCCAAGCTGCGGCTCGCCTGTGCCTGGATTGCCCTGATCGGCTGGGTTGGCGCTCTGGGCCCAGGCCGAGCTGCAAGTGAGCAGCGGAGTGGCGCCGACGAGTGTTGCCGTGACCAGCGCCGCCCTGTGGAAACGGTGCAGCCTATCTAGACGCATTTGTCAGCCCCGCTGCGGCGCCGCTCACCCGTCAAGCGGCCGTGCCAACAGGATTGCAGCCTCATGTAACGTCACGGTTGCGACGACGTTCGGCCCGGGCCTTGCCTGTTCGCGCCATTGGCAGATGAAGATTGTGCCCAAGGGCGGAGTCGCAGCCCTTCGCTGAGCTTCTCATCTTGCACGGTTTTGTGTCTCTCGCCGCGGCTTGATGCCGCTCGAAGGCAAGCTGGACGCGCCTGGCGCTCGTCGTTTCTACGAACAGCAGGTAGCCGGGCAAAGGCTGCCGTCGAACGATGTCGCGCAGTGTGCCCGGCGCGCCGCGGTTCCGGTCAGTCGCCGTTGCGGCGGGACCAGATCAGGCTGTGCGCGTCGTCTTCGCCCTCGACCAGGGTTGCGTAGATCGGGGCGGGAAAGCTCGGGTCGTCCAGCTTGACCGAAAGCTAGTCGCGGCCGTCGTTGGAGGTCTTCTTCCAGGCGGCGCCGAACTCCACGGAGCCGGCGAAGACGCGGTAGTCGGGAGCCCTTGTCGCTGGTCTTATGGTTTTTGACGGTGCCATTGGAGCTTCAGTATTCCGCAGACTGATTGACCGCTGGAGCATTCAAGGCAGAGACAATGTGCCGACGGATGGCTGATCACGCCCTACACAAACCCGTCCGCCTAGGCCGGGACACTCTTAGCCTTGGTCTTGGATTTGAGGAGGATCCCATGCCGCTGAGCACGCTCGACCCGAACACTGGGCTGATCGTCATTGACCTTCAGAAGGGCATCATCGATCTGCCCGCCATCCATCCTATTGCCGATGTCATAGGGCATGCGCGGGCACTGGCCGACGCCTTCCGCGCGCGGGGCCTGCCGGTGGTGCTCGTCAACGTCGCTGGTCGAGCGCCAGGACGGACGGAACAACCTGGTTCGACGGGTGCCCGCCCGGAGGGGTGGACCGACCTCATCCCGGAGCTGAACCAGCAACCCGACGACATCGTCGTGACGAAGCGGAGCTGGGGCGCGTTCGCGAACACCAACCTCGAGATGCGGTTGAAAGCTCGGGGCACCACCCAGGTGGTGATCGCCGGCGTTTCCACTGGAACCGGCGTCGAGGCGACGGCGCGTCAGGCCTACGAGCTGGGCTTCAACGTCAGCCTGGCCACCGACGCCATGACCGACATGCGCGCCGAGGCGCACGACTACAGCATCAGGAACGTCTTCCCGCGGCTCGGCGAGACCGGCACGAGCCAGGAGATCATTGATCTTCTGCCGGCGAGGCGCGCCTAAGATGCCAGGGCCGCTCCTGGCCTACGTTCTCGGCGGCGCCGTCCTGGCCAACGCGATCCCGCATTTCGTCAGCGGCATGGTGGGGCAACCGTTCCAGAGCCCGTTCGCCAAGCCGCCAGGGCAGGGCCTCTCCTCGTCGACCGTCTACGTGCTGTGGGGCGTGCTCAACATCGTCGTTGGCTATGTCCTGGTCTGCCGCGTCGGCGAGTTCGGGTTCAGGGAGACCGGCGACGCGGTGGCGCTCGGATCGGACGGCCTGCTGACGGCGCTCCTGCTCGCGCGGCACTTCGGCCGCTTCCATGGCGGCAACGCACCGGAGCGTCGGTGACGGCGCCGCTTGGGGACGTCTTCCGATCCCTGCGCGGGTTCAACTACCGGATCTGGGTCGGCGGCGCCTTCGTCTCCAATATCGGCACCTGGGTGCAGCGGACGGCCCAGGACTGGCTGGTGTTCACCCAGCTCACCCATCACGACGCGTCCGCCGTCGGATTGGTGATGGCGTTGCAGTTCGGGCCGCAGCTCCTCCTACTGCCGTGGACAGGGTCCGCCGCCGACCACATGAACCAGCGCAGGCTGCTGATCGCGACGCAGGCGACCATGGGCGGCCTGGCGCTGGCGCTCGGCATCCTGACCGTTTCGGGCATCGTGCGGCTCTGGCACGTCGACGTCTTCGCGTTGCTGTTCGGAGCCGCGGCCGCCTTCGATGCGCCCGTGCGCCAGACCTTCATCGCGGAACTGGTCGGAGATGAGGACCTGCACAATGCGGTGGCCCTCAACTCGACCTCGTTCAACGCCGCACGGATGATCGGCCCGGCCATTTCCGGCGTGGTCATCGCTGCGGCCGGAACCGGCTGGGCCTTCCTGATCAACGGCGCCTCCTTCGTCGCGGTGCTGATCTCGCTCGCATTCCTTCGCCTGCCGGAGCTTCGTCCGAACGTCCGGGCCCGCCGTGGCAAAGGGAGCTTCACCGAAGGGCTTGGCTACGTGTGGGGGCGGCCAGACCTCAAGGCGATCCTGGTCATGCTGTTCCTGATCGGGACCTTCGGCCTGAACTTCCCGATCTTCATCTCGACGATGGCGATCGGCGTTTTCCATTCGGACGCTCGCGGATACGGCCTGCTCTCGTCGATCATGGCGATCGGGACAGTGGCGGGAGCGTTGCTGGGCGCCGGCCGCGACCGACCGGGTTTCGGTCTTCTGCTGGCCAGCGCGGGCGTCTTCGGGTTCGGCTGCACCTTGGCGGCACTCGCCCCGAACATTTGGTCCTTCGCCGTCGCGCTCGTCGTCATTGGCGTGGCCACCCTGACCTTCACCAACACGACGAACAGCCTCATGCAGCTTTCGACGGAGCCCGCCATGCGGGGACGGGTTATGGCGCTGCGCGTCGGCATCGCCCTCGGCGCCACACCGGTCGGAGCGCCCATCATCGGATGGGTGGCCAACCATCTTGGCCCGCGCCTGGCGCTGGGCATTGGTGCGGCTTCGGGCTTCGCGGCCGCCATCGTTGGCGTCTACGCCATGACGCAGGAACGCCGTAGGCAGGAAGCTCCTGCGAGTGTCGTCGGCCAGAAATCGCTGGGCTCGCCGAGTTCGAGCGCAAGCTGATCGTCGGGGTGCACCGGTCTCGGTCTGACGTCCGCACGCGCTCACGGTCGGCATGGCGGGCGTCCGTTCAAGATGACGCCCACCAAGCTGCCCCTCGCCCATCCGACGATCGTTTAATCTCTAACAAGCGTTCCTAAACCAGGGTTTGCGGCACGATATCGACACCATCCGAATAAGACCGCTTCTGGCGCCTTAGTCGTACGGCAACTGCGTTGCGCAATCAGCGTGCCAATGTCAGAAATTCACGTGCCTTCCGGCACGAACGCTGCAAATCCTCCCCTTCTGTCCGGATGGCTGGCGGCGCTGGCGTGCTGATCGGCTATGCTCGCCTCTGGCGCCTGGGTTATTAGCTCGGCCTCCAGCGCGACGGCAGAACAAGGTCAAAGCAGCGCCCATAGCAATCGAGCCGATGGCGCGAAGATCTACTCCCACACCCCTGGGCGCCGCCGATGTGCGACAGCCCTAGCACGACGTGGTAGCCCGCGAAGGCAGCCGGCGCCGTGAAGGCGAGTACGACAGAGATACGGATGACCGTTGAGCAGGTCATAGTCAGGACGGCCTGCCCAACGCCGAGGGCAGCAGCGCCTGCGATGAACCCCACGACGATCGCGCCCAACGCACCAGTGCCCATCTCGTAGGCTGCTCTGCCAGTAGTGACAGCGACGAACTGCGGTAGAGCGAGGACGGCCATTTTGAACATGAACGTGATCAGCATACCAATGCCGAGCAGGCCGAAGACGACGCCGAGCATCATGATGCGATCCTCCTGGTCTACGCTTTCACCTTGTCTCGCTGGTTGTGTCCCGGTCGGATGGCGTGAGTGACTTTACTCCGCAAGAGGCACGCATGCTCAACAGCGACTCTGTGCAAGGCCGCTTTTGCGGGATGTCGGGTCAGCGGCAATCTGCGGGGTTCATGCCCCACCTCCTTTGCGATAGTCGAGCAGTGGAATGCCGAGCTTGCGGGCTTTGTCGGCCAGGTTGTCCGAAATGCCTGAGCCCGGAAACACCACGACCCCGATCGGCAGCACGTCGAGCAATTGGTCGTTGCGCTTGAACGGCGCCGCATTCTTGTGTCGGGCAAAGTCGGGCTTGAAGGCGACCTGCGGCACCTTGCGGTTGTCGGCCCAGCAAGCGGCGATCCGCTCGGCGCACTTCGGTGATCCACCATGCAGCAGCACCATCCCAGGATGCTTGATGTGCACCCGGTCGAGCGCCGCCCAGATCGCCTGATGGTCGTTGCACTCGTATCCGCCGGTGAACGCCACCTTGGGACCGGGCGGCACCATCACCTCGGTCTCGGCCCGTCGCTTGGCCGCCAGAAAGTCGCGGCTATCGATCACCGCCGCGGTCAGGGTGCGATGGTTCATCTTCGAGCCGGCGCGCGGTCGCCCTGTGGATCCGGTGTGCGTCTCGAACAGGTCGGCCGCGCCGTCGCGCATGACCTCGAAGGCGTTGCGTCGCTCGATCAGCGTCAGGCCCTTGGCCAGCAGCCGCTCCAGCTCGACCGACCGGATTTCCGAACCGTCCTGATCCTTTTGGCTGCGACGCTGCGCCTGCTCGTTCGTGTCCAGCTCGCGTTCGACCCGGTCGGCGGCACGATGGAACAAGTTGACGGTGGACCAGAGCAGGTCTTCGAGGGATCGGCAGTTCGTCTTCTGGTCGGCTGTAGCCTCGCTCAACCTCCAGCGCGCCGGCGCCGTCGATGCTGACAAATGCTCCGCCGCGAGCGATCTCCCCCGACGCGAACGTCGCCGGCCGATCTGCCAGCGTGCCAAGCATGGTCTCGATCTCGCCGAAGCGTCGATCGATCTCCTCCGGCAGGTCCTCGTCACCCGCATACTCCTCCTCGAGCCGGTCATACTCCTCCCGCAAGGCGTCCCGCGTCGCCTCCTCCTCGACTGAACATGCAACCGGCTCGCGCGGAGCTGCCGGAGCCCGAAATGGTGGCCATAGGCGAAGTCGGGTGCGACCTCGATCCACTTCCAGCCCTCGGCAGCCACAGCGTCCGCCTCGCGCCGGAGCTTCTCGGTGACGAGTTGGTCGAGCAGCGCCGGGTCCTGCAGCCGACCTGCCCGGGCTCCGTGAGCACGGCCCGCGGTGTCGACTTTACCTGAGTGAGGGCGCCGCACAGGGCATAGGTCGGGTCGGTTTCGGCGCGAGCAGTGGCGATAGCATATCGGAAGACGCTTCCGACCGTCGATCGGAGCCGTCGTGCCGACTCGTAGCGCCCTCTAACTTCAAGGGTCTGCAGCACCTTCAGGATGGCCTGCGCCGTAATCTCACGGATCGGATCATCGCCGAACTCCGCGTTGGCAAACCCGAGCAGCCCGTGTGTCTTGGCAAGTGTCACTTCCGATCGAGCTTCTCGCTTCAGCTTGGCCACGTATTCCGTGCCAACGCCGCAGAACGTCGGCGCGTCCGATCGGGCCTGAGCCTGGCGCTTCTTTTCGACTGCCGGGTCGTGGCCATCGGCCAGGAGACGCCTGGCGTCCTCCCGCATCTGGCGGACTCGAATCAAGGGGATCGTTGGATGGACGCCGAGCGCTAGAAGCTTCTGCTTGCTGCCAAATCCATAGGCGAATCGACACAGCCGAGCGCCGTTCGGCTGTACTCAGAGCTGCAATCCGCCGCCGTCGGTCAACTTCTGGAGCTTAGGTCCCGACTGGACGGACCGGCATTTCGCATCCGTTAGCGGCATCGCTTGACCTCCTTGCAGGGACGATACCAACAGGGGGCGCGGATACCAACAAAGCTACCATCAACAGGCGATCGATACCGGCGGTGCGAGGTAGTATCCGGCAACACACCACAACACGCTAACCCGGCTCAGTTTTAAGCCAGATCAATGATTTAAGCGTGAAATGGCGTAGGAACGGCGGTTGAGAGAAGCGGTAGAGTAAGGGGCAATGGTGCCCAGGGGCGGAATCGAACCACCGACACTGCGATTTTCAGTCGCATGCTCTACCAACTGAGCTACCTGGGCGCAGGGCCGACGCGTCGGCCCGTCGCAGGCGCCAGGAGTTAGCCCAGCCTCCTGCGGCTTTCAAGGTCAGCCCAGCCGTTTCGGCACCCTGTTCGCAACGTGCGGCCGGGGCCGGCCGCGCCTCACATGGCGGCAGCGCGAGCGTGGTGATTGCCGCCCGACTCCGGCATGGAGCCATGACCGACCGAGCGATGCCCCTCCTCCGTCGTCGCGGCGCGAAAGTAGCGCAGCACGTAGACGCGCACCGCGCTGGTGCGCCCGCCGCCGCCGCTCTCCTTATGGATGCGGCGAACCATCGTGCTGAGGTCAGCACGCTCGCGCCGGCAGATCTCCTGCAGACCGTTCCAAAGCTCCGGCTCCAGACGCATGCTCGTGCGCTTGCCGCTGGCAGTTATGTTGCGATTGACAAGCGTGCTCTCGGCCACGGCCGGTCTCCATCTGTTCGATAGAGCGATCCTGCGCCGCATACATTAATAAACAGTTGAGGTGGGTGCTGGCACTTTAGAAAGGCCAGAGCTCTGCCCTGGACCCGTCACGCGCAGCGTGCAGTCGCACGACGGGGCCCGAGGCCCCAGACCCCCATCCACGAGGAGCGCTGACAATGAATGGATTTTAAAGGCTTCGCCTTTAATGGGGTCCAGGGGCAAAGCCCCTGGCCTTGCCTAGAAATGGATCGCCCGGTTCCAGGCGCCCAGCACCGCCTCGTGCATCGTTTCGCTCACGGTCGGATGCGGAAAGACGGTGTGCATCAGCTCGACCTCGGTGGTCTCCAACGTGCGGGCGATGGCGTAGCCCTGGATCATTTCGGTGACCTCGGCGCCCACCATATGAGCGCCGAGCAATGCGCCGCTCCCGGCGTCGAACACAACCTTCACCATGCCGTCGGGTTCGCCCATGGCGATCGCCTTGCCGTTGCCGATGAAGGGGAAACGGCCGACGCGCAGCTCGTGGCCGGCGTGGCGGGCGGCGGCCTCGGTGAGGCCCACGGAGGCGATCTGCGGACGGCAATAGGTGCAGCCGGGGATGTTGCTCCAGTCGATCGGATGCACGTCCGGCACGCCGGCGATCTTCTCGACGCAGACGACGCCTTCGTGGCTTGCCTTGTGCGCGAGCCAAGGCGCGCCGGCGAGGTCGCCGATCGCATAGACGCCGGGCTCGCCGGTGCGGCAGAACTCGTCAATCAGCACATGCGTCTTCTCGACCTTGACGGCGGTGCCCTCCAAGCCGAGCCCCTCGGTGTTGCCGATGATGCCGATCGCCGAGATCACGCGATCCACGGTGATCGTCTCGGCCTTGCCGCCAATATTGACCTCGATGCTGACACTGTCAGCATCTTTTCGAACGGCGCCGAGCCTGGCGGCGGTCAGGATGCGGATGCCTTGCGCCTCGAACGCCTTGCGGGCGAAGGCGCCGATCTCCTCGTCCTCCACCGGCAGGATGCGGTCCAACACTTCGACGACGGTGACGCTTGCGCCCATGTTGGCGAAGAAGCTGGCGAACTCGATGCCGATCGCGCCGGAGCCGACCACCAGCAGCGATTTCGGCATCAGCGGCGGCACCATCGCCTCGCGATAGGTCCAGACCAGCCTGCCGTCGGCCTCGAGCCCAGGCAGCGGGCGGGCGCGGGCGCCGGTCGCCAGAATAACGTGCGGCGCGCTCAGGGTCGCCACCGGCTTGCCGTCCTTCTCGACGGCGACGGTGTCGCGGCCGGCGAGCCGGCCGCTGCCGTCAAACGTAGCGACCTTATTCTTCTTGAGCAGAAAGCCGACGCCGCCGGCAAGCTGCTTGCTGATGCGGCGGCTGCGCGCCACGACCTTTTCAAGATCAAAACGGATGTTCTCGGCCGCAAAGCCGAACTCGTCGAGATGGTGCAGCAGGTGGTTGATCTCCGACGAGCGCAGCAACGCCTTGGTCGGAATGCAGCCCCAATTCAGGCAGATACCGCCGAGATGCTCGCGTTCGACGACGGCGGTCTTCATGCCGAGCTGCGCGGCGCGGATCGCGGCGACGTAGCCGCCAGGCCCGCCGCCGAGAACGATAACGATCGAAACTGCTGGGCATCAGCCATGCGCTTCTCCTGCGAGGGTCAGCAGCGACCCGCCCGCGAGCCGCTGCACCGTCCAGTCATCCAGGCCTTCCGCGCCGATGCTGCGGTAGAAGCCGATCGCCGGTTCATTCCAGTCAAGCACCGACCACTCCATCCGCGCGCACTCCGCCGCCACGGCCTGCCGCGCGAGCTCGGCGAAAATGCTCCGTCCGATGCCGCACCCGCGCGACGCCTCGCGGACGAACACGTCCTCGACGAAACAGCGTCGGCCGCCCGGTGAACGTGCTGAAGCTGAAGAACCAGAGCGCGAAGCCGCAGGGCTCGCCGTCCCGCTCGGCCAGCAGCGCGTGGGCGCGCGGCGCTTGGCCGAACAGATGACGCTCCAGCAGCGCCGGCGTTGCCACCGCAGCCGCCTCGAGACGCTCGTAGCGCGCTAATTGCGTGATCAGGTCGAGCAATATCGGCACGTCGTCGACACACGCCGCCCGCAGCGTCATCGTCACAGCATCAGGCTCAGCGGCTGCTCCACCACCGCCTTGAACGCCGCCACCCACTCGGCGGCGAGCGCGCCGTCGATCACCCGATGGTCGGCCGACAGCGTCGCCGTCATCACCGTCGCCACCGCCAGCTGCCCGTCGCGCACGATGGCGCGCGGCACGCCGGCGGCGATGGCGAGGATGCCGCCCTGCGGCGGATTAAGGATCGCCGAGAAGCTGGTGACGCCGTACATGCCCATGTTGGAGATCGAGAACGTTCCACCCTGGAACTCGGCCGGCTTGAGCTTGCCGGCGCGCGCGCGCGCAACCAGGTCTCTCGCTTCGTTGCTGATGGCGACGACGCTCTTGCGGTCGGCCTGGCGGATGATCGGGGTGATGAGGCCGTCGGAGATCGCGACCGCCATCGAGATGTCGGCGTCGTCGTAGAGCAGCACCGCCTCGTCGGTGTAGCTCGCGTTGACGCGCGGCACGCGCCGCAGCGTCACTGCCGCAGCCTTGATCAGCAGGTCGTTGACCGACAGCTTGAAGGCGCCCGGTCCCTCGGCGGCGGACTGCGCATTGAGCTGCGTGCGCAGCGTGAGCAGCGCGTCGAGCTCCACGTCGATCGAGACGTAGAAATGCGGGACGAACTGCTTGCTCTCGGTGAGCCGCCGCGCGATCACGCGGCGCATCGAGGTGTTCGGCACCGCCTGGTGGGCTGCCCGCGGCGGACGCCGCCGGCTGCGATGGCGCGGGTGGCGCCTTGGCGAGCGGTGAAGGAGTGGGCGCAGGCGGCGCAGCAGTGTGGCGCGCGTGCTCGACGTCGGCGCGGACGATGCGGCCGTTCGGCCCGCTGCCCTTCAGCGCGGTGAGGTCGATGCCGCGGTCCTTGGCGACCCGCCGGGCGAGCGGCGAGGCAAAGATGCGGCCCGGCGGTGTCGCGGCGGCGGCGGGCCCGACCGGTGCGTGGGAGGGCGTGGCACCCTTGGCCGAGCTGTCGGCGCTCTGAGGCTTCGGCTTTGCCGGCTCGGATGATCGGGCCTCCGGCGCGCCGGCATCGGGCACGCGTTCGCCCTGCTGGACCAGCACCGCGATCGGCGCGTTGACGGCGACGTTGGCGGTGCCGTCGGCGACCAGGATGCGGCCGAGCACGCCCTCGTCGACCGCCTCCACCTCCATCGTCGCCTTGTCGGTCTCGATCTCGGCAATGACGTCGCCGGCCAACACGCTCTCGCCCTCGCGCTTGAGCCAGCGCGCCAGCGTGCCCTCGGTCATCGTCGGGCTCAGCGCCGGCATCAGAATGTTGGTGGCCATCAGACGATCTTCTTCACCGCGGCGATCACCCAATCCGGCTGCGGCAAGGCCAGCTTCTCGAGGTTGGCGGCGTAGGGTAGCGGCACGTCGTGGCCGGCGACGCGCACCGGCGGCGCATCAAGCCAGTCGAACGCCTGCTCGATCGCCACCATCACGACCTCGGAGCCGATGCCGGCATAGGGCCAGCCCTCCTCCACCGTGACCAGGCGGGAGGTCTTCTTCACGCTCGCGATGATCGTTTCGGTGTCGAGAGGGCGCAGCGAGCGCAGGTTGATCACCTCGGCCTCGATGCCGTCCGCGGCGAGCGCCTCGGCGGCCTTGAGCGCGACGCCGACCATGATCGAGTAGGCGACGATGGTCACGTCGGTGCCGACCCGCTCGATCTTGGCGCGCCCGATCGGCAGGATGAAATCCTCCGCGACCGGGCAGTCGAAATGCTGGCCGTACAGGATCTCGTTCTCGAGGAAGACCACCGGGTTGGGGTCTCGGATCGCCGCGCGCAGCAATCCCTTGGCGTCGGCGGCCGAATACGGCGCGAGCACCTTCAGGCCGGGGCAGTGCGCGTACCAGCTGGCATAGTCCTGGCTGTGCTGGGCGGCGACGCGCGAGGCGGCGCCGTTCGGGCCGCGGAAGACGATCGGGCAACCCATCTGGCCGCCGGACATGTAGAGCGTCTTGGCGGCCGAATTGATGATCTGGTCGATCGCCTGCATGGCGAAGTTGAAGGTCATGAACTCGACGATGGGCTTCAGCCCGGCCATCGCCGCACCCACGCCGACGCCGGTAAACCCGTGCTCGGTGATCGGCGTGTCGATGATGCGGCGCGGGCCGAACTCGTCGAGCAGGCCCTGGCTGATCTTGTAGGCGCCTTGATACTGCGCGACCTCCTCGCCCATCAGGAACACGCTGTCATCGGCGCGCAGCTCCGCCGCCATGGCGTCGCGCAGCGCCTCGCGCACGGTGATGGAGGCGGTCGGACCCCAATCCTTGTCGTCCCCACCCTTGTCGCTTGCGGTCCGCTCGGGCGCCGGCGTGGCGCCGAGCTCGGCCGACCAGTTCTGCGCCGAGCGGTCGGCGATCTCGCGCATCCCCTCACCTTCGGCGGCAACGCGCGGCAGCGGCGCGTCCTCGGCGGTGATCGGCGCGTCCGGCGCCTCGCCCTGCCCGGACAGCACGGCGATCGGCGTGTTCACCGCCACACCGTCGGTGCCTTCGTCGATCAGGATACGGGCGAGCGTGCCCTCGTCGACCGCCTCCACCTCCATCGTCGCCTTGTCGGTCTCGATCTCGGCGATGACGTCGCCGGCGTGCACCGCCGCACCCTCCTTGATCAGCCAGCGCGCGAGCTTGCCCTCGGTCATCGTCGGGCTGAGCGCCGGCATCAGGATCTGCGTCGACATCAGACGCGTGGCTCCACCAGGATGTCGGTCCACAGCTCGGCAGGATCGGGCTCGGGGCTGGACTGGGCGAAGGCGGCGGCCTCGGCCACGGTCTCCTTCACCTCGTCCTCCATTGCCTTGAGCGACGCCTCGTCCATGCCCTGGGCCAGCAACATGGCGCGGGCACTTTCCAGACAATCGCGCTCGCTGCGCATCTTCTGCACCTCGTCGCGGGTGCGATACTTTGCGGGATCGGACATCGAGTGGCCGCGATAGCGGTAGGTGGACATCTCCAGCAGGTAGGGCCCGTGGCCGGCGCGGCAATGCGCGACCGCCCGGCTGGCGGCAGCGTGCACCGCGTTCACCTCCATGCCGTCCACCCGCTCGCCCGGAATGCCCCAGGGCGAGCCGTTGCCGGACAGGTCGCGCGAGGCGGAGGCGCGCTCGACGCTGGTGCCCATGCCGTAGCGGTTATTCTCGATCACGTAGACGCAGGGCAGCTTCATCAGAGCTGCGATGTTGAAGCTTTCGAACACCTGGCCCTGGTTCGAGGCGCCCTCGCCCATGTAGGCGATGGTCACGCTGTCGGTGCCGCGATACCAGTTTGAAAACGCGAGCCCGGTGCCGAGGCTGATTTGAGCGCCGACGATGCCGTGGCCGCCGTAGAAATGCTTCTCCTTGCTGAACATGTGCATCGAGCCGCCCTTGCCGCGCGAGTAGCCGGTGGCACGCCCGGTGAGCTCGGCCATGACGCCGCGCGCCTCCATGCCGGTGGCCAGCATGTGGCCGTGCTCGCGATAGGAGGTAATGACCTGGTCGCCCTCGGCGAGCGCGAGCTGAACGCCGGTGACGACCGCCTCCTGGCCGATGTAGAGGTGGCAGAAGCCGCCGATCAGCCCCATGCCGTAAAGCTGGCCGGCACGCTCCTCGAAGCGGCGGATGAGGTACATGATGCGATAAGCCTCGCGCAGGCGATCGCGATCGAGCGATGCGGCGGCGGCTGGCATCTGGTCCATGGTCTTAGGTCTCCTGGCCTTGAGCCAAGACCTAGGGCTGGAGCGGTGACGGGGCAAGGTAAGGCAAGGCCAGGAGCTCTGCTCCTGGACCTCGCTGGGGCCCGCGGCCCCAGACCCTATTCACGGGCGTGAAGGACAACCTCCAGCTTGCTTGGCAAAGCCGTTTGATGTCGACGCCTGACAACGACAACCGACCGGCCGAACATGAATAAACAAATGGATTTTAAAGGCTTCGCCTTTAATTGGGTCCAGGGGCAACGCCCCTGGCCTTCCTCTCTTTAGTAGAGCTTCTTATCGGGCCCATACGGCACGACCACGTCGGTCGGATCGGCCAGGTTGAGCATCGCGCGGGCGCGTTCGTCGACAGTGTCGGCATCGAGGTGGGCGGATTGCAGGCCGGCCACCTTGCGCGCCCAGTCCGCCGCCTCGCCCTGCGCCACGACGAGCTCGGCCTGCACGCTGGCAAGCTGCTGCTCGCGCAGCGCATAGCTACGCAGCCCGCGATCGCCCTGCGTCGCGTTCCAGCCGAAATAGCCGGTGAGGGCGAGGAACAGCGCCGGCGGCAGCAGCGCCTTGCTCTTCCGCTTGACCGACTGCGCCAGATCCATCGGCTTTCCCCTGTTTTCGCGACCTGTTTCTACCACAGCGTGCAGGCGGGCAGAACGACTTTATTGCTTCAGGATGGTGCGTCCGGCGTAGCGCGCCGCCGGGCCGAGCTCGGCCTCGATGCGGATCAGCTGGTTGTATTTCGCCATCCGGTCGCTGCGGCTGAGGCTGCCGGTCTTGATCTGCCCGCAATTGGTCGCGACCGCGAGGTCGGCGATGGTGCTGTCCTCGGTCTCGCCCGAGCGATGGCTCATCACCGCGCGCATCCCCGCCCGCTGCGCCATCTCCACCGTCTCGAGCGTTTCGGTCAGCGTGCCGATCTGGTTGACCTTGACCAGGATCGCGTTGCCCGTCGCGCTCTCGATGCCGCGCGCCAGCCGCTCCGGATTGGTCACGAACAGGTCGTCGCCGACGATCTGCAGCTTGGCGCCGAGACGGTCGGTTAGCAGCTTCCAGCCGTCCCAATCGTCCTCGGCGCAACCGTCCTCGATCGAGACGATCGGATAGCGGCCGGCGAGTTCGGCGAGGTAGTCGACCATGCCGCCGGCGTCCAGCGACTTGCCCTCGCCGGCGAGCTCGTAGCGGCCGCCGCGGTAGAACTCGGTGGCGGCGCAATCGAGCGCGAAGGTGACGTCCTCGCCGGGGCGGTAGCCGGCGCGCTCGCAGGCGCGGGTGATAAAGGCGAGCGCCTCGTCGGCCGATTTCAGCGCCGGCGCAAAGCCGCCCTCGTCGCCGACATTGGTGTTGTAGCCTGCGTCTTTCAGGCCGCGCCTGAGCTGGCCGAAGATTTCGGAGCCGGTGCGCACGGCGTCCGCAACCGTGCCGGCAGCGACCGGCTGGATCATGAACTCCTGGATGTCGATCGGATTATCGGCATGCTGGCCACCGTTCACGATGTTCATCATCGGCACCGGCAGGGTGCGGGCGAACACGCCGCCGACGTAACGGTAGAGCGGCATGCCGAACTCGGCGGCGGCCGCCTTGGCGATGCCCAACGACACGGCGAGGATGGCGTTGGCGCCCAGCCGCGACTTGTTCGGCGTGCCGTCGAGGTCGATCATCGCGTTGTCGAGGCGGACCTGCTCGGTCGGATCCTGGCCGCCGACGAGATCAAAAATCTCGCCCTCGACGTTGGCCACCGCCTGCAGCACGCCCTTGCCGCCATAGCGCGCCTTGTCGCCGTCGCGCAGCTCGGCCGCCTCATGAGCGCCGGTCGAGGCGCCGGAGGGCACGGCCGCACGGCCGACGGCACCGGACTCCAGGATCACGTCGACCTCAACCGTCGGGTTACCACGGCTGTCGAGGATCTCGCGCGCGATGATGTCGGTGATGGCGCTCATAACGATGGGGCTCCTACTGCGGCGGTCGTGTGCCACGGGTTCGGTCAGGAAGGCCAGAGGCTCTGCCTCTGGACACCGCTGGGGCCTGAGGCCCCAGACCCCCGTCCGTGAGGGTCCTGACCGTTTCGTCCTCAAAGAAAATGGATTTTAAAGGCTCCGCCTTTAATCGGGTCCAGGGGAGACGCCCCTGGCCTTCCTTCCCGACCGGAGTACAGCCGTGACGTTTTCAAGCCCGTCCGCGATCGCCGAGAACGCGGCTTTTCAGCAGGCCCTGTTCGCCCTGGCGCCGGACCATGCGCGGCTGTCGCAGGCGGATTTCGTCGCCGCCGTGAACGGCGTGCTCGACAGCCATGCGCGGCCGATCGCCGGCGGCCGCCCGGTGCGCTGGCGGCTGGCGGAGCTTGAGGGAGTGCCGCCGGAGTGGGCGAGCGAGCTGCTGACGCTGCGCCTGGACGGGGCAGCGATCGAGGTGACGCTGCGGCCGATCACTTACCGGCATGGCTCGCTGTTCGAGATCCTGCGGCGCAGCGCGGTGCTGCTTGCGATCGCCGGGCGGCTCAGTGGGGAATGCACCCTGCACGCCGAGGTGGGCGACGCGTCCTACCACGCAGCGTTGGGCTTCTGCAGCTACGACCCGCGCGTCTGCCTCGTGCCGGACCCGGACTTCTATGCGAGCGGTGGCTACGCGCGATTTCGCCAGCACTGCCGCGACGCGCTGCCGGCCTGGGAAGCGCGCGACGCGCGGGTGTTCTGGCGCGGCTCGTCCACCGGCATGCGGCGCGTGCAACCGCCCGGCGAAGGCGCGCCGGACGATCTGGATTGGCTGCAACGGCTGTCGCTGTGCCGCCGCGCCGCCCAGCCGGACCTCGCACCGCTCACCGACTGCGGCATCACGACGCTTGCGCAGATGCACGAGCCGTGGCTTGCCGAACGGGTGACCGCGGCCGGGTTGCTGCGCCCGCTGATCAGCCGCGAGGCGTTCCTGCAGCACCGCGTGGTGATCGACATGGACGGCAACAGCAACGCCTGGAGCGGCCTGTTCTGCTCGCTGCTCAGCCGCTCCTGCATTCTCAAGGTCGGCTCGGAGCACGGCTTTCGGCAATGGTACTACGACCGGCTGGTGCCCTGGCAGACGCACGTGCCGGTCGCGCCCGACCTCTCAGACCTGGCGGAGGCGGTCGACTGGACAAGGCAGCACGACGCGAAAACGCGCCAGCTTGCGGATGCCGCCGCCAGCCTGGCCGACACGCTCGGCTTCGAAGCCTGCATGGAAGAGGCCGTCGAGCGCGTGCAGGGCTGGCTTGGGACGCGGGAGGCGTTTCGGCTGTAGCGAAGGAAGGCCGGGGGCTTCGCCCCTGGACCCGATTAAAGGCGGAGCCTTTAAAATCCATTTATTATTCGTGACTTCAGGGTTAAATGCGGGTCTGGGGGCGCCGCCCCCAGCGAAGTCCAGGAGCAGAGCTCCTGGCCTTCCTGTCGCTACTCCTTGGCCAACCGATCGAACGCCACGAGCCGCGCCAGCAGCGCCGGCATCTGGGCGAGCGGCAGCATCGTCGGCCCGTCGCTCGGCGCGTGGTCGGGATCGGGGTGGCACTCGATGAACAGCGCGGCGACGCCGACGGCGAGCGCGGCACGCGCAAGCACCGGGGCGAACTCGCGTTGCCCACCCGAGGCGACCCCAAGGCCGCCGGGCTGCTGCACCGAGTGGGTCGCGTCGAACACCACCGGATATCCGGTGGCGGCGAGCACCGGCAGGGCGCGCATGTCGCTGACCAGCGTGTTGTAGCCGAAGGAGGCGCCCCGCTCGGTCAGCAGAATGCGCTGGTTGCCGGTGGCGGCCACCTTGGCGGCGACGTTGGCCATGTCCCACGGTGCGAGGAACTGGCCCTTCTTGATGTTGATCGCCGCGCCGGTCTCCCCGGCCGCGAGCAGCAGGTCGGTCTGGCGGCACAGAAAGGCGGGGATCTGCAGGATGTCGACCGCCTTCGCCGCCGGCGCGCACTGCTCGACGGCGTGCACGTCGGTCAGCACCGGCACGCCGAACTCGGCGCGAATGCCGGCGAGGATCTCAAGGCCCTCATGCAAGCCGACGCCGCGCGCAGCACCAGCGGACGTACGGTTCGCCTTGTCAAAGCTGCTCTTGTACACCATCGGAATGCCGGCAGCCCGGGTCATCTCGACAAGCGCAGCCGCGACCTCGCGCGCATGCGCGCGGCTTTCGATCTGACAGGGACCGGAGATCAGCACGAATGGACGGTCTTGCGCGAAAGTGACGGTGCCGACGGTGACGTCTGTCAAAGCGAGGAGCCTCCATCGATCGAAAAGCAAGGGCTTCTTTTTTGCAAAAAAGAAGCAAAAAACTCTTATCCGAGTAGGGACGTGCCGCGCGACTCGTCCTCTAAACGGAAAAAAGTTTTTTGGTTCTTTTTTTCAAAAAAGAACTCTTTCTTTTTCTCAAACAAGCCTTGAATGCTTCACCGCGGCGGTGATGAACCCCGAGAATAACGGGTGCGGGTCGAAGGGCTTGCTCTTCAGCTCGGGGTGATACTGCACGCCGATGAACCACGGGTGGCGCGGATACTCGACGATCTCGGGCAGGATGCCGTCCGGCGATAGGCCGGAGAACAGCAGCCCCGCGGCCTCAAGCCGCTCTCGGTAATGCACGTTGACCTCGAAACGATGGCGATGGCGCTCCTCGATGTGCGCCTGTCCATCATAGACGGTGCGCACCAGGGAGTTTTCCGCCAATTCTGCCGGATAGGCGCCGACGCGCATGGTGCCGCCCATGTCGCCGCCGGCTTCGCGGCGTTCGCGTTCGTTGCCGCGCGCCCACTCGGTGAGCAGGCCGACGACCGGCTGATCGGTCGGCCCGAATTCGGTCGATGAGGCGTCCGGCAGGCCGGCGAGGTTGCGGGCGCACTCGATGACGGCCATCTGCATGCCGAAGCAGATGCCGAGAAATGGAACGTTGCGCTCGCGGGCGAACCGCACCGCCTCGATCTTGCCCTCGGTCCCGCGCTCGCCGAAGCCGCCGGGCACCAGGATGCCGTGCACGCCCTCGAGCCGATGCACCGAGTGCGGCTGCTCGAACACTTCGCTGTCGACCCAGTCGAGGTGAACCTTTACGCGATTGGCGATACCGCCATGGGCAAGCGCCTCGTTAAGGCTCTTGTAGCTGTCGAGAAGGTTCGTGTATTTGCCGACGACAGCGATGCGCACCTCGCCTTCCGGCGCGCGCACGATGGCGGCGATCCGGTGCCATTTCTCGATGTTCGGCGGCTGGTCGAACGGCAGCTCGAAATGGCGCAGCACCTCGCGGTCCATGCCGCCCTCGTGGTAGCTGATCGGCACCGCGTAGATGGTGTCGACGTCGAGTGCGGCGACCACCGCCTCGGGCCGCACGTTGCAGAACGAGGCGATCTTGCGCCGCTCGTTGTCAGGCAGTGGGCGGTCGGACCGGCACAGCAACATCTGCGGCTGGATGCCGACGTTCTGCAGCTCCTTGACCGAGTGCTGAGTCGGCTTGGTCTTCAGCTCGCCGGCCGAGGCGATGTAGGGCACCAGCGTGAGGTGCACGTACATCGTCCTCTCAGGCCCGAGATCGTTGCCGAGCTGACGGATGGCTTCGAGGAACGGCAGGCTCTCGATGTCGCCGACGGTGCCGCCGATCTCGATCAGCGCGAAGTCGAGGTCGTCGGTCTCGCGCAGCACCACGTCCTTGATCGCGTCGGTGATGTGCGGGATCACCTGAACGGTGGCGCCCAGATAGTCGCCGCGGCGCTCGCGCGCGATCACCTCGGAGTAGATGCGCCCGGTGGTGGCGTTGTCGGCGCGCGTCGCATGCACGCCGGTGAACCGTTCGTAATGGCCGAGGTCGAGGTCGGTCTCGGCGCCGTCATCGGTGACGAACACCTCGCCGTGCTGGTACGGGCTCATCGTGCCGGGATCGACGTTGAGGTAGGGGTCGAGCTTGCGCAGGCGCACCCGGTAACCCCGGGCCTGCAGCAGCGCGGCCAGCGCCGCCGAGGCGATGCCCTTGCCGAGAGAGGAAACCACGCCGCCGGTGATGAAGACGAACCGCGTCATGGGCCGCCTTCCTACACCCGCGCCGGCCTGCCTTGGAACCCTGCGATGACACAATCCGCGGCATCGCGACCGGAAAGCACGGCGCCGCCGACCGTTCCTGCCAGGCCGTCCGTCCGGCAAGCCTCGCCGGCGAGGACGACTCGGGCGCCGGCAAGCGGCTCGGCCAGTTGCGCCCGGGCCTCCGCGCCGCCCGGCACGGCATAGGCATAAGCGCCGAGGAAGCAGGGGTCGTCGGCCCAGTCGCTGGCCACACCGGTCTGTGCGACGGCGCGTCGGGCATCGCCGCCCAGCATCGCGGCGAGCTGGTCGCGGGCGAAGGCGAAGGCGGCCGCGTGGCCCGCACGGGCGAGCTGCCGGGCAACCTCGCCGCCGACGAAGCCGATCACGTGGTCGGCGCCGTCCAGCCAGGCCTGGAAGATCATCGCCGGCTCGGCGGGCGCAAGGTCGCGGTCCAGCGTGCAGGAGGACGGCAGGCCGAGCCGGTCCGCACCCGTGGCGCGCAACGCGACCTTGTTGAGCAGCCCCTGCGGCAAGGCGTCGAGCGCGGCCAGGTGACCAGCCGGCAGCGGCGGGTCGAAGGCGAGGCGGCCGCTGCGCAGCACCCCGGTGGAGACGGTGACGATGACGGCGACCGCCTCGATCACGCCTTCCGCGGTGTGGACGCGCACGCAGGCGTCGTCCCAGCCGATCCGGTGCGCGGCAAGGCCTGTCCGCACCGGCCCGGCCGGCGGCCCGAGCCTGTCGGCCACGAAGCGCCCCAGGCCACCCTGCGCCCGCAGGTTGCGCCCGCCGAGACGGTTGCGGTGCCAATCCCGCAGCGACAGCGCGCCGGCATCGGCCGCGGCGATGATGGCGCCCTCCCAGGCCTCGACGCTCGCCGCCCAGGGCCGGCCGCGTCGCTGCGCGACCGCCTCGGCCAGGCTGATGTCGGCGCCGCCAAGCTTCGCCTCGGCGGCCGCGATCCAGGCCGTCTCCTCGTCCTCATAGACGGACAGGGCCGCCGCATCCGCAACCTCGCCGCGCCGGAAGCTGCGGCCGCAATGCATCTCGGGCGGCTCGATCAGCGCCTCGCCGGCGGCGGCGGCGATCGCGACCAGCGGGTTGCGCTCGGCATCGTGGATCCAGGAGGCGCCGAGGTCGAGCGCTGCGCCGCCGAGCGCCGCCTCGCGCACGGTATGGGCGCGCCCGCCGATACGTTGGCCGGCCTCGATCAGGATCGGCGTCGCGCCCGCCTCGCGCAGCCGCGCCGCGGCCGCCAACCCCGCCGCGCCGGCGCCGATCACGACGACACGGCAGGATTCTGTCACCGGACGCTACTTCGTCGGCACCTGCGGAACGCCGTTCGGCGTGGCCGGCGTGACGCTGCCGGGCTTGGCGCCCCGGGTCGCGTTCGGGGTCGCGTTCGGCGTCGGCGGCACCGGCAGCCCCGACGGCGCCGCCTGGCTGCTCGCCGGCGGCTGGGAGAGGATGTCATGGCCGACGCCGGTGGTGCCGCGGTTCAGCAGCGCCAACGCCAGCGACAGGCCGAAGAACAACGCGCCGAGTACCGCGGTGGTGCGGGTGAGCAGGTTGGCGGTGCCGCGGCCGCCCATGAACGAGCCCATGCCTTGCGTCGTGCCGATACCGAGCCCGCCGCCCTCGCTGCGCTGGATCAGCACGACGCCGATCATCGCCAGGGTGACGAACAGGTGCAGGATGAGGAGAATGGTCGTCATTGCTCGCGGGTTCTAGAAGTAAGGATTAAGGAAGGCCAGAGGCTCTGCCTCTGGACTCCGCTGGGGCCCGAGGCCCCAGACCCCATCCGTTTGGCAGCACAGCCGCCAAGGCATGACCATTAAAGCGGATTTTAAAGGCTCCGCCTTTAATGGGGTCGAGGGGCAAAGCCCCTCGCCTTGCCTTACTCTTCCACTGTCGCCTGCGCCGCCTTCGCAATCCCCAGGAACGCCGCCGCGTCCAGGCTGGCGCCGCCGACGAGGGCGCCGCCGACATGCGGGACGCTGAGGATCGCCGCGGCGTTGTTCGGATTGACGGAGCCGCCATAGAGGATGCGGACCCTGTGCCCGGGGTCGCCGAGCTGGCGCACCAGCTCTTCGCGGATGAAGGCATGCATCTGGACGACATCGTTCTCAGTGGCGGTGCGGCCGGTGCCGATCGCCCAGACCGGCTCGTAGGCGATCACGCCGGCGAAGTCCTTCGGCAGGCTGCCCTCGATCTGCCAGCCGACGGTCTCGACCTCCTGGCCGCCGGAGCGCTGCTCGTCGCTCTCGCCGACGCAGACGATGGGGATGAGCCCGGCCGCGGTGGCGGCGACCGCCTGCTGTCGCACGATCTCGTCGATCTCGCCGCAGCTGGCGCGACGCTCGGAGTGGCCGACGATGACGTAGCGGCAGCCGAGATCGGCGAGCATGGGGGCGGAGACGTCGCCGGTATGGGCGCCGGCGGCGTCCTGGTGGCAGGTCTGGCCGCCGAGGCCGACCGGGCTGCCGGCGAGGATGCGGCCGACCGCGGCAAGCTGGGTCGCCGGCGGGCAGACCAGGAGCTCGGCGGCGATGCCGGCCGACCCGTCGCGCACGGCCTCAGCCAGTGCGGCAGCCTCGGCGGCGAGGCCGTTCATCTTCCAGTTACCGGCGATCAGCTGGCGCATCTTGGCTTCCTGCCCGAAGAGGTTGCGTTCGGGCTAGCCGCGGCCGGTCATATTGGCAAGCTCAGCGCCGCATCGGTATGGTCCGGGCGCTCCCTCCTTCGCGAAACGAGACCTGCCCCACCATGCTCGGCTTTCTGCGACGCCTCGCCGGCACCTGGCCGGCCCGGCTGATGTTCATCGTGCTGGTGGGCGCCTTCGGGCTGTGGGGGATCGGCGGGGCGACGCGCGCCGGCCTGTCCGACCCGGAGAGCGTCGCCAGCGTCGGCGGCGTCAGGATCACGCGCGCCGACCTGGAGGGCGCCTACCAGCAGGAGCTCGCGCGGGTCAGCCGGATGATGCCGGATCCGTCGCAGATCCCGCCCAGCATGCGGGCCGGGCTGATGCGCCAGGCGCTGGACGGGCTGGTGGTGCAGCAGGCGATCGTCAACCACGCCTACGCGCTGGGCCTTGCCGCGCCGGACGACTGGGTGCGCCAGACGGTGTTCGGCATCCCCGCCTTCCAGGACGCCTCCGGCCATTTCGACCACGCCCAGTTCGACCGGCTGCTGACGACGCGCGGGCTGACCGAGCCGCGTTTTCTCGACCTGGTGCGCGACGACCTGGTGCAACGCCAGCTGATCGAGCAGGTGCGCGTCGGCGCCGCAGCGCCCGCGGAACTGACCCGGCGCGTGTTCGGCTTCCTGGCCGAGCAGCGGGTGGCGCAGATCGCCAGCCTGCCCTTCGCCGCCGTTCCGCCCCCGGCGCCGCCCGCCCCGTCCGTGCTGCAGCGTTGGTACGACAATCATCCGGAGGACTATGCCCGGCCGGAGTATCGCCGCATCCGGCTGGTGGTCCTGGACGCCGACACGATCGCGCGCGGGCTGAGCGTGCCCGAGGCCGATGTGCGCGCCGCCTACGCCGCACAGCGGGCGAGCTTCGACAATGACGGCAGCCGCAGCGTGCAGGTGGTCAGCGCGCCGAACGAGGCCGCGGCGGGCGCGATCGCGGCCGCCTGGCGCGGCGCGTCAGCCGACCCCGCCGCCGCCTGGGCGGCGGTGCAGAAGCAGGCGCAAGCGCTCGGCGGCGCGGCGGCGGACCTCGCGACGGTGACACGGCCGCAGATGCCGAGCGAGGCGCTGGCCGCGCCGGTGTTCGCCGCGAGCGAGGGCAGCGTGGTCGGCCCGGTGAACACGCCGCTCGGCTGGCAGGTGGCGCGAGTGAGCGGCATCGTTCCCGGCAAGCACCAGAGCTTCGACGACGTGAAGGCGGCGCTGGCGCGCCAGATCGCCCAGAGCCGCGCCGCCGACCAGCTCGACGCCGCCGCCGACAAGCTGCAGGACAAGCTCGCCGGCGGCGCCGGGCTCGACGAGATCCCGGCCGATGCGGGTGCCGCCGCGGTCGAGGGCACGCTGGATGCGAGCGGCCTCACCCCCGACGGCGAGCCGGCGCCGGTGCCGGCGCCCCCGGACGCGCGGTCGCAAATCATCGCCAAGGCGTTCGCGACCGCCAAGGGCGCGCCGACCCAGCTGACCCAGATCCCCGGCGCACCGCCACCCGGGGCACCAGGTGGTACCCCGCCGAGCGGCGCAGTCTGGTATGCCGTGCAGGTCGAGGCGATCACGCCGCCGGCGCAGCGGCCCTACCCGGAGGTCGCCGCCAAGGTGCTGGCGGACTGGCGGCACGACGCGGTTCGGCGCACCCAAGAGGCCGCCGCCGCCTCGTTGCTGGCGGCGGTGCAGTCAGGCCCCGTCGCCGCCCGCCCGACGCTCGACGTCGCGGCCAGGCGGGCCGGCCTCACCGTGACGCTGACGCCGCCGATCAGCCGATCGGGGACAACGCCGGGCGTGCCGGTGGAGCTGGCGCACGCGGTGTTCGCGCTCAGGCCCGGTGCCGCGAGCATGGTCGAGACCGCGGACGGCTTCACCGTGGCGACGCTGGCGCGGATCATGACCGCCGCACCGGCGGAGCAGCAGCACGCCTATGACCGGCTGGTGGCGCAGCTGACGCAGTCGCTCGGCAATGATGTCGAGCTGGCCTATGCCGGGGCGCTGCGTGAGCAGGCGTCGCCCTCGATCAACCAGGCCACACTCGACCAGATGTCGCAGCCGCAATGATGCCCCAGGCGAGCATGGGCGCGGCGGAGCACGAGGCGTATGCCGCCGGCCGCCCCTGTCTCGCGCTCCGCACCCGCGTCGCCGACCTCGAGACGCCGGTCGCCGCCTACCTCAAGCTCACCCAGCACCAGCGCGGCGACAAGCCGAACAGCATCCTGCTGGAAAGCATCGAGGGCGGCGCCGCGCGCGGCCGCTACTCGGTGATCGCGATGGCGCCGGACCTGGTCTGGCGCTGCATCGACGGCCGGGCCGAGACCTCGCGCGACGAGGACGGGCCTTTCGTGCCGGACCCGCGCCCCGTGCTCGCCAGCCTGCGAGCGCTGATCGCCGAGAGCCGCCAGGTCCTGCCGGACGGGGTGCCGCCGATGGTGGGCGGGCTGTTCGGCTATCTCGGCTACGACATGGTGCGGCAGATGGAGCGGCTGCCGAGCAAGAACCGCGACGCGATCGGCCTGCCCGAGGCGGTGCTGCTGCGCCCCGGCGTGTTCGCCGTGTTCGACAACGTGACCGACGCGCTGACCCTGGCGGCGCCGATCTACCCGCGCGCCGACGTCACAGCCGACGCCGCCTGGACCGCTGCGGAGCAGCGTCTCGCCGCCGCCGAGGCGCTGCTCGACGGCCCGCTGCCGGCCGCCCCGCCCCGTTCCGCCCTGCCCGCCCAAGCCGAGCCGCGCTCCAACATGCCGCGCGAGGACTTCCTCGGCATCGTGCGCCGGATGAAGCAATACATCGCCGCCGGCGACGCCTTCCAGATCGTCCCCAGCCAGCGCTTCTCGGTGCCCTTCACCCTGCCGCCGCTGGCGCTCTACCGGGCGCTGCGACGCGTCAATCCCGCGCCCTTCCTGTTCCAGCTCGACCTCGGCTTTGCTGATACCGGCCGCTTCGCCATCGTCGGCAGCAGCCCCGAAATCCTGGTGCGGCTGCGCGATGGCACCGTCACCATCCGCCCGCTCGCCGGCACCCGCCCGCGCGGCGCCACCCGCGAGCAGGACCTCCACCTCGAAGCCGAGCTGCTCGCCGACCCCAAGGAGCGCGCCGAGCACCTGATGCTGCTCGACCTCGGCCGCAACGATGTCGGCCGCGTCTGCCAACTCGGCAGCGTGCGCGTGACCGAAAGCTTCGTCGTCGAGCGCTTCAGCCACGTCATGCACATCTCCTCGACCGTTGAAGGCAAGATCCGTTCCGAGCTCGACGCCGTCGACGCGCTGGCCGCCGGCTTTCCCGCCGGCACCCTGACCGGCGCGCCGAAAATCCGCGCCATGGAGATCATCGAGGAGCTCGAGCCCACGCGGCGCGGCATCTACGCCGGCTGCATCGGCTACTTCGCCCCGGACGGCACGCTCGACACCTGCATCGGACTGCGCACCGCCGTGGTGAAGAACGGCACGATGTACGTCCAGGCCGGCGGCGGCGTGGTCGCCGACAGCACCCCGGAGGGCGAGTACGAAGAGACGCGGCAGAAGTCGCGCGCCCTGTTCCGGGCGGCCGAAGAGGCGGTGCGATTTGCCAATGCGGGTCGGTAAGGCAGGCAAGTGAAGGAAGGACAGGGGCTTTGCCCCTGGACCCCATTAAAGGCGAAGCCTTTAAAATCCATTCATTATCTTTGTCTTGCCCGAGAGCTGTGCGGCGGCAAATGAATCGAACGGCTTCGCCAAGCAAGAAAGTCGCTGCCTGATGTTCACCAAACGAAATGGGGTCTGGGGCCTCCCGGCCCCAGCGGCGGGTTCCCATCGCACATGTGCGATGGGGTCCCGTCCAGGGCAGAGCCCTGGCCTTTCTTAATGCCTTCCCCTTTTACACTTCCCGTCTTCCGCCGCTTCTGGCTCGCCCGAGCCGGGTCCTCCTTTGCGTTCCAGATGCAGAGTGTCGCCCTCGGCTGGCAGGTCTATGCGCTGACGCACAGCACCTGGGACCTCGGCATGGTCGGGCTGTGCGCCTTCCTGCCGCAGATGCTGCTGACGCTGGTAGTCGGCCACGTCGCCGACCGGTTCGACCGACGGCGCATTGCCAGCGTGTGCCAGGCGGTCGAGGGCCTGTGCGCGCTGTCGCTGGCGGTGGGGAGTGCGACCGGCGCGGTCGGCTTCTACGGCATTCTGGTCATTGCGGCGTTGCTGGGCGGGACGCGGGCGTTCGAGTTCCCGGCGATGTCGGCGCTGCTGCCGAGCCTGCTGGCGCCGGCGGTGCTGCCGGCGGCGCTCGCCTTGTCGTCGTCGGCGATCACCTCGGCGCAGATTGTCGGGCCGGCGCTGGGCGGGCTGCTGTATGCGGCCGGGCCGGCGGTGGTCTATGCGGGATGCGGGGCGCTGTTCTTCGCCGCCTCGGTTGCGAGTGCGACGATCGTGGCCGAGCGGCGGGTGCTGCCGGCGCCGGCGGCTCGCGGCACGGTGTTCGACGGCATCCGCTACATCCGCAGCAAGCCGGCGATCCTGGGCAGCCTGTCGCTCGACCTGTTCGCGGTGCTGCTGGGCGGGGCGACGGCGCTGCTGCCGGTGTATGCGCGCGACATCCTCTCGGTCGGCACGGTGGGTCTCGGGGCGTTGCGTGCGGCGCCGGCGGTTGGGGCGCTGCTGACCTCGGTCGTGCTGTCGCGGCTGAAGCTGCGGCGGGCGGGGCCGGCGATGTTCGCCGCGGTGGGGCTGTTCGGCGCCGCGACGATCGTGTTCGGCGTGTCGCGCTCGATGCCGCTGTCGCTGGCGGCACTGTTCGTGCTCGGCGCGGCGGACGTGGTCTCGGTGGTGGTGCGCTCCTCGCTGGTGCAGTTGCAGACGCCGGACGCGATGCGCGGCCGGGTGAGTGCGGTGAACGCGCTGTTCATCGGCACGTCCAACCAGCTCGGCGAGTTCGAGAGCGGGGTGACGGCGAGCCTGCTCGGCACGGTGCCGGCGGTGGTGCTGGGCGGGGTCGGCACGATCGTCGTGGCACTCGTCTGGATGCGGCTGTTCCCGCAGCTCCGCCGGCTCGATTTGTTGACCGGGCAGGAGCCGGCTCCCACAGTGCCCGCTCCTACAGTGACGCTGGCATGATCCTGCTCATCGACAATTACGACAGCTTCACCTTCAACCTGGTCCACCTGCTCGGCGAACTGGGAGCGGCGTGCGAGGTGGTGCGCAACGACGCGCTCAGCGTCGAGGCGGCGCTGGACAGGCGCTTCGAGGCAATCGTCATCTCGCCCGGGCCGTGCGCCCCGGCCGAGGCCGGCATTTGTATCCCGCTGATCCAGGCCGCCGCCGGCCGGGTGCCGCTGCTCGGCGTGTGCCTGGGGCATCAGGCGATCGGCGAGGCCTTCGGCGGCACGGTCGTGCGGGCGCCGGTGCCGATGCACGGCAAGGTGGATGCGATGCTGCACCAGGGCAGCGACGTGTTCGCCGGCCTGCCCTCGCCCTTCAACGCCACCCGCTACCACAGCCTGACGGTCGACCCGGGCACCCTGCCGGCGAGCCTGGTCGCGACGGCGCATACGAGCGACGGCGTGATCATGGGGCTGCGGCATCGGGCGCTCGCGGTGTTCGGGGTGCAGTTCCATCCCGAGAGCATCGCCTCCGAGCACGGCCACGCGCTGCTCGCCAATTTCCTGGCGCTCGCCCGCGGCAGCAACACGGCCCGCCGGGCCGAGGATCAGGCAGCCTGAGCGGTCTGCGTCCGGTGCTGGCGCAGCTTGCGGCCGGCGCCCGGCTCGATGAGGCCGCAGCCAAAGCGGCGTTTGAGGCGGTGATGTCGGGCGAGGCCTCGGACGCGGAGATCGCGGCGTTGCTGATGGCGATGCGGGTGCGCGGCGAGACCGTCGAGGAGCTGACCGGGGCGGTGCGGGCGCTGACGTCGCGGATGGTGGGGATCGCCGCGCCGGCGGACGCGATCGACGTCTGCGGCACCGGCGGCGATGGGCGCGAGACGCTGAACGTGTCGACCGCCGTCGCCTTCGTCGTCGCCGGCGCCGGCGTGCCGGTGGCCAAGCACGGCAACCGCGCGCTGAGCTCGCGCACCGGCGGCGCCGACGTGCTGGCCGCCCTCGGCGTCGGGCTGGAGCTGTCGCCGGAGCGGCTTGAGCGTTGCCTGGCCGCGGTCGGCCTCGCCTTCCTGTTCGCGCCGCGCCACCACGCGGCCCTGCGCCATGCCGCGGCGGCGCGCGCCGCGCTGCCGACCCGCACGATCTTCAACCTCGCCGCCCCGCTCGCCAACCCGGCGCGCGTCAGGCGCCAGTTGGTCGGCGTGTTCGACCCGGCCTGGCTCATGCCGATGGCGGCCGTGCTCGACCGCCTCGGCACCGAGCGCGCCTGGCTCGTGCATGGCGACGGGCTCGACGAGCTGACGCTGTCCGGGCCGAGCGAGGTGGTGGCGCTCGAGGCCGGCCGCACGCGCCGCTTCACGGTGACGCCGGAGGAGGTCGGGCTGGCGCGCCGCCCGGTCGAGGCGATCCGGGGCGGCGGGGCCGGAGAGAACGCCGCGGCGCTGCTGGCGTTGCTGGACGGCGCGCCTGGCGCCTATCGCGACACCGTTCTCCTCAACGCCGCCGCCGCCCTTGTCGTCTCCGGCGTGGCGCACGACCTGCCGTCAGCGATGCGGCCGGCTCGGCGCTCGATCGACGACGGCGCGGCGCGGCGCGTCCTGCATCGTCTGCGGCGCGAGACGTCCGGCGGCCAGGGCTTGGAGAGCGGCCCAGGCTTGGAGAGCTGCCAGGACTTGGAGAACTGCCAGAACTTGGAGAACTGATGGACGAGACCGTTCCCGATACGCTGGCGCGGATCTGCGCGTCGACGATGCAGGAGGTGGCGCGCCGGCGGGCCAGCCATCCGGCGGAGAGCCTGCGGGCGCGCTTCACCCACAAGCTGCCGCACCCGCGCAACTTCAGCCAGGCGCTGCACAACGCGCTGAACGGCCGGGGCGCGCCGCAGGCCGGCGGCGTCGGGCTGATCGCCGAGATCAAGCGCGCCTCGCCCTCCGGCGGCATGATCCGAGCGCATTTCGACCCGGCGGCGCTGGCCCGCGCTTACGAGTCGGCGGGCGCCGCCTGCCTCTCCGTGCTGACCGACGGCCCATACTTTCATGGCGCGATCGAGCACCTGCAGGCGGCACGCAACGCCTGCGCTCTGCCGGTGCTGCGCAAGGACTTCATCCTCGACGAGTGGCAGGTGCATGAGAGCCGCGCCATCGGGGCGGACTGCATCCTGCTGATCATGGCAGCCCTCAGCGACAGCCAGGCGCTGGCGCTCGAGGCGCTTGCCCGCGCGCTCGACCTCGACGTGCTGGTCGAGGTGCATGACCGGCGCGAGCTCGACCGCGCGCTTGGCCTGCAGACTAAGCTGATCGGCATCAACAACCGCGACCTGCGCACCCTGCAGACCGACCTTGCGACCACGCAGGCGCTGGCGCAGCACGTGCCGCCCGACCGCATCGTCGTCTCCGAGAGCGGCATTCGCGGCCGCGACGATGTGCAGCGGCTGACCGCCCTCGGCGTCAACTGCTTCCTGGTCGGCGAGAGCCTGCTGCGCCAGGAAGATACGGCGGCGGCGACGCGGGCGCTGCTCGGGCAGGGTGCGGCATGAGCTTCACCCATTTCGACGCCGCCGGCCGGGCCGCCATGGTCGACATCTCCGACAAGTCGGAGACCAACCGCTCGGCGACCGCGCGCGCCCGCGTCGTGATGCAGCCGGCGACCCTGGCGCTGATCCGCGAGGGCCGCTCGCGCAAGGGCGACGTGCTCGGCGTCGCCCGCATCGCCGGCATCATGGCGGCCAAGCGCACCGCCGAGCTGATCCCGCTCTGCCACCCGCTGCCGATCGCCGCCGTCGCGATCGAGCTCGACCCGGCGGAGGACGGCATCGAGATCGCCGCGACCGTGCGCACCACCGGGCGCACCGGCGTCGAGATGGAGGCGCTCACCGCCGCCTCGGTGGCGGCGCTGACCGTCTACGACATGTGCAAGTCGGTCGACCGCTTGATGCGCGTCGAGGGCCTGCGCGTGGTGCACAAGGCCGGCGGCAAGTCGGGCGAGTTCACGCAACGATGACGGCCCCGCGGGGGGCGGGCCTGCTCGACGTCGCGGCGGCGCGCGGCCGCATCCTGGCGGCGATGCGGCCCACGCCGGTCGAGACGGTCTCGCTCGCCGAGGCGTGGAACCGCGTCGCCGCGGAGGACGTGGTCGCCCGCGTCACCCAGCCGCCGCACGACGTCTCGGCCATGGACGGCTACGCCGTGCAGGCCGGCTCCGGCGCGAGCTGGACGCAGGTCGTCGGCGAGGCGGCGGCCGGCCACCCCTTTGCCGGGGTCGTGGCGCCGGGTGAGGCCGTTCGGCTGTTCACCGGCAGCGTCGTCCCCGACGGCGCCGACGCCGTGGCGCTGCAGGAGGACGCCGTGCGCGACGGCGAGCGGGTGCGCTTCACCGCAGCGCCGGAGTTCGGCCGGCACATCCGCCGCGCCGGCCAGGATTTTCGCCGCGGCGACGTGCTGCTCTCCGCCGGCGCCAGGCTTGGCGCCCGCGCCGTCGGCCTCGCCGCCGCCGCCAACCAGCCCTGGCTCACCGTGCACCGCCGCCCCGTCGTCGCCATCCAGGCGACCGGCGACGAGGTGGTGCTGCCCGGCCAGGACATCCCCGCCGGCGGCATCGTCAGCAGCAACGCCCATGTGCTCGCCGCGCTGGTGCGGGCCGCCGGCGCCCATCCGCTGGTGCTGCCCGTCGCCGCCGACGAGCGCGGCGCAGTCGCGGCCATCGCCGGCCGGGCGCGCGGCTGCGACCTGCTGGTCACCATCGGCGGCGCCAGCGTCGGCGACCATGACCTGGTCCGCGCCGGCCTCGCCGAAGCCGGCTTCGCGCTCGATTTCTGGAAGATCGCCATGCGCCCGGGCAAGCCGCTCATCTTCGGTCGCCTCGGCGACATCCCCGTGCTCGGCCTGCCCGGCAACCCGGTCTCCGCCTTCGTCTGCGCGCTGCTCTTCCTGCTGCCCGCACTCGACCGCCTCTCCGGCGGCCCGGGCGCGCCGCCGGCGGAAAGCCAAGCCACGCTCGACGTCGCGCTGCCACCCAACGACGAGCGCGAAGACCACATCCGCGCGACCCTGAGCCTCATCGACGGCCGGCACGTCGTCAGCGCCGACGCCCGGCAAGACTCCTCGCTGCTGCGCCAGTTGGCTCGTTCGAACTGCCTGATCCGCCGTCCGCCGCACGACCCGGCGCAGCAGGCGGGAAGCCTGGTCTCGATCATCCGGCTCGATTTACCGGGGCTTTAGGACAAGAAGGCCGGGGCTGTCCCTCCGCGGCCAATCCATCTAGCCTCGCCCGAGGGAACCGTTAGGCCGCTACGCCCTGGACCCGTCACGCGCGAGCGTGCATCCGCACGAACCCTGTCGCTCCGAGTCACGTTTGATACTTTCTAGCTTGGCGAAGCCAGTGAAACCGCTGCTTAACGGCGCTGACCTCACCACGTGGCACGACTGAGAAACGGATTTTAAAGGCTTCGCCTTTAATGGGGTCGAGGGGCAAAGCCCCTCGCCTTTCTCTCAAGCCTCGACGCGCAATCGCATGTCCAGCGTTTAGAGTGAACTACGTGTTGACGTGATCTCGAGAACTAAACTAGAACATGCAAGTTGCCGATCTGTTCCAGAGTCGGCGTTGCCGCTACGGCGGGGGCGGGGTTTGCCATGTTGACGCGCAAGCAGCACGAGTTGCTGACGTTCATCGACGGCCATCTGAAGCAGACCGGCTTTTCGCCAAGCTTCGAGGAGATGAAGGACGCGCTCCAGCTGCGCTCCAAGTCGGGCATCCACCGGCTGATCTCGGCGCTCGAGGAGCGCGGCTTCCTCAAGCGCCATCATCACCGCGCCCGCGCCCTGGAGATCATCCGACCACCGCAGGACGTCGCCGTTCCAAGCCGAGCCGTGCGCGCGCCATCTGGTGCGGCTGCGGGCGATGCGGCCGGGGCAGCGCCGCCGGGCTTCTCGCCGACCGTCATCCGCGGCGACTTCACCGCCCGCTTTCCGGCGGTGCGCGCCGCCAACGAGGCCGCGGCGGTGCAGCTGCCGCTGTATGGCCGGATCGCCGCCGGCCTGCCGATCGAGGCGCTGCGCGATAACGGCACCCAGATCGAGGTGCCGCTCGCCCTGCTTGGCGGCGGCGAGCACTACGCTCTGGAGGTTGCCGGCGACTCGATGATCGAGGCCGGCATTCTCGATGGCGACAAGGTGGTGATCCGCCGTGGCGAGACGGCGGAGAACGGCCAGGTCGTGGTGGCCCTGGTCGACGAGCAGGAGGTCACGCTCAAGCGCCTGCGCCGTCGCGGCGCCTCGGTGGCGCTCGAGCCGGCCAACGCGCAGCACAAGACGCGCATTTTCCCGGCCGACCGGGTCAAGGTGCAGGGCATTTTGGTGGCGCTGCTGCGAACCTACTGAGCCGGTCGGCTCGGATCCTAGCCGAACACCTGGCGCCCGGCCTTCCAGGTTCCGAGCACCCGGCCCTCCAGCGCCCGGCCGTCAAACGGGGTGTTCTGCGCCTTGCCGGGTAGCTTGCCGGCGACCACCTGCCAGGCGCGCTCGGGATGGAACAGGCACAGGTCGGCCGCCTCGCCGCGCGCCAGCCGTCCCGCCGGCAACCTCAGCAGCCGAGCCGGCCCGGCGGTGAGCAACGCCACGGCGCGGCTCAAGGCCAGGCCGTTGCCGTGCACCTGCGCCAGCGTCACGCCGAGCAGTGTGGCAAGGCCGGTGCCGCCAGGCGCCGCCTCGGCGAAGGGAAAGCGCTTGTCCTCGGCATCGCGCGGCTGATGGTCCGAGGCGACAGCGTCGATCGTGCCGTCGGCCAGTGCATCGCAGATCGCGAGCCGGTCGGTCTCCGGGCGCAGCGGCGGCGACAGCTTGGCGTAGGTCCGGTAGTCGCCGATCGCCGTCTCGTTGAGGTCGAAATACGGCGGCGCGGTGTCGCACGAGACGTGCAGGCCCTCATCCTTGGCGCGCCGCACCAGCGTGACCGTCTCGGCGGTCGAGACATGGGCGAAATGCACCCGCCCGCCGGTCAGCCGCGCCAGCCGGATGTCGCGCGCGACCAGGATCGCCTCGGCAACCGCCGGGATCGCCGGCAAGCCAAGCCGCGTCGCCAAGCCTCCCTGGGTCGCGCAGCCGCCCTCCGCCAGCGACGGATCCTCCGGATGCTGCACGATCGTCGCGTCAAAGCCGCCGGCGTAGCTCAGCGCCCGCATCATCATCCGCGAGTTGGCGACCGCCCGGCCGCCATCGGTGAGCGCAACCGCCCCGGCCTCCAGCAGCAAGCCAAGCTCCGCCATCTCCTCGCCCGCGCAGCCGCGGGTGACGGCGCCATAGGGATGGATGGTCAGGCTGCCGGTCTCCTCGCCGCGCGCCCGCAGCAGCCGCACCAGCGCAGGATCGTCGATCGCCGGGCGGCTGTCCGGCAATGCGACCAGCGTCGTGATCCCGCCCGCCGCCGCCGCCAGCGCCGCCGAGGCGATGGTCTCGCGATACTCCCGCCCCGGCTCGCCCAGGCTTGCCCGCATGTCGACCAGGCCAGGGCACAGCACTGCGCCGTCGCAGTCGATGACGTCCGCCCCCTCGGGCACGCCGAGCGAGCCGCCATGATCGGCAATGACGCCATCCCGCACGAGCAGTCCACCGGGCTGGTCGAGCCCCGAGGCCGGGTCGATCAGGCGGGCATTGCGGAAGAGAAGGTCAATCATAAAGGAAGGCCAGGGCTCTGCCCTGGACCCGCTGGGGCCTGAGGCCCCAGACCCCCGATCGTGAGGGCGACAGGCCTTCTTCCGTGCTTGGCGAAGCCATTCATTTCCTCTTCCCACAACCGCCAACTGGGCATGTGAAACACGAACAATGAATGGATTTCAAAGGCTCCGCCTTTGATGGGGTCGAGGGGCGACGCCCCTCGCCTTACTTCGTTACACAACGCGCGGATTATCCCGAGAGAGCGTCTCCAGCACCGCCATCCGCACGGCCACACCCATCTCCACCTGCTCGCGGATCACCGAGCGCTCCGGGTCGTCGGCAACGGCGCTGTCGATCTCGACGCCGCGGTTCATCGGGCCGGGATGCATGACCAGCGCGTCCGGCCGGGCATAGGCGAGCTTCTCCGCGTCCAGGCCGAACAGCCGGAAGTATTCGCGCGCACTCGGCACCAGGCTGCCGGCGGCGCGCTCGCGCTGCAGCCGCAGCATCATGACGATGTCGACGTCGGCCAGACCCCGCCGCATGTCGTGGAACACCTCCACCCCCAGCGTCTCCACCTCGGCCGGGATCAGCGTCGGCGGCCCGATAACCCGCACCCGGCTGCCCATGGTGCCGAGCAGGTGGATGTTGGAGCGGGCGACGCGGGAGTGCAGCACGTCGCCGCAGATCGCGACCGTGAGGCCGGCGAGCCGCCCGCGCCGGCGGCGGATGGTGAGCGCGTCGAGCAGCGCCTGAGTCGGATGCTCGTGAGTGCCGTCGCCGGCATTGATCACCGCGGCGTCGACCTTCTGGGCGAGCAGCGCCGGCGCGCCGGACTGGCCGTGGCGCACCACCAGCAGGTCGCACTGCATGGCGTTGAGCGTGCCGGCGGTGTCGAGCAGCGTCTCGCCCTTGTTCACGCTGGAGGTGGAGACGGACATGTTGATGACGTCCGCCCCCAGCCGCTTGCCGGCGATCTCGAAGCTGGTCCGGGTGCGGGTGCTGTCCTCGAAGAACAGGTTGATCAGGGTGCGGGCGCGCAGCGTGTCGCGCGCCGTCTTGCCCGAGCGGTTGAGCAGCACGTAGCTCTCGGCGAGATCCAGCAGGCGGCTGATCTGCGGCGGGTAGAGGCCCTCGATCGCGAGCAGGTGGCGGATGCGCTCATGCGCCGGCACCGCCGGACGGCCCTCGGGCCGCGAGACGGCCCGGCGCTCGACGCCGACCGGCAGCGTCATGCGGCGGCGTGTAGGCGCGCCAGCGTCTCGTCGCGGCCGAGAGCGGCGATGGTCACGTCGATGCCGGGGCTGGTGGTGGTGCCGGTCAGCGCGGCGCGCACCGGCTGGGCGACCTGGCCGAGCTTCTTGCCCAGCATCTCGGCGACTTGGCGCAGCCCGGCATCGACTTCTACCGCCCTGAAGTCGGTGGCGGCGAGGCAGGCGGCGACCGCGGCCAGCACCGGGCCGGCGTCGGCGAGCAGCGCGGCTGCCCGGGCGTCGTAGTCGAGCGGCAGGCGCCGGGCGAGAAAGGCGGCGCTGTCGGCGAGCTCCACCAGCGTCTTGGCGCGCTCCTTGAGCTCGGGCATCAGCTGGCGGATGCGCGCCTCGGCCACCGCATCCAGCGCCAGCCCGGCCCGGCCGGATAGCCGGGAGACCACCTCGCCGGCCAGCCGCTCGTCATCCGCCTGGCGCAGCCAGACGCCGTTCAGATGGGTGAGCTTGGCGTAGTCCATCCGGCTCGCCGCTCGCCCGACGCCGTCGAGATCGAACAGCCGCACGGCCTCATCGCGGTCGAGCACCTCCGCGTCGCCATGCCCCCAGCCGAGCCGCAGCAGGTAATTACACAGCGCCTCGGGCAGGAAACCCTGGTCGCGAAACTCGAGCACGCTCACCGCGCCGTGCCGCTTGCTGAGCTTGGCGCCGTCCGCGCCATGGATCAGCGGAATATGCGCAAAGGCCGGCCGCGCCCAGCCCATCGCCTCGTAGACCTGCGCCTGGCGAAAGGTGTTGGTCAGGTGGTCGTCGCCGCGAATGACGTGGCTGATCGCCATGTCGTGGTCGTCGACGACGACGGCGTGCAGGTAGGTCGGGCTGCCGTCGCTGCGCAGGATGACCATGTCGTCGAGCTCGGCGTTGCCGACCCGCACCTCGCCCTGCACGAGGTCCTCGACCACGGTCTCGCCCTCCCGCGGCGCCCGCAGCCGGATCACCGGCGCGACGCCGGCGGGCGCCTCCGCCGGATCACGGTCACGCCAACGCCCGTCATAGCGCGGCGGCCGCCCCTCGGCCCGGGCGCGCTCGCGCATCTCGGCGAGCTCGGCGGCCGAACAATAGCAGCGATACGCTCGCCCGGCGGCCAGCATCGCCTCGGCGACCTCGCGATGCCGGGCCGCGCGCGTCGACTGGAACAGTGGCGGCTCGTCCGGCGCCAGTCCGAGCCAATCAAGCCCGTCCAGGATAACATCGACGGCGGCCGGCGTGCTGCGCTCGCGGTCGGTGTCCTCGATGCGCAGCAGAAAGGCGCCGGCGTGATGGCGGGCGAACAGGTAGTTGAACAACGCCGTGCGCGCGCCGCCGACATGCAGCAAGCCGGTCGGACTCGGAGCGAAGCGTGTACGGACGGTCATGCGCGCGGGCTTAGCAGGTTGCGGAACGGCGAAGGAAGGCCAGGGGCGTCGCCCCTGGACCCGATTAAAGGCGAAGCCTTTAAAATCCATTTCTCAGCCGTGCTCGCATGGTGAGTTCGGTATCGTCGCGAGCGGGATCGAATGGCTTCGCCAAGCAAGAAAGGGGTTTGGGGCCTCACGGCCCCCTGGCCTTCCTTTCTTCTCAAGCCTTCGACTAACCTGCGGTTGTGGACACCCTCGCGCCCAACATGGTTTCCCTGCCCGTTGCCGCACCGCAACGGCGTCGGCCCTTTGCTGCCTGGCTGCCGGTGCCGATGGGAGTCGGCGTGCTGGCCTACTTTGCGCTCCGTCATGAGCCGCCGCTCTGGATCGGGCCGGTGATCATGGCGAGCGGCCTCGTCGTGTCGCGGCGCCTGCGGCTGCCGGGCGTCGCGGTCCTGATGGTCGGGCTGGGTTTCGCCTGCGGCTCGCTCGCCACCTGGCGGGCGGCGCCGCTGCTGGTCCTGCCCAGAAAAGCGACGATCGTCAGCGGCGTCGTGCGCGCCGTCGAGCCGCAGGAGAACGGCCGCCGCCTCACCATCGCCGCGCCGCGCCTTGACGGCGGCCCGGTGCTGTCGCGGACCCTGCATGTGCGGCTGCGCGCCACCGACGCGAGCCCGGTCGCCACCGGGCAGAGTGTGAGCGTGCGCGCGCTGATGCGCCCGCCGGCGCCGCCCGCCTATCCGGGTGCCTGGGACCTGCAGCGCGACGACTTCTTCTCCGGCCTGGGCGGCGGCGGCTTCGCGCTCGGCAAGGTCTCGCCCGGCCTGGATGCGGGCGACGAGGGCGTCGCCGGCTGGTGGCAGAGCGTGCGCGACGGGGTGGCGGCGCAGGCTCTGGCCGCCCTGCCGGCCGGGGAGGGCGGCATCGCGGCGACGCTGCTCGCCGGCGAGACGGCGGCGGTTCCGGCCGACGAGCGCGCCGCCTTTCGCGACGCCGGGCTCGCTCACCTGCTGGCGATCGCCGGCTTGCACATCGGCATCGTCATGGCGCTGGTGTTCGGGCTGACCCGCTCGGTGCTGGCGCGCGTCGAGCATGCGGCGCTGCACTGGCCGGTCCGGCAGGCTGCGGCGCTCGCGGCGCTCGCGGCTGGCGGCCTCTATCTGGCGCTGACCGGGGCGCATCTGCCGATCCTGCGCAGCTTCGCCATGGCCTGCCTGGTGACGGCCGGCCTGCTCGCCGGGCGGCGGGCGCTGTCGCTGCAGGGCTGGGCGCTGGCCGCCCTGGCGCTGCTGGCCGTCTGGCCGAACGCGCTCAATGGCCCGGGCTTCCAGATGAGCTTCGCCGCCGTGCTGGCGCTGATCACCGGCTACGAGGCGTTGCGGCCATGGCTGACGCGCCTCAGCGGCGACGGCCGGCTGTGGCATCGGGCGCGCCACCATTTGGCGGCGCTGGCGCTGACCAGCCTGCTCGCCGGCGCCGCCTCGGCGCCGTTCGGCGCCTACCATTTCGGTCGGGTGCAGCTCTACTTCGTGCTGTCGAACCTGCTGGCAGTGCCGATTACTGCCGCCTGGGTGATGCCCCTCGGCCTGCTGGCGCTGCTACTGATGCCGCTGCACCTGGCGGGCCTCGCACTCGTGCCGATGGGCTGGGGCATCGCGCTGCTGACGGCGATCGCGCGCCGCGTGGCGGCCTGGCCGGCCGCCAGCCTGGCAGTGCCGCCGCCGCCCGGCTGGGGGCTGGCGCTGATCGCGCTCGGTCTGCTCTGGCTGTGCCTCGAGCGCAGCCGGGCGCGACTCGGCGGACTGGCGCTGCTGCTGGCCGGCACGCTGTCGCCGATGCTGGCCCGCCCGCCCGACCTGCTGGTCTCGAACGACGCGCGGCTGATCGCCTGGCGGCGCCCGGACGGCCTGCTGGTTCAGCAAAGCTCAGGCACCGACGCCTTCACGCTCGACGCCTGGCGCCAGCTCTGGGCGGTCAGCGCCATCCGCCCGTTCCCGGACACCGGCGATGGCGGCGTGCCCGGCCTCGCCTGCTCGGCCGCCGGCTGCCGGCTCGGCCCGGTGCTGCTGGCGCGCGACGTCGAGACGGCCTCGCCCGACTGCGCCGGCGTCCGGCTGGTGGTCGCCGCCGAGCCGGCGCGCGACCTCTGCCCGGACGCCGCGGTGGTCGACCGCTTCTCGGTCTGGCGCGACGGCGCGACGGCGATCTGGCTCCGCGGCGGCGAGGCGCGCATGCTGAGCGACCGCGCCGGGCGGGGCGACCGGCCCTGGGTGCCGCCGCCGCCCGCCGCCGCCGCCGCCCGCGCCGTCTCGACCCTGCCGCGCGCGCAAGCGGAATAGTGCCATGCCGCCCGACACGGTGATCTTCGACCTGGGCAAGGTTCTGATCGACTGGGACCCGCGCCACCTGTATCGCAAGCTGTTCGCCGGCGACGACGCGGCTATGGAGCGATTCCTAGCCACCGTCGTCACCGGCGCCTGGAACGCCGAGCAGGATCGCGGCCGGCCGTTCGCTGAGGCAATCGCGCTGCTGCGCGCCAGCCATCCCGGCCAGGCGCCGCTGATCGACGCCTATCACCTGCGCTGGCCGGAGATGATGCCGGGCGAGATCGCCGGCACCGTCGCGATCCTGCGCGAGCTCCATGCCGCCGGCCTCGCGCTGCACGCGATCACCAACTGGTCGGCCGAGACCTATCCTTTCGCCGTCGCCCGCTTTGACTGGCTGGACCTGTTCCGCAGCATCACCGTCTCCGGCCATGAGCGCCTGATCAAGCCCGACCCGGCGATCTTCACGCTGATGCTGGAGCGCCAGCGCCTTGCCGCCGAACGCTGCCTGTTCATCGACGACAACGCTGACAACGTTTTGGCAGCGACACGGCTTGGCCTGCGCGGGGTGATGTTTACCAGTGCTGAGGCATTGCGGGTGACGCTTCGACAGGAAGGGGTTGTTTTTTGAAAAAAAGAACCAAAAAACTTTTAGTCCCTGAGCGGTCGTTTGGTCACTATCGGGCCGTACGGGTCAACCTTCGATGAGAGAAAAGTTTTTTGCTTCTTTTTTTCAAAAAAGAAGCCCTTCCTTGCTGCCTCCTGGATGATCGCCCTCGCCGCCGCCGCCCTGCTCGCCTACCTGCTCGGCTCCATCCCGTTCGGCTTGCTGCTCACCCGCGCCGCCGGGCTCGGCGACATCCGCGCGATGGGCTCCGGCAACATCGGCGCCACCAACGTGCTCCGCACCGGCCGCCGCTCGCTCGCCGCCGCAACCCTGCTGCTCGACGCGCTAAAAGGCGCAGCGGCGGTGCTGCTCGCGATGCTGTTCGACCCCCTGGCGGCCCCGGTCGCCGCCTGTGCCGCGGTGATCGGCCATTGCGTACCGGTGTGGCTCGGCTTTCACGGCGGCAAAGGGGTCGCAACCGCGCTCGGCGTCACCCTCGCGCTCGACTGGCGAATCGGATTGGCCTGCTGCTCGGCCTGGCTGTTGGTCGCCGGCCTGAGCCGGATCTCCTCGGCCGGCGCGCTGGCGGCAATCGCGCTGGCGCCGATCTTCGCATTGGCGCTGCAGCCCTGGCCGGTTTCGCTCGGGCTCGCCATCATCGCGCTGATCGTCGTGCTGCGTCACCACGCCAACATCGCCCGCCTGCTCGCCGGCACCGAGCCGCGTATCGGGCAGAGCAAGTGAGGGTTCTTTTTTGAAAAAAAGAACCAAAAAACTTTCGTCCAATAACACGGCTGCCGGCTTGGCACGCGACAGCGCGAACAGACGTTTTTTGCTTCTTTTTTTCAAAAAAGAAGCGCTTCCTTGCTGACCGCCGCCGAGCGCCTAGACCGGCTACGCTTAGCTCGTACGGAGGGCGTCGGCCCGATCACCTTCTCCCGCCTGCTCGACCGGTTCGGCGCCGCGGCGCCGGCAATCGACGCCCTGCCCGCCCTGGCTCGCGCCGGCGGCCGGCGCGAGCCGGTGCGGGTGCCGAACGCCGCCGCCGCGGCGCGCGAGGTCGAGCAGGTGGAGCGCTTCGGCGCCACCCTGCTGGTGCTGGGCGAGGCGGGCTACCCGCCGCTGCTGGGCCAGATCGCCGACCCGCCGCCGGTGCTGGCGGTGCATGGCGATGTCGGCCTGCTCGCCTGCCGCGCCATCGGCATGGTCGGCGCGCGCAACGCCTCGTCGAACGGCCTGCAGCTCGCTGGCTCGCTTGCCGCCGACATCGCGGCGCGCGGCTACACCGTGGTATCGGGCCTCGCTCGCGGCATTGACGCCGCCTGCCACGCCGGCGCGCTGACCACCGGGCGGACGGTGGCGGCGATCGCCGGCGGCCTGGACCGGCCTTACCCGGCGGAGAACGCCCGCCTGCAGGCGGCGATCGCCGACGGCGGCGCGGTGCTCGCGGAGTCGGCACTCGGCACCGCGCCGCAGGCCAAGCACTTCCCGCGCCGCAACCGCGTCATCGCCGGGCTGTGCCTCGCCACCGTGGTGATCGAGGCGGCGCTGCGCTCGGGCAGCTTGATCACCGCGCGCCTGGCCGCCGAGAGCGGCCGGGAGCTGTTCGCCGTTCCCGGCTCGCCGCTCGACCCCCGCAGCCGCGGCAGCAACGACCTGATCCGCCAGGGCGCGCATCTGACCGAGACGGTGGACGACGTGCTGGACAACCTGCCGCGCGACAGCTCGCCCGAGGGGATGCGCGCGCGGCGGCCACGCGGCGCAGCCATGGGCGGCCTGTCCGAGGACCGCACCGTGATCGCCATGGCGCAAGACGCCGCGAGCGAGACCGAGCTCGCTGCCGCCCGCGCCGCCGTGCTCGAGCTGCTCGGCCCTTCGCCGACGCCCGTTGACGATCTGATGCGCCGATGCCACCTGTCGCCGTCGGCCGTTATGGTGGTGCTGCTCGAGCTCGAGCTGGCGGGCCGGGTCGAGACCCTGCCGGGCAACCGAGTGTCCCTGCTGCAGGGCATGTGAGGCCAACACAATGGACGTCGTCGTCGTCGAGTCGCCGGCCAAGGCCAAGACGATCAACAAGTATCTGGGCGACGGCTACGTGGTGCTGGCCAGCTTCGGCCACGTGCGCGACCTGCCGCCGAAGGACGGCTCGGTGCGTCCGGGCGAAAACTTCGCCATGGATTGGGAGGCCGACGAGCGCGGCACCCGCCAGGTCGCCGCCATCGCCAAGGCGCTGAAGGGCGCCAAGCGGCTGTATCTCGCCACCGACCCGGACCGCGAGGGCGAGGCGATCTCCTGGCACGTCCGAGCCATGCTCGACGAGAAGCACCTGCTCAGCGGCAAGGAGGTGCATCGCATCACCTTCAACGAGGTGACGAAGTCCGCCGTGCGCCATGCCATCGAGCATCCAAGAGAGCTCGACCAGCCGCTGATCCACGCCTATCTCGCCCGCCGCGCGCTCGACTACCTGGTCGGCTTCACCCTCTCGCCGGTGCTGTGGCGCAAGCTGCCCGGCAGCCGCTCGGCCGGCCGGGTGCAGTCCGTCGCCCTGCGCATGGTGTGCGAGCGCGAGGCCGAGATCGAGGCGTTTCGGCCGCGCGAATACTGGACGGTGCTGGGCCACTTCCTGACCCCGGCCGGCGCCCCGTTCACCGCCCGACTCACCCAGCTCGACGGACGCAAGCTCGACCAGTTCAGCCTCGCCAATGCCGAGCAGGCCGCAGCCGCCAAAGCGGCGGTCGAGGCCGGCGAGTTCAGCGTCGCCACGGTCGAGCGCAAGCGCGTCAAGCGCAACCCGCCGCCGCCGTTCACCACCTCCACCCTGCAGCAGGAGGCCTCGCGCAAGCTCGGCATGGGCGCCCAGACGGCGATGCGCACCGCCCAGGGCCTCTACGAGGGCGTCGACCTCGGCGGCGAGACAGTCGGCCTTATCACCTACATGCGCACCGATGGCGTGCAGATGGCGCGCGAGGCGATCCACGCCATCCGCAGCCATGTCGGCGCGGCGTTCGGGCCCGCCTACGTCCCCGGCGCGCCGCGCGAGTATAACAGCAAGGCGAAGAACGCTCAGGAGGCGCACGAGGCGGTCCGTCCCACCGACGTCGACCGCACCCCCGCCAGCGTCGCCCGCTTCCTCAGCCACGACCAGCAGCGCCTCTACGAGCTGGTCTGGAAGCGCGCCGTCGCCAGCCAGATGCAATCCGCCGAGCTCGACCAGGTCGCCGTCGACGTGCGCGGCGACCGGGCCACCCTGCGCGCCACCGGCTCGATTATCGCCTTCGACGGCTTCCTCAAGCTCTACCGCGAAGGCACCGACGAGGAGGGCGAGGACGACGACAGCCGCATGCTGCCGCCGATGGCCGAGCGCGACCCGCTCAGCCGCGGCGACGTCGCCGCCGACCAGCACTTCACCCAGCCGCCGCCGCGCTACTCCGAGGCCTCGCTGGTCAAGAAGATGGAGGAGCTCGGCATCGGCCGCCCCTCCACCTACGCCTCCATCCTCACCGTGCTGCGCGACCGCAACTACGTCCGCCTGGAAGCCCGCCGCTTCGTCCCCGAAGACCGCGGCCGCCTGGTCACCGCCTTCCTCACCAGCTTCTTCGAGCGCTACGTCGACAGCGGCTTCACCGCCGGGCTCGAGGCCCAGCTCGACGACGTCTCGGACGACCGGCTCGACTGGCGCGCCCTGATGCACGCCTTCTGGGAGGAGTTTTCACGAGCCGTCGAGCAAACCCGCGAGCTCAAGATCAGCGACGTCATCGACGCGCTGGACAAAGATCTTGGCGAACACTTCTTCCCCGCCCGCGCCGACGGCACCGACCCACGCATCTGCCCCTCCTGCCATCTCGGCCGGCTTGGCCTGCGCCTCGGCCGCCACGGCAGCTTCCTCGGCTGCTCGAACTACCCGAACTGCCAATACACCCGCCGACTGGCCGTCGAAGGCGGCGAAGGCGAGGCGGAGACGCTCAAAGAGGGCATGCGCGTCCTCGGCCAAACGCCCACCGGCGAGGCGATCACCGTCAAGCGCGGCCCCTACGGCCTCTACGTCCAGCAGGGCGAGCCCGACCCGGAGGACAAGAAGGCCAAACCCCGCCGCACCTCGCTGCCCAAAGGCATGGACGGCGAACAGGTGACCCTCGAACAGGCCCTCGGCCTGCTCTCCCTGCCCCGCCTCGTCGGCCTGCACCCCGAAACCCGCCAGCCGATCGAGGCCGGCCTCGGCCGCTTCGGCCCCTACGTGAAAATGGGCCCGATCTACGGCTCGCTCGACCGCGACGACGACGTCCTCGCCGTCGGCCTCAACCGCGCCGTCGACGTGCTCGCCAAAAAACTCGACTCAATCCGCACCCTCGGCCCGCACCCGAAGGATAAAGCCGAGGTGATGGTCAAGAAAGGCCGCTTCGGCCCCTACATCCAGCACGGCACCGTCGTCGCCAACGTCCCCCGCGGCACCGAAATGGACGACGTCACCCTGGACGCCGCCGTCACCCTGCTCGCCGAGCGCGGCAAACCCCTTAAGCCGCGTGGGGGAAAACCGGCGCCGAAGCGCAAGGCGCCGGTGGCCGAGGCCAAGCCAGTCGCACGCGCTAAGCCGAAAGCCAGCCTGAAAGCCAAGAAGAAAGCACCTGCGAAGAAGCCAGCTCGCGCGGCCGTCAGCGCTTAAGGTAAGGCAGGCGGAAGAAAGGCCAGGGCTCTGCCCTGGACCCGCTGGGGGCGGCGCCCCCAGACCTGCATTTCGTTAGAAGCAGGTAGCGCGACCATGACCGGGACGAAATTTGCTACGATCCCGGAACATGGGTGACGATGTCGGTTCCGCCCTGAGCTGAGGGCAGAAATCGTACCTCGACGACCTTGGCCTGGCCACAGGCGATCACTGTCCATTTTTCGAACTTGAGGCCAATCACCTGTGTGTCGTCGATGAAAGCCTGCTTGCACAGCGGGGTTTTCGCGAGCGCCGCAATGAACACGTAGCCGGCGGTGTCCTTCTGCAGGATCGGATCGGCTACCGTGTCACCAGGCACAAGAACCTGGCTCCTCAACACGTTTGGCGCGGTGATGACGGTCTGTACATTGAGCAGACGCGTCGCGCCGCAACCGGTGGCACTGACGTGCTCGCCTCACACGCCGCCGATCAGGCGCCCCGCCGGGCCGAAGACCGGCTGGCGCCAGGTCCTGACTGACGGCAGGAGCGCGAACGATGCATCGACGCAGCCCTGCTTCGCCCAGGTCGTGCTCTGCTGCACGGTGGCGATGACTGTGTCGCGATGTTGTGGCCGGGCGAGGATGCTTTGGAAGCGTGGATCGACCTGGGCAAGCGCGACGCTTAACGTGACAAGGCCGAAAACTCCGGCAATGCAGATGCATCTCAAGATCACCAGCCACGGTCTCCGGCGCGCAAGCATTGTTGTTTCCCACATCATCGACGGTCGAATACGTTAAGTAGGTGTAACGGGAATGACCACCCGGAATCAGATCCTTACGAGTCGGGTTCCAAGGGCCGCCGGCCCTTGGTGGGTCCAGGGCAAAGCCCTGGCCTTCCTTCCCCCTCCCTTCCCTCTATATCTGCCGAGTGCCCGACCTCCCCTCCCGCGAGTCCCTCCGCCGCTTCATCGCCGACAGCCCCGGCCGCGTCGGCAAGCGCGAGATTGCCCGCCACTTCAAGCTGGGCCCGGAGCAAAAGGAGGCCCTGCGCGGCCTGCTGCGCTCGCTGCAGCATGACGGCGAGGTCGCCCCCGCCGGCCATCGCCGCTTCACCCCGCCCGGCCGCCTGCCCGACGCCTGCGTCGTCGTCGTCACCGGCACCGACCGCGACGGCGACCCGGTCGCCAAGCCCGTCGACTGGCAGGGCGAAGGGCCGGCGCCGGTCGTCTTCATGCAGCCCGAGCGCCGCGGCCTGCCGGCGCTGGCCCCCGGCGAGCGCGTGCTCGCCCGCCTGACGCCGCTCGCCAACACCCGCCCCGGCCAGACCGGCCTGCGCTACGAGGGCCGCACCCTCAAGCGCCTGACCGACGAGCCCGGCCGCATCCTCGGCGTGTTCCGCCCGCCCGACCGGCTGCTGCCGACCGACCGCCGCGCCAAGGCCGAGTGGCGCATCCCCGCCGGCGAAACCTTGGACGCCGAGCACGACGAGATCGTGCTGGCCTCTCCCCTGCCCTCCTCGACCTATGGCCTGAAGAACGCCCGCATCGTCGAGCGCCTCGGCCGCGTCGGCGACGCCCGCTCGGTCAGCCTGATCTGCATCCACACGCTGGGCATCCCGGTCGAGTTCTCGCCAGACGCGCTCGCCGAGGCCAAGCGCGCCCGCGGCGCCGCCCTCGGCCGCCGCACCGACCTGCGCGACCTGCCGCTCGTCACCATCGACGGCGCCGACGCGCGCGACTTCGACGACGCGGTCTACGCCGAGCCCGCCGAGAGCGGCGGCTTCCGCCTGGTCGTCGCCATCGCCGACGTCGCCCACTACGTCCGCCCCGACTCGGCGCTCGACCGTGATGCCCGGGTGCGCGGCAACTCGGTGTACTTCCCCGACCGGGTGGTGCCGATGCTGCCCGAGGCGCTGTCGAACGGCTGGTGCTCGCTCAAGCCGCACGAGCCGCGCGGCTGCCTGTTCGTCGAAATGCAGATCGATGCCGAAGGCCGCAAGACCGCCCATCGCTTCGGCCGCGGCCTGATGCAGAGCGCCGCCCGGCTGACCTATGAGCAGGTCCAGCAGGCCCACGACGCCCACGACGCCCACGACATGCTCGGCCTCGGCGAGGGCCGGATCGAGGCGCTCTACGCCGCCTTCCGCGCTCTGCTCGGCGCCCGCTCGCGACGCGGCACGCTGGAGCTCGACCTGCCGGAGCGCAAAGTGGTGCTCGACGAGGCCGGCCAGGTCGCCGCCATCGCCCCGCGCCCGCGCCTCGACAGCCACAAGCTGATCGAGGAGTTCATGGTGCTCGCCAACGTCGCCGCCGCCGAGGAGCTCGAGCGCCTGCGCCAGCCGGCGATGTATCGCATCCACGCCCCGCCCACCGAGGAGAAGCTCGACGCCCTGCGCGGCTTCCTCGCAACGCTGGACATCTCGCTGCCGCCCGGCGGCACCATCCACCCGCGCGACCTCGACCGCGTGCTGGCCCGCGTCGCCGGCACGGACCTCGCGCCGATGGTCAACGAGACGATCCTGCGCAGCCAGAGCCAGGCCGCGTACCACCCGGAGAACATCGGCCATTTCGGCCTGGCGCTGACCCGCTACGCCCACTTCACCAGCCCGATCCGGCGCTACGCCGACCTGCTGGTGCACCGCGCCCTGATCCGCGGCCTCAAGCTCGGCCTCGGCGCGTTGTCGGAGCCGGAGGCGACTGCCTTCGAGGACATCGCCGAGCGCATCAGCGGCACCGAGCGCCGCGCCGCGCTCGCCGAGCGCGACGCCGTCGACCGTTACCTTTCTGCCTACATGGCCGACAAAGTGGGGGCGAGCTTCGCCGCCCGCATTTCCGGCGTGACCCGCTTCGGCTTGTTTGTCACAGTGCTCGACAGCGGCGCCAACGGACTGATCCCTCTATCTTCCCTACCGGACGACTTCTGGATCCACGACGAGGCCGGCCAGGCCCTGCATGGCCGCCGCACGCGACAGACCTACCGTCTGGCGCAGCTGATCACCGTGCGGCTGACCGAGGCAAGCCCGGTCACCGGCGGGCTGCTGTTCGCCGCGCAGGATCGGCCGCCATCCGCCGCCGATACGCCGAGCCCGCCAGCCAGGCACAAGCCGGCGCCTGGGCCGACGCCTGGCCGGCAGCAGCGACGCGGCGCGCCTCGTCGCTGAGCCTCTGCCTGCTGCTGCTGATCGCGCTCGCCCCGGCGCCGCTGCTCGCCCAGGGCCTCAGTCCCGGGGTCGTCCCGACCCTGCCGCCTGGCGCAAGCCTGACGACCAGCCATTTCGACGTCCGGCTGGCGACCCAGGTCTTCGCCGCCGCGCTCGCCTTCATCACGCCCCGCACCCTGGAGCCGGTCGGCGCCCCGGCGCTGACCGCCGTGGGGCTGCGCGGCTTGACCGCGCTGGACGCGACGCTGCTGCCGTCGCTGGCCGGCGGCAAGCTCTCGCTCGTCGTCGCCGGCAAGACGGTGTTCGACCGCAGCGCTCCGGCCGACGACGACCTCGCCGGCTGGGCCGACGCGACGTCGGCGATGGACGATGCCGCCTGGGCGATCTCCGCGCCGGTCCGCGCCGCCGGCTCGCAAGGCGTGGTGCAGCGCTATTTCGACGAGATCTTCAGCCACATGGATGCCTACTCGCGCTACGAGCCGCCGGCCAGCGCCGAGAGCGAGCGCGACACGCTGAGCGGCACCTCGGGCGCCGGCATCGGCCTGGTCCGGGAGCCGGATGCTCTCGGCGTCAGTCACGCGACCAGGTCTGGCGCCAGCCACGTCGCGATCGGCGACGTCGTCCCGGGCGGCTCGGGCGAGGCGGCGGGCCTGCGCGTCGGCGACCGCATCCTTGCCGTCGACGATCACCGCACCCTGCGGATGAGCCCGCAGCGCATTGCCGGCCTGATCCAGGGCCCGGACGGCACGACCGTGACGCTGCTGGTGCGCGGCCGCGACGGCCAGCGGCGGTCGATCTCGGTGGTGCGCACCCAGGTGCCGCCGGAGACCGTGTTCACCGGCCGCGACGGCGGGCTGCTGCTGATCCGCATCACCGCGTTCAGCGCCAACACCGCCCAGCGCCTCAGCCAGGCGATCGAGGCCGGGCTGCTGGACCCCGCCGCACCGCGCGCGCTGGTGCTCGACCTACGCGGCAATCGCGGCGGCTTCCTGCGCGAGGCGGTGACCGCGGTCGCGCTGGTGCTGGATCGCGGCCTGGTCGTCAGCACCATGGGGCGGGCGCCGCAATCGACGCATGAGTGGCGCGTCGAGGGCGGTGACCTGACGCACGGCCTGCCGATCCTGGTGCTGGTCGACGGCCGCACCGCCTCGGCCGCCGAGATCATGGCTGCCGCCCTGGCCGACCAGCGCCGCGCCGTCGTGCTCGGCAGCTCGACGCTCGGCAAGGGCCTGGTGCAGGCGATCACCCAGCTGCCGGATGGCGGCGAGCTGTTCGTCACCTGGAGCCGCGTGCTGGCGCCGCTCGGCTGGCCGATCCAGGGCCAGGGGGTGCTGCCGCAGGTCTGCACCAGCCTCGGCGATGACGAGCTGCGGGTCGAGCTCGACGCGCTGGCGGGCGGGCACGACACGCTGGCCGCAGCGCTGGCCGCCTCGCGCGCCGCCCGTGCGCCGCTGACCACGGCCCAGATCCTGGCGGTTCGCGACCTGTGTCCGGCGGCCGAAGGCAGCGACGGTGACCTCTTCGCAGCCCACGCCGTGGCAGAGCGGCATGGCGCCTACGAGGCGGCGCTGCTGCCCGAGACCCTCGGCACCGCCCCCTGAGGCTTGACCGGACCGGCCGGCGGCGGCATGGTCGCGCCCCTACGATGCCGCCTGACCGGGCGCGTACCGTCTCGCCCAGTCCGAGGGTTTCATGGCCAAGACCAACACCGTTCAGATCCGCCTCGTCTCGACCGCCGACACTGGCTATTTTTACGTGACGAAGAAGAACGCGCGGACCAAGACGACGAAGATGGAGCTCAGCAAGTATGATCCGGTCGTGCGCAAGCACGTGCCGTTCCGCGAAGCCAAGATCAAGTAGGCCGGCGACGGCGCTCGCGCGGGTCACTTTTGGTGCGGTGTTAACCTTTCATTCAGGATTGTAGCGTAGACCGGCGGGATGACACTGCCGAGGGTCCCGTCGTGTTGCACTATGCCGATCAGACGCTTGACGTGATCGGCGAGGTCGGGGCGGCGACGGATCGCCGCCGAGGCTCGGCGGTCATCGAGGCGAAGAGCGACGTCTCCGAGCGTCGCCGGATGGAGCAGGACATCCGGCAGGCCCTCGCCGAGAACGGCTTCGTCCTGCACTACCAGCCACGCTTCTGCCTCGCCACAGGCGCCCTGCTCGGCGCTGAGGCGCTGATCCGCTGGTCGCATCGCAAGCGCGGTCTGATACCGGCCGGCTCCTTCATCCCGCTCGCCGAGCGCAGCGGCATCATCAACGAAGTCGGCGCGTGGGTGCTCACGACCGCCTGCCGCGAAGCGGCCGGATGGCCCGCGGCCGTCGCCGGCCAGATGCCCCCGCTGGTCTCCATTAACGTCTCGGCCCGGCAGATGATGGATCACAAGCTGCTCGAGCAGGTGGCCGCGGCACTCGACAGCTCCGGCCTGCCGCCGGAGCGGCTGGAGCTGGAGATCACCGAGCCCGTCCTGCTCAACGGCGAGTTGGAGACGCTGCTGATCCTGGCGGCGCTGCGCGACCTCGGCGTCGGCCTGGCGCTCGATGATTTTGGCACCGGCGCTGCGAGCCTGTTCACGCTCAAGCGCCTGCCGCTCACCGCCATGAAGCTCGACCGGTCGCTGGTCCGCGATCTGCCCCATGACGACGAGGACCGCGCCATCATCAGCGCCGTCGTCAATACCGGTCACGCCCTGGGCCTCGACCTCATCGCCGCAGGGGTGGAGACGGCCGCGCAGCAGCTTTTCCTGGCCGGGATCGGCTGCGATGCTGCGCAGGGCTACTTCTTCAGCCAGCCGCTGACCGCCGACAAGTTCGCCTACGGCACCAGCCACGGCTTTGCCGGTGTCGGCGCATAGGAGCAGCGTCGTGGGCGTCGCCCTTGACCAACCATCCTCGCGGCTTCAAACCGCTGGCCCATGGTCGCGAGCACGGTTCAGGCCGAAGAGGCCATACTGGAGCTCGTCGCGCAGCGCGGGCCGTCCAAATCCATCTGTCCGAGCGAGGCTGCGCGCCTGGTCGGCGGAGCAGACTGGCACGCCGAGCTGACCCTGATCCGGCGCGTCGCCATCCAGCTCGCCGCGGCGGGCAGGATCCAGATCCTGCGCAAGGGCAAGCCGGTCGAGGACGCAGCCGGCGTCAAGGGCGTGATCCGGCTGCGCCTCGCACCGTCGAGCGACGGCTGATCTGACCCGCCGGCCCGGGCAGTCTTGCCGCCCGCTGCCGCGGCATTGCAAGTCTCGCCGCTCGGCCGACATCGCGGCAGGCAGTGAGGACGCGCGGTGATGAAGCTGGGGTCGGTTCTGGGCGACGCCTGGCGGCTGTTCAGCCCCTATTTCCTGTACTCCAAGGAGCGGGTCGGCGCACTCCTCATCCTCGCGCTGCTGCTCGCGCTGAACCTCGCCCAAGTCGGCATCGGCGTGCTGTTCACCTTCTGGACGGCGCAAGAGTACAACGCGTTGCAGGCCTTGGATGCGCATGCCTTCTGGCAGCTGATCTTCACCTATCGCTACGCCAACGGCGTGCTGATGCCCGGCTTCCCGTTCTTCGCCATCGCCTTGACCGGCATGGGCATCTACACGGTCTGGGTGCAGCAGCTGCTGCAAATCAAATGGCGCGCCTGGCTCACCGATGAGCTGACGCGCGACTGGCTGTCGCACCGCGCCTACTACCAGATCGGCCTGACCACCGACCCGCAGTCGACCGGCACCGACAACCCCGACCAGCGCATCGCCGACGACCTGAACACCTTCACCGACAACACGCTGACGCTCGGCACCGACTTCGTCTCCAACGTCGTCTCGCTCTTCAGCTACGTCTTCCTGCTCTACACGCTGGGCGGCTCGATCACCCTGTTCGGCGTCACCATCCCCGGCTACATGCTCTGGGTTGCGATCCTCTACGCCCTGGTCAGCACGCTGGTGACCCATCTGGTCGGCCGCCCGCTCGTGCCGCTGCGGTTTCAGCAGCAGCGGCTGGAAGCCAACTTCCGCTTCAACCTCGTGCGGGTGCGCGAGAACGTCGAGGGCATCGCGCTGTCTGGCGGCGAGACGCAGGAGCGCGCCGGGCTCGGCTCCCGGTTCGACCTCGTGGTGGCCAACTTCCGCGCCCTGATGAACCGCCTCAAGAAGCTCGGCATCGCGACGTTCGGCTTCGGCGAGGTTTCGCAGGTCTTCCCCTCCATCGTGGCGGCGCCGCGGCTGTTCTCCGGCGCCATCAAGCTCGGCACCTGGAACCAGATCGGCACGGTGTTCAGCGAGGTCGAAGGCTCGCTGTCCTGGTTCGTCAACCAATACAGTTCGCTGGCGGAGTGGCGCGCCATCGTCGGCCGCCTCGGCACGTTCCAGCGCGCGATCTCGGCGGCCCGGGCCGACCGGTTTGACGGCGTGCGCGAGGTCCGGGCGGATCGTTCCAGCCTGGAGGTCTCCGACGTGAGCCTGAGCTTGCCGAACGGCGAGAGGCTGCTCGACGGTGCGTCGTTCCGCATCCTGCCGGGCCAGGCGACGGTCATCACCGGCAGGTCCGGAGCCGGCAAGTCCACCCTGTTCCGGGCGCTTGCCGGCATCTGGCCGTTCGGCGCCGGCCAGGTCAGCCGTCCGTACGGCACGCTGATGTTCCTGCCGCAGCGGCCATACCTGCCGCTCGGCACCCTGCGTGATGCCGTGTGCTACCCCGCCGCCAGCCAGAGCGTCAGCACCGCCGCGCTCACCGCCGCGCTGGCCGATGTCGGCCTGGCCGCTCTCGCGCCGCGCCTGGACGACGAGGAGAACTGGACGCTGCACCTCTCGCCCGGCGAGCAACAGCGCCTCGCGCTGGCCCGCGCCCTGCTCGTCCGGCCAAATTGGCTGTTCCTCGACGAGGCGACAGCCTCACTGGACCAGGCAGCCGAGGCCGCGCTCTACGCCATGCTCAGCGAGCGGCTGCCGGGAACCACGGTGGTGTCGATCGCCCATCGCGACAGCGTCGTCGCCCTGCATACGCACCGGATTGACCTCGATGGCGCCGGGCATCTGAGCGAGGCGGCTGAGTAAGGCAAGCGCTTCTTTTTTGAAAAAAAGAAGCAAAAAACTTTTGTCCATTCGGCAAAATCCCATGGGACAGTGCCAAACGGATAAAAGTTTTTTGGTTCTTTTTTTCAAAAAAGAGCCTTTTCTTACCGTAACAACTCCAGCAGCGCCGCCCCATACCGCACCAGCTTTGACGCCCCCACCCCCTTGATCTCGCCCAGCGCCGCAAGGCTTGCCGGCCGTATCAGGGCGATGTCGTGCAGCACGCTGTCGTGGAAGATGACGTAGGGCGGCACGCCTTGGGTTTTCGCCTCGGCGCTGCGCCAGCCCTTCAGCGCCCCCAGCAGCGCGGCGGCGCCGCTCGGCGCGTCCGCCGGCAGCGCCGCGGCGGCACGCCGCTCCCGCCGCTCGCTGTTGCGCGCCGCGCGCGTGCCCGTCGGCTCCTCGCGAAACGCCAGCGTGACCTCGCCGCGCAGGATCGGCCGCGCCACCGCCTCGACCAGCGACAGCGTCTTATACTCGCCGCTGCTGGTCGCCAGAGCCCCGTGCGCGATCAGCTGGCGGAACACGCCGCGCCAGAACTCGACGCCGTGGTCGCGCCCGATGCCGAACACCGCGAGTTTGTCGTGGCCGCAGCGCGTCGCCATCTCGCTCGCCACACCGCACAGCACGCCGATCACGTGCATCGCGCCGAAGCGCTGGCCGGTGCGGTAGACGGCGGAGAGCGCCTGGCGGGCCGCCAGCGTGGCGTCGAACGTCGCCGCCGGCGACAGGCAGCAATCGCAGTGCCCGCACGGCTGCTCGAGCGTCTCGCCGAAGCAGCCGAGCAGCGAGCGGGTGCGGCACTCCACCGTCTCGCACAGCTTGATCATCGCCTCCAGGCGGCCGCGCTTGATCGCCTGTTCGGCCTCCGGCGCGCTCGACTGCGCCAGCCAGTGGCGGGCGCGCGCGATGTCCTCACCGCCATACAGCAGCAGCGTGTCGGCGCGCTCGCCGTCCCTCCCGGCGCGGCCGATCTGCTGGTAGTAGCTCTCCGGGCTGTCCGGCATGTCGAGATGCACGACGAAGCGCACGTCCGGACGGTCGATGCCCATGCCGAAGGCGATGGTCGCGCAGATGATCACCGGCTCGCCGGAGCGGAAGCGGGCGAGCAGGTCACGCTTCTGCTCGGCCGGCAGCCCGGCGTGGAAGGCGGAGGCAGGCAGGCGGCGGGCGACCAGGGCGGCTGCGGTGCGCTCGGTCTTCACCCGGCTGCCGCAGTAGATGATGCCGGTCTCGCCCGGATGACGGCCCAGGAAGTCGGCGAGCTGCTGCGTCTCGCCGGCCTTGGCCAGCGCCGCGATGTGCAGGTTGGCGCGATGGAAGCTGGCGGCGAACACCCGCGCGCCTCGCATGTCGAGGGCCGCGAGGATGTCGTCGCGCGTGCGCGGGTCGGCGGTGGCGGTGAGCGCCATCCGCGGCACGCCCTCGAACAGCGAGCCGAGCCGCGCCAGCGCCCGGTATTCCGGTCGGAACTCGTGCCCCCAGGCAGAGACGCAATGCGCCTCGTCGACCGCGACCAGGGCGATCGCGAGCCGCGCCAGGCACTCCTGCGTGCCCTGGCTCAGCAGCCGCTCGGGCGAGACGTAGAGCAGGTCGAGCGTGCCGTCGTTCAATGCCCGCCAGACGCGGTTGTTCTCGGCCGTCGTCAGCTCCGAATGCAGCGCCCCGGCCGAGACGCCGGACTGCCGCAGCGCGGCGACCTGGTCGTCCATCAGCGCAATCAACGGCGAGACGACGACCGCAGTGCCGGGGCGGCACAGCGCCGGCACCTGGTAGCAGATGCTCTTGCCGGCGCCGGTCGGCATCAGCACCAGCGCGTCGCCGCCATCGACGACGTGCTGAACGGCCTCCGCCTGCAGGCCGCGGAAATCGGGAAAGCCAAAGACGTTAGAAAGGACTTCTAAAGGAAGGCCAGAGGCTCTGCCTCTGGACTCCGCTGGGGCCTGAGGCCCCAGCCCCCCATCCATAAGGTTCATAACAGCAAAAGTTTTTTGCTTCTTTTTTTCAAAAAAGAAGCGCCTGCCTTACGGCCCGATCGTAATTTCCACCCGACGCCGCTGCACATGCGTGTCCCCGCCCGTCGGCCCGTTCACCTCGCGCACGATGCGATCCGGCGGCACCCCGTCGGCAACCAACGCCATCGCCACCTTGTCCGAGCGCATCTTCGACAGCGCGAAATCGGCCTTCGGGCTGCCGGCCGAGTCGCTGTAGCCGATAACATGCACCGGCCGGATGGCGTCCGCGTGCACGGCTGCGCTGGCAGCCTCGGAGATCGTGCCGTAGGTCGGATCCTCGAGCTGCGACGACCCCTCGATGAAGAACACCTCGTAGCGCGGCACCGGCTTGCTCAAGAACGAGCAGGCCTGCACCGCAAGCGGCAGCAACAGGATGGACAGGCGACGACGCATTCAGTTCATCCTCGGCAGCACAAAGTCGCGCGGCGGAGCCGAAGCGCCCCACCTTCCAACCATAACCTTCAAACATGATTTGGCCGGCCGCCGCAATGTGCGGCCGTACTGCGCTGCCCTGCCAGGAGGGCTCAGGCAGCGGCCGCGACGGCGTGGGCGGCGGATAGGCGCCAGATGCGATCAAGCTGCTCGACGCCGGTCAGCCGATGCGCGATCAGCAGCACCGTACGGCCCTCGCCGATGCCGTTCAGAGTGGTGAGAAAGGCCTGCTCGGTCTCCGCATCGAGGCCCTCGCACGGCTCGTCGAGGATCAGGATCGGCGCCCGCGAGACCAGCGCCCGGGCGAGCGCCAACCGCCGCGACTGACCGCCGGACAGCCCGGCGCCGCGCTCGCCCACCCAGGCGTCAAGCCCGCCCGGCAGCGTCCGCACCACGACGCCGATCTCCGCTTGGTCGAGCGCCGCCCAGAGTGTCGCATCGTCGGCGTCCGGCCGGCCGAGCAGCAGGTTGGCGCGGACGGTGTCGTCGAACAGATGCGTGGACTGCCCGAGCCAGGCGATGCGGGAGCGCAGCGCCTCGGGCGGCAGCCGCGCGATGTCGACGCCGCCCAGCGTCACCCGTCCGGCTTGCGGCTCGGCCACCCGCAGCAGCAGCGCAGCCACAGTCGACTTGCCCGATCCCGAGGGACCGAGGATGGCGACGTGACTGCCGGCCGGCATGGTCAGGCTCAAGCCGTCGAACACGGCCGCGCGGTCCGGCTGCCAAGCATATCGAACCGCCTCCAGAGCCAGCGCGTGACCGCTCGGCATGGCGACCAGACGGCCCGTCGCGGCAGCGGCAGCGGCATCGGCCATCGGGCGCTCGCCGACCTGCAGCACCCGGCGCGCCGCCGCGGCAGCGTGGCCGGCGAGCACTCCGGCGCGCGGCAGGCCGATCACCACCTCGAAGCTCGCCACCACCAGGAACAGCGCCGCCACCGCAACCGTCGCCCGCGGCGGATGCAGCAGCAGCACCAGGATCACCGCCGCCTCGCCGCACAGGAACGCAGCCGCCTGCGCCCCGGCAGCCCGGCGTGACAGGCCGCGCTGCGCCGACAGCAGCGACGCCTCCGCGGCCTGCACGGCCGCCAGCATCCGCCCCTCGGCGCCGAACGCCCGCACCTCGCGCAGCCCCGCCAACGTGTCGAGGGCGGCCACGCGCAAGCCCGCCCCGGCCTCCGACACCGTCGCGCCGGCCGCCACGGAGTAACGGGCGCCGACCATCGGCAGCAGCAGCGCCGCGGTCGCGAACAGCAGCCCGATGCCGAGCCCGAGCCGCCAGCTCTGCAGCCCGAGCAGGATCACCAGCACCGGCAGCAGCAGCAGCGCGCCGACCAGCGGCACCAGCACGCGCAGATAGAGCCCGTCCAGCGCCTCGACGTCACCGACCAGGCGTGACAGAACGTCGCCCGAGCGGCGCAGGCCAAGCCCGCCGGCCGCGCTCGCCGACAGGCCGCGAAAGAACCAGACGCGCAGGTCGGCCAGGGCGCGGAACGTCGCCGAGTGGGTGACCAGGCGCTCGGCATAGCGCAGCCCGACGCGCGCAACGCCGGCGAGGCGAAGCGCCAGCCCGGCGCCGAGTCCGAGGCCGGCAATCGCCGCCGCGATCCGCAAGCCAGACAAGGTGAGCAACGCCACCGCCGCGCCAAGCGAGGCCAGCGAGACGAGGACACCGGCGGCGAGCCAGCCGATCCGGCCTCGCCACAGCGCCAGCACGCCGAACAGCGGCGCGAGGATCGGTGCGGGAGCGGCCGAGCCTGGCCGCCTCACGCGGCGCCCCGGTCGGCGATCACGACGCGGCCCTGCCGCAGGTCAAGCCGGCGGCCGCCAAACGCCTGCGCGCCGAAGGCATGCGTCGCCGCCGAGTGGCTGGCCAGGATGACGGTGCGGCCGACCGCGAGCCGGCGCAGACTGTCCAGCACCTCGCCCTCGGTCGCCGGGTCGAGATGGGCGGTCGGCTCGTCGAGCAGCAGCAGCGGCGCGTTGCGCAAGAAGGCGCGCGCGATCGCCACACGCTGCGCCTGGCCGCCGGAGAGCCCATAGCCGCCCTCGCCGATCACCGTGTCGAGGCCCTGCGGCAGCCCGGCGGCAAAGCTCGTCACGCTGGCGGCCTGCGCTGCCTGGGCGATCTCCGGCTCGCTCGCGTCCGGCCGGGCAAAGCTGATATTCGCGCGCAGCGTGCCGGCAAACAGCACCGGCCGCTGGCCGATCCAGGCGATCATCCGCGCCAGCGCCGCCGGCACGATGTCGGCGATGTCCGCGCCGTTGATCGTCACCCGGCCGGCCTCGGGGCGAACAAAGCCAAGCAGGATCTCGATCACGCTCGACTTGCCGGCCCCCGACGGCCCGGCCAGCACCAGCGTCTCGCCGGCGGAAACCCGGAAGCTCAGCCCGTCCAAGGCCGGCGGCCGCGCCGGATCCCAGCTCAGCCGCACGTTGTCGAACGCCACCGTGACGCCATGCGCGCTGACGTTGCGGATCGCCGCCGCCGAAACCACGGGCGTCTCAAGGGCGCGCGGCAAGGCGAGCAGCGCCTCGGCCGCGCCAGACGCCTGCAGCCGGTCCTGATAAGCCGCGGAAAAGGCGCGCAAGGGCGCGAAGAACTCCGGCGTCAGCAGCAGCACGAACAGGGCAACAAACGGCGAGGCCGTCAGCGCATGGCCAGCGGCGAGCAGCCGCGCGAACCGGATGGCCAGGATCACGATCGCCAGCGCCATCGCGCAGTCCAGAGCCGCGGACGACAGGAAAGCGACCCGCAGCACCCGCATCGTGCGCGCCCGCAACTCGTCCGCCGCGCGCGCCAGCGCCACCGCCTCGGCCTCGGCGCGGCCCGCCAGCACGATCGTCGCAATGCCGCGCACCCGGTCCAGAAAGCGCGCCTGCAAATGGGTCAGCGCCGCAAACTGCCGGCGCGACGCCGCCGCGGCGCCCAATCCCGACAACGCCATCGCCACCGGCACCAGCAATCCGCAGCCGAGCAGCACCAGCGCCGAGACCGGCGAGGCCACCAGGCAGGCGAGCAGAACCAACCCCGGCGCCAGCACCGCCAGCGACGCCGCCGGCACCCAGCGGGCGAACAAGCCCTCCAGCGCCTCGATCCGATCGACCACCGTGCCGACCAGCTCGCCCGCATGCTGATGACGCAACGACGCAAGCTGCGCCGACAACAACCCGCCGAGCGACTCCGATCGCAGCCGTCGACGCGCCGCCGCGCCAAGCCCGAAGGCGACACGCTCCGCCAGCAGGATCAGCCCGGCCCGCATCAACGCGATCACCACCAGCGCCGCCACCGGCAGCACCAGGTCGCCCGATGCTCCCGCATCCAGCAGCGCCGCAAGCGCGACCGCGATCGCTGCGGCGCGCCCGATCGCGAGCATCGTGCCCGCCAAACCAATGACGATCGCCGGACGCGCGGTGCGCCGGCCGTCCTTGGTCTGGCGCCTGATCCAGGCCCGGCTCTCGCGTGCGGCATCACTCATCCTGCGACGAAATCTAGACGCGACGCGGCCATTTCGACAGGGGTGCGGCGGGTTAAAGAACAGCCAGGGTTCGGTGATCGCGCGGCAAGACGGCAAGCAGTCCTTTTTTGAAAAAAAAAGGACCAAAAAACTTTTGTTCCTGACGGTGCACGCAGCGATGGTGGTCGTCGGGACGATCCGGTGGACGTGCTAGCACGCTCTTAGAGGTGAGCGGCTCCAGCGAGCGCTTTACGAAATCTTGCCCGTCGGCAAGATTTCTATAAACTATTGTTAATAAAGCATTTTCGCTCCGGGCGCGCGCGCCAGCCTCACCCCGATCTTGCGGTATTTGGCCGTATCCGCCTCCCTACCTCCCACCAAACGGACAAAAGTTTTTTGCTTCTTTTTTTCAAAAAAGAAGCCCTTCCTTCCCCTCCGCTACGCCGCCGGCGACAGCGTGTCGCGTTCGCGATGCAGCGGCAGGCGCACCCGATAGAGCGTGCCCTCCCCTTCCACCACCTCGAGCGTCGCCCCAAGCTGGCGGGCGAACCCGCGGATCAGTTGCAGGCCGATGCCGTCGCGCATGCCGTGTTCGGTTTCGACCCGTCCGGCCGGGATGCCGACGCCGTCATCCTGGATCACCAACTCGGCCTCGTCGGCGAGCGGGGTTGCACCGGCCAGCGTCCGCAGCGCCACCGAGATGTGGCCAGAGCGGGCGTTCGGGAAGGCGTATTTGATCGCGTTGCTCACCGCCTCGGTGACGATCAGCGCCAGCGGCACCGCCTGGTCGGAGGACATCTGCAGCTCGCTCGCCTCGATCTGCAGCGCGATGCGCTCGCCCTCGCGCTCGCCCATCGCCTGGAACAGCTGGCCGCAGAGCTCGACCAGGAACGAGCGGGTGTGAATCGTATGCACCTCGCCATGCGAGTAGAGGTGACGGTGCAGGGTCGCGAGCGCGCGCACCCGGTCGCGCGCCGACTGGAACTCGGCTCGCGCCTCGGGCTGGCGGATGCGCGCCGCCTGCAGGTTAAGCAGCGAGGCGATGATCTGCAGGTTGTTCTTCACTCGGTGGTGGATCTCCTGCATCAGCAGCTCCTGCTGCTCGATGGCGAGGCGGAGCTCGCGCCGGCGTACGTCAAGCGAGCGGGTCGCCCGAGCGAAGGAGAGGCCGAGCTCCCGCAGCTCCGCCGGTGCCGGCTCGACGCGTGCCGGGTCGAACTGGCCGGTCACGCGCCACGCCCGCACCTCGGCGCCGAGCCGCTTGAGCGGTTGAATCAGCGTGGCGCTGATGCCGACGGCGACCACCGACAATCCGCCGACCAGCAGCGCGGCCAGCAGCGCCATACGCCACAGCAGCGCCCGCTCGGCGACGCCCTGGTCGCGAGCCGACGGGTAGCCGACGACCAGCTGCAGGCCGCCGAGCATCGGCGTCGCGGCGTAGGTGAAGCGCCGGCCGCGGCGGGAGGTCGCCTGCAGCGCGTCGTCGGTGCCGAGCAGCCGCGCCAGGATGGTCGGCGCCGGCAGGTCGGCGAGCGTGCCCGGCCCGATGACGGTCGCGCCGCCGCCGGCATCGATCAACCACGCCACCGCATCGGCGTCGCGACGATCCTGCGAGCCGAACCGATCGACCCGCAGCCGGGTGAGCAGGAAGCCGGGCGCTCCGGCCGGGCCGGGGATGATTGCGACGACCGGGATCACGCTGTGCCTCGAGGCGCTCGGCTCGGCCGAGCCGAGCGCGACCCCGGAAGCCCGACGGGCACGCTCGACCAGCGCCTCGAGCTGCGGCGACGCCGGGCGAGCCACGTCCGGGTCGGCGCCGCAGCGCAGGGTCCCGTCGGCGTCGTAGGCGGCAAGGCCGTCGTACGTCTCGGGTTGCAGGCTCAGCACGAGGGCAAGCGCCCGGTCGCAGGTCGCCCGGTCGGCCGCGATAACGGGCGAGCGTGCCAGCACCCGCAGCATCTCTGTAGCCGATGACACCGCGCCGTCGCCGCGCGCAAGCACCGACGAGCGCAGCAGCAGGGCCCGTTGCATGATGCGCGAGGCGGTCGCCCCGTAATTCTGCAGCGCGGCGTTGCTGGCAATCATGCAAAGCGGCACCGCCGCGACCAGCAGCAGCAACGCGATGCGGCTGCGGACGGACCCGAGCAACCGCCGCCAACGCCGCCGTAGCAAGGCGCTCGGGTCGGCGCTCATCCTATCGTCGGCGGCGTGCCGGCCCGGCTTGACCTGGCCCCGTCACTTGAGCCGATCCTCCTCGATCATCCGCAGGAGCTCGGCCGGGACCGGCTCGCTCGCCACATCGTCGAAGAGTTGGTGCAGACCCTTCTGCAACCAGATGTCGAAGGCCGCCTCGGCCGGGCGCGGCTTGCTAGGACGCTCGTCCTGACGAGGCTTTGACTTTGGCATGGTGACCTGGAGCACATGAGCACGCTCCATCAACGGGCCTGGCGAGACTCTGTTGCCGCCGGAGCTTCCGACTGCCGCGGAATTAACGTTTTCGCGACTTGCGGGCCACGCCAGGCCGCCGGCCGCGACTGCGGATCAGGCGTCGACCGCCAAGTCTGGACCGGCCGTCTCCATCTGCAGGGCGAGCAGCCGCTTGGCATCCCGCAGGGCCCGGCTCGGCTTCTCCTTGACGTCGCCCATCAGCCAAGCCTCGAGCTGGCGGCGCGCCCGGAACACGCGGCTCTTGGCCGTGCCGACCGCGCAGCCGGTGGCGTTGGCGAGCGCCTCGTAGCTCATGCCGTGCACCACCACCATAACCAGCGCCTCGCGCTGATCGGTCGGCAGGCGGGTCATCGCAGCGCCGAGCTCCTTGAGCGCCAGCCGATCCTCATGCGGCGCATTGGTGGCGAAGACCGACTGCGGCACATCGTCGATGTCGGCGGTCTCGCGGCGCTTGCGCAGGTTCGAGATGAAGCGGTTGCGCAGGATGCGGTGCATCCAGGCGGCGAAGTTGGTCCCGGGGATGAAGCTGTCCTGGGCGGAGAGCGCATTGCACACCGCGTCCTGCACGAGGTCCTCGGCGGCGGCGCGATGGCGGGTCAGCGCCAGCGCCTGAACCCGCAGCTTCGGCAGGATGGCGATGACCTGGTCGTGGAATACGCTGCTCGACATAGACGCAGTCTCCTGTTCCTGGCCGAGCAATGACGCAGCCCGACGCGGCGTTGCATCGCTGCGTTCACACAGTCGTGAGGCAGGGAACAAATCGCGGTATGGTCAAGCCTGGTGCATCGCGCTGGCAAGCCGGGCCCGGCCGCGCGAGACCCGCGCCTTCATCGTGCCGGTCGGCACGCCGCAGATCGCTGCCGCCTCCTCATGCGTCAGCTCCTGCGCGCCGACCAGCACCAGCGCCTCGCGCAGCAGCGTCGGCAGCGTCCAGAGCAGGCGCTGCAGGTCGCTGATGTCGCTGCCGCCCACGGCGGCGAAGGCCTGCTGCGCCGGCGGCTGCTGCTCGGCGATGCCGCGCTCCAACGCGGCCGTCTCGCGCTTGCGCCGCCGCACCTGCTCGTAGAACGCGTTGCGCTCGATCGTGAACAGCCAGGCCTTGAGGTTGCTGCCCGGCTGGAACTGCCGCAGCGCGGTCAGCGCGCGCATCACGGTGTCCTGAACGAGGTCGTCCGCAGCCGAGCGGTCGCGCAGCAGGAACCGGGCAAACGCCCGCAGGTCGGGCAGCAATCCGATGATCTCCCGGCGCAGCCCCTGCTCCAGCTCGTCGCCTTGCCGACATGGATCGGCCGTGGGGCTGACATTGCCGCTCATTGTCGGCACAACGGCGCTGAATTCGACACGACACCGCGCAGAAAGAAGGTTGGTCCGATGAGCAGCAACCGACGCGAGGACCTGATCCGCGCCCTGCCCTATGCGCGTCGGTATGCCCGGGCGCTGAGCGGCAGCCAAGCCACCGGCGACCGGCTGGTCGCCGATGGCCTGGCGAGCATGCTGATGACTCCCGCCGCACCCGGCAACCCCCGCCACTTGCTCTACGCCTCGGTCACCCGCAGTCACGCCCAGGCGGTGTCGCCCACCGACGCAGCGCCCGAGGGTGCAGCCGGCGAGCCCGAGATCGCCGACGCGCTGTCCGAGCGCCAGCGCCAGTTGCTGCTGCTGACCTCCCTCGAGGAGGTGAGCCTCGAGGCAGCCGCCTCGATCCTCGACCTGTCCTGCGAGGCGGCGACATCGGCGCTGGCCGAGGCGCGCGAGCGGCTGCGCGCCTCGGCGGCGACCGAGGTGCTGATCATCGAGGACGAGCCGATCATCGCCATGGACCTCGAGGAGCTGGTGCAGGGCTGCGGCCACCGGGTGGTCGGCGTCGCCTCGTCCGAGCGCGAGGCGGTGGCGATCGCGCAGCGCACGCGCCCCGGCCTGATCCTCGCAGACATCAACCTCGGCGCCGGCGGCGACGGGGCCTCGGCGGTGTCGCACATCCTGCTGCATCACCAGGCGCCGGTGATCTTCGTGACTGCCTATCCCGAGCGCCTGCTCACCGGGCAGGCGGTCGAGCCGGCCTTCGTCATCACCAAGCCGTTCGAGCCGCTGACGCTCGCCATCGCCACCTACCAGGCGGTCACCGGCGGCATACGGCTCACCTGATGCGAGCTCCGGCACGTCATATTTCGCCGCCGACGCCCGAGCCCGGCAACCTCGGCGCGGCTGCGGTGCTCTGGCTGGTGGAGCGCAGCACGCGTTTGAACACGGGCAGGATGTCGGCTTGATGGATTCCCAGAGCGACGAGGCGGTGCGCAGCCTCTCCGTTCGCAACCCGCCGCTGCGGCTGATGCACGTGACGCCGGGCGCCGGCGTCGACCGGGAGCAGGACTTCGCGGCGCGGGCCAAGCTGGCCGCCACACTCGGCTTCGCCGGCGTTGTCCTGGCCTGCCCGTTCGCCGTCCGGGGGGCCGGCGAGCGCGCCCTGGTCTCCGACTTCACTCAGTTGAGCGCCCGTCTTGGCGGCGGACCCGCCAGCGCGGCGCTGCGCTCGATGGCCGCGGCCGCCCGCCAGGCCGGCCTCGCCCTGCTGCTCGACGTCGAGCTCGACCGGCTGGCCGCCGACTCCGCCGCGGCGATGTCGGCCAAGGGCCTGTTCAGCCCGCCCGAGGACGAGGCTCTGCTCGATCCCCGCCGCCACGCCGACGCCCGCGCCGCCAGCGTCGCGCTGCACGGGCCCGCCAGCCTTGCCGCGTTGGCCGAGTGGTGGGCGGCGCAGCTGACGACGTGGCAGGCGCTCGGCGTGGCCGGGTTCCGTCTCGCCGGCCTCTCCGGGCTGCCGCGCGGCGCCGCGCCGGCCTTGCTGGCCCAGCTGCGACGCGCGCTTCCCGAGGCGCTGCTGCTGGCCTGGACGCCCGGCATGGATCCAGACGAGCTCGCCGGTCTGCAGGATGTCGGGCTCGACGGCGTGTTCAGTTCGCTGCCGTGGTGGGACTGGCAGTCGCCCTGGCTGTGGCACGAGCTCGACCGTCTGGAGCGGGTGGCGCCCGTCATCGGCCTGCCGTCGCTACCCGGCCGCTCGCCGGATGCGGATGCCCTGCCCGGTTCCCGCCCCGGCGCCGCGTCGTCGCGCTGCCTGGCGCTCGCCGCCGGGCTCGGCGGCGGCTGGATGGTCGATGAGGCGCTCGCCGGCACGATGGCCGACACGATCAGCGCCCTCAACAGGCTGCTCGCCGAGGCCGGGCTGCCGCTTGCCGGCCGAACGCTGCGGCTGCTTGGCGGCTCGGGCGCGCCGGTGCTGTCGCTGCTGCGCAGCGAGGGCGACCCGCGTCTGGCGGCTCATGCCAGCCTGCTGCTGATCAACACCGACACCCGAGCCTCCCGACCGCTCGACCCGACGCTGCTGCTGAGCGCCGCCGGCGGTAATTTCGGCCGCTTCATCCCGGTGGCCGACGCCCTCGGCAGCGACGCCGAGGCGATCACGCCGGATGCGGCGACGAGCCTGCCGGCCGGCGGATTTCGCCTGTTCGAAGCCGCAGCGACGCCACGCCCGCGGGCCAGCGGACGCATCGCGCCGGCCTCGGCGCTGGCGGCCGGACGCGCCTCCCGTCTGGCCATCGAGAGCGTGACGCCGGCCGTGGACGCCGGCCTGTTTGCGGTCAAGCGCATCGTCGGCGAACTTGTCCACGTCGAGGCGGACGTGATCTGCGACGGTCACGACGTGATCGCCGTCAGGCTGCAATGGCAGGATGCGGATGACGAGGGCTGGCAGGAGGCGCCGATGCGCAGCCTCGGCAACGACCGCTGGACGGCAGCTTTCCCGCTCACCGCGCTGGGCGGGGCGCAGTATCGCATCACCGCCTGGCGCGACGCGTTCGCAACCTACCGCGACGAGCTCGGCAAGAAGCACGCCGCCGGCGTCGACACGACGCTCGAGATCGTCGAGGGCCTGCAGCTGGTCGGCCGGACGGCGGCGCGGGCCGGTGGCGCGTTGGCCGAAGCCTACGCGACGCTGCAGGGCGAGGCGCCTGAGAGGCAACGCGAGGTCCTGCTGTCGGCCGGCCTTGCGAGCCTGATGGCCCAGGCGGATGACCGGCCGGCGCCTGTCTGCACCGCGGCGATGCCGGTCAAGGCGGAGCGCACCGGCGCCCGCTTCGCCGCCTGGTACGAGATCTTCCCGCGCTCGATGAGCGACGACCCCGCGCGCCATGGCACCTTCGCCGATGTCGAGCGCCACCTGCCGCGCATCGCCGCGATGGGGTTCGACGTGCTGTATTTTCCGCCGATCCATCCGATCGGCCTGAAGAACCGCAAGGGCCCCAACAACTCGCTCACCCCCGGGCCGGACGACGTCGGCAGCCCGTACGCCATCGGCTCGGCGGAGGGCGGCCACGACGCGCTGCATCCGGCACTCGGTGGTTTTGCGGAGTTCGACCGCCTGCGGGCGAGCGCCGCCGCGCACGGACTGGAGCTCGCCATCGACTTCGCGGTGCAGTGCTCGCCCGACCACCCGTGGCTTGCCGAGCATCCCGGCTGGTTCGACTGGCGGCCGGACGGCTCCATTCGCTACGCCGAGAACCCGCCCAAGAAGTACCAGGACATCGTCAACGTCGACTTCTACGCCGCGGACGCGGTGCCCTCGCTCTGGCTCACGCTGGCCGAGACGGTGCTGTTCTGGGCCGGCCACGGCGTGCGGCTGTTCCGCGTCGACAACCCGCACACCAAGCCGTTCCCGTTCTGGCAGTGGCTCATCGGCGAGGTCTGCGCGCAATACCCGGACGCCGTCTTCCTGGCCGAGGCGTTCACCAGGCCCAAGGTGATGTATCGGCTGGCGAAGGTGGGCTTCTCGCAGAGCTACACCTATTTCACCTGGCGCGACACCAAGCGCGAGCTGATGGCCTACTTCACCGAGCTCGCGACGACCGCGCCGCGCGACTTCTTCCGCCCGCATCTGTTCGTCAACACGCCCGACATCAACCCGCCCTTCCTGCAGCGCAACGGCCGCCCCGGCCACCTGATCAGGGCGGCGCTCGCGGCGACGCTGTCCGGCCTGTGGGGCGTCTATAGCGGCTTCGAGCTGTGCGAGGCCGCGCCGCTGCCCGGCCGGGAGGAATACCTCGACAGCGAGAAGTATCAGATCCGCGCCTGGGACTGGGACCAGCCCGGCAACATCGTCCCCGAGATCACCCGCCTCAACCGCATTCGGCGCGACAACCCGGCGCTGCAATCCCACCTCGACATCGCCTTCCTGGAGGCCGACAACGAGGCGGTTATCCACTACGAGCGCGCGACCGCCGACCGCTCCAACGTGCTCCTCGTCAGCGTCAACCTCGACCCCTCGCAGCCGCATGAGGCGATGATCGAGGTGCCGCTGTGGAAATGGCAGCTGCCGGACAGCGCCTCGGTGCTCGTCGAGGACCTGCTGACCGGCGCCCGGTCCAGCTGGAGCGGCAAGTTCCAGCGCGTCCGCCTGCCGCCCGAGCAGCCCTACGCGATCTGGCGCCTTCGCACCGCCTGAACGCCGCCACCCTGCCATCATTGTTGACGACGACCGCAGATCGGACACCATGACCAAAGCGCCTGCATTGAAGCCGATCGAGGATGCGTTCTGGTATAAGGACGCCATCATCTACCAGCTGCACCTGAAATCCTTCTTCGACGCGAACAATGACGGCGTCGGCGACTTCCGCGGCTTGATGGAGAAGCTCGACTACATCGCCGAGCTCGGCGTCACCGCCGTGTGGATGCTGCCGTTCTACCCCTCGCCGCGCCGCGACGACGGCTACGACATCGCGGATTACCGCGGCGTGCACGCCGATTACGGCTCGCTTGCGGACGTGCGGGTCTTCATCGACGCGGCGCATCAGCGCAACATCCGGGTGATCGCCGAGCTGGTGATCAATCACACCTCGGATCAGCACCCCTGGTTCCAGCGCGCTCGCGCCGCACCCGCCGGCTCGCCCGAGCGCGACTTCTACGTCTGGTCGGACAACGACGATCGCTACGGCGACACGCGCATCATCTTCGTCGACACCGAGAAGTCCAATTGGACCTGGGACGACACCGCGCAGGCGTATTTCTGGCACCGGTTCTACTCGCACCAGCCCGACCTCAACTTCGACAACCCGGCGGTGCTGGAGGAGGTGCTGTCGGTGATGCGGTTCTGGCTCGACATGGGCATCGACGGGCTGCGGCTCGACGCGGTGCCCTACCTCGTCGAGCGGGAAGGCACGAACAACGAGAACCTGCCGGAGACCCACGCCATCCTCAAGCGCATCCGCGCCGAGCTCGACCTGCACGCGCCCGGCCGGATGCTGCTCGCCGAGGCCAACCAGTGGCCCGAAGACGCCCAGCAATATTTCGGCGAGGGCGACGAATGCCACATGTCGTTCCACTTTCCGCTGATGCCGCGCATGTACATGGCGATCGCCCGCGAGGACCGCTTCCCGGTCACCGACATCATGCGCCAGACGCCCGCCATCCCGGCCAACTGCCAGTGGGCGGTGTTCCTGCGCAACCACGACGAGTTGACGCTGGAGATGGTCACCTCGTCCGAGCGGGACTATCTCTGGGAAACCTACGCGTCCGACAAGCGCGCGCGCATCAACCTCGGCATCCGCCGGCGCTTGGCACCGCTGCTGCAGCGTGACCGGCGGCGCATCGAGCTGATGAACGGCCTGCTGCTGTCCATGCCCGGCACGCCGGTGATCTATTACGGCGACGAGATCGGCATGGGCGACAACATCCATCTCGGCGACCGCGACGGCGTGCGCACCCCGATGCAGTGGTCGGTCGACCGCAATGGCGGTTTTTCGCGCGTCGATCCGGCGGCGCTCGTGCTGCCGCCGATCATGGACCCGATCTACGGCTTCCAGGCGGTGAACGTCGAGGCGCAGTCGGGCGACCCCCACTCGCTGCTCAACTGGATGCGCCGGATGCTGGCCGTGCGTAAAAGCCACCATGCCTTCGGCCGCGGAGCCCAGCGCTTCCTGTATCCGACCAACCGCAAGGTGCTCGCCTACTTGCGCGAGCTCGACGACGATGAGCACGCCGAGACGATCCTGTGCGTGAGCAACCTGTCGCGCACGGCGCAGGCCGTCGAGGTCGACCTCTCGAGCCTCAGCGGGCGCGTGCCTGTCGACATCGTCGGCGGGTCGGTGTTCCCCGCGATCGGCCACGTGCCCTACCTCTTCACCTTGCCGCCCTACGCCTTCTACTGGTTCGCCCTGGAGACCGAGGATGCCTCGGCGGGCAACCCGTCCGGTGGGTCACAGCCGCTGCCGGAGTTCGCGACGCTGGTGCTCCGCCGCGACCTGGAGGAGGTCCTGCAGCAGCCGTCGCGCAGCATGCTCGAGGGCGAGATCCTGATGTCCTACTTGCCCAAGCGCCGCTGGTTCGGCTCCAAGGGCGAGCGGCTGGATGCCGCGCGCATCCAATATGCGGTCGTGCTCGGCGCGGGCCGGCAGAAATCGTTGTTCGTCGAGGTCGAGGCGCGCATCGGCAACCGGACGGAAAACTACGCCCTGCCGCTCGGCGCGCTGACCGAGGAGGCGGCCACGGCCTCCGTGCTGCCGCAGCAGCTGGCGCTGTCGCGGATTCGCCGCGGCTCGACCGTGGGCTATCTGACGGACGCGTTCGCCGTCGACGCCTTCACCCGCGACATGCTCGCCGCCATGCGCCACGAGAGCGTGCTGCCGTTCGACGGCGGTCAGCTGACGTTCCGCAAGCTGGCCGGCTTCGACACGCTGCCGCTCGCCGATGATGCCGAGATCCACCGCCTGTCGGCGGAGCAGTCGAACAGCTCGCTGATCGTCGGCGACGCGCTGGTGCTCAAGATCGTCCGCAAGGTGCTGCCCGGTATCCATCCCGAGGCGGAGATGACCGGCTACCTGACCGAGCGCGGCTTCGGCAACATCGCCCCGCTGCTGGGCGAGGTGGTGCGCGTCGATGACGACGGCACGCCGCACACCGTCGCGCTTGCCCAGGGCTTCGTGCGCAACCAGGGCGATGGCTGGACCTGGACGCTCGACTACGTGGAGCGCACCGTGTCGGACGCGACGGACGCCTCCGGCGACCTCGAGCTCGACGACGCGCTCAGCGGCTTCAACACCTTCGCCGCCGCAATCGGCCGCCGGCTCGGCGAGCTGCACGACGTGCTCGCCTCGCCGACCACCCACGAGGCGCTGGCGCCCGAGCAGGCGGACGGCGAGACCTTCGCCGCCTGGGCGGACGCGACGGTCGAGCAGATCGACCTCGCGGCCAGCGCGATCGGTCGGGTGCGGGACTGGCCGGACCCGCAGGTCGAGGCGATGGCGGCGGAGTTCGTCGCCGGCGCGCCGCGGCTGCAAGCGGCGGTGCGCGGCCTGGTCCAGAGCCTCGACGGCGGCACGCTGCGCACGCGTGTGCATGGCGACTTCCACCTCGGCCAGATCCTCGTCGTGCAGGGCGACGCCTTCCTGATCGACTTCGAAGGCGAACCGGCCAAGCCGATGGAGGCGCGGCGCGCCAAGTCCAGCCCGATGCGCGACGTCGCCGGACTGCTGCGCTCGCTCGACTATGCCGCAGCGACGGTGAGCTCCGGACGCACGGCGGCCTCGGAGGCCTCGCTGGAACGGCGCGTCCACGTCGTCGACCGCTTCCGCGCCACCGCATCGCACGCCTTCATGGAAGCCTACCGCGCGGTGCTGTCGCACAGCGGCAATCCCTGGGTCGGGCCGGGCAACGAGGGCAGCCTGCTGGATTTGTTCCTGATCGAGAAGGCCGCCTACGAAATCCGCTACGAGGCGGCGAACCGGCCGGCCTGGATCGGCATTCCGCTCGCTGGCCTCGCCGACATCACGGCGCGGCTGTTCGGCGAGGATGCGGCGCATGGCTGAGGATGTTGTCGAGGCCGGCGCCGTCGAGGCGCTGGTGCATGCGCGCCACGGCGACCCGTTCGCCCTGCTCGGCCCGCATGTCGTGCCCGGCGGCATCGCCGTGCGGGCGTTTTTGCCGGATGCGGAGCGTGTCGACATCGTCGGCAGCGACACCGGCGAGGTGCTGGCGCCGATGCGCCGCGTGCACGCCGACGGGCTATGGAGCGGGGTGATGGAGCACGCGACGCCGTATCGCCTGCGCGCCTGCTCGGGCGACGACTGCCGCGACCTTGAGGACGCCTACCGCTTCCCGCCTCTGCTCGGCGAGATGGACGTCTACCTGCTCGGCGAAGGCCGTCATCGCGAGTTCGCGCGCATCCTCGGCGCGCATGTGGTGACGCTCGAAGGCGTGAGCGGCGTCAGGTTTGTCGTCTGGGCGCCGAACGCCCAGCGCGTCTCCGTCGTCGGCAGCTTCAACAGCTGGGACGGCCGCCGCAACCCGATGCGGCTGCGCCAGGGCTCGGGCATGTGGGAGCTGTTCGTGCCCGCGGTCGGCGCCGGCGCGGTCTACAAATACGAGATCGTCGGGCCGTCCGGCGAGGTGCTGCCGCTCAAGGCCGACCCGGTCGCCTGGGCGACCGAGCTGCCGCCGGCGACCGGCTCGGTCGTCGCCGACCCGGCCGAGCCGCAATGGACGGATGCGGCGTGGATGGCCTCGCGCGCGGCGCGTCAGGCGGTGGATGCGCCGATCTCGGTCTATGAGTGCCACGCCATGTCGTGGCTGCCCGATGCGGAGGCCGGCGGTTTCACCTGGTCGACGCTGGCCGACCGCCTGGTGCCCTACCTGCAGCGGCTCGGGTTTACGCATCTCGAGCTGCTGCCGATCATGGAGCATCCGTTCGGCGGCTCGTGGGGCTACCAGCCACTGGGCCAGTTCGCGCCGACGGCGCGGCTCGGCTCGCCGAACGACTTCGCAGCCTTCGTCGATCGCTGCCATGCCGCCGGCCTCGGCGTCATCCTCGACTGGGTGCCGGCGCATTTTCCGACTGACGCGCACGGCCTGGCCCGCTTCGACGGCACCGCGCTCTACGAGCATGCCGACCCGCGCGAGGGCTTCCATCGCGACTGGAACACCTACATCTTCAATCACGGCCGGAACGAAGTCAGGGCGTTCCTGATCGGCAGCGCCCTGCACTGGCTCGAGCGCTTCCATGTCGACGCGCTGCGCGTCGATGCCGTCGCGTCCATGCTGTATCGCGACTACAGCCGAAACGAGGGTGAGTGGATCCCGAACCGGCACGGCGGCCGGGAAAACCTGGAAGCGATCGAGTTCTTTCACGAGCTGCGCGCCGCCGTCGACGACCGCGCGCCCGGCACGATCCTGATCGCCGAGGAGTCGACGTCCTTCCCGCGAGTGTCGCGCCCGGTCGATGCCGGCGGCCTGGGCTTCCACTACAAGTGGAACATGGGCTGGATGCACGACAGCCTGCACTACATCGAAGAGGCGCCGATCAATCGGCGCTGGCACCACGGCAGCCTGACCTTCGGTTTGGTCTACGCATTTACCGAAAACTTCGTGCTGCCGATCTCGCATGACGAGGTCGTCTACGGCAAAGGCTCGCTGATCGGTAAGATGCCGGGCGACGCCTGGCAGAAATTCGCCAACGCGCGCGCCTATCTCGGCTTCATGTGGACGCATCCGGGCAAGAAGCTGCTGTTCATGGGCAGCGAGTTCGCCCAGGCCCGCGAGTGGAACCACGATCGCGGCCTTGACTGGTTCGAGCTCGACAACCCGATGAACAAGGGCGTGCAGGCGGTCGTGCGCGATCTCAACCACTGCTACGCGTCGAACCGCGCACTCTACGCCATGGACAGCGTCGATCACGGCTTCCGCTGGTCGGTGATCGACGACGCCGAGCAGAGCGTGTTCGCGTTTATCCGTTACGGCGACGATAATGATCCGCCGATCCTGGTCGTCTGCAACTTCACGCCGGTGCCGCGCTACGGCTACCGCATGGGCGTGCCGGCCACCGGCGTCTGGCGGGAAATCCTCAACACGGATGCCGGCGTCTATGGCGGCTCGGGCGTCGGCAATGCCGGCTCGGCGCAGGCCGATGCTGGCTCGTTCAACCACTTCCCGGCCTCGATCGCGCTGACGCTGCCGCCTCTGTCGACAATCATTCTGAAGGCGGACTGACCGATGGGCGAGCGGAACGGCGTGACGCACGTCTACAAGCTGCCGTTCGGCGCGACGACGCAAAGCGCCACCCAGACATCGTTCCGGCTCTGGGCGCCGTCGGCGAGCTCCTCGGCCCTGCTGCTCGAAGGCGGGCAGCCGCAGCCGATGACCCAGCAGGCCGGCGGCTGGTTCGCGCTCCTCGCCGACGCGGCGCCCGGCGCCGCCTACAAGTATCGCCTGCCGGACGGCGACGTGCCCGACCCGGCATCACGCGGCCAGGCGGGCGACGTGCACGATTTCAGCCTGGTCGTGGACGGAGCGAGCTACACCTGGACGCATGCGGATTGGCAGGGCCGTCCGTGGCACGAGGCGGTCATCTACGAGCTGCATGCCGGCGCCTTCGGCGGCTTCGCCGGCGTCGAGGCCCGGCTCGGCGAGCTGGCGGAGCTGGGCATCACCGCCATCGAGCTGATGCCGGTGTCCGACTTTCCCGGCGCCCGCAACTGGGGCTATGACGGCGTGCTGCCGTTCGCGCCGGATGCGGCCTACGGCACGCCCGACCAGCTCAAATCGCTGATCGACGCCGCGCACGGCAAGAACATCATGGTCTTTCTGGACGTGGTGTATAATCATTTCGGCCCCGACGGCGCCTACCTGCACGGCTTTGCCAAGCCGTTCTTCGACCCCGACGTGCACACCCCATGGGGTGCGGCGATCGACTTCAAGCGCGACGACGTGCGCAGCTTTTTCATCAACAACGCGCTGATGTGGCTGTGCGAATATCGTTTCGACGGCCTGCGCTTCGATGCGGTGCACGCGATCTCGCCGCAATCCTTCCTGCTCGACCTCGCATCCGCCATCCGCAGCGGCGTGGAGCCCGGCCGCCACGTGCACCTTGTCCTGGAGCATGAGGGCAACCGGGCGTCGCTGCTGCGGCACGGCCTCGGCGAGCCGGGCTTTGACGCGCAATGGGCGGATGATTGGCACCACTGCCTGCACGTGCTGCTGACCGGCGAGAGCGAGGGCTACTACGAGAGCTTCCAGTCGCCGGCCAAGCAGCTGGCGCGCGCGCTGAGCGAGGGCTTCGTCTACCAGGGCGAGGTGTCGCCCCATCATGGCGAGCCGCGCGGCGAGCCGAGCCGCGAGCTGCCGCCGACCGCCTTCGTCATCTGCCTGCAAAACCACGACCAGATCGGCAACCGCGCGCTGGGCGAGCGGCTCACCCAGCTCGCCGACCCCGACGCGCTGGCGGCGGCGACCGCGCTGCTGCTGCTCAGCCCGATGATACCGATGCTGTTCATGGGCGAGGAATGGGGGAGCAAGCAGCCATTCCTGTTCTTTACCAGCCATAACGAGGAGCTGGCGCCGCTGGTGCGCGATGGCCGCCGAAAGGAGTTCCAGCACTTCGCCGCCTTCCAGGACGAGAGCCGCCGCGACCTCATTCCGGACCCCAACGACGAGGCGACGTTCACCCGCTCCATTCCGCCGGCGAGCGAGGCCGCCCTGCCCGAGCATGCCGCGACGCGCGACCTGCATCGCCGCCTGCTGCGCCTGCGCGCCGAGCACGTCGTGCCAGGCGTCCCCGGCGCGCAGAGCCTCGGCGCCGCGCCACTCTCCGAGGCGGCGGTGCGGGCGCAGTGGCGGCTTGGCGACGGGACGACGCTGACGATCGCTGCGAATTTCGGCGCGGACCCGCTCGCCTGCGAGCTGCCCGGCACGGTGCTGTTCAGCAACCAGACGACGACCCCGGGAGTCCTGCCGGGACGCTGCACCATGATGTCGGTCAGCAGCGCATGACGGATGCGCCAACCGAGGCGTTGGCCCGTGCCGCCGGGGTGGCGGTGCGCTGGAACGACGTCTTCGGGCGCTCGCATGACGTCTCGGCCGAAACCCTGCGCAGCGTGCTCGGCGCGCTCGAAATGCCCGCCGAGACCGACAAGCAGGCCGCCGAGAGCCTCGAGCGCCTGCGCACGCCGCCATCGGCGCCGCCGCCTCTGGTCACCGCCGAGGCCGGCCATGCGGTGGTCGTGCCGTTCCAGGCGCGCAACTACCACTATGCGCTCGAAGACGGCCGCGTCTTCGAGGGGCAGACGCAGCTGGATGGCGGGCGCTGCGTGCTGCCGGCGATCATCGAGCCCGGCTATCACCGGGTGCACCTCGACGACAAGCTCCTCACCGTCGCGGTCGCGCCGGCGCGATGCTACACGGTGCAGGATGCCGAGCCCGGCCGCCGCCTCTGGGGCCTGGCGGTGCAGCTCTACGCCCTCCGCCGCGCCGGCGACGGCGGCATCGGCGATTTCGGCGGCCTGGCGCAATTCGCCGGCGCGGCGGCCCGGCATGGCGCCAGCGCGATCGCGATCAGCCCGGTGCATTCCCAGTTCACTGCCGATCCCGCCCGCTTCAGCCCCTATGCGCCGTCGAGCCGGACGATGCTCAACGTGCTGCACGCGCCGCTGGACGCGGCGCCGCCATCCCCCGCGCATGCCTCTCTGGCCGGCTTCGAGGCGCTCGACCTGGTGGATTGGCCGGGTGCGACGCGCGCCCGTCTGGTCGTGTTGCGCGAGTGGTTTGCCAAGGCCGAGCAGGACCCCGCCTCCGTCGAGGCGCTGCGCGCGTTTCGCGCGGCGGGCGGCGAGGCGCTTGAAAGCCACGCCACCTTCGAGGCCCTGCATGCGCACTTCCTGGCTCTCGCCCAGCCGATCTGGAACTGGCGCGAATGGCCTGCCGAATTCCGCGATCCGGCCGCGCAAGCGGTCAAGACCTTCGCCGCCCAGAACGCCGGAGCGGTGCGCTTCCACGCCTTCCTGCAATACGTGGCCGATGCCGGCCTCGGCCGGGCGCAGGTGGCGGCCCGAGCGGCCGGGATGCCGATCGGCTTGATCTCGGACCTGGCCGTCGGCACCGCCGCGGGCGGCAGCCATTGCTGGAGCCGGCAGTCCGAGATGCTGCTGGGCTTGTCGATCGGCGCGCCGCCCGACCTGCTCAGCCGGGATGGCCAGGATTGGGGGCTCGCCGCGTTCTCGCCGTTCGGCCTGGCGCAGCACGGCTTTCGCGCCTTCATCGAAATGCTGCAGGCGGCGCTGCGCCATGCCGGTGGCGTGCGGATCGATCACGGCATGGGGCTGAACCGGCTGTGGGTCGTGCCCGAAGGCTCGAAGTCGAGCGAGGGCGCCTACCTCGCCTTTCCGGAGCAGGACCTGCTGCGGCTCGTCCGGCTCGAATCCCAGCGCCACCAGGCGATCGTTCTGGCCGAGGACCTCGGAACGGTGCCTGAAGGCTTCCAGCAGAGGCTGCAATCCGCCGGCGTGTTCGGCATGCGCGTGCTGGCGTTCGAGCGCACCGAGGACAGCTTCAGCGCCCCCGCCGCCTGGGAGCCGCAGGCCGCGGCGATGACCAGCACGCACGACCTGCCGACGGTCGCCGGCTGGTGGGCCGGACGCGACCTGGACTGGCGCGAGCGGCTCGGCCTGTTCGGCGCCGACGGCATCGAGCCCGAGCGCGAGGCTCGCGCCGCCGACCGCGATCGCCTCTGGGCGGCGTTCCGCCGCAGCGGCGCCGCCACCGGCGAACCGCCGGGCGCCGCCGAGCGCGAGGCCGTGGCGAACGCCGCCGTCCTGCACACCGCGCTGAGCGCCTCGGAGCTGTTCATGCTGCCGCTCGAGGATGCGCTGGCCGCGACCGAGCAGCCGAACCTTCCCGGCACCCTCGACCAGCATCCGAACTGGCGCCGGCGCTTGCCCGGCGCCGCCGGGCAGTTGCTGGAGACGCCGGCGGTCGCCGCCCGCCTGGCCACGCTCAATCAGGCGCGCCGCGCGCCGAGGAACACCCGATGAAGCCGCTCACCGCGACGGCCCGCCTGCAGTTTCACAAGGACTTCACGCTCGATACGGCGGTCGCCTTGGTGCCCTACTTCGACCGGCTGGGCGTCAGCCACGTCTACGCCTCGCCGCTGCTGCGCGCCCGCCCCGGCTCGACGCATGGCTACGACATCGTCGATCATAACCTGATCAATCCCGAGCTCGGCGGCGAGCCGGCGCTGCACCGTTTGGTCGACGCCCTGCGCCAGCACGGCATGGGCCTGATCCTGGACATCGTGCCCAACCACATGGGCGTCGGCGGCGCCGACAACGCCTGGTGGCTCGACGTGCTGGAATGGGGACGCGAGAGCCCATACGCCGGCTTCTTCGACGTCGACTGGGATCCGCCCGACGCGTCGCTGCGCGGCCGCCTGCTCGCACCGTTCCTGGGCAGCCCATACGGCGAGTGCCTGGAGCGCGGCGAGCTGACGCTGCAATTCGACCCGCAGGATGGCCGGCTCTTCGTCGACTATTACGGCAGTCGCTTCCCGATCTGCCCGCATGACTACGCCGCCGTGCTGCTCAGCTCGGGCGGCCCGCTGGAGACGCCGGCGCGCGCGTTCTCGGACCTGCCCGCCGAGCAGCAGGCGATGCGCGAGGCGACGGCCGCCGCACGGCGCGAGCTGCGCCGGCCGGAATATGCGCGCGCGATCGAGGAGGCGCTGGAGGCGCTCTCGCCGCAGACGCCGCTCGGGCGCGACCGGCTGCACCGCCTGCTGGAGCGGCAGAACTATCGGCTGGCCTGGTGGCGCGCGGCCTCCGACGAAATCAACTGGCGGCGCTTCTTCGACGTGAACACGCTGGCCGGCATCCGCGCCGAGGAACCCGACGTGTTCGAGGCGACGCACGAGACGGTGTTTCGCCTGTTCGCCGAAGGCCTGATCGACGGCGTGCGCATCGACCACGTCGACGGTCTGGCCAAGCCCCGCGCCTATTGCCGCAAGCTGCGCCGCCGGCTCGACGCGCTGATCAGCGCCCGGCCGGAGGGCGCCTCGCATGCCGAGCCGGTCATCTGGATCGAGAAGATCCTGGCCACCCACGAGCGCCTGCCCACGGATTGGCTGACCGACGGCACCACCGGCTACGACTTCATGAACGACGTCTCCGCGGTGCTGCATGCCGCCGAGGGCGAGGCGGAGATCACCCGCATCTGGACCGAGCACACCAGCCGCGCGGCCGCGTTCGAGACCGAGGCGCAGGCGGCGCGGCGCCAGATCCTGCGCGACAGCCTGTCCAGCGAGCTGTATGCGACGTCGGTGGCGCTGCACCGCATCGCCCGGCGCGACCTGGAGACGCGGGACTACACGCTGACGGCCATCCAGCGCGTGCTGACCGAGCTGCTGGTGCATTTCCACGTCTACCGCATCTATGCCGGCCCGGGCGGCCTGTCCGAGACCGACCGGCAGGCGCTGGAGTGGGCGCTGGCCGGGGCGCGCCGAACGGTCCGCGCGACCGACCAGGGACTGCTCGCCCGCGTCGCCATCTGGCTCGGCGGCGACGATCTGCGCCAGGTGCCGTCCGGCTTGAGGCGCAACGAGCGGCTGCGCGCGATGACGCGGTTCCAGCAGCTCTCCTCGCCGACCGCCGCCAAATCCGTCGAGGACACGACGTTCTACCGCTTCGGCCGGCTGCTCTCGCGCAACGAGGTCGGCTCGGAGCCGTCGCAATTCGCCCTCTCCGTCGCCGGCTTCCACGCCGCCAACCGCGAGCGCGCCCGGCGCTTCCCGCGCGCCCTGCTCGCCACCGCGACGCATGACCACAAGCGCGGCGAGGACGCGCGCGCCCGGCTGGCGACGCTGAGCGAGATCCCTGCCGAGTGGGAGGCCGCGCTGGCGCGCTGGCGGCGCCTCAACGCGCCGCTGAAGCGCGACCTGGACGGCCCGGCGCCGGACGCCGCGGACGAGATCATGCTCTACGAGACGCTGCTCGGGGCATGGCCGTTCGACCTCTCGCCCGACGATCATGACGGCCTTGCGGCACTGCGCGAGCGCGTTGCCGGATGGCAGGAAAAGGCGCTGCGGGAAGCCAAGCGCCGCACCGGCTGGGCGGTGCCGGACGAGGCGTATGAGCAGGCCTGCCAGGACTTCCTGTCCGCCGTGCTGGATCCCGAGCGGCCAACCCGGGTCGTCCAGGAAATCGCCAGCTTCGTCGGCCGGATCGCCCCCGCCGGCGCCCTGAACGGGCTGTCGCAGGCGATGCTCCGGATGACCTGCCCCGGCGTGCCCGACCTCTATCAGGGCACTGAGTACTGGGACCTGTCGCTGGTCGATCCGGACAACAGGCGCCCGGTCGACTTCCCTGACCGCGCGAGGACCCTCGCTGCGGCCGGCAGCGCCGTCGCCCTGCTCGACACCTGGCGCGACGGGCATGCGAAACAGGCGCTGGTGTCGACGGTCCTGAAGGCGCGCGCCGCCGCGCCGGACCTGTACAACCTCGGCGACTATGTGGCGCTGCCCATGGACGGCCCGGCGATGGATCATGCGCTGGCCTTCCTGCGCAGCCATGGCGACCGGCTGGCGATCGTGGTGGTGTCGCGCCTCAGCCTGGGTGGTGAGCTTGGCGCCGTCCCGCTTCTGGCGCGCGAGTTCTGGGATGGGACCGCGATCGCCCTGCCGCGTCAGTGGTCCGGACGACAGCTGAGGAACCTGGTGACCGAGGAGACGCTAAACGAGGGGGCCGACCGGCTTGCGATCGGCGACATTCTCGGCCGCTTCCCGGTGGCGCTGCTGGAGGGGTAATGAACCGCATCGTCGTCGTCTCCAACCGCGTCCAAATTCCGCAGCCGGGTGTGGCGAACGCGGGCGGGCTCGCGGTGGCGCTCGAAGGCCTGATGCAACGCCGCGGCGGCTTGTGGTTCGGCTGGAGCGGCAAGATTTCCGACGAGAACCCCCACGCGGTGCAGAACGTCCAGCACGGCAATCTGCAATACGCCACGATCGACCTGACGCGCGAGGAGCACGAGCGCTACTACAACGACTTCTCCAACGCCACGCTGTGGCCGCTGCTGCACTCCATGCCGGACCACATGAGCTACGATCGCCGCTCCGCCCTGGTCTACCGGCAGGTGAACGAGCGGATGACGGAGATGCTCGCACCGCTGCTGCGTCCGACCGACCTCGTCTGGGTGCATGACTATCACCTGATGGCGATGCCGGCGCTGCTGCGCAAACGCGGCGTCACCGCGCCGATCGGCTTCTTCCTGCACATACCGTTCCCGTCGCCGGACATGCTGGCCAGCGTGCCGGAGGCGGGGGCGCTGATCCGCGACCTGCTCGCCGCCGATCTGCTCGGCTTCCAGACCTCCAACGATGTCGACAATTTCTCCGCCGCCGCCTGCCGTCTGTGCGGCGCGACCGCGCTGGCGCAGACCGGCAGCCTGCAATTCGACGGCCGCGTCGTGCGGCTCGGCGCGTTTCCGGTCGAGATCGAAGCGCGCGAGTTTGCCGAGACGGCCAGGAAGGCGTGGCACACGCCCGCGACCGAGCGCCTGCGGCGCAGCCTGCAGGGCCAGCGGCTGATCCTCGGCGTCGACCGCATGGATCCGACGAAGGGGCTGCCGCAGCGCCTGCAGGGCTATCGCCGGCTGCTCGAGACGCGCCCGGACTGGCGCAAGCGCACGACGCTGCTGCAGATCGCCGCGGAAAGCCGCAAGGACGTCAGCGTCTATCAGGAGCTCAGATTATCGATCGACCAGGAAGCCGGCGCGATCAACGCCGACTGGGGTGAGCCGGAATGGACCCCGCTGCGGGTGCTCGCCCGCGGCAGCGCCCGCAATGCCGTCGCAGGCTACATGCGCGAGGCCAGGGTCGGGCTGGTGACGCCGCTGCGCGACGGCATGAACCTGGTTGCCAAGGAATACATCGCAGCGCAGGACCCGCAGGATCCCGGCGTGCTGGTGCTGTCGCGGTTCGCCGGCGCGGCGCGGCAACTGACATCGGCGCTGCTGGTCAACCCGCACGACCCTGACGAACTCGCCGACGCGATGGACAAGGCGCTGACGATGTCGCTGGCCGAACGTCAGGAGCGGTGGCAGGTCTCCTGGCGCGCGATCGAGACGAACACGCCGATGGTCTGGGGCCGCTCGTTTCTGTCCTCTCTGGTGCAGACCAGCAGCACCTCGCCACTTGGCGAGCCAGCACCGTCCGCACCAGAGCAGTCGGAACTGACGCTGCAAGAGGTGAATCCAGTATCTGACGGGGTCGTCTGAGTTCGGCGCGAAGGAGCGTCGAAGCGTGCGACGTCGCCGGCGGGCCTTGCGCGCCTCGTGTTAGGCTCGCGCCCGCTCGCTTGCGCCGGTCAGGCTTAGTGGCGGCAACGCGCTGTGCTCCTCATGGGTGCCGAATACAGCTCGCCCGCGCCCTCCGCATTTGGCGCGATACAGCGCCCGGTCGGCCTCGACGAGCAGAGCCTCGCGAGCCGTCGTCATCGCGGTCGGGATGACGGACCATGCGCCGGCGCTGATGGTGACGAACCCTTTGGGCGCGCCGGCATGGGGTATCTGCAGCTTGGCGACCGCCTCGACGATCCGGACCGCGAGCTGATAGGCGCCCGGCGCATCGGCGTCCGGCAGCAGAACCGCGAGCTCTTCGCCGCCGTAGCGCGCTGCAAGATCCGCCGGGCGTCGCAGCATCGTCTCTATCGTGCTGGCGATGGCCTGCAGGCAACGATCCCCCTGAGGGTGACCGTAAGTGTCGTTGAACGCTTTGAAGTAGTCGACATCGAGCATGATCAAGCCGAGATGGCCGACGCTGCGCATCGCCCGCCGGTACTCGATGTCCAGCACCTCGTCGAAGTGGCGGCGATTAAAGATGCCGGTCAAGCCATCCTGGCGGGCGAGAAGGTCCAGCCGCGTGTTCCGCTCCTCGACCGCCTGCTTGTCACGGCGAAGCCGCGCCTCCTCATGCTGCTGCTCGGTCCGATCGAGACACACGCCGAACAAAGACACCGCCTGACCGTGCTCGTCATGTTGAAGCAGGCCGCGGCTCATCACGAAGCGCACCGCGCCGTCCGGCCGCACGATGCGATAGCTGAAGGCCAGCGCGCCGCCGGACGCGATCGCCTCACCGATCGCGTCCTGCACCGCCTCGCGGTCGTCCGGATGGTAGCAGGCGATGCTGTCCTCCAATCCGGGCGCCCGATCGCTCACCGGCAAGCCCATGATGCGGAAAACCTCGTCAGACCAGGTCACGGTCATGTCGGGCAGGCTGATGCGCCAATGGCCGACCCCGCCGATCTGCTCCGCGAGCTGGAGCCAGCGGATGCCTTCCGCCAACCTGGCCTCCGAGCGCAGCAGCTTCCCGTGCGCGAGCTGAAGCTGCGCCTGCGTCTGGTTCAGCTGGTCGAGCTGGCGCATCTGTCGTCTTGCCGTCCAGACGATCGCCGCCTCGATGCAGGCGACGAAGAACAGCATCTGGGCGGTCTGCCGTCGCCATCCCGCCAGCGCCTCGGCCCGGCCGCGCGCGACGACGATGCGCAGCGGAAAGCCATCGATCCAGTGATTGCTGCCGATGCGCGTCACGCCGTCGATCAACGCGCTGTAGGTGAAGCTTGTCGCCGGACCAGAGCCCTTCAGGCGCTGAAACAACTCGCTGGAGGACAGATCGCGCCCGACATTGACCTCGGCGAACGGGCGCCTTGCAATGAGTATGCCCGACGTCGTCGACAGCACGACGACACCGGCATCGCCGACGTCGAGGCTCTTGTAGAAGTCCTGAAAATAATCAAGCGGGATCAACGCGATGGCGACCCCGGCAAAGCGGCCCTCGTGGTCCTCCAGGCGGCGTGACACCGTCACCACCCATCGCCCGTCAAACGCGCTTCGCATCGGGCCCGCGAAGATCGACTGCCGCATCGAGGCTGCTCTTGCGGGCTGGAGCCGGGCGCGGGTCGCTCCCTTCAGGCAGCAGCCAGGCAGCTTGGACGACGTCGCCAGCGGCTCGTCGTCCGGCCCGATGATCAGCAATCCCTGGATCATCGGCAGCGCCGCCGCACGGGTCGCCAGCAAGGTGCTGAGCCGGGCGGCGCTGGCGGGTCCAAGACCATCGACCTGAGCGCGCTCCTGCAGACCAACCAGAATAGTGTCGGCCTCCTGCAGCGCATCATGGGTATGCTCGGCGAGCGAGCGCGAGAGATTGCTGACCTCCACCTTCGTCTGCTGGATGGCGGCGCCATAGTCGCTCCGGCTCCACGCCACCGCCAGGCACAGGATCAGCACGCCGGTCAGGGATGCAGCCCGACGCACGCTCTCGCGAGCGCTGAACACCGGGCGACGAGACGTGATCCGCAAGCAGAGTTCTCCTGCCAAAGGCCGGAGATCAGAATGGCAACTCTGCGTAAAGACTTGGTAAACGGCGCGCCGGCCTCAGGCGGCAGCGCCGTTGGTTACAGTTTGCCACACGACGTCGGCGATGGTCGCTCCAATGTGCAACATCGCATTGCAATATAGCGTTCCACTGGTGCCGCCGCGCCGGCTAGGCTGCGAGAGGGTCTGACTTGGGTCTCGTCAAATACGCTCTGAAGTTCCGGGTCAGCTTCTACGTCCTGGCCCTGCTCATCATGTTCTGCGGCATCGGCGCGAGCTCGGTGATGCCCAAGGACGTGTTTCCCGAAGTCAACATCCCCGTCGTCGTCATCATCTGGACCTATACCGGCCTCGATGCGCGCGACATGGAGACCAAGGTCACGACGTACACCGAGTTCTCCCTGTCCAACAACGTGAACGACATCAAGCGCCTGGAAAGCACGACCCTGCAGGGCATCACGATCCAGCGCATCTACTTCCAGCCCTCGGTCAGCCTCAACCTCGCACTCTCGCAGATCACCGCGGCGACGAACTCGATCCGCGCCGTGCTGCCGCCGGGCATCCAGCCGCCGGTGATCCGGCCGTTCTCCGCCTCCGCCGTGCCGGTGATCCAGCTCGCCCTGTCATCCTCCAAGGAGAGCGAGGCGCAGCTCTACGATTACGGCCAGTACAAGATCCGCCAGGCGCTCGCCACCGTGCCCGGCTCGACGCTGACGCCGCCCTTCGGCGGCGTGCCGCGGCAGATCCAGGTCGACCTCAACCTCAACGCCCTGCGCGCCTACGGGCTGACCCCGCAGGACGTGACCAACGCGCTGATCAACCAGAACGTCACCGTCCCGTCCGGCCTCGCCAAGATCGGCGACACCCAGTACGTCATCCACCTGAACGCCTCGCCCACCGTCATCACCTCGCTCAACGAGGCCCCGGTCAAGGTCGTCAACGGCTCGCCGATCCTGATCCGCGACGTCGCCTGGGTGCGCGACGGCGGCCCGCCGCAGCAGAACATCGTGCGCAATGACGGCCACCGCTCGGTGCTGCTCGAGATCCTCAAGAACGGCAACTCCTCGACGTTGTCGGTGGTCAACCGGGTGCGCACGATGCTGCCCGGCATCCATGCCGCCGCGCCGAAGGACATGAAGATCGCCGCGCTGTTCGACCAGTCGGTGTTCGTCTCCGGCGCCATCGTCGACGTCATCCGCGAGGCCGCCATCGCCGCCGCGCTGACCGGGCTGATGATCCTGCTCTTCCTCGGCTCATGGCGCAGCACCCTGGTGGTGCTGGTCTCGATCCCGCTGGCGGTGCTGAGTTCGCTCGCCGTGCTCGGCGCGATCGGCGAGACCATCAACATCATGACCCTCGGCGGCATGGCGCTCGCCGTCGGCATCCTCGTCGACGACGCGACGGTGGCGATCGAGAACACCTACCGGCTGATGGATGAGGGCCGCCCGTTTCGCGAGAGCGTCGTCGAGGGCGCGGCCGGCATCGCCAAGCCGGCGCTGATCTCGACGCTGTCGATCTGCTCCGCCTTCGTCTCGGTGTTCATGCTCTCCGACGCGCCGAAATTCCTGTTCACCCCGCAGGCGCTGGCCGTCGTCTTCGCCATGCTCGCCTCCTACGTGCTGTCGCGCACCCTGGTGCCGATCATGATCGACGTGCTGATCAAGCGCGAATACGACGCGAAGCACCCGCAGAACGGCGGCGACGGGCAAGCCAAGGACAAGGCGCCGGAGCGCCGCGGCCGCTTCGCGCCCAGGCCGGATGGCCGCCTCGCCCATGCCCTCGGCTTCTTCGGCCGCTTCCATGCCGGCTTCGAAAAGCGCTTCACGGCCTTTCAGAGCGCCTATGTCGGGCTGCTGCACCTGGTCATCAGGCGCCCGCTGCTGCCGGTCGGCGGCGCCCTGCTCACCGTCGCGCTCTCCGGCGTGCTCCTGCTCTTCGTGGGCCGGGAGTATTTTCCGGCCATCGACGCCGGCCAAATGACGCTGCACGTGCGCTCGCGTCCCGGCCTGCGCATCGAGGAGGCAGAGCGGCTGTTCCAGTCGGTCGAGAACACGGTGCGCGAGGTCGTGCCGAAGCGCGAGCTGGCCGGCATCATCGACAATATCGGCCTGCCGTCGCTGAACTATAACCTGGCGTTCAACGACGGCTCCTTCGTCGCCTATAATGATGGCCAGGTCCTGGTGTCGCTCGGCGAGAACCACGGCTCGACCTTCGCCTACCAGCGCAAGCTTCGCCTGCTGCTGGCGCAGCGCTTCCCGGACGCCCTGTTCTACTTCCAGCCCGCCGACATCATCACCCAGATCCTGGATTTCGGCATCCTGGCGCCGATCGATATCCAGGTCAGCGGCCGCCATCCCGAGCAGGACCTCAAGGTCGCCCAGGAGATCTCGGCCAAGCTCCGCGCGGTCAGCGGCGCCGTCGACGTGCACCTGCAACAGATCGTCAACGCGCCGGTCTACAAGGTCGACATCGACCGCAACCGCGCCTCCGAGCTGGGCCTCACCACCAGCCAGGTCGCCTCCAACCTGAACGTCTCGCTCTCCGGCTCATTCCAGGTCTCGCCGAACTTCTGGGCCGACCCGGTCTCCGGCATCGCCTACCAGGTCTGGGTGCAGACCCCAGAATACCGGATCCAGCAGCTGCATGACCTGCAGAATACCCCGCTGCTGGTCAGCGACAGCGCCGCCTCCACCAACAATCCGGCGAGCGGCTCGGCGATCAACCTGCTGTCCAACGTCGCCACCTTCAAGCGCGCCTACGAGCAGGTCTCGATCAACCACGTGAACCTGCAGCCGACCTACGACGTCTTCGCCTCGGTGCAGGACCGTGCTTTGGGCGACGTGGCGGGGGACGTGACGAGGATCGTCACCGCCGCGCAGAAGAAGCTGCAGGCGCCGGACAAGATCGCGGTGCGCGGCCAGATCGACAGCATGAACAGCTCGTTCAACCAGATCGGCCTGGGGCTGCTGATCGCGCTGGTCGCCGTCTACCTGCTGATGGCGATCAACTACCAGAACTGGGGCGACCCGTTCGTCGTCCTGCTCGCCCTGCCTCTGGCCTTCTGCGGCATCGTGCTCAGCCTGTTCATCACCCAGACGCACTTCTCCATCCCCTCGCTGTTCGGCGCGATCATGAGCGTGGGTGTGGCGAGCGCGAACTCGATCCTGCTGGTGACCTTCGCCCGCGAGCATCGCGAGCAGACCGGGTGCTCGGCCGCCGAAGCAGCGATCGAGGCCGGCCACACAAGGCTGCGCCCGGTGCTGATGACGGCCGGCGCGATGTTCGTGGGATTGATCCCGATGGCGATCGGCATCGGCGAAGGCTCCGAACAGAACGCCGCGCTGGCTCGCGCCGTCATGGGCGGCATCGGCGTCGCCACCGTCTCGACGCTGGTGTTCGTGCCGTTTCTCTACAGCCTGCTCCGTCGCGGCGAGGCCAAGCCGCTTGAGGATTACGTGTGATGGACCAGCTTCCCGTTCATGATCGCGGCGTCGATGGTCGCGCCCTGGTAACCCGTGAGGAACACCTGCCGGTCGTGGTCGAGCCGCAGGGCGGCGCCGAAGCTGCACCGGCGCCCGACGCCGGCCAGCAAAACAAGGCCAAGCGCGACGTGCCGCCGCCGCCTCGCGCCCGGGTGCTGATCTACGCGCTGGTGCCGCTCGGCCTCGCCGTGGCCTATGGCGCCTATGGCCACTGGGCCGAGAGCGCGCGGGCGCAGGACGCCCGCAACCAGACCATCGACTCGGTGCCCGAGATCCGCACCGCCCAGGCCAAGCGCGACAACAAGCCCACCGAGCTGGTGCTGCCCGCCCAGACCCAGGCCTTCGACTATGCCAACCTCTATGCCCGCGCGACCGGCTTCATCGTCGAGCGCCATGTCGACATCGGCAGCCGCGTGCATCGCGGCGACCTGCTGGTGCGGATCGCGGCACCCGACCTCGACCAGCAGCTCGTCCAGGCCGCCGCCCAGCTCGGCCAGGTGCAGGCCGCGGTGCTGCAGGCCCGTTCCCAGGTCGAGCAGGCGCAAGCCAACACCAGCCTCGCCAAGGTGACCAAGTTCCGCGAGACGACGCTCGCCTCGCAAGGCTGGGAAACCAAGCAGAACGCCGACAACTCCACCGCCAACGCTTCCGTCCAGGTCGCCAACGTCGACAGCGCCCGCGCCGGCGTCACCGTCGCCGACGCGAACTTCCAAGCCCAGCTGGCACAGGTGCAGCGCCTGCAGGCGCTCACCGCCTTCGAGCGGATCACGGCGCCGTTCGACGGCGTGATCACCACGCGCAACGTCGACGTCGGCGACCTGGTGAGCGCCGACAGCGCCAGCGGCGCGCCGGCCTTCACCGTGCAGAGCGACGACGTGCTGCGCATCTCCGTCCAAGTGCCGCAATCCGGCGCCGTCGGTCTGCATGACGGTTTGGACGCCAGCATCACGGTGCCCGAACTGCCCGGCCGCACCTTCCACGGCGTCGTTGCGCGCAGCTCGGTCGCGCTCTCCCCGGTCAACCGCTCGCTGACCGCCGAGGTCGACGTCCCGAACCCCAGCCACGCGCTGCGCCCCGGCCTCTACGTCAACGTGACGTTCAAGATCCCGCGCGCGACCCCCGCCGTGATCATCCCGTCCGACGCGCTGGTGTTCAACTCCGACGGCATGCAGGTGGCCGTCGTCCAGGACGACAAGCTGCACTACAGGAAAGTGACCATCGCCCGCGATTTCGGCCAGACGGTCGAGCTCAGCAACGGCCTGGATGGCGGCGAAACGATCGGGCTCGACGTGCCGGCCGGGCTCGACGACGGCGCCAAGATCAAGGTCCAGCCGCCGGAGCAGGATAAGAAGCGGGGTGGCGGAGATCAGACAGCGTCTAAGTGAGGCAAGCGCTTCTTTTTGAAAAAAGAAGCAAAAAACTTTTATTCCGTTTGGTTAGTCTATGTCGGCTAGCAGTCTTGCCAGCAGGTCGAAGATGTCGTCGATCTGGTCGCGGCTGATGATCAGCGGCGGCGACATCGCCACGATGTCGCCGGTGAAGCGCATCAGCAGGCCGTTTGCATAGGCGCCGGTGAACAGGTCGTAGCCGCGCGCACCCGGCGCGCCCGGACGCGGCGCCATCTCGATGCCGCAGACAAGCCCCAGGTTGCGCACGTCGATGACCGGCCCGCCGGCATGGCGCAGCCCATGCGCACGCTCCTCCCAGTAGGGCGCGAGCTCGGCCGCGCGCTCGAACAGGCCCTCTTCGGCATAGATGTCCAAGGTCGCGATGCAGGCGGCGGCCGCCAGCGGGTGGCCCGAATAGGTGTAACCGTGAAACAGCTCGATGCCGGCGGCGACGCTGTCGTTGATCGCGTCATGGATGGCGTTCGTCGCCACCACGGCGCCCATCGGCACCGTCCCGTTGGTGATCCCCTTGGCGACGCAGACAAGGTCGGGCGTCACGCCGAAGCGCTGCACCGCAAACGGCGCGCCGAGCCGGCCAAAGCCCGAGATCACCTCGTCATAGATCAGCAGGATGCCGTGCCGGCTGCAGATCTCGCGCAGCCGCTCCAGGTAGCCCAGCGGCGGCGGCAGCACGCCGGTCGACCCGGAGAGCGGCTCGACGATGACGGCGGCGATGGTCGAGGCGTCATGCAGGGCCACGATCCGCTCCAGCGCGTCCGCAAGCTCGGCGCCGTGCTGCGGCTGCCCGCGGCTGAAGGCGTTGCGCGCCAAGTCGAACGTATGCGGCAAATGGTCGACGCCGGGCAGCAACGGTCCGAACGCGCGCCGATTGGTGCCGATGCCGCCCACCGAGATGCCGCCGAAGCCCACACCGTGATAGCCGCGCTCGCGGCCGATCAGCCGGGTCCGCCGCCCGTCTCCGCGCGCCTGATGGTAGGCCAAGGCAAGCTTGAGCGCGGTGTCGCACGCCTCCGAGCCCGAGTTGGTGAAGAACACGTGGTCCAGCCCGTCCGGAAACAGCGCGGCGACGCGGCTCGCAGCCTCGAAGCTGAGCGGATGCGCCATCTGAAACGTCGGCGCGAAGTCGAGCGTCGCCACCTGGCGCTGCACCGCCTCCACGATGCCCGGCCGGCAATGCCCCGCATTGCAGCACCACAGCCCCGCCGCGCCGTCCAGAATGTCGCGGCCGTCATGCGAGCGGTAGTGCATGTCGCGCGCCGAGACGAGCAGGCGCGGCGCGGCCTTGAACTGCTTGTTGGCGGTAAACGGCATCCAGAACGCGTCAAGGTCGTTCGGGCTGGTCGGCAGGCTGATGTCCATCGATCACTCGTCAGGGTGCGCGAGCACTAAACCTGAGCCCGTCGGCTATGGCGCGCAAGCAAGAGAAGGCCAGGGCTCTGCCCTGGACCCGCTGGGGCCTGAGGCCCCCGACCCCCATTCATTGGAGTCCGGACCGGCTCTCTCTTGCTTGGCGAAGCCGATCAATCCTTGCCTCGCGCCCCTGATCTAGCCGCGAGGCACAGAAAAGAAATGGATTTTAAAGGCTCCGCCTTTAATGGGGTCCAGGGGCAAAGCCCCTGGCCTTCCTTACCTGCGCCTCAGCTGCGCATCACCGCATGGATCTCGCCGCTGCGCTCCAGCACGTTCATCGACACGCCTCCATGCTCGGCGCGCCGGAACACCACGCTCAGCCGCGCCCCGCCGATTGTCAGGTTGTGCAGCGTCACCTCCTGAAGGAACTCCGGCAGGCTCGGGTTGCTGAAGGTCACGGTGCGTCCGGCCGGGTCGAAGCCGACGCCGAGCGCCGCCTGCAACGTCGCCGGCAGCGCCGTCGCGGCCCAGGCCTGCGGCGAGCAGGCGACCGGATAGAAGGTCGGGCCCTGGCCGCGCCGGCGCGGAAAGCCGCAAAACAGCTCCGGCAGGCGCCGCAGATCGATGTAGAGCGACGCATCGAACAGCCCGCCGAACAGCTTCAGGATGTGCTCGTTCAAGCCGTAGCGCGCCATGCCGAGCGCGATCATCGCGTTGTCATGCGGCCAGACAGACCCGTTGTGATAGGCCATCGGGTTGTAGCGCGGCTCGCTATTGGCGATGGTGCGGATGCCCCAGCCGGTGAAGAAGCGCGAGGACAGCAGCTGGTCGGCGACCTGAACGGCGCGCTCCTGCGGGATGATGCCGCTCAGCAGCAGATGTCCGGCGTTGGAGGAGCGGACGCGGCAGGGCTGCTTCTGGCCGTCCAGCGCCAGCGCGTAGGTGCCGATCTCCTCGCACCAGAATCGCCGTTCGAACTCGACGCGCAGCCGCTCGGCCGCGAGGTGCTGCCCCTCCGCCTCGTCGGCAAAGCCGAGGCGCCGGCCGATCGCGGCCGCGGCGCGCCGGGCGGCATAGACGTAGCCCTGCACCTCGCACAGCGCGATCGGGCCCTCGGCGAACCGGCCATCGGCGTGGAATACGCTGTCGTAGCTGTCCTTCCAGCCCTGGTTCGCCAGCCCCTCGTCGGTCTTGCGGAAATACTCGACGAAGCCGTCGCCGTCGCGGTCGCCGGAGCGCTCGATCCAGTCGATGGCGCGCCGAATGTGCGGCCACAGCTCCCATGCCGTCGCCTCGTCGCCGGTGCGCTCGAGATACATCCCGGCCAGCATGACGAACAGCGGCGTGCTGTCGACGCTGCCGTAGTAGCGCCGGAACGGCACCTCGCCGAGCTCGGCCATCTCGCCGTGGCGAACCTCGTGCAGAATCTTGCCCGGCTCGGCGTCCGCCGCCGGGTCATCGTGGTCGGCCTGGTTGAGCGCCAGGTAGCGCAGCACGCCGCGCGCCAGCGACGGGTCGAGCCACAGCGTCTGCAGCGCGGTGATCAGCGCGTCGCGCCCGAAGGCGGCGGAGAACCACGGCACCCCGGCATACGGGTAAGGCCCGGTCGGCTTGTCGGTGACCAGCATGTAGAGGTCGCTGATCGAGCGCCGCATCGCTTCGTTGAAGACCTCGTTCGAGGTCGCGATCGCGGCGGCGTTGGCCGAGGCGCCGCGCATCCAGCGCCGGCTCTCCACCAGCTGGCGCAGGAAGTTCTGCCGCGCCGAGTTGGCCGGCGCCGCGGCGTCGCAGGCGATCTCGATGAACACCAGCGCGCGGCCATGCGCCGGCAGGGCGAGCACGAAGTGGGCCCGATCCGGCTCGAGCGTCGCGGGTTGCGGATCAAACCGCAGCCGCGTCTCGCGCCGGCGCTTGTCGAGCCCGGTATAGGAGAGAGTGGCGGTGTCACTCTCGAGCCGCGGCGCGTGGTGCTCGCCGTGATGGTGGCGGACCATGCCGCGCACCTCGAACAGGTCGGCGAAGTCGGCGCCGAAGCGGATGTCGATCGAGACCTGCTGGTCGGCGTCCGAGTAGTTGCGCACCGACAGGCGCTCATAGCAGCAGCCCGCCCACAGGAAGCGCGAGCGGCGCAGATGGATCACGTCGTGCTCGAGCGACTGCTCACGCCCGACGACCAGGTCCGGATTGGTGAGGTCGACGGTCAGCGTGCCGTTGTCGTCGCGCAGCGTCGAGCTCAGCAGCATCGGCCGGCAATCGTTGATCAGCAGGTCGAAGGCGGAGAGGTAGCGGGTGTCGCGCCAGTAGATCCCCTCGGTGCCGCCGCGGCTCGGCAGCACGTTGCCGCTCTGGTCGAACACGCCGAACATGTCGCCCGCCTTCAGGGTGCGAAAGCGGCGCTCCTGCAGCGAGACGCTGGCGCCGATGGCATATTCGGCGCCCTCGTGGCTCTCCGCCCGGGGCGAAGGTTCGACGCTGTCGGGGGCGGGGGTCGGCAGGTCCACCTGGCATGGCTCCTCGTCGTTGGTGCGGCCGCAAGGTGACAGGTGAGACGCGTCGCGCAAGCCCTGCGCGCGGGACAACTCGCGCAAGCCCTGCGCGCGGGAACAGCTCGGGCAAGCTCTGCCAGGGCCCCGGCAGGCGACCGATCGGCAACCTCGCGCCCCAGGGTCGCGTTGCCGCCAGCATGGGCAAACCCCGCGTCCAGGCCGCCGAGCCGGCCGCCATGGCCAAGCCAAGCATTCGTCGCGAGATGCCGACCGACGCCGTCCTGCGCAAACTCGGCGCAACGCCGAAACCCCAGCTCGCCAGCGCCGCAGACATCGCGCCGGACGGCGACGAGTGGATCAGCGAGATCAAGTTCGACGGCTACCGGCTGCTCGCCCGGCGCGAGCGCGGCGCCGTCCAGCTGATCACCCGCAACGGCCTGGATTGGACCGCCCGCCTGCCCGCCATCGCCGCCGCCGTCGCCGCCCTCGGCCATGGCGACCTGCTGCTCGACGGCGAGCTGGTGGCGCTGCTGCCCGACGGCGTCACCAGCTTCCACGCCCTGCAATCGGCGCTGCGCGACCATCGTGACGGCGCCCTGTTGTTCTTCGTCTTCGACCTGCTGCACCTGGACGGCCACGACCTCGCGCCTTGCCCGCTCGCCGACCGCAAGGCGATGCTCGCCGGGCTCGTCGACTGGGCGGCCGCCGGCCTGCTGCGCTACTCCGACCATGTCGCCGGCGACGCCGCGCGGGTGCGCAAGCAGGCCTGCACGATGGGGTTGGAGGGCGTCATCTGCAAACGCGCCGACGCGCCGTATCGGCCCGGACGCGGACGCGACTGGCTGAAGGTCAAATGCCAGGGCCGCGAAGAGTTCGTCGTGCTCGGCTGGACCAAGCCCCAGGGCTCGCGCAGCGGCCTCGGCTCGCTGCATCTGGGCTTCTACGATGCCGAACGCCGGCTGCACTATGTCGGCGGCTGCGGCAGCGGACTGACGGATGCCGACCTCGCCGCGCTCACCGACCGGCTCAAGCCGCTCGCCTCTACGGCGCCGAAGGGCCTGCTGCTGACGGAGGAGAAGCCGCCGGCCGGGCTGAGCTGGGTGCGCCCCGAGCTGGTGGTCGAGGTGCAGTATATCGGCTGGTCGGGCGCCGGGCGGCTGCGCCACGCCGTGTTCCTCGGCCTGCGCGAGGACAAGGCGGCGTCCGAGGTGGTGCGTGACATCCCCGATCCGGAGGCCAAGCGCATCACGCTGGGGCAGCGCCGCCCGACCCGCATCGTCACCGCCAAACCGCCGGCCCAGCGCGGCGGCGCCACCGAAATTGACGGCGTGCGCCTCACCCACCCCGACCGCGAGCTCTGGCCGGGCATCACCAAGCAGGACCTGGCGACCTACTGGCAGACCGTCGCCAAGGCCGCCCTGCCCGGCATCGCCGACCGACCGCTCGCCCTGGTGCGTTGCCCGGATGGCATCGACAGCGAGCACTTCTTCCAAAAGCACGCCCTGCGCGGCATGGCCCAGCAGCTGCGCGAGGGCGAGCAGGACGGCGCGCCCTTCCTGGCGCTTGCCGGCGAGGACGGGCTGATCGCGGCCACCCAGATGTCGGCGATCGAGCTGCACGGCTGGGGCTCGCACCTGCCGGATGCCGGCCGCGCCGACCGGCTGGTCTTCGACCTCGATCCCGGCGAGGGCGTGGACTGGCCGCAGATCATTCGCGCGACGCTCGACGTGCGCGACCGGCTGGAGCGCGAGGGCTTCGCCTCCTTCTGCCGCACCTCCGGCGGCAAGGGCCTGCACGTCGTCGCCCCCCTCCGTCCGGATGCCGGCTGGGACCAGGTGCGCGCCTGGTGCCGCCGCTTTGCCGAGCGCATGGAGGCCGACCAGCCCTCGCTCTACGTCGCCTCGGTGCCCAAGGCCAAGCGCACCGGCCGCATCCTGATCGACTGGCTGCGCAACGGCCTGGGTTCGACCGCGGTCTGCTCCTTCTCGCCCCGCGCCCGCCCCGGCGCCGGCGTCGCCACGCCGCTGCACTGGCGCGAGGTCGGCCCGAAGCTCGACGTCGCCGCCTGGACGCTGAAGACCGTGCCCGGCCGACTCGCAAAGCTCCGCGCCGATCCCTGGGCGGGGTTCGCCGAGGTTGATCAGCGGCTGCCGGCCGAGGCGCAGCGCAAGCGCAAGTAAGGGCAGCGCTTCTTTTTTGAAAAAAAGAAGCAAAAAACTTTTGTCCGTTTAGCGAGGACGCTGCTCAGGATCGCGCTTATCGAGTAAAAGTTTTTTGGTTCTTTTTTTCAAAAAAGAACCCCTTCCTTCCGGAGCCAAGCCCCATGGCGGACCAACGACCCATCTGGCGCGGCCAGTTGCGGCTTGCCCTCGTCTCCTGCCAGATCGCGCTCTACTCGGCCTATCATGAGAGCTCGAACCTGCACTTCCACTTCATCAACCCGAAGACCGGCAACCGGGTGCGGATGGTGACGCTCGACGCCGAGACCGACGAGGAGCTGCAGCGCCGCGAGCTCGCGCGCGGCTTCGAATACGAGAAGAACAGCTTCGTCCTGCTCGACGACGAGGATTTCGAGTCCGCCCGGATCGACAGCTCGTCGATCCTGAGCGTCGCCAAGTTCGTCCCCGCCGGCGAGATCGACCCGGTCTATTACGACCAGAGCTACTACCTGGCGCCGGACGGCGAGGGCTCCCAGGACGTCTACCTCGTGCTGCGCGAGGCGATCGCCAAGACCGGCAAGGTGGCGCTCTCCCGCGTCGTCATGGCGCGGCGCGAGCGGGCGGTGGCGATCATGCCGATGGGCCGCGGCCTCGTTCTGCACACGCTGCACGAGGCGCGCGACGTCTCCAACCCCGCCGAGCTGTTCGCCGGCGTTCCGTCCGAGACGCCCGATCCGGCGATGGTGACGCTGGCGACGCAGCTGATCGATCGGCAGAGCGAGGCGTTCGAGCCGGCCGACCTGGAGGACCGCTACGAGGCCAAGCTGCGCCAGGTGATCGATGCCAAGCTCGCCGGCGAGGGCGTGCAGCCGGAGGCGCCGGAGCAGGAGGATCGCGGCAACGTCATCGACCTGATGGCGGCGCTGAAGCGCAGCCTCGGCCAGACCGCGGATGCGCCAAGCGCAAAGGCGCCGGCCTCTAAGAAGCCGGCCCCGAAAGCAGCACCGAAGACGACCGCTCAGACGGGCGCCTCCAAGGCCAAAGCGGCCAAGCCGGCACCGGCCGCCAAGACCCCAGCCGCGCAGCGAAAGCGAGCCTGATGCGTCACCTGCTCTGGCTGGCCGTCGCGCTGGCGCTGGCAAGCCCGGCCGAGGCGCAGACCTTCGGCCTGTTCAACACCCGGCTGCGCGTCTACGCCGCCGCCAGCCTGTCCGGCCCGATGCAGGAGCTGATTGCCGCCTCCGGGCTGGACCCGGCGGACGTCGCCGAGCCGGTGTTCGGCGCCTCCGGCACCCTGCGCGCCCAGATCGAGGCCGGCGCGCCGGCCTCGCTCTTCGTGTCGGCCGACCTCGACCAGCCGAAGCGGCTCCAGACGCGGCCGGGCGCGCTGCCCGCCGTCGCCTTCGCCACCAACCGCATCTGCATACTGGCGCCTCGCTCGGCCGGCCTGCGCAGCGCCGACCTGCTCGACCAGTTGCTCGACCCCAAGCTGCGTCTAGCCACCGGCACGCCCGGGGACTCGGCGGTCGGCGACGACGCCTTCGCGATGTTCAGCCGCGCCGACGCGATCCGCGCCGGCGCCGGCGCGGCACTCAGCGCCAAGGCGCAGCGCCTGCTGACGGCATCCGACGCCGGCGGCCACAGCCCGGCGGCGGCGATTTTCCTAGGCCGCAAGGCCGACGCGCTGGTCGATTACTGCAGCCAGGAGGCCTCGCTGCGCAGCGAGGTGCCGGACATCCTCGCCACCCCCCTGCCCCCGGCGCTCAGCGTCGCCTCGACCTACGGCCTGGTCGTGCTGCGGCCATCACGCGCCGCCATGCGGCTGGCATTGTTCATGCTGTCGGCCAAGGGCCAGTCGATCCTCGCGGATGCCGGCCTAATACCTCTGTCCTCGCAATAGCGTCGGCGATCTTGATCGCGATCGGGACGACGAGCCGGCCATGCTAGACATGTCCCGTCGCAGGACCTCCGGCACCGTTGCCGAAAATCTTGCCTATAGGCAAGATTGACGTAACCCATTGACTTAATTGCCTTTCTATCCCGGAGTCTGGGGCGAACGGCATGCTCGCGCCCTGTTCACGCCGACGCCGATCTTGCGGTATTTCACCCGATCGCGACATGGCGCAGCCTGATCAGCGCTGACCGGCCGGCGACGAGAGCGGAGATCCTGCCGGCGCGCCCCGGTGCGCATCGCGCCAGGCGCGCAGCTCGGCCAGCGTGATGGTGCCGTCATGATCGGCATCGATGACGCCGAACTGGTCGACCACCTTGTGCCAGTGAGCGGCCTGCGCCTCGGCCATGGTCAGGTGGCCATCGCCGTTGGTGTCCGCCGCGGCAAACCGGTCAGCCATCGGATGGCGGCTGCGCTTAGCCCCGGGCGCCACCGTCTGCGCAGTCGCAGTGGCCGCGAGACAGGCGAGCAGCGCGGCGACGACAAGCTGACGACGCATCTCTCCCGGCCGGGATCAGGTGGCGAGGGTGACCGGCGTCGCCACGTTGGGCGTGGTCAGCGGCGTCGGGCCGTAGATCGCGCGCGCGCGCTTGAGAAACGCGTTCACCATCCGACGCACCGCCTCGTTGAACACCACGCCGATCGCCGACTGCAGCAGCTTCGAGCGAAACTCGAACTCGACGAAGAAATCGACCCTGCAGCCGCGCGGCTCGGCCGTGAAGGTCCACTGATTGTTCAGGTAGCGGAACGGCCCCTTCTCGTAGCGCACCACCACCTTGTGCGGCCGGTCGAGCTCGACATGGCTGGTGAAGCCCTCCCGGAACGGCCCGAAGCCGATCACCAAGTCAGCGACGAGGTCGGTCGGCGTGCGGCTCTTCACCGTGGCGCCGACGCACCAGGGCAGGAAGTCCGGATAGTGCTGGACGTCGGCCACCAGGTCGAACAGCTGCTCGGGACGATAGGCGACGATTTTGTGCTCGGCATGTGTTGGCATTACGCGGCAACGCGCGCGGCGAGCTTTAGGTGTCGTGCCTCTCGCAATGCCACGAAAGTCGGCATCCGCGTGGTAGGACGAGCGGGTGAGCGGCGTCGCGCTCACCATCAGAAAGCCCCGCGCCCGGGCAAGCGACGCATAGTCGGCGAACTCGTCGGGCGGGACGAAGCGCTCGAGTTTGGCGTGCTTGACGGTCGGCTGCAGATATTGCCCGAGTGTCAGAAAGTCGACGTCCGCCACCCGCAGGTCGTCCATCACCTGCATGACCTCCGGCTTGGCCTCGCCGAGCCCCACCATCATGCCCGACTTGGTGAAGACCGTCGGATCAAGCTGCTTCACCTGGTCGAGCAGGCGCAGCGACTGGTAGTAGCGGGCGCCCGGCCGGATCGTCGGATAGAGCCGTGGAACCGTCTCCAGATTGTGGTTGAAGACGTCCGGCCTGGCGGCGACGACCGTCTCGACCGCGCCGGGCTTGCGCAGGAAGTCGGGCGTCAGGATCTCCACCGTCGTCGACGGCGCCGCCGCCCGCAAAGCGCGGATCACGGCGGCGAAATGCGCCGCCCCACCATCGGCCAGGTCGTCGCGGTCCACCGAGGTGATGACGACGTGGCGCAGCCCAAGCCTCGCCACCGCATCGGCCACCCGCTCAGGCTCGCCGGCATCAAGCCCCAGCGGCACGCCCGTCCGCACGTTGCAGAAGGCGCAGGCGCGGGTACAGGTGTCGCCCATGATCATCATCGTGGCGTGGCGCTGCGACCAGCACTCGCCGATGTTGGGGCAGGCAGCCTCCTCGCACACCGTGACCAGGTGGTGGTCCCGCATCAGCGCCTGCGTCTCGCGATAGACCGGGCTGGTCGGCGCACGCACCCGTATCCAATCCGGCTTGCGCTGGATCGGATTGTCCGGGCGATGCGCCTTTTCCGGATGGCGATGGTCGATCAGAAGGCGGGTCGACATGCTCAAGGATGTGGCGAAGGACGCGCGGCAAGGCAAGGCCTCAGCTCGAGCGGCGCTCCGCCGCCGCCGCGGCCTCGGCCGGCGTGCGCAGCGTCAACGACAGCGCGTGCAGGCCGCTGCCGAACTCGCTCTCCAGCAGCGCATGCACGCTGCGCGAGCGTTCGACGCGCGACTGGCCGGCAAAGGCGGCGCTGACGATCAGCACGCTGTAATGCGTCTGCCCACCGGCGCGCGCGCCGGCATGATGGGCGTGCTGGGCGCTGTCATCGGCGATCTCAAGCCGCTCCGGAGCAAGCGCCACGTCCAGTATCTGCCTGAGCCTGTCGGCACGTGTCATGTCTTGCTCCATGCGGCTGCCGACGCACATAAGGGACGCCATGAACCGACGCCCACCCCGAGCCCGGGCCTATGCGCCTGATCCGGCCGCGCCGGGAAGACCCTGCGACAAGCCGGACTGCGAGCATGCCGGCGAATACCGGGCGCCGAAATCGCGCACCTCCATCCGCGAGTACTGGTGGTTCTGCCTCGATCACGTGCGTGAGTATAACGCCGCGTGGGATTTCTATCGCGGCATGTCGCCCGGCGAGATCGAGCAGCAGGTGCGGGCCGACACCGGCTGGCAACGCCCGACCTGGCCGCTCGGCCGGCTCGGCAACGGCCCGATCGACGAGGACCTGCTGCACGATCCGCTGGGCGTGCTGCGCGCCGGCGGCGTCTCCCGCCGCCCCGCGCGGCCGCCGGCGGAGCAGATGCCGAGCGGCCTGCGCGAGCCGCTGGCAACGCTCGGGCTCGAATGGCCGGTTTCGATGACGGACGCGAAGTCGCGCTGGAAAGTGCTCGCCAAGCAACACCACCCGGACGCCAATGGCGGCAGCCGGTCGGCCGAGGAGCGCTTCAAAGCGATCAACCTGGCCTATGCGGCGCTGCGGGCCCATCTTGCGCCTGAGCCCGCAGCGATGGCGGGTTAGCGGTGCGGTCCCACGTCGTGACGAGTGTCGACAGGCGCGCGCCCCGTGCAGGTATGGCGCCTGCATGGTGCAACAGGGGTGTGACGGTGACGTTGCCCCAATGACCGCCGCGATGCGGCAGACGATAGGACGGCTGGCTCCATGAACAAGATCGCCACCCTGGCCGAGACGCGCGACCCGTCGCGCCCCGACACCCCCGCCGCGGGACAGCCGGATACCACCGTCGCAGCGCGCGAGGCGTTCGGCATCGACCTGGATTTCGACGTGCCCGCCTTCAGCACCGCCGCCGAGCACGTGCCGAGCCGCGACCCGACCTACAAGTTCGACCGCGAGACCACCACGGCGATCCTGGCTGGCTTCGCCTTCAACCGTCGGGTGATGATCCAGGGCTATCACGGCACCGGCAAGTCGACCCACATCGAGCAGGTGGCTGCCCGGTTAAACTGGCCTTGCATCCGCATCAACCTGGACAGCCACATCAGCCGCATCGACCTGATCGGCAAGGACGCAATCGTCCTCAAGGACGGCAAGCAGGTGACGGAGTTTCGCGAAGGCATCCTGCCCTGGGCGCTGCAAAATCCCTGCGCCCTGGTGTTCGACGAGTACGACGCCGGCCGTCCCGACGTGATGTTCGTCATCCAGCGGGTGCTCGAGGTTGAAGGCCGGCTCACCCTGCTCGACCAGAACAAGGTGATCCATCCGCACCCCAGCTTCCGCCTGTTCGCCACCGCCAACACGGTGGGGCTGGGCGACACTACCGGGCTCTATCACGGCACCCAGCAGATCAATCAGGGCCAGATGGACCGCTGGAACGTCGTCGCCACGCTGAACTACCTGCCGCACGCGCAGGAGACCGCGATCGTGCTGGCCAAGATGGGTCTGGACGCGCCCGACAGCGCCAGCAAGCGCCGGGTGGAGAGCATGGTGGCGCTCGCCGACCTCACACGCGCCGGCTTCATCAACGGCGACATTTCCACCGTGATGTCGCCGCGCACCGTCATCACCTGGGCCGAGAACGCCCGCATCTTCAATGACGTGGGCTTCGCCTTCCGGGTGACCTTCCTCAACAAGTGCGACGAGGCCGAACGGGCGACCGTGGCCGAGTACTATCAGCGTTGCTTCAACGAGGACCTGCCCACGGGCCTGTATAAGAAAGGGTAAGAGTTCTTTTTTGAAAAAAAGAACCAAAAAACTTTTGCCCCGTAAGGCGACGGACCGGGCTGTGCATTTCCTATCGGACAGAAGTTTTTTGCTTCTTTTTTTCAAAAAAGAAGGCCTTCCTTCCCGATGACCACCAAAGACAACACCCGCGGCGAGGAGTTCAAGCGCGCCACCGCCGGCACGCTGCGCGCCTTGGCTCAGGTGCAGGACATCCAGGTTGCCTTCCAGCCCGGCCCGTCCGGGGTCAGCGGCAAGCGCGCCCGCCTGCCGCTGCCGACCCGCGCCCTGCCGCCCGCCGAGATGGCGCGCCTACGCGGCGCCGCCGACAGCGTCGCGCTTCGCCTCCGCCACCATGACGACGCGGTGCATGCCGCCCGCTCGCCCGCCCGGCGCGAGGCGCGTGACGTGTATGACGCGCTGGAGCAGGCGCGCGTCGAGATCGTCGGCGGCACTCACATGAGCGGCGTCGCCGCCAACCTGCGCGCTCGCCTGAGCGAGACCTGCGAGCAGGAAGGCTACGATCGGATGACGCGCAAGGAGCAGCTGCCGCTGCCCGCCGCGTTGTCGCTGCTGGCGCGCGAGCGGATGTCGGGCGAGCCGTCGCCGGACAGCGTGCGCGACGTGCTCGAGCTCTGGCGCGACGGCCTCGGCGAGGCCGGCGAGCGGGCGCTCGCCGACATGGCGGCGGCGCAAACCGATCAGGGCAACTTCACCCGCGCCGCGCGCCGGCTGCTGGCGGCGCTGGACCTCGCCGAGGCGGAGCAGGAGGCCGAGCCCGAGGAGACGAGCGACGAGGCGCCCGACGAGAGCGAGGATCCCGGCGCCCAGAACAACGACCAGGACCAGCAGGGCAGCCAGCAGAGCGAGACCGAGTCGCTGCTCGGCGCCCAGCCGGAGGTCGCCGAGGGTGACGCAGCCGAGGCCGCCATCGGCGAGGACGACGAGGAAGACGGCGCCGTATCCGAAGGCGACGACCGGCCAGGCGGGCCGCAGCAACAGCGCGAGCGGCCGGACGATCCGTCGCTGCAAACCTATCGCGCCTACACCAACGCGTTCGACGAGACCGTCGGCGCCGAAGATTTGTGCGACACTGACGAGCTGGCCCGGCTGCGCCAGCAGCTCGACCAGCAGCTTCAGCACCTGCAAGGCGTCGTCTCCCGGCTGGCCAACCGCCTGCAGCGGCGCCTGATGGCCCAGCAGACGCGCGCCTGGGAGTTCGACCTTGAGGAAGGCATGCTGGATGCCGGCCGCCTCGCCCGCGTCGTCGTCAACCCGCTGCTCTCGCTCAGCTACAAGCGCGAGCGCGAGATGGAATTCCGCGACACCGTCGTCTCGCTGCTGATCGACAATTCCGGCTCGATGCGCGGCCGCCCGATCACGGTCGCGGCCATGTGCGGCGACATCCTGGCCCGCACGCTGGAGCGCTGCGCCGTCAAGGTCGAGATCCTCGGCTTCACCACCCGCGCCTGGAAGGGCGGCCAATCACGCGAGCGCTGGGTCGCCGACGGCAAGCCGCGCCATCCCGGCCGCCTCAACGACCTGCGCCACATCGTCTACAAGGCCGCCGACGAGCCCTGGCGCCGCGCCCGCCGCAATCTCGGCCTGATGCTGCGCGAGGGATTGCTCAAGGAGAACATCGACGGCGAGGCGCTGCTCTGGGCGTATCGGCGTCTCGCCTCCCGCCCCGAGCACCGCCGCATCCTGATGGTCATCAGCGACGGGGCGCCGGTTGACGACAGCACCCTATCAGTCAACTCCGGCAACTTCTTGGAGCGCCACCTGCGCGAGGTGATCCGCGAAATCGAGTCGCGCAACGTGGTCGAACTGATCGCCATCGGCATCGGCCATGACGTGACGCGCTATTACCGTCGGGCGGTCACGATCGTCGACGCCGAGGAGCTGGGCGGGACGATGATGAAGAAGCTGTCCGAACTGTTCGATGAGGACGCGGCCAGCGAGTGGCTGCGCGCCACGTCGGGACGATCTCCGCTGGTCGCCTGACGGACCACACCGCCGGCCGCGAACGCTCAGGCGCCGGCGGATACTCCGCGCTTCACCTGAGCCCGCACGATACGACGCTTCAGCACCTGCGCCTCTTCCGGAAGCGACCGGTTCGGCGTGCCGGTCAGAAAGGCATCCAAGCCGCCATTATGCTCGATCGTGCGGATCGCATACGTCGTCAGCCGCAGCCGGACGCTGGTCCCCAGAATGTCGGACAGCAGCGACGTCTCCTGCAGGTTGGGCAGAAAACGGCGGCGGGTCTTGTTGTTGGCGTGGCTGACGTTGTTCCCGCTCAGCACAGCCTTGCCCGAGATCTGGCAACGACGCGACATTATACTCAACCCTCTAAATCAATCGCCAGTTAAACAGCGCCGGCGGCAAGTCCGGGTTATGGCCAACCCGTGCCAAGCACGCAAGGGTCGGGAAGGCCAGGGCTCTGCCCTGGACCGGGCGCCCATCGCACGCGTGCAATGGGTCCCGACACTGGGGCCCGCGGCCCCAGACCCCATTCTGTTGGTGCTTAGGCTGACTCTGTCTGAGTTGGCGAAGCCGTCCGTGCCTGCCAACCGCGCCGATCGACCACAAGCAAGACTGGATTTTAAAGGCTCCGCCTTTAATGGGGTCAAGGGGCAAAGCCCCTTGCCTTGCCTTGCCTTGCCTTGCCATGACTTACCTTAAGCGCGTCCCTGCGCCACGTCGTCCCGCAATTCGCCATTGCGCACGCTGTGCGCTGCATTGGCCAGCACCTGCAGGATCGCCTCGTCGCTCATCGTGCGCGCGAGCAACCCCAGCGAGCCGCCCAGCAGTGCCGAGGCGATGGCGATTGGCGGGATGTCCTGCTCGGAGAGATACTCGATCGCCTTGTCGATGACGGCGCCGGCATGGCTGAGCTCGTTCGGAATGTCTTCGACCGTCTCGCTGAACTGCGCTTGCATGCCGTCTCCTGTCGTTACTCTCGAACAGATAGCGTCGCCGGGAGACGATCCAAGGCTGGCGCGCTCATCTCGGCCTCGCCGCCGCCCTCGGCGGCTTGCAGCGCCCACATGCGCGCGTAGTCGCCCCGGGCGGCAATCAGCGCCGCATGCCGGCCGCGCTCGACGATCCGGCCGTCGACGAGGACGAGAATCTCGTCGGCATCGACGACGGTGGAGAGGCGGTGCGCGATCACCAAGGTGGTGCGGCGCGCCGCGACCGTGCGGAGCGCCTGGCCGATCTCACGCTCGGTGCGGCTGTCGAGCGCGCTTGTCGCCTCGTCGAGCACCAGGATGCGCGGGTCCTTGAGCAGGGTGCGGGCGATCGCGACGCGCTGCTTCTCGCCGCCGGAGAGCTTCAGGCCGCGCTCGCCGACGCGGGTTGCGTAGCCGTCCGGCAGGCCGCGGACGAAGTCGTGCAGCTGCGCTCGGGCGGCCGCATGCTCGATCGCCGTCTGGCTCGCCTCGGGCCGACCATAGCCGATGTTGTAGCCGACGGTGTCGTTGAACAGCACCGTGTCCTGCGGCACCACGCCGATGGCGGCACGCAGGCTCGCCTGACGCAGGTCACGCACGTCGATGCCATCGACAAGGATGCGGCCCGCATCGACGTCGTAGAAGCGGAACAGCAGCCGCGAGAGCGTCGACTTGCCCGCACCCGTCGGGCCGACGATCGCGACCTTATGCCCGGCGGGCACGGTGAAGCTGACGCCGCGCAGGATCTCGCGCTCCGGCGAGTAGCCGAAGCGGACGTCCTCGAAGCTTACCGAGCACGCCGTGGCCTCGTCGAGATGGGCGGCCAGCGGGATCGCGCCGGGGCTGTCGGCGACCTCCTGGCCGACGGCGAGCAGGCGGAACATCTGCTCGGTGTCGACCAGGCCCTGGCGGATCGTGTTGTAGGCGAAGCCGAGGAAGTTCAGCGGCTGGTAGAGCTGGATCAGGTAGGTGTTGGCGAGCACGAACTGACCGACGCTGAGATGACCGGCGACCACGCCCCGCGCGGCCAGCAGCATGATGCCGGCGAGCCCTGCGGCGATGATCGCCGCCTGGCCGAGGTTGAGCATGTTGAGCGAGACCTGGCTCTTCACCGCAGCCTGCTCGTAGCGCGCCAGCGCCTGGTCAAAGCGCTCGTTCTCAAGCGCCTCGTTGCCGAAATACTTGACCGTCTCGAAGTTCAGCAGCGAGTCGACGGCGCGCGACTGCGCCTCGCTGTCGTTGTCGTTCATCTTGCGGCGAAACCGCACCCGCCAGCCGGCGAAGGCCACGGTGAAGCCCATGTAGAGGGCGACGGCGCTGAAGGTCGCGAGCGCGAAGCGCCAGTCGAACAGACGCCACAGCACCGCGGTGACCATCAGCAGCTCGATCACCGTCGGCACGATGTTGAACACCGCCAGCCGCAGCACGCTTTCGACACCGGCGCTGCCGCGCTCTATCGCCCGCGCGATGCCGCCGGTATGCCGGTCCAGATGGAAGCGGAGCGACAGGCGGTGCATGTGCTCGAAGGTCTGCAGCGAGATGCGCCGCACCGTGCGCTGCTGCACGCGGGCAAACACCGCGTCCCGCAGCTCGCCGAAGCCCGAGGAGCACACCCGCAGCAGCCCGTAGGCGACGATCAGGGCCGCCGGAATGACCAGCGGACCGGCTTTCGGCGAGAGCCGGTCGACGGCGTGGCTGTAGACGATCGGCACGTAGACGTTGGCGACCTTGGCGGCGACCAGGAACAGCAGCGACAGCACCACCTGCACACGCAGCGCCGGCGCGTTCTTGGGCCACAAATAGGGCAGCAGCGAGACAATCGTGCGCCCCGTGGAGCGGTAGGATGCGTCGAGGGCGAGATTGTTGCGGATGCGCATGAGCAGCGATATGGCGTGCGGGGACAAGGAAGGCCAGGGCTTCGCCTCGCCCGGACTGCCCGCCAGCCTGCGCCGGCACGGCAGCATCGCGGTCCCTCGCGATGAACCCCTGGCTTCGTCACGTCCAGGCTTGCAACAACGTCCGGCTGCCAGCCGGGCGCGTGCGCTTTTTGCTCGCTGATCACTCCGTCGGCTGGGTGCTACCCGCCTTTGCCGAGCGGCTGGTGTCGGCCGGCCTCAAGCCGGTCGAGGGCGGCGTGCAGCTTGCCCGTCCGGATGACCTGCAGGCGCTCGCCGCCACGCTTGCAGCGCAGGGCGCGTTCCGCTGGCGCGACGAGGCCTTCGACGTGCGCGATGCCGGCGGCGCGGTGATGACGACGCTGGATCGCGGCGCCCTGCCGGCCTTCGGCATCGCCGCCACCGGGGTGCACATGAACGGGCTGGTTCGCCAGGGCGAGCGGCTGTCGGTGTGGGTGGCGCGCCGGGCTGCCAACAAGGCGCTCGATCCCGGCAAGCTCGACCATATCGCCGCCGGCGGCGTGCCGGCCGGCCTCGGACCCAACGAGACGATGGCCAAGGAGGCCGAGGAGGAAGCTGCGATCCCGCGGACGATGACGACCGCCGCGCAACGGCGCCCGGCCGTGACCTACGTGATGGAGCGTCCGGAAGGCCTGCGCCGGGACACGCTGGTCCCCTACGACCTGGAGCTCGACGAGCGCTTCCAGCCGCGGCCCAATGACGGCGAAGTGGAGAGCTTCGAGCTGTGGCCGGCGATGCGCGTGCTGGACGCGCTGCGCGACGGCGACGCGTTCAAGTTCAACGTGCCGCTGATCCTGCTGGGCCTGATGCTGCGCGAGCGGCTGATCGATCCGGACGGTGCCGACGGCCAGGCGCTCGCCCGGGCGTTGGACCGACCCCTAGCCCTCGCCTGATCCGGAGGCTGCGACCGGCAGGTCACGACCCTCCTGGCCCTGATCGCCATAGCCCGGCTCGCTGCCGGCCTCGCCCTGGTCGGCCGGCTCGCCCTGGTAGCGACGCTGCTGATTGGACTGATGCCCATTGCCCTGGCCGCCGCCGTTCTGCTGCCCGTTCTGAAGCTGCCCCTGCGCCTGCCCGCCATGGCCCTGCTGCTGGGCGGCCTGGTTCATCGCGTTCAGGATGCGAAAGTAATGTTCGGCGTGCTGGAAGTAGCCCTCGGCCATGACCCGATCGCCGACACTGGTCGCATCGCGTCCAAGCTGCAGATACTTCTCGAACAGCTGCTGCGACGTCCCCCGCACCCGCAGATCGGGACCGCTGCTGTCAAACACGTGGTTACGATTGAGCGGAATGTTGCCGCTCTGATGCCGGATGGCGCCGCCGCCTCCCCCGCCGCCACCGCCGCCCGGCCTATGGTTGCGGCCGCGCATCCGTTTCATATTATTCATCAATCTGTCGCAACACTTTCCTGTCTCGCAGCGATCACTCGGCGCAGCGTGCTCTATCGTCGTGGCGCGTCGACCCCGTCTGGTCGAACGGGCGAGTGATCCGACAAGCGGTGACCACACTCGCAAGGACGCCAGCACCTTGCTGGACCAGCCTGCCCAATGCCGAGGCCATCATACGGCGCCCAGGCGCCGTCCTATCGCGCGGGCGGACCCTAGCCAAGGCGGGCGAGCTTGCCAAACGGTTTTTTCGAACGTTCCGCCTGCACCAGCAGCGCACGCCCGACGCCGTGAAGGTCGGCACGCACGCCGCGCACGTCAAGCCCGTGCGCATGCATCAGGCCGCTCACCGCGCCGGCCTGGCCCTGACCGAGCTCCAGAATCGCCGTCCCATCCGGCGCCAACAGGCCGGCCAGCACGGGGGCGAGGGCGCGATAAGCGTCCATCCCGTCGGCGCCGCCATCCAGAGCGCTGCCCGGCTCATGCAGCGCAACCTCCGGCATCAGCCCGGGGATGTCGGCGCCCGGAATGTAGGGCGGGTTCGCGAGCACCAGGTCGAATCGGCCGGCGAGCGGCGCCGCCCAGTCGGCGACGACAAAGGCGCTGCGCTCCGCCAACCCGTGGGCGTGGGCGTTGGCCGCGGCAAGGCGCGCGGCGCCGGCGACGCGGTCCACACCAAGCCCCCAGGCGCGCGGCCGCTCGGCCAGCACCGCGAGCAGCAGGCAGCCGGTGCCGGTCCCCAGGTCCAGCACCCGCAGCGGAGCCTCCGGGTCCGGGCACACGACGAGCGCCGCCTCGACCAGCGTCTCGCTGTCGGGACGCGGGATCAGCGTGTCGTCCGACACGGCGAGGTCGAGCGTCCAAAAGCCGCGCCGCCCGGTGATCCGCGCCAGCGGCTCGCGGCCGGCGCGACGCGCGACCAGGCGCGCGAACTCCGCCGGCTCCCGCATCCGCCGCTCACCATCCAGCAGCGCCGAAGGCGGCACGCCCAGCGCATGCGCCAGCAGCAGCCGCGCCTCATGCCGCGGCGCCTCGAGCCCCGCCTGCGTCAACGCCTGCGTGGCCGATTGCAGCAGCGTCTTGAGCGTCACGTCCAGGCGGGCGCCGACGCCATCAGGTCTCGGCCGCGAGGCGCTGCGCCTGATCCTCCGCCATCAGCGCGCCGACGAAATCGTCGAGCTCGCCCTGCATCACGCGCTCGATCTTGTAGAGCGTGAGATTGATGCGGTGGTCGGAGACGCGCCCTTGCGGAAAATTGTAGGTCCGTATCCGCTCCGAGCGGTCGCCGGTGCCGACCTGGCCGCGACGGTCGGCCGCGCGCGTGGCGTCCAGGCTGGCGCGCTGCGCGTCATACAGCCGCGAGCGCAACACCTTCATCGCCTTGGCGCGATTCTTGTGCTGGCTGCGCTCCTCCTGCATGGCGACGACGATGCCGGTGGGAAGATGCGTGATCCGCACCGCCGAATCCGTCTTGTTGATGTGCTGGCCGCCGGCCCCCGAGGCGCGATAGGTGTCGATGCGCAAATCGCTCTCGCGCACCTCGACGTCCACCTCCTCCGCCTCGGGCAGCACGGCGACGGTCACGGTCGAGGTGTGGATGCGCCCCTGGCTCTCGGTCGCCGGCACGCGCTGCACGCGATGCACGCCGCTTTCGTATTTTAGCCGCGCGAACACGCCGCGGCCGCTGATCTCGGCAATTCCCTCCTTGAGGCCGCCGATCCCGGTGTCGCCGTACTCGAGCACCTCAAAGCGCCAGCCATGCAGCCCGGCAAACCTCTGATACATGGCGAACAGCTCCGCCGCGAACAGCGCCGCCTCGTCGCCGCCGGCGGCCGGGCGCAGCTCCAGGATGGCGCTGCGCTCGTCCGCCGCGTCCCGCGGCAGCAACGCGATGCGCAGCTCATGCTGCAGCGCCGGCAGCCTCTCGCGAATGGCGTAGAGCTCCTGCTCGGCCAGCTCGCGCATCTCCGGATCCGCCAGCATCTGCTCGGCGGATCGCTGCTCGTCCTCCAGGCCGCGCAGCTGGTCGACCAGGACAACGATCGGATCCAGCTCCGAAAGCTCCTTGCTGGCGCGCGAGAAAGCCTCGCCCGACAGCCCGGACGACAGCATGGCGTTGAGCTCGCCGGCGCGGCCGACCAGGCGATCGAGCGTGTCGGCAAACGCCATCAGCGCGACAGATGCCCGATGAGGCTGCCCGCGTCGACAACCTCCTGGCGGCCGGTGGCAAGGTCCTTCACCTGCACCGCGCCGTCGGCGCCAACCAGGACGGCCGCGCGCGCGCCCGCACGATTGGCCCGATCCAGCCGCTTCCTCAGATTGCCGCGATGACCGATCTCGGCCCGTATGCCAGCCGCTCGCAACTGTCCCACCACGCCGAGTGCGGCGATGTCCGCAGCCTCCTCGGTCGGCACCACCGCAACGCTGACGGCGGCGGGCGGCGCATGCTCCAGCAGCATCGCCAGCCGCTCGATGCCAGCCGCCCAGCCGACCGCCGGCGTCGGCGGCCCACCCATCTCGGCGACCAGCCCGTCATAGCGCCCGCCGGCAAGTACGGTGCCCTGCGCGCCCAGCTTCTCGGTGACGAACTCGAACGCCGTGTGGCTGTAGTAATCAAGGCCGCGCACGATGCGCGGGTTCTCGGCGAACCGCACGCCGAGGCTGTCGAGGTGCCGTCGCAACGCGTCGTAGAACCCGCCCGCCGCCTCGCTCAGATAGGGCATGATCGTCGGCGCGTCGGCCACGATCCTCTTGTCGTCAGGATCCTTGCTGTCGAGCACGCGCAGCGGATTGCGCTCCAGCCGCGCGACGCTCTCCTCGGACAACGCCGCCCGCCGCTCCGACAGGTAATCGACCAGGGCGGCCCGATACGCCCCGCGGCTCTCGGCGTCGCCCAGCGTGTTCACCTCGAGCACCACGTCGTCCGCAATCCCGAGCGCCGCCAGCAGGTCGCGCCCGAGCGCAATCGTTTCGGCATCGGCCAACGGCTCGGCGCTGCCGATCAGCTCGGCGCCGACCTGGTGAAATTGCCGGTAGCGCCCCTTCTGCGGCCGCTCGTAGCGAAACATCGGCCCGGCATAGAACACACGCTGCGGCAGCGACTGCGTCAGCCCGTTGGTGACCAGCGCCCGGCAGATCCCCGCCGTGCCCTCGGGCCGCAGCGTCAGGCTGTCGCCGCCGCGATCCTCGAAGCTGTACATCTCCTTGCTGACCACGTCCGACGTCTCGCCCAGGCTGCGCGCGAACACCGCTGTCGCCTCGAAGATCGGCGTCTGCCACTCGTCAAAGCCGTAAACGCCGGCAATCCGGCGCGCGGTCCCGACCACATGGGCGTAGCGGCGCTGCTCCTCGCCGATCAGGTCTCGCGTGCCGCGAACCGGCTGCAGCGCCGCCACCTACTCCGCCGCCTCCATGGACAGCGCCGCCAGCGCCGACGCCTCCGCCTTCTCCGCCGCCTCCTGCTTCTGGATCGCCGCCACCCGGGTCTCGACCTGCTCGATGATGTGCTCGATCATCGTCTCGCTGGTCGTCGTGTGGTCCTGCTTGCCGGCCGAATACACCATGTGCTTGCCGCCGCCGCCGCCGGTGACCCCAAGGTCCGTCATCAGCGCCTCGCCCGGCCCGTTCACCACGCAGCCGATGATCGACAGCGTCAGCGGCGTCTGGATATGCGCGAGCCGCTCCTCCAGCGTCTGCACCGTGCGGATCACGTCGTAGCCCTGCCGCGCGCAGGACGGGCACGAGATGATCTTGATGCCGCGATGGCGCAGCCCGAGCGACTTCAGGATGTCCCAGCCGACCAGCACCTCCTCGGCCGGCTCGGCCGAAAGCGACACCCGCAGCGTGTCGCCGATCCCCGCCCAGAGCAGGTTGCCCAACCCGATCGAGCTCTTCACCGTGCCGGCTCGCTTCGAACCCGCCTCGGTGATGCCGATATGCAGCGGGTGGTCGCACACCTCGGCGAGCTGCTGGTAAGCCGCCACCGCCATGAACACGTCGGACGCCTTCACGCTGATCTTGAACTCGTGGAAATCGAGGTCCTGCAGGATCTTGGCATGCTCCAGCGCGCTCTCGACGAGCGCCTCAGGGTTCGGCTCGCCATACTTCTCCAGCAGATGCCGCTCCAGCGAGCCCGCATTGACGCCGATCCGCATCGAGCAGCCATAGTCCCGCGCCGCCGCGACCACCTCGCGCACCCGCTCCAGGCTGCCGATGTTCCCCGGATTGATCCGCAGGCAGGCCGCCCCCGCCCGCGCCGCTTCGATGCCGCGCCGGTAGTGGAAGTGGATATCGGCGACCACCGGCACGTTCACCTCGTGCACGATCTCGGCCAGCGCGGCAGTGCTCTCCTCGTCCGGGCAGGACACCCGCACGATGTCGACGCCCGCGAGCTCCGCCAGCCGGATCTGCGCAATCGTCGCCGCAGCGTCGGTGGTCAACGTGTTGGTCATCGTCTGCACGGTGATCGGCGCATCCCCCCCGACCGCCACGGAGCCCACATGGATCTGCCGCGAGCGGCGCCGCTCAATCTGCTGATAGGGCCGGTAGCTCATTCATCCTGCTCCTCAATCGGGCTTGGAGATAGTCGGGAAGGCAAGCACAGACCAGTGTTAAGGCGAGGGCTCTGCCCTCGACCCGCTGGGGCCGTGAGGCCCCAGACCCCATTCGTTTAGAACCACTCGGCCCGGTCCTGGCTTGGCAAAGCCATTCAAGTCTTCTTCCCACGCCACTGCACTCGCCGTGGAACATCGACAAGAAATGGATTTTAAAGGCTCCGCCTTTAATGGGGTCGAGGGGCAAAGCTCCTCGCCTTTCTTACCCCCGAGCCCTGAGCAGCCGAGACTTGTCCCGCGCCCATTCGCGATCCTTGATCGCATGCCGCTTGTCTTCCTTCTTGCGCCCCTCGCCGACGCCGAGCGTCACCTTGGCGACGCCGCGGTCGTTGAAGTGGATGTCGAGCGGCACCAGGGTGCGCCCGTCTCGGGCCACGGCGCCGAGCAGTTCGCGGACCTGCTTGCGGTGCAGCAGCAACTTGCGCGCGCCGCGCGGCTCGAAGCGGGACAGGATGCCGCCCTGGTATTCGGGAATATAGACGTTGAACAAATAGAGCTCGCCGTCGCGCTCGCCCGCCCACGCCTCGGTGATCGTCGCGCGGCCGAGCCGCAGCGACTTCACCTCCGGGCCCCTGAGCACGAGGCCGGCCTCCACCGTCTCCTTGATCGCATAGTCGTAGCGCGCCTTGCGGTTCTGCGCCGCCAGCCCGTGCGAGATCAGCCCCGACGTCTTCTTCGCCGTCGCCATCAGGCGGCGAGCTCCGCCCAATGCAGGTCGAGCCCGTCCATGGCGTCGCGCACCCGGTTCGCGGCGGCCTCGCCGAGCGGCGCAATTGGTAGGCGACAATGGCTCGTGCCGTAGCCGAGCAGGCTGACGGCGTATTTCACCGGCGCCGGGTTGGTCTCGACGAACAGCGAGTCGTGCAGCGGCAGCAGCCGATCCTGGATCGCCATCGCCTCGGCAAGCCGGCCCTCGCGCCACGCGCGGTGCATGGCCGCGCACAGCGCCGGCGCCACGTTGGCGGTGACCGAGATGCAGCCATGCCCACCGGCGGCCAGAAAGGCGAGCGCGGTGTGGTCCTCGCCCGACATCTGGGTAAAGCCGCGGCCGCAGGCCTGCCGCGTCTGCAGCGGCCGGGCGAGGTTCTGGGTGCTGTCCTTCACGCCGACGATGTTGGGCAGCGCCGCCAGCCGCGTCATCGTCTCGACCGAGAGGTCAACGACGCTACGCGCGGGTATGTTGTAGATCAGCACCGGCAAGCCGCCCTGCTCGGCGACCGCGCGATAGTGCAGGAAGAGCCCCTGCTGGGTCGGCTTGTTATAGTAAGGGGTGACAACCAGCACCGCGTCCGCGCCGGCCTTGCGAGCGTGACTGGCGAGCGAGACCGCCTCCGCAGTGCTGTTCGAGCCGGCGCCCGCAATCACCGGCACCCGGCCGGCGGCAACCTCAATCGCGATCTCGACGACGCGAGCATGCTCCGCATGGGTCAGCGTCGGGCTCTCGCCCGTCGTGCCGACCGGCACGACGCCGTCCGCCCCCTGCCCGATCTGCCAATCGACAAAGCGGGCAAAGGCATCCTCGTCGACGCTGCCGTCGTCGCGCATGGGGGTGATGAGGGCGGTGAACGAGCCGGCAAACGATGTGGTCATAGGCGGGAACGAGCTGCCTGTTCGGGTTGCCGAAGGTAAGCGGCCCTCCCGCCCGCCGCAAGGCGGCTGTCTGGACGGCTGCCAGTATGAAGAGAAAGGCCAGGGCTCTGCCTGGACTCGCTGGGGCCCGAGGCCCCAGACCCCCATCCGTTCAGAGCCTCACCGTACTCTTCCTTGCTTGGCGAAGCCATTTCAAACCTGCGTCCTACGCCACAGGCCTCGCCCTGGAAACGCGGATAAACAGTCGATTTTAAAGGCTCCACCTTTAATCGGGTCCAGGGGCGACGCCCCTGGCCTTCCTGATTCCTCAATCCTGCTAGGCTGGAGCGCCATGTGCTGCCGGTCTTCCTTGATGTCACGCCTGCGCGTGGTCGGACTCGTGCTGCTCGGCCTTGCCGCCTCGGGCCAGGATCGAGCCGCCGAGTCGCCGATGGCGCAGGCGCTGAAGACGCAGGACTGGCGACGGGCAACGGCGATCGCAGCCGGCATCGCCGACCCGTTGGCAAGCCAACTCGTCACCTGGCTGCGGCTGCTCCGCGTCGGCGGCCAGGCCGGCGAGGTCGAGGCCTTCATCGCCCGCCATCCGAACTGGCCCAATCAGCCCGGCCTCCGACGCCGGCTCGGCGAGGCGCTTGCCGCCGCGGCGAACGGGGCAGTCTGTCCGGGACAATGCCTGCCAGGCCTGCCCTACGCCGACGCCGCGAGCGACGTTGCCGCCATCCTCGTACTGCGACGGTTCTGGACCGACGACGTGCAGAGTGCGGCAGACGAGCAGGCCTTTCTGCGCGCCTGGTCGGGCGCGCTCGACCCGGCCGCCTCGGCACGCCGCTTCGAGCGGCTGGTGTGGCAGGACGGCGCGGCCGCGCTGCGCCAGGCGACGCGGCTCGGTCCTGACGCAGCCGCGGCCCGCGCCTGGGCGGCTCTTCGCCAGAACGCGCCGTCGGCGATGCTTCGCCTGTCGGCAGCGGACCGATCGCCCACCGTCGCACCGTTCCTGCAGCTGGAGCGGCTGGCCTGGGAGCGGCGCCAGGGACAGCTCGACGCCGCGGTGGCCGGATGGCGCCTGGTCGACCCGGCGGTCGAACGGCAGCACCCCGACGCCTTCTGGACGGAGCGCGACCGGCTCGCCCGGGCGCTGCTCGCCGCCGGCCGCAACGCCGAGGCGCTGCAGGTCGTCGCCGCCGCCGTGCCGCCACGGGCGGCGCAGTCGGAGCTTGCCGGCTGGATCCTGCTGCGCCGGCTTGGTCGACCGGCAGAGGCCGGATCCTGGTTCGACCGGCTCGCCGCACTGTCGCACGGCAGCATCGGCATTGCGGAGGCGCAGTACTGGCGCGGCCGCACCGCCGCCGCGATGGGCGACACGGCTCGCGCGACCGCCGCCTGGCAAGCGGCCGCCAGCTGGCCAACCACCTTCGCCGGCCAAGCCGCCGCCCGGGCGCTGGGCGAGAACGAGGCCACGCTGCTGCGTCGCATCGCCGTCCTGCCCGACCCGGCCGCAAGCCCGGCGGCGGCGCTCGCACTGGCCTCCGCAGAGTTCAGCCGCGCCGCCGAGTGGCTGGTGGCCTGGGGCGAGCCGAACGCCGCCCGCTCCTTCCTGCGCCGGCTCAATAGTATGGCGAGCGAGCCGGCGGCGCAGGCGCTCGCCGCCAGCCTGGCGCTGCGGCTTGGCCTGCCGGACGTCGCGGTCGAGGCGGCTCGGCGGGCTGGACAGCGCGGCCTGGTGCTGGCCGGCATCGGCTGGCCACGCCCCTATGCCGTCCCTGCAAGCAGCCGCGACGCTGCGCTGGTGCTCGGCATCGCGCGCCAGGAGAGCAGCTTCAACCCCGCGGCCGTCAGCCCCGCCGGCGCGCGCGGGCTGATGCAGCTGATGCAGCCGACCGCGGCCGAACTGGCCCGCCGAGCCGGTCTCCCGTTCTCGACCGCAGCACTGACCGACGACCCGTCGCTCAACCTGGCGCTCGGCAGCCTCTATCTGGATCAGCTCCTGGGCCGCTTCGGCCAGCCCGCCCTGGCGGCCGCCGCCTACAATGCCGGGCCGCACCGGGTGGCAGGGTGGCTCGCCAGCGGCAGCCCCGGCGACGAGACGCAACTGATCGACTGGATCATGACGATTCCGCTCGAGGAAACCCGGACCTATGTGCAGCGGGTGCTGGAGAATCGCGTTGTGTACGAAGCTTGGGCAGGCAGGCCTGTTCGTTGACGCAGAAGGCCGACAAGCGGTCCTTTTTTGAAAAAAAGGACCAAAAAACTTTTGTCCCTAAGGTGTCTCGACAGACGCATGAGACGATCAGGCAGCCCGTGCTAATACGGTCTGGAGAGTAGCTTTCAATGGCGGGCTTGAAATCTTGCCTATAGGCAAGATTTCTCTAAGCTATTGATATATAATATGTGTCACGAGTCATGACGTGCCCGCAAGCGCCACGGGGCCGATAGCCTCACCCACGACCCGCCTTTGCATCTTGCGGTATTTCACCTCTTCGCTCCTGAGACACCGCGACAGCCGGTCAAAAGTTTTTTGCTTCTTTTTTTTCAAAAAAGAAGCCCTTGCTTTCCCAAGCGACCTCGCCCCTGGTCCTCTGATGCTCGACTCCTCCATCCTAACCCTGGCTACAGCCACCTTGTCTGTCCTGCGGGCGCGCGGCGTCATAGTGGCCACTGCGGAGAGCTGCACCGGCGGCTTGATCGCCGCCGCGCTCACCCACGTCGCCGGCTCCTCGGACGTCGTCGACCGCGGCTTCGTCACCTACTCCAACCAGGCCAAGACGGAGATGCTGGGCGTTGATCCGGCGCTGATCGAGCGCGACGGCGCCGTCAGCGAGGCGGTCGCCCGGTCGATGGCCGCAGGATCTCTGGAGCGCTCCCGGGCGAGCATAGCGGTCGCGGTGACCGGCATCGCCGGGCCTGGCGGCGGCAGCGTCGACAAGCCGGTGGGGCTGGTCTGGTTCGGGCTTGCCAGGATAGGCAGGCCAACTGCCGCGGAGCGGCACGTGTTCGCCGGGGACCGGGCGGCCGTGCGGGCCGCCACGGTTGCCTGCGCGCTGCGGCTGCTGACGCTGGCGTGAGCCGGCGCCGCACCACCGGGACCAGCAGCGCGACGGAGAACCGGCCGCTGACGGCGATCCGCGGCGTCGCGTCGCTCTGGGTGGTTGGCCACCATTGGCTGCCGGACGCGTCGCGCCACCTACGCGTGATCTTCGACCCTGGCTTCCTCGCCGTCGACCTGTTCTTCATCCTGAGCGGGCTGATCCTGGCGCGCGTGCATGCCGGGCTCACCGTCGCCGAGCTGCCCGACTTCTATCTTCGCCGCGTCTTCCGGCTGTATCCGCTGCATCTGGTCTGTCTGGCCTGGGTAGTCATCATCGCCGCGCCTGGCCTGGCCAGCATCGACTGGCTGACGCTCGGAGCCTCGGCGGCGCTGATCCATCCTTTCCTCGCCATCGCGCCGCTTGCCAATCCGCCAAGCTGGTCGATCAGCGTCGAGCTGGGCTGCTACCTGGCCTTTCCGTGGCTGCTGGCCGGCTTGCGCCGTCTGGACGGGCGTCACGTCCCGGCCTTGATCGCGCTGGCGCTGCTCTGGGGCGAGTGGCGGATCCAGTCGCATCTGCTGGGCGTGACGCAGGGTGCGGGCGCGATGGCGCGCGGGCTGTGCGGGTTTGCGCTCGGCATGGCGATCAGCCTGTGGAGCGCGCCGCTCCAGCGGCTGCGTCACGCCGGGCTGCTGGCCGGGGCTCTGGAGTTGATCGGGATCGGCGGCATCGCCTGGGGCGTTTGCTCGCTCGACTGGGCCGTCGTCCCGCCCTTCTCGGCGCTGTTGCTGACCGGGCTCGGATTTGATCGCGGCCCGGTGGCCCGCGCGTTGCGGGCCGGGCTCTGGGTCTGGCTGGGCCGGATCTCGTTCTCGATCTACCTGGCGCACTACCCGCTGCTGCTCTGCGCGCAACGCGTGCTGGACCCAACTCGGCTTGGCGCCCGCGGACAGTGGCTATACTACGCCGCCCTGCTCGCCGTGCTGCTGACGCTCAGCACTTTGCTCTGGCGGTATGTGGAGGAGCCGGGGCGTTCGCTGCCGCGCCGGCTGCGCCGGCGTTGGGGCCAACGACCCGAGGTGCCGCAAGCCACCGCCTGATGCGCGGCTTCGGCATGAGGCTTGCCTCGACCGTGCGCGCCGCCGAGAACAGCGAGGCCTCATGCCGGACACTGCCGCCCCCGAGGAGCCTGCTGAGCTCGTGCCCGACCTGGCGTCGGAGCTGCTGGAGCTGACCGAGCGCGCCCGGGCGGGCGCGCGCGAGGACCCGTTCGGCAATCCGGTGCTCGCCGTGGCATTGGCGATCAACCGCCGGCTCGACGACGGCGAGCTGACCGAGGCCGGCCTGGAGACGCTGATCCGTCACCTGCGCGACACCGCCTTCATCGCGCGGGCGCGCCGGCTCGCGCTCTACGTCGGCGGCACGGACATCGCCGACAACGAGGCGGCGCTCGCCCAGCTCGCCGTCCGCCTCGTGCGTCCCGACCCTGCCGGCAGCCCGGTGCCGTTCGCCGAGTTCCGCGACAAGCTCGAACGCACGCGGTTTGCCGCCGTGTTCACCGCCCATCCGACCTTCGCCCTCGCGCCGGAGGTGTTCGCCGCGCTGGCTGAAGCGGCCAGCGGCCGTCCGGGTGCGACCTGCTTCGTCACGCACCGACCGGCCCGGCCGACGCTGGAGGATGAGTTCGCCGCCGCCCGCACCGCTATCACGCATGGACGCGACGCGCTCGACCGGCTGAACCGGGCGCTGCTTGTCGCCGGCCGTGATGCCTGGCCCGACCGTTGGGTGGAGCTCGCGCCGCGCGCCGTCATCCTCGCCTCCTGGGTCGGCTATGACACGGACGGGCGCACCGACATCGGCTGGAACGACACGCTGCGCCTCCGCCTGGACATGAAGCGGCTGCAGCTCGAGCGGCTGCTCGGTCAGGTCGCAGCCGCCGGCGGCGCGGCGCTAGGCGAGGCGTTGACACGCGCCGTCGCCGTCGTTGGCGAACAGATCGCCGCCTGTCCGGCCGAGGCGGCGGATGCCGACGCGACGCAGCGCTTCGCCCGCGCGCTGGTAGACGGACGCGCGGCAGCCGCGGTCGACCCAGCCGCGCTGCTCGCCCACTTCGCCGACGCGATTGCCGAGGCCGTGGATCCGGAGGCGCGCCTGGTGCTCGTCGTCGCCCGCGCCGGCCTTGCCTCGCACGGCCTGTCGCTCGCCCATACCCATGTGCGCCTGAACGCCACGCAGCTGCACAATGCGATTCGCTTGCGCACCGGCCTGGACAATCCGCCCTCCGATCGTTCGCGACGCCGAGTGTTGCTCAGCGCCATCAACGCCGCGCTGGACGTCGTGCAACCGGTCGCGGTCGATTTCGGCGCCCTGCTCGCCGAGCAATCCTCGGCGACCCGGCTGATGATGACGGTCGCCCAGATCGCCAAGCACGTCGATGCGGTGACACCGATCCGCTTCCTCATCGCCGAGACGGAGAGCGGCTACACGCTGCTCTGCGCGCTGTGGCTGGCCCGGCTGCTCGGCATCGAGGATCGTCTTGAGATCAGTCCCCTGTTCGAAACCGCCGAGGCGCTGGAGCAGGGCGCGCGGGTGCTGGAGGAGGCGCTGCGCTCGCGCCACTACCGCGACTATCTTCAGCGCTGCGGCCGGCTGGCGCTGCAGTTCGGCTACTCGGATAGCGGCCGCTACATCGGCCAGCTCGCCGCCAGCTATCTGATCGAGCGCCTACGCCTCAAGGTCGTCGACCTGCTGGCCGCCCATGCGCTCGTCGGCGTCGAGGTGATCCTGTTCGACACGCACGGCGAGAGCATCGGCCGCGGCGCCCACCCGGTCTCCCTGCTCGACCGGCTGCGCTACCTCTCGCCATCAGTCGCCCGCCAGGCGTTTTCCCGCGCCCGGGTGCTGACGCGCGAGGAGAGCGCCTTTCAGGGCGGCGACGGCTACCTTCTGTTCGGCTCGCCGGAGCTGGCCCTGGCGACAATCGCCCGGGTGGCCAGGCACGCCTTCGCCAGCGTGCCGGCGTCGACCGACCCGATCTACCGCGAGGCGGACTTCGCTGCCGACTTCTTCGCCTCCATCGGCATCTCGATGCAGGGGCTGGTCGAAGATCCAGGCTATGCGGCGCTGCTCGGTGCGTTCGGGCCTGCCTTGCTGGACCCGACCGGCTCGCGCCCAGCCAAGCGGCAGGCGGACGGCAGCGCCGGCGCCGCGCTGATCCGCCACCCGCGCGAGCTGCGCGCCATTCCGAACAACGCCATCCTTCAGCAGCTCGGCTGGTGCGCCAACACGTTGCAGGGGATCGGCACGGCGGCCGCCCGCCAGCCCGAGCTGTTTGCCGAGATGCTCGAGGCATCGCCTCGCTTTCGCCGCGCACTGGATTTCGCCGGCCACGCGCTGCGCCACTCGGATCTCGACGTGCTGCGCGCCGTAATCTCATTGATCGATCCCGGCTCCTGGCTCGACCGGGCAGGCTATGCCCGCCGCAAAGGGCGCGCCGACGCGCTGGCGGCGATCGCCCGCTCGCTCGAGACCCTGAACCTCTGGGCGCCAGCCCAGGCGATGTTCCGCCGCATCCAGGCCGATCATGTGCGTCTGCGCGGCGTCTGGCCCGGCGCGCCCGTCATGGCGACCAGCGAGATGCTGCTGCACGCGTTGCGCGTCGCCGTCATCGGCCGCATCTGGCTTATCGCCCAGAACATTCCGGAATTCTCACCACGCCACGGCATCACCCGCGAGGCACTGGAGCTTCGCATCCTGCAGCTCGACATCCCGGCGGCGCTCACGCTGCTGGCCGAGGTGTTTCCAAGCGCGTCGCACCCCGCCGTCGGGCGCGACTATGCCGAACCACAAGGACCGAGCGTGACGACGTCTTACGCGCGCGAGCACGAGACACTGCTGACGCCGATGGCGCGGCTGTTCGACCTGGTGCGCGAGATCGGCACCGCGGTCACGCATGAGGTCGGCGCGTTCGGGTAGATAAGCGCGCAACTTGCCTCGGCAGACGTCGCATCAGGCGAGCTTGCTATTGCAGCCTGCGGCATCCCCAGACGAGGGAGTTCTGCGTCGACGTCAGGATGCCTCGGGTGCCGTCGTCATTCCACGCGTAGTTGGCATCGGCATACAGCACCCCGGCGCCCCCTGGGACGCGGAGTAGATGATGGACGGCGCCTCGGTAGAAGTGCAGCGCAACCTGGTCACGGTCGGGCTCATACCAGGCCGTGAATGACGGCCCGGGACCTGGGTAGAAGGTGAACGGACGAGCGCCGGTGCCGAGCGCCTGCCGCGGCGGGCTGCACACGTAGTCGTTGCGTTGCGCGTAGCCCACGCCGAGGCCGCCCGGCCCTGAGGCGGCGCATGCTGCGACGAAACAGCCCAGCATCAGGACGCCGTGTCGCAAGTTCATGACTGGAAGCCGCCGGGGCCTGGATCGGTGTGGTAGGGGCCGTGCAGTCCGGGACCAGCGCCGCCGCCCGGCACGAGTGCAGCGCCCGGGTGCGTCTCGGGATCATTCGATCCCGCCGGCGGCGCTCCGCATCCGGCGGTCGCCAGCACCAAGCCACCCAGCAGCGCGTTCGCCATCGTCCTGCGCACGAAGCGTGCAGCGTTGATCGTCTTGCTCGCCACGCAATCAGTTCCTGACCTGACAAAGACCACCTTGCGCTCCGGATGGATCGCGCCCGCGCAACGCACTGGCCTGCGTGGCAGTTTCGACGAGCAGACCGTGTCTATCAGGACACAGCTTGGCGCTCGTGTCGGATTGTGACGGCGCTAAATATTCCCTCCTGGCACAGGCATTGCGACAATGCGCACAACAGCGTGAGACTTCCCTCTTCGGGGAACTTGCGTTCACCGGCGCAGCGGGTCTGCGATCGATGAAAAAGGCCCGGGTTCACGCAATGATCAAGACGCGACGTCAGCACCTGATGCTGTTCACCGCATGCAGTGTCGCCTGGGGCGCCTGCCCCACTATCCTTCATGCCCAAACAGCGACGACTGGCGAAGGGCCGACCAGCTCAGCCCCGACCAGCTCGAGCAGCACGCCGCCCAAGCCGCATCACCGTAAATATCATCGCCGTCACCCGGTCGGGAAAGTCGCGGCGCATCAGGGGGCCGTGCCGAGCGCCAGCGTCGCCGCCGTGCCGGCAGCCGCCGGCGCCGCCGCAGCGGCGGGCACCGTGCAGCCGGGCACCACGGCGGCCGGCACCAACGCAACCTCTGACCTCGGCGCCGGCCCGGTGGCCGGCAACGACGTCGCCATCGACACGGTGCAGAAGACCTATCGCGAGCTGCTGCTCAAGGAGCAGAACGTGCCGTCCGCCGTCAGCGAGGTCGGTCAGGCGCAGATCCAGCAGACCGGCGCTCTGGGCTCGGTGCAGTCGCTACTCAAGCAGACCCCGTCGGTAAACTCCTATCAGCTTGGGGTCGGCCAGAACACGCCTGAGCTGACCGTCCGCGGCGTGCGCTACTCCGAGCTGTCGACGACGCTGAACGGCATCCCGATCAACGACCTGCTGTCCGGCGGCCAGGGTGGCTTCCTCACCAACAACGTCGGCAACCCGGTCGACATTACGCAGCTGAGCTCGGTGAACGTCTATCCCGGCACCGCACCGGTCGACGTGGCCGGCTTCGGCACCAACGGCGGCACGATCGCCTACGAGACTCTCAAGCCGACCGACAAGCCGTATACCGAGCTCACCGCCGGCATCGGCTCGTTCGACTACGATCATTTTGGCTTCACCGAGAACACCGGCAGCATTCCTTACACCGACGGCCTGAAGCTGCTGCTGAAATACGACCAGAGCGAAAATTCCGGCTACATCGCGAACACCGATGGCAAATACCGGAACATGCTGTTCTCGGCCGACAAGCCGTATTTCGACGGCACCTCGCACGTCACCCTCGACGTTATCTACAACACCGGCAAGGCGTCGCTGCCGCCGTCCTCCGGAGTGCCGACTGACCTGATCGCGCTCTACGGCTACACTTACAACTACGGCAAGAACCAAACCTTCTTCAACGAGAACGACGACTACATCACAGCGATTCTCGGTGACGAGACTTACATCAACGATCATCTGATTGTCGGCGGCAAGTTCTTCTACGTCGGCACCAACGACACGACTGAGAGCTACGTCAACCCCAGCATCATCTACCAGAGCTACCCGCACCAGCCGAACTTCCAGGTGCCATTCTACGTCTATGGTCCGCTCGGCCCGACATCCGTCAACATCGGCACGACGTTCCGCGGCGGTGCCACCGGCGCTTACTACAAGCCCGGGGTGTTCACCTATGATCCGCTCAGCGTGCAGCCAGGCGGTGTTGCGGGAACCGACGCGACCAACGTCGACTCCTACATCGCCGGCGAGGATGCCGAGGTTAGTCGCACGGGCACCAATACCTATGGCTTCGCGCCCAAGGCCAACATCTTCCTGCCCTACAACAACATCACCATCGGTGGGCTATTCGCCAAGGAGGTCGAGGGCACCCCGATCACCTTCGTCGGCGGCCCGAGCGCCGACATCAACCAGCAGCTCGGCTACAATTCACTCAACGGCGGCCTCGGCTCCGGCAGCGCCGAGCGCACGATCATCCAGGGCTATGTCCAGGACCGTATCGACCTGTTCAACAACAAGCTGCACTTCGAGCCGGGCGCGGCCTGGGAAGGCGTGCTGACCACAAACAACGTGCCCTACACCGCGCTACCCGCCGAAGGCCAGCAGGGCTATGACCTGCAAGCTTTCGACAAGGCGTTCGAGCCGTATATCGGTCTCAGCTACGACCTGCCGTTCCACACCACCGCCTATGCTTCATATGGCCGTAGCGCCAGCTTTCCGCAGATCACCGACTATTCGCTCGGCACCTCGGGATCGACCAACGCACCGCATAATACGCTGGTTCACGCCTACGAAGGCGGCCTGCGCTACGACACGCCGCGTCTGCTGTTGAATGTCGACTACTTCTACCAGAAGACGACGAGCGCCATCGGCTTCTACGCCAACTACCTGACCAACCAATTCTTCTACAGCAACATCGGCTCTAATCAGTATCGCGGCGTCGAGATGAACGGTCAGTATCGCATCACGCCGCATCTGCAGGTCTTCGCCACCGGCTCGTTCAATCAGGCCGACTACCTCAACAACTACTCCGCCTCGGTCACGCCGTTCCAGGACCAGTTCGGCTACGCCTTCAAGGACACGCCGCTGTCCTCGATCCCGAACTGGCTAGCCAATTTCGGCTTCGACTACGAGAACGGCCCATGGTCGGTGCGCGTCAACGATCAGTATACCGGCGAGCAGTTCACCACCTCCAACATCTCCGTCACCAACCCGAACCCGCTGCTTGAGGCGGCGACCACGACCAACGAGAACTACAAGCTGCCGGAGTTCAACACGGTGAACTTTCTTGGCTCGTACACGATGCCGCTCACCGGCTATGGGCTCGGGCCGACAAAGTCGGTCAAGTTCACCATCAACGCGCAGAACATCTTCAACACGCACTATTACGCCTACCGCTACCTGTTCAACTACTCCTACGCCGGCGTCTACCGCGACACCTACGACACCACCGCGCTGATCGGGCCGCCGGCCTCGGTCATCTTCGACGCGACACTGCGCTTCTGACGTGCTTCGCCGTGCCGGCCGCCCGACAGGGTTGCCGGCACGGGCTCGCATTTGCCCGATGCGCCGCTCGCGTTCTAGCGTAGGCGCATCGATGATTGTCCAAGCCTTCCTTGCGGCTCTGGCGGCAGGTGCGATACTGGCCGCGCCCGCCGCAGTGGCGGCACCTTGCGGCACCGTCGTCGTGCCAACCGGCAACGGCGTCGAGGCGGTGGCCCAGCCGATCGCATCGATGCACCCGGTGCTCACCGATGGCTCGCTCTACGACCAGGAGGTCTACACACAGATCTTTCGGCCGCTGCTGTGGTATGACGGACAGCACAACCTCGACTTCGACGACAGCCAGGCCTCGGCGATCGACGTCTCGCTCGACAACACGGTCTACCACGTCACGCTCAAGCCATGGCGCTGGTCGGACGGGCAACCAGTCACCGCCGACGACGTGGTCTATGGCTTCGAGCTGATCAAGTCGCTTGGGCAGGCCTATTACAATTACGGCTCGGGCGGCATGCCTGAGCTGTTCGCCTCGGTGAGCGCGGACGGCCCGCTTTCGCTGACGGTGCGCACGACACGACCGGTCAACCCGGACTGGTTCGAATCCCTCGGTCTGCAACAGATTTACGCCCTGCCTCGCCACGCCTGGGGCAGCACGCCGATCGAGGGACAGCGTAGCCTGCAAACCAGCGCCAAGTTCCTCTCGGTCAACGACGGTCCATACAAGCTCGACGACTATCAGCCCGGCCGCTATGTCGCGCTCGTGCCCAACCCCGAATGGATCGGCCATCGCCCACAGGTCCATCGCCTCGTGATCGACTTCCTGGCCGGCATCGATCCACTCGCCGCGTTGCAGACCGGCGAGCTTGACGTCGCGACGATCCCGTTTGCCACCTACGCCTTCGCGACCTCGCTGCCCGGCTTTCGGGTGATCCCGCTACCCGCCGGCTCGTCGGACAATACGATCCTGTTCAACATGGTGGCGCCAAGCGTCGCCTTTTTCCGCGACGTTCGGGTGCGCCAGGCGATCGCCGACGCGGTTGACCAGAAGACGCTGGTCAAGGTCGTGTTCCATGATCGCGCCGAGCCGCTTTACAGCCCGGTCGAGGCGGCCCTGCCGGCGTATCTCTCGCCCGACGCCAAAGCCGACAAGTTCCCCGTCGGTTATGATCCAGGCAAGGCGATCGCGCTGCTCGCCGCGGCCGGTTTCACGCGCGGCCCGGATGGCGTCATGCAGCGCGACGGCGTACGGCTGGAATGGACGGATCTGCTAAGCTCCAACTCGGGCGATCGCTTGCTCCTCACCCAGTTCGTGCAGGCCGACTTGGCCCGCATCGGCATTCGGATGAGTATCAGGTTGATGGACTTCAACCAGATCATCGAGACCACCACACGCCACCCGCAGGACTGGCAGACCGCCTCGATCGGCTGGAGCGCCATCACCTACCCGGATCTGGGGATCAATTTCGGCACCGGTGCCGGGGAGAACTATGGCAAATACAGCAACGCCAGCGTCGACGCGCTGCTGACACGCATGGGCTCGGAGCGCGGCAGACAGGCGCTGTTCGAGGCGCAAGACCTGCTCTCCGCGCAGCAGCCGTTCCTGTTCATGCCGCAGGGCGACTACTCGCTGCTCGCCGCGCCCGGCGTCTACAGTTTCAAGGAAGCCTTCCAAGCGAACTACATGTGGAAGCTCGAGTACTTGACACTGTCCGACCCTCGCGCCTGCCCCGACAATGCCACCGCGGGTGCGGCGCCTGACCATGCCGGGTAGGGTCGCCCGCCGTCTCGGCGCCTCGGCGCTGTCGATCGTCATTCTGGTGACGATTACTTTCGCGCTGGTTCACCTGACGCCCGGCGGACCGGCCTATTCCATCCTCGGGATGAAGGCGACGCCGGCGGCGGTCGCCGCGCTCAATGTTCGTCTCGGCCTCGATCTGCCGGTTTGGCAGCAATACCTGGTGTGGTGGCAGCATCTGTTCCACGGCGATCTCGGTTTCTCCTTTCTGCTGCATGAGCCTGTCGGCACGCTGCTGCTGGATTTCGAAGCCAACACCATCGTGCTGTACGGCCTGGCCACCGTGCTCAGCACGATCTTCGCCATCCTGATCGGCCTCGCCCACGGCGCCACCTACCTACGCGCGCCGGGCAAGATTCTCGGCGGGCTCGAGCTTGCCTTCTATGCCGTCCCGTCGTTCTTCGTCGCCACGCTGCTGGTGCTGCTGTTTGCCATTCAGTGGCGCCTGCTGCCGGCCAGCGGCATGGCGGACATTCGCTACGCCGACCCGCCGCTTTCCTCCTACGCACTGCACCTCATCCTGCCGGTCGCCACCGTCTCCATCGTCACCGTTGCCGGGCTGTCGCGCTACTTCGCGCAGTCGGTGCACGAGGAGCTCAGCCGCGACTACGTGAGAACCGCACGTGCCAAGGGGCTGAACAACCGGCAGATCCTGTTCGGCCACGTGATGCGCAACGCGCTGCGCCCGCTGGTCACCGTGCTGGGCTTGAGCTTCCCGTCGATCTTTGCCGGCGGCGTCGTGATCGAGACGGTGTTCTCATACCCGGGATTGGGCTGGCTGCTATGGCGCTCGGCGCTGAGCCAGGACTACCCGGTGCTGATCGCCATCGTCCTGCTGCTCGGCGTGCTGACCGTCATCGGCAACCTGCTGGCCGACCTCGTCAACGGGATGCTGGACCCGCGGGCAAGCTTTGGTTAGGCGTGTCAGAATAATGACAGGCCCAGCCGCCCCAACGCGTCACGGAGCGGGGGTCTGGGGCCTCAGGCCCCAGCGGAGCCCAGAGGCAGAGCCTCTGGCCTTCGTATGAGCGTCACCGTCGCTGCGTCTCGCCTGCGTCTCCCCCGCAGCAACGCGACGCTGACCGCCGGGCTGGTGTTGTTTACCTTGATCCTGTTGTTTAGCTTCGTCGGCACGCTGCTGTGGCACGGCGATCCCTATGCTCTGCACCCGGACAGCGTGCTGCAGCCGCCATCGGGCGCCTTCCCGCTGGGCACCGACGAGCTTGGTCGCGACGGCTTGTCGCGGATGATGTCGGGCGGCGCGTCGACCTTGCTCGTCAGCCTGCCCGCGGCATTGCTGGCCTTTGTGGTCGGCACGTTATACGGCCTGGCATCGGGCCTCGCGCCCAATTGGCTCGATGCGGCGCTGATGCGCTTGCTGGACGCGATCCTCGCTCTGCCGGGACTTGTCGTGCTGATCTTCTTCGCCGCCCTGGTGAAGCTCGGGACAGGCAGCCTGATCCTGCTGCTCGGCCTGATCTCCTGGCCGGGTCTCGCCCGTCTAGTGCGCAACGAAACTCGTGCGCAACGCGACAGGGATTTCGTCCATGCGGCGCGGCAACTCGGCTTGTCGAACTGGTACATCGCGCGGGTGCATCTGCTGCGCGTGATGGCGGCGGTGCTGGTCGTGAACGGCACGTTGCTGGTCGGCGACATGATCTTCTCGCTGTCCGCATTGTCGTTCCTCGGCCTGGGCGTGCAGCCGCCCTATACAAGCTGGGGCGGCTTGCTCGAGGAGGCGCTGCTGCTGGTGGCGCTAAGCCCCTGGTGGCTGATCTTGCCACCCGGCCTGATGATCTTCCTCTCCCTGCTGTCGGCCTCGATGATCGGCCAGGGCCTTCTCGCCCGTGCTGAACGACCTGCATGAGCTTGATGCGCCAGACGAGCACCGCAATGCCGACGCACGGCCGGTCGCCATGAGCGCTGCCTTGCGGGCCGCTCCCGCGCAGATCCAGCCTGCGGCGCCGGTGCTCCGATTGGAACGACTGGGTGTCAGTCTCATGCGGAGCGGCCGGCTCACGCCGGTGCTGGACGACCTCGATCTGGCCATCCCCGCAGGCCGCATGCTGGCGCTGGTCGGCGAGAGCGGCTCGGGCAAAACGCTCGCCGCCTTGTCGATCATGCGGCTGCTGCCCGCCGGGGCGATCACCACAGGTCGGGCCGCGCTTGCCCGCGCCACCGGCGAGCAGGACCTGCTGAGCCTGAGCGAGGCGCAGATGCGCAGCGTGCGCGGCCGCGACGTCGGAATGGTGTTCCAGAACCCGCTCGCGGCGCTGAACCCCTCGCACCGCATCGGCAAGCAGATCGCCGAGAGTCTGCGCGCCCATCCGGAGGCCGCCGGCCAGGACGCCCGCTCGATCCGCGCCAGCGTCGTCCGCCTGCTCGACGAGGTCGGCATCGCCAATGCGGCCGCCCGGCTTGACGACTACCCGCACCAGTTCTCCGGCGGCATGCGCCAGCGCGCCACCATCGCCATCGCGCTCGCCTGCGGCCCCCGCCTGCTGATCGCCGACGAGCCCACCACCGGGCTCGACCCGCTGGTCGCGCGCCAGATCATGGCGCTCATCGCCTCGCTGCGTCGCTCGCGCGACATGGGGGTGCTGTTCGTCACCCACGACCTTTCGATCGTCGAGGAGCATGCCGACCTGGTGCACGTGCTCTACGCCGGGCGCACGGTGGAGCGCGCGGCGGCGGCGGCATTTTTCGCCGGCAACGCGCATCCCTATAGCCAGGCGCTGCTCGGCTCGGTGCCGCGGCTTGGCCAGACCAGGCTGCGCACCATCCCCGGCACCCTGCCCGAGCCGGAGACACGCCCGGTCGGCTGTCGCTTCGCCCCGCGTTGCTCGCGCCATCAGCCGCCATGCGACGCCGCCTACCCGCCGCTGGCCGAGAGCGACGGACCGGCGGGCGCGACCGCTGCCGCATGCCTCTATCCCGGGCCGACGCGCCCGGGCGAGCTTGGCCCGATCATCAAGACGCCGGATGTCGCCCGGGACGCGCTCATGCGGGCGCCGGCATTGACGCTGGACCAGGTCGGCGTGCGTTACGGCAGCGGCAAGGCAGCGACGCTGTCGCTCGCGGAGGTCTCGTTCAAGCTTGCTCAGGGCGAGTGTCTTGGCGTGGTTGGCGAAAGCGGATCGGGCAAGTCGACGCTGGGGCGTGCCATCCTGCAGATGCTGCCTTACGAGGGGCGCATAAGCCTGGCCGGCAAACCCTTCGACGAGCTGTCGCGCGCCGACAAGCCGGTTCAGCGACGGCGCATTCAAGTCGTGTTCCAGGACCCGCGCGAAAGCCTCAATCCGCGCCTGAGCATCGGCCGAAGCCTGGGCGAGCCATTGCGGGTTCGCGGGTTCTCGGCGGCGGACGCCCGGATGGAGGCAAGCCGGCTGCTCGCCCGCGTTGGTCTCAGCCCGACGCTGACGGACCGTTTGCCGTCGGCGATCTCGGGCGGCCAGGCGCAGCGCGTGGCCATCGCTCGGGCCCTCGCGGCCGAGCCGGAGATCATTGTCCTGGACGAGCCTACATCCAGCCTCGACGTCTCCACCCAGGCTGCGATGCTGAACCTGTTGAAAGACTTGTCGGTCGAGCGCGGCATCGGCTACATATTCATCAGTCACGATCTGGCGATCGTCAGCTTCCTGGCAAACCGGATCCTCGTGCTGCGGGGCGGAAAGATCGTCGAATTGGCTGAAGCGGGCACTCTTGTGCATGATCCGCGCGAGCCCTACACAGCCGCGCTGGTGGCAGCGGCCCCGAAATTGCAAGGCACAACTATCGGCCCGTAGCCGGTTTATCGTATACGGACCTTTGATACGCTGCGTGGGACACGCGGTGCGTCGCGACTGATACCTGCCAACTGATCGCGACTTCGCATGATAGGAGAGACCGACTTGGTCGACGTCATACTGCATTACATCGTTCTGTCGGGCGGCCTGCTTGCCGTGATGCCGATCATCCTGATCCTGACCATCGCCGTCTCGCTCGAGCGCTGGTGGCTGCTGAGCCGAACTTTGCGGACCGGCAAGACCGTGCAGGCGAAGCTCCGGGACGTCAGCTACGGTGACGTTGACGGTCTCCGCCTCGTCGCCACGTCCCAGGCGAACACGTTGCAGGGCCACCTGATCGAAACCGCGCTCGCCTCTCGCGGTGACAGCGCCGAGCAGATGGATGGCCATCTCGAGGAAGAGATCATGGACAGCATGCCGCGGATCACGCGGATGATGTGGATTCTCGACACCGCGGTCACCATCGCCCCGCTGCTTGGCCTGTTCGGCACCATCGTCGGCATGATCCAGGCGTTCAACGTGCTGTCCTCGCATGGTGGTCCGGCCGAGGTTACGGGCGGCATCGCCGACGCTCTGGTGTCGACCGGCGCCGGCCTGATGATCGCCATCATCGCGGTGTTCTTCATGAACTTCCTGAACACCAAAACCCGCCAGATCGTCCATCAGATGGAGCTGATCAAGCTCGGCCTGGTCAATCGTATCCATGGCAACGGCGTCGTGCGCGAGCCGATGGAGACGCGCTCGGCGACAATCACGCGCAGCTACGCCACAGCGGGCGCCTGATCGATGGCTCGCAAGCGGTCACTACTCGAGGAGCCGCATGCGCGCCTCGAGATCGTGCCGATGATCGACATCATGATGTTCCTCCTGGTGTTCTTCGTCATGATCGCGCTCAGGATGATCCCTGATGCCGGCGTACAGATGCAGTTGCCGGGTGCAAGCACCGCTCAGCAGATGCCAAGCACTCAGGTCGTGATTGCGATCGACGCTCAGGACCAGATCCATATTCAGGATTCGGTCTATACGGTTGATAGCCTGCAGAGCTACCTGCAGGGCGTTAAGAAGGACGCGAACACCAACGTGGTGATTGCTGCCGATAAGACGATCAACTTCCAGCAGGTCATGGACGTCATGGATGCAGTCCGGCGGACCGGCATTACCGACGTCGGCTTGGCGACCAAGCAGGACTAGCGTCACGCTTTGCGTGGACCTCGTTGCGGTGTAGCGTCACCGCAACGAGGCTCTGATCGGCAGGCGACTGCGGTCTTCTCTCTTGTGCAGCACGTCCCGGACACCGCCCGTCGAGCCGCTCCGAAGCGGCCTAGCTGGGAGCCTGTCCATGACCATCGCCACAAGCCAAGTCGACAAGTCCTCACTTCCCGGCATTCGGCAGATCGACATCGCCGATCTGCGTGACGTGCTTGCGCATGGCCTGGACGACTTCCTGGCCATTCCCACACAGCTGATCTTCCTGTGCCTGATCTACCCGATCGTCGGCATCGTTGCCGCACGCGCTGCCATGGGCGGCCGCCTGCTTCCCCTGCTCTATCCAATGGTCGCCGGCTTGTCGTTGCTGGGGCCGGTTCTCGCGGTTGGGCTATACGAGCTCAGTCGCCGCCGCGAGGCAGGCCGCCCGGTGTCATGGGTCGACGCCTTTCAGGTGGTCCGGGCGCCGTCCTTCTTTGCCGTCGGGCTGCTCGGCATCATGCTGCTGACACTGTTCGTCGCCTGGATCGCCGTTGCCAAGGCGATCTACGCCTCGACGCTTGGCGCCGGCACAACCCTCGACGCACCCTCTGCCGGAGTTTTTGCCGAGCGCCTGCTCGACATGCCGCAAGGCTGGACTTTGATCATCGTCGGCAACGCTGTCGGCGCCCTCTTCGCCGTTGTCGTTCTCAGCCTGACCGTCATCGCCGTGCCGATGCTCATAGACCGGCCGGTCTCGCCGTTCACCGCCATGCGCACGTCGCTACGCGCCGTCGCCGCAAACCCGGTGACGATGGCGATCTGGGGGCTGATTGTCGTCTGCGCTCTGCTGCTCGGCTCGCTGCCGCTTTTCGTTGGGCTGGCCGTCGCAATGCCCATTCTGGGTCATGCCACCTGGCACCTGTATCGCAAGGTGGTCATCTAGCTGCAGCGCTGCGGCCAGGATCTTAGAACGGCACGCCAGCCTCGGCGCGGCTGGTCCTGATCGTCTGCAGGGTTTGCACCCGGGTGACATGAGGCGCTTCGGTCAATCGCCTCGTCACTTGGTTCTCGTGCAGGGTGTCGCGCGCGACCAGCCGCAGCAGGAAGTCGCCGCCGCCCCTGATCATGTGGCATTCACGCACCTCGGGCCAGCCGCCGACCAGACGCTCGAACGCTGTCAGCACGGTCTCCTTCTGGCTCTCCAGCCCGACGATGGCGAAGAAGGTGATCTCCCAGCCGAGCTTTTGAGGGTCTGTGTCCGCATGATAGCCGCGCACGATGCCGGCCTCTTCAAGGCGGCGCACTCGGCGCAGGCAAGGTGGGGCGGAGATCCCCGCACGGCGGGCGAGTTCCACGTTCGTCATGCGCCCATCGGCCTGAAGCTCGGCCAGGATGCGCCGGTCGACCTCGTCGAGCCCTCGCGCATCCACGACCGCTGACTGGAGGTCGAGGTCGTCAGGATCGCCAGCTTGGGCGTGCGGCCTGGAAGCGCGGCTCACCCTGTCACCTCGGTCAAGTCCCTCGATGCGTGATCCTACCGTTCTTCACAGCCATGCGGTAGGTCCCGGACAAGGCCGCGCAGCCTGCTTGCGACGCTCACCCGAGGCGCCGATATGCTGGAGCCGGTGCGGTGCCTGCCCCGCGTTCGGGGCATGCCGCCATAACGAGGTGCTGTCATGTCCGCTACCCGTCGCACGCCAGTCTTGGTGATCGGCGCTGGCCCTGCCGGCTACACGGCCGCGATCTACGCCGCCCGCGCGAGCCTGTCGCCCATTCTGCTGGCAGGGCTGCAGCCGGGCGGGCAGCTCACCATCACCACCGACGTGGAGAATTATCCCGGTTTTGCCGCCCCGATCCAGGGTCCCTGGCTGATGGAGCAGATGGCGGAGCAGGCGGCGCATGTCGGCACCGAGATCATCCACGACATCGTCATAGAGGCTGACTTGAGGGCGCGCCCGTTCCGCTGCGTCGGCGACAGTGGGGACGTCTACCTGGCCGACAGTGTGGTGATCGCGACCGGAGCAGCCGCGCGTTGGCTCGGCCTGCCCTCGGAGAGCGCACTGCAAGGCGCCGGCGTCTCCGCCTGCGCCACCTGCGACGGCTTCTTCTATCGCGGCAAGCGGGTTGCCGTGATCGGCGGCGGCAACACCGCCGTGGAAGAGGCGCTATACCTGACGAACCTGGCCGAGAGCGTGACCCTTGTGCATCGTCGTGCCAGCTTGCGCGCCGAGCGAATCCTGCAGGCGCGGTTGTTCGCCCATCCGAAAGTGCGAGTGATCTGGAACGCCGCCGTCGAGGAGATCATCGGCGATGGCAAGCCGCCGGTGGTCGTCGGCCTCGACCTGCGCGACCTGCCGTCCGGCCACGTCGACAGGCTGGCTGTTGACGGCGTGTTCGTCGCCATCGGCCACACCCCGAACACGGCCGTCTTCCGCGATCAGGTCGATTGCGACGCTGACGGCTACATCAGGACGGTGCCGGGCAGCACGCGGACGAACATCGCCGGCGTGTTTGCCGCCGGCGATGTTCAGGACACGGTGTATCGCCAAGCGGTGACTGCCGCAGGAACAGGTTGCATGGCAGCGCTGGAAGCGGAACGATGGCTCACCGAGCGCGAGACCGAGTCGGCTATGGCTGCTGAATAGGCTCGCCCTGATCAACCGAGCCCGGATCTTGGACAGCAAGACATCTTGGACAGCAAGACGGGGACGCACTAACCAATGGACTGGGACAAGCTGCGGGTCTTCCACGCCGTTGCCGAGGCCGGCAGCTTTACCCATGCAGGCGACACGCTGAACCTCAGCCAATCTGCCGTCTCGCGCCAGATCTCGGCACTGGAGGAGGCGCTGCAGGTTCCGCTATTCCATCGGCATGCGCGCGGGCTCATCCTGACTGAACAGGGAGAGAGCCTTAACCGGACCGTGCGTGAGGTGTTCGCCAAGCTCGCGATGACCGAGGCGCTGCTCACCGAAAGCAAGGAAAAGCCGACCGGCAAGCTGAAGGTCACGACGACTGTCGGTTTCGGCAGCTCCTGGCTGGCGCCGAGACTGCAGCCGTTCCTCAACATGTATCCCGAGGTCTCTATCAGCCTGTTGCTCGACGACAGCGATCTCGATCTGGCTATGCGACAAGCCGACGTGGCGATCCGGATGCATCCGCCGAAGCAGCCGGACCTGATCCAGCGCCACCTGATGGAAATCGAGTGGGTCGTGTGCGCGTCGGCCGACTACATCGTGAAGCACGGCACGCCTGAAACGGCCGAGCAACTGGACGATCATCGACTCGTGCTGTTCGGCGACTACCATCCGCCAGTCGAGAACATCAACTTCCTCGCCGAGGCAGGCCGCAAGACCGGGCGGCCGCGCCAGGCGGTCCTGGAGGTGAACAGCCTCTCGGCGCTGGCGGACGCAGTTCGGGCGGGGCTTGGCATCGCTGCGCTGCCGAACTGGATGGGCGCACAGATGGATGGTCTGGTCCGCCTGCTGCCGGACTACGAGAGTCCGCGCGTCGCCTGCTACTTCGTCTATCCGGAGGAGCTGCGCCACTCCAAGCGCGTCAGCGTGTTTCGCGACTTCTTGCTGGCGCGGCTGCAGGAAAAATAGGCGCTGGCGGCGCGGCGGCGCCGTGCACTACGCGTCCGCGCGGTCGTCATGCTGAGGCTCTGACCGCGGGTCGTGCGCCCCTGCCCCATCGCTGCGCAGGACGCTCGACGACAACGTGCAGCAGCGTCGCGATGAGAATGATCAACGCGATGACGCCGCAGAGCGCGGCGCCTGCCTGCCAGGCTGATGTTGCCGGCGCCCGGCTCATCGCCGTCATCAGCCAGAGCAGCGGCAGCAGGTGGCAGAGGTAAAGCGGGAACGAGATCCTGCCGAGGAACAGCGACGGTGCAGAGAACAGCACCCGGCTGACCACGCCGCTATCGAATGACAGCGCGAGGATCAGCACCGCAAAGCAGGCCGGCAGCAAGAGGGCGCCGGCCCCTTTGAGGCTTGCGAGCGCGGTCGCAAGCATGGCCAGAAGCGACACCGGTCCGGCGCAGGCGGCCAGCGCCGGGCTCGCCTGCTGCCGCAACCGCCAGAGCAGCACGCCGACGCCAAAGCAGGCCGCCATACACAACGCGCCCCCGTCCTGGCTCATGTCATTCATGCCGACCCGGCGCCAGCCGAGCTCGGCCGCGGCCAGGATGGCCAACGCAGCGGTGGCGATCAGGGCGAACTGGCTTGCCGGCAGACGCCGCGACGCTGCCCATGCCAGCAGCGGAAAGGCCGCGTAGCCGAGCATCTCGACGCTGAGCGACCAGACCGGCGGGTTCACGCTGCCCGCCACCGGCAGGAACCATCGAGTTGCCAGCGCCGCGGTCGTCAAAACTTCGGCAGGCGCGAGGTGCCCTGGATCCCAGCGCCGGAACCATGACGCGAACGGGTGGTCGACCGCGAGCAGCAGCACGATCAAGCCTGTCGTGACCAGGTTGAGCGGATAGATGCGCGCAAGCCGCAGGCCTGCAAAGCGCAGCAGCGCCCGTGCCGTCGGTCGCGCGATCTCACGTTTATGGGCGCGCATCAGCCGGAAGCCGGACAGAATGAAGAACAAGTCCACGGCCGCCCAGCCCTGATCGAGCAGCGGTATGTCGGTTGGCCAGCCGGCGTGGATCGCGGGCGCGAGCACCTGGACATGGTAGAGCAGCACCCACATCGCGCTCCAACCGCGCAGCCCGATCAGGCTGCCGATCGGCTGGCCCTCGCGCCTGACCCGATCAGGGCCGGGGTGCGGCGAGCGCCGCATCAGCCTCATCGGCTCGTCACCGAGCCTTCACGTCGTGCATTGCCGGAGGCGGCTGCTCATCGGCTGATCAGACGCCCGCTTACTGCTATAGCCGTCAGAAGCCACAGCATCTGGAGCCTGCATGTCCTACGACCTTTACTATTGGCCCGCGATCCAGGGGCGCGGCGAGTTCGTTCGCCTCGCCTTTGAGGCCACCCAGATGCCGTTCCGAGACGTGGCGCGCGAGGAGGGGGTGACGGCGGTTTTACGCATGCTCGAGGACGGCACGACGGCCACACCCGGCTTCGCGCCGCCATTGCTGGTCGATAATCATGTAACGATGTTCACCGAGCGTCATCAAGCGATCGCTCAGGTGGCGGCCATCCTGCTGCATCTCGGGCCGCGGCTGAACCTGGCGCCGCACGACGAGCCGGGTCGGCTATGGTGCCATCAGATCCAGCTGACGCTGACGGACCTCATCGCCGAGGCGCATGACACGCATCATCCGCTCGGCACCGGCTTATACTTCGAGGAGCAGCGAGCGGCGGCGGTCACGCGCGCGCACGGCTTTGTCGCGACCCGGCTGCCGAAATACTTCCACTGGCTCGAGACGGTGCTGACGCGCAATCCGTTCGGCCAGTCCCACTTGGTGGGCAAGACGCTGACCTATGCCGACCTATCGCTGTTCCAGGTGGTCGAGGGGCTGACCTACGCCTTTCCAAAAGCGATGGCGGAGTTCCACCGCACCTGGAGCGGCCTTGGCCTGATCCACCAGCATGTCGGCGGGCTGCCCCACGTGGCCACCTACCTGGCCTCGCCGCGGCGGGTGCCGTTCAGCGAGGAGGACGTCTTTCGCCACTATCCCGAGCTGGATGCCTGAACCCAGACGCCAGCAGCCGCGCGACGGCGTTCTCCAAGGCGCGCCGCATGAGCGGCCGACACTTGGACGCTGGCTTGTCTGCCGCCCGCGCATGCAACATTATAACGCTACCTTCCTCGTGGCGCAGGACCGATCATGCGACGCCCAGCCTGCCCGGTGCGCGCTCTGCGCTGCCTGCCCGCCATCATCGTTCTTCTCGCCTCGACCGCCCAGGGCGCAGCCAAGCTGCAGGTGGTCGCGGCGGAAAACTTCTATGCCGACATTGCTGGACAGGTCGCCGGTGACGTCGCCATCACCCGGTCCATCCTGAACAACCCCGATCAGGATCCGCACCTGTTCGAAGCGAGCCCCTCGGTCGCGCGAGAGCTTGCCGATGCCGACATAGCGGTCGAGAACGGCGCCGACTACGACCCCTGGATGGCGGCGCTCCTGGCCGCATCACCCTCGGCGTCGCGGCATCTGATCAATGTCGCGGCGCTGCTGGGCGTGTCCAGGGGCTCCAACCCGCATCTCTGGTACGATCCGCGAGCGATGCCGATCGTCGCACGCGCACTCGCCGCGGCAATGACGCGGGCGGTGCCGAGGCAACACGATCAGCTGGCGTCCCGGCTCGCCGGCGTCGAGCGCAGTCTTGAGGCGGTTGCCGCCCGGGTAAGCGAGCTGCGCCGACGCTACGCTGGGACGCCGGTCACCGCGACCGAGCCGGCCTTCGGCCTGATGGCGGCCGCCCTGGGCTTGGTCATGCGCAATGAGACGTTCCAACGCGCCGTCATGAACAATGCCGAGCCGGCGCCGGGCGACGTTGCCGCGTTCGAGGCCGACCTGCGCACGCATGCTGTGAAGCTGATGATCTATAACCGCCAGGCGAGCGACAGCGCCGCGATGCGGCTGCGGACGATCGCGGCGGCCAACCACATCCCGACCATCGGCATCAGCGAGACGGAGCCGCCCGGCACGACCTATCAATCCTGGATGCTTGCGCAGCTCGATGCTCTCGACCGCGCCTTGTCGGCCGCTGGACGATGACCAGTCCGGCGATCGCGTTCAGCGGCGTGAGCCTCGCTCAAGGTGGTCGGATCGTCCTGGACCGCATCGACCTGCGCATCGACCAGGGCGAGTTCGTCGGCCTGGTCGGCGCCAATGGGGCCGGTAAGACGACGCTGCTCCGCGGCGTGCTCGGGCTGGTGCGGCCGACGGCCGGGCGTATCGAGGTGCTGGGACGCGCGGCGCGGCGCGGCGACCGGCGGATCGCCTACCTGCCGCAGCAGCGTGGCCTGGCGACCCTGGCGCTCACCGGACGCACGGTGATGAGGGCGGCGAGCGATGGTCATCGTTGGGGTTTGCCGCTGCTCGGACCGGCCAAACAGCGGGCGATCGAGCGGGCGCTCGACATCGTGGCGGCGACCCATCTTGCTGACCGGCCGCTCAGCACGTTGTCCGGCGGCGAGCGGCAGCGGCTACTGCTCGCCCAGGCGCTGCTCGGCGAGCCGGAGTTGCTGCTGCTTGACGAGCCGCTCGCGAGCCTCGATCCGCACCACCAGGACGCAACGGTTGGGCTGGTGCGTCGGCTGCAGCGCCGACTGGGCATCGCTGTCGTCTTCAGCGCGCATGAGCTGACGCCGCTGCTGAGCGCATTAGATCGGGTGCTCTGCGTCGGTCAGGGACAGGCGGTGATAGGGACCGTCGACGAGGTGATCACCGAGCCGATCCTCTCGACGCTCTACGGCGCGCCGATGGACGTGGTCCGGCACGCAGGCCGGACGCTGGTCATCGCAGGACGGCAGGGCTGCCATTGAACGAGTTCAGGGCCCACGCCTGTTGGGTCCGATGCGGTCGGGGTTGTCAGGTGGCGAGCCTGTCGTCAGTTCAGGGCGCGGCCCTGGCGTCAAGCCCCTGAGGCCATTTGCTCCAATACGAGTTCATGCGCAACGCGTTCGCCGCCGCCGGCCTGGTGGGGTTGGTCGCTGGATTATCCGGCTACTTCCTGGTGCTCCGTGGCCAGACCTTCGCCGGCCACGCGCTCTCGCATGTCGGCTTCACCGGCGCCACCGCCGCGCTGCTGCTTGGCTGGCCGCCGCTGCTGGGCCTGATCGGCACGACGCTCGCCGCCGGCATGGCGATGGGGGCGCTGGGCGAGCGCCTGGCCGGCCGAGACGTCGCCATCGGCATCGTGCTCGCGGTCTCGCTTGGGCTGGGCCTGCTGTGCCTGCACTTCTTCGTCACATCCGCCGGCCAAGCCACCGCGCTGCTGTTCGGCAACGTTCTCGGCGTTGATCATGCGACCCTGGTCACGCTGCTCGGCGTCGCCGTGATTACGCTTGCGGCGTTGGCGGCGATCATGCGGCCGTTGCTGTTTGCCAGCCTGCAGCCGGACATCGCCGAGGCGCGCGGCGTGCCGACCCGCGTGGTGTCGCTGCTGTTCCTGGCGATCGTGGCGCTCGCGACAGCCGGCTCCGTGCAGATCGTCGGCGTGCTGCTGGTCTTCAGCCTGATGGTGGCGCCGGCGGCGACGGTGCAGCGTTTGACCAGCCGCTTCTGGCCCGGCCTGCTCGGAGCTGCCGCCTTGGCAATCGCGGAGGCGTGGGCCGGCATTGTCTGTGCCTGGTATAGCGACTGGCCGAGCAGCTTCTGGATCACCGCGATCGGCGGCGCCCTCTACGCGGTGGCTGCTGCCGCAGCGGCGGTCTGGCGTCCCGCGCCTGCGCCGGCCGCGTGACGCTCCTGACCCGGCTACTCGCCGCTGCTCCAGACAACTGTCCCGGTGGACGTGGTGAGCGACAGGTAGGGCGGCGACGCATGCGCCTGCAGCGCGGTGGCCGCGCTGCCGCCGGTCGCCGTGTTCCAGTAAGGGGTGGGGCCGTCATAGAGCACGAGGTTCCCGTCGTCCTGGAACGAGGCCCGGCAGGTCATCGTCCAGGCCTGGCCGGCCGGGCAGGCCTGGGGCGGCGATGGCGAGGCCCAAAGCGTCGTGGCGCCACGACGCATTTGCAGCTGCCCGGTGGCGGACAGGCACAATCGTGTCGCGGAGGCGGGAGCGACATCGACGCAGCCGCCCTGCACCAGGTTGAAGTTGACGGGTATCGACAGGCTGGCCCGTGATGCGACATCGGTTCCGGCCAAGCGGCCCAGCATGCTGGCGACCGGCGCCATGTCCGCGTTCGGGGTCAGGTGGTCGGGACCAAAAAGGGCTGTGCCGTAGAGATAGTCGAAGCCGTCCAGGCTGCTGCCCAGGACCTCCGAGGCGAGCTCGGAAGCGTAGGCAGCCATAGTCGCCTGCCCCACCGTCTCGCCGGACAGCCGCGTGCGGCTGCCTGCCTGTCTGAGCCGGGCGCGGATATACTGGAGCTCCTCGCCGGACGGCATGCCGGTGAAGTGCAGCGCGGCGCCGTCGGCGATGGCGACGTCGATCAGCATGTCGGTGTCGTTCATCTGCACGATCAGCGGGTCGGAACTCGAGCTGCTGCGGAGCGCCTGCTGCCACTCGGATGGCGGGAGATGCGTGCCGGGCACCGGCATCGTCACCGTGGGCGCGTCGCTCCGCCAATATTTACGGATCAGCGCCTGGGTGTCCGCCACCTGCCAGCGCACGAAGGCGCGCTTGGTGTCGCGATACCAGTCGAGCGTGTCTTCCCAGAACTTGCCGGCCGCGCCGGGTCGAGGCGGCGCCACCGCCGACCAGCTGGCATAATGCGTGCCCCAGGCCGCGTTCGCGGCCTCGATGGTGGCGTATTTGGCCGCCATTGCGCGCGGGAAATCAGCTATGGCATGCACGTCGAACCACCAAAAGCCGGGTGGGGCGGCATTGGGGCCAAGCACCCATTGCGGCGGGTAGATCGGCTCGTCGGCGGGCCCGAGCGACGCCACGACGGTGGTGATGCTCGGCAGCACGCCGCCAGCCTGCAGCATGGCCAGGATCCTGTCCGCCTGGTCGTGCACCAGCGCATGCAGGCCGGGATACCAGTAGCTGACCATCTGGGTGCCCGTGGCGACGCCGTTCTGATCGACGAGGCGTGCGTCCGGATGGGCGGCGATGAACCAGGCCGGCGGCGCGGCGATCGTCTCCATGTCCAGGCTGAGCCGCAGGCCCGAGGCAGCCGCGAGACGCATGTAGCCGAGCCACGTGGCGTCGCGCCAGCGGCCGGGCGCAACTTCCTGATCGGACCAGCTGACCGGCGCGCGCACGTTGGTGGCGCCGAGCGAGCGATAGATCTTGAAGTGCGATCGCAGGATGTCAGGGCTCTGATACTGCGTGTTTTCCGCGTCCACGATGCCAAGCTCGAGCGGCGCTGCGTCGGTCGCGCGCGTGGCGATGGGCAGCAGACCTGCCGTGATCATCGCCGCCGCAAACGGCAGGCGTCGCCAAAGGCTTGAACAGCTGACACTATGCAGGATGGACCTCGACGTCGTTCAAAACGCATCTGATCGTGCTCGAGGCGAGCAACCCGAGTCGCGACGAGCGGCGGACGTTCAGTAACAGTTAATTCGAAGATGCCAAGATCCGGACGCCGAAGGACAGCATCCGCAGCGGGCTGCCACGATGATAACGAGAAAACCCGAGGATAAAAGCCATGCGTCTCGGTTTGGGGGTCGTCGTTCGAGCCGAGACCGATTTCCGCGCCTTGATAGATCGCTGCCGCAGCGCGACCACGCTGCCCATGCGTTGGTATGTTGCCGCGCAGGCGACGAATGCTGAACGCAGCTCGTTCGCCGGGATCGCCGCGCAGCGCGCCTGCACGATGTGGCTGCATGCCGCGGCGCCGTCGATCTCGGCTGCTCGCAACGAGGCGATCCTTGCCTCCTTCGCCGATGGCTGCGAGGCGACCATCCTGCTTGACGAGGAGGCTGCCTTCCAGCCTGGGGGTCTCGACCAGCTTGTCGCCGCCATGCTGCGGCAGGAGGCGCCCGGCCTGCTGCTCTGTCAGCCGCCGCAGCAGACCAGCGAGCCGCCCGGCCGGAGCTGTCTCGTGTTCGGCTCGGCCGCCTATAACTGGGTGGGGGCGTTCGACGAGAACATTGCGTCCGGCGACCTTGGCTTGGCCGACTACGTGCTTCGGGCGCAGCGCAGCGGCATTCCCGTGTCGCTGCAGCCCAATTGCCTGGCGCATGTCGGCCAGCCCGACGACAGTACGAGCGGAATGGCGGCCGAGCGCCGTTACTTCGAGGCGAAATGGGGCGGGCCGCCGGGTGCGACGACACGGCTGCGGCCGTTCGACGATGCGGGCTGCCGCATCGACTGGTCGATGCGCTCGACGCCGTATGGTGCCGAGCGCGACCTGCTTCGGCCGCCGGCGCCGGAGCGCCCGACGATGCTGGTCTCGCGGCCCTGGGTCGCCGGGACGCCAGCCGAGACCATCGAGCCCGGGCCGACGCAAAATGCGGTGCTCCACGCGATGATACGCGCTGTCTACCAGGCCTTGCTACAGCGCGAGCCCGACCCGGCGGCGCTGGTGCTGTACACCGACCGGCTAAGCCGCGGGACGACCACGCTGGCGACGCTCTGTGACGTCATTCGCAGCAGCGACGAGGGTCGCAAGGTCGCCCGGCGCGACGATCAGAGTTCGACCGACGGAACGCGCGCCGCCTGATCGGCTGCGCGCGATATGGCATCCCCAACGGGATTCGAACCCGTGTTGCCGCCGTGAAAGGGCGGAGTCCTGGGCCGCTAGACGATGGGGACCCTCGCCGTCTGCCTAGACCGGGCCGACGGGGCAGGCAAGGCGGGCAGCCGGCTCTGCTCAGGCCAACGCGGCGTCGGCGATCGACAGGCTGACGGTGGTCGAACCGTTCCAGCTCTCCGCCCGCAGCTGTCCGGCCAGATGTAGAGCCAGACCGCCGGTGGTCAATGCCGTCACCACGCCCTCCTCACGAGCGCGAAACAGCATGGCCTTCAATCGGCCGCCGCCCCCTTCGCCCTCGACGAACGCGCGGATCGTGCCGCCCTCGGCGCCAAGCCGATCCCAGCGCACCACCCTGGCGCGCGGCACGACGAACACCGGTTCCTCGTTGCCCGGACCGTAGGGCGCGAGGCGTTGCAGATGGGTTGCCAGCTCGACGGTCGCGCCCGGCACCGCGACGGTGGCCTCTATGCCGAGGTCGGCGGCGAGCGGCAGCGCGGCAGCCGCTGCCAACCGCGAGTCGATGAACTCGTGGAAGGCCGGCGCCTGGTCGGCCTGCAGCGTGAAGCCGGCTGCCATGGCATGCCCGCCACCGGTGAGCAGGAGGCCGGACTGACGCGCTGCGATCACCGCCGCGCCCAGGTCGAGACCCGGCACCGATCGTCCCGAGCCTTTGAGGAGGGCTCCGGCTGAGCCGCCGACCAGAGCCGGCCGGTTGAAGCGCTCGCGCACGCGGCTGGCGACGATGCCGACGACGCCGGGATGCCATCCCTCGCCGTGCACGAAGGTCGTTGCGCGGCCGCTGTTGATCTGCGCCTCGGCCTGCGCCATGGCGCCATCCAGCATGTCGCGCTCGACGGTCTGACGCGTGCGGTTGACCTCTTCCAGCCGCGCCGCCAGGGCGCGCGCCTCGACCGCGTCCTCGCACAGCAGCAGGCGCAGACCGAGATCCGCCTCGCTGATCCGGCCGCCGGCGTTGATCCGCGGGCCAAGGGCGAAGCCGCAGGTGAAGGCGGACGGCGCGTCGCGCGTCATCGCCACGTCAAGCAGGGCGGAGACGCCGGGCCGGGCGCGCCGGCCCATCACCCGCAGGCCCTGGCTGACCAGGGCGCGGTTCAGGCCGGTGAGCGGCATCACGTCGCACACGGTCGCCAGCGCCACCAGGTCGAGCAGGCTGATCAGGTCGGGCTCGGATCGGCCCGTGAACCAGCCGCGCCGCCGCAGCTCGCGCACGGTCGCGACCGCGGCGAGGAAGGCGACGCCGGCGGCGCAAAGCTGGCGCAGGCCGGAGCCGTCGTCGAGCCGGTTCGGGTTCACCGTCGCCAGCACGCTGGGCGGCAAGCCCTCCGCCTTGTGATGGTCGAGCACCACCACGTCGGCGCGGCCGGCCAGCACCGCCAGCGCCGCATGCGCCGCGGTGCCGCAATCGACGCAGACCAGCAGGCTCGCGCCGCGCTCCGCCAGTGCGAGCAGCGCCGGGGCGTTCGGGCCCGTAGCCCTCGAGCAGCCGGTCCGGCACGTGGGTCAGCACGCGGCAGCCCAAGCCTCGCAGCAGCAGGGTGACGATCGCGGCCGAGCAGGCGCCGTCCACGTCGTAATCGCCGAACACCGCGACCGTCTCGCCGGCGGTCGCCGCCCGCGCCAGGCGCTCGGCGGCGATGTCCATGTCCAGCAGCACGGACGGGTCGGGCAACAGCGCGCGCAGCGTCGGTGCGATGAAGTCCGCCGCGGCCTCGACGCCGACGCCGCGCGCGGCGAGCAGCCGGCCGACGATCTCCGGCAGGCCAAGCCGCTCGGCGATGCCGAGGCCGATGCGGTCCTCGCCGTGCCGCCATAGCCAGCGTCGGCCTGTCAGACTAGAGGCGACGCCTAGGACGGGCTCGGTCAAAGGAAGCGGTCCTTTTTTGAAAAAAAGGACCAAAAAACTTCTATTAGATTAATCATGCGCTGATCGGGAACAGAAGTTTTTTGCTTCTTTTTTTCAAAAAAGAAGCCCTTCCTTGCCTAGCTTTCCGACCACGTCTTGGTCGTGAAGTTATGATGCGCCTCGATGTAGCGCTGCGTGCCCGACTTGCTGCGCATGACGATTGAATGGGTGACCGCCGTGGTGCCGCGGCGCTGCACGCCGCGCAGCATCGGGCCGCCGGTGACCCCGGTGGCGGCGAACATCACGTCGCCCCGGGCCATCTCGTGCAGCTCGTATTTCTGTTGAGGATCGCTGATGCCCATCTCGCGGGCGCGGGCGATCTGCGCCTCGTCCTCGTAGAGCAGCCGTCCCTGCATCAGCCCGCCGGTGCAGCGGAGTGCCGCTGCCGCCAGCACGCCCTCCGGTGCGCCGCCGGACCCGATGTAGAGGTCCACACCGCTGTCGGGCAGGGTCGTCGCGATCACCCCGGCGACGTCGCCGTCCGACAGCAGCATGATGCGCGCGCCCGCTTCGCGGCAGCGGGCGATCAGCTCGGCGTGGCGTTCGCGATCGAGGGTGCAGACGACAAGGTCGGTCACCGCGCACTTCTTGGCGCGCGCGAGATTGCGCAGGTTCTCGAGAACCGGGGCATCCAAGTCGACGACGTTGGGCGGCAGGCCGCCGCCGACGGCGATCTTGTCCATGTAGATGTCGGGCGCGTGCAGGAATTTGCCCTGCTCGGCCAGGGCGACGACCGTTAGCGCGTTGGGGCCGGCCTTGGCGGTCAGCGTGGTGCCCTCGAGCGGGTCGACGGCGATGTCCATCGGCGGGCCGCCGGCGCCGACGCGCTCGCCGATATAGAGCATCGGCGCCTCGTCCATCTCGCCCTCGCCGATCACCACCGTGCCGTCAATGGCGACGCTGTCGAAGGCGCGGCGCATCGCCTCGACGGCGGCGGCGTCCGCCTCGTTCTTCTTGCCCAGACCCATCCAACGCGACGCGCCCAGAGCGGCCGCCTCGGTGACGCGCACCAAGTCGAGCGCCAGGTTGCGGTCGCTGGCGTGGTAGGCGTCCATGCTGGGGCTGTCCATCGACGGGTCCTTTCGATCTGCCGGCCTAGCCTAGCATAAGAAAGCCGGGCGCTCTGCCCCGACCCGCCAAGGACCGGCAGGCCCTCAAATCCGACGATTCGGCGAAATACCGCAAGATCCGGCAGCAGAGGCAAACCACGCGCTTCGAGCACTATCGTTTTATATCAATATCTTAGCGAAATCTTGCCTATAGGCAAGATTTCCGGCGGCGCTTCGAACGAGGTGGCCAAGCACAGTGCTAGCACGCCTGCCGCGTCGTCTCACGCGTCTTGTGGCCAGAAGTAAGGAAGAGCTTCTTTTTTGGAAAAAAGAAGCAAAAAACTTTCGTCCGTTATGCTTGGGTCAGACCTCGACAGTAGAGGCACCAGACGGATGACGGACGATTATAAACAAAAGTTTTTTGGTCCTTTTTTTCAAAAAAGGATGACTTTCTATCCTTTGCTTCACGTCACACCGGCTCAATCCTGATCATCATCGGCTGCTCGATCACCGCCTCGAGGCTGGTGATGCGCTCGATGGCGGCGCGCATGTCGGCTTCGCCTGTTTCGTGCGTCACCAGCACCACGGGGACGGCCTCTCCCGGGGCGCGGCCGTGCTGCAGCATGCTCTCCAGCGACACGCCGCTGTCGCGCAGTGCTGCGGTCACGTCGGCGATCACGCCTGGCCGGTCGGTGACCATGAGCCGCAGATAGTAGGTGCCGCGATGGGCTGACATCGGGATCGCCTTGGCGACCGAGAGCGCGTTGGAGGCGGCGCCCCACACCGGCGTGTGGCGGCCGCGGGCGATGTCGATCAGGTCGGCGGCGACCGCGGAGGCGGTTGGCCCGGCGCCGGCGCCGCGCCTTCCAGCATCAGGCGGCCGACGAAGTCGCCTTCGGCCACCACGGCGTTGAACACGCCGTCGACGGTTGCGATCGGCGTCGCCTCGCCGACCAGGCAGGGATGGACGCGGGTTTCGATGCCGCCGCTGGTCTGGCGGGCGATGCCGAGCAGCTTGATGCGGTAGCCGAGCTCGCGGGCGAAACCGATGTCGAGCGGCGACATGGCGCGGATGCCTTCGACGTGGATCTCGTCGAAGGCGACCGGGCGGCCGAAGGCGAGCGCTGCCAGGATCGCCAGCTTGTGCGCCGTGTCGATGCCGTCCACGTCGGCGGCCGGGTCCGCCTCGGCGTAGCCCAGCCGTTGGGCCTCGGCGAGGATGTCCGCGTATTGGCGGCCGGTCTCGCGCATCACGGTCAGGATGTAGTTGCAGGTGCCGTTCAGGATGCCGGCGACGCGGTCGATGCGGTTGGCGGCCAAGCTCTCGCGCAGCGTCTTGATGATCGGCATGCCGCCGCCGACCGTGGCCTCGAAGGCGAGCACGACGCCGGCGCGTTCGGCGCTGGCGGCGAGGGCGGCGCCGTGCACGGCCAGCAAGGCCTTGTTGGCGGTGACGACGGGCTTGCCGCCGGCGATCGCGGCCTCGACCAGGTTGCGCGCCACGCCTTCGGCGCCGCCGATCAGCTCGACCACGATGTCGACTTGCGGGTCGCGCACCAGCTCGAGCGGATCGTCATGCCAGCGCAGGTGCTCGATCGGCAGGCCGCGCTCGTGCATGCGGCGCCGGGCCGACACCGCGGTGACGACGATCGGCCGCCCGGCCCGCAATGCGATCAGCTCGGCGTTGCTTGAGAGCAGGCGCAGCAGGCCGGCGCCGACGGTGCCGAGGCCGGCGACGCCGAGCCGGAGCTCGCTCAATGGGCGGTCTCCAGCGCCTCCACCTCAGGAGCGGCGGCGGGGTTGGCGGCCTGCTGCAGGAAGTGGCGGATGGAGCGCACCGCCTGGCGCAGCCGGTGGGTGTTCTCGACCAGGCCGATGCGGACGTAGCCCTCGCCCTGCTCGCCGAAGCCTAAGCCCGGCGCGACGGCGACGCGGGCCCGCTCCAGCAGCAGCTTGGAGAAGTCGACCGAGCCGAGATGGGCGTAGCGCGGCGGGATCGGCGCCCAGACGAACATCGATCCCTCTGGGCTCGGCATGTCCCAGCCGGCGGCGACCAGGCCGCGGATGAGGACGTCGCGCCGCTCGCGATACAGCGCCCGCATGTCGGCCACGCAGTCCTGCGGGCCGTTGAGCGCGGCGACCGCGGCCACCTGGATCGGCGTGAAGGCGCCGTAATCCAGATACGACTTCATGCGCGCGAGTGCGGAGACCAGCCGCGGGTTGCCGGCGGCAAACCCCATCCGCCAGCCGGCCATGGAGTAGGTCTTGCTCATCGAGGTGAACTCGACGGCGACCTCCATCGCGCCCGGCACCTGCAGGATCGAGGGCGGCGGCGTGTCGCCGAAGTAGATTTCGGCATAGGCGAGGTCGGAGAGGATCCAGATGTCGTGCCGCCGGGCGACGGCGACGAGCTCGCGGTAGAAGGAGAGCTCGGCCAGCATGGCGGTGGGGTTGGAGGGGAAGTTGACCACGAGCGCGGTCGGCTTGGGCGTCGAGTGGCGCACCGCGCGGTCGATCGCCGCCAGCATGGCGTCGCCCGGCTCGGCCGGGATGGAGCGCACGGCGGCGCCGGCGATGATGAAGCCGAACTGGTGGATCGGGTAGGACGGGTTCGGCACCAGGATGGTGTCGCCCGGGCTGGTGATGGCGTTGGCGAGGTTGGCCAGCCCCTCCTTGCTGCCCAGCGTCGCGATGATTTCGCTCTCCGGGTCCAGCGACACGCCGAAGCGGCGGTCGTAGTAGCCGGCGAGCGCGCGGCGCAGCCCGGGGATGCCCTTGCTGGTGGAGTAGCGGTGCGAGCGCGGGTCCTGCACGGTCTCGATCAGCTTGGCGACGATGTGCGGCGGCGTCGGGCTGTCCGGGTTGCCCATGCCGAGGTCGATGATGTCCTCCGAGCGGGCGCGGGCACGGGCCTTGGCTTGGTTTACCTCGGCGAACACGTAGGGCGGCAGGCGGCGGATGCGGTGGAACTCTTCGGTCATGACGGGCCTAACGGTGGCTGCGGACAGGCGCCTCGGCGGTGACGCGGCGGCGCCTCAGTTTACCAGCAACGCGCTCGCGCCGCGACCAAACGCGGCCGCGTCGATGCGCAGCGCGGAGACGGGCACGCCGAGCGTGGCGAGCTCGCTTGCCACCGTCTGCGCCCGGCGCAGGCCGAGATCGAGCGCCACGAGCTGGGCGTCGGGCTGGTCGGAACTCGCGTCGCCGTAGCCGGTGATGACGATGGCGCCGGCGCCGCGCCGTGCGCTCAGCGCGTGCAAGGCGCTTTGGCTGGCGTTGGCGAGCTGGTCCGAGCCGGGAGCGAAGCCGAGCTGGGTGCCGCGGGCCGCAGCCGGGACGTAGACGGGCACCGGCGGCGCGGCGGTGGGCTGCGGGAGGGCGGCGACGCCCTCGAACTGGGCCGGATCGGGTGGCGCGGCGGCGACCGTGGGCAAGCTCACGCCAGTGTCGGCCGTGCTGCCGGCCAAGGCGAGGCCGCTAGGCTGCGGCGCCGAAACGACGGGACTTGCGGGAGCCGGCGCGGCGGTGAGCGGGCTGGACGCTGCGGCTGCGGCTGTGGCTGCGGGCGCCGGCAGAGGTTTGGCCGCCGCCGGCAACGCGGGCGGCGGCGGCTCGGCCGCGACCAGGGTGGCGTTGGCGGCTGTTGCGGGCGGCGGCGGGCTCGCAGCCGGGCGGGCGGCTGGATGGGCAGGTAGGCGGGTGGTCTGGGCGACGACGATCGGGTTGCGCGCGGCGCGACGGACGGCCGCCTCGCGCTCGGCGGCCAGGTCCTCGCGCAGCCTGTCGCGGGTCAGTGCATCCGGCAGCACCGGGCGGCCCGGCGTCGTGCCGAGCTGCGGGTAGGGCAGGTTTTCGCCCGGCGGCGGGGGGCGCTGCTGCGCGATCGCCCCGCCCTGCAGCCCATGCCACCAGGCGATCGGCGTCTGCACCGGGTCGCGCGCGCAGGCGCCCAGCGCCAGGGGGAGGAGCGCCGCGAGGAGCGCCGGCAGCAGGACGCCCCTGCCGCGGCGGCCGCCTTGCTGGCCGGTGCGGCGGTCGCTAGCCTGGTCGTGCTGATCGCGCGCTAATCCATGCGGCGTCCTGTCAGCCGAGCACCGCCACACTGCATGGACCATCAGAACCCGCCAGCTGAACGCGGGCATATCTAGCGCGGCGTATCGTCCGCGGGGAAGGACGTCATGCCGACGGCGTGGGCCGATGACCAGCAAGGCTGAAGGCGGGTCGCCGCGGCCGGTGGCGAACGCGCCACTGCCCGATCCGGCCGCGCTGGGCCGCTCGATGGCCGACATTGCCGAGCGCTCGCAGCGCATCGTGCTCGATTGGCAGCGGCGGCAGGCTTCGCTGACGCCCGAGACATCGGACGCGGACGACCGCTCCGGCCACGCGCATGCCTTTCTTGAGATGACGGCGCGGCTGATGGCGAGCCCGGTCAGCGTTCTGCAGGCGCAGATCGGCTTCTGGCAGGACTACATGACGCTGTGGCAGCACACGACGCGCCGGATGCTTGGCGGCGGCGCGGAGACGCGCTCCGGCGCGGCCGGATGGCGGGACGACGATGTCGTCGACTTCATCAAGCAATCTTACCTGCTCTCGGCGCGCACCATGCAGCGCGCGGCACGCGGCGTGGACCGGCGCACGGCGCAGCGGCTCGACTACTATGCGCGGCAATTCATCGGCGCGATGAGCCCGGCGAGCTTCCTGCTCACCAACACGCGGGTGCTGCGCCGCACCGTGGAGAGCGGCGGCGAGAACCTGCTGCGCGGGCTGAACACCCTGCTCGCCGATCTCGAGCATGGGCGGGCGCATCTTGCTGCGCCTGAGACCGCCCGCTTCAGGCTCGGCGAGACGATCGGCGCGACGGCGGGCGCGGTGATCGCCCAGAATGCGGTGATGCAGTTGATTCAATATGCACCGGCGACCGACCTCGTGGCGCGGCGCCCGCTGCTCATCGTGCCGCCCTGGATCAACAAGTTCTACGTGCTCGACCTGCAGCCGCAGAACAGCTTCGTCAGATGGGCGGTGTCGCAGGGCCACACCGTGTTCATGATCAGCTGGGTCGACCCGCAGGGCGACGCGGCCGAGCTGGGGTTCGAGGATTACCTGCGGCTCGGCATCTTTGCCGCCCTTGAGACGATCGCGGCCGGCACCGGCGAGACGCAGATCGATACGCTCGGCTACTGCCTGGGCGGCACCTTGCTCGCCGCGGCCTCGGCGATCGACGGCGGCGGGCCGGGCCCGGCGCGTATCGCCTCGATGACGCTGCTGGCGACGATGCTGGACTACGGCGAGGCCGGCACGCTCGGGGTGTTCATCGACGAGGCGCAGCTTGATACGCCGGGCGCGGGCGCAGGCCGCGACGCTGCGGGATTGCTGCGCAGCTCGGACTTGATCTGGTCGTTCGTCGTCAACACGTTTGCTCTCGGGAACGATCCGTTTCCGTTTGATTTGCTGCACTGGAACGCGGACCAGACACGCCTGCCGTCCAGCCTGCACCGGTTTTACCTGGAGCGCATCTACCGGCGCAACGAGCTGGCGAGCCCTGGCGCGCTGAGCCTGCTCGGGCAGGCGGTCGACCTTAGGCGCATCACGGCGCCGACCTACATTCTGGCGGCGCGCGATGATCACATCGCGCCGTGGCGTTCGGTGTATCGCAGCACCCAGATGGTCGGCGGCCCGGCTCGCTTCGTGCTCACCGGTTCGGGCCATAGCGGCGGCGTCGTCAACCCGCCGGGAAGCGGCCGGCATAATCACTGGGTCGGCGACGTGCTGACGCCCGGCGGAGTGGAGTGGTTCGCCGCGGCGACCGAGATCGGCGGCTCGTGGTGGCCGGACTGGCACCGCTGGGTGGCCGGGCGGGACCTGGTGCGGGCGCGAACGCCGAGCGTATGCCTCGAGGCGGCGCCGGGGAGTTACGTCAGGCCTGTGACATTGTAAGGAAGGGCTTCTTTTTTGAAAAAAAGAAGCAAAAAACTTTTTCTCCGTTGGCGTTGCGTATCAGCGCGTGTCGAGGCACCAAAGTGACAAAAGTTTTTTGGTCCTTTTTTCAAAAAAGGACCGCTTGCCTTGCCTCCCTCATCCCTGTCAGCGTCGCATCAAGCAGCACGGCGCGCTGGTCATAGGTGTGCTCCGCCAGCATGCGCAGCTTGGCGCGATCGCCGATCGCGCGGGCGCGCTCCGGCGTCAGTGCGGCCAGATGTGCGGCGACGTCGGCCCCGTCGCGGGCCACCAGGATCTCCTTGTCCGGCTTTAGAAATTGCTCGATGCCCTCCCAGGCATCGGTGATCAGGCAGGCTCCTGCGCCGGCGGCCTCGAACACGCGTGTGGCCGGCGAGAAACCGGTCGCCGCCATGCTATCGCGGGCGACGTTCAGCACCGCCAGCGCCGAGCAGTTCAGCGCGTTGTGGTCGACGGTCGGGACATGGCCGAGCCGGCGCACGTTGGAGGCCATCGGCTTGTCGAGCCAGCCGCTGCCGCCGAGCAGGAAGCGATGCTGCCTCAGCGCCGATGCCGGTTGCAGAAAGAACGTCTCGATCCGGGCCTCTCGGTCCGGCAGGCGATTGGCCAGCAGCGCCAGGTCGGCGCCAAACCTCTCCTGTTCCGGAACAGGATGATGGGTTGCCGGATCGAGCGCATTGTAGATCGGCACGCAGGCAAGCGCGCCGAAGCCGCGATAGGCGGCGATGACGGGCGGGCCGCCGCCATAGGTGCAGACCAGGTCGAGCGACGGCAGAGCACGGCGGACCGGATGGCCGGGATCGGCTGCCATCTCGGCCAGGGTTGCCGGCGCGTCGACGTCGAGCAGGACGCGCACGGCGCCGGGTGCGGCGTGCGCGATGATGCCGGCGAGCAGCTCGGCATCGAACATCCCGACGCCGCTCGCCTTGAAAACCGCCTCCGCGCGGGCGGCCTCGGCGAGCACGTCGCGCAAGGCCGCGGCGGTGGGCGGGTAGACGACCACGCGCGCCCAGTCCGGTGGGTCGATGTCGCGATGGGCTTGCCGGTCCAGGATGTCGGGCTCGTAGAACGTGATGTCGTGGCCGAGCCGCGCCATCGCCGACAGCAGGCCGCGATAGTAGGTGGCCGCACCATTCCAGTAGCTGGACAGCAGGCTCGAACCGTAGAAGGCGATTCTCATCCCCGCACCGGAGAGCCGAGGCCTGGGGCGTCAAGGCCGGGGGCGTCAAGGCCGGGGGCGTCAAGGCCGGGGGCGTCAAGGCCGGGGGCGCCGAGGCCGGGGGCGCCGAGGCCTTGGGCGATCGCGAGCAGCTCTGCGGCGCGATGATCGCAGGTGTGGCGCGCCAGGATCGTGCGCCGGCCATGCTCGGACAGCGACGCTCGCAGGCCGGCGTCGCCGGCCAGCCGCTGGAGCTGCCGTCGCATCGCCTCGCCGTCGGCCGCGGTGAGGAAGTCCTCGCCGGGCGTGAACAGGTGCTCGCTGTCCGACCAGGGCGCCGACACAAGCGGGATGCCGCAGGCCAGCGCCTCGAACACGCGGATCGTTGGGATGCCGGGCAGCGACGCGGCGTAGGGGCGGCGCGGCACGTGCACGGTCAGCAGGTGGCGGGCGAACACGGCAGGCGCGAGGGCGTTGGCGAGCCAACCGTGGTAGCGGGCGCCGTAGCGGTCAAGCAGCGCGAGCGCCTCGGACGGATAGCGCACGCCGTAGATGTCGAGGTCGAGCCGGTTGGCGCGCATCGGCGCCAGCAGGAACTCCTCGAGCTCGGCGCTGCGCTCGCCGTCGCCCCAATTGCCGATCCAGACGGCGCCCTGGCGCAGCGTCGGCTCGCTTGGCGGATGGAAGAGCTGGACGTCGGCGGCCTCGTGCCAGACGTAGACCCGCTCGCCCCAGCCCCAGGCGCGATAGACCGCGGCCAGGGTGGCGCCGAACGCCAGCACGCCGTCATAGGCAGCCAGGTCGTAGCGCCGCATGGCGTCGGGCTCGCTGACGGCGCGATGATGCGTGTCGTGAAACAGCAGTTTGAAGCCCGCGTGCCGGCGCCACGCGCCGATCGCGGCCACGACGGAGGGTTCGGTCCATTCATGGACGATGACGAGGTCGGCGCCGTCGATCAGGGCCGGCAGGTCCTGCTCGGCGAAGCGGGTGGAGCGCAGCGACGGGTAAGCGGCTTGAAACGGCTGGAGCGCGGGCTCGCCGTGATCGTCCAGCAGGTTGCGCAGCGACCACGATCCGTGCGGCTCCAGGACCGTCACGGCGTGGCCGCGTGCCTGCAGCGAGCGCAGGACGCCGCGTAGGAAATGCGCGTTGCCATGGTTCCAGCAGGACAGCAACGAGTGGGTGACGTAGGTGATCTTCAAGGCGGCTTCAACGCGTCATGCCGCCTGCTGGGCGAGCGCCTGGCGATGGACGTCGAGCGTTGCGTCGACCATCGCATCGGCGGTGTAGCGGCCGGCGCGAAGGCGGGCGGCGCGGCCGAGGGCCGCCGGGTTCGCCAGCGCCTGGCGCAGGGACGCAGCGACGATGGCCGGATCGAGCGTGTCGGTGAACAGCGCTGCGCCGTCCCACAATTCGCGGAAGATCGGGGTGTCGGCCAGGACGAGCGCGCAGCCTGCCTGCGCCGCCTCCAGCACGCCGAGGCCGAACGGCTCGTAGCGCGCCAGCGAGCAGAAGACGGCGGCGCGCCCGAGTTCGGCGGCGAGCCGGCCCGGCGAGAGCTGGCCGAGCAGCTGAAGGCGCTCGAAGTGGACGGCGTCGCCGGTCGGCGAGATCGCGCTGCCCGCCACGATGACGGGCGCGTCGAGCAATGCCGCCGTGCGGTCCAGCATCGCCATGTTCTTCGCCGCGTCCCACAGCCGACCGGAGGCAAAGACCGTGGCCTCCCGCCTGTGCAGTTGAAGCGGGGCGGCCTGCCGGCCGTTATGCACCACGTGCACCGGCCGCGGCGGATAGAGCCGGGCCACCGTTGCCGCCATGGCGCGCGACGGCACGATCACCGCGTCAGCGCGCATGAGGCCGGCTTCGGTCAGCGTGCGGCGCCATCGCAGCGGCTCGGGCAGCGGGCCGCCGCGCATCGCCTCCCACCAGCTCGTCAGGCACGAATGCAGCACCGCGATCGTGGTGCAGCCGGGGCTGGGCATCGCCCCCCGCAGCGACGGCTCGTGCAGGTGCAGAACCGAGGCGCGGTGCTCGCCCGCGAGCTCGGCGATGCCGCACGCGGCTTGCGCGAGATGCTCCGGGCCGCACGCCGTCCAGTCGAGCGGCCAGCCGGTGACGACAAGCTGGACGTCGCGCAGCTCGGCGCGCTGTGCGGCGTCCGGCGGCGGGCCGAGCGTGGCGACGACCGCGCCGATGCCGCGCCGGGACAGTCCGGCGACCAGGTCCACCGTGTAGCGCCAGACGCCGCCGACCGTGTCTGTGGTCAGCAGCACCGGGCCTGAGAAAGGAAGGCCAGGGCTCTGCCCTGGACCCGCTGAGGGCCGCGCCCCCAGACCCGCATCACTTAAGGAATGGATTTTAAAGGCTCCGCCTTTAATCGGGTCCAGGGGCGACGCCCCTGGCCTTCCTTGCATCCGGCTTCAAGCGTCTCCAGCGATAATGGTGCTTCGTCCTGAATGTCCGAGAACTCGGAGAAACGGCTCAGGTAATGCTCGTGCGAGCGCTCCCATGCCTGGTCGTCCGGGGCGCCCCAGAGCCGGCGGTAGTCGGGCGAGCTCGGATAGGGATAGAGCGGCACCGGGTCGTTGGCCCACACGCCGGCGGCCAGGAGACGCTCGCGCCAGGCGACGACGAGCCCGGCCTCGTCGTCGGACGCGGCGATCAGGTTGGCTTGCACGAATGGCACGGCGGCACGGGCGAGGATCAGCCGCTCGGCAAGCTCGTCGGTGGTCAGGCGGCAGCGCTTGGCCAGGGCTGCCCGGCCCTCCGCCGTCAGGCTCTCCACGCCGGCCTCAACGGAGACGCAGCCGGCCTGCCCGAGCAGCATCAGCATCTCGGGCGACCACAGGTCGATACGGGTCTGGATGCCGAACTGCACCGGGCGCGCCACCAGCGCCTCCAGCAGGTCGCGGCGCGGCAGGAAGATCTCGTCGATGAAGTAGATGTAGCAGACGCCGCCGGCGAGCAGGCCGTCGATCTCTTCGAGCAGCGGGGCGAGGTCCCGCCGGCGATAGGCGTCGCGGAAATCGATCTTGGCGCAGAACGAGCAGCTGTAAGGACAGCCGCGCGACGCCTCCACCTCGGCGCCGGGAACCTCGGCATGCGCTTCGAAGCGGTGGTGGTGATGGCAGTGCCGCGCGAGCCACTCGGCCGGCCAGGCTAGCGCCGGCAGGTCGGTGAAGCGGGTGGCCTGCGGGCCGCCGGCCTCGACCAGGCGGTCGCCCTGGAGGATGGCGGTGCCGGCGAGCAGGCCCGGCGCGGCGCCGTCGGCCAGGCCAAGCACGACCTCCTCGCACTCGCCGCGCACGACCACGTCGACGCCGAGCTTGGCGAGCGCCGCGCCGGGTGTGGCCGAGCCGTGCGGGCCGATCGCGACCAGCAGGCCGCCGACGTCGCGCACCAGGTCGGCGAGGTGGCGCGGCACGCGCAGCTCCGGCGGTGCGCAGCGCCAGAACAGGTAGGTCGGCGCCGTGGTCAGCACCGTCATCTGTGGCGCGAAGGCGCCGACGAGGGCGTGCAGCGCAACGTCATCGAGGTCCTGCAGGTGGGCGTCGAGCAGCAGCACTTCATGGCCGGCGCGTTCCAGCAGCACGCGGCAGCAGCCGAGCTCAAGCGGGAGATGCGGCTCGCGGCAGCCGAAATAGATGCTGCCGCTGAAATCCCAGCGCGGGTTCAGCAGAGCAACCCTCACGCCGCACCCGCCTGCAGCGCGACGTCCGCCGGCGAGGCTACCCGCTCCTCGCGCATCCAGCCGAGCAGATGGGCGAGCCCGGTGCGCCAGCCGAGCGGCGCGGCAAGCCCGAGCTCGGCCGCCGCGCGGCGGGCATCGGCGACGAAGTAGCGCTGGTCGCCCGGCCGCCACTCGGCGAAGCGCAGCATCGCGGTGATGCCGGTCAGCCGCTCGATCTCGCGGATCACCGCCAGCAGGGTCACCGCGTTGGCGCTGCCGCCGCCGAGATTATAGGCGGTGCCCGACACTTCGCCGATACGCCGCCAGGCTGCGAGGTAGGCGTCGACGGCGTCCTCGACGTAGAGCACGTCGCGCACCTGGCGGCCGTCGCCATAGATCGTGATCGGCTGGCGGCGCAGGACGCTCAGCAGGAAATGCGCGAGCCATCCCTGGTCTTCGGTGCCGAGCTGGCGCGGACCGTAGATGCAGCTCATCCGCAGCACCGCCGCGGGCACGCCGAAGCCGCGCGCGTAGTCGAGCACGTATTGGTCGGCCGCCCCCTTCGAGCAGCCATAGGGGGTGTAGAAGTCGAGCGCCCGGGACTCGCCGATGCCGTTGGCGGCGAGGCCGGCGTCGACCGGCAGGTAGCCGGCTTCGCCCCCACCTTCACCGCCGCCTTCACTCACGTCCACCAGCTCGATGTCGGCGAGGTTGCCGTAGACCTTGTTGGTGGAGGCGAACACCAGCGGCACGCCCTCGGCGCGCCGGCGCAGCGTCTCGAGCAGCGACAGGGTGGCGGCGAGGTTGATCTGGAAGTCCGCGACCGGGTCCTGCAGGCTGGTCGTGACCGCGACCTGGGCGGCGAGGTGGAACACCGCGCCTGCCTGCTCGACCGCGCCCCGCAGCGCCGGCTCGTCGCGCAGGTCGGCGATCACGGCGCGCACGCGGGCCGGGTGGCGGGCCTGCAGCCAGGCCAGGTTGTGCTCCACACCGGGTCTGGACAGCGCGTCGAACACCAGCACGTGATGGCCGGCGCGCGCCAGCCGGTCGACGAGGTTGCTGCCGATGAAGCCGGCGCCGCCGGTCACCAGGACCGGCCGCCCGGCCTTCGCTGCGGGCGCCATCAGGCGACCAGCCCGCGACGCTCAAGCTCGGCGCGCGCCTCGCTAACCCTATCGATCGCTCGCTGGCGCCGCACCCACTCGACGACGGCGCCCATCGAGGCGGCGAAGTCGCGTTTTGGCCGGAAGCCGAGCACCTGGGCGGCTTGCCCGATGTCGCCGAAGCAGTGGCGGATGTCGCCGGTGCGGGCCTTGCCGGTCACCTCGGGGGCCAGATGCGGCACGTCCATCGCGCGCGCAAGGGTGGCTGCCACCTCGTTCACGGTCACGTCGCGGCCGCTGCCGATGTTGAGTGCCCTGCCGGCCGCCCCAGGCGCCTCCAGCGCCAGCAGGAAGGCGTCCGCCACGTCCTCCACGTGGACGAAATCGCGCCGCTGCAGCCCGTCCTCGAACACCATCGGCCGCTCGCGGTTGAGTAGCCGGGAGGCGAAGATCGCCAGCACGCCGGTGTAGGGATTCGAGAGCGCCTGGCCGGCGCCGTAGACATTGAACAGCCGGAGTGCGACGCCCTGCATGCCGTAGGCGGGCGCCACGCACAGGGTCAGGCGCTCCTGGACGTATTTCGTCAGCGCGTACACCGAGGCGAGGCTGGGCGGCTTGGTCTCCGGGGTTGCGATCGGCGTCAGCGCCTCGCCCTCGGGGCCGACCGGATCCCAGCCGGCGCCGGGCCGCATCGGCGGGCGGACGATGTCCGAGAACACCGTGCGGTTGGCTGACCGATACAGGCCCTCGCCGTAAATGCTCATCGAGGAGGCGGTGACCACGCGCTCGACCGGACGCTCGATCAGCTGCTGGAACAGCACCGCGGTGCCCTGGTCGTTCACCGACACGTAGCGGTCGATCGCATACATGCTCTGGCCGACGCCGACCTCGGCGGCCAGATGGATCACCTGGTCGACGCCCGCGATCGCGTCGCGAACGAGCGCCGGGTCGCGCACGTCGCCCTCGATGAACTCGACCTCGGACAGGATCGCCGGCCGCGCGCCGGGCGCATGCACCTGCTCGATCAGACTGTCGAGCACACGGACGTCGTCGCCCCTGGCCAGCAGCGCGGCCACCACATGGCAGCCTATGAAGCCCGCACCTCCCGTCACTAGCACTCGACGCGTCATCCAGCCATCCTAAGTTGTGACGCGCCGATGACGTGCCCGGCGCATCCTGATCCAAGTAGCTCACCCAGCGTGATGGGGCAAAGCTGCCGCTGCGCCAAGCGCCGGCGCGCCCTCGCCGTGCCGCCGCAAGGCGCTATGATCGCCGGCGATGCGCACTTATCCGATCTTTATGGACCTGTCCGGACGCCGGGCGCTGGTGCTTGGCCGAGGTGAGGTGGCCGAGCGCAAGTCGCTGCCGCTGATCGCCGCGGGTGCGGCGGTCGTGCGGGCGGAGCGCTTTGAGGCCGGCCTGCTTGACGATGTCGCGATCGCGATCGGCGCCGACGCGCCGGAGGCCGAGCTGCGGGCGCTGTCGGCGGCGGCGATGGCGGCCGGCATTCCGGTCAACGTCGTCGACCGGCCGGAGCTGTGCAGCTTCATCACCCCCTCGGTGGTCGATCGCGATCCTTTGATCGTCGCGGTGTCGTCGGGCGGGGTTGCGCCGGTGCTGGCGCGGCTGGTGCGGGCGCGAATCGAGGTGCTGCTGGCGCCGGGGATCGCGCGCCTCGGGGTGCTGGCCGAGCGCTGGAAGGCGCGAACCCGCGCCGCCCTGCCCGACATGGTGCGCCGGCGCCGATTGCTGGAGGCGACGCTGGACGGCAGGGTCGCCGACCTCGTGCTGGCGGGCAACGAGGCGGCCGCCGACGCGGAATATGGACGGATGCTGGAGGCGGCGAGCGCCGGCAGCACCGTGCCCGAACGCGGCATCGTCTATCTCGTCGGCGCCGGGCCGGGTGCGGCCGACCTGCTGACGCTGCGGGCCCAGCGGCTGCTCGGCGAGGCGGACGTGATCGTGCACGACCGGCTGGTCGGCGAGGGCGTGCTGGAGCTCGCGCGCCGCGATGCCGAGCGGATCTATGTCGGCAAGGCGCGCTCGCACCACACGCTGCCGCAGGAGGACATCTCGGCCTTGCTGGTCAGGCTGGCGTCGGAGGGCAAGCGGGTGGTGCGGCTGAAGGGCGGCGACCCGTTCGTCTTCGGCCGCGGCGGCGAGGAGATGGAGGTGCTGGAGGCGGCCGGCATCGCCTTCGAGATCGTGCCCGGCATCACCGCGGCACTTGCCTGCGCGGCCGGCGCGCACGTGCCGCTGACCCATCGCGAGGCGGCGCAGTCGCTGACGCTGGTCACCGGGCACCTCAAGGGGTCGGTCGCCGACGGGCACCTGGACCTCGACTTCGACGACCTGGCCAGGCCCGGCAAGACGGTGGCGGTCTACATGGGGCTGGCGACGCTGCCGCGCCTGGCAACCGGACTGCGGGCCGCGGGAATGCGCGCCGAGCACCCGGCGATGCTGGTGGAACGCGGCGGCACCGATCGGCAGCGCATTCTCAGGGGCACGCTGGCGAGCCTCGCCGACAAGGCCGCCATCTGGTCGGACGGTGGACCGGCGCTGCTGATTTTGGGCGAAGTGGTGGCAAGGAAGGCCAGGGGCGTCGCCCCTGGACCCGATTAAAGGCGGAGCCTTTAAATCCATTTGTTATTTGCGCCATCCGGCGAGGACGGTGACGGGGTCTGGGGCCTCAGGCCCCAGCGAGGTCCAGGAGCAGAGCTCCTGGTCTTTCTTACGTCAGCCCGCTGAACAAGGCCGTCGACAGGTAGCGCTCGGCGAAGGAGGGCACGATGCCGACGATCAGCTTGCCGGCGTTTTCCGGCAGTCGCCCGAGCCGCAGCACCGCCACCAGCGTCGCGCCCGACGAGATGCCGACCGGCAGCCCTTCGACGCGGGCGATTTGCCGGGCGGCCGCGAGCGACTCCCGCTCGGAGACGCTGATCACCTCGTCGACCACGCTCATGTCCAGCGTGCCCGGCTTGAAGCCCGGGCCGATGCCTTGGATGCCGTGCGGGCCTGGCTCGTCGCCGGACAGCACGGCGCTTTCGGCCGGCTCGACGGCGATGGCGCGCAGGCCCGGGCGGCGGGGTTTCAGGGCGCGGGCGATGCCGGTGATGGTGCCGCCGGTGCCGACGCCGGCGACCAGGATGTCGATCTGACCGTCGGTGTCGGTCCAGATCTCCTCGGCCGAGGTGGCCGCGTGGATGTCGGGGTTGGCGGGGTTGTCGAACTGCCGGGGCATCCAGGCGTCGTCGGTCTGCTCCAGGATCTCGCGGGCGCGGGCGATCGCGCCGGCCATGCCGAGCTTGGCGGGGGTCAGCTCGACCTCGGCGTTCATCAGCCGCAGCATCTTGCGCCGCTCGATCGAGGCGCTTTCGGGCATCGTGACGATGAGGCGGTAGCCCTTTGCGGCGGCGACAAAGGCGAGGGCGATGCCGGTGTTGCCGGAGGTCGGCTCGACCAGGATCGTTCGCCCCGGCGTGATCTGCCCTTGCTGCTCCGCCGCCTCGACCATCCACAGCCCGATGCGGTCCTTGACCGAGCCGAGCGGGTTGAAGAACTCGAGCTTGAGCGCGACGTCGGCGACGATCTTCTCGGCCGCGGCCAGGCGCGGGATGCGCACCAGCGGCGTGCCGCCGACGGTCTCCAGGATGTTGGCGTAGATGCGGCCGCGCGGGGCGGCGGTCTGGCTCAGGCGTGGCGTCTGGGCAACCGGCAAGGCGCCGGGCGGACGTGACAACACCTCGGACATCGGAGATTCTCCTTATGACGGTCGTGTTACGCGCCCATCTGCCGCTCTAGGTGGGCTATGGTCGTGGCCTGAACAATGAGAGCGGAGGGTGGGCGGCATGCTGGTGCGGCGCGACAGGGCGATGCTGGGCGTGCTGATCATGCTCGACGTCGGCTTCCACGCCGGCCGGCTGACCACGGTCAGCGCCGCCGACATCGCCGAGCGCGCGGGCCTGGCGCGGCGGGGGATCGAGCCGCTGCTGCAGGCGCTGTCGCGGTCCGGGCTGCTCGACAGCGTGCGGGGGCCGCGCGGCGGGTATCGGCTGGGCCGCCGGCCGCGCGAGATCAGCCTGTCCGAGATCGTACGCGTCGGCACCAGCGACGACGGCGGCGGCTGCGAGGACGGCTCGACCGGGCCGGGCGGGCCGTTGCACGACAAGGTGGTGGACGCGCTGTGGGGCGAGCTAGAGGCAGGATTGAGCGAGCAGTTGCAGGCGATCAGCCTGGAGACGCTGCTGCGGCGGGCCGAAGCGAGCGGCCTGCAACGCCCGTTAGCCGAGCCCATCACCTTCTCCATCTAGGTCGCTCGATACGCCACTAGGATGGCCATCTGCCGTGCCTTTCTGCGCTCGCCGAGACTCACGGCCACCAAGGCCGCTCCGCTCCGGTCTCGAAAGACGCGCCAGCTGACTCATCCTCGCGCAGTCTCAAGCATCCTTTTACACGCGCGACGCTGCGTGTTTCACTAATCGTCCGCGATGGGCTAGTGGTTCGGCATCATCTACGCCATATCACTGGCGAGGCCCAGAGCGGCCGAGGCAGGAGTAGGTTGCATGAGCATTCAGCTGGGCCAGATCGCGCCCGACTTCGAGCAGGCCACCACCGCCGGGCGCATCCATTTCCACAAGTGGCTCGGCGCCTCCTGGGGGGTGCTGTTCAGCCATCCGAAGGATTTCACGCCGGTTTGCACGACGGAGCTTGGCGAGGTGGCGCGGCTGGCGCCGGAATGGGCCAAGCGGAACGTCAAGGTGATCGGGCTGTCGGTGGACAGCGGCGAGAACCATGAGCGCTGGGCGGACGACATCGCTGAGACCCAGGGCCACGCGCTGAACTTCCCTTTGATCATCGACGGCGACCGCACGGTCTCGACGCTCTACGGCATGATCCATCCCGAGGCGGACCCGACGGTGACGGTGCGCACGGTGTTCGTCATCGACCCCAACAAGAAGGTGCGGCTGACGCTGAACTATCCGCCGTCGGCCGGGCGCAACTTCGAGGAGGTGCTGCGGGTGATCGACAGCCTGCAGCTGACGGATGCGCACAAGGTGACGACGCCGGCGAATTGGCATCCGGGCGAGAAGGTGATCATCGCGCCGAGCGTGTCGGACGCGGACGCCAAGGTGAAGTTCCCGGGCGGGTGGGACACGCTGCGGCCGTATCTGCGGATGGTCGATCAGCCGTCCTGAAAGAGAAGGCCAGGGGCTTTGCCCCTGGACCCGATTAAAGGCGGAGCCTTTAAAATCCATTCGTAAAAGGGTCTGGGGCCTCGGGCCCCAGCGGCGTCCAGAGACAGAGCCTCTGGCCTTGCTTAGCGGAGCACCATCAATGCCCGATGACATCAGCGGCGCGCTGACACCGCCGGGTACTAAACGTTCCGGCGCCGAGGCGCTGAAGCTTGCCAGTCGCGGCCTGCGCGGACGGCTGGCCGAGGAGCTGGCGGAGGGCGGCATCCAGGTCAGCGAGGATGCCTACCAGCTGCTGAAGTTTCACGGCAGCTACGAGCAGTTTGATCGCGACACCGCGACGGCCCGCAAGCAGCAGAAGCTGGAGAAAGAATATCAGTTCATGCTGCGCGTCCGCATGCCCGGCGGGCGGCTGACGGCGGCGCAGTATCTCGGGCTGGACCGGCTTGCCGACGACCATGCGAACGGCACCATCCGCATCACCTCGCGGCAGGGCATTCAGTTCCACGGCATTCTGAAGGGCGAGCTCAAGCCGGCAATCGCCGCCGTCAACCACACGCTGCTCACCACCATCTGCGCCTGCGGCGACGTCAGCCGCAACGTCACTGCCTCGCCGGCGCCGATCCGCGACGCCAGGCACGAGCGGCTGCTGGCCGATGCGCGTGAGCTCTCCGAGCTGCTCAAGCCGAAGAGCCGGGCCTATTACGAGATCTTTCTCGACGAGACGCCCGGCTTCGTGCCGGAGGCCGAGCAGGTCGAGACGCTGTATGGGCCGACCTACCTGCCGCGCAAGTTCAAGATCGGCATCACGGTGCCCGAGGACAACACGATCGACGTGCTGTCGAACGACCTCGGCATCGTCGCCATCTGGGAGGGCGACCGGCTCGCCGGCTACAACATCGCCGTCGGCGGCGGTCTGGGCATGACCCACAACAAGCCGCGCACCTATCCGCGGCTGGCGAGCCCGATCGCCTTCATCCCGCCGGGCGGGCTGCTGCGGATGGTGCATGCGGTGATGGGGCTGCATCGCGACTTCGGCGACCGTGGCGACCGGCGCCGCGCCCGGCTGAAATACGTCGTCGACGATCGCGGGCTGGACTGGGTGCGGGCGACGCTCGAGGACAGCTACGGCGAGGCGTTCGAGCCGGCTCGTCCGATGACGCTCGAGGTGCCGGACATATTGGGCTGGCACGAGCAGGGTGATGGCCGGCTGTGGCTCGGGGTGCCGATCGCCTCCGGCCGTATTCTCGACGACGGGCCGCTGCGGCTGCGCAGCGCGCTGCGGCTGATCGCGCAGCGCTACGGGTATCCGATCACGGTAACGCCGCAGCATGACGCGCTGCTGTGCGACATCGCGCCTGAGCAGCGCGCCGAGGTGACGGCGCTGCTTGCCGAGCATGGCGTGGCGGCTGCCGAGACGATGACGCCGTTGGCGCGCTTCACCCTCGCCTGCCCCGCTTTGCCGACCTGCGGCCTGGCGCTCACCGAGGCCGAGCGGCTGCAGCCAAAGCACGTGGCGCAGATGGAGGGGCTGCTCGCCAAACATGGCCTGAGCGACCGGCGGATCAGCCTGCGCATCACCGGCTGCCCGAACGGCTGCGTGCGCACCTATACGGGCGATATCGGCTTGGTCGGCCGCATGCCGGGGTACTACGCGCTCTATGTCGGTGGCGATTTCGAGGGCACGCGGCTGTCGTTCCGGCTGTTCGACCGGATCGCCGAGGCGGCCGTGTTCGAGACCTTGGACCCTCTGCTGCGTGACTACGCGGCTGAGGGTCAGCCGGGCGAGGGCTTCGGCGACTGGTGCAACCGCACCGGGCTGGAGGGGCTGCTCGGACGGGCGTGGCGGGCCCAGGCCGCGTCTACTTGATGACTGCGACCGACACCGTGAGCGTGGTGTAGCCGGGCTGGCCCCGGCGGATCAGCTCGGCGACGAACTTGTCGGCGCCGACATAGCCGGTCCGGGCGATGTACTCGATGCTGGTCTGACCGTTGTAGCGGATGATGCGCGCGGTGCCGTGATCTGGCTGAGTCGGCTCGATGCCGACGTCGAAGGGTCCGCCAGCGGTCTCGGAGGCGTGGATCGCGCAGTAGCCGCCGTCGCTGCTGACCGTCATGGCGACCGCGGTGCTTGCGCCTTCGGCGAGGGTGAAGGGCGCCAGCGTGCAGGTGCGCGCCGGCGGCGGACCGTAATGCGGCGGCAACGGCGCACCACTCTCCACCGTCACCGCCTGCGGCGTGCAGCCTGGCAGCAGCAGCAGGCCAGCGGCCGCCACACCGAGCGAAACTCGAACGTTCAATCCCATCCCCTTGCATTTCCGAGAACGCCGGCAACCGGCATTTCGGCGTCCTCATCGTCGCGCTCCGGGCGCCTGCAGACGCTTGTCTGCGCCGCCCGCACTCGTCGAGCGATGCGACGATGCGCGCCCGTCACACCGTATGCTGATCTTCGCGCGCGGACGCAAATCGGGTTGCTTAACCGCCGATTAGCCTGTCTAGCTCATGCCCCGGGTGACATGTCGGAGGCTGCCGCGTCGGCGCCTTGGTCGACGCATGCCCTTCAGCCTGGAGTTAGCCGATGCGCCTGCTCACCTCAGCCGTCCTGTCGGCGTGCCTGCTGGCCGCCCCGCTTGCCAGCGCCGCCTCCCAGTGCGCGGGCCCTGGCGACCGGCACGCGTTCGACGTGGCCGGGCTGAAGAGCGAGCTGATGGTGATGGCGCTGTCTTGCGGTGAGCAGTCGAAGTACAACCAGTTCATCAGCCGCTACAAGAGCGACCTGGCGATGCAGGAGACGGCGCTCACCGGCTACTTCAAGCACGCCTACGGCCGCAGCGCCCAGAAGGCGCATGACGACTACATCACCCAGCTTGCCAACGTGCAGTCGGATAACGGGCTGAAGCTTGGCGTCGTGTTCTGCCAGCAGAATGCCGGCATGTTCGAGGAGGTCCAGGCGCTGCATGGCGGCTCGGAGCTGCCGGACTATGCGCATGGGCAGGACATCGTGCAGCCGGTGGACTTCGTGACCTGCGGCAGCGGTGCGACGAGCGGGCGGGTGCTGCGCGCCAGCAGCCGCCGGTCGAGCCGCGCCGCTCACAGGACGCATAAGAGCTAGGCTTGCGGCGCAAACGGAAGGAAGCGGTCCTTTTTTGAAAAAAAGGACCAAAAAACTTTTGCTCCTGCTTGCCGCACCGACTGAGGCACGCGACAGCCGGACAAAAGTTTTTTGCTTCTTTTTTTCAAAAAAGAAGCCCTTTCTTCCTAAACGACCGTGATTCGAGGCGGCCCCGCCTGCAGCGCGCCGATGATCGTCGCGCGCGCGTAGCCCTCGGCGTGCAGCCTGGCGAGCAGGTGCGGCGCCGCGTCGGGCGTGAGCGCAATCAGCAGGCCGCCGCTGGTTTGCGGGTCGGTGAGCAGGGCCTGACGGCCCGGTGCCGCCAGGGTCACGCTGGCGCCGTAGCTGTTCCAATTGCGCTGTGCCGCCCCGGTGACGACCCCCTGCCCCGCCAGCGCCTCGACGCCGTCGAGCAGCGGCAGCGCCTCGGCCTCGATGGTCGCGGACAGGTTGGACCCGCGGCAGAGCTCGAGCGCGTGGCCGAGCAGCCCGAAGCCGGTGACGTCGGTCACCGCGTGCACGCCCGGGGTGTCGGGCAGCGCCGCGCCGATGCGGTTGAGCTGCGTCGTCGAGGCGATCATCGCGGCGTAGTGCGCCGCCGACAGCAGATCGCGCTTGAGCGCGGCGCTATAGATGCCGACGCCGAGCGCCTTGGTGAGCACCAGCACGTCTCCGGCCTGGGCGCGGCTGTTGCGCAGCACGTGGTCCGGGGCGACCAGGCCGAGCGCGACCAGGCCGTAAAGCGGCTCGGGGCTGTCGATCGAGTGGCCGCCGGCGACCGGGATGCCGGCCTGGCCGCAGATGGCGGCGCCGCCGGCGACGATCCGGCGCACGGTGGCCAGGTCGAGCTTGCCGAGCGGGGTGCCGAGCAGGGCCAGGGCGAAGATCGGCGTGCCGCCCATGGCGTAGATGTCGGACAGGGCGTTGGCGGCGGCGATGCGGCCGAAATCGAACGGGTCGTCGACGATGGGGGTGAAGAAGTCGGTGGTGGCGACCAGCGCCTGGGTGTCGTTCAGGCGCCAGACGGCGGCGTCGTCGCCGGTCTCAGTGCCGACCAGCAGGTTGGCATAGGCGGCGGCCTGCGGCATCTCGGCCAGGATGTCGGCGAGGACGGACGGGGCGAGCTTGCAGCCGCAGCCGCCGCCATGCGCGAGGCTGGTCAGCCGCGGCGACACGGTTGTGGGGGTGTCCGGCATGGCGCTCTCCTGCTGATCACCCCAGATACGGCGGCGCGACGTTGGTCGTGCGCAGGAGGGCTCGTGTCGGCAACAGAGGAGGCGGCGTCAAGGTTGCGGGCGCTGCCGCAGCTCGACGCGTTGCTGCGGGGCGAGGCGGCCGAGGCGATGCGGCGCGGCCGAGCGGCGGCCAGGGTGACGGCAGCGTTGCGATGGGCGGTGGCGGAGGAGCGGCGGCGGCTGCTGGGCGGTGGCGCGGAGGGTGCCGCGGGCGGCATCGAGGCGGCGGCGCTGGCGCGTCTGCAGGCGGAGGAGGCGCCGGGTCTACGGGCGGTGATCAACGGCACCGGGATCGTGCTGCACACCAATCTTGGGCGGGCGCCGCTGGCCGAGCTGGCGGTCGAGGCGGTCGCGGCGGTGGCGGGCGGGTATTGCGATCTCGAGTTCGACCTTGAAACGGGCGCGCGCGGCCGGCGGGGCGGCGCGGTGGAGACGGCGCTGTGCCGGCTGACCGGCGCCGAGGCGGCGCTGGTGGTCAATAACGGCGCGGCGGCGATCCTGCTGGCGCTTGCCGGCCTGGCGGCGTCGGGCGAGGTGATCGTCTCCCGCGGCGAGCTGGTGGAAATCGGCGGCGGATTTCGCATCCCGGAGGTGATCGAGCAAGGGGGCGCCCGGCTGGTCGAGGTCGGCACCACCAACCGCACCCGGCTGGCGGACTATGCGCGGGCGGTCACGCCGGCGAGCCGGGTGCTGCTCAGCGTGCACCAGAGCAATTACCGGATCATCGGCTTCACCGAGGCGACGCCGCTGGCGGCCTTGGCGGGGCTGGCGCGCGAGCGTGGGCTGATGCTGGTCGAGGACCTTGGCAGCGGCAGCCTGGTGCGGCTTGCCGGCGCGACCGGCAGCCCGGAGCCGACGGTGCAGGAGGCGGTGGCGGCCGACGCCGACGTGGTGACGTTCAGCGGCGACAAGCTGCTTGGCGGGCCGCAGGCGGGGATGCTGGTCGGGCGCGCCGAGGCGATCGACCGGTTGCGGCGGCATCCGCTGATGCGGGCGCTGCGGGCGGACAAGCTGTGCCTGGCGGCGCTCGACGCGACGCTACGGCTGTATGCGGAGGGGCAGAGCGAGGCGGTGCCCGTGCTGCGGATGCTGGGCCAGCCGGTCGAGGTGCTGCGGTCGCGGGCGGAGCGGGTGGCGGCGAGGCTGCCGGCCGCGATGCTCTACCGGATCGAGCCGAGCACGGCGCGCGCGGGCGGCGGCGCGTTGCCCGAGGCGGCCATCCCGTCGGTGGCGGTCAGCCTGGCGGTCGAGGGTGTTGGCGCAGAGGCCCTGGCGGCGGCGCTGCGGGCGGGCTCGCCGGCGGTGGTCGGGCGGATTGCCGACGGGCTGGTGCTGCTCGACATGATCGCGATCGCCGACGACGAGCTGCCGCCGCTGGGCGAGGCGATCGAGGCGGCATGCCGGGGAGTGTAGGCCGACCGGCGGTGGAGCGGCGTCTCGTCATCGGCGTGATGGGCCATGTCGACCATGGCAAGACGGCGCTGGTGCGGGCGCTCACGGGCATGGAGACCGACCGGCTGGCCGAGGAGCGGCGGCGCGGCATCTCGATCGCGCTCGGCTTTGCGCACCTGCAGGCCGGCGACGCCACCATCGACCTGATCGACATGCCGGGGCATGAGCGATTTGTGCGCACGATGGTCGCGGGTGCGGCCGGTATCGGCGGCGTGCTGCTCTGCGTCGACGCCGGCGAGGGGATCAAGCCGCAGACGGTCGAGCATCTCGAGGTCGCGAGCCTGCTCGGGCTGCGGCGCGGCGTCGTCGCGGTGACGCGCAGCGACCGGGTGGAGGCGGGGCGCCCGAGCGAGGTGGGGGCGGCCGGAGCGGCGCTGCTGGCAAGCCGCGGCATCGCCTGCCCGCCGCCTGTCGTCTGCTCGGCGCTGAGCGGCGACGGGGTGGGCGCGGTTGCGGCGGCGCTGGCAGCACTCGCGGCCGGCTCGGCGATGGTCGAGGATGACGGCTTTGCCTGGCTGCCGATCGACCGGGCGTTCAGCGTCGCCGGGCATGGCACCGTGGTGACGGGGACGCTGCGCCATGGCCGGCTGACGGCGGGGGAGACGATGAGTTTGCTGCCCGACGGGCGGGCGGTGCGGCTGCGCGGGTTGCAGGTGCATGGCGCCAAGGTCTCGGCGGCGGAGCCTGGGCAGCGTGTGGCGGTGAACCTGCGCGACGTCGCGGCGGCAGAGGTTCGGCACGGCATGGCGTTGGCGACGCCCGGCAGCCTGGCGCCGGCGGACTGGATCACCGTGGCGCTGGAGGTGGTGCGGAGTGCGCCGCGGGCGGTGCGCAGCGGCGAGCGGCTGGTGGTGCTGGGCGGCACCGGCGAGACCGCGGCGCGGCTGCGCCTGCTTGACGCGGACAGTCTGGAGCCGGGCGGGTCCGGGCTGGCGCAGCTGCATTGCGAGCCGCCGGTGGTGCTGCCGGCGCGCGGTCGGGCGGTGCTGCGTCAGGCCTCGCCGGCGCTGACGCTGGGTGGCGGCCAGGTGCTGGAGCCGGCATCGCGGCGTCTGAAGAGGCGAAATACCGCAACTCTGGTCCGGCTCGGGCGGCTCTCGCAGGCGGAGCCTGCGGAGGTGGTGCGCGACGCGGTGGCGGCGGCCGGGATGACCGGCATCCGCCTGGCCGAGGCGGCGCGCCAGGCCGGGCTCGGCACGGTCCGCGCGGCGGCGGCGTTGCAGGGCGCGCCGGTGGCGGTGCTGCGCGGCGTCGCGATCGCAGAGCCGGCGCTGCTGCAGGCGGCGAGCGCGGTCGGCAGGCTGGTGGCGGAGGCCGGGGACGCAGGCATCGGGCGAGCGCGGCTGGCGGCGGCGTTGCCGCAGGTCGGGGCGGAGGTGCTGGCCGAGGCGGAGGCGCGGCTGGTTGCGGCGGGCCGTGTGCAGGCGGCGGGCAGCTCGCTCGTGATCGTCTCGGCGGCGCGCGAGCAGCGGCGCGCCGAGGAGAGCGGGACACTCAGCGACCGCATCATGACGTTGATCAGGAGCAGCGGACTGGCGCCGCCGGACCGCAGCGAGCTGGCGCGCGCCGATGCGAGGCTGCTGCCGGTGCTCAACCGGCTGGTCACGCAGGGGGCGCTGATCCAGGCGTCGGACCGGGTGCAGAAGCGCGATTTCCTGTTCCATCCGGAGGCGATCGAGGACGCGAAACGGCAGCTGGCGCCGCTGCTGGGCGGCGGCGGGCTGCTGACCGGCGAGGCCGGCCGAGCGCTCGGCATCACCCGCAAGCACGCCGTGCCGCTGCTGGAGCACCTGGACAGCGTGCGGTTCACCCGACGCGTGGCGGATCGGCGGGTGCTCGCTTAAAGAAAGACGGTCAGGGCTCTGCCCTGGACCCGGGCGCCCATCGCACCTGTGCTATGGGTCCCGACGCTGGGGCCGGGAGGCCCCAGACCCCGACCATGAAGAAAGACGCCGATCGTTAACATCTGGTAATCTTGCCTATAGGCAAGACAGGTTTAGCGCTGTGATTCAGCCACATGATGATTGCGTTTCGATGTCGCTCACGACGCGCAGTTTGTCCGTTGCGGCCCGAAGTGCAAAGCGAATAGCGTACTACTGGATTTCAAAGGCTTCGCCTTCGATGGGGTCAAGGGGCAACGCCCCTTGCCTTGCCTGTCTCTCTTCCCAGTCTCAGAAGACGGAGGCGATCGGGGCCTGGTGGCCCCTGCGGTCTTCAAAACCGTTGGCCCGCCCATAGCGGGTGGTGGGTTCGATTCCCATCCGCCTCCGCCACCTGCTGCACTCGCGCAACAGTGGTGGCCGAACGCAAGCACGCCCGTAACAAAAGGCTGTCCGCTGACGTATGATGCTCCGGTCGACGAGGCCTCACCTCGGCGCTTATGGAGGTTCTATGATGGTGAAGTTTCTTGCAACGCTGCTGACGACGGCATTGCTGCTCGGGTCCGTGCTCAGCCTGAGCGCCTGCAACACGACGGCCGGCGCCGGCAAGGACATCTCCGCTGCTGGCCAGGGCATTACGGACACGGCCAAGAAGGCGACCCAGTAACGATTTGGGTGAAGGAAGGCCAGAGGCTCTGCCTCTGGACTCCGCTGGGGCCCGGGGCCCAAGACCCCATCTACGAAATTACTTAGCCACGTCACGTCTTACTTCGCGAAGCCGATCGATTGTTTCCTCGCAAGCGCTGCGTTCGTCGCATTGCACGACTAACAAACGGATTTTAAAGGCTCCGCCTTTAATGGGGTCCAGGGGCAAAGCCCCTGGCCTTCCTAATGTCCCGCGTTCTCGCCTGAAAAGTCGGGAGCCGCCAGGCCTGAGGACTCGAGCTGCTCGACCAGCGCGGATTTCAGTCGTTCGAGCCCCTCATCGCTGGTGGCCTCGCAGCGAGCGACCAGGACCGCCTGGGTGTTGGAGGCGCGCAGCAGCCACCAGCCATCCGGCGTTTGCACCCGCACGCCGTCGATGTCGGAGACCTTGGCGCCGGCCGCCTTCAGTCGTCCGGCGACCTCCTCGATCACGCCGAACTTGCGGGTGTCCTCGCAGTTGAAGCGCAGCTCGGGCGTGTTGATGACGTGCGGCAGCGCCTCGCGCACGGCGCTCAGCTTGCCATCCATGCGGGCGACGATGCCGAGCAGGCGAACGGCGGCATAGAGCGCGTCGTCGAAGCCATACCACTTGTCGGCAAAGAAGACGTGGCCCGACATCTCGCCGGCGAGGGGCGCGCCGGTCTCGGCCATCTTCGCCTTGATCAGGCTGTGCCCGGTCTTCCACATCAGCGGCTTGCCGCCGGCCTCGGCCAGGGCGTCGAACAGAACCTGGCTCGCCTTCACGTCGGCGATGATCGTGGCACCAGGATTGGCGGCCAGCACGTCTCGGCCGAGCACGACCAGCAGCTGGTCGCCGAACAGGATGCCGCCCTTGTCGTCCACGACGCCGATGCGGTCGGCATCGCCGTCGAAGGCGATGCCGAGGTCGGCGCCCTGCTCGGCCACCTTCGCGATCAGCTGCTCGAGGTTCTTCGGCACTGTCGGGTCCGGATGGTGGGCCGGAAAGTTGCCGTCGATGGCGCCGTTCAGCACGGTGTGCTCGCCGGGCAGCGAGGCGACCAGGCGGGTCAGCATCTCGCCGGCGGCGCCGTTGCCGTTGTCCCAGACCACCTTGAGAATGCGGTCGCCGCCGTCCCAGTCGCTGAGCAGGCGCGTGACGTAGTCCTGGCCGATGTCGATGAAGCGGTCGCTGCCCTCAGCCTCAGCGACGACGCGGCCGGCGGCGGCGCGTTCGCCGACCTCGCGGATGCGCTCGCCGAAGAACGGCTTGCGGCCGATCATCATCTTGAAGCCGTTATAGTCCGGCGGGTTGTGGCTGCCGGTGACCATGATGCCGCCGGCGGTCTCGAGGGTGGTGGCGGCAAAATAGAGCATCGGCGTCGGTCCGCAGCCGACGCGCAGCACCTCGATGCCGCTCGCCTTGAGGCCGGAGACGAGCGCCGGCTCGAGGTCCGGCGAGGAGAGCCGCCCGTCATAGCCGACAGCGACCGTCTTGCCGCCGGCCTCGCTCACGATCGAGCCGAAGACGCGGCCGATGGCGAACGCGTCGGCGGCATGCAGCGTCTTGCCGACGATCCCGCGTATGTCGTACTCGCGCAGCGTCGTCGGATCGAACTGGTGGCTGTATGTGCTGGTGCTCATGCTTGATTGCTCATCCTGGCTCAGGCATCGCGATAGTTCTTCAGAAAGGCCCGCACGGCCGGCCCGAGATCCTCGCGCTTGAGGGCGAACGCGATCTGCGCCTCAAGGAAGCCGACCTTGTCGCCGCAGTCAAAGCGCCGGCCCTCGTAGCGCAGGCCGTGGAACGGCGTGTGGCCGATCATCTTGGCCATCGCGTCGGTGAGCTGGACCTCGTTGCCGGCGCCACGCTCCATGCGGTCCAGGTAGCGGATCACGTCCGGCAGCAAGACGTAGCGGCCGATCACCGAGAGGTTGGACGGCGCCTCCTCCGGCGCCGGCTTCTCGATCAGGCCGCGCACCTCGACCAGCCGGCCGTCGTCGCTGCCGATGTCGAGGATGCCATAGCGATTGGTATGCTCGCGCGGCACCTCGGTCACGGCGACGATGTTGCCGCCGGTTTCGCGGTAGGCGTCGGCGAGCTGCTTGGTGCAGGAGGTCTCGGACAGGATGAGGTCGTCGGGCAGCAAGATCGCGAACGGATCGTCGCCGATGAAGGCGCGGGCGCACCAGATTGCGTGGCCGAGGCCGAGCGGCTCCTGCTGGCGCACCGTGACGATCGAGCCGGGCGCCATCTGCGAGGCGCGCAGCATGTCGAGCTCGCGCTGCTTGCCGCGCTGGCGCAGCACCGCCTCCAGTTCGTAGGCGACATCGAAATGCTCGACCAGGGCGGTCTTGCCGCGGCCGGTGATCATGCAGAACTGCTCGATGCCGGCGGCACGCGCCTCCTCGATCGCATACTGGATGAGCGGCTTGTCGACGACCGGCAGCATTTCCTTGGCGGCCGCCTTGGTGGCGGGCAGGAACCGGGTGCCGAGCCCGGCGACGGGCAGTACGGCCTTGACCAGTTTTTTCACGACGCTCGCCCCTGTCCCTGATGTCCGACGTAGGCCTGCTTGCCTGCGTTTGCTGCGATCTTACGGCGGACAGGTTAACGCCCGATTGCCAGTGCCGGCTTTTCCGACAGATGAGCACCATGCGATTGTCTGAACAACCTGAACGGGTGCGGCGGCGAAAACACGGCCGGATCGGGGCGGCATTGCCACAGGTAAGGCCTTAGCAAGAAGGCGAGGGCTCTGCCCTCGACCCGCTGGGGGCGGCGCCCCCAGACCCGTATCCGGTTAGGCTTCATGCCGGCACTATCTTGCTTGGCGAAGCCGATCAATCCTCTTCTCACGGGCACAGACCTCACTCGGTCCGGCATGACTAAGGAATGGATTTTAAAGGCTTCGCCTTTAATGGGGTCGAGGGGCAAAGCCCCTCGCCTTCATGCCCTAAGGCGCGCTGTGCAGCTTCCCGGCGGCGGCGAGGGCCGTCATGTTGACGATGCCGCGGGCGGTGACGGTCGGCACCAAGATGTGCAGCGGGCAGGACAGGCCGAGCAGCATCGGGCCGACGGAGAGCGCCTCGCCGGCGGCCTTGAGCAGGTTGAAGGCGATGTTGGCGGCGTCCAGCGTTGGCATCACCAGCAGGTTGGCGGTGCCGGAGAGTCGGCTGTCCGGCACCGCGCGGTCGCGTAGGGCGGCGCTGAGGGCGGCATCGGCGTGCATTTCGCCGTCGACTTCGAGTGTCGGCTCGGCGGCGCGGATCAGTGCCAGGGCGGTCCGCATCTTGCGCGCGGAGGGGGCGTTCGAGGCGCCGAAGGCGGAGTGGGAGAGCAGCGCCGCCTTGGGCACGAGGCCGAAATGGCGCAGCGCATTAGCGGCCAGCAGAGTCATCTCGGCGATCTGCGGCGCTGTCGGATCGATGTTCATGTGGGTGTCGCAGATGAATAGCGCGCCGGGCTGCAGGATGAGCGCCGAGAGGCCGAAGATGCGGCCGACGCCCTCGGCCTTGGGGATGATCGGCAGCACGTATTCGATGTGGCGCCACCAGGCCGAGGTGCCGCCGACCAGGGCGGCGTCGGCGTAGCCGGACTGCAGCAGCATGGCGGCGGCGACGGTGAGGCGGTTGCGCAGCCGGCGGGGTGCTGCGTCGGGCGGGGTGCCGCGGCGGCCGACCAGGCGCTGATACTCGGCGGCGAGCGGCTGGAAGACCGCGAGGTCTTCGGCGGGGTCGAGGATGATCACCGGACGGCCGCTGTCGGGCCCGCCGGTCTCGAGCCGCAGGCCGAGCTCGCGGATGCGGGCTTCGATCACGCCACGTCGACCGAGCAGGATCGGGTCGGCGAGGTGGTCGTCGACCACCATCTGCACGGCGCGCAGCACGCGCGCGTCTTCGCCCTCGGCGTAGACGATGCGGGTGCGGTGCTTCCGGGCGGCCTCGAAGACCGGGCGCATGAGCTGGCCGGAGCGGAAGACGAAGCGCTCCAGGGTTTCGCGGTAGGCCGGGAAGTCGGTGATTGGGCGGGTGGCGACGCCGCTGGCCATGGCGGCGCGGGCGACGGCCGGGGCGATCTGCAGGATCAGCCGCGGGTCGAACGGCTTGGGGATGATGTAGTCGGCGCCGAAGACCGGGGCGGCGCCGCCATAGGCGGTGGCGACGACCTCGTCGGCCTCGGCGCGGGCGAGGTCGGCGATCGCCTCGACGGCGGCGAGCTTCATCTCCTCGTTGATCGTGGTTGCGCCGACGTCCAGCGCGCCGCGGAAGATGAAGGGGAAGCAGAGGACGTTGTTGACCTGGTTGGGGTAGTCCGACCGGCCGGTGGCGACGATCGCGTCGGGGCGGCGGGCGCGGGCGAGGTCGGGCAGGATCTCGGGTTCGGGGTTGGCGAGTGCGAGGATCAGCGGCTTGGGGGCGAAGAGATCCAGCCAGTCAGGGTCGAGCACGCGGGGGGCGGAGAGGCCCATGAAGATGTCGGCACCCGGGATCACGTCACGCAGGGTGCGGGCGTCGGTGACGCGGGCGTAGCGGGCCATGTTCGGGGCCATGCCGGGATCGCGGCCGGCGAAGACGACGCCCTTGATGTCGGTCAGCGTCACGTTTTCTGGCTTGAGACCCATCGAGACCAGCAGGTCGACGCAGGCGAGCGCGGCGGCGCCGGCGCCGGAGGTCACCAGCGTGACGTCGGCGAGCGACTTGCCCTGCACCAGCAGGCCGTTGCGGATGGCGGCGGCGACGGTGATGGCGGTGCCGTGCTGGTCGTCGTGGAAGACCGGGATGCGCATGCGCTCGCGGAGTGCCGCCTCGACGACGAAGCACTCGGGGGCCTTGATGTCCTCGAGGTTGATGGCGCCGAAGGTGGGCTCGAGGGCGGCCACGACCTCGATCAGGCGCGCGGGGTCTTCGGCGTCGACCTCGATGTCGAACACGTCGATGCCGGCGAATTTCTTGAACAGGACGGCCTTGCCCTCCATCACCGGCTTGGAGGCGAGCGGGCCGATGTTGCCCAGGCCGAGGACGGCGGTGCCGTTGGAGATCACCGCGACCAGGTTGCCGCGGGCGGTGAGTTCGCGGGCGAGGCCGGGCTCGGCGCGGATGGCCTCGCAGGCGGCGGCGACGCCGGGCGAGTAGGCGAGCGCGAGGTCGCGCTGGGTGGCCATGCGCTTGGTCGGCTCGATGGCGAGCTTTCCGGGGGTGGGGAAGCGATGATAGTCCAGCGCGGCCTTGCGGAACGTCTCGTCCATTGGCCTCCCCCCTTTTAGGCCAGGGGCTTTGCCCCTGGACCCCACCAGAGGCTATAGCCTCTGGACTCCGTTACTTAAGTGACTGGGGTCTGAGGCCGCGGGCCCCGCGATGCAAGCGCATGCTTACGCATGACGGGTCAAGGGCAGAGCCCTTGCCTTACCTTCTCCACGGCATCGAGCATGGCATCGACGTCACGCTCCTGCGTCCGATGGTTGACGATGGCCGCGCGCACGACGGTTTGGCCGTCGATCACCGTGGTGGACGGGGCGGCGATGCCGCTGAGCTGCACGTCGGCGACCAGCTCGCGATGGGCGGCGTCGTCCAGGCCTCGGACGCGGAAGCAGACGATGTTCAGCGCCACCGGGGCGACGCGCTGCAGGGTTGGGTCGGCATCGATGCGGGCGGCGAGGTGACGGGCGACGGCGCAGGCGCGGTCGACGACGGCGCCGAGGCGGTCGGCGCCGTAAGTTGCGAGCGTCATCCAGACCTTCAGGGCGCGGAAGCCGCGGGAGAGGTCGGGGCCCATGTCGCAGGGCCAGGGGTGGCCGCCGGCGAGGCCGCGGGGCTCGCGGGCAAGGTAGGCGAGGTTCTGGGCGAAGGTGTCGAGCTGGGCCTGCGGGTCGCGCACCAGGATGCAGCCGGCGTCGTAGGGCACCTGCGCCCATTTGTGGAAGTCGAAGGCGAGGCTGTCGGCGTGCTCGATCCCCCGCAGGAGCGGGCGGTAGGTGGGGGAGAGGCAGGCGGTGGCGCCGAACGCGCCGTCGACGTGGAACCAGAGGTTTTCGCGCCTGGCGATGGCGGCCAGGGCGGCGAGGTCGTCGACGGCGCCGCAATCGACGCTGCCGGCGGTGCCGACGAGGAGGAACGGGGTGCGGCCGGCGGCGCGGTCTTCGGCGATGGCGCTCGACAAGGCGGCGAGGTCGATGCGGTGGTCGGCGTCGATGCGGATGGCTCGCAGCGCATCGGTGCCGAGGCCGGCGAGGTCGAGGGCGCGGGGGACGCAGCCATGCGCGGCGGCGGAGGCGTATGCGGTCAGCGGGGTGGCGGCGAGGCCGTGGGCGCGGACGGCGGGGCCGAGGCGGGTGCGGCTGGCGACCAGCACGCCGATGAAGTTGGCGATCGAGGAGCCGGTGACGAGCAGGCCGGAGGTGGTCGCCGGCATGCCGACCATCTCGGCGGCCCAGCGGATGACCTGGCGCTCGACGACGACGCCGGCATGGTCGCGGGCGCCGAGATTGCTGTTCAGCGCGCCGGCAAGGAGCTCGGCGAGCATGCCGACAGGGGTGCCGCCGCCGTGGACCCAGCCCATGAAGCCCGGATGGGTGTTGCCGGTGGCGTAGGGCGCGATGGTGCGGGCGAAGGCGTCGTAGATTTCGGCGAGCGGTGTCGCGGTGCGCGGCAGGGGCTGCTCGAAGCTGGCGCGAGCGGACTCTGGCATTGGACGCCAGACGGGACCCGAGCGCAGGCCGGCGAGGTGGTCGACCATGTCGTCCATTATGCGATGGCCCAGCGCGCGGATGGTCTCCCAATCCTGCGGGTCGAGCGTCTGCTCGGGCTGTGGCGCCTGGTCCAAGACGGTGTGTCCTTCGTGATGGGATAGCTGGTGTCGAGTTCTGCCGGCGCCGCCGGCAGTGCCACATGCGGGTGCTGAGGCCAAGCGGGACGGGATGCGGAGCGCCGCAGGGCGGCGTGAGTGGCGGCGGCCGGTGCGCTCGACCATATTGCGGCGATGATACAGGCAACACGCATCAAGACGCTCAACGAGGCGCCGCTCAACGAGGCGGCCTCCTACGTTCTCTACTGGATGGGGCTGTCGCAGCGGGCGGCGTTCAACCCAGCGCTGGAATATGCCGTCGATCAGGCGAACGAGCGCGGCTTGCCGGTGCTGGTCTGCTACGGCATCGCCGAGGGGTTTCCGGAGGTCAATGCCAGGCATTGGAGCTTTCTGCTCGAGGGACTGGCGGAGGTGCGGCCTGAGCTGGAGCGGCGGGGCATCGGGTTTGTGACGAGGCGGGCGCCGCCGGTGGAAACGGCGCTGCTGTATGCGCGCGACGCGGCTATAGTGGTGTGCGACCGCAACTACCTGGCGCCGATCAAGCGGTTCTATGCGGACTTCGCGCGCCAGGCGACGTGTCGCGTCGTGCAGGTCGAGGGCGACGTGGTGGTGCCGGTGGAGACGGCGTCGGGCAAGCACGAGGTGGCAGCGCGGACGCTCAGGCCGAAGCTTGGCCGGCTGATGAAGGAGTATCTCGTTCCGCTGGAGGAACAGCCTGTTCGACACAAGGCGACAAAGCTCAAGGTGGAGAGCACGCTGGACCTGTCGGACGTGCCCAAGCTCGTCGCCAGCCTGAAGGCGGATCAGAGCGTACGGCCGGTGAAGCGGTTCAAGGGCGGGACGGCGCAGGCGATGGGGCGGCTGAAGCACTATCTCGGCGAGCCGTTCGCGCACTACGCGACAGCGCGCGGCAAGCCCGAGGCGGGAGCGGCCTCGCATATGAGCCCGTACCTGCATTTCGGTCAGATCTCGCCGGTGGCGCTCGCACTTGCGGTGCAAGAGACGAAGACCGGTGATGGGGACGACAAGGCGGCGTATATCGAGGAGCTCGTGGTGCGGCGGGAGCTGGCGATGAACCACGTGCACTACACAGAGAAATACGGCGACTACACCGTTGCCGTACCGGAATGGGCGCGCAAGTCGCTCGACGCGCATCGGACGGACAAGCGGCCGTATCTCTACACCGAGGCGCAGTTCGACCAGGGTGAGACGCATGACCGCTACTGGAACGCGGCGATGATGGAAATGCGCGAGACCGGCTACATGCACAACCATATGCGGATGTACTGGGGCAAGAAGATCGTCGAGTGGTCGGCCTCGCCGGAGGAAGCGTGGGAGACGGCGTTGCGCCTCAACAATCGCTACTTCATCGACGGCCGCGACGCGAACTCGTTCACCAATATCGGCTGGCTGTTCGGCCTGCACGACAGGCCGTGGCCGACGCGGCCGGTCTACGGCCAGGTGCGCTCGATGGGCGCGCCAAGCCTGAAGAAGTTCGATGCCGATGGATACGTTAATGAAGTAGAACGGTTGGCGGCGGCGGAAAGGGAGTAAGAAAGGGCTTCTTTTTTTTGAAAAAAAGAAGCAAAAAACTTCTGACAGTTGGAGCATCTCGAACGGCCGCGCCGGTGCTAATCGAATGAAAGTTTTTTGGTTCTTTTTTTCAAAAAAGAACCGCTTTCTTCCTAGACCGTCTTACAAAACTGAGCGATCCGCTCGCACGCTCGTGCAAGCGTCTCGTCGTCGGTGGCGCAGCTGATGCGGATGTGCGGGCTGCGGCCGAAGGCGGCGCCGTGGACGATGGCGATGTGCGCCTCGTCAAGCAGGGCGCGGGCGAAGTCCTCGTCCGACCTCAGCCGGCCGCCAAGGCATTGCGAGATGTCGGGGTAGACGTAGAACGCGCCGTCCGGGCGGTGGCTGACGACGTTGGGGATCGTCGACAACGCAGATTGCACCAGGTCGCGGCGGCGGCGATAGGCGTGCTGCATCTCGAGCACGGCGTCGTCCGGGCCGTCGAGCGCGGCGATGACGGCTTCCTGAGCGGGGACGTTGATGCCGGAGGTCGCCTGGCCCTGCATGTTGACCATGGCGGCGATCAGGTCGCGTGGGCCGGCGGCCCAGCCGACGCGCCAGCCGGTCATCGCGTAGGTCTTGGAGGCGCCGTACAGGGTCAGCGTGCGGTCGGCGAGGCGGGGCTCGACGACGCTGATCGTTGCGTGCGGCGTGCCGTCGTGGATCAGCCGGGCGTAGATGTCGTCGGCCATGATCCAGCACTGCGGATGGGCGAGCAGCACGTCGGCCAGTGGGCGCAGGTCGGCGGCGGTGAGCACGGCGCCGGTCGGGTTGTTGGGGAAGTTCAGCACCACCCAGCGGGTGCGCGGGGTGAGCGCCCGCGCCAATGCCGCAGCGGTCGGCTTGAAGCCGTCCGACTGCAGGCAGTCCAGAAACACCGTGTTGCCGCCGGCAAGACCGGTGACCAGCGGGTAGGCGTTCCAGTACGGCGTCGGAATGACGACCTCGTCGCCGGTGCTGACGGTCGCCATCAGGGCGTTGAAGATCACCTGCTTGCCGCCATTGGCGACCATCACCTGGTCGGGCATGAAGTCGAGACCGGCACGGCGACGGAAATCGCGGATGATGGCGGCCTTGAGCGCCGGCACGCCGTCAACCGGCGGATATTTCGTGCGACCCGCCAGCGCCGCGCGATGCGCCGCGGCGATTGCGTGCGGCGGGGTCGCGAAGTCGGGCTCGCCGATGGTGAGCGACAGCACGTCGATGCCGTCGGCGCGCATTGCGCGCGCCCGCGCGGTGATCGCGATCGTGGCGGCAACAGGAGCGCGCGCGAGGCGAGGCGCGAAACCGGGGCGCACAGTCAGGAAGGAAGGCCAGGGGCTTCGCCCCTGGACCCCATTAAAGGCGGAGCCTTTAAAATCCGTTTGTTATTCATTGTTCGGCGGCGAGGATGATGGCTTGGGTAAGCAGGATGAATGGCTTCGCCAAGCAGGGAGATTGCGATAGGGCGCTCAATGAGATGGGGTCTGGGGCCGCGGGCCCCAGCGGAGTCCAGAGGCAGAGCCTCTGGCCTTCCTTCACGCAAGGCCCGCGCAGAAGTGCTGGATGCGGGTGCAGGCTTCGCGCAGGCTTGAGGTGTCGGTCGCGTAGCTGATGCGAAAATGGCCGGGATAGACGAAGGCGGCGCCGTGCACGGTGGCGACGCCTTCCTCCTCCAGCAGGGCGACGACGAAGGCTTCGTCGTCGACGATATCGGCGCCGCTTCTCGACGTCTTGCCGATGCAGCCGGCCATGGACGGGAACACGTAGAACGCGCCTTCGGGCTTGTGGCAGTGCAGGCCGGGGGTTGCGTTCAGCATGTCGACGACAAGGTCGCGACGGTCGCGGTAGACGGCGACCATGGCGGCGATGCTGTCTTGCGGACCGCTCAGCGCCTCGACCGCGGCCGCCTGGCTGATCGACGAGGTGCTCGAGGTGGACTGGCTCTGCAGCTTGTCCATGGCGCGCACGAGCTCGACCGGCGCGCCGGCATAGCCGAGGCGCCAGCCGGTCATCGCGTAGGCTTTCGAGCAGCCGTTCATGGTCACCGTTCGGGCGCGCAGCCGCGGCTCGACCTCGACGATCGTTGCGAATTGGAAACCGTCATAGACCAGCTTTTCGTAGATGTCGTCGGTGAAGATCCAGACATCCGGATGGGCGAGCAGGACGTCGCAGATGGGTCGCAGCTCGGCGGCGGAGTAGGCGGCACCGGTGGGGTTGTTGGGGCTGTTGAGGAAGACCCATTTGGTGCGCGGGGTGATCGCGGCGGCGAGGTCTTCGGCGCGCAGCTTGAAGCCGTTGTTCTGCGAGCAGGGCACGATCACCGGGGAGCCGTCGGCGAGGGCGACGATGTCCGGGTAGCTGACCCAGCAGGGGCTGGGGATCACGACCTCGTCGCCGCGGTTCAGCGTCGCCACCATCGCGTTGTAGATCACCTGCTTGCCGCCGGTGGAGACGATCACCTCCTCGGGCCGATAATCCAGCCCGTTATCGGCGCGAAACTTCTCGGCGATGGCGCGGCGCAGGGCCGGGGTGCCGGCGACATCGGTGTATTTTGTCTGGCCGGCCTCGATGGCGCGGATCGCCGCCTGCTTGACGTTCTCCGGGGTGTCGAAATCGGGCTCGCCGGCGGACAGGCTGATGATGTCTCGCCCGGCCGCCTTCAGCGCCCGCGCCTTGGTGGAGATCGCGATCGTCTGGCTGGGGCTGATGGTGTTCAGGCGGTTGGCGATGAGCTGCATGGGCCGGTCCTCGGCAGTCGGGCGGCCGCAGGGTAAGGCCTGTCGGGCGCTAATAGAAGCGCTCGCGGCGCTTGGGCTTTGACGCTGCCCGATCGCGAGGCGTGCGCGGCGGCGCTAGTTGCCGCCGGCGGCAGGGCTCGAGACGCTGGCGTTGCTGTTGCCGGCGCTGCCGCCGGTGCCGGCGCCGCCTGCCCCTTCGCTCTCGGAGGCGTTGTCGCCGGCGCTGCCGGAGGCGTCCTGACGACCCTCGTTGACGCCGCCGGCAGCGGCGCTGCCGCTGCTGCTGCCTTGCGCCATACTGGTGGCGCGCGCGCCTTGAGCACGGCCGGCGATGCCTGGCACCGCTGCCGCACCGTCGACTGTGCCTGGTTTGGCTGCCGCACCAGGTGAGGCGCCGGCCTGGCCGCTGGATTGAGCGTGCGCGAAGCCCGTCGATGTGGCCAGGTAGGCCGCCACAGCGAGGCAGAGACGGGTCGACGTCATCATGATCGATCTTCCGGCTAGAGGGCGCCGCCTCACGCCCGGAGGCGCGAGACGGCGCGCCTGCTTAGGGTGCGGCGCCGCCGCCAGCTGCGCCGCCGGCACCGCCGGCCGCACCACCGGACGAGCCGCCGCCGCCGCCCATGCTGCCGCCGGTGCCGCCAAGGCCTGACGCGCCGCTAGCACCCTGCCCTGCACCGGCGCCGCCGATACCAGTGCCGACGCCGCCCGGCGCTGCGGAGCCGGTTCCTGTGCCAAGTGCCAGTGCCAGTGCCGCCCATGCCCGTGCCGGCGCCTGCTGCGCCGCCCATGCTGCTGCCGAGGCCGGCGCCACCCATGCTGCCGCCGCCCGCGCCGCCGCTGCCGACACCACCGCCGGACATGCCGGCGCCGCTACCGAGTGCCGCGCCGCCGCTGCCCGACGAGACGCCGCTGCCGCCGACGCCGCCACCCCCGGCCCCGCCCGCACCGCCGCCGGCGCCACCCGCCTGCGCCAGGGCAACGCCGCCGGTGCCAATCGCGATCGCCGCCGCCAGGGCCAGCGTCTTCATTCCGGTGTTCATGCTATCGCGCTCCAATACCGTATGCCCGGCGAGACATCGTTCTCTGCCGACCACCTGGGAAACTAACGCCGGCCGTCGAGACGGTTGCGCGCCGGTCAGAGAAGCTGGCCGACAGTTGATCGGGCGGCCTGCAGCACGGCTGCCGGCGTCGATCCGGCGGCGCGAAGCGAGGCGATGCTGGCGGCGCCGTCGCGCTTGGCCAGACGCCGGCCGGTGGCGTCCAGCAGCAGTCGGTGATGGGCGTAGGCGGGGGCGGGCAGCCCGAGCAGGGCTTGAAGCAGCCGGTGCAGATGCGTTGCGGGCGCGAGGTCGACGCCGCGGGTGACCAGGGTCACGCCCTGCAGCGCGTCGTCGTGCACGACGGCGAGATGGTAGCTCGCCGGGACGTCGCGCCGGGCGAGCACGACGTCGCCGAAGCTGGCGGGATCGCAGGCGATGCGGCCGGGAGCGACGCCGCGCTCCTCGTAGAACAGCGGGCCGGCGCGGCGGACGGCTTGCGCCATGCGCAGGCGCAGCACGTGCGGCGCGCCTCCGGCGATGCGACGCGCACTGCTCGGCGGCGGGCAGGTCGCGGCAGGTGCCGGAGATAGCGGACGCCGCCATCGGGCGTGTGCGGCGCCTGCCCCGCTTCTGCCGCCTCGCGCAGCACCTCGGCGCGCGAACAGAAGCATGGGTAGAGCAGCTCTGCCGCGGCGAGCCGGTCGAGGCTGGCGGCGTAGTCGGCGAGGTGCTCGGACTGGCGGCGGGGCGGCAGCGTCGAGGCGAGGCCTAGCCAGGCGAGGTCGTCGAGCAGTCGGTCTGCATGAGCGGGCGGTGCAGCGGGCCGAGTCGAGGTCTTCCAGGCGGACCAGATACAGCCCGCTCGAGTCGCGCGCCGGGGTCGGCCGCCGCCAGTGCGGCATGGACGTGGCCGAGATGCAGCGGGCCGGTCGGGCTAGGGGCAAAGCGTGTGGTCAGGGGCACGGTCAGGCGCTGCTTCGTGACGGGACGGTGACGCCTGCGGGGGCTCGGCTTGCCGGGGGTTGGCGCCTCTGCAATAACGCTGGCGCGACCTGGACTGTCCACGGTGTTTCCGGCGGCACCCGAGTGCCTCGCCATGATGCCGTCGGCAGCAAGTGGATGGGGGCGTTTTGCCGGACGGCGGATTGCATTTTCCTGCTCTGGTGCTGAACGCGGATTTCCGGCCCCTCTCCTACTTCCCGCTCTCCGTCTGGGCCTGGCAGGACGCGGTGAAGGCGGTGTTTCTCGACCGGGTCAGCGTGCTGAGTGAATACGACACCGAGGTGCACTCCCCTTCCCTGGCGATGCGGCTGCCCAGCGTGATCGGCGCTGAAGGACTACATCCCCTCGGCGCGTCGGCCGGCGTTCACGCGCTTCAACGTGTTTCTGCGCGACGGTTTCTCCTGCCAGTATTGCGACGAGCGGTTCGCGACCCAGGAACTGACCTTCGACCATGTGATCCCGCGCAGCCGCGGCGGCCGCACGACGTGGGAGAACGTCGTCACGGCGTGCGGCGGGTGCAATCTGCGCAAGGGCTCGCGGCTGCCGCGCGAGTGCAACATGCTGCCGCGCCAGGCGCCGCTGCAGCCGACGACCTGGGAGCTGCAGGAGAACGGCCGGGCGTTCCCGCCTAATTACCTGCATGCCAGCTGGCGGGATTATCTTTACTGGGATAGCGAGCTGGAGAGTTAAGGACGGCCAGGGGCTCCGCCTCTGGACTCCGCTGGGGCCTGAGGCCCCAGACCCCCGCCCGTTAGAGGGCACCACTGCCAGCCAAAACCGTTAATGGATGTCAAAGGCTCCGCCTTTGATGGGGTCCAGGGGCAAAGCCCCTGGCCTTACTTCGCGCTCGCCTGCTGCTCAGGATGCAACGTCGCAAGATAGGCGATGATGGCGCGGCGTTCGGCGGGGTCGGCGACGTGCATGGGCATGAGGGCGCCGGGCAGAAAGGCCTGCGGGTTGGTTAGCCACTTGTCGAGCGTGGCGGGCGTCCAGGTCAGGCCGGCGGCGGCCAGGGCATGCGAGTACGGGTAGCCGGGCGAGCGGCCGGCGAGGCGGCCGACGACGCCGGCGAGCGCCGGGCCGACACGGGCGCGGTCCGGCGCGTGGCAGCCGCTGCATTGGGCGACGAAGTAGCGTTCGCCGAGCTCGGGCGAGCCGGGGGTGAAGCGGGCGAGGTCGGCCGCACCGTCGGGGCGCTTGGAGATGAAGAAGGTGTAGGACAGGGTGATCTGGTCGACGTCTTCGGTGTTCGGGTCGCGCGCCATGGCCGGGTCGACGAAGAAGGTGACGGGCATGTCGACGGCCTGGTGCGGGCCGAGGCGCTCCTCGGTGAAGCAGAAGCACTGGATCTTCTTGAAGTAGAGGCCGGACTTGTCGGGCGTCACGTTGAAGGTGGCGTGGCCGGTGATGGCGTGGTCGGAGAGGTTTTCGGCGCGGAAGAAGACCAGCTTGTTCTCGCCCAGGCGCAGGGTGACGCTTTGCTGCACGGGGGTGAAGCGCCAGGGCATGCCGGGCGCCACGTCGGTGTTGAAGCGCACCATGATGCTGCGGTTGGAGAGGGCGGTGTCATTGTCGGCGACGCGCTGGGTGGTGCCGTTGGCGCCGGTGAAACTGCAGAACAGGCGGTACAAGGTCACCGAGTAGGAGGTGACGCCGAGCATGACGGCAAGGACGACTAGAAGGGCCGCGAGGGTGCGGTAGCGGGAGGGCATAGGCCAGGAAGTAAGCGGTTCTTTTTTGAAAAAAAGAACCAAAAAACTTTTAGTCGTTTAGAGGCGCGATGGCGCGGGTAAAAGTTCTTTGCTTCTTTCTTTCAAGAAAGAAGGACTTCCTTACTGATAGCCTTTTGGATGCGTAAGCCGCCAGTCATACGCGGTGCGCACCATCTGCTCCAGGGTGGCGAAACGGGGCGACCAGCCGGTTTCACGTTTGATCTTGTCCGAGGCGGCGACGAGGATCGAGGGGTCGCCGGGCGGCGGGCGGCGGTGTGGTAGGGGACGCGGCGGCCGGTGACCTGCTCGACGGTTCGGATCACGTCCAGCACCGAGCTGCCCAGGCCGTTGCCGAGATTGTAGGTGACCGAGGCGTGATCAAGGCGATCCAGGGCCAGCAGGTGGGCGTCGGCGAGGTCGGTCACGTGGACGTAGTCGCGAATGCAGGTACCGTCGGGCGTCGGGTAGTCGGTGCCGAAGACGGCGAGCTCCGGGCGGCGGCCGAGGGCGGCGTCGATGACCAGCGGAATTAGGTGGGTTTCGGGGTTGTGGTCTTCGCCGGCGCGGCCGGAGGGATCGGCGCCGGCGGCGTTGAAGTAGCGCAGGCAGGCGCTGTGCAGGCCGTGGATGCGCTCCGCCCAGGCCAAGGCGCGCTCGATCATCAGCTTGCTTTCGCCGTACGGCGATGAGGGCGCGATGGTCGCGGTCTCGGGGATCGGGATCACCTCCGGGTCGCCGAACAGGTTGGCGGTGGAGGACAGGACGAAGCGGGTGACGCCGTGATTGACGCAGGCCTCGATGAGCGAAATACCTCGGGCGCCATTCTCGTTCAGGTAGTAGAACGGACGCTGCATGCTCTCGCCCACCAGGGACAAGGCCGCGAAATGGAACACACCGTCCCAGGGTTCCTTCGGACAGCAGGGTGTTGATCAGCGACAGGTCGGCGACGTCGCCGTCCACCAGGCGAACGCCGGCGGGGAACGGCTTGGCGGTGGCCTTGCCGGAGGTTGTCAAGGATGACCACCTCGTCGCCGCGGTCGGTGAGCGCCAGCACCAGGTGGCTGCCGACATAGCCAGCGCCGCCGGTGACCAGGAAACGCCGCGCCATCGGCTGCCCTCTTCGTTCTGCAACCATAGGATGAGCGCAGTTCCGGCCGGCAACAAGGCTTTGATCATCGGAATCGTGCTGCTGGCGGGGATGGCGACGGCTCGGGCGGCCCCGTTTTGCGTCGTGGTGCAGGGGCTGCCGGATGAGTGCGTCTACGTGGACGCGGCGGAGTGCAGCTCGCGGGCGGCGCGGCTGCACGGGCGCTGCGGGCTCAATCCAGCCGCGCCGGCGCCGCTGCGGGAAGGACACGAGGCCTACTGCCTGGTGCAGAGCAGCGTCGCGCTGTCATGCCTGTATGCCGACATCGCCGCCTGCGAGCACGACAGCAATCGCAGCAACGGCGCCTGCATGGAGGCGCCCAAGGCGATGCCGGGGGCGACGGACCCGTTTCAGCAGATCAGGCCGTTTGGCGCGCCTTGAGGGTGGAATTCGGCGAAGGAAGGCAAGGGCTCTGCCCTTGACCCGCTGGGGCCCGCGGCCCCAGACCCCGTTCGTTTAGCAAGAAACCTTGAGTACAAAACAAGTGCTTGAATGAAGGAACTGATGGATTTTAAAGGCCTCGCCTTTAATGGGGTCGAGGGGCAACGCCCCTCGCCTTCCCTTATCTTGTATTGTTGTTCACCACTGGGTTCACGTAGTACGAGAAGCCCCAGCTGACGGGCAGGAACTGCTGCACATACTGGTTGAAGTAGGCGTATGTCTGGTAGACGCCGGTGCGGGGGATATAGAGCACGTCATAAGGTGCTAGGCGGACGTCGGCTTGCGGGTGGCTGCCGGTGATCGCGCCGTTGTAGTCGATGGCGTAGACGACAGGGATGTCGCCGGGGCCGCGGCGGATCAGGAAGACGTGGCGTGGGTCGCCGCTGGGGCGCAGGCCGCCGGCACGGGCGACCGCCTGGACTGCGGTCAGCGTCGGGCCGACGGTGACGAACTCGCCGGGGGCGAGAACCTCGCCGGCGACATAGACGCGGGTGGGAGCAAAGCTGCGCACGACGATGTTGAGGCGTGGAGACTGCAGCTCGGCGGCGTATTGGGCGCGCAGCGCGGCGGCGAGCTCCTCCGGGGTGAGGCCGGCGGCTTGGGTGCTTTCGGCGATCGTGGTCGAGATCCGGCCGTCGGGACGCACGACCGCCTCCTCGTCGAGGTCGGGGTTGAGCATCAGGCGCACGGCCAGCTGGTCGCCGACTTGCAGGCGGTAGAGCGGCACCTGCGGCGCATAGCCGGCGACCGGCAGCGAGGGTGCGGCCGGAAAGTTGTTGGCGGTCTGGGCGCAGGCGGCGAGCAGCGGGGCCAAGCCGAGGCAAAGCAGCAGGGCGAGAGGTCGGGCCGGCGTTTTGCCGGCGGCTGCGCAATCCATACGACGCGTGCTCACGGGATGTTGCGTCGCGCAACGTCACAGGATTTCCCGGCCAAGGCAACTACAGGTTAAACTCATCTCCATACTGCTCCCGCACCGCGTGCAGGATCGTGTCCGCCTCGCCGGTGCGCAGGGCGTGCAGCAGCGGGGGCTCGCGGCCGAGCCGCGGGTGGGCCAGGCGGTAGGCGGCGCTGTCGAAGAACGGACCCGGGTCGTCGCCATCGGCCGCGCCGGTGGTGAGGTAATGCCGCGCCGGGTCGCCGCCGCGGACGGCCAGTTCCGGGTGACAGGCAATGTACCAGGCGGCGTCGAATAGCGGCGCGGCGCGCAGCAGGGCCAGCGGCTCGGCCTCGCGGCTGCGGCGGAAGAGGCGGCGGCGCGGCGAGGGCAGGTTGGCGACCGCCTGTCGCACCCAGACGCGCAGCACCTCCCAGCGCGACGCCTGCTCGAGCGCGGGCGCGGTGCCCCTCGGCCTGCTGGCGGGCGTCGATCAGGGCCCGTTCGGCGTCGATGGCGCGCGCCTCCGCCCGGGCGAGGCGCTCGGCAAGGCCGGCCTGCTGCTCTTCCGCCGCGAGTCGCGACGCCTCGCTGGCCGCCAGGGCGTCGCGCAGCGGCGCCGCCTCGTCGACCTGCGCCTCCAACGCCTCGATCCTGGCGCTGGTCGGCGCGTCGGGCTCGCGGGTCAGCCTCTCGGCAAAGGCTGCCAGCTCGGCCTCGCCGGCGGTGGCGGCGCGGTCGACCAGGAAGGCGCCGCGGCCGACGAAGTCCAACGCCGCGTCGACTACCGGCTGGTAGCCGAGCTCGGCGAGCACGGTGAACCAGGCGAGCAGCTGGAGACGCGCCGCCTCGCCGTGGGCGAAGCCGAGCGGGATCAGCAGCAGCAGGTCGCTCTGCTCGGCCAGCGCCGCTGCGGCCGCCGCGGCCTGCTGGCTCTCGGCGTCGTCGGCGCCGGCGAGCAGGATGGCAAGGTCATGGCGGGCGCCGGATTGCTGCGCCTCGACGACGTCGGCCAGCACGCCGATGCCGCGCAGCGCCTCGGCCAGCGCATCCGCCTCCGGCCCGTCGAGGACGACGCTCTCCGGGCCGAGGCGGTCGGCGAGCGGCAGCGCTACCGCGCGCCAGTCACGCGAGGCCGCGCGCGCCTCGCTGGCGCCCGCTTCGCTCACGCCCGCTGGCTCATGCCGCCATCCGCTGCAGCTCCGCGAAGGCGACGTAGATGTGGTAGAGCGAGCTGGTCGGCATGACGCTGACGGCGGGGCGGCCCTCGGCGTCGAACACGTCGATCCAACCGCCGGGCGGGATCAGCGGCGCGCCGCCGCCGCCGCACGGATCGCAGTAGTGGTCGAGCAGGGTGACGACGACGCGCTCGACGCGGTCAGCGGCGACGTGGCCGTCGCGCTCGCCGAGGGCGAGGTGCGCCTTAAGTTCCTCGGTCTGCATCCACAGCCGCGAGGCGGCGTCGCGCACGGCGCCGTCCTGGCCAAGGGCGTTGACCACGAAGCCGGTGCGGGGATTGCGGCCGTGGACCTCGGCGAAGCGGAACAGCGCGTCCTGCTCGGCGGTGAAGTCCTCACCGCTGCGGGCGGCGTATTGCTGCAGCAGCCACACCCACTCGTAGTGATGACCGGGCTCGACCAGGGTGCCGGCCTCGCCAGGGGCGGGCGACCAGTCGCGGCCGAAGAACTCGCCCAGCGTGCCGGTGCGCGGATTGAAGAAGTGGCGGCGGAACAGCCCGGCGATGCCGGTGGCGAGCTCGAGGATAGACGGGTCGGCCGCCGTCGCGTGCAGCGCCAGCAGCGCTTCCAGCAGGTGCATGTGCGGGTTCTGCTGGCGGTGGCCGGCGCCCACGGGGATCGTGTTCTCGAAGCCGCCATGCGCGGCGACCCCCATCGAGGCGAGGATCCAGTCGAGCGTGCGGCGAGCCTGGTCCAGAGCCTCGTCCGAGCCGGAGGCGCGAGCATACCAGGCGAGGGCGAACAGCACGAAGGCGTTGTCGTAGAGGTCGGCGGTGTCGTCGACGATGCCGCCGCCGGGGCCGAGCAGCTTCGCCCAGCCGCCCTCGCTCCGCCAGCCATGCGCGACCATGAAGTCGTAGCCGACGCGAGCGACGTCCAGGCCGCCGGGCCAGCCCATCATGGCGGCGTGGGCGTAGGTGTAGAGCTGGCGGGCCTGGACGCGCATGCGCTTGAACGGGCTGTCGGCGGAGACGCCGTCAAGGCGCAGCGTCTCGTGAAAGCCAAGCCCTGGGACGTCGCGGCCCTCGCGGGCCCAGAACGGCAGGGCCTGATTGAACATCCAGTCGTGGAACCGGGCTGCCGCCGCCGTCAGACGCGCTCGATCATCGCTCATTGAGCCTCCGGGTGGTGCTGATGACGCAATATCGGCAAGGAGGAAGGAAGGCCAGGGCTCTGCCCTGGACGGGACCCCATCGCACTTGTGCGATGGGAACCCGCCGCTGGGGCCCGCGGCCCCAGACCCCACTCACTGGAGTCCAGACACGTCCTTCCTTGCTTGGCGAAGCCACCGAGTCTCTGCCTCCGACCAGCAATCCCGCCCGCAGGAAATGAATAACATATGGATTTCAAAGGCTCCGCCGCCATGCGCAGCACGCCGACGCGTGACGATGGGGTCAAGGGGCAAAGCCCCTTGCCTTGCCTGTCCTCGCCAGGCTGACAAGGGCGGCGACCATCGACACGCCGGCTGCCGTGAGCACGGAGTCGCGTGCGCCGCCGTTGCTGGCCAGGGCGAAGATCAGCGCGACCACGCTGGCGCCGATGGTCTGGCCGAGTAGGCGGGAGGTGGCGAGCATGCCGCTGGCGCCCCCGGAGCGGAGGCGGGGAGCGGAGCCGATCAGGGTGCGGTTGTTGGGGGTTTGGAACAGGCCGAAGCCGAGGCCGCAAAGCGCCATGCGCCAGGCGATGGCAGAGCCGCCGGCAGCGTGCGGCAGGGTGCCGAGGGCGGCCAGGCCGGCGGCCAGCATGATCAGGCCGAGGAAGCCGAGGAGTGCGGCGGGGACGCGTTCGCAGAGCCGGCCGGAGACGGGGGAGATGACGGCGACGGCAAGCGGCCACGGCGTCATCAGCAGGCCGGTGGCGACGACGCCGACGCCGAGATCGCGCTGCAGGAAGAACGGCAGGGCGACGAAGGCGAGCGCCTGGGCCAGGAACGAGCAGATGGAGGTGGCGCAGGACAGCGCGAAGATGGGGATGCGCAGCAGGTCGATCGGCAGCAGCGGCGCTGCCAGGTTGAGCTGGCGGCGGACCAGCACCGTGCCGGCGACGGCCGAGACGATGAAGCTGGCGACCGCGATCGTTCTGCCCTCGCCGTGCGCAACGTCGTCGAGGCCGACGATGAGCAGGCCGAGGAAGACCGCGTTGAGGGCGGCGCTCGGCACGTCGAAGCGGTGGCTGGCGAGCGGCGTGCGGGGCAGGCTGCGGATGGCGATGACGAAGGCGGCGGCGCCGACGGGGACGTTGATGGCGAACAGCCAAGGCCAGGGGGCGACGGCCAGCACGCCGGCCGCAACCGTGGGGCCGGCGGCGGCAGAGATCGACACCACCATGGCGTTAAGGCTGAGGCCATGGGCGAACAGCCGCTGCGGATAGACGAAGCGCACGAGGGCGCCGTTGACGCTCATGATGCCGGCGGCGCCGATGCCTTGCAGCACGCGTGCGAGGCTGAGCGAGACGAGGCCGCTCGAGAGCGCGCAGCAGAGCGAGGCGACGGTGAAGACGGCGAGGCCGACCCGGTAGACGCGGGCGTAGCCGACGATCTCGCCGAGCGAGGCCAGCGGCAGCAGGCAGATGGTGATGGAGAGCTGGTAGGCGTTCACGACCCAGATGGAGCCCGAGGGCGTGGCGTGGACGCTGCGGGCGATCGACGGCAGAGCGACGTTGGCGATCGAGCTGTCCATCACCGCCAGCACGATGGCGAGCCAGATGGTAATGTTGGCCCAGAGCCGCTGCGGCGGCGGCAGGCCGTCATGCTCGGGCGGCGCGGCGGCGGGCTCCGGAGGGGTCTTCCGGCGCGGCTCGGGCAGGACGATTGTGTCAGCGGGCATCGCTGCTCATGTGCCGCGCGAGGCCTGGCGGTCAACCGGTTGCGCGATCGGGCGGGTTGCAAACGGCGCTTCGGGAGCGCTTATTTCCGTCGACGGCTGGGGTGCCGGCGGCGGATGCCGGCTGAGATCATACCCACGAACCTGTCTGGTCCTGACCAGGGAAGGAAGACCGTGAGCAATCATCTGGGTGAGGGTCGGGCTTCGCTGCCGAGCGTCGCCATCATCGGCGGCGGCGTGGTGGGGCTGGGCCTCGCCTGGCGGCTGGCGCAGCGCGGCTGCCGGGTCGACCTGTTCGAGCGCGACCGGCTGGGTGGGGGCGCGAGCCACGCGGCGGCCGGGATGCTGGCCGCCGGGGTGGAGAGCGAGCCGAGCGAGACGGCGCTGCACGGCCTTGCGGCGCATAGCCAGACGCTGTGGCCGGAATTTGCCGCCGAGCTGGAGACGGCGTCGCGCATGCACGTCGAGCTGCGGCGCGAGGGGACGCTGCGTCTTGCCTTGACGCGCGACGATGCCGAGCAACTGCGCTTCTCGGCCGAGTTCCAGCGCGGGCTTGGCGTGCAGCTGGACTGGTTGAGCCCGGCGGAGGCCCGGCGGCGCGAGCCGGCGCTCGGCACCCAGCTCGCCGGCGCGGTGTTCAGCCCGAACGATCACCAGGTCGACAACCGGCTGGTCGTGCAGGCGCTGGCGCGGGCCTGCCGCGGCGCCGGCGTTGGTTTGCACGAGGAGGAGCCGGTGCTGGCCGTGCACAGCCGTGACGGGCTGGCGCGCGGGGTCGTGCTTGAGGATGGCCGGCACGAGGCCGACGTGGTGGTGATCGCGGCCGGGGCGTGGTCGGGCGCGATCGAGGGGCTTGAGGCGCCGATGCGGCCGCCGGTGCGCCCGGTCAAGGGACAGATGCTGGCGTTGCGGATGGACAAGGGCGAGCCGCTGCTGCGCCACGTCGTCTGGACGCCGCAGGTCTATCTGGTGCCGAGACGCGACGGTCGGCTGCTGGTCGGCGCCACTGTCGAGGAGCGCGGGTTCGACAACGACCTGACGGCCGGCGGCGTGCTGGCGCTGCTCGATGGCGCTTGGCGGGCGGTGCCGGCGGTGGAGGACCTTCCGATCCAGGAGATGTGGGTGGGGCATCGTCCTGGCTGCCGCGACGATGCGCCGGTGCTTGGGGAGAGCGGGCTGCCGGGATTGCTGCTGGCGACCGGGCATCATCGCAACGGCGTGCTGTTGACGCCGGTGACAGCCGAGCTGATGGCGGCGCTGATCGTCGAGGGACGTGCGGATGAGCGCCTGGCGCCGTTCGCGCTCGCGCGGTTTGCCGGCGGCCTGGCCGCGGCGGGCGCCTCGTGATCACCGTCAACGGCGAGGCGAGCCCGGCGGCCGAGACGCTCGGCGCGCTGCTCATGGCGCGCGGCATCGACAGCCCGCGGGGCGTTGCGGTGGCGGTGAACGGCGAGGTGGTGCCGGCTGGTGCCTGGGCCGCGACGCGGCTCGGCGAGGGCGACGCGGTGGAGATCGTGCGTCCGTTCGGAGGCGGCTGATGGATACTCAGACGATAACACCGGCGGGGCTCACGATCGCCGGCCGGCGGCTCGCTTCGCGGCTGCTGCTCGGCTCGGGCGGATACCCCAACCAGCAGGCGCTGCTCGACAGCATCGCCGCCGCCGAGCCGGCCATGGTTACGGTGGCGCTGCGACGGATCAGCCTGGAGCGCTATGCCGACAGCCTGGTGCAATTGCTCGACGGCCGCGCGCCGCTGCTACCCAACACGGCCGGCTGCGCGACGGTGCGCGACGCGCTGCTCACCGCCCGGCTGGGGCGGGAGGCGCTGGGGACCGAGTGGGTCAAGCTCGAGCTGATTGGCGACCGCGAGACGCTGTATCCGGACGTGGTCGCGCTGATCGAGGCGACCGAGACGCTGGTGCGCGAGGGCTTCGTCGTGCTGCCCTATTGCAACGACGACCCGGTCGCCTGCCGGCGGCTGGCCGATGTCGGCGCGGCCGCGGTGATGCCGCTTGGCGCGCCGATCGGCACCGGGCTCGGCATCCTCAACCCGCACCAGATCGCCCGCATCTGCGCGACCAGCAGCGTGCCGGTGATCCTGGACGCCGGGATCGGCACCGCCTCGGACGCGGCGCAGGCGATGGAGCTCGGCTGCGACGCGGTGCTGCTCAATACCGCGGTGGCCGGCGCGCGGGATCCGGCCTTGATGGCCTGCGCGATGCGCCGGGCGGTGGCGGCGGGGCACGATGCGCGCCGGGCGGGGCGCATCCCGGCGCGCAACCAGGCGGAGCCTTCCAGTCCTAAACTGGGGCTGGTGGGGAGCTAAGATAGAAGGCCAGGGCTCTGCCCTGGACGGGTTCCCATCGCGCGAGCGCGATGGGAACCCGCCGCTGGGCCCGAGGCCCCAGGCCCAATTTGATTTAGGTCAGCGGCGGGAGCCTTGCGTGGAGCTTCCGAGTCCGGTGCTGTTGATTACGGACCGGTTGCGGGTCGGACGGTCGCCGTTGGACGTGACGCGTGCGGCGCTTGGTGCCGGCTGCGGCTGGATCAGCTTGCGGGAGAAGGACCTCTCGCCTGGCGAGCGCATCGACGTCCTGGAAGAGCTGCTCGCCCTCACCCGCCCAGCCGGCGCGACCCTCTGCGTGCATGACGACCTGGCCGCAGCCGCGACGCTTGGGATCGGGCTGCACCTGCCGGACGGCGCGGATTTGGCCGCCGCGCGGGATCGGCTCGGGCCCGACGTGCTGGTCGGCATCTCCGCCCATGACGCCGGCGGTCTCGCCCGTGCGGCCGGCGCCGATTACGCGACGCTCAGCCCGGTGTTTGCGACCGGGAGCAAGCCGGACGCGACGCCGCTCGGCCCCGAGATGTTCAATCGGCTTGTCGCCGCGGCGAGGATGCCGGTGCTGGCGCTAGGCGGGATCAACGCCGGCAACGCCGCGCAGTGTCGCGGCGCCGGCATCGCCCTTGTCGGCGCAGTGGGCGACTTGCCGCTGCTGCTGGCGGGGTGCGCCTAGCCATTGCCGCACCGTCTCGGTGCGCGCCTCGGTCAGGCGGCTGAACAGCCAGGCCAGCGGGATCACGATTGCGGCCAGCGCCAGCATGGCGGCGTGGCCGGCCAGCGGCGACAGGCGCAGCGCGTCCACCCGGCTGCCGGTCCAGAGCGCGAGCAGGCCGTGGATGATCGGCACGTGCACGAGGTAGAGGCTGAAGGAGAACCCGGCGAGGGTTGCAGAGAGGCGCTGCGCGCCGACCGGCACCGGCCGCTCGTCGCCGATGGTGGTCAGCAGGGCCGCGGCGAAGCTGGCCGCGACCAGCAGGTTGACCGCGCCGCCCACCCTCGGCAGCAGCATCGGATACGCGAGCAGCACCGCCACCGCAACGATCCAGGCAAGCGGACCAAGCCGGCGCGCGTGTCGCTGCCTGGGCGTGTACGACCGCAGCGCCGTTCCCAGCAGCCAGGTCAGGAACAGGCGCGGCACCCGGGGATTGCCGAGCCACAGCGCGCACAGCATCAGCGCGGCGAGTGCGAACAGCGACCAGCGGATGGCGGCGTGGCGGCTGCGCAGCAATGGCGCCAGCAGCAGCGGCGCCAGGACGTAGTAGAAGCCCTCGCAGGCGAGGCTCCAGAGCGGGCCGTTGCTGCCGAGGGTCGGCACGGCGATCGTCTGCAGGCAGAGCAGGTTACCGAGCACGGTTGCGGCGGCGTAGCTCGCCGGCGCCTCCTGCCCCGGCACCGGGCTGAGACCGGCTAACGAGACGCGGGCGCCGTCGAGCGCGTAGCCGAGTGCGAGCGCCGGCAGCAGCACGACGTAGAGGCGGGTTGCGCGATTCAGCGCATAGCGGGCGAAGCGGAAGCGGTCGCGCCGCATGTCCAGAACGACGCTGCCGCCGATCAGGTAGCCGCTGAGCACGAAGAACCACATGACGGCGGCCGGGCCGGCACCCTCCAGCGACCCGAGTAGCGGGCCGCTGGCGCCAGGAGCAAGGCAGGCGGTGGAGAGATGATAGGCCAGCACGAGCGCCGCCGCGGCCCAGCGCGTCGTGTCGAGAGCGAACGAGGTGCGGGGCGCTATGCCTTGCATGAGGCGAAGGTTTTAGGCGGGCGCAACCTGAGATGGAAGAGAATGTTCTTTTTTGAAAAAAAGAACCAAAAACTTTCGTTCGTTTGACGACGCGCTCGATAGTCCACGGCTAAATGGATAGAAGTTTTTGCCTCTTTTTTCAAAAAGAAGCGCTCCCTTCCTACTCCGCCGCTTTACGCTCCTCTCCCGCCACGCGGGTACGCTGCCGCAACGTCACCCACTCTTCGGCGGCCGTCGGGTGGATGCCGATCGTGCGGTCGAAATCTTGCTTGGTGGCGCCGGCGGTCATGGCTATCCCCAGGCCCTGCGTCATTTCCGGGGCATCTTCGCCAATCATGTGCGCGCCGAGGATGCGCTGGCTGGCCTGGTCAACGACGAGCTTGAGGAAGCTCGGGCGATCCCGGCCGGTCAGCTTGTGGCGCATGGCGGTGAACTCGGTGGTGTAGATGTCGACGGTGCCATGCCGGGCGGCCTCGTGCTCGCTGAGCCCGACGGTGCCGATGGGCGGCGAGGAGAACACCGCCGTCGGCACGGCCGCGAAGGACCAGCTGCGGGGCGGCGGCGGGCCGAACAGGCGGTCGGCCAGGTGGTGGCCTTCGGCGATCGCGACAGGGGTGAGATTGAGGCGGTTGCTGACGTCGCCGATGGCGTAGATGTGCGGCACCGAGCTGCGGTTTTCGGCATCGACGACGATGCCGCCGCGCTCGTTGGTGGCGACGCCGGCAGCTGCGAGCGCGAGCTGCGCGGTGTGGGGGACCCGGCCGAGGGCGAAGAACACCAGGTCGCTGTCGAAGTGCCGGCCATCGCTCAGCGACAGACGCTTACAGGCGCCGACCTGTTCGACCTTGTGCAGCTTGATCGAGGTGTGCAACCGGATGCCGTTGCGTTGCAGGGCGCGGGCCAAATGCTGGCGAATCTCGTGGTCGAAGCCGGCGAGCGGCAGGTCCTGGCGGTAGAGCAGGTCAACCTCGGAGCCGAGGCCGGCGAAGATGCCGGCAAACTCGATGCCGATGTAGCCGCTGCCGACGAGGGTGATGCGGTCAGGGCGCTGCTCCAGACTGAAGGCGTCGTCCGAGACGATGCCGAGCTCGGCGCCTTCGATCTGCGGGCGCACCGGCAGGCCGCCGGTGGCGATGACGATGTTCGCGGCGGTGAGGCGCTGCTCGCCGACCTGCAGGGTGTGCGCGTTGATGAACGAGGCACGGGCCTTGTGCGAGACGACGCCGGCGCCGTCGAGAATGCGGACATAGGCGCTGTTGAGGCGCGCGATCTCATGGTCCTTGCTGGCGATGAAGGCCTGCCAGTCATGCGTGCCCCGCTTGGTGCTCCAGCCGAAGCCGTGCGCGTCGTCAGCCCAGGCGCCGTATTCGGCGGCCTGCACCATCAGCTTCTTCGGCACGCAGCCGACATTCACGCAGGTGCCGCCCCAGTGCAGCTCCTCGGCGATGCCGACTCGGGCGCCGTGGCCGGCGGCGATGCGGGCGCAGCGGACGCCGCCGGAGCCGCCGCCGATGACGAAGAGGTCGTAGTCGTAGGACATTGATTAAGCCTTAAGGAAGGCCAGGGCTTTGCCCTGGACCCACCAAAGGCCGGCGGCCTTTGGAAACCGACTAGATGGGATCCAAGGGCCTCGGGCCCTTGGCGGGTCGAGGGCAGAGCCCTCGCCTTACTGGCTTAGGTCTTTGGCCGAATGGATGACCCGGCTGACCATCCCGTACTCGATCGCCTCCTCGGCGCTCATCCAATAGTTGCGGTCGCTGTCCGCCTCGACCTTCTCGAAGGTCTGGCCGCATTCCTTGGCGATCAGGCGGTTCAGCCGTTCGCGCATCTTGACGATCTCGCGGGCCTCGATGCCGATGTCGGTGGCCGGGCCGCGCACGCCGCCCATTGGCTGGTGGATCAGGAAGCGGGTGTGCGGCAGGCAGAAGCGGCGCTCTTTTTTCCCGGCGACGTAGATCAGCGCGCCGGCAGAGGCGACCCAGCCGGTGCCGATGACGCGCACCGGCACGTCGGCGTCGACGAAGCGGATCATGTCGTGGATGGTGTCGCCGCTTTCGACGTGGCCGCCGGGCGAGTTGACGTAGAGGTCGATCGGCTCGGACGAGATGCCGGCGAGGGAGAGCAGGCGGCCGGTGACGTCGCGCGCGAGCTTGTCGTTGATGGCGCCGAACACCAGCACCTTGCGCTGCAGGAAAAGGCGGCTTTCGAGCTCGTTGATCGGCGAGTTCAGCGTCTTGTTGTCGCCGGGCTCGCTGGGGTGCGGCTCGCGCGGCTCGGGCACGTCCGGGCCTTCCGGATCGGTCTCGTCGGGATCGACGTCGGGGGAGGCTCGGTTGAGCATTTGCAAAACTCCAAGGAAGCAAGGCCAGGAGCTTTGCTCCCGGACCTCACCAGGGGCGGCGCCCCTGGACCGGCATTCCTTATCTATTCAACCGTGACTGATTTTGCCAGGTTTCGGGGCTGGTCAACGTCGGTGCCTTTCAGGACGGCGACCTGGTAGGCGAGCATCTGCACCGGGACGGCGTACAGGATCGGGGCGACGAAGGGGTCGACCTCGGGCAGGATCAGGGTCTCGCAGGCGATGCCGCGGAGGGCTGCAACGCCACGGGCGTCGCTCAGCACGATGATCTGGCCGCCGCGGGCGGCGGCCTCCTGCAGGTTCGAGGCCATCTTCTCGAAGAGTGGGCCGCTCGGGGCGATGGCGACGATCGGCACCGAGCGGTCGATCAGGGCGATCGGGCCATGCTTCATCTCGCCGGCGGCGTAGCCCTCGGCATGAATGTAGGTGATCTCCTTGAGCTTCAGCGCACCCTCGAGCGCGATTGGGAAGCAGTTGCCGCGGCCGAGATAGAGCACGTCGCGGGCCTCGGCGATGCGGGCGGCGATGCGGTCGACATGCTCGGCCGCGGCCAGCGCCTCGGCGGTGCGCGAGGGGATCTCCAGCAGCGCCGCGGCGAGGGCAGCCTCGCGCTCGGGGCTGAGCGCGCCGCGGGCGCGGCCGATCGCCAAGGCGAGGCAGGCGAGCACCGCCAGCTGGGCGGTGAACGCCTTGGTGGAGGCGACGCCGATCTCCGGCCCCGCCAGCGTCTCCAGCACCGTGTCGCTCTCCCGCGCCATCGTGCTCTCGGCGACGTTGAGCACCGAGAGCACGTGCTGGCCGCCGTCGCGCAGCGAGCGCAGTGCGGCCAGCGTGTCCGCCGTTTCGCCGGACTGGCTGACCAGCAAGCCGAGGCCGCCGCGGGTGAGTGGTGGGGCGCGGTAGCGGAACTCGCTGGCGACGTCGGCATCGACCGGCAGCCTGGCCTCGGTCTCGATCCAGCTGCGCGCGACGAGGCCGGCGTAGAATGCCGAGCCGCAGGCGGTGACCGTTGCGCGCGGCAGAGCGGACAGGTCGAAGCCGAGCTCGGGGAGCGCGACGCGGCGGGTGGCCGGGTCGATCAGCCGGCGCAGGGTCTGGCCGATCACCGAGGGGTGCTCGTGCAGCTCCTTCTCCATGTAGTGGCGGAAGCCGTCTTTGCCGATCGAGGCGGCGGACTGGGCGACCAGCTTGATCGGGCGGTCGACCGCAGCGCCCGTCGTGATGTCGAGCACCTCGGCGCCGGTGCGCGACAGCACCGCCCAGTCGCCATCGCGCAAATAGGCGATGCGCGGCGCCAGGGGCGCGAGGGCGAGGCTGTCGGAGCCGAGGAACATCTCGTCCTCGCCATAGCCGATGGCGAGCGGCGCGCCGTGCTGGGCGCCGATCATCAGCTCGGCATGGCCGGCGAAGATCAGCGCCAGCGCGTAGGCGCCCTCCAGCCGCCGGAACGCCGCCTGCGCCGCCTCGCGCGGTGCGAGGCCCTGCTGCAGATGCAGGTCGACCAGCTGCACCACCGTCTCCGTGTCGGTCTCGGTGCTGAACTCCTGGCCGGCGGCCTCCAGCTCGGTGCGCAACTCCGCATGGTTCTCGATGATGCCGTTATGCACGACCGAGACGCGGCTCGTGCCGTGCGGGTGCGCGTTGCCCTCCGTCGGCGCGCCGTGTGTCGCCCAGCGAGTGTGGCCGATGCCGGTTCGCCCCTCGATCGGACGGCGCTCGATCACGGCGGCGAGGTTGGCGAGCTTGCCCTCGGCGCGCCGGCGCTCGACATGGCCGTTGACGAGGGTCGCGACGCCGGCGCTGTCGTAGCCACGGTACTCAAGCCGGGCGAGTGCGCCCATCAGCAGAGGTGCGGCCGGTCCGCCGCCGATCACGCCCACGATGCCGCACATTGGCTACTCCTTTCCCGAACGCTTGCGGGCGGCGCGGCCCGGCTTGTTCACCTGCCGCGCCCGGCCGAACGCCGCCGCATCGGCCGGCACGTCCTCGGTCAGCACGCTGCCGGCGGCGACGAAGGACCCGTCGCCGAGCGAGATCGGCGCTACCAGCACGCTGTCGGAGCCGACGAAGACGCCCTGCCCGATCACCGTGCGATGCTTGGCCACACCGTCGTAGTTGCAGGTGATGGTGCCGGCGCCGATGTTGCTGCGGGCGCCGATCGAGCTGTCGCCAAGATAGGCCAGGTGGTTGGCCTTGGCGCCGGCGCCAAGCGCGGTCGCCTTCAGCTCGACGAAGTTGCCGACATGGGCGCCCTCCCCCACCACCGTGCCGGGCCGCAGCCGGGCATAGGGACCGATGATCGCCCCGGCGGCGACGCAGGCGCCTTCCAAGTGGCTGAAGGCGCGGATGAGGGCGCCGCCGGCGACCTGCACGCCCGGCCCGAACACCACGTGCGGCTCGACCACCGTGTCCTGCCCGAGCACGGTGTCGGCGGCGAGGAACACCGTCTCGGGCGCGATCAGCGTCGCGCCCGCCTCCATTGCCGCCGCCCGCAACCGCGACTGCAGCGCCGCCTCGGCCGCCGCCAGCTCGGCGCGCGAATTGACCCCGCGGCCTTCCGCCTCCGGCGCCTCGACGGCGACAACGCGGGCGCCTTCGCCGCGAGCCAGCGCCACCAACTCGGTCAGGTAGTATTCGCCGCCGGCACTCGGCCGCACCGCCGGTAGCCAGCGCCTGAAATCCACGGCGGCGGCGCAGAAGACGCCGGCGTTGCACAGCCCGACGGCGCGCTCGGCCTCGCTCGCCTCGGCGTGCTCAACGATGCGCTGCACGTCGCCGGAGGCGTCCGTCAGCACCCGGCCGTAGCGCCCAGGATCGGCGGGGCGCATGGCCAGCAGGGCCAGGCCGCAATCCTGCCGCGCCGTCAACAGGCGCCGCAGCGTGGCCGTGGTGACCAGCGGATTGTCGGCGTAGAGCACCGCCACGTCGCCGTCGCCGAACAGGCCGGCCGCCTGCAGCGCCGCATGGGCGGTGCCCAGCCGCTCGTGCTGCACGACGCCGGAATGCGGCCGGGCCTCGTTCAGCACCGCCTGCATGCCGGGGCCGGCGACGACGACGATGCGGTCGAACACGCCGTCGCAGGCGGCGATCAAATGGGCCAGCATGGAGCGTCCACCGAGCCGGTGCAGCGCCTTGGGCTGGGCGGAGCGCATCCGAGTACCGAGCCCGGCGGCCAGGATGATGGCGGTGGCGGTCATGGCCGTTCGGGCTAGCGGTGTCGCACGGGCCGTGTCAAACGGCGGCCGTCTGATCGAGCGCAAGATTTATTGCCGAGTGCTTCAGGCACGCCAAGGAAGCGGTTCTTTTTTGAAAAAAAGAACCAAAAAACTTTGTTCCGTTAGCAGCGGTCGGTGAGGTCGAGCGCGACAGCGGATCAGAAGTTTTTTGCTTCTTTTTTTCAAAAAAGAAGCGCTGGCTTACTTCATATCGTCTGCCGGCGCCGTGGTGATATACATCGTCGTTGGCCCCAGCACGCGATGATCGAAGATGACCTTGACCGGCACCATCGGCTGGCCGGGCTGCAGCGGCGCCAGCCAGGCGGTGCCGTTATGCGGCTTGCGGACTGCCACCTGATCTTCGCTGCGCTTGAAGCCGGCCAGTTGGCGGCCGACGAAGTCGCAGCGCAGCGTTCGGCCGCTGAAGCTGCTGCGGTCGGATTGCGGCAGGGTCTCGTCGCCGATCGTGGTCGCGGTGATGTCGCCGAGGCGCTGACCGTCGAACGTGCGCACGGTGCCGTCGCAGCGGCCAGTCGTCGCGACCTGGTGCAGCAGCGCGGCGATCGCGCTCAGCGTGTCGATGGTGTGTGCCTCGTCGCCCACCGGCACAGGGTCGCGCTCGGTGTCGGGCGGCGGCTCGAGGGCGTCGATCTCCGGCGAGCCGGCCTTGTAGGTGAGCACGGTGCGGCGCGGCGTGCCGTTCGTGCTGCCGGCCGAGGAGAAGCGCAGCGGCTCGGCGCTGCCGTCGGCGCCGAAATACCCTTGGACGCTGCTCTCGATGGCGCTGCTGGCGACCACACTGATGAGGCCAGCCGTGTGGTAGCCCAGGCTCAGGCCGTAGCTCTGCGCGCCCAGCGCGATCGAGGCGTGCAGCTTGAGCACGGTGAGGCCGTGCGCGTAGCCGGTGTAGTCGGCCCGCAACGTCGGCACGCGCGCCGGCGGCGCGGGTGTTTGGGCTTGGCTGGGGGCGCCTGCCATGACCAGGGCGCAGGCCATGCCGATGGCGCCAGGCTTGAGCTTGATCATCGTCGCATCCTCGCGGCCAGCCGGTGGGCTGGCAATGCCGAGCGGCCGGCGAGCCGACGATCTGTGGGGCAGCGTGACGTGCGGGTGACGGCCGGGTTGCGGCGGGGCAGGCGCGGACGTAAGAGGACGGTCGGTCCGGCGCGGGATGGGCGCGTAGCTCAGCGGTAGAGCATCGCCTTCACACGGCGGGGGTCACAGGTTCAATCCCTGTCGCGCCCACCATTTCGCTTCGAGATCGCTCCTATACACGGCGCGGCGAGCGCTGCGCGAGACGATACGGAACCTTCGAACGCTGCGCCGATTTTGTTAGTCGCCACCGCAAACAAAGCAGACCCCGCATGTCCCGCCCTTCCCTCGCCTTCGCCATCCTGATGATTGCCGTGCCGGCTGCCGCTCAGACGACCGGCGCCGCGCCTGCCCCCCCTGCGGCGGCAGCGCCGGCTGCGGCGCCGCGTAACGGGCTCGAGGCGAACGGGTTGAACTATCAGCCCACTCAGGGAGGCACGGTCAGCAAGGAGGAAGCCGTAGGGGTGCGGCCGAGCGTGCAGCATCAGGAGAAGACCGACAGCGAGCTGAACCAAATCGATCGGCAGTTGCTGCAGTCGGAAGGCAAGAACCCGAGCAACGCGGTGAACCCGGCGCCGCGTTAAGAAGCTGGTGCCCGGACGCGAGGTGAGCGGACCCGCTTCGCGGCCGGCGCCGCTTGCCGCGACGGAGCGGCAGAGCACCCGCTTTGCCGAGCTGGAGGCGTGGCCGGCCGCCGACATCCTCGAAGCGCTTTGGGAGGGCCAGATGTCGGCGGTCGCCGCAATTCGGGCGGCGCTTTCATCGATCGAGCGGGCGGCGGCGGCGGCTCTGCCGCGGCTGCGCGGCCAGGGACGGCTGGTCTATGCCGGCGCGGGCACGTCGGGGCGGATCGCGGCGGCTGATGGGGCCGAGCTGCCGCCGACGTTTGACTGGCCGAGCGGGCGCGTCGTGCTGCTGCTGGCCGGCGGGCCGGCAGCGATGACAGCCGCGATCGAGAATGCGGAGGACCGGGCCGACCAGGCAGAGGCCGACGTGGCGGCGCATCGCGTTGGTCCCGAGGATGTCCTGCTGGCGCTGGCCGCAAGCGGCGCGACGCCATACACGCTTGCCTGCCTGCAGGCGGCGCGGCGGGCCGGCGCTTTGACGATCGGCCTGGCCAACAGCCCGGGGGCGGCGTTGCTTGCCACGGCCGAGCACCCGATCCTGCTCGACACCGGCGCCGAGGTGCTGGCCGGGTCGACGCGGATGAAGGCCGGCACGGCTCAAAAGGCGGCGCTCAACCTGTTTTCGACGCTGGTGATGATCGGGCTCGGGCGGGTCTGGCGCGGCCAGATGGTCGACATGGTGGCGCGCAACGATAAGCTGCGCGCCAGGGCGCTGCGCATGCTGTGCTCACTGACGGGCAGCGACGACGACGCGGCGCGGGCAGCGCTGGCCGCGACCGGCATGCGCGTGAAGCCGGCGGTGCTGGTGCTGCGCGGCCTGACGGCCGCCGAGGCGGATGCGCTGCTGGCACGGCATGGAGGGCATTTGCGGGCGGCGCTTGGTGACGTTTAGGAAAGTCTTCTTTTTTGAAAAAAAGGAAGCAAAAGACTTTTATTCATTTTTTGATATTCACTTCTGACAGACGGACGTTTTTGGTTCTTTCTTCAAAAACAACTTTTCTTAGAAAATCTATGGGATCCGCATGGAACCGCTGATTGCGACCGCGACGATGCACAGCTACGAAACAGCCGATGGGCATGGGCTGCCGCATGATCCGTTCAACGCCATCATCGGGCCACGGCCTATCGGCTGGATTGCCAGCCGCAACCCGGCGGGCGGGCTTAACCTTGCGCCCTATAGCTTCTTCAACGCGTTCAACTACACGCCGCCGATCATCGGCTTCTCGTCGACCGGCTGGAAGCACAGTGTCGCAAACATCGCCGCCAGCCGCGAGTTCGTCTGGTGCCTGGCGACGCGGCCGTTGGCCGAGGCGATGAACGCGAGCGCCACCAGCGCCGAGGCCGACGAGTTTGCTCTGGCCGGCGTGACGCCGGTTGATTCGCGGCTCGTCGGCGTGCCGCGAGTGGGCGAAAGCCCGGTTGCGTTTGAGTGCCGGCTGCTGCAGCAGGTTCAGCTGCACGACCTCGACGGCACCGCGGTGCAGACTTGGGTGACGTTCGGCCAGGTCGTCGCCGTTCACATCGATCGACGGCTGCTGAAGAACGGCGTCTACGACACCGCCGGCGCACGGCCGATCTTGCGCGGTGGCGGAGCCGCGGACTACTTCGAAATCGCCGAACAAGCCAAATTCAGAATGAACAGGCCAAGGTAATGGCCGAGGGGAGTCCAGAGGCTATAGCCTCTGGCGGGGTCAAGGGGCAAAGCCCCTTGCCTTCCTAAACGATGATTTTCTCGATCCGTATGGGCAACTCACGCACCCGAACGCCGGTCGCATGATACACCGCGTTGACGATCGCCGGTGCGGCGCCGACCATCGGCAGCTCGCCGATGCCCTTGGCACCCATCGCGCCCGTTGCGAGGTCCGGCGCGTCGATGGCGAAGACTTCGATCTTGGGAACGTCGGCATTCACCGGCACCAGATACTCGGCAATGTTGGCGTTTGTGTAACGGCCGGAGGCGGCGTCGACGCGGGTCTCCTCGAGCAGCGCCATGCCCATGCCGAAGACGATGCCGCCGAGCAGCTGGCTGCGGCCGGTCTTGGCGTTGAGCAGCCGGCCGACGTCGAACGCGCTGACGACGCGGCACACCTTGACGGTGCCGAGGTCTTCGTCGACGCGCACCTCGACGAACTGGGCGCCGAAGGCGTGGCGCGAGTGCGCCTTGTAGGCATCTCCCATCTTCGCGGCGCCATGACCTTCGACATGGTCGGTGCTGGCGCGGGCCAGGATCTGCTGCACGCTGGCGCGGCCCTCAGGCCCGGTGACGATGCCGTTGGCCAGCGCGAGGTCGCCGTTCTTGAGCTGCGGCAACGCGCGGGCGCTGGCGAACAGCGCCGCCCGGGCCGACTGCGCCGCCTCAATGACGGCGGGGATGATGCTGACCGCGGTCATCGAGCCGCCGGAGACCGGCGCGGGCGGGAAGCGGCTGTCGCCGAGTTCGGCGCGGACCCGCGCCATCGGCATGGACAGCTCGGTGGCCAGCGCCTGCGACATGATGGTGTAGGTGCCGGTGCCGATGTCCTGGGTGCCGGAGCGCACCACCGCTGTGCCGTCGGCGCGGATCAGGACCGCCGCCGAGGCCGGCTGACGGTTGGTCGGGTAGGTCGAGCTCGCCATGCCCCAGCCGATCAGCGCGTGGCCGTCGCGCATCGAGCGCGGCTCGGGGCTGCGCCGGCTCCAGCCGAAGGCATCGGCGGCGCGCTGGTAGCACTCGCGCAGGCCCTTGCTGGCGAACGGCTTGTCTTTGCTTTCGTCGCGTTCTGCGTAGTTGGCCAGCCTCAGCGCAAGCGGGTCCATCTTCAGCGCGTAGGACAGCTCGTCCATCGCGGACTCGAGGGCGAACATGCCGGGGCTCTCGCCTGGCGCACGCATGTAGGTGGGAAAGCCCTGATGCACCGGCACAAGCCGATGCGATGTCGACACGTTCTTGCAAGAGTAGAGCATGTTGGTCGCCAGCGCGACGCCCTCGCTGTATTCTCCCAATGCCGGATCCGACATCTGGCTGAAGCCGTGATGCTCAATCGCGAGCAGCTTGCCGTTCGTGTCGGCGGCGAGACGGACTTGCTGGATGGTCTTTGGCCGGAAGCCGTTCGAGTAGTACATCTGCTCGCGCGACAGCACGAGCTTGACCGGCCGGCGCACGATCCTGGCCGCCATCGCGGCGAGCACGGCCGGCGGCCAGGTGTTGCCCTTGGAGCCGAAGCCGCCGCCGACGAACGGGCAGATCACGGTGACGTGGTCGACATCGATGCCGAACATGCCGGCCAGCGTTCGTTGCGTGCCCGAGATGCCTTGCGTGGTGTGCCAGACCGTCAGGTTGTCACCGTCCCAGCGCGCGATCGTCGCATGCGGCTCCATCGGGTTGTGGTGCTCGACGGGGGTGACGTAGGTCTGGTCGAGCTTGACCGGCGCGTCGCGAAACGCCTCTTCGGCGGAGCCGCGGCGCGCGTCCGCGTCCTGCTCGCCGCCGCGGAAATCGGTCGGCTTGTAAGCGTTCGCCGTGGAGTCCATGACCACGCGGGCCGGCGCGCCGGCGCCGTAGCTGATGCGGACGGCGGCCGCCGCAGCCTGCGCACGCTCCAGCGTGTCGGCGACAACGACGCCCACGTGCTGACCGTTATAGATCACCTGATCGTTCTGCAGCAGCGGACCCTTGACCGACTGCTTGGCAGTCTTTTTATCGGCCAGGGTGATCGCGTTGTCGGGGGTGACGATCGCGAGCACGCCGGGCATCGTGCGCGCCTGCGCGATGTCGACATCGGCAATGCTGCCGAAGGCGATCGTGCTCTGCAGCAGCACCGCATGCGCGACGCCCTGGACCGGGAACTCGGCGACGTAGCGCGCCGCACCCGTCACCTTGGCGACGCCGTCGACGCGATCGATCGGCTGGCCGATCAGTCCTTGGGCTGCTGCCATCGTGGCTCCTCTAAGAAAGCAAGCGGTCCTTTTTTGGAAAAAAGGACCAACAAACTTTAGCCCGGTGAAGACGTGTCAGAGTAACAGAAGTTTTTGCTTCTTTTTTTCAAAAAAGAAGAGCCTTTCTTCTACGCCGCGACCGAACGCAGCGCGCGCAGCACGGTGCGCTGCAGCAGCCGCACCTTGAACGCGTTGTTGCTGGCCGGCGTCGCGCCGTCGCCGGCATGCTGCGCGGCGGCGCTGAGCACCTCGGGCGAGGCCGGCTTGCCGCGCAAGGCCGCCTCGACGCTTGGCAGCCGCCAGGGCATGACGCCGACGCCGCCAGCGGCGGCTCGCGCATCGCGGATCGTTCCGGCATCGATGTCGAGCGCCACCGCGGCGGAGGCGAGCGCGAAGGCGTAGCTGGTGCGGTCACGGACCTTGAGGTAGGCCGAGCGCCTGGCTGCCATCGAGGCCGGCACGACGATGGCGATGATGACCTCGCCGGGCCGCAGGTTGGTGTCGCGCTGGGGCGTGTCTGCCGGCGCGCGGTAAAGGTCGGCGAGCGGGATGGTGCGGCCGCCCTGCGGGCTTTGCAGCACCACGTTGGCGCCGAGTGCGACCAGCGCCACCGGCATGTCCGAGGGCTGGGTCGCGATGCAGTGCTCGGAGCCGCCGAAGATCGCGAGGTCGCGATTGTCGCCGGTGATCGCCGGGCAGCCGGAGCCCGGCGCGCGCTTGTTGCAGGCGAAACCGGTGTCGCGGAAGTAGCCGCAGCGGGTACGCTGCAGCAGGTTGCCGCCCATGGTGCCCATGTTGCGGATCTGCGGCGAGGCGGAGAGCAGCAGCGCCTGGCTGATCGCCGGCCAGCCAGACCGGACCGCGGGATGCTCCGCCGTCTCGGCCATGGTGACGAGCGCACCGAGGCGCAGCCCGTCGGGGCCGACGCTGATGTCGTGCGAGCCGACGGCGTCGAGGTCGACGACCTGGCGCGGCTGCTCGACGTTGTTTTGCCAGAGCTGGATGAGGTCGGTGCCGCCGGCGATGAAGGTGCCGCCGGATTGCGTCGCGGCGGCGAGCGAGGCCGGCCGGACGATGGCGAAGTTCTCCATCGGCTCAGCTCCGCTGGCGGTCGGCGACATCGCGGACGGCGTCGACGATGTTGGGGTAGGCGCCGCAGCGGCAGATGTTGCCGCTCATCCACTCGCGGATCTCGTCGTCTGAGCCGGCATGGCCCTCCTCCACCAGCGCGACCGCGGACATGATCTGGCCCGGGGTGCAGTAGCCGCACTGATAGCCGTCATGCTCGATGAAGGCGGCCTGCATCGGGTGCAGCGCGCCGTCATGCGCCCCGCTTTGCGCCCCGCTTTGCGCGAGGCCCTCGATGGTGGTGATGGCGCGGCCCTCGCAGCGGGCGGCGAGCGCGAGGCAGGAGACGACGCGCTTGCCATCGAGGTGCACCGTGCAGGCGCCGCAGGAGCCGTGGCCGCAGCCTTTCTTTGTGCCGGTGAGGCCGGCCTGCTCGCGCAGAGCGTCGAGTAGGGTAACGCGGGGCTCGAGGTTGAGCGCCAGCGTCTGGCCGTTCACGTGCAGAGTGACGGGGATGGTGCCCTCGCCGGCCGCGTCCGGCGGTGGGGGCGCGGCGGCAGCCGGCAGCAGCGGCAGCGCCACACCGATAGCGGCAGAGCCGCCAAGCAGCCCGCGTCTGGTGACACCCATTCCCAACTCCCCGACGTGAGGGCCGCATATGGAGAGCGGTGTTGCAGGCGCCAGTCCGTTGTGACTAGTGGAATACGACGCTTTCGGCCGCCTGCCCTGGCTCTCGGACGACGCCGTGAGGCTGCCTACTTGGCGTCGGCAAGCGGGTACTTGCTCTCCCAACCGCCGCCGAGCGCCTTGTAGAGCTGCACGAGGTTCATCGAGAGCGTGACCGTGCTGTCGGCCGCCTGCTGCTGCGCGTCGAGCAGGGTGCGCTGCGCCTCGAGAGTGTTGAGGAAGTCGGTGACGCCGGCGACGTAGCGCGCCCGCGCCAGGTAAAGCGCGCGGGCGGAGGACGAGACCGCCTGCTGCAGGTCCTGCTGGCGGCGCTGCTCGTCGGCATAGGCGGTGAGCGCGTTGTCGACGTCGTGCAGCGCCTGCAGCACGGTCGATTGATAGCTGATCGCCGCCTCCTGCTGCTCTGCCTGACGCAGCCGCAGCGTGCCGCGTAGCCGTCCGCCCTCGAAGATCGGCAGGGTGATCGACGGGCCGAGGGCGTATTGCCGGGCATCCCAGGTGCCGAGGTTCTTAAACTGCAACGCCTGCAGGCTGAGGCTGCCGGACAGCGTGATGCGGGGGAAGAAGTCGGCGACGGCGACGCCCACGTCGGCCGTTGCCGAGTGCAGCTGCGCCTCGGCCTGGCGGATGTCGGGGCGGCGCCGGGCGAGCTCCGAGGGCAGGCCGACGGGCACGGTGGGCGGCACCGGCGGCACCGGCGCCGGGGTGGAGAGCTCGCCGGACAAGGCGCCGGGAGTCTCGGCGAGCAGGAAGCTCAGGGCGTTGATCTGCGCGGCGATCTGCTGCTGCACTTGCGGCAGCTGGCTCTGCGTCGAGGCGAGCTGGGCGGCGGCGTTGTCGACGTCGAGCTCGGTGGTCACGCCGCCGGCGTAGCGCTGGCGGGTCAGCGTCAGGCTGTCACGCTCGCTGACGATGTTCTGGTTCAGGATGCCGAGGATGGTCTGCTGGCCGCGCAGGTTGATGTAGTCGCGCGCGACCTCGGCGAGCACCGAGAGCAGGCTGTTGCGGCGGGCGTCGGCGGAGGCTTCGAGCGAGGCGTCCGCACCCTCGATCTCGCGGCGGACGCGGCCCCACAGGTCGAGCTCCCAGGAGGCGTCGAAGCCATACTGCCAAAGATTGAAGGGCGTGGAGACGCTGCTGCCCGACGATGCGGTGGTGGAGCCCGGGATCGGCACGACGCCGAAATTGCCTTCGGTGCCGTTGGCCGAGGTTCCGTAGGCGCCGGAGGTGCCGGTCGGCCCGACGCTGCTGCTGCCGCTGGGGCTGCCGAACAGGCTGAGCAGGCCGCGATTGGAGGCCTTCTCTCGGGTGTACGAGCCGTTGCCGTTGATCTGCGGGAACTGGTCGGCGGCGGCGATGCGGCGCTGCGCGCGGCTCTCGGCGAGGCGCAGCGTGGAGGTGCGCACGTCGAGGTTGGCGTCGGCGACGCGGCTCTCCAGCGACGAGAGCTCGGGGTCGTTGAACACGTTCCACCAGGCTGGGTCGAGCGGCGCCGCGGTCACCACGCTGATCGGCGCCGCAGGCTTCGGACGGGCCGCAAACCACGAGGCGGGCGCGAACAGGGCTGGCTTCTTGAAGTCGGGCCCGACGGCGCAGCCGCCGAGGGCGAGCGTGGCGACGCTCAGCAGAAGCCCGGCGGCAACGCCGCGCCCGACAATCGAGACGCAGGCGTTCCAACTCGGGCCGACTACTCTGGACACGGGCGGCTCCAACGCATACGCCGCTGACCGATCGGTTCGGTCAGGTTTGACAACCTTCCTAATTCTGCTTGAACGTCATTGCAAGCAAGGGCGGGGCAGCGGACATGATGCGCGACGAGGCGTGTGCGGGCGGCGACCTCCTGTCGCCGGAGAAGCAGCGCCAGATCCTGGCCGGCGCGGCGACCGTGTTCGCGCTTGACGGCTACGAGGGCGCCAGCATGGCGCGGATCGCCGCCGAGGCCGGCGTCTCCAAGGGCACGCTCTACAACTACTTCGACGGCAAGGCCGAGCTGTTCCGCGCCTTCGTCGAGGAGAAATGCGCCGCCGACCTGATGGCGATGTTCGCCGAGCCCGACCCGACGGCCCCGATCGAGACGGTGCTGCGCGGCTTCGGCATGCGCATCATCGACACCTTGCTCTCCGAGCCGGCGCTGGTGATCTACCGCATCGTCATCGCCGAGGCGCCGCGCTTCCCTGCCCTCGCACGCGCCTTCTACGAGGGCGGCCCGGCGCGGCTGATGCAGATGATGACGCGCTGGTTGGCGGGCGAGGTGGCGCAGGGCCGGCTGCAGGTCGACAACCCGGAGCTGGCGGTGCACCAGTTCTTCACCCTGTGCCAGGCCAGGATGCTGCTGCAGCGGCGGCTGCACCTGATCCACGCCGTGCCCCAGGCGGAGCGTGATCTGGTGGTGGACGCGGCGGTCACCATGTTCCTGCGCAGCTACGCCGCCTGATTGCCTGATGCTGCGCCGGTCGGCCGCCTGTCCTGCAGCGCCCGGCGGTTACCTTCGGTAATCGGTTTGCGCGTAGGTTCAGGGCGGCTTTGGACATAGGCTCCGCCCGCGGGCGGACCGGGCGGCCGTGGCTGATGCGCTGAGGCGCGGCAGGTGGACGAAAGTAGATGGACGAGCAGGTCGCACGGCCGATCAAGCAGGCGCCGAACCGGCAGGGCACGCCCCAAGGCACGCCCGAGGGCACACCCCGGGGCACGCCCGGGCGCGCGCCGCAGCGGGGCGCGCGCCGTCGCCGCAGCCTGCCCTGGGTCTTGTCGCTGATCGTGCTCGCCGTGGTCGGCGTCATCCTCTGGCGGCATCCCTGGACGATGCAGGCCCGCCCGGCCAGCGGGCGCCACGCGTTTGGCGATGCGCCGCAGGCGGTCGGCGTCGCCACCGTGCATGCCGGCGACGTGCCGATGCTGATGGGCGGCCTGGGCACAGTGACGCCGCTGGCGACGGTGACCGTGCGGACGCAGATCAACGGCATCCTGCAGACGGTGGCGTTTGCCGAGGGGCAGATGGTGCGTCGCGGCGACTTTCTGGCCCAGATCGATCCTCGGCCCTACCAGGCGCTGCTCGAGCAGGCGCAAGGCGCGTTGGCGCGCGACCAGGCTTTGCTGCGCGAGGCGCGGTTGGACTTGCAGCGCTACACGACGCTGAACCAGCAGGACAGCATCTCGCGCCAGCAGATGGACACCCAGGGCTCGTTGGTGCACCAGTACTTGGGCGACGTGATCACCGATCAGGCGGCGATCGACACTCAGCGCATCAACCTTGCCTATTGCCACATCGTCGCTCCGGTGGATGGCCGCATCGGGCTGCGCCAGGTCGACGCCGGCAACTACGTGACGACGACCGACGCCAACGGCCTCGTGGTGATCACCCAGTTGCAGCCGATTTCGGTGATCTTCACCCTTCCCGAGGACGACCTGCCGCCGATCCAGCGCCAGCTTGCCGCGGGGGCCCGGCTGAGCGTCACCGCCTGGGATCGGGCCAACACGGTGCAGCTCTCCTCGGGCCTGCTCGCGACCCTCGACAACCAGATCGACACCACCACCGGCACGGTGAAGCTGCGCGCCATCTTCGCCAATGCCGACGGCATGCTGTTCCCCAACCAGTTCGTCAACGCCAAGCTGCTGGTGGACACCTTGCGGGGCGCGACGCTGGTGCCGAACGCAGCGGTGCAGACCGGCTCGCCCGGCACCTTCGTCTACGTGGTGCGGCCGGACCACACGGTCGGCATCCGGGTGATCAGGACAGGAGCGGCTGATGCCGCCGACACCGCGGTGCTGTCGGGCCTGGCGATCGGCGACGTCGTGGTCACCGACGGCACGGACCGGCTGAAGGAGGGCAGCAAGGTGGTGCTGCCGGGCCAGGCGGCCGATGTCGCGGCGGCGGCGGGCATGGAGGTCGGGACGCCGCGCCATCACCGGCATCAAGCCTCGGCGATGCCGCCAGCCGCGAGCCAGAACTGAGCCACCAGGTACTGCTCGCGTGAACCCGTCCCGGCTGTTCATCCTGCGTCCCGTCGCGACCACGCTGCTGATGGTCGCGCTGCTGGCCGTGGGCCTGGTCGCCTACCATTTCCTGCCGCTTTCGGCGCTGCCAGAGGTCGACTACCCGACGATCCAGGTGCAGACGTTCTATCCCGGCGCGAGCCCAGAGGTGATGACCTCGTCTGTCACCGCGCCGCTGGAGCGGCAGTTCGGCGAGATGCCAGGGCTGTCGCAGATGAGCTCGCAGAGCTCGGCCGGCGCCTCGGTGCTGACGCTGCGCTTCGACCTCGACCTCAACCTCGACATCGCCGAGCAGGAGGTGCAGGCGGCGATCAACGCGGCGGGCAATTTGCTGCCGGCCGACCTGCCGGCGCCGCCGATCTACGCCAAGGTGAACCCTGCCGACGCGCCGATCCTGACGCTGGCGATCACCTCCAAGACGCTGCCGCTGACCCAGCTTGAGGACCTGACCGACACGCTGCTGGCGCAGAAGATCAGCCAGGTCGCCGGTGTCGGCCTGGTCACGCTCTCCGGCGGGCACCGGCCGGCGGTGCGGGTGGTGGCCAACCCGCGGGCGCTGGCCGCCTACGGGCTCAACATCGACGACCTGCGCACGACGCTGGGCAACCTCAACGTCAACACGCCGAAGGGCAGCTTCGACGGGCCGGCGCGCTCCTATACGATCAACGACAACGACCAGCTGCAGACCGCCGACGGCTATCTCGACAGCGTGATCGCCTATCGCAATGGCGCGCCGGTACGGCTGCGCGACGTGGCGACCGCGGCGGCGGGGGCGGAGAACGATAAGCTGCAGGCCTGGGTCGACCGCACGCCGGCGATCATCCTGAACGTGCAGCGCCAGCCGGGTGCGAACGTCATCGCCGTGGTCGACAGCATCAAGGCGCTGCTGCCGACGCTGTCCGCCGGCCTGCCGCCGGCAATGGTGGTGACCCCGATCACCGACCGCACGGTCACGATCCGCGCCTCCGTCGCCGACGTGGAGTTCGAGCTCGGCGTCTCGGTTCTGCTCGTCGTCGCGGTGATCTTCCTGTTCCTGCGCGACGTGCCGGCGACGCTGATCCCGGCGCTGTCGGTGCCGCTGTCGCTGGTCGGCACGCTGTCGGTGATGTACCTCTACGGCTTCAGCCTGGACAATCTGTCGCTGATGGCGCTCACGGTCGCGACCGGCTTCGTCGTCGACGACAGCATCGTCATGATCGAGAACATCGCCCGCTTCGTGGAGATGGGCCGCTCGCCGCTTCAGGCGGCGCTCGAGGGCGCCGGGCAGATCGGCTTCACCATCATCTCGCTGACCGTCTCGCTGCTGGCGGTGCTGATCCCGCTGCTGTTCATGGGCGACGTGGTCGGGCGTCTGTTCCACGAGTTCGCGATCACGCTGGCGGTGACCATCGTGATCTCGGCGGTGGTGTCGCTCACCCTGGTGCCGATGCTCTGCGCGCGGCTGCTGCGGGCGCGGACAGAGGAGCGGGCGCCGAGCCGGCTCGGCGCTGCCGCCGGGCGGGCGTTCGACGGGCTGGTCGGGCTCTACAGCCGGTCGCTTGACGTCGTACTCGACCATGCCTGGGCGACGCTGCTGGTGGCGAGCATCACGGTCGCGCTGACCGTGCTGCTCTACGTCGTGATTCCGAAAGGCTTCTTTCCGGTGCAGGACACCGGGCTGATCGAGGGCGTGTCGCAGGCGGCGGAGACCACCTCCTATGGCGCCATGGCGACGGTCCAGCAGAAGCTCGCGGCGCGCATTCTGGCCGACCCGGACGTGCTCAGCCTGACCTCGTTCATCGGCGTCGACGGCACCAACACGACGCTCAACGCGGGCCGTTTCCTGATCAACCTGAAGCCGCGCGACCAGCGGGCGGATGCCGCCGCGATCTCGCGCCGGCTGCAGGACGACACCGCCGACATCCCCGGCGTGCGGCTTTTCCTGCAGCCGGTGCAGGACCTCTCGATCGACACTGCGGTGAGTGCGACGCAATACCAGTTCGTGCTGACCGACGTCGATCCCGGCGAGTTCAAGGTCTGGGTGCCGCGCCTGCTCGCCAGGCTGCAGGCGTTGCCGCAGCTCGCCGACGTCGCCTCCGACCTGCAGGCGAGCGGGCTCGGCTTGTCGCTGGTGATCGACCGTCCGACCGCGGCGCGCTTTGGGATCACGCCGGCAACCGTCGACAACGCGCTCTACGACGCGTTCGGCCAGCGCATCGTTTCGACAATCTTTACGCAATCAAACCAGTATCGCGTCATCCTGCAGGCCGACAGCGCGCTCGCGCCCGGGCCGGAGGCGCTGAACGGGCTCTACCTGCCCTCCTCGACGGCGACCAACGGACAGGTGCCGCTCTCGGCGATCGTGCACGTCTCGACCGTGCCTGTGCCGCTGGTGGTGAGCCATGTCGGCCAGTTTCCCGCCACCACGATCTCGTTCAACCTCGCTCCAGGCGCCTCGCTCGGGGCGGCGACCAGCGCCATCACACGTGCGGAGCAGGCGCTGAACCTGCCGGCCAGCCTGCAGACCAGCTTTCAAGGTGCGGCCGCGGCCTTTCAATCTTCGCTGAATAACGAGCTGCTGCTGGTGCTGGCCGCGATCGCGACGATGTACGTCGTGCTCGGAGTGCTCTACGAGAGCTTCATCCATCCGGTGACGATCCTCTCCACCCTGCCCTCGGCCGGGCTCGGCGCCCTGCTGGCCCTGCTGGCCACGGGTTCGGATCTCGACGTCATCGGCATCATCGGCATCGTGCTGCTGATCGGGATCGTGAAGAAGAACGCGATTATGATGGTGGATTTCGCCATCGAGGCGGAGCGCGAGGAGCGGCTGTCGCCACGTGCCGCGATCCATCGGGCGAGCGTGCTGCGCTTTCGGCCGATCCTGATGACGACGCTGGCCGCGCTGTTCGGCGCGCTGCCGCTGATGCTTGGCACCGGCACCGGCTCGGAGCTGCGCCGGCCGCTCGGCGTCGCCATCGTCGGCGGCCTGATCGTGAGCCAGGTGCTGACGCTGTTTACGACGCCGGTGATCTACCTCGCCTTCGACCATATGGCGAAGCGCCTGTTCGGCCGTGGGGCCACACGCGGCATCGACGACGCGACGGCGGCGGCGGAATGAGACAGATAGGAAGCGGTTCTTTTTTGAAAAAAAGAACCAAAAAACTTCTGTTAGTTTTGGGTCGTTATCCTCGCCATCGACAGACGAGTAAAAGTTTTTTGCTTCTTTTTTTCAAAAAAGAAGCGCTTCCTTGAACATCTCCGCTCCCTTCATCGCGCGGCCGGTGGCGACCACGTTGCTGACCCTCGCAATCGCCATTGCCGGCGTGTTCGGCTATGCTGCTCTGCCGGTTGCGCCGCTGCCGCAGGTCGACTTCCCGACCATCCTGGTCACTGCGATGCTGCCCGGCGCCAGCCCGGAGACCATCGCAAGCTCGGTCGCAGCACCACTGGAGCGTCATCTCGGGCAGATTGCCGACCTGGACGAGATGACCTCGCAGAGTGCGGTCGGGCAGACGCGGGTGGTGTTGCAGTTCGGGCTGGATCGCGACATTGACGGCGCGGCGCGCGACGTGGAGGCGGCGATCAACGCGGCGCGGGCGGACCTGCCGACGGCGCTGCGGCAGAATCCCGAATACCACAAGATCAACCCGGCCGACAGCCCGATCATGGTGCTGGCGCTGACCTCGCCGACGGTGAACCGCAGCGCGCTCTACAACGACGCCTCGACGGTCTTGCAGCAGAAGCTGTCGCAGCTTTCGGGCATCGGCGAGGTCGACGTGGGGGGCTCGTCGCTGCCGGCTGTGCGGGTGGAGCTCAAGCCCGGGCCGCTGTTCAAATACGGCATCGGGCTTGAGGACGTGCGCGCTGCGCTGGCCTCGGCGAACGCGAACAGCCCGAAGGGCGCGATCGAGAGCCCGTCAAGCCATTTTCAGATCTACACCAACGACCAGGCGCGCCAGGCGGCGGATTATCGCGGCCTCGTCATCGCCTATCGCGACGGCGCTGCGGTGACGCTGGGGGACGTCGCCGAGGTGGATGACAGCGTGGAGGATTTGCGCAACGCCGGGCTCTACAACGGCAAGCAGGCGATCACCGTGATCCTGTATCGCCAGCCGGGCGCGAACATCATCCGGACGGTCGATGGGGTTCGCGCCTTGCTGCCGAGCCTGCGGGCCTCGCTGCCGGCGGACGTGTCGCTCGACGTCGCCCTCGACCGCACGCCGACGGTGCGCGGCTCGCTGGCCGATACGCAGAGCACCATGCTGATCGCGATCGTGCTGGTGACGCTCGTCGTGTTCGCGTTCCTGCGCGACTGGCGCTCGACGCTGATCCCGGCCGTTGCCGTGCCGGTTTCTATCCTGGGCACGTTCGCCGGCATGCGCCTGCTGGGCTTCAGCCTCGACAACCTCTCGCTGATGGCGCTGACGATCTCCACCGGCTTCGTCGTGGACGACGCAATCGTCGTGCTCGAGAACATTGCGCGGCACATGGAGGAGAGCGTGCCGCGCCGACAGGCGGCCCTGCTCGGCGCCGGCGAGGTCGGCTTCACGGTGCTGTCGATCAGCCTCTCGCTCATCGCGGTGTTCCTCCCGATCCTGCTGATGGGCGGCATCGTCGGGCGGTTGTTTCGCGAGTTCGCGCTGACCTTGTCGCTGGCGATCATGGTCTCGCTCGTGCTGTCGCTCACGACGACACCGATGCTGTGCGCGATCTTTCTGCGGGTGCGCGACCCGGCGGCGCCGCATGGCTGGGCCTTTCGCGCCAGCGAGCGCGCGTTTGCCGCCATGCAGGATTTCTACGAGGACACGCTCGACATCGCGCTGCGCCATAGCCGCCTCGTGCTGCTTACCCTGTTCGCAACGATCGGGCTCAACGTCGTGCTGTTCCGCATCGTGCCGAAGGGCTTCATCCCGGAGCAGGACACCGGCGTGCTGATCGGCGGCCTGCAGGCGGACCAGAGCATCTCGTTCCAGCTGATGCAGCAGAAGCTCACCGCCTTTGTGAAGCTTGTCAGCGCCGACCCGGCGGTGGCGTCGGCGGTTGGCTTTACCGGCGGCCGCGCGACCAACTCCGGCTTCATCTTTGTCTCGTTGCGCCGGCGTGCCGATCGCGATGCGACCGGCCAGCAGGTGATCGCGCGGCTGCGGCCGAAGCTTGCGCAGGTAGCGGGCGCGCAGCTGTTCTTGCAGGACGCGCAGGACGTGCGCACCGGCGGCCGGCAGAGCAACGCCGAATTTCAGTACACGCTGCAGAGCGATCGCTCGGCGCTGCTTTACAAATGGACGCCGATCCTGACGGCGGCGTTGAAGAAAGCGCCCGAGCTCTCCGAGGTCAACTCCGACCAGCAACAAGGGGGTCTGGAGACTGATCTCGTGATCGATCGCACGACGGCGGCGCGGCTGAACCTCACGCCCAGCACGATCGACAACACGCTGTATGACGCCTACGGGCAGCGCCAGGTCTCGACGATCTACAACCCGCTCAACCAGTATCACGTCGTGATGGAGGTGGCGCCGCAGTACTGGCAGAACCCCGACAGCCTGCGTGAGCTGTGGGTCAGCACCTCGGGCGCCAGGGCGACCGGCACCTCGACCACGAACGCGGTCGCCGGCACCGTCGGCTCGAGCACGACGCTGGCCGCCAACGCCGCCGCCGTGGCGCTGGACAGCGCGCGCAACGCGTCGAGCAACTCCATCACGACGGCGGGTGCGGCCAACGCGTCGGCGGGTGCGGCGGTGACGACGGCGCCGGAGACGATGGTGCCGCTCGCCGCCTTCGCCCGTTTCGAGCCCGGGCAGACGCCGCTCAGCGTCAACCACCAGAACTCGTTTGTCGCCAGCACGATCTCGTTCAACGTGCCGAAGGGCAAGTCGCTCTCCGACGCGGTGGCGGCGATCGACCGGGTCAGCGGGCAGATCCATCTTCCCGCCAGCATCCATGGCGGATTTGCCGGCACCGCGGCGACGTTCCAGAAGGCGGTCGGCAACGAGCCGCTGCTGATCGTGGCCGCACTCGCCGCCGTCTACATCGTGCTCGGCGTGCTCTACGAGAGCTACATGCACCCGATCACCATCCTCTCCACCCTGCCCTCGGCGGGCGTCGGGGCCGTGCTGGCGCTGCTGGTGACGGGCCTCGAGTTCAGCATCATCGCGCTGATCGGGGTCATCCTGCTGATCGGGATCGTCAAGAAGAACGCGATCCTAATGGTTGATTTTGCGCTGCAGGCGGAGCGGCAGCAAGGATTGTCGACGCGCGAGGCGATCCGCGAGGCCTGCCTGCTGCGGTTTCGGCCGATTATGATGACGACGTTCGCCGCGCTGCTCGGCGCGGTGCCGCTGGCGGTGGACTGGGGCGAAGGGTTCGAGCTGCGCCGGCCGCTCGGCATTTCGATCGTCGGCGGCCTGATCGTCAGCCAGATGCTGACGCTGTATACGACGCCGGTCGTCTACCTCTATCTCGACCGCTTGCGACTTCGCGTGACGCGCCGCCGGCGGCGCTCAGGACAGGTGCCGGAACTCGCTGAATGACGCCAAGACGCAAGGCCGATCGCAAGCGGCCGCCGTATTTTCAAAACCAATCTATCGAGTGGAATCCAAGGGCCTCGGGCCCTTGGTGGGTCCAGGGCAAAGCCCTGGCCTTACTCCTGTGCCTCAGCGGTTGTTTGGTAGGCCCAGATTACCATCGCCCCGCTGCAGTGATCGCGCCACACTTCAAGGAAGGGCCGCCCGCCCTGTCCGGCTGGAAATACGCCAGTCCGTTAGACGCCGCGCCGAAAGGCCCGTGGTGGACGATCTATAACGACCCGCTGCTCGACACGCTGGAGCCTCAGGTTGCGGTCAGCAACCAGACGCTGCGTGCCGATGAGGCGGCGTTTCGGATCGCGGTGACGCTGGTCCGCACCGCACAGGCCTCGCTCTATCCGACATTGACCGGCGCCCCGGGCGTGACACGCTCGGAAAGCGGGCGGAACTCGTCGAGCGGCATTCTGACCACGGGGCTTGGCACCAGCACGACAAGCTCGGCGATCGGCAGCGCCAGCACCCTCGGCAACGCCAGCACGGTGAGCAGCGCCAGCACGGTGAGCGGCGTCAGCGGCGGCAGCCAGACCTTCACCTCCACCAACTACCAGCTCGAGGGAACGGCAGACTGGGAGATCGATCTGTGGGGCCGCATCCGGCGCGAGATCGAGAGCGAGGTCGCGAACGCGCAGGCGTCCGCGGCGACGCTTGCCAATGCCGAGCTGTCGATCCAGGCATCGCTCGCCACCGCTTATTTCGAGCTGCGCACGTCGGACGCGCTGATCGACCTGCTGCAGACGACGGTTGCGAACTATCAGCGTTCGCTCACGATCACGCAGAACCAATACACTGTTGGCGTGGCCGCTCGTTCCGACGTCATCACGGCGCTCACACAGCTGCAGGGCGCGCAATCGCAGCTTATCAACGCGAGCGTTGCGCGAGCCCAATACGAGCACGCGATTGCGGTCTTCGCCGGGCGTGCGCCGGCTGACCTCACGATCCCGCACTCGCCGCTGACCGGCATGGTGCCGGACGTGCCGGTGGGCCTGCCGGGCGAGTTGCTGGAGCGGCGGCCGGACATCAGCAGCGCCGAGCGCGCAATGGCGAGCGAGAACGCGCTGATCGGCGAGGCGATCGCCGCCTATTATCCGACGGTCACGCTCTCGGCGGTTTTCGGATACTCCGGCGACCCGATCGACACGCTGATCCAGAAGGCGAACCGGTTATGGTCGCTCGGCGCCGCGGCCTCGGAGACGCTGTTCAACGGCGGAGCGCGCACCGCAGCGGTGCAGGACGCGCGCGCCAACTATGACGAGGCGGTGGCGACGTATCGCGGCACGGTGCTGAGCGCGTTGCAGGGCGTGGAGGACAATTTGTCGAACCTGCGCATCTACGCTCAGCAGGAGGTTGTCGCGCGCGAGGCGGTCGCCTCGTCGCGCCAGGCGACGCAGATCTCGATCAACCAGTATCGCGCTGGCATCATCGCCTACACCACCGTCGTCACCAACCAGAACATCGAGCTTGGCGACGAGGAAAGCTTGCTCACCGTCGAGCAGGATCGCATTCTGGCGTCCGTCGCGCTGGTTCAGGCGCTCGGCGGCGGCTGGCGCTCGGCGGACCTGCCGAGCAAGGGATCGTTGCAGAGGTGGAACCCGCTGGTGCCGTAGGGCTGGAGCAGAAGCAAGGCCAGGGTAGACCAACCTCGCCATCGCATCGCGTGAAACAAATGGATTTTAAAGGCTCCGCCTTTAATCGGGTCCAGGGCAGACAGCCCTGGCCTTTCTTGAGCTTCGATCAGGACACCTTCACCGTGGTCCCGACCCACAACCAGGCGCTGCCGTTTGAGTATGCAAGCGGGCCGTAGCTGGTGACGCTTGCCCCCGTGACGGAGATGTAGTCGCCAGCAAAGCTGCCGGCGTTGGGCAGGCTGCCGACCGCATACGCGCCGAAGCGCACCGGGCCGGCGAGCGCGACCAAGCTGCCGGCGACGGTCGCCGTGCCGTTGGCGGAGGCACGAAACCCGACGGTTGCGCCGGCATGAGGCACGACGCAGAGCGAGCCGGTGTTGTTGACCGCGGACACGTCGGCGAGGATCACGGCGTCGCCAGACTGCACCAACGGGTTGTAGCTTCCTGCGGGTGCGTTCGGCACCACGGAGAGGCGGTTGTTGCCGCTGGCGACTGTCAGCAAGCGGGTTGTCGAGGCGGCGAGGGCCGGCGTCGCGACCCAGCTCGGGCTGCCCTGCGCGACTGGCGCGTAACCGTCGAAGATCGTCGGCGTGCTGCCAAACACGCCGTTGCCGCTCGACCCGAACAAAGCGGCGCCACTGCAGTTCAGCACCCGGGCGGTGCCGACCATGCACATGTTGTAGAACCGATTGCCGCTGTTGTCGCCGACGTTGATGACCGGCGCGGGCTGCGTCGGCTTTGCGAAGTTGCAAACGTTGGCGATCAGGTTGCTGATCTGGATCGAGTTCGTGTCGCCGGCGATCTGCACGCCCGAGCCATTCATGTAGAACAGGCTGAGGCTGGAGACCTGCAAGATCAGCCAGTTCTGCACGTTCACGTAGATGCCGCAGCCGCCGCTGACGGCGGCGCCGGATTGGCTGATGCTGACGCAGTTGAAGTTCGCCTCGCCGAGCTGCCAGATGACAGCGTTGCCGCCCGGATTGAGCGTGTCGAACCAGACGCCATACATGCAATGATCGCCGCTGAGCTGCGAGATATTGCCCGAGGCGCAACCGCCGGGCGTGTTGCCGCTGGGATTTGCCTGTCCGGTGATCGGCGCCTCCTGCACGCAGTGCACGACCGAGCGGGCGCAGAAGGCGAACACCCTGTCGATGCCGCCGCCGTCGCACCGGCCCAGCGTCAGCACGTCGAGGTTGGCTTGCTGGTAGGTCAGGACGTTGACGTTCGACGTCTTATAGGTCCAGTGCCGTAGCGTGCCGATATAGGGCTCATCCTGGCAGTTGCCGATCATGATGCCCTGGGTGAAGAACTGGCCGGTGATGCGTTCGAGAAAGAAGTGTCCGCAGCCGAACACGTTGATGCCCTTGTTGACGGCGCAAAAGAACACGCCGTCGATCGTGAACCCGCCATACAGGTTCTGGATGTTGAAGACCCAGTCATAGGCCGCCGGCGTCCACGCCGTGCCGGCCGTAGCACTTGGAAGCGGGTGACACTGATAGATCCCGAAGTCGCGGAACGCGCTGCCGATGGCGTTTGTGGGCGGGCTATAGCTGCTGCTGGACGTGTAGGCGCCGCCGAGATTGAACAGGTGGAAGCCCGAGGCCGCGGTGTCCTGGATGATCCAGCTGCCGCCATGCGGCGCGCCGCCCTCGTAGCAGCCCTCTCCCTGCAGGGTGACGCGGCAGGTGTTCAACGTCAGCGCGGTGCGGATCAGGTACTGCTTGGACTGCATGAGGACGACGCCGCCGGCGCTGCCGAGCGAGGCGATGGCGGCCTGGAAGGCCGGACCGTCATCGGTGCCGGAGGCCACCGAGGCGCCGTCGCTCGCCAGCACGGCGTTGCCGACAGCGCCGAAATCCTCGACGTAGACAGAGCGCTGGAACAGCGTCGCGAGGGTCGACGTGGTGGTGGCGTCTG
>CAXMMR010000006.1:0-27832 GCA_963692975.2 Acetobacteraceae bacterium | reverse complement strand
CGCAGGCAGTCAAATGCGGCTCAGTGACATCTCGATAGGAGTGGGCGCGAGCTTAGAACTCGAGCTTCCTCACCGCGGCATTCATCCGGCTCTGGCTGATGTCGATCCTTTTCGCGCCCATGGCGGCGGCTCGCCTGGCTTCGTGCCGTGCTCCGGCCTCTTAAGTGACGGCATCGTCGAGGGCCTACCGCCATCCACGATCAAGCAGATCAGGATCGCCGAGGTGGAGCTCGCCCGCGACGTCGCGGCGAGCACGGTGAAAGCCTAGTTCAACCCGGCGAGGATCAGCACCGCGTTGTAGCTTTGCTCGCCGAACGGGCCATCGCCCATGATGATGATCGGCGACTGCGGGTCGCGGCCTTGCGCGGCCACCTGTATAATCTTCGATTTATAGTCGTCGCATTTCTGCACCGGGCAAACGACGACCGCGCCAGGAATGACTGCGCTGGCGCTCCCGACGTCGAGCACCCGCGGCGGCGGATTGGCGCCAAGCGCCGCGGCCACTTGGCTGGTGTTGACCCGCCGCGCGCCCGGGATCACCAGCGGCGTCGGATCGAAGTCGCCGAGCGACAGTAGCGTTGCGGACGGCCGGACATGCATGTCCGCGTTCTCGTCGGCGTAACGGGGCATGCCGGCGGCGTGCAGCGCCGCCAGGTATTCTGAAAAGGGCTTCAAGTGCGCCATGGCGGTCGTGTCGTAGGATGCGAGTTGCCAGACGGTGCGATGCGGCCAAAGGCGTGCATAGACGGCGTAGCGGTCGGCCGCGGCTTGCGTCTGGCCGTCAAGCCAAGTCGCCGCGATCAGGTAGAGATGGTTCCACTCGATCGAGCTCAAGGTGAGATTTGCATCGACCGGCTCCGTCGGCGTTTCCTCGACGGGCTCGAGCTCGCGCAGCGCCTCGTGGGGAAGGCCGAGCATGAGCTCGCAAAGGCCAATCAGGCCGTGTCTGATCTTGTTCCGCGTGCTAAGCGGGTCCATGCGGATCACCTTCCACAGGACGCTCAGCGACGCGCTCATCTGTCCGAGCGAGCGCATGCACGCGGCCTGGTGCAGGAGGGCGACGATGTTGGACCGGTCCAGCGACAGGGCCTCGTTGAAATAGCCGTTGGCAGCGATGCATTTCTGATTGACCCACGCGAGCATGCCCTGCGCAATGATCACCGTCGGATCTCGCGGTGCCACCTTGAGGGCGTCCGTGATCAGGGATTTAGCCGCCTTGCGGTCCTTTATCTCATCAGGATCATCGTAGCCGCCGCTCTTATCGAGCAGCACGATGGCCAGCAACGCCTGTGCGTCGGTGTAGCCTGGCGCCACCTGCACTGCCGCTTCAAGGAGCGCTTGGGCGTCCATGAGGCTTTTCGGGTCCTGATCGATGTCGAGGATGTGGCGCGCGCGAACATAGTCACCGACGGCGTCCTGATTGTCAGGCTGGTCGTGCAACGAACGGGCGGCCTCGATCTGCACCAGCGTGAACTTGAGCGTCTGCCCGAGCTGGTTGACGATGTCGTTGCGGGCGGCGCCGAGCGCGTCCTGTGCAACGTCGAGGCGTTGCGCCCAAAGCAGACGACCATCCTCCGCGTCAACCAGGCGGGCGTTGACCTGCCAGCTTGCGCCTTCCTGCAGCAGGCTGCCATCCAGCACATAGCGCACCGCGAGCGACCGTCGAAGCTCCATCGGCGTGCGATCCTTGAGCGCCTCGGCGCTCTCGCGCGCGATGACGATGCTGCCGGGCAGCTGCGACAGGTCGATGCTGATGTCGTCGCTGATGGCGTCAGCCAGATAATCGTGCTGCGGGTCGCCGTCGAGATTACGGAATGGCAGCACGACGATTGACAGGCGAGGCGGCGACCGGAGCGCGCCGTGCGGCAGCAGGCGCGCGGCGACTCCTGTCAGCACCAGCACGACGAGCACCGGCGCGGCAAGCCAGCGCCATGACGCCCATCGCCAGCGCGTCGGGACCGATGCCGGTTCTGGCGACAGGACGGCGACCGGCGGCGCCACGAGGACGGGCTCTGCCGTCGCCAGCACCGGCTCATCGTTCAGCGGTGCGACGAACCGGTAACCGCGGCCCGGCACCGTCATGATGTATTGGCCGCCATCCGGCTCCGTGCCGAGCACGCGGCGCAGGGCGGAGACCTGGACGGCGAGGTTATTCTCCTCGACGACGCTGCCGGCCCAGACGGAAGCCAGGATCTCGTCCTTCGTCACCACCCGGTCGTGCTGCTCGACCAGCAGCGTCAGCAGGTCGAAGGCACGCGTCGAGACGCTGACCGGAACGCCCGATGCGCTGAGGCAGCGGCGGTCCGGCTGCAATAGGAACTGGCCAAAACTGTAGTGGACGGCATCCACGTCGCGACGCACCGGGTTGAGCCGGCAGGCTAGTCTTGCCGCCGCCCAGCGCCAAGCACCATTCCGATCTCAAAACAGGTGACAGATGACGCCTTTGCGGCAGACGAACAGCTAAACCGTCACGCGCGGGAGGCTTTCAGACCGATTAAGAAGCTTTCAGCTCCTGAAAAAGGACTTTCACGAGCCATGCCGTCAATCGTCCGCTCCTCGGCGCCGCCTTGGAGCCGACCACAAGACGGAGTGTGCCCGCATGTCCTACGCCGCATCGCCCGACCTCTCACGAGCGCTCAGCCCTTCAGCTGGTCACCCGAGCCGTTCCGGCTTCAGGACGACGCTCATCGCGCCGGCCGACCTCACCCGCGAGCCTGGCTGGCAGCCCGACGAGCTCGGGTTCGGCCGCGCCCTTGCCATCGCCACCACGCTGGTGCTGGCGCTCAGCCTGCTGCTCATCGGCGCCGGCGGCCGGACCTGGCTCGGCGCCGCCTGGGTCCAGGCCGATGCGGCGTCCTGGGCTGGACCCGTGCTCACCACGGCATCGCTGCTGTCGCCGCCCCTAAAAGTAGGTAGGAAGGCCAGGAGCTTCGCCCCTGGACCCAATTAAAGGCGAAGCCTTTAAAATCCATTTGTTGTTCGTAGCATTTGGTGAGGTCGGTGCCGGTGGGCTGATGCTTTGAAAGGCTTCGCCAAGCAAGCAAAAGCCCGCGTAGCTCCAAACGAATGGGGTCTGGGGCCTCGGGCCCCCGCGGTGTCCAGAGGCAGAGCCTCTGGCCTTACGCCTTCACCTGCATGATCAGCTCCGCATTGCCCCCGGCCGCGGCCGTATTGATGCTGACCGAGCGCTCCAGCACCAGGCGATGCAGCGCCAGGCCGCACTGCACCGCAACCAGCGGGCCGTCGCGTGCGGCCATCTGCCGGTCGAGCGTCGCGAAGGCCGCGGCGTCGCCGTCGAACAGCACGTGGTCGGCCGTGCCGTCGTCGGCCGCGGCGATGCCGTCCGGCAGCGTGCCCAGCACGGCCGGGTCGACCAGCACGCGGTTGCCGGTTGCGAGCGCGGCGGCGATGCGGAGCCGCAGCGCGGCCGGGGTTGCGGCGCGGCACAGCACGCTGCCGCGCGGCTGCACGCTGTAGACGTTGCGCTCGCCGACCGGCCCGGGCAGCACCTGCTCGATGCCGAGCGGCGTGGCGGCGAGCAGGGTGCGGGCGGCCTGCGCGGTCGCCGGGTCGTGCTGGGCGTCGAGCCAGGCGCAGAACCGGCGCGCCGGCTCGGGCCACGCGGATGGCGGCCCGGGCGGCAACGCCGGACCGGCGTCGTCCCCGGCTTGCGCGAGCAGGCGGCGCAGGGTGAGCGGGCCGCCGGCTTTCGGCCCGGTGCCGGAGCGGCCGTGGCCGCCGAAGGGCTGCACGCCGACGACGGCGCCGATGATGCTGCGGTTGACGTAGAGGTTGCCGGCCGGCGCCAGCGGCAGCACGCGATCGACCACCGCCTCGATGCGCGTCGCGAGGCCGAAGGTGAGGCCGTAGCCGGTCTCGCCTAGGCCGGCGAGCAGCTCGTCCAGCTCGTCCGGCTGGAAGCGCAGCAGGTGCAGCACCGGGCCGAACACCTCGCCGGGGATCTGGTCGAGCGAGGCGACCTCGATCAGCGTCGGCGCGACGAAGCTGTCCGGCAGCCCGGCCGGCAGCGGCACCTGGTGCACCGGGCAGCCAAGCCCGGCCATGTGGGCGACGTGGGCGCGGATGGCGTCGGCCGCGTCACGGGTGATCACCGGGCCGACATCGACGCCAAGCCGGTCCGGCTTGCCGACGGCGAGGCTCGCCATCGCGCCGCGCAGCAGCGCCAGCACCCGCTCGGCGAGCGGGGTCGCGACACAGAGCAGGCGCAATGCCGAGCAGCGCTGGCCGGCGCTGTCGAAGGCGGAGAGCACGGCGTCGGCCACCACCTGCTCCGGCAGCGCCGAGCTGTCGGCCACCAGCGCGTTCATCCCGCCGGTCTCGGCAACCAGCGGCGATGGCGCGCCATCATCGCCGAGCCGCCCGGCGAGTTCGACACGCAGCAGGAGGGCGACCGGCTCGGAGCCGGTAAACGCGACGCCGCGCAGCCGCTGGTCGGCGGCCAGCGCCGCGCCGAGCGTGCCGTCGCCGACCAGCAGCTGCAGCGCCTCGCCGGGCACGCCGGCCTCGTGCAGCAGCCGGGTCGCGGCGGCGGCGGTGAGCGGGCTCTCCTCGGCCGGCTTGGCCAGCACCGTGTTGCCGGCGGCGAGTGCGGCGGCGACCTGGCCGGTGAAGATCGACAGCGGGAAGTTCCACGGGCTGATGCACAGCACCGGGCCGAGCGGCTGGCTGCCTGGTCCGGCGACGCGCTCGGCCTCGTCGGCGTAGAAGCGCAGGAAGTCGACCGCCTCGCGCACCTCGCCGACGCCATTGGCCAGCGTCTTGCCGGCCTCGCGCGTCATCAGCGCCAGCAGCGCCGGGCGCGCCTGCTCCAGCAGGGCGGCGGCGCGGCGCAGGATGCCGCCGCGCTCGCCCGCCGGCCGGGCCGCCCAGCCGGGCCCCGCGGCGACGGCGCGCGTCATGGCGTCGCGCGCCTCGCTCTCGCTGGCCTGCCAGGCGGTGCCGACGATGTCCGTGGGGTCGGCCGGGTTGATGATGGCGAGCGCCTCGCCCTCTCCGGGCTGCCCGGCCGCGTGCCGCCGGCCTGCCTCGGGTTCGAGTGCGGCGGCGAGTTGCGCCAGGGTGGGCTCGTCGGCGAGGTCGAGCCCCCGGCTGTTCAGCCGCGTGCCCAGCATCGCCGGCGGCAGCGGCAGCCCCGCGCCGGCCGGCGTCCCGGTCTCGGCACGCAGCCGCAAGTCGTGTTCGGCGCGCAGCCGCAACTCGTGTTCAGCGCGCACTCGCGCGACCGGATCGGCGACGATGTCGTCGATGCTCACTGCCGGGTCGGCGATGCGGCTGACGAACGAGGCGTTGGCGCCGTTTTCCAGCAGCCGGCGCACCAGGTAGGCCAGCAGGCTCTCATGCGTGCCGACCGGGGCGTAGATCCGGCAGGACCGCGCCTGCCCGTCCGGCGCGCCGACGAGGCCCTCGTAAAGCGGCTCGCCCATGCCGTGCAGGCACTGGAATTCGTACTGCCCGGGTTGGAACGGCCCGAGCAGCGAAGCCGCCATCGCCTCGATGGTCGCCAGCGTCTGGGCGTTGTGGGTGGCGAATTGCGGGTAGAGGGCGCCGGGGCGGCTCAGCATCGCCTCGGCGCAGACGATGTAGGAGAGGTCGGTGTGCGGCTTGCGGGTGAACACCGGGTAGTCGGCCGCGCCGTCTTGCTGGGCGCGCTTGATCTCGCTGTCCCAGTAGGCGCCCTTGACCAGGCGCACCGCCAGCCGCCGGCCGGTGGCCTCGGCGAGTCCCGCCAGCCAGTCGATCAGCGCCCGCGCCCGCTTGCCGTAGGCCTGGACGACGAAGCCGACGCCGTTCCAGCCGGCCAGTGCCGGGTCGCGGCATAGCCCCTCCAGCAGGTCGAGCGACAGCGCCAGCCGCTCGCTCTCCTCGGCGTCGATGTTCAGCCCGACATCGTAGCGCCGCGCCAGCCGCGCGAGGCCGAGCAGGCGCGGCAGCAGCTCGTCCAGCACCTGCGTCCGCCGCGCCCGCTCGTAGCGCGGATGCAGGCCGGAGAGCTTGATCGACAGGCCCGGCCGCGGCGTCGCATTGGCACGGGCCTCATCAGTGCCGCCCGGGCGGGCGAGGCCGATCGCGTGCAGCGCGTGCTCGTAAGCCGCGAGGTAGGCGCTCGCGTCGGCTTCGGTCAGCGCCGCCTCGCCCAGCATGTCGTAGGAGTAGGAAAACCCCTGCCGCTCGCGCTTGCGGCTGCGGGTCAGCGCCGCCTCGATGCTCTGGCCGGTGACGAACTGCTCGCCGAGGCCGCGGATCGCGCTGTCCAGGCAGCGCCGCAGCACCGGCTCGCCGAGCCGGGCGGCCAGCCGCTGCATCGGCGCCCACAGCCCGGAGGCCGGCCCGACTAGCCGCTCGCCGGCCGCAAGCCCCAGCGCGGCCGCCCGCACAAGGGCCGGCCGGCCGGCGCCGGCATGCCCTGTCCAGTCCCGCTCGCCAAGCTTGTCGCGGATCAGCGCGTCGCGCGTCGCCTCGTCGGGAATGCGCAGCAGCGCCTCGGCCAGCGTCATCAGCGCCACCCCCTCCTCGGAGGAGAGCGAGAACTCGTGCACCAGCGCCGCCAACCCCGCCGCCGGCCGGGCGCGCAGATGCGCAACCAGCGTCCGCGCGCGCGCCTCCGCCGCTGCTGCAACGTCCGGCGGGATCGAGACCTGCTGCAGCAGCGCGGCCACGCACGTCGCCTCGTCGCGCCGGTGCCAGCCCGCTATGGCGTCGCGCGCGGGGTCGGGAGGGGCGAGGTCGAGCATGGGGAATACCTGGGAAGGGAAGACTTCTTTTTTGAAAAAAAGAAGCAAAAAACTTTCATCCGTTTGTAGGCAAACGGGCGGGAGCGCTGCTAAACGGACAAAAGTTTTTTGGTTCTTTTTTTCAAAAAAGAACCTCTTCCTGCCTGACCGCCGGCACCCCCAGATACGCCATCCGCTTGGCCTCCTTACGCCCGCGCGCCACGCTGTCGAGCACGAAGCCGCAGGTGGTCGACAGGAAGGCTAGCCCCATCAGCGCGGTCGCCAGGATCGCCGTCGGCAGTCTCGGCACCAGGCCGGTGTGGCGGAACTCCAGCACCACGGGTACTCCGAGCAGCAGGCCGGCGAGTGCGAGCAGCGAGGCGAAGAAGAAGAAGAACAGCAGCGGCCGCGCCTCTTTCACCAGTAATACGATGGTGCCAAGGATGCGCAGCCCATCGGTCCAGGTCCTGAGCTTGGAGACCGAGCCGGCGCGCCGCTCGCGGTAGCCGGCCTCGGCCTCGCCGACCGGCATGGCCAGCTCAAGCGCGTGCACGGTCAGCTCGGTCTCGGTCTCGAAGCCGGTGGAGAGCGCCGGGAACGATTTGACGAAGCGGCGCGAAAAGGCGCGGTAGCCGGAGAGCATGTCGGTGACGCGGTGACCGAACAGCGCCGTCACGATGCCCGTCAGCGCCGTGTTGCCGGCGCGATGGCCGGTGCGGTAGGCCTCGCTGCGGTCGCTCACCCGGGTCGCCGTCACCATGTCGAGCTGCCGGCTGACCAGCAGGCGGAGCAGCTCGGGGGCGGCGGCCGCGTCGTAGGTGTCGTCGCCGTCGACCAGCAGGTAGGCATCGGCCTCGACGTCGGCGAACATGCGCCGCACCACGTTGCCCTTGCCGCGGCGCGGCTCCAGCCGGACCGTGGCGCCGGCGGCGGCGGCGACCGCGGCGGTGCCGTCGATCGAGGCGTTGTCGTAGACAAAGATCGCCGCCCGCGGCAGCGCGGCCCGAAAGGCGCGCACCACGCCATCGATCGCCAGCGCCTCGTTGCGGCAGGGGATCAGCACCGCCACCCGCAGCGCGGTAACCTCGGCCGCCGCCGATTGTGGCACGGAAGTCTCGCCCACCGGCCAGGACGGCCGACGGCTGACCGCACCTGCTCTCGATCCGCCGCGCTCAGCCATGCGGCACTGTTCGGTTGCGTGCGCCAGCGTGGTTGATCGTGCGGTCAAACCCGGCCGCCCGCTGCGGCAAGCGTCGAGCGATCACCACGCTAAGCAGCGCCAGCGGCGTGAGGATCCCGGCGAGCAGCAGTGCGACGTCAGGCCCGGCGGTGCAGACGATGAGCGGCACGCCGAGAATGAGGTCATCTGGGTCGAACGCGCGCCGCGCCGGACGGTCGCGCGGTTTTGGCCGCGCCGCTCCAGGCTCGTCGGGCAGGTTGAGCTGCCAGAACAGCAGCACGGTGCCGCAACCCGCCAGCACGCCGAGCAGCGGCGCGAGGTTGCCCAGCCGGCCGCCCCAGGCGCCGAACGCCAGGCCGAGGAACACCAGGGCGTCGCAGCTGCAATCGGAGGCGAGGTCGAGCCAGTGGCCGAGCTGGCTGAAGCGCCCGCTCTGCCGCGCCAACTCGCCGTCGGCGCGATCGAGCAATGCGGAAAGCACGAACAGCGTCGCACCAAGTCGCAATTCAAAGTGCGTGGCGGCCGCAAAGCAGCTAGCCGCGCCGACGCCGCTGGCAATGCGCAAGGCGGTGATGTGATTCGGCCGCAGCCTGGTGGACGCAAGAGCGCGAGCGGAGGGACGCACGAGCCGGTGGAGCAGCGTATCGTGGCTCACCGCTTGACCGCCGGCGTGCCCGAGGAGAGAGACCAGGTAAGCAAGCCCGAAGCTTACCAGGCTTTACCCAGGTTAAGAAATCGGTCCAGGCGCAATTGCTCCTGGACCGATCGGGGAGCGCCGGACCTCGGACGCCGAGCCTTGCCTCAGACGAAGTTCGCGGCCGTGAGCGACGTAACGCCGGAGACCGTGACGTGGGTGTTGTCCGACAGCGTGAAGGTGACGCCTCCGGTGACCTTGGTCTGCGAGGCGATGACGTCGGCCGCCGCGGTGCTGGCGTAGCCGACCAGCGAGATCACGTCCGAGCTGGTGAAGCCCAACGTGTCGCTGCCGCCGGCCGCGGTGTTGACGAATTGGAACAGGTTCTCGCCGCCGCCGCCGACGAGCGTCGCCGTGCCGGTGCCGGCGACGAACGCCGAGCCGGTGTCGCCGCCGCTGATCGAGTCCGTGCCGCTGCCGGCGAAGAACGTGCTGGTGCCGGTCGACCCGGCGCCCGACAGCGTCTCGTTGCCGGCGCCGGCCGCGATCACGTTGCCCTTCGCCGAGCCGGTGACCAGCAGCGTGCTGCCGCTACCGCCAAAGACGGTCACCGCGGCGCTGTCCGCCGTGATGCTGCCGGCGACGCCGGTGCCGCCGGCGGCGTAGATGAGCCCCTTCGAGCCCGCCAGCACCTCGTCTTTGCCCGCGGTCGCGAAGATTGTGTCGGAGCCGGACGAGGAGAAGATCGTGTCGTTGGCGCCGGTGGTGACGACGTTGTTGCCGGTGCCGAGCTCGATCAGGTTGGTGCCGCCGGTGGTCGCGACCGTGTCCACGCCGTTGCCGGCGATGATCGTGTTGTTGCCGCCATCGGCGCCGACATAGTAGTTGCCGCTGGCGGCCAGCACTTCGTTGGTGCCGGCCGCGAGCCCGATGTCGCCGCCGCCGACGCCGCCGTAATAGGTCATGCCATTGACGTCGCCGGAGACTGCTTCGAACTGGTCGGCGGCGCCGGTGATCGTCACCGGCGCCGTCGCCGTGTCGATGACGAAGGCGTAGCCGGAGGCCACCGCCTCGCTGCCGTTGACGAACTGGATGCCGATCTGTCCGGTCGCCAGCGCTCCGGGCGTGCTGGCCTGACCGGCCGAGCCGGAGATGAACGCGGTGCCGGAGGTGGCGAAATTGGCGGCCGCGTTCAGGATCGAGCCGACGGCGGTCGTTGGCGCGGCGGTGGTGTCGGTCAGGCCGCCGGCGCTCTCGCCATAGTCGATGACGGCTTGGGCGAGGAGCTGCCCGGCGGTCGGCAGCGCCGCACTCGCCAGATACATCAGCGCCGGGTCGGAGCCGGTGGCGATCTCGGCCTCGAACTGGGTGATCGCCGCCTGGTAGTTGGTGATCGAGTAGCTGGCGAGCTGGGTGTCGAACGCTCGCCCGGTCAGGCCCATGAGCGTCGTGATCTGGGCAGTGCTGGCGGCGCTGAGCGCACCCGGCACGGTGGCCCCGCCGACGGCGGCGATCGCCTTCGCGTCCGCCAGCGCCGGGCCGTCATTTGCGATCTCCCAGGCGCCGTACACCTCGGTGTTGTCGAGCAAGTGGGTCGTCAGAGCGATCGTGCCCTCGTCGACGCCGGTCGTCAGGTCGTTCACCGCGTTGTCAACGAAGGTCTGGTCGGCGGCGGTGACGGTGGTGGTCTCGGGCGCCAGCGGCGGCCCGGCGGTGTAGGTGGTGGGGAAGGTCGCCGTCGGCGCGGCGGCCCCGAACACGCTTTGGTCGATCGTCTGCAGCTGGTTGATGTGGTCTTCCAGCACCGGCACCGCCTGGGTGGCCAGCGAGACGACGGTCGGATTGGTGCCGCTTGAGGCATAGAGGCTCGAGGCGTCGTAAGCGACGGTCTGGCTGGTGAGGTCGTCGGCGATATAGGCCTGGGTCAGCGGCGTGCCGGTCAGCGAGCTCAAGGTCGCGATCTCGGCCGCCTGCGTGCTGTTGAACGCGGGGCTCAGCGTCGCGCCAAGCTGGGCGGCGACGTTGGTCAGGCCGCCCTGCAGAAAGGTGTGCTGGGTGGCGAACCAGCGGCCGAGCTGGGCCGCGGCGGCGTTGCTGGCCTTGGTTTCATCGAACTCGCCCGCGGCGATCTCGATCGCGTTGCCGGCGGCGGTGTTGTCGAGGTAGGTCTGCGTCGTCGCGTCGATCGGTGTGGTCGCCATGTCTTGCCCCGCATGCTGGGAGCGGGGGCCGGATGGACCGACCCCCGCTCAGTGGTCGCCGTTAAATGCAGCGCGCCGAGGTAAGATGCACAACGAAGCGTAACTAGTCAGTCACGTTTAGTTTGGATGGTCGGGCATTGACAGCGACAGCCTAGCGGATCTGCACCTTGGCATGGTCGCCGGGCTTCGGCGGCTCGCCGGTCAGCACCGACTTCACGTAGCCATACGCGTGGACGACTGTGCTGTTCGGCGCGTCCCAATACTCGGCCTGCTCGACCGTCACCTTGAGCAGGGCGACGTCCGGGTCGTTCTTGCCCTTGGGGAACCAGGTCTTCAGCAGCTCCGACCAGCGCTTGTCCTTCTCCGCCTGGTCGCGCACCAGGGTCGCCGAGCCAGACATCGACAGGTAGTCCTGGCTGCTCGGCTCGGCATAGGTGACGCAGACCTGGTTCTCGGCGCCGACCTCGTCGACCTTGTGGCTGGACGCCGAGGTGAAGAACCACAGCGTGCCGTCGAACCCGTCCTGGCTCGCCGCCATCGGCCGGCCGCGCAGATGCCCGCCGTCACGCGAGACGAGCATCGCGAACTTCGCGTCCTTCATCATCGACCAGAGCTTGTCGAACTGTTCCTGCTGCGCCATTGCGGCCTCCCATGCGGTGTCGCGCATGCCAACCCTCAGGCGGCGCAGCGGTTGCAAGGAGGAAGTAAGGCGAGGGGCCTTGCCCCTCGACCCCATTAAAGGCGGAGCCTTTAAAATCCATTTGTAAATCATGCTTCTATGGCAAGGTAGGCGCCGCTGGAAGAAGGATTGAGTGGCTTCGCCAAGCAAAAAGGACCCGTCCAGGCCCTCCAATGAATGGGGTCTGGGGCCGCGAGCCCTGGCTTCCCTCTAGCGGAAATGCGCCTCGATGATGGCGATGTTGCGCAGGTTCGCCTTGAGCGCCATGTCGAAAAAATCGCCCACGATCGGCACGCTGCCGCCGGCGAGCTCGAGCGCGACGTTGCCGAGCATCTGAGCAAGCTTGTTGCCGGGCACGCCGAGCTTGTGCGCCTCGTAGATGATCCACAGCGAGATGCTGCCGAGCACCGCGTCGCCGCCCACCGGCAGCAGGCCAATCGCGCTGTTCAGGCCGAAGCGGAAGCGCGTGCCGGGAACGTGAAACACCCCGTCGATCAACCAGGCGAGGCGGCGCAGACGCGCAAGGCGCCGCGCCAGCTCGCGCGGCGGCAGGGCGCTAGCAGGGCCGGCAGGATACGGAATGGCGACCATGGCGGGGAGCCTCCTAGAGCATCCATGCTCTACGCATCAGCGGCAACTTCGTGCCGGCCCGATCGGGTTCAATGCGCCGCCTCCGTCGCCGGCCGCCGGGTGGCCTGGGCAAGCGCGCGGCCAGGCCGATATCGCCTCGATGACCCAGCTGCCCCGCCTGCCCGACGCCGCCTTCCGCAAGGCCGATGCCTCGCCGGACGACGCGTTCTACGTCTCCCCCCGCTTCGTCACCCATATCGACGACGCCGCGATCGATGCCGTGACGCGCTGCTACCGCGCAATCCTGCCGGCCGGCGGCGCGCTGCTCGACCTGATGAGCAGCTGGGTCAGCCACCTGCCCGAGGACGTGGCCTACGCCTCGGTGATCGGTCACGGCATGAACGCCGCCGAGCTCGCCGCCAACCCGCGGCTGAGCCGCTGGTTCGTCCAGGACCTCAACCGCGACCCGAACCTGCCGCTGCCGGACGCCAGCCTCGACGGCGCCTGCCAATGCGTCTCGATCCAATACCTGCAGCGCCCGGTCGACGTGCTGCGCGAGCTACGCCGCTGCCTGCGCCCCGGCGCACCGTTCGTCGCCTCGTTCTCCAACCGCTGCTTTCCCACCAAGGCGGTGGCGATCTGGCAGGCGCTCACCGGCGAGCAGCAGCAGGGCCTCGTCGGCGCCTACCTGCGCGAGGCAGGGTTTGCGGAGGTCACGACCGACGCGTTCCTGCCGGCGCGAGGTGATCCGTTGCGGATTGTGATCGGGCGGGCGCCGGCGAAGGAAGGGGTTCTTTTTTGAAAAAAGAACCAAAAAACTTTTACTCTGATCGTGTAGCGTTTGCTGACCGGGTCGGGAGGCTCATATGATCTTGAGGCGCAGCTCAAGGCTGTTGGCGCATCTAATGGCGCTGATATGGGTGCTGGCCGACCTTGCCGACAAAGCGGGGGTTCTGTTCGGCACCCAAGGTTCCCCGCACCTCAACAGCACATTCGAGCCCTACTATGGGGTCCTGATGCTGACGCTGCTCTCCCCGGCGTCGGGTCGTCCAAAGCCGACCATAAGCGTGAAGCTGATCGTGGTGACCGTCCTGGTCATTGCTGTCGTCTTTGTGCTCCCGCTCGCTCTCGTAAGATTTTCCGACACAGGCCCCCTACGGACGCAGTTCGCGCTCGATCTTATATTTGCGACCACGTTGCCGTTGATGATGTGGAGCATCCCGAAACACGATCTCGAGGTCGTCGAACGCCCAGAACAAGGCACAGACGTAAGTCCCGTAACCTGCTAGACTGACCGGGAAGCGACGTGATTACCGTCACTCAGAGCCGAACCTCGATCTACATCGCGATCAGCTTCGCCATGCTCGGCACGTTCCTGGACCTGTTCGGCAGCGTGGTGACCTACATAGGCGGCCTGCCGGAGCAGACATCGCCCTATAGCATCGTCCCTGTTTTCAGCATGACCGTGGTCGGTCTGATGATGCCGTTCCGCGTCGATCCAAATGCCCGTCCATGCTGGTGGGAGGCAACCCGCAGCCGCCACACTGCCTGGATAGCCTTCATCTTAGTCCTCAGCACGATACTCGGCGGTATCTTGATCGCTTTGCGTCACATTCCAGCATTAAGCACCAGCATCGTCGATGTTCTCATCGAGGCGATGTTCATCACCATGCTTGTGGCCGTCCCACAGCCTGACCCGCCAGGTGATGCCGGTAACGCGCTGTCTTAAGTGCAAGGGGTCTGGGGCCTTCCGGCCCGTCGTGCGAATGCACGCTGGCGCGTGACGGGTCCAGAACAGAGCCCTGGCCTTGTCTTTCTGCGGTCAGACAAGGCGGGCATGGTGGAGCTGAGCGGAATCGAACCGCTGGCCTCCTCATTGCGAACGAGGCGCTCTACCAACTGAGCTACAGCCCCGCCTTGCGGCGGCCGCACTCATGCGCACCCCGCCTTGCCGCGTCAAGACCCGCCTGCGCAGCACCCCGCCGTTGCGCCACGCCGGAGGCCCGCATAGGGTCCGCCCAGCCAACCAGGAGCCCGCCGGGCGTGCTGACCGTCATCGTCTTCCAGCTGCTGTTCGTCATCGTCCGACTGCTCACCTGGGCCATCATCATCGCCGCCGTGATCAGCCTGCTGATATCCTTCGGCGTGCTCGACACCCGCAATCGCGCCGTGTGGACCATCAGCGACATCCTGTTCCGCATCACCGACCCGATCCTGCGCCCGATCCGGCAGGTGCTGCCGCAGTTCGGCGGCATCGACTTCAGCCCCTGGGTCGCCCTCATCCTGCTGCAGATCGTCGTCTCGCCGCTGCTCGAGTATCTGTTCGTCGGCATCCACGAGGGCGTCTGGCCGCCGCTGATCTGATGACCGCGCCCCCTTGACCGCGCGCATCCTCGACGGCCGCGCCCTCGCCCGAACCCTGCGCGCCACCGTCGCCGAGGCCGCCGCCGCGCTCGGCCTCACCCCGAGCCTCGCCGTCGTGCTGGTCGGCGAAGACGGCCCCAGCCACGTCTACGTCCGCAACAAGGACCGCGCCGCCCGCGAGGCCGGCTTTGCCGCTCAGACCATCCGCCTGCCGGCCAACGCCGACGAGGCCACCCTGCTCGCCACCGTCCGCATGCTGAACGACGACCCGGCCGTCGACGGCATCCTGGTGCAGCTTCCGCTGCCGCCGCAGATCCGCGCCCGCGCCGTCATCGAGGCGATCGACCCCGCCAAGGATGTCGACGGCTTCCACCCGCTCAACGCCGGCCGCCTCGCCGATGGCCTATCGACACTCTGCCCCTGCACCCCGCGCGGCGTGATGAAGCTGCTCGCCGAAGCCGGCCATCCGCTGCGCGGCGCCCGCGCCCTCGTGCTCGGACGCTCGGCCATCGTCGGCCGCCCCGTCGCCACCCTACTCACCGCCGCCGACGCCACCGTCACCCTGGCCCACTCCGCCACCCGCGACCTAAGAGCCGAATGCCGCCGCGCCGACATCATCGTCGCCGCCGTCGGCCGCGCCGAGCTGGTCCAAGGCGATTGGGTGGCGCCCGGCGCCACCGTCATCGACGTCGGCATCAACCGCCTGCCGGACGGCCGCCTGGTCGGCGACGTGTTCTATGCCGCCATCGCCGAGCACGCCGGCGCCATCACCCCCGTCCCCGGCGGCGTCGGCCCGATGACCATCGCCTGCCTGCTGGAAAACACCCTCCTCGCCGCACGCACCCGCCGCGGGGTGTGAGGCAAGGCGAGGCAAGGCAAGGCAAGGCAAGGCTTTGCCCCTTGACCCCATCAAAGGCGGAGCCTTTGAAATCCGTTTAATTATTCATCTTTGGCGGGCGAGGTTAGGGACGTACGAGCAATTTCGGATGGCTTCGCCAAGCAAGAAAGAAGGAGTTGGGGCTCCAAATGGATGGGGTCTGGGGCCGCGGGCCCCAGCGAGGTCCAGGAGCAGAGCTCCTGGCCTTACTTGCTTCCTCCTTGCGTTAACCTTGTCTGACCGCCCGCAACGCCAAAGCCATCCGTGTCTCATCCGCCGCCGCGATCAGCAGGCCGGAGTAGGCTCCCTCCTGTGCGTCCGCGTAGAGGATGCTGGGCGCCACCTCATCGGCGCCGAGGGTGCGCGACACGTGGCGGGCGTGGCCGAGGCCTTCGAGGTGGTGGGTGGGGTCGTCGCCGTCGGCGTCGCTGAGCAGGAAGCGGTGCACCGGCCAGTCGGTCGGCTCCTCCTGCTCGGCCGAGAGGCTGCGCAAGCCGAGGGCGGCGGTCAGCGAATGATAGAGCTCGAGCCCGGCCTTGACTGCGGCTGCCGGCAGCCCGGCTGCGTCCGCCTCGGCTTCGAGCTCGATCGGCGAGGCGGCGGCAAGCAGGATGGTCATGGCGGTGCTATCCCTCTGAGCTCACGCTTTCTACGCCTCGTCGCACCCGGCGTTGCCGAGTAGCGATGCCGCCCACCCTCGCGATCACCGCTGGCGCCTTGCTGATCGAGGCGGCGTGCGGCTATCCGGCTGGGCTGTTCCGTTTGGTCGGTCATCCGGTGACCTGGGTCGGCGCGCTGATCGCGGGGCTGGACCGGCGGCTGAACGAGGCGCACCGGCCCGAAGCCGCGCGCCGGCGCCGCGGCGTGCTGGCGCTGGCGCTGCTGCTCGCCGCGACTGTGCTGCCGGCGCTGCTGCTGCAGGCGCTCTCGCTCGCCCTGCTGCCTCGCCCGGCCGCGATCGCCGGATTGGCCGTGTTGGCCTCAAGCCTGCCGGCCAGCCGCAGCCTGCATGCCCATGTCCGCGCCGTCGCCGACGCCTTGCGGGATGAGGGCCTGGCCGCCGGCCGCGCCGCGGTCGCCCACATCGTCGGCCGCGACACATCGGTGCTGGACGAGGCCGGCGTGGTGCGGGCCGCGATCGAGAGCCTGGCCGAGAATTTCTCCGACGGCGTGGTGGCGCCGGCGCTATGGTGCGCGCTGCTCGGGCTACCTGGCATCCTCGCCTACAAGGCGATCAACACCGCCGACAGCATGATCGGCCACCGCACGCCGCGCCATGAGGCGTTCGGCTGGGCCGCGGCCCGGCTGGATGATTGGGTGAACCTGCCCGCCTCGCGCCTTGCCGCGCTCTGGCTCACGCTGGCCGCCGGCGGCCAAGCCGGCGCCAGCGTGCGCATCGTCCGCCGCGATGCGCGAGCCCATCGCTCGCCGAACGCCGGCTGGCCCGAGGCGGCGATGGCCGGCGCGCTGGGCCTGCGCCTGAACGGTCCGCGCCGCTACGGCACGATCCTGCGCGAGGACGCCTGGACCGGAGACGGCCGCGCCGAGGCGACGCCGGATGCTCTCCGCCAGGCGCTGCGTCTGTATCAACGCGCCTGTGCCGTGCAGGTGGTGGTCGTCATCGGAGCAGCGCTTCTTTTTTGAAAAAAAGAAGCAAAAAACTTCTATCCATCTAATCGAGCTTAAATTGCTCTACTGTAACATACATAAATTAAATAAGTAAAAGTTTTTTGGTTCTTTTTTTCAAAAAAGAAGCGCTTCCTTCACGCCGCTGCAATCCTCAGCAACGCATCGCAATCCACATGCGCCTCCAGATGCGCCGCCAGCGCATCCAGCGCCGCCTCGATCCCCGCCTCGTGGTCGAAGCCGCCCGGGGCCGCGCCGAACCGCGCGAGCCAAGCGCCGCGCTGCCGGTCGTCGGCGAACAGCCCGTGCGCATAGGTGCCGCACACCCGCTTGTCCGCCGAGCACGCCCCGTCAAGCCGCCCGTCCGCCAGCCGCAGCAGCGGCCGCGTTGTGTCCGGCCCGTCGGTGCGGCCGACATGCATCTCGTAGCCGGCGAACGGCGCCCCGTCCGCCACACTCCAGCCGCTGACGGGCGCCAGCCGCTTGTCGCCGCGCAGCACCGTCTCGACGTCGAGCAGGCCGAGCCCCGCCACCGCCTGCGCCGGCCCCTCGATGCCGTCCGGGTCGGCGACCGTGCGGCCCAGCATCTGGTAGCCGCCGCACAGGCCGAGGACCCTGCCCCCGCGCCGGTGATGCGCTGCGATGTCGATGTCCCAGCCCTCGCGCCGCAGCACCGCGAGGTCCGCGATCGTGGTCTTCGAGCCGGGCAGGATCAGCAGGTCGGCGACCGGCAGCGCCTGCCCGGCCGGCACCAGCGTCAGGCTGACGTCTGGCTCGGCGGCCAGCGGGTCAAGGTCGTCGAAATTGGCGATCCCTGGCAGCAGCGGCACGGCGATGCGCAGCCGCCCCTCCCCACGCCGCCCGGTCCGCTCCGCCAGGTCCGCCGCGTCCTCCGCCGGCAGCCGCCGCGCCGCCTTGCAGTAAGGCACCAGCCCCAGCCCCGGCCAGCCGGTGCGCGAGGCGATCGCCGTCATCCCGGCGGCGAACAGCGTCGGGTCGCCGCGCATCCGGTTGACGATGAAGCCGCGCACCATCGCCCGATCCTCCGGCGCCAGCACCGCATGCGTGCCCACCAGGGCGGCGATCACCCCGCCCCGGTCGATGTCGCCGATCACCACCACCGGCGTGCCGCTCGCGCGCGCAAACCCCATGTTGGCGATGTCGCCGGCGCGCAGATTGATCTCGGACGCGCTGCCCGCCCCCTCCACCAGCACCAGCCCGGCGCCGCGCCCCACCGCGGCGAAGCTCTCCAGCACTGCCGGCATCAGCGCCGGCTTCATCGCCTGGTAGTCGCGCGCCCGAGCCGTGCCGACCACCCGGCCCTGCACCACGATCTGGCTGCCGACTTCGCTCTGCGGCTTGAGCAGCACCGGGTTCATGTGCACGCTCGGCGCCACCCCACAGGCCCGCGCCTGCAACGCCTGCGCCCGCCCGATCTCGCCGCCCTCTGCGGTGACCGCGGCGTTGTTGGACATGTTCTGCGGCTTGAAGGGCCGCACGGTAAGGCCCCGCCGGGTGAAGACACGGCATAAGCCGGCGACCAGCAGCGACTTGCCGACGCTGGAGCCGGTGCCTTGGAACATGAGGGCTTTAGGCAAGGAAAGGCCAGGAGCTTTGCCCCTGGACCCCATTAAAGGCGGAGCCTTTAAAATCCATTCTTTATCTATGCCTCACGGCAGGACGATGCGTGCGGGACGAGGATTGACCGGCTTCGCCAAGCAAGAACAGCCAGGCCTCCTCGCCATTCGGAAAAAAGTTTTTTGCTTCTTTTTTTCAAAAAAGAAGCGCTGTCTTGCTTAATACTCAATGCCTTCCTGCGTCGTCACGCCCGCCTGAAAATGGTGCTTCACCAAAGTCATTTCGGTCACGAGGTCCGCCGCCTCAATCAGCGCCGGCTTCGCGTTGCGGCCGGTGACGACCACGTGCATGTCGCGCGGCCGTTGCGTCAGCGCGGCGAGCACCTGGTCGAGCGGCAGGTACTCGTAGCGCAGCGCGATGTTGAGCTCGTCCAGCACCAGCAGGGCGATGTCCTCGCGCTGCAGCAGCGTCTCGGCCACGGTCCAGGCGTGCTGGCAGGCGGCGACGTCGCGGGCGCGGTCCTGGGTTTCCCAGGTGAAGCCTTCGCCAAGCGTGTGCCACTCCACCAGCGGGCCGAAGCCTTCCAGCACGTGGCGTTCGCCGGTGGCCCAGGCGCCCTTGATGAACTGCACCACCGCGGTCTTGCGGCCATGCCCCACCGTTCTGAGCAGCAGCCCGAACGCGGCGGTGGATTTGCCCTTGCCGCTGCCGGTGTGGATCATCAGCAGGCCGCGGCGTTCGGTCTTGCCCGCGACCTCGGCGTCCTGCACCGCCTTGCGTTTTTGCATCTTGAGGCGGTGGCGCTCGGGATCTTCGGTTTCGCTCATGGCGGCGGCTCCTTCAGTGTGAGCGGCAGCCCGGCGGCGACGAGCAGCACCCGGTCGGCGCGCGCGGCGACCTGCTGGTGCAGGGTGCCGGCCGCGTCGCGGAAGCGTCGGGCGAGCGCGTTCTCGGGCACGATGCCGAGGCCGACCTCGCTGCTGACCAGGACGGTGGCGGCGGGGCGGGGCAGTGCAGCGAGCAGCCGTTCGGTGCGGAGTGCCACGTCGTGCTCGCCGAGGATGAGGGTGGTGAGCCACAGGGTGAGGCAGTCGATCAGCACCGGTGCGTCGCCGGCCTGGTGCAGCGTGGCGGCGAGGTCGGCGCCGGCGTGCAGGGTGCGCCAGGCTTCGCCGCGGCGGGCGCGGTGGGCGTCGATGCGGGCCTGCATCTCGTCGTCGCCGTCATGGACGGTGGCGGTGGCGATGTAGGTCCAGGGTGGCGGCGCCGCGGTGAGCAGCCGCTCGGCGAGCGCGCTCTTGCCCGAGCGGGCACCGCCCAAGACCAGGGTCGTCTCTGGACGCGGCCCTACCATCCTGGCACGCCGGGCGGATGAGGGTTCACCTGGTCCGCCACCTGCCAGTCGCGGCGGCCGGGCGCTGCTACGGCCGGCTCGACTTGCCGGCGGCCGCCGATGAGCGCGGCCTGGTCGCCCGCCTGATTCAAACCGGCGCGATGACCGTGTGGAGCAGCCCGGCCGGCCGCTGTCTGGCCTTGGCGCGCCCGGCGGCGGAGCGGCTCGGCGTGGCGCTGCGGGTGGACGAGCGCCTGCACGAGCTCGATTTTGGCGATTGGGAGGGCGTGCTCTGGGAGGCGATCCCGCGCGCAGCGCTGGATTGCTGGGCCGCCGATCCGGCCGGCTTCGCGCCGCCCGGCGGCGAGAGCGGCGGCGCGCTGCTCGGCCGTGTCGCCGCGTTCGCCGCCGCGCTGCGCCGGCGGGGCGAGCCCTGCCTGGTGGTCAGCCATGGCGGCCCGCTGCGCCTGCTGCCGGCGCTGCTGCGCGACTTGCCGCCCGACCTGCTCGCCGCCCCGCCGGCGCCGGGCGCGATGCTCTGCGTTCACGCCAGCAGGCTCAGCACGACGCATTCGGCCAGCACCGAGCCGGCGCCGAGCACGTCGCCGGTATAGCCGCCAAAGCGGCGCCGGGCGATCGCCGCCAGCAGCAGCGCCGCGAATGCCGCCGCCGCCGCCGCCATCGTCGCCTGCATGATCGGCAGCAGGGCGAGTGCCACCAGCACGGCGAGCCCGCCGCCGGCCGCGAGCCGCGCCCGCGGCGGCCGGCCCAGCGCGGCCGCGAGCCCCTCCGGCCGCGCCGGTTCGAGCGCTGCGATCAGCACCAGGATCGCGCCGCGCGCCAGCGCGCCTGCCGCGATCAGCGCCGGCCAGACCCGCGCGCCGAGCGCCACCAGCGCGGCGCCGCGCGCACCGAGCGAGAGCACCAGCGCGGCGGCGCCGAAGGTGCCGATCCGGCTGTCGCGCATGATCGCCAGCCGCCGCTCGCGGGTGCCGCCGCCCGCCGCGTCGGCGACGTCGGCCAGCCCGTCCTCGTGCAGCGCCCCGGTCGCGAGCAGCAGTGCCGCCAGCGTCCACGCCGCCGCCACCGCCGGCGCGAGGCCGAGCCGCGCTCCGATCCACCAGGCCAGCCCGCCGACCGCGCCCACCGCCGCGCCGACGAGCGGGTAGGCCCAGACCGCGCGCCCGAGCACCGCGGCGTCGTCCCCCACCAGCCCGCCGACCGGCAGCCGGGTCAGCAGCGCCGTCGCCGCGGCAAGCTCGCGCCCAAGATCACTCAATACTGGCAGGTCCGGCCTCCGACACCCGGGCCTCGCCGAAGGTCGCCATGTCGGCATGGCAGGCGCAGGCGGCGCGCAGGATCGGCACCGCCAACGCCGCACCCGAGCCTTCGCCCAGCCGCATGCCAAGGTCGAGCAACGGCGCCATGCCGAGCTCTGCGCTCAGCCGGCGATGCCCCTGCTCGGCTGAGGCGTGCGCCACCTGGCAATGCGCCAGCCCATCAGCCGCGAGGCGAGCCAGTGGGGCCGCGGCCGCGGTGCAGACGAAACCATCCAGCAGCACCGGCACGCCGCTGAGCCGCGCCGCCAGCGTCGCGCCGAGGATCGCCGCCAGCTCGCGCCCGCCCAGCGAGGCCGCCGCCGCCAGCGGATCCTCGCCAGTGCCATGCCGCATCAGCGCCAGGTCGATCGCCGCCGCCTTGCGCGCCAGCCCTGCCGCGTCCACTCCGGTGCCGCGCCCGGCCCAATCCCCCCCGTCGCCGCCGAACAGAGCCGCCGCCAGGGCCGCCGCGGCGGTGGTGTTGCCGATGCCCATCTCGCCCAGGCACAGCAGGTCGGCCTCGCCCACCGCCTCCGCGCCGGCATTCATCGCCTCCAGGAAGCCCGCCACGTCCATCGCCGGCGCGGCGCACAGATCCGCCGTCGGGCGATCGAGCGCGACCGGCACCACCCGCAAGCTCGCTCCCGCCACCCGCGCGAGCTGGTTGATGGCCGCACCACCGGCGGCGAAGTTCGCCACCATCTGCGCCGTCACCGCCGCCGGATAGGCCGAGACGCCGCGCTCCACCACGCCATGATTGCCGGCGAACACGAGCACCTCGACATGCCCGAGCCGCGGCATTGCGCATCCCTGCCAGCGCGCCAGCCACGCCGCGAGCTCCTCCAGCCGCCCCAGGCTGCCTGGCGGCTTGGTCAGCTGCGCCTGCCGCGCCGCCACCGCCGCCGCCGCCGCATCATCGCCCGCCGGCAGCGCCGCACAGGCCGCCGCCACCGCCGCCATCGAAGACCACATCATGAACACGTCACCTTGAGGCCTCCTGCACCGCGATCGCATGAAAGAAGCTGCCGCTCACCGCCCCGCGCTGGCCGCCCACATCCCCAAGCGCGACGCCATTGGCGTCCGACAGCGCCGCCAGCGGCAGGTCGCCGCCGCCCGCCGCCCCACCCTCCACCATCGTCGCATAGTGGAACTCGTGCCCGCGCAGCACCGTGCCCGCCCGCCCCAGCGCGCCGTCGCCGAGCAGCCGCGCCTCGCGGTAGCCCAGGTGCATGCGCCGCGCCGCATAGCTCGTCGAATGGCCCAGCAGCCCCAGCATGGCGTGCCGCTCGCCCGCCGCGTCGACCAGGCCCTCTCCCAGCACCATGTAGCCGCCGCACTCGCCATGCACCGGCCCGCCGAACCGCCGCATCGCGCCGCCAAACCGCTTGGCCGCGGCGATCTGCCCCGCATGCAGCTCCGGATAGCCGCCCGGCAGCCACACCGCGTCCGCCGCCTCGTCCGGCGCCTCGTCGGCCAGCGGCGAGAACGGCATCACCTCCGCGCCCGCCCGCCGCCAGCCCGCCAGCACGTGCGGATAGACGAAGCCGAACGCCGCGTCCGACGCCACCGCCACACGCTGCCCCGGCGGCGGCAGCGGCATCACCGGGTTCGCCACCGGCACCGCCGCCCCAAGCCCCGACAACGCGTCCAGATCTAAATGCGCCTCCGCCAGCCGCCCCAGCGCCGCCAGCCGCGCCGCCAAATCCGTCGTCTCGGCCGCCTGCACCAGCCCCAGATGCCGCTCCGGCAACGCCACCGCCGCCTCTCGCGGCAGCGCTCCCAGCACCCGCAGCCCCGCCGCCGCGCAGGCCGACGCCGCGCCGATCCGGTGCCGCTCGCTCGCCACCCGGTTCAGCACCACGCCCGCCAGCCGCACCCGCGGATCAAACCCGGCAAACCCACACGCCACCGCCGCCGCCGATTGCGACTGCCCCGACACGTCCATCACCAGCACCACCGGCCAGCCAAATCGCGCCGCCAGGTCCGCCGCACTGCCCGACCGCCCCGGCACGTCGCCCGCGCCATCGAACAGCCCCATCGCCGCCTCGACCACCAGCAGCGACCCGTCGCCCGCCGCCCCCGATGCCACCGCGTCCAGCAGCCGCGGCGGCATCGCCCAACTGTCCAGATTCGCACTCGGCCACCCGGTCGCGGCGGCATGAAACGCCGGGTCGATGTAGTCCGGCCCCACCTTCGCCGCCCGCACCGCGATCCCGCGAGCGCGAAGCGCCGCCAGGATGGCGAGCGTCACCGTTGTTTTGCCGGAGCCACTGCGGGGAGCGGCGACCAGGAAAGCGTTAGGCAAGGGCTTTGCCCTTGACCCACGTCACGCGAAAGCGTGCTGCGCACGACGGGCCGGGAGGCCCTTGGATCCCGACTCGTTTTTCTTGCTTGGCGAAGCCGATTGACCAATCGGGTCGGTCTAAGCCTCCCCCGAGTAACGAACGGATTTTAAAGGCTCCGCCTTTAATCGGGTCCAGGGCAGACAGCCCTGGCCTTCCTTCCCCTTCCTTCCTAGCTCTATCCCGATGAACGCCCCGCTCCGACGCGGCTGGACCACCGGCGCCTGTGCCGCCGCCGCCGCTAAGGCGGCCTGGACCGCGCTGCTGACCGGCGACTTTCCTGACCCGGTCGGGCTTACCCTGCCGCGCGGCGAGCAGCCGCTGTTCGCGCTGGCCGAGACCTGGCGCGGCGAGGGGGTCGCCACCGCGGCGATCGTCAAGGACGCCGGCGACGATCCGGATGTGACGCATGGCGCGCTGATCCGGGTCAGCGTGCGTCGCGGGCCGCCTGGCAGCGGCGTCACGTTCCAGGCCGGCGAGGGTGTGGGCACCGTGACCTTGCCCGGCCTGCCGGTCGCGGTGGGCGAGCCGGCGATCAACCCGGGTCCGCGCGCGATGATCGCTGCCGCGCTGGCCGCGGTTGGGCCAGGGGACGTCGCGGTGACGATCGCGGTGCCGGACGGAGCGACGATCGCGCTCAAGACGATGAACCCGCGGCTTGGGGTGCTCGGCGGGCTGTCGATTCTGGGCACCACCGGCATCGTGGTGCCGTATTCCTGCGCCGCCTGGATCCACTCGATCCATCGCGGCATCGACGTCGCGCGCGCGACCGGCCTCGTCCACGTCGTGGGGGCCACCGGCAGCACCTCGGAGGCGGCGGCGCGTGCCCATCTGGATTTGACCGAGCAGGCGCTGATCGACATGGGGGATTTCGTCGGCGGCATGCTGAAATACCTGCGCGGCCATCCGGTAGCGAGGGTGACGGTGGCCGGCGGCCCGGCCAAGCTCGGCAAGCTGGCCCAGGGCCGGCTTGATTTGCACTCCAAGCGCGGCACGATCGACCTGGCGGCGCTGGCAGGCTTGGCGCGCGGGCAGGGCGGCGATGCGGCCCTGGCCGAGCGGGTCACCAGCTCGAACACCGCCGCCGAGGCGTTCGGGCATGCCGCAACGGCCGGGATCGACCTGCCCGGCGCGGTCTGCCGCCGGGCGCAGGCGGTCGCGGCCGACGTCGTGGCCGGCGCCGACATTGCGGTTGACGTGCTGATGGTTGGCCGCGACGGGCAGGTTCTCGCTCATGCGATGTCCGACCCGGGGCCGCCCGGCCTGAACCGCCGCACGTAGTCGGGCGCGTAGAGCGCGCTGTCGGCGCCGTCGGCGGTGAGCGCCGCGCCCACCAGGATCAGCGCCGAGCGTTCGACCGCCGCCTGCTCGACCAGGCCGGCCACCGTCGCCAGCGTGCCGCGTAGCACGCGCTGTTCCGGCCAACTCGCCCGCACCACCACCGCCACCGGCGCCTGCCCGCCAAGCACCGGCGTGAGCTCGTCGACGACCTGCTCGACGGCGTGGACCGAGAGGTGGATCGCCAGCGTCGCCCCGGTCGCGGCGTAGCCGGCCAGGCTCTCGCCGGCCGGCACCGGCGAGGCCCGGCCGCCGCCGACTCGCGTCAGCACCACCGTCTGCGCCACCCCCGGGATCGTCAGCTCGCGGCCGAGTGCCGCGGCGGCGGCGGCGAAGGCCGGCACGCCGGGCGTCAGCGTGTAGTCGATGCCGGCGGCCTGCAGCCGGCGGAGCTGCTCGGCGAGCGCGCTCCAGATCGACAGGTCGCCGGAGTGCAGCCGTGCGACGTCCTGCCCGGCGGCGGCGGCGGCGCGGAACTCGGCGTCGATGGCGTCGAGGTCGAGCCTCGCGGTGTCGACGATCCGCGCCCCGGCCGGGCAGTGCCGCAGCATCTCGGGCGCGACCAGCGAGCCGGCGTAGAGGCACACCGGGCAGCGGCCGAGCAGGGCGGCGCCGCGCAGGGTGAGCAAGTCGGCCGCGCCTGGCCCGGCGCCGATGAAGTGCACCGTCACGGTGAGCCCGCCTGCGCTTGCGCCAGGGCGCAGCTGGCGCCGTCGCCGTCCAGCCGCCGGCAGCGCAGCACCGCCGTTACTCCTGCCGCCGCCAGCGCCGCCGCCTCGGCGACCGAGGCGAGCCCGGTTGCCGCCAGCGCCGCGGCCGAGCGGCTCTCGCAGCGAGGCTGCACCGCCAACAGCGCCGCCCGATCCACCAGGCGCAGGGTCAGACCGAGGCGCGCCGCCGCCTCGCGCAGCGCCGCGCCGTCGCGAAACGCCGGCGCCGCCAGCAGGTCCGCCCGCCCGCCGGCCTGCCCCTCGGCGGCGCGCACCACCGCGACGATCGCGCTCGCCGCCGCCGACGGGCGGCAGCCGATGCCGGCGACCATCATGGCTTGGCCGCGCAGAACTGGGTCACCGTCATCGCCGGCCGGAACGCCGCCATTCGACCGACCAGGTCCAGCCGCTCGAGGCCGATCCGGGTCAGGCCGCCGCCGTACTGCGCCTGGGCGGCGATCAGCGCCGCCTCGCTCGCCAGGGTGATCGCGTTGGCGACGATCCGGCCGCCGGGCCGCAGCGCCTGCCACGCCGCCTCGATGACGCCCGGCGCCGAGACGCCGCCGCCAAGGAACACCGCATCCGCCGCCAGCCCCTCCAGTGCAGCCGGCGCCCGGCCGAGCCGCACCGCCAGCGACGGCACGCCGAGGCTCTCGGCATTGCGCCGCGCCCGCGCCGCCCGCGTCGGGTCCGGCTCGATGCCCGTCGCCCGCATCGCCGGGTGGCGCAGCAACCACTCGATCGCCACCGATCCCGCACCCAAGCCCACATCGACCAGGTGCTCGCCCTGGCGAGGCGCCAGGGCGGCGAGCGTCAGCGCCCGGACCTCGCGCCGGGTGAGCTGGCCGTCATGGTCGAACAGCCCGTCCTCTAGCCCGGCGGCGAGCGGCAGCACCCGCGCGCCTGCGCCCGCGACCACCTCCAGCGCCACCAGGTTCAGCGGCCCGACCTCGCCCACCCCCTGCTCGGCCGTCGCCGTCGCCACCCGCTCGCGCGGCCCGCCCAGCGCGCTCAGCACGTGCATTCTGGTGCCGCCGAAGCCGTGCGCCGTCAGCAGCGCGGCCAATGCCACCGGCGTCGCGGCATCCGCCGACAGCGCCAGGATCCGCGCCCCGGGCTGCAGCAGCGGCAGCACCGGCGCGAGCGGCCGGCCGCAGAACGAGATGACAGCGCAATCGGCGAGCGCCCAGCCGAGGCGGGCGCAGGCCAGCGAGACCGCCGAGGGCGCCGGCAGGCACTCCATCTCGCCGGGATCGACCATCCGGGCGAGGCTCACGCCGACGCCGAAGCAGAACGGGTCGCCTGAGGCCAGCACCACCACCGGCCGGCCGCGCCGCGCCAGCACCGCCGCGTAGCCCTCCCGCATCGGGCTCGGCCAGGCGACGGCTTCGCCGCGGATCAGCGGCGCCGCCAGGGCGATGTGCCGCGCGCCGCCGAACACCGCCTCCGCGGCCTCGATCCGCCGGCGAGCGCCGCCGGAGAGCCCGTCGACACCGTCCTCGCCGATGCCCAGGATGCTGAGCCATGTCATCGCGAAACGCCTTGGGCCCGCGCATCCTCATCCTGGGCGGCACCACCGAGGCCTCGGCATTGGCTCGGGCGCTCGCGGGCCGCATCCCGGCCACGCTGAGCCTGGCCGGGGTCACCCGTCACCCGCTCGCTCAGCCGATCCCCGTCCGGCAGGGCGGCTTTGGCGGCGTCGCGGGCCTGGCCGCCCACCTGCGCGACAGCGCCACCACCATCCTGGTCGACGCCACCCACCCGTTCGCCGCCACCATGTCGCGCCACGCCCGGCAAGCCGCCGCCGCGGTGCCCGGCCTCACCCTGATCGTCATCCGCCGCCCGCCCTGGCAGCCGCAAGCCGGCGATCGCTGGACCGACTGCCCGACCATCGAGGCCGCCGCCGCCGCGCTCGGCGCCGCGCCGCGCCGGGTGCTGCTGACCGTCGGCCAGAAGGAGCTCGCGCCGTTCGCCGCCCGGCCGTGGCACACCTATATCGTGCGCAGTGTCGAGCTGCCGCCGCCGGCCGCCCTGCCGGGTGCCACGCTGATCGCCGCCACCGGCCCGTTCGCGCTGCCCGAGGAGCTCGCCCTGCTGGCCCGCCACCGCATCGAGCGGCTGGTGAGCAAGAACTCCGGCGGCAGCGCCACCGCCGCCAAGCTCGCCGCCGCCCGCGCGCTTGGATTGCCGGTGCTGATGGTCGCCCGACCCGACCCCGAGCCAGCCGACGCCGTGCCCGACGCCGCCACGGCGCTTGCCCTGATCGAGGCTCATGCCGGCCACGCTCCTCGGCGTGTAGACCCAGGCGTCGCCGTCCGGCCGCTCGATCACCCGCGTCGCCGCCGAGCCG
>CAXMMR010000005.1:0-30873 GCA_963692975.2 Acetobacteraceae bacterium | reverse complement strand
GCTGGCGCCGGGTGGCAGCCGCGACGTCGTCTTCGCCAGGCTGGATGCCGGCCAGGTGGCCGGGCTCGCCTGCCAGAACTGGCGGCTGGGGCCGGACGCGCCTGGCGCGGTCACCGCCTGCATCACCGCCGACGGGGTGACGTTGCGCGTCGCCACCGCCCAGCGACTGCTGGCTCAGGCGGTCAGCGTCGCCTACGCGCCACAGGAGCCGGCGCTGTTCGATCGGCCGAAAGGGCTGCGGCAGGTCACGCCGCCGCCTAGCCAATGATGCGAGCCGTGCCCGCGTGCTGCGCATGAATGCCACTGCCGGCGGCCGGGCGTCGGTGTGGCGGCTGAGCGGGCCCTGGCTGGAGCGCGGGCGGTTCTCGCCGCTCAAGGCCATGACGCTGGCGCTGTTGGTGATGCCCGCCGGCTGGATCGTCTATGGCTGGGGCGAGGGGCTGCTCGGCGCCAGGCCGCTCGACACGGCGCTGCACCAGTTCGGGCTGCTGGCGGTGCGGCTGACGCTGATCACCCTTGCGGTCTCGCCGGTGCGCTCGAGCCTGGCCTGGCCGCGTGCCATGGTATTGCGGCGGATGCTCGGCGTCGCCGCAGCGAGCTACGCCGCCGCCACCTGGTGCTCTACGCCGCGCAGCAGAATTGGCGCCTGTTGCATGTCGGCGGCGAAATCGTGCACCGGGTCTACCTGACGATCGGCTTTGTGGCGCTGTCTTGGGCTGCTGGTGCTGGCGGGCACGTCGACCAACGCCTGGATCCGCCGGCTCGGCCGGGCCTGGCAGCGGTTGCACCGGCTGATCTACCTCATCGCCGCGCTCGGGCTGCTGCACTTCTTCATGCAGGCCAAGGCGGACGTGCGCGCGGCGGTGTTCTACACCGGGCTGTTCTGCTGGTTGATGCTGTGGCGGCTGCTGCCGGCGGCGCGCCGGCGGCAGGCCTGGCCGCTGCTGGCGCTCGGGCTTGGCGCGACGCTGCTTACGCTCGGCAGCGAGTATGGCTGGTATGCGGTCGCGACCAGGATCGATCCGATGCGCCTGCTGCGGGCCGAGCTGGTTCTGCGCTACGGGCCCCGGCCGGCGGTGCAGGTCGCGCTGCTGAGCCTGGCGGTGGTCGGCATCATGCTGCTCCGCCAGGCCACGATGCGGCCGAAGCCGGTAGGCGGGCTGGCGCTGCCGATGCGACGGCGAGTTGCATCGACGTTCGCCGCCGTCGTGCTGCTGGCGCCGACGCTCTATTGGGCCGGTTGGACCTACGTCTGAGCGCCCGCGCCGGTCGGAGCGCGTGCCATGACACGGCCATAACTAAGTCTCGTTTTCGACTTGGCTCGTCGCCACCTTGACTGTCGGACATGCCTTGAAGGATCTGTCATCATGAAGCTCAACCGTCGCCTTCTGGTCGCGCTGCCGCTTGCGGCAGGGCTTGCCGCCATGGCGCGCCGGCGGCTCAGGCGCAGCATTTCCGCGGCTATGGCGGCTATCGCGGCGGCTATGGCTACCATGGCGGCTACGGCTACCGGGGCGGCTACGGCTATCGCGGCGGCTATGGATATCGGGGTGGCTACGGCGGGGCGCTGGTCGGCGGCCTGATCGGCGGCACGATCCTCGGCCTTGGCGCTGCGGCCGTGTTGGCCCCACCGCCGGTGGTCTATGCGCCGCCCGCCTATTACGCGCCGCCGCCGGTGGTCTATGCGCCGCCGCAGGGCTACGCGCAGCCAGGCTACTACCAGCCATACTAGGCTAGAGGGTAGGGGTTCGCTCCCTCCCCGGACCTACTCGTCGCGGGTCTGGGGGCGCGGCCCCCAGCGGGTCCAGGGCAGAGCCCCTGGCCTTGCTTACCTCGCGTTGACGGCGCCGAGCACCGCCTCGACATGGCCGGGCACCTTGACCTTGGGCCAGGCTTCCACGATGCGGCCATCGGCGTCGACCAGAAAGGTCGAGCGCTCGATGCCCATGTAGCTCTTGCCATACATCGACTTCTCCACCCACACGCCATAGGCCTCGGTGAGCGCGCCCGCCTCGTCCGAGGCGAGCGGGAAGGTCAGGCCATATTTGGCGGCGAATTTGTCGAGCGCGGGCACTGGATCACGCGAGACGCCGAGCACGGCGACGTCGCCGAGTGACGGCAGCGCTTCCTGGAAGGCGATTGCCTCCTTGGTGCAGCCGGTGGTGTCGGCTTTAGGATAGAAGTAGAGCACGTAGGCGCGGCCTGCGTAGTCGCTCGAGCGGACGCGTCGGCCGCCGCTCGCCGGCAGGTCGAAGTTCGGCGCGATGTCACCTGTCTGCATGGTCGTCCTCCACTGGCCCGATGAGGCGGACAAAGGCCTCGCGCACCTGCTCGGCGACGGCGTCGAGCGCGATGGAGAGGGCTGCCTCATCCGTCGGCTCCTTTTGCCCCAGCCCGGCGACGCGGGCGAGAGCGCTGATGACCGGCGCCGGCAGGCCAGCAGGCGGCGTGCGGCCGACGGTGATTGCGAGCAGGCCGATCACGCCGCGCCAGAGCCGGTCGGCGTGGATCAGCAGCGTTGCATCACAGGTGCTGAGCAGGCCGGCGGCGGCGAGGCGCGCCAGGGCGACCGCCGTCGTCGGGTGGAGCACGTGCGGGTGGCCGGCCTGGACGAGCTGCAGCGCCTGGGCGACGAACTCCACCTCGATCAGGCCGCCGGGGCGGTTCTTCACGTCCCACGGGCCGCGCTGCGGCAGGTCGCGCGCGAGGCGGGCGCGCATGGCCGCGGCGTCGGCGAGGATGATTTCGGGCGGGCGTGACGCCAGCAGGGCGGCCCGGATGGCTCGCCGTACTTTGGCGGCGAGCGTACGGGGTCCGGCGACGACGCGGGCCCGGGTGAGCGCCATCCGCTCCCAGGTCCAGGCGCTCTCATGATAGCGGGCGAAGCTGGCGAGCGAGACGGCGACCGGACCCTGGCGTCCGGAGGGCCGCAGCCGCATGTCGACCTCGTAGAGCCGGCCCTGTGCGGTCGGTGCGGTCAGCGCGGCGATCAGGGCCTGGGCGAGGCGGGCGTAATACTGGCTGGCCGGCAGCCGGCGGGCGGCGGCGGCGCCCTGTCCGGCCGCGTCGTCTTGGTCATAGATCAGCATGAGGTCGAGGTCGGAGCCGGCGAGCATTTCGCGCGAGCCGGCTTTGCCGAGGGCGACCACGACCATGCCGCCGGCGCGCAACCGGCCGAAGCGCCGGCGGTGCTCGAGCAGCACCGCCGGCAGCAGCAGCCGGATCACCGTCTCGGTGAGGGCCGTGCGCGCGCGGCCGGCGGCGTCGACGCCGCTTCGGTCCTCGAGCTCCGCCAGAGCGAGGCGGAACTCCTCGCCGCGCAGCAGCGGCGGCAGGGCGACGAGCAGCGCCTCGAGCGAGCGGTCATCGGCGAGCGCGGCGTTGAGCATGGCCACCGGGTCGGGGTCGATGCCGGGCGGCGCGAGCAGGCCTTCGAGCGCTGCCGGCACCGCGGCGAGGTGGTCGGCGAGCAATGGCGCGGCGCCGAGCACGGCAGCGAGGCGGGCGAGCAGCGCCGGGTTGTGGTCCAGCAAGGACAGCAGCTGCACGCCGGCGGGTAGGCGGGCAAGCAGGCTGTCGAGGCGGGCGAGGGCGAGGGTCGGGCGCGGCTGAGCGGCGAGCGCGGCCAGCAGGCTCGGCAGCAGCTTTTCCAGAAGCTCACGCGCGCGGCCGGTGCGCAGCCCGCGCGGCCGGCCGGCGCGCCAAGCCGCAAGCGTCGTCGCGACCTGGGCCGGGTCGCCGAACGCCTCAGCGTCGATGGGCGAGGCAGCCGGCGGCTCGCCGTCGAGCATTTCGGCATAGGCCTCGTGCGCCGCCTCCATATGGCCGAGCAGGGCCGCCGCCGCCGCCGCCGGGTCGGCTGCGCCCAGGAAGGTGGCGAAGGCGGCAAAGCCGGCGGCGCTCTGCGGCAGGCTGTGGGTCTGATGGTCGTGGACCATTTGCAGCCGGTGCTCGGCCCGGCGCAGCGCCCGGTAGGCTGCCTCCAGCCGTGCGGCGCGCTCGCCGGGCAGTCTCCGCTCGGCCACGAGCGCGTGCAGGGCGGCCAGCGTGCCGGGCACGCGCAGTGCCGGCTGACGCCCGCCCCAGACCAGCTGCATCGCCTGGGCGGAGAACTCGATCTCGCGTATGCCGCCGCGCCCGAGCTTGAGGTTGCGGCCGAGTAGGCGCTCAAGGCTGCTACCCTGCGTGGGTGGCGGCAGCCGTTGCGCATCGATGCGCCGCTTCATCGTCCGGATGTCGGCGAGCGCGGCGAAGTCCAGGTGGCGGCGCCAGACGAAAGGGCGGATCGCGGCGAGGAAAGTCACACCAAGCTCAAGGTCGCCGGCGACCGGGCGAGCCTTGATCATCGCCGCCCGCTCCCATGTCTGCGCCAGGCTTTCGTAGTAGGATAGCGCGGCTGGCAGCGAGGTCGCGATCGGCGTCGAGCCCGGGTCCGGCCGCAGCCGCAGGTCGGTGCGGAACACGTAGCCGTCGGCATCGCGGGTCTGCATCAGGTCGACGAGGTCGCGCGCCAGCCGGACAAAGACAGGACCTGCCGCGTGGCCAGCAGCCAGCGGCGCGGGATCGTAGAGGAGGATGAGATCCACGTCGCTCGAGTAGTTCAGTTCGCGTGCGCCGAGCTTGCCCATGGCCAGCACGGTGAAGCCGCAGCCGCGCGACGGCTCGGCGAGGTTGGCGATGCTGAGCTCGCCGCGAGCGGCGGCGGCGGCGAGCAGGTGGTCGACGGCGGCGGCGAGCGCCGCGTCGGCAAGTTCGGACAGCGCGCCGGTGACCTGCTCGAGCGGCCAGGCTTCAGCAAGGTCGGCGATGGCGGTGACGAGGGCAAGCCGGTGCTTGGCCTGGCGCAGGCCCGCGGCCATGAGGCGGCGATCGGTCAGCGGCGAGAGCGCCTGCACGGCGGCGATCGTCAGCCGACTGGTCTGCTCCAGGCCGTCACGCTCGATGGCGGCGATCGTGGCGGGTTCGCGAAGCGCGACGTCGGCGAGATAGGGGGCGTTGCCGCCGAGGCAGGCGAGCAGGCGGGCGAGGCCGGGCGACGGCGCGCCGGCGCGCTCGGACCAACGGCGCAGCAGGCGCTCGGCGGCGGCCGGGTCGGCCGGCGACGGGAAGTCTTGATCGAGGCAGCCGGTCATCGGCGAGGCTCGGCATGCGTGCGGCGGGCGGTCAAGCGGCGGGCGGTCAAGCGGCTGGCGATCAAGCGGCTGGCGGTCAAGCGGCTGGCGGTCAAGCGGCTGGCGTTTCCGGCGCCATGAGGCGCATTGGAAATCGGCTGTTGCGGGGCGGGCCGCGCCTGGTCCTGCACCTGATTGCCGACCTGCTGCTCGGGGCTACGCTGCTGCTGCTGCTTGGCGCCGGGGTGCTGGCCTGGCGGCTCGGGCAGGGCCCGGTGGACGTGACGTGGGCGAGCCGGCGGCTCGAGCGCGTCATCAGCCAGCCGGATGCGCAGGTGCGGGTGCGGCGGGCGACGCTGGCCTGGAGCGGCTATCAGGATGGCGTCGGCGGGCCATTGCGGATCGAGCTTGATGCGATCAGCGAGGTGGCGCCGGACGGAGTGGTGCTGGCCGAGGCGCCGCATGCCGGCGTGTCGCTGCCGCTCTGGCCGCTGCTGCTCGGCCGGGTCGAGCCGGTGGCGATCCGGGTCGATGCGCCCTCGGTGACGTTGGCCCGCCTTGTCGATGGCAGCTTCCAGCTCGCGCCGCTGGCGGCCACGTCGTCACGCCCGCCGCCACCCGGGCGGCTGCTCGAGGAGCTGCGGCAGGCGACGCGCAGCCACGGCCAGGGCGCGCTGAGCCGACTCAGGCGCGTCGAGGTGCACGACCTCAGCCTGCTGGTGCACGACGCGGCGCTCGGGCTCGACTGGCGGGCAGCCGGTGGCGTCGACTTGCGGCGGCTCTCCGGCGGCGGCGTGCTCGGCCGCGCCGACCTCCGCGCCACATTGGGCGCGACCAGCGTGGCGCTCATCGCGCGCGCCGACGTGTTGGCGGACGGTTCCGGAACCGCGCTGTCGCTGAGCGTCTCGCCTTTCAGCCCGGCGACCCTGTTGGGCGATGCCGCCGCCCTGCGCGACGGTTCCGCCGGGATGCTGGCTGGTCTCGGCGCGCCGGTCTCGTCGGCGATGACCGCGCGGCTCGGGCCGCAACTGGGGCTGATCGAGGCTCAGGCGACGCTCGGTGTCGGCGCCGGCAGCGCCCGGCTCGGCGACGGCACGGTGCCGCTGTCGGGCGGGGAGCTGGTGGCCATGGTCACGCCGACGCAGCTGAGCCTGCAGCGGCTCGAGCTGGCATTTGCGCCGCTGCAGCCTGGCGAGGCCGGCACGCGGCTGACGGCGCGCGGCACGCTGCGGCAGGCGGCTCCGGGTAGAGTCGGCGCCGGGCAAGTCACGTTCGATCTGGACCGGGCGACTTTTGCCGAGCTTCACCGCTACTGGCCGGGCGCACTTGGCCGTGGTGCGCGGGCCTGGATCACGACCAACATCGTTGCCGGCGAGGCGCATGACCTGCACGTCGAGCTCGGGCTGGCCGATGCCGGGACCGACCTTCAGGACGTCACCCTCACCTCGCTGACCGGCGGCTTCGACGCCGATGGCGTGACCGGCTACTGGCTGCGGCCGCTGCCGCCGATTACCGATGCGCGGCTGCGGGTGGACCTCGACGGGGCGGACGCCGTGGTGGTGCGGCTGATCGAGGGGCGCCAAGACGCGCTGTCGGTCGCCGGCAGCGTGATCCGGATCAGCGGGCTTCGCCAGGCGGACCAAGTCGCCGACATCACGGCGCCGATCCGCGGCCCGCTTGGCAGCGTGCTGCAGGTGCTCGCCAACCACCGGCTGAACCTGCTCGAGCGCGCCAAGCTAAACCTGAGCCAGGCGTCCGGCGAGTTCAACGGCACGCTGCACGTGCAGCTGCCGCTCGACGCGCAGGTCAAGTTCGACAGCATCCACATCGCCGCCGACGCGCGGGTGGCGCAGGCGCGCTTCCCGGCGATCGTCGCCGGGCGGGACCTGGACGAGGCGGCGTTGTCGGCGACGATCAGCAATGACGGGCTCGGCATCACCGGCAACGGGCGGCTCGGCGGGTTGCCCTCGGCGCTCAGCGTGGCGTTGGACTTTCGAGCGGGGCCGCGCACCGACGTCACGACCACCGTGCAGCTGCGGGCGACCGCGACGCCCGCTCAGCTGGCGGCGCTCGGGCTCGACACAGGCGGCCGCGTCATCGGAGTGGCCGGGCTGCAGGCGCGCTTTGACGAGCGCCGCGACGGCCGGGCCGACCTCGTGCTCGACGCTGATCTCGCCCGCGCGGCGCTGTCGCTGCCGCTTGACGTTCGCAAGCCGGCCGGCGGGGCGGCGAGCCTGCACGCTCATATTGTGCTCGACGACGGGCGGCTGATCGGGCTTGACGAGCTACGCGCCGACGGTCCGGGCTTGGTGCTGCGCAGCACCGCCCAGGTTGTTGACGGAGCACCGCGGGTGCTGAGCCTGGAGCAGATCGTGATCGGGCGCACGGTTGGACATGGGCTGCTGAGCATACCCGCGACGCCCCGGGCGGCGATCCGGCTATCGCTCGCCGGGTCCACGCTCGACCTGTCGGCGCTGTTCGCGAAGAGCAAGCCGGCGCGGCAGCCGCCAGCTGCGGCGCTTCGCAGCGCCAGCAAGCCGGCGAGCAAACCGCCGGCGCGTGGCCGCGCCTGGGAGGTCGACGCGCGATTCAACCAGGTGCTGCTCGCCGCTCAGCAGCCGGTCTCGCCGTTCGTCGTCCATGCCGAGAATGATGGGCTGCGGCTCACCGCGCTGACGGTGGATGCCGGCGGCGTGCCGGCGGCGATCACCGCCAGGCTTGCCGGCGACGGGCGAGCCGGGAGCCGAGGGCGTGTCTTGGCGCTGTCGGCTGCCGATGCCGGCGTGCTGCTGCGCAGCGTCGACGTGGCCGATAACATCCAGGGGGGCCGACTGTCATTGCGCGGGCGCTTCGACGACAGCCGGCTCGACGCGCCGTTGCAGGCCGTGGCGCAGGTCAGCGGCTTTCGGGTCACCGACGCGCCGACGGTGGCCCGCGTGCTCAAGGCGGCGACGCTGTTCGGCATCGCCGACGTGCTGCGTGGCCCTGGCGTCAGTTTCAGCCGGCTGGTGCTGCCGTTCCGCTATGCCGCCGGCACGCTCGACATCGGCTCGGCTCGCGCCGTCAGCCCGACCCTCGGCATCACCGCGACCGGGCGGCTCGACCTTGCGGCCGACATGTCCGATCTTCGCGGCACGGTGGTGCCCGCCTACCTGCTGAATACCGCGCTCGGGCGCCTGCCGCTCGTCGGCAAGCTGTTCAGCCCCGAGAAAGGGGGTGGCGTGTTCGCTGCCGACTTCTCCATCAGAGGGCCGTTCAACGACCCGATCGTCTCCGTCAATCCGCTGTCGGTGCTCGCACCGGGGATGCTACGGCGGCTGTTCTGGGGACCGGAGGCGACCGCGGCGACGGTGCGCTGATCGGTCAGCCGATGGCGTAGACGCCTTCTATCTCGACCAGCAGCTCGTCTCGACAGATCTCGGCCTGAAGGAACAGCGCGTTCGGCTCGGTGGCGAACTTGGCTTGCACCACGGCGAGGTCGGACGGTCGGCGTAAGTAGGCGCGGAACGATAACGCTGGCTCCATTGGGCTGGCGCCGAGCGCATGGCTGGCATTGAGCAGGGCGTGCAGGTTCGTGCGCGCCTCCTCACATTGCGCCTCGACGTCGCCGGGATGGCGGCTTTCATGGCCGACGATGCTGGCGGTGCCGGACACCAGCAACAGGCGCTGACCGACGCCAAGCGGCGTCAGCATGGCGCGTGAGAAGCTCGGGCTTTGCGGGCCGTAGCGACCTGGGTAGCGATAGGCGCTGAGCTGGCGCGGGTTCTCCAGCGGCTCGCCGGGGCGGTCGGCGGCCAGGCAGGCGAGCGTTATGTCGGCGGCTTGCGGCGTGCCGAGGGCGCAGGCCGCCGGTGGCGGCGAGGGCACGCCGGCCTCGGCGAAGGCGCGGGCCCGGCCGAGGCTGAGGGCGTGATAGCGCTGGCGAGGCGGGTCGGCGGTGCCATCGGGACCAGTGATCGCCGGCATGTAGTTGGCGATCTTGAGCAGATGCGGGCAGCCGAGCTCCGCGACGGCGGCGAGAAGCTCGGCATAGGCATCATGGACCTGACGTTCGAGGCCGGAGCCGTCCTCGACGAGCCGCAGTGAGGCGGCGGCGAGGCCGCCGCCATGCGACACCGGGAGCCGACAGAGCGTCTTCGTTCGTACGGAGCTCTCGGCAAGCCAGACTTCGCTGGTGCGTCGGCCAGCCAGAACGGGCAAGCCGATCTCGCCAAAGCGGAGCACGCAGAGCGTATCGGCTCCGACCTCGTGGCCGTCTTCGGCAAGCCCGATCTGCAAGGTATGCTCCTGGAGGAGCCGTGTTCTAGCAGATGCGACGCCTGACGGAAGACCAGGGCATCTGGGATCCACAAGGGCAAGTTGGGCCAAGACTGCCACAGGCCAGACGTACGCGCGGGCTGGATTCGAAAGGCTCTGCCCTTTAACGCGTCAAGGGCGAGGCCCCTGGTGGTCCTTGCCTTACACTCGACCGTAATGGTCTTCGAAGCGCACGATGTCGTCCTCGCCGAGGTAGGATCCCGACTGCACCTCGATGAGCGTCAGCGGGATGCGACCAGGATTTTCCAACCGGTGCACGCAGCCGAGCGGCATATAGAGGCTCTCGTTCTCGCGCAGCATGATCTGCTCGGCATCACGAGTGACGAGCGCAGTGCCGGCGACGATGACCCAGTGCTCGGCGCGGTGATAATGCTTCTGCAGCGACAGCTTCTGGCCGGGCTGCACGACGATGCGCTTCACCTGGAAGCGCTCCTCTAAAATGAGCTTCTCGTAGAAGCCCCAGGGACGGTAGCAGCGGTTATGGGCGCGGCCCTCGTGACGCCCGGCAGCATGCAGCCGGGCGACGATCTTCTTCACATCTTGAGCGCGGTCGCGATGCATGGCGAGCACCGCGTCCTCGGTGGTGACGACGATGACGTCCTGCAGGCCGACCACCGCGGTGAGCATGCCATCGCTGCGGGCATAGCAATTCTCCGCCCCTTCGAGCAGCACGTCGCCGACCGAGACGTTGCCGCCGTCATCCTTCACGCCCAGCTCCCACAAGGCGTTCCAGCTACCGACGTCCGACCACCCGAGGTCTGCCGGCACGCAGGCGGCGCGGGTGGTGCGCTCGGCCACGGCGTAGTCGATGGAGATGTCTGGGCAGGCGCGGAACGAGGCTTCGTCGAGCCGGATGAAGTCGAGGTCGTCGGCCGCGAGATCAACCGCGTGGCGCACGCTGGTGATCACGTCGGGTGCGTAGGCCTGCATCTCGCTGAGCAGCGTTTCGACGGTGAAGACGAACATGCCCGAGTTCCACAGGTGGCGCCCAGAGGCGGTCAGCACTGCGGCGGTCGCCATGTCCGGCTTCTCGACGAAACGCGTGACTTCGTGCACGCCGGGCGCGCCGCGCAGCACATCGCCGATCTCGATGTAGCCGTAGCCGGTTTCCGGACGGTTTGGCCGCACGCCGAAGGTAACAACGTGGCCTTGCAACGCCGCTTCGACGGCGGAGCCGAGAGCTGCGTCGAGCGCCGGCTTGTCGGTGATCGCAGCGTCGGCCGCCATCAGCCAGAGCACCGCATCAGGATTGTCACGAGCGACCAGCATGGCAGCGGCGGCGATCGCCGGCGCGCTGTTGCGGCCCACGGGCTCGAGCAGGATGCGGGCGTGCGACATCCCCGCCTCGCGCATCTGCTCGGCGATCAGAAATCGATGCTCGTGGTTGCACACCACGATCGGCGAGGCGAACTGCTTGCCGGCAGCACGCAGCGCGGTCTCCTGGATCATCGATCGCTCGGAGATCAGTGGCCACAGCTGCTTGGGGAAGCTCTCGCGCGAGACCGGCCAGAGCCGAGTGCCGGAACCGCCCGACAGGATGATCGGCACAACAACCGCGCCGCCGCGGGTTTGCCGAGTTTCCGGATCTGGCAATGTCGGAGTCGGGATCATTGTCTCACCTGCGATTGTTTGCCTGGGCGTCGGCGTTTTCCGTGGTTCCATCTTATGCTGCACCGCACCCGAACTGCCATCACTATGTCCCAAACTGACTAAGAAATCGTGAAGACGTGCTGAGGACATCGAGATGTCGCGCTGATGACGCCAAGCTCCAAGGCTTGCGCCATCGTGATTGACGCCGACCGATGGTGGCGGTAGGAGACCGCGTCTGAGTGGAACGAGGCGATATGCCTCCGACCTGCCACGTGCGGGTTCGCAATGACCCCTGGAGCTTGCCGTGAAGCGCACTTATCAACCGTCGAAGCTTGTCCGCAAGCATCGGCACGGCTTTCGCGCCCGCATGGCGACAGTTGGCGGCCGTAAGGTCATCGCCAACCGACGCGCCAAGGGCCGCAAGCGCCTGTCCGCCTGAGCGCATGGTCATGGCGCGATTGCGCCTGCAGCCGGGACGCCTGACACAGCGCAAGCAGTTTCTCCAGGTGGCCGGAAGCGGCCGCAAAGCGGCGGTCTCTGGGGTGGTCGTGCAGGCGCTGCGGCGGGATGATGCGGCGGGCGCGCGTCTGGGCTTCACCGTCACCAAGAAGGTGGGTAACGCGGTGGTGCGTAATCGCACCAAGCGGCGACTGCGCGCGGCGGCGCGGCTGCTGTTGGCCGAGCGGCCCTGTGCCGGCCACGATCTGGTGCTGATAGGGCGCGAGAGCACCCGTCACCGGCGGTTCGACCTGCTGCTCGGTGATCTTGCCCGCGCGCTGGACAAGGCAGGCGTGGCGTGAGGGTGGCGGCGCCGTTCATCTGGTTGATCCGGCTCTACCAATGGCTCGTGCGACCACTGCTCGGGGCGAACTGCCGCTTTGAGCCGGTGTGCAGCGATTATGCCTGCGAGGCGATGCATCGGCATGGTCTGGTGGCCGGCGGCCGGCTGACGCTGTGGCGGCTGCTCCGCTGCAATCCCTGGAATCGCGGCGGCGCCGACCCGGTGCCGCCGGCCGCAACGGCGGGCTGACGAGCGACCTGATGGACAACAACCGCCTGCTGCTCGCGATCGTCATCTCGATCGCGATCCTCATCGGCTTCGAGGCCCTGCTGCCGCATCGCAATCAGACGCAGTTGGCCAGGCAGGCGGGCGAGACCACGCGCACGACGCCGTCGGGTGCTATTCCGGCGCCGACCGACAACATCGCGACGCCGGGCAGCGAACCTGTGGCCGTGGCGGCGCCCCGCGAGGTGCCGCGGCTGTCGATCGATGCGCCGAAGCTTTCCGGTAGCCTGAGCCTGGTCGGCGCGCGGCTCGACGACGTGGTGCTGCGCGACTATCACGAGACGGTCGACAAATCCTCGCCTCTGGTGCGCTGGCTCGAGCCGCCGAGCGACCCGCAGCCGACCTACATACAGTACGGCTGGGTCGCCGCCGCCGGCACCACGGCCGTGCTGCCCGACAGCAACACGCTGTGGACGGCGCGCCAGGATGGGCCGCTCCGGCCCGGTCATCCGGTGACGCTGAGTTGGAACAACGGCGCCGGGCTGACCTTCTCGCTCACCATCAGCGTCGATGACGAGTACATGTTCGGCGTCACCCAGGCGGTGCACAACGCGTCTTCGACACCGGTGCGGCTGCATCCCTATGCGCGGGTCAAGCGCGACTATACGCCGCAGGTCGCCGGCTACTACATCCTGCATGAGGGGCTGCTCGGCGTGATCGGCGGCACGCTCAAGGAGCAGACGTATAAGGCGGCGAAGGCGGCGGCGGCCAAGAACGAGGGCGTCTCCCTGACCGGCGCGAGCAGCGGCGGCTGGGCCGGGATCACCGACAAGTACTGGCTGGCCGCGCTGGTGCCAAACCAGGACGTGCTCAGCAACATCACGTTCCGCCACACGCTCGACAACGGTGCGGACCGCTATCAGGTCGACGCGGTGCCGAGCGACGCCGAGACGGTGCCGGCGGGCGGCGACGCCGCCTACGTCACGCACGCCTTTGCCGGCGCCAAGGTGGTCACGCTGCTGGATCACTACGAGGCGGCCCTGCACATTCCGAACTTTGACCACGCGGTTGATTTCGGTTGGTTCTACCTGCTGACCAAGCCGATCTTCTATGCGCTTGACTGGCTGAACGGCGTGTTCGGCAATTTCGGCGTGGCGATCATCGTGTTCACAATCGGCGTCAAAGCGCTGTTTTTTCCGCTTGCCGCGCGCTCTTACAAGAGCATGAGCAAAATGAAGCTGCTCGGGCCGAAGATCAAGGCGATGCGCGAGCAATACAAGGACGATCCGGCCAAGCAGCAATCCGAGATGATGGCTATCTATCGCAACGAAAAGGTGAACCCGGCCGCAGGCTGCCTGCCGATGCTGATCCAGATCCCGGTGTTCTTCTCACTCTACAAGGACATTTTCGTCACCATCGAGATGCGGCACGCGCCGTTCTTCGGCTGGATCCATGATCTCTCGGTCGTCGATCCGACCAACGTGTTCAACCTGTTCGGGCTGCTGCCGTTCGACCCCTCGGCGTTGTCGCCGTTCCTGCATCTGGGCGCCTGGCCGATCATCATGGGCTGCACGATGTTCGCCCAGCAGAAGATGAACCCGCCGCCGCCCGACCCCGCGCAGGCGCGGCTGTTTCAGTTCATGCCGATCATCTTCACCTTCATGCTGGCGCGTTTTCCGGCCGGGCTTGTGATCTACTGGTCGACCAACAATACGCTGACGGTGCTGCAGCAATGGCTGATCCAGCGCGGCACCAAGCTCGAGGGCAAGACCCGGACGAGAGCCGTTCGCACGTGAGCGACGTGCCGGCGACGTTGGCGCCGGCGGAGCGCAGCGTCGAGGAGCAGACGGCGTTCCTGGAGACGGGTCGGCTCCTATTTTCGGCCGAGGCTAAGTTCTTCTATGCGGCGCAGCGGCTTGACCAATTGCCGGCGCCGCAGGGTCCCGAGGTCGCGTTCGCCGGACGCTCCAATGTTGGCAAGTCGTCGCTGATCAATGCGCTGACGGGGCATCGCGCGCTCGCCCGCACCTCCAACACGCCGGGGCGGACGCGCCAGCTCAACTTCTTCGAGCTTGGCGGCGGGCGCCTGACGCTGGTCGACATGCCCGGCTACGGCTATGCGCAGTCCGGTTCCGACATCAAGCGGGACTGGCAGGGATTGATGTTCGAGTTCCTGCGCGGCCGGCCGACGCTGCGGCGCGTCGTGCTGCTGCTCGACTCTCGGATCGAACTGAAGGAGAGCGACCACGCGGTCATGGACCTGCTCGACCGCGCCGCGGTGACGTACCAGCTTGTGCTGACCAAGGCGGACGGGGTGAAGCCGGGGCGGTTGGCGGAGAAGGTCGGCGAGGCGGCAGCATTGGCGCGGACGCATCCGGCGGCGTTCGCCCAGGTGCTTGCGACCAGCAGCGAGACGGGCGGCGGCATGGCCGAGCTTAGGGCCGAGCTGGCGGCGCTGGAGTAAGGAAGAGGTTCTTTTTTGCAAAAAAGAACCAAAAACCTTCATCCTATTTGGAGAGTAGCCGGCCCGGCACGCGACAGCGCGGTTAGACGTTTTTTGCTTTTTTTTCAAAAAAGAAGCTCTTGCTCTCCTTTGCCATGGCTTGCGGGGCTGCTTACGGTGCTCGGATGATTGACCCGGACCACCTGGCGCGCGCTGCCGAGCAGGCGAACATTCTGGCTCAGGCGCTGCCATTTCTGCGGCGCTACTCGGGCGCCACGATCGTCATCAAGTATGGCGGCCACGCGATGGGCGACGACGTGCTGGCGGCTGAGTTCGGCCGCGACGTGGCGCTGCTCAAGCAGGTGGGCGTGAACCCGGTGATCGTGCATGGCGGCGGTCCGCAGATCAACGCCATGCTGGACCGGCTTAAGATCCAATCGACGTTCGTCGACGGGTTGCGGGTGACCGACGCCGCCATGGTCGAGGTCGTCGAGATGGTGCTCGCCGGCAGCGTCAACAAACACGTGGCCGACCTGATCAACCGGGCCGGGGCGCTTGCGGTGGGCATTTGCGGCAAGGATGGCGGACTGATCCGGGCGCGCAAGCTGCAGCGCACGGTGCGCGACGAGGACAGCCAGATCGAGCGGGCGCTCGACCTCGGCTTTGTCGGCGAGCCGGAGATCGTCGACGTCAGGGTGATCCATGCGCTGACCGGGGCGGGGCTGATTCCGGTGATCGCGCCGGTTGGCGTCGGGCGCGATGGGCAGACCTACAACATCAATGCGGACACGGTCGCCGGTGCGGTTGCCGGTGCGCTCGGGGCTAACCGGCTGCTGATGCTGACCGACGTGTCGGGCGTGCTTGACGAGCAGCGCGAGCTGGTGCCGGAGCTTTCGATCACGGCGGCGCAGGCGGGGATCAAGGCGGGATGGATCTCGGGCGGGATGATCCCGAAGGTCGAGAACTGCATCTCGGCGGTGCAGCAGGGGGCGAAGGCGGCGGTGATCCTGGACGGGCGGATCCCGCATGCGTGCCTGCTGGAGCTGTTCACCGAGGCGGGGCCTGGGACTTTGGTGAAACGTTAAGGCAAGGAAGGCAAGGGGCTTTGCCCCCTGACCCCATCAAAGGCGGAGCCTTTGAAATCCCTCCATCGATTATGGTCCACCGGCGATGGCGGTGCTGCGCAAGACAAACCGGCACGGCTTCGCCAAGCAAGAATACGCCTGACTTTGATTGACTGGGGTCTGGGGCCTTGCGGCCCCAGCGGGTCCAGGGCAGAGCCCTGGCCTTTCTTTGAGGACCTTCGATGAAGATATCAGACAGGATCGATGCCCTGTGGGAACGGCGCGACGTGCTGGCGAGCGCCTCGGCGACCGAGCGGGCCGACGTCGAGGAGGCGCTGGAGGGGCTGGATCAGGGGCTGTTCCGGGTGGCCCAGCCGCAAGGAGATGGCTGGCTGGTGCATCAGTGGCTGAAGAAGGCGGTGCTGCTGTCGTTCGGCCTGGCCGATAGCAGGCCGATGGGCGCGATGCCGCATTTTGACAAGGTGCCGATGAAGTTTGGCGGCTGGGGTGCGGAGCGCTTCGCGCAGGCCGGGTTTCGCGCTGTGCCGGGGGCGATCGTGCGGCGGTCGGCCTACATCGCGCCGGGTGTCGTGCTGATGCCGTGCTTCGTCAATGTCGGAGCGCATGTCGGGCGTGGCACGATGGTGGACACTTGGGCGACGGTCGGCTCCTGCGCGCAGGTGGGCGCCAATGTTCACATCAGCGGCGGGGTTGGGATCGGCGGCGTGCTGGAGCCGCTGCAGGCGGACCCGGTGATCATCGAGGACGACTGCTTCATCGGCGCTCGCTCGGAGGTGGCCGAGGGGGTGCGGGTGGAACGCGGGGCGGTGCTGTCGATGGGGGTGTTTCTCGGCGCCTCGACCAAGATCATCGACCGCGTGACGGGCGAGCTGTTCATAGGACGCGTGCCGGCATACTCGGTGGTTGTGCCCGGGGCATTGCCAGGGCGGATTTTGCCGGACGGCTCGATGGGGCCATCGTTGGCTTGCGCGGTCATCGTCAAGCGGGTGGATGAGCGGACGCGGGCGAAGACGTCAATCAACGAGTTGTTAAGAGATTAAAGCAAGGGAGGGTTCTTTTTTAAAAAAGAGAACCAAAAAACTTCCGTCCGTTTGGGGGTGACTTCCAAGGAGTGGCACGCGACAGCCGGGCAGGAGTTTTTTGCTTCTTTTTTGCAAAAAAGAAGCGCTTCCTTTCCGCGCTCGCCGACTGGCCCTATACCCGGTTGGATGCTTGCAACCGACCCCTTGCCGCTGGCTCAGGCGTTGATCCGCTGCGCCTCCATCACACCTGTGGATGACGGCGCGCAGGGCATCCTGACGGACACGCTGGAGCAGCTTGGCTTCGAGGTGCACCGGCTGCGGTTCGGCATGGTGGAGAACTTCTTCGCCCGGATCGGCACGGAGCGGCCGCATCTGTGCTTCGCCGGTCATACCGACGTGGTGCCGGCGGGTGAGGGCTGGGGGGTCGGGCCGTTCGCCGGCGAGGTTCGCGATGGGCTGCTGTTCGGGCGTGGCGCGGTGGACATGAAGGGCGCGGTTGCCGCCTTCGTCGCCGCTGCGGCGGACCGGCTGACGCTCGGCCCCGCGCCCGGCTCCATTAGCCTGCTGATCACCGGCGACGAGGAAGGGCCGGCGACCGACGGCACCGTGCAGGTGGTCGACTGGATGCGCCGGCATGACCAGGTGCCGGATTTCTGCCTGGTCGGCGAGCCCACCAATCCGGAGCGGCTCGGCGAGGTCATCAAGGTTGGCCGACGGGGTAGCCTGAATGCGAAGCTGCGCGTATTCGGCCGGCAAGGGCATGTGGCCTACCCGCAGCGTGCCGACAACCCGGTGCACCGGCTGCTGCGGGCGCTGAGCGCGTTGACCGCTGCACCGCTGGATGCCGGCACGGCGTGGTTTGAGCCGTCCAGCCTGCAGGTGAGCAGCGTCGACGTCGACAATCCGGCGAGCAACGTCATCCCAGGGGTCGCCACGGCCGCGCTCAACATCCGCTTCAACGACCGCCATGACGGCGCGGGGCTGGAGCGATGGCTTCGGGCGTGTCTGGCTGAGCATGCCGAGCAATTCGAGCTGGCGGTGAGCGTCAGCGGCGAGGCGTTCCTGACCGAGCCGGGCGGCGGCGTGGCGCTGCTTGCCGAGGCGGTGGCGCGGGCAACCGGCTTGCGGCCGCGGCTCGAGACCGGCGGCGGGACGTCGGACGCGCGCTTCATCGCCGGGCTGTGCCCGGTGGCTGAGTTCGGCCTGGTGGGGACGACGATGCACGCGGTCGACGAACGGGTTCCGGTCGAGGAGCTGCGGCAGCTGGCGGTGATCTACCGCGACGTGATCGGAGCGTTCCTCGCGTGAGCGGGCGTCAGCGCCGGCCGACACCGGACGGCGGCCGAGGGGTCGCGGCGGGATTGTGGCGGCTGGCGCTGCTGCGGCCGGACGGGGTCGCCTACTTTAGCGCGACCAGGGAGGCGCTGCTGGCGAGCTTTGCGCCGTGGTTCGCCGTCGGCATTGTGTTCGCCATGCTGGCGCTGAGCGCCGGGCGGCCGCTGGCCGGGCTGTCGATGCTGCTGCAGCTGATCTGTCTGGTGCTCGTCGTTCCGGTGCTATCGCAGCTGCTGCTGCGGCTTTGGCGGCAGGAGGCCGGCTGGCTGCGGTTTGCGACCGTCTATGTCTGGAGCCAGTGGCTGCCGAACCTGCTGGCATTGTTGCTCGTGCTGATCGTGGACGTTGCGCTGTCGGCCGGTGTTGACCCGCATGTCGCGGTCGGGCTGCCGATCCTGGGCCTCATCGCCTATGCGCTGCGGCTGAACTGGCTGGTCGCGCGCACATCGCTCGGCACTGGCTGGGTGCAAACGCTGCTGCTGCTGCTATGGGTTGGCATCGGGGTCGGTACGATCCTGCTGGCGCCTTTGCTACTCGGCCACTTGCTGCAGGCAGGATCGGTGACGCCTGGGCTGCCGGTCCCCGTCATGCAGGGTGGGGGTTCGGCGGCCTGATGCTGACGGAGGCGCTGCGTGGCGTCGCGTTGCTGGCACGCGGGCGAGGCGAGGGTATCGGCCGGTTCGAGGGCGGGCTGCGTGGCGCCCAGCTGAGCCTCGTCGCCGCACCGATTTGCCTCGCGCTCTACGCCGCGACCCGAGCGATCGAGTGGCGGCTCATCGGCGTGCCCGCGCGGCCCTGGCGAGCGGTGGTGCTGGAACTGCTGGCCTTCGTCATCGGCTGGGCAGGCTTCGCGGTGGCATCCGAGTTGGTGCTGCGGCGAGCCGGAGCGGCGGCGCGTTGGCCGCTCTACATCACCGCCTGGAGCTGGTGCAACATCGTCGGCTACGGGCTGGTGCTGCTCGGCGACGTGCCGGACCTGCTTGGCGCGCCGCCCATCGTCAGCGAGGCGGTCGCACTGGTCGTGTTCGGCTGGGCGCTGTGGGTGGAGTGGTTCGCGGCCATGCTGACGCTGGAGCGCGACGTCGTGCTGGCGAGCGCGCTGGTGCTGATGGACGTGTGCTTTGGCGTCGGGTTGGTTGTTGTTGTGGAGTTACTAAGTTGAGGAAGCGCTTATTTTTCAATAAAAAGAAACAAAAGACTTTTAATCAGTAAGAGCTGAATTCCTGGCGGTTTATTGTTTGTAATCGCCGGCGAACGGACGAGACCGTCCATGACAAAAGTTTTTTGGTTCTTTCTTTTAAAAAAGAACTCCTTCCTTATTCTCCTCTGAACGGGTCATCATCATAGACAACGCCCACTAGACACAGCCCGTGCGCCGGTGCGGTCGGGCCTGCGGCGCTGCGGCGGCAGGCGACAAGCGCGGCGGTGACGGCCTCCGCTGTCCAGCGGCCTTCGCCAACCAGGCGGAGTGTGCCGACCATGTTGCGGACCTGGTGGTGCAGGAAGCTGCGCGCCTCGGCGCTGATCGTGATCGTCTCGCCCTCGCGGACGATGTCCAGCCGGTCAAGCGTGCGCACCGGCGAGCGGGCCTGGCAGGCGGTGGCGCGGAAGCTGGTGAAGTCGTGACGGCCGAGTAGGCGGCGGGCGGCTTGCCCCATTGCGTCGGCGTCGAGCGGTCGGGACTGGTGCCAGGCCTGGCCGGCAGCCAGGGCGGCGCGGGCAGGGCGATTGAGGATGCGGTAGCGGTAGCGGCGGCCGACGGCGGAGAAGCGGGCGCTCCAGTCGGGCGCAACCTCGGCCGCGGCCAAGACGACGACCGGGTGCGGCTTGAGATGGAAGTTCAGCGCGTCGCGCAGCCGGGCGGGGCTGATGGGCCGGGACAGGTCGAGATGGGCGACCTGGCCGGCGGCGTGAACGCCGGCATCGGTGCGGCCGGCGGCGACGCTGGCGACCGGGTGATCGCCGTTCAGCTTGGCGGCGGCGGCTTCGAGAACAGTCTGGATTGAAAGGCCGCGCTCGGGCTCGCAGCCCTGACGCTGCCAGCCGACGAACGGGGCGCCATCGTATTCGAGCTTGACGGCGAAGCGCGTCAGCCGCCGAGCACCGTGCCGGCCGGCATGGCCGTGCCGCGCAGGAAGGCGGCAGCATCCAGCGCCGCACGACCTGGGCGCTGCAGGCGCTGCAGGCGGAGCACGCCCTGCCCGCAGGCCACTGCGAGGCGGCCATCAAGCAGTGTACCCGGGATGCCGCTGCCTGGCTCCGGGACAGCCGCCAGGATCTTCAGCACCTCGCCCCCGACCGTTGTGCGGGTGCCGGGCCAGGGGTTCAGGGCGCGCACCCGACGATCGAGCGTCTCCGCAGGCTCGCACCAGTCGAGCGGCGCATCGTCGCGGCCGAGCTTGGGCGCGTATGTGGCGCCGTCCGGCGGCTGGGCTGTCAGGGGCGGCTGCTCGTCGAGAGCACGTAGGATCAGGCGGGCGCCGAGCACGGCGAGGGCGTCGTGCAGCTCGGTTGCGGTGGTCCTCGCGGTCAGCGGCACCGCGTCGGCAAGCAGCATCGGGCCGGTGTCGAGCCCGGCCTCCATCTGCATCACCGTGACGCCGCTCTGCCGGTCGCCGGCGAGGATCGCGGCCTGGATCGGGGCGGCGCCGCGCCAGCGCGGCAGCAGGCTGGCGTGGATGTTAAGACAGCCGAGGCGAGGGGCTGCCAGCATCGCCGGCGGTAGCAGCAGGCCGTAGGCGGCGACCACCGCGACGTCGAGATCGAGGGCTGCGAAGGCCGCATGCTCTGCCTCGTCACGGCGTAGGCGCGGCGGTGTGCGCACCGGGATGCCGAGGCGCTGCGCTGCCTCATGCACCGCCGACGGCTGAACCGCCTGACCGCGGCCGGTCGGGCGGGGCGGCTGGGAGTAGACGGCGACGACGTCGTGGCGCGACGCCAGCGCCTCGAGCGCCGGGACCGCGAAGCCAGGCGTGCCGAGGAAGGCGAGCCTCACGCCGAACGCCTCATGCCGAGGCCTTGATCTTCTGCTCCTTCGCCAATCGGCGCAGCAGCATGTTGCGCTTCAGCGGCGAGAGGTGGTCGACGAACAGTACGCCGTCCAGATGATCGATTTCGTGCTGCAGGCAGGCGGCGAGCAGCCCATCGGCCTCGCGCCGCTGCAGCCGTCCGTCGAGGTCGTGATAGCTGACGGTGACGTGGCCGGGCCGCGTCACGTCGGCATACATGGCGGGTAGGGACAGGCAACCCTCCTCGCGCGTGACCCACTCCGAGCCGACCCCGAGGATCGTCGGGTTCACCAGCACCATCGGATCCGGGCGGTTGTCAGTCATCAGGTCGATGACGATGAGCCGCAGCATCTCGCCGACCTGCGGCGCCGCGAGGCCGATGCCGGGAGCCTCGTACATCGTGCGGAACAGGCGCGGAACCAAGGCGCGGACAGCCGGGCCATCGGCCGGCATCACCGGGCGGGCGCGCGCCTTTAGCCGGCGATCGGGCACGATCAGGATCGGCAGGGCGGCATCGGTCAGGTCTTGCATCACGCGCATGTAGCTGTCCGGCCAGGTCGTATCAATCAAGCCGGCGGAGCGTGCGGCACCTTGCGTGGCTTGCTTGACATCGCAGAGCCCAGTCCCGATCTGAAAGACTGCCGGATTGCCGTGTCGGGGTCCGTTCGCCGTCTCGCTCGCAGGAGGAGGCTCGCTTGTCGACCACGCGCATGTTCACCTCGCCGCTGTTCCTCGGCTTCGACCATCTCGAGCAGATGCTCGAGAGAGCTTCCAAGACGGCGACGGATGGGTATCCCCCATACAATATCGAGCAACTGAGCTCGACCGGTCTGCGCATCACGCTGGCCGTCGCCGGGTTTACCATGGACGACCTGCAGATCACGCAGGAAGACAACCAGCTGGTGATTCGAGGACGGCAGACCGACGACACGCAGGGACGAATCTTCCTGCATCGCGGCATTGCGGCGCGGCAATTTCAACGCGCATTCGTCTTGGCGGAGGGTATCGACGTGCAGGGCGCTTGGCTGGACAACGGTTTGCTCCATGTCGATCTCGCCCGCCCGCAGCCCGAACCCAAAGTTAAGCAGATCCGCATCGGCCGAGCCGCCGGCCAGACACTCGACAGCGCCGTCGAGACCGACGCAGGCTGAACCGTGGAGGCCGCATCGTCGCCACTCGGGACGTCGCAGGCCGGCCAAGAGAAGGACTGAAAGCATGACCAAGATCGACATCCGCCACATGACGCCCGAGCAGCTTTCCGGCCTCGGCGTGTCGCAACTTGCGTTTATCAAGCCGGTGACGCTGAAGGATGGCGAGAAGGCGTTCGGGATCTTTGCCGCAGATGGCACGCCGATGGCGGTGGCCGAGGGTGAAGACCTGGCAATCGCTGCGATTCAGCAGCATGAATTGGCAGCGCTTCGGGTGCACTGACGTGAAGGAAGGGCTTCTTTTTTGAAAAAAAGACGCAAAAAACTTTTGTCAGTTAGTGAAGAGCATTGGCCAGATTGAGCTGCTTTAGCGGCGTGTCTATACTGAGTCCTCAAACGGCGGGTATAGCCAATCGGCGCACCATCATCATCGGGTAGAAGTTTTTTGGTTCTTTTTTTCAAAAAAGAACCGCTTTCCTGACTTAGGCCGCGGCTGGGTCAATCCACCCGATATTGCCGTCCGTCCGCCGATAGATGACGTTCAGCTCGCCATTGGCGCTGTTGCGGAACATCAGCACCTTCTGATCCGCCAGGTCCATTCGCATGACAGCCTCGGCCACACTCAGGCGATTGATCTCGGCGACGGTCTCCGCGACAACGGTCGCGTAGGTGCCGGCCTGCTCGGGGGTGGCGGCGTCGTCCTCCTGCCGCAGCACGTAGGAGCGCGCGGCTTCGGGCTTGGCGCGGTTGCCGAGGTCTCTGGCGTGCTCGTTGACGCGCTTGCGGTAGCGACGCAGGCGCTTGGCGATGTGCTCGGCCGCGTCGTCGAAAGCCGTGTTGGCATCGGCGGCCTCGCCCTCACCGCGCAGGGTTAGGCCTCGACCCGCATGGACGTTGATGTCGCAGGTGAAGAACGAGCGGGCCCGGCTGAAGGTTACGTTGGCCTCCTGCGCGTGGTCGAAATACTTGGCCGTGATCAGTCCGAGTGAGCTGGAGACGCGTGTCCGAAGCGCGTCGGACAGGTCGATCTGCTTGCCGGAAACCGTGATCTGCATGCGTGATGTCCTCCACATCGAAGGCGTGTCATCGCACCGGAGCGGCGGGGTTCAGGCCTTGTCCCGCTTTCTCTGCACCGAGCTCGGTATACGCAACGCCTCGCGGTATTTAGCGACCGTTCGGCGCGCGATGTCCACGCCCTCGCGGCGCAGCGCTGCAACGATTGCGTCATCTGAGAGGATGTCGGAGGCGATTTCGGCGGTGACCATGTGGCGGATGCGGTGGCGGACGCTTTCGGCGCTGTGATTATCGCCGGAGACGGCGTTGATCGCGGCGGTGAAGAAGTATTTCAACTCAAACGTGCCGCGCGGCGTGGCCATGTATTTGTTCGCGGTGACACGGCTGACGGTGCTTTCGTGCAGCTCGACCGCTTCGGCGATGTCGCGCAGGATCAGTGGCCGCAGGTGGCCGACGCCGTGCAGAAAGAAGCCCTCCTGCTGGCGGACGATCTCGCCGGCAACCTTGAGGATGGTCTGCGCGCGCTGCTGCAGTGATTTGACCAGCCAGTTCGCCGTTGAGAGCTTCTCGGCCAGGAAGGCGCGCTCATCGCGCCTGGCCTCGGCGCGTACGTCGCGTGGCCCCTTTGCACCCAGACGGGTGGTGATCCGGGCGTGGTAGGCGTCGTTGACGAGCACGCGCGGCATCGTCTCCGGATTGAGCTCGAGCAGCCAATCGCCGGCGTGGCCGCGGCGCATCAGCACGTCGGGGATCACCGGCTGCAGCGGCGCGTCTTCGTAGGCGGCAGCGGGCTTGGGATCGAGGGCGCGGACCTCGGCGATCATCTCGGCGAGGTCGTCGGCATCAACGCCGCAGAGCGCCATCAAGCGCTTGAGGTCGCGCCGGGCGAGCAGGTCGAGATGGGCGAGCAGGGTGCGCATGGCCGGATCAAGCCGGTTGCGCTCGGCGAGCTGGGCGGCGAGGCATTCGGCGAGGTCGCGGGCAAACAGGCCCGGTGGGTCAAAGCGCATCATCTGGCCGCGCACCGCCTCGACCATTTCGACCGAGATGTGCAGCGCCTCGGCGAGTTGGGCGGGCTCGATGGTGATGCGGCCGGCGGGATCAAGCAGAGCGATCAGGTGAGCGGCGATCAGGCGCTCGGCGGGATCCGCGAAGGTGAGGCGAAGCTGCTCGCCGAGATGGGCGCGCAGGTTGCGCGGCGCCTCGGCCAGATCGTCGATGCCGCGCTCATCGGTCTCGAAGCCCTGACGGGCGCCGTTGCCGCTGCCCTGGCCGATGTAGTCGCCCGGACCGCCGACTTCGGCCTCGAAGCGGGTTGCGATGTCGGTGTCGAGCGGGGCGGCGCTGTCGGCGGGCATGGCGGCAGACGAGACCAGCTCGGCAACGTCCGCTCCGTTGACGGCCAGCGGCAGCTGGTCGGGCGCGGGCCGCTCGGCGAGGTGCTCGACAGGCTCGTCCCGCTCGAGCAGCGGGTTGCGCTCAAGCTCCTCCTCGACGAAGGCATTGGCCTCCAGGTTGCTGAATTGAAGCAGCTTGATGGCCTGACGCAGCTGCGGCGTCATGACCAGGGATTGTGACTGGCGAAGAACCAGTCTGGGGCCGATCGGCATTTCGGCAGGCTAGCGCAGTTTAGCGCGATCGGGAATTGTGGTGGAATGCAAAATATACGCCAGTGTCTCAGAAAACGCTCAGGCCTGGGCAGGGCGGAGAGGAAGGCCAGAGGCTCTGCCTCTGGGCACTGCTGGGGCCGCGGGCCCCAGACCCCATCTGCTTAGAGGTGATGCGCTCACCGGCATCGACCTCGCCAAGTGGCACGGATGGCTAATGGATTTTAAAGGCTCCGCCTTTAATGGGGTTGAGGGGCAAAGCCCCTCGCCTTGCTTGCCCTAGAGTGAGAAGCGCTCGCCAAGATAGACGCGGCGGACGTCTTCATGGGCGACGACTTCGGCCGGCCGGCCCTCCATCAGCACCTTGCCGTCATGCATGATGTAGGCGCGGTCGATGATCTCCAGCGTCTCGCGCACGTTGTGATCGGTGATCAGCACGCCGATGCCGCGGTCTTTCAGGTGGCCGACCAGGTCGCGGATTTCGCCCACCGCGATCGGGTCGATGCCGGCGAGCGGCTCGTCGAGCAGGATGTAGTGCGGGTGGGTAGCGAGCGCGCGGGCGATCTCGACGCGGCGGCGTTCGCCGCCGGAGAGCGCCAGTGCGGGGGTGCGGCGCAGGTGGCTGATGCCGAACTCGGCGAGCAGGCCGTCGAGCATGATGTCGCGCTGGGCGCCGTCGGGCTCGACCACCTCGAGCGCGGCCATGATGTTCTGCTCGACGTTGAGGCCGCGGAAGACGCTGGCCTCCTGCGGCAGGTAGCCGATGCCGAGCCGGGCGCGGCGATACATCGGCAGGGAGGTGATGTCGGCGCCGTCCAGGGTGATCGATCCGGTGTCGGGGCGCACAAGGCCGGTAATCATGTAGAACGAGGTGGTCTTGCCGGCACCGTTCGGGCCGAGCAGGCCGACCGCCTCGCCGCGATGCACGCTGATCGAGACGTTCCGCACGACCGGCCGTTTCTTATAGGTCTTGCCGATGCCGCGGGCGACCAGGCCGCCGCCGCCGGGCAGCACCCGCAGATGGGGGGCGCTGCCGTCCTGTTCGCGGCCTGAGCTCACGGTGGGGTTCCCTTCGGCGTGGCGGATGACTTGGCAGGGCCGGCGACTTTGGCGGTTCCCGGGGCGGCTTGGGCGTTGTCGGCCTGGTTCGGCACGACGAGGCCCTGGACACGGGCGCCGGGCACCTCGCTCAACGTCGCAACGCCGGTGTGCATGTCGACGATCGCCGCCTGGCCGTTGAGCTGGTTCTCACCGCGCGTGATGTGGACGTGGCCGACGACGCGGGCGATGCCGGTGTCGGGGATGTAAACGCCGCGGTCGCCGGTGACGATCTCGGTGGGCGTGCGCACCTGGACGTGGCCGAAGGCGTCGACGCGCTTCAGTTTGCCGGAGGACGCGATCGGGTCGGCGCCGGGCTTGGCGACCGCCGGTTGAGGCGACGGGGCAGGCGTCTTGTTGGCGATCGCGGTGGCGCCTGCGGCCGTCGGCGCCTTGGGCGTGGGGTTGCCGGTGCCGGGATCGGTGTAGCCGACCAGGACGTCGGCCTGCACCCGCCGGCCGTCATTGGTGACGACCACGGCGTCGCCGCGACCGACCGCCATGTGCAGCGTCGACCAGTACTCCATGGCGTCGCGCGCGGTCAGCGTGTCGGAGGGCGTGACCAGCTTGAGCGCATGGCCGGTCAGCACCAGCACGGCGCGGTCGATGTCGTAGACGCCATGATCGCCCCAGGCCTGATCGGTGGGGGTAAAGATGTGCACGTGGTCGAGCGCCTCGAGACGGTAGATCTCGTTGCTGCCGGTGTCGTCTGGCGCGCCGGGCGTGGCTGGCTTCGGCGCGGCTGCCGGACTGGCGCCGGGCGGCGTCGCCTTCTTACGGTAATGGGCGACCAGGCTATCGGCGGTGACGGTGACGGTGCCACGCACCGCTTGCGCATCCTGGCGCGCGGTGACCGTCTGCGCCGTCTGGTCCCAGTCTATGCCGCCGGTCGCGGTCACGTTGACCGGGCCGCCATGCGACAGGTCGATGCCCTGGGCGTGGGAGGCGGTGGCCCAAAGGAGGAAGAGAGCGGTTCTTTTTTGAAAAAAAGAACCAAAAAACTTTCGCCCGTGAGGCGACGCGACAGCGCGGGTAAAAGTCTTTTGCTTCTTTTCTTTAGAAAAGAAGTGCTTCCTTGCTGTCGTCATCTCTGATTGAGCACCAGCGTCGCCGGGCCGTGGAACTGCACCACCTGGCCCTTGTCGACCAGGGTGTAGCCGGTGGCGTCCAGGGTGCCGAACGGCCCTTCGGCGTGGGTGGCGAGCGCGCTGGTGGCGGCGCCCTGCTTGAGGTCGATCGCCGAAGCCTGGCTGGTCATCGTGGTGCCGTCCTGGCGGTAGAGAACGACGTCGCCCGACAGGTCGAGCTGGTTGGCGTGCTGCCAGTAGACGCCGTTTTTGGACTGCACCATCAGCCAGCCGTCATTGGCGAGCGTCACGTCGGCCTTGGGCAGGGTGAGGTCGATGCGGTCCGGGGTGCGCTGCACCGCGACGCTGGCGGTCACCGTGTAGGGGCGCATGCGGACGTCGATGCCGTGATAGTGCGGCTCGACCATCCGGCCGGCGCCGATCTCGACCGCGCTCAGCGCCTTTAGGGTGAGCTGCTCCTGGCGCATGATGCGACTGATCTCGGGCCAGGCGGCGATCAGCGTCAGCAACAGCACGGCGAGCAGCGGCAGCGCGACCTTGAGCAGCCCGACCAGCAGGCGGCGACGGGCGATGCCGGCAGCGCTCGGCGCCTGGCGGGAGCGGCCGACGCCGCCGGGCAGGCGATCGCGCAGCGGCGGTGCGGCGGTCGGCACCAGCTTGCCCGCTTCGCCGTCCATGCTCAGGCGATCCCCATCTCAGGCAAGTCCCGCGCGCAGCAGGTCGTGCACGTGCAGCACGCCTTCGGGGCGGCCGTCCGCGTCCAGCACGAACAGGCTGGTGATCGGGCGCCGGCGCTCGTTCATCACCCGCAGCGCCTCGACCGCGAGCAGGTCGGCGGCGATCACCGTCGGCTCGCGATTCATCACTTCGGCGACGGTGAGGCGCAGCAGGTCGGGACTCATGACGCGGCGCAGGTCGCCGTCGGTGACGATGCCGGCCAGCCGGCCATCGGCCTCGATCACGGCGATGCAGCCGAAGCCCTTGCCGGTCATCAGCAGCAGCGCGTCCGGCATCGGCAGGGCGCGGGGCGCCACCGGCACCGCCTCGCCGCGATGCATCAGGTCGCGCACGGCGAGCAGACGGGCGCCGAGCTTGCCGCCGGGATGGAAGGCGCTGAAATCGGTCGCGGTGAAGCCGCGGCGGCGCAGCAGCGCGACCGCCAGCGCATCGCCGAGGGCGAGCTGCATGGTGGTGCTGGTGGTGGGTGCCGCGGTGATCGGGCAGGCCTCGGCGGCGTCGGGCAGGACGAGCACCAGGTCGGCGGCCCGGGCGAGAGTGGAGCCGGCACGCGCCGTCATCGCGATCAGCAACACGCCGAAGCGGCGCGTGTAGGCAACGATGTCGGCGAGCTCGGCGGTCTCGCCGGAGTTCGACACCGCCAGCACCGCATCGCCCGGCTGCACCATGCCAAGGTCGCCATGCGAGGCCTCAGCGGGATGGACGAACAGCGCCGGAGTGCCGAGTGAGGCGAAGGTGGCGGCGATCTTGCGACCGACATGGCCGGATTTGCCCATGCCGCTGACCACGACGCGGCCGCTGAGGGCCGCCAGTCGGTCGACGGCGCGGGTAACGGCGAGGCCGAACGGTCCGTCCAGGGCGGCCGACAGTGCGGCGAGGCCGCGTGCCTCGGCCTCGAACACGCCGCGCGCGACGGCGAGGTCGTCGGTCGGTGTCCGTGCGAGCTCAGCGACGGGCAAGGCCACGGCAGTCGCGGCTGCACGGCTCATCGACAGGACAATTCCTTCAGGCTGCTGCGACTGACGAACGACACGTTAGCAGCACGATGGCGGCGCAAGCTAAGCAAATGCTGCAACCATGCGTAACCATCCGTGGACGCCATATGGCGCCGGCTAATGCGAAAACAGGTCCGGCTCGTCGTAACCCAGGATGTCGAGCCGGGCGCGCGTCGGCAGGAAGGCGAAGCAGGCCTCGGCCAAGGCAAGGCGATCCTCGCGCCGCAGCAACGCCTCCAGACGCGCCCACAGAGCGTGCAGGTGCAGCACGTCGGAAGCCGCATAGGCCAGCTGCTCCGGAGTGAGCTCGGCCGCGCCCCAGTCCGAGGTCTGCTGCTGCTTGGAGATCTCGACGCCGCAGAGCTCGCGCAGCAGGTCGCGCAGCCCGTAGCGATCGGTGAAGGTGCGGGTGAGCTTGGCGGCGATCTTGGTGCAGCGGACCGGGGCGACGGTGATCGCGAGCGCGTGCTGCAGCAGGCCGACGTCAAACCGGGCGAAGTGCATGAGCTTGATGACCGCCGGGTCGGCGAGCAGGGCGGCGAGGTTTGGGCAGTCATAGCCGCGGCCGCCGAGCGCGACCGGGAGCAACTGGACCACATGGGCTTGGCCGTCGCCGGCGCTGAGCTGCACCAGGCAGAGCCGGTCGCGATGGTGGTGCAAGCCCATCGCCTCGGTGTCGACGGCGACCACCGGGCCGAGCGAGAGGCCGGCGGGCAGGTCGTGGCGATGCAGATGGATGGCGGCGTTGGGCATGAACTGGGTCACGCTCGTCATCGAATTGGTGCCCAGGAGAAGACTCGAACTTCCACGACCTTGCGGCCACAGGTACCTGAAACCTGCGCGTCTACCATTCCGCCACCTGGGCACCGGGGCAGGGTGGCGGCATGTAGCCGCCGGTCCGGGGCGCGTCAAGGCGAGGCAAGGTAAGGCAAGGCAGGCAAGGGCTCTGCCCTTGACCCGCCGGGGCCGTGAGGCCCCGGACCCCGTTCGATGAGAGCTGTTGATGCTGCTCAGCATCTTCGACAAAGCTGTGCCGCCTTGTGTTAGGCGAAATACCGCAAGATTTGAGGGTATGGCCGGCAAGTGCCCGTTCGCCCCATTTCTGCGAGCGAAACCTTTGTCTATCAATGGGTTAGAGAAATCTTGCCTATAGGCAAGATTTCTAGCGTCGTTGCCCAGAGGCTTTGCTCACCGGCTTGCTAGCACGATCGAGGCGTCGTCCCATTCGATCGTCTCCGCAGCTCAGAAGCGGATGCCGGGTCCAGGGGGCGGCGCGCCCCCTGGTGGAGGTCTGGAGGCAACGCCTCCAGTCTTGCCTTGCCTTGCGCGTTGCTCGACAGCCCCATAGTCAGCAGGTGGAACGATCCGGGGGCTTTCGTGATGGCGACGCGCAGTGTGGCGGCGGTTTTCGGGGGGTCGGGTTTTATCGGCCGCTACGTCGTCAAGCGCCTGGTTCAGGACGGCCACGTCGTGCGGGTGATCGGCCGCGACCCGGAGAGCGCGCAGTTCCTCAAGACCACCGGCCGGGTCGGTCAGGTGGTGCCGCTATTTGCCTCGCTGAGCCAGGAGGGCACGGTGGCGCGCGCTGTCGAGGGCGCGGAGATCGTCGTCAACTTGGTTGGCATCTTGGCCGAGGCGCGGCGCGGGCAGTTTGACGCCGTGCATGTCGAGGGCGCGGGGCGGGTGGCGCGGCTGGCGGCGGCGGCTGGGGTTCGGCGGCTGGTGCAGGTGTCGGCGATCGGCGCCGACGCGGCGAGCCCCAGCGCCTATGGGCGCAGCAAGGCGGCCGGCGAGGCGGCGGTGCGGGCGGCGTTTGCGGGCGCGACCATCGTCCGGCCGTCGATCGTGTTCGGCGAGGAGGATCAGTTCTTCAACCGGTTCGGCAAGCTGGCGGCGCTGTCGCCGGTGATGCCGGTGATTGCCGGGGCGACAAGGTTTCAGCCGGTGTTCGTCGGCGACGTGGCGGACGCGATCCAGGTGGCGCTGAACCGCGAGGATTGCGCCGGGCGGGTCTACGAGCTCGGCGGGCCGCAGGTGATGAGCTTTCGCGAGATCCTGCAGTGGATCCTGCATGAGACGCATCGGGCCCGGACGTTGGTGACGCTGTCGCCCGGCGTGGCCGGGATGATGGCGGCGGTGGGCGACGTGCTGCCGCTGGGTCTGACGCGCGACCAGTTGAGGATGCTTGGGCGTGACAACGTGGTGAGCCCGGGAGCGGAGGGGCTTGCGGCGCTGGGCATCACGCCGACGCCGATCGACCTGGTGGTG
>CAXMMR010000004.1:0-6297 GCA_963692975.2 Acetobacteraceae bacterium | reverse complement strand
AGAAATGGCTTATCCGTTAAGCATCGTGCCGAAATCGGACAAAAGTTTTTTGGTCTTTTTTTTCAAAAAGGGACCGCTTGCCTTCAGCCTGCTATATCCCGCCCATGAGTGTTCTCCACCAGGACCAGCCCGCCGAGCCGCCGGTGACCACCTTCGGACCCGATTTCCCGTTCGCCTATGACGATTGGCTCGCCCATCCAGCCGGGCTCGGCCGGCTGCCCGCCGAGCGTCACGGCCAGGAGGTTGCGGTCGTCGGCGGCGGGCTCGCCGGCATGGTCGCCGCCTACGAGCTGATGCGGCTCGGCCTCAAGCCGGTGCTCTACGAGGCCGGCCGGATCGGCGGCCGGCTGCGCTCCGAGCCGTTCGACGGCGGCTCCGGCCTGATCGCCGAGCTCGGCGGCATGCGCTTCCCGACCTCTTCGACCGGCTTCTACCATTACCTCGACGCGATGGGGCTGCAGAGCGAGCCTTTCCCAAACCCGCTCGGGCCGACGACGCCGAGCACGCTGATCGACCTCGAGGGCGAGCAGCTCTACGTCGAGCCGGCCGACGTGCTGCCGACCGTGCTGCGCGAAATCTCCGAGGCGTGGCGCGACGCGCTGGAGGACGGCGTCTCCTTCACCGCCCTGCAGCGTGCGATCCGCCATCGCGACGTCGCCGAGCTCAAGCGGCAGTGGAACGCGATCGTGCCGCTGTGGGACGAGCGCACCTTCTACGACTTCGTCGCCAGTTCGCGCGCCTTCCAGCGCCATAGCTTCCGCCATCGCGAGATCTTCGGCCAGGTCGGCTTCGGCACCGGCGGCTGGGACAGCGACTTCCCGAACTCGATGCTCGAGATCCTGCGCGTCGTCTCGACCAACCTCGACGAGGACCAGCGCCTGGTCGTCGGCGGCGCCGAGCAACTGCCGCGGCGGCTATGGACGGCGACGCCGGATGACTGCGCGCACTGGCCGAGCGGCACCTCGCTCGCGACCCTGCACCAGGGCGCGCCGCGGCCCGGCGTCGTGCGGATAGCGCGCACGCATGACGACGTCCGTACCGCCCGGACGCCAGCGGCCGCGGGCAAGGACTCCGACACGGCGATCGAGGTTACGGATCGCTGGGGCGCAAGCCGGCGCTACCCGGCGGTGCTGGTGACTTGCCAATCCTGGCTGCTGACGACGCATGTCCGCGTCGAGGAGGAGCTGTTCAGCCACGACCTGTGGATGGCGCTCGACCGCACCCGCTACATGCAAAGCTCGAAGACCTTCGTCATGGTGGACCGCCCGTTCTGGCGCGACCGCGACCCGGCCACCAACCGGCACGTGATGAGCATGACGCTCACTGACCGGCTGACCCGCGGCACCTACCTGTTCGACCACGGCGCCGACCGCCCGGCGGTGATCTGCCTGTCCTACTCATGGATGAGCGACGCGCTGAAAGTGCTGCCGCTGCCGGTGGAGCAGCGGGTCGACCTGATGCTGCAGGCGCTGCGGCGCGTCTACCCCAAGGTCGACATCGCCGCGCACGTGATCGGCAACCCGATCACGGTGTCCTGGGAGAACGACCCCAACTTCCTCGGCGCCTTCAAGGGCGCGCTGCCCGGACATTATCGTTACAATAGACGAATGTTCTGCCAGTTCATGCAGGATCGCGCCGCCCCCTCGCAGCGCGGCATCTTCCTGGCCGGCGACGGCATCTCCTGGACGCCGGCCTGGGCCGAGGGCGCGATCCAGACGGCGCTGAACGCGGTGTGGGGCATCGTTCACCAACTCGGCGGCGTCTGCCATCCGAACAATCCCGGGCCAGGCGACCGCTTCGAGGCGCTGCAGCCCATCGAGCTGCCGGCGTGACGAAGGCAGCTAGGCCAGAGGCTCTGCCTCTGGACTCCGCTGGGGCCGCGGGCCCCAGACCCCGATCTCTAAGCAAATCGTGGAATGACTGAGACAAGTCCTCGTGCGCAACGGAGAAAGGCCAGGGGTTTGCTTCTGCACCCCATCACGGACGACGCCGGAAGGATCTCTACTGGCTCTTTTCTGAGCCCAGTAGCGCGGCCGAGCTTGGAAACGGCCAGTAAATGGATTTTAAAGGCTTTGCCTTTAACGGGAGGGGCGGAGTGAGCTGAAGGCTTCGATTGCGTTGAGCTCAGCTGGTGAGGTTCACGGAGGTAAATTGGCCGGCCTTTCGCCATCAACCCAAAGGGGGTGACGAGTGACTTGCATCGTAACGAGCCTGCTGCTTGCCGTGCTCGCCAGTCTGCTGGTCAGTTCGCCAGTGCGCGCCGATGACGGTTGCAACCTGGTTTGGCACTCAACGATCCCGCTGCTGATGCGCAACGGGCACGCAACCGTGCCGGCCGAGATCGAGGGCCAGGTGGTCGGCATGATCGTCGATACCGGCGCCAGCGACAGCACCATCACACCGCAGGCTGCCGCGCAGCTGGGGCTGCGCCCGATCAAGGACTATCCGCGCTCCGCCAGCGTCGGTGGTGTCGCCGGCGCCGCCTTTTTCGAGGTGGACAGGATCCACGAAATGGTGCTGGGCGGCGTCACCTACCGCAACATCGCAATGTGGCAGAGCGCGATCGGCGCCCGAATGGGCAAGCCCACGGACGAGCTGGTCGCCGGGCTGCTCGGCGCCGACCTGCTGGCGCATTACGACGTGGCGCTCGACGAGCCGGCGAGCTCGCTGATGCTTTATACGGCGCGGTCCGGCTGTGGCCCGATCGCGCCGCCCGACGCGTCCGGCAAGGCGCACTGGAGCGCCGTGCCGATCGAGGTCGGCGAGGGCGACAAGCTGCTGGTGGACGTCATGGTCAATGGCCAGCCGGTGCGCGCGGTGCTGGATAGCGGCGCCCCCGGCGCGCTGATGGACCCGGTGGCGGCGCGGCGGGTTGGGCTGACGACCGGCGGACGCGCAGTTCAGGTTAGCGGCATCGGCGAGGACCGGGTCACCGGCACGGCGCAGCGCGTCGCGAGCCTGTCGATCGGCGGGATCAAGCTGACCAACGCGCCGCTGCTGGTGGCCGCTCAGTCGCTGCCGGTGCTGCAGGGCGCGGACATGCTGCTCGGCACCACCCTGCTCGCGCGGGTGCCGGTCATGATCTCGTATCGCAGCCGCACGTTGTGGCTGAAGGCGCCATGAGGCAGCCAGCTTCAGCATAACGAGCCAACCATCCGCGCGGCCGAACGCGTCTTCATGGCCGCCTGGAGGCAGGCCGGCTGTTACAGCCGCGGTGAAGCTCCCACGCTCGATCCGTCGCATGGCTCGGCTACAGTCACGTTCGGCCCGAACCGCGAAGAGCAAGTCACGACCGTCACGCCTCGATCGGCAACGCCTGCTCGGCCGCCGCATCGCGAGCGTCTCGCAACCTCGCCGCAAGCCAAACCTGTCTTGTCAGCGAAACGATCTCGCTGCCAAGGCGTCCACCTGAGACGTTACCAGCGGCAGAGCAATACCGCACGGCATCGGGACGGCGTTCGCCGGGCACGGTTCGGCATACACGCCGGCGTCGTCGGCTATCCGGTCCGGCCCGACCACGACAAGCTCGCGCAGGTAGTCGCCGATCGCCGCCTCCGGCATCGGGCGACCGAACAGCCAGCCTTGACCGAGGTCGCAGCCGAGTTCGTCCAGCAGCGCAACCGTCTCGCGCTCCTCGACGCCCTCGGCGACCGTCGTCAGGCCAAGGCTGCGCCCGAGCCCGATCACCGCGGCCACAATGCTGCGGCTGCCGGCATCGCCGCTCATCGAGCCGACGAAGCTCGCATCGATCTTGATCTTGTCCGAACGGCAACGCCTGCAGATGGCGAAGGCTGGAGTAGCCGGTGCCGAAATCGTCCAGCGCCAGCCGCACGCCAAGCGCCTTGAGCTCGCCGAGCAGGTCCCCGGCCAGCTGCAGGTCGCCCACCACCGCGCTCTCGGTGATCTCCAGCTCCAGCCGGTGCGCCGACAGCCCGGCCACGTCCAATGCCGCACGGATCATCGCCGGAAGGCTGCGGTCGCGCAGCTGCAGCGGCGAGACGTTGCAGGCCAGCAGGGTGTCGGCCGGCCAGCTCGCGGCGGCGCGGCAGGCCCGGCTTAGCAGCCAGCCCGTCAAGGCGCCGATCAATCCGAGCTCCTCGACGATCGGGATGAACTCGGTCGGCGAGACGTCGCCGCGGGTCGCGTGCGGCCAGCGGGCCAGCATCTCGAAGCCGGCGAGCTGGCCGGTGGCCAGCTCGATCAGCGGCTGGAAGTGCGGGACCATGTGGCCGTTCATGACGGCTTCGCGAACATCGCTCTCCAGCCTCGCGCGCTGCTGGATTTGCGCGTCCATCACTGGCTCGAAGCAGCAGAAATGGCCGCCGCCATCGGCCTTCGACCGCGTCAAGGCCACGTCGGCCCGGCGCATCAAGGCACCGACGCTCTCGTCGTCGAGGCACCATGTCGCCAGGCCGACGCTGGCGCCGATTTGAACCGACATGTTCTCTGCCGCGTCGAAAGGCTGCTGCACGGCGCTGAGCAGCCGCGTCGCCAGCTGAGCTGCGCGCTGCGGACCAAAGCCCGAGGACGCCTCGGGCCGTAACCAGCGCGAAGAAGGCAAACTCGTCGCTGCCGAGCCGGGCGACGAGGTCGCCGGCGCTCACGGCACCCAGGATGCGCTCGGTGGTGACCTGCAGCAGGCGATCACCGGCGGCTATGGCCGTAGACGTCGTTGATGGCCTTGAAGCGGTCGAGATCAAGCAGCAGCAGAACGCCGAGGTCGCCGGTGCCGAGGCGTTCGGCCGCCAGCGCCTGCAGCATCTCGTTTAGATGCTGACGATTAGGCAGTTTGGTCAGCCCGTCCGTGCGCGCCGGCCTGCCTGGTTCGGGCGACCGCGACCCGGACCTGGATGTAGCCGCGCAACGCGACGACGAACGCAACGAGCAGGATCATGCACAGCCCAAGGCCGAGCGCCTGGGTCCATACCCGGTCGTTCAGCGCCTTGGTGCGACCCGCCGCGAGCATCTCCAGGTCCTGGCCGAACGCGTCGATGCCGGAGGTGAAAACCGCCTCGAGATAGGCAAATTCCGGACCGTCGAGCAGGCTGCGCGCGCCCGCTCGATCCCCGGCGGCAAGGCGGGCGAACGATGTGCGTTCCATGTCGGTCAGGCCGTGGCTCGCCTCGTCCGTCGTCTCGGCAAGCTCGGCGCCGACCTTCCGCGGCGCCAGACGCACCGCCTCGGCCATCGCCGCGGCCAGCTGCGGCTGCGCCTCGTCGTAGCGGGCGATCCAGCGTTGATCACCCGTCGCCGCCGCCATCTGGGCCGACATCGTCAGCGACTCTTCGAGATAGGAGACCGTGCCGCGCAGCTCGGCGATTGCGCACGGCCTCAACACCGGCCAGGCGCAGCTGGTCTCGCGTCCGGGTGCCTGTCCAGCTCAGCCAGATCAGGCCGCCGGCGATGGTCAGCGCCGCCACAAGGGAGGCTGCATGACTCAGCAGCTGCCAACCGCGAGCTCCGGCATCTGAGAGGTTGACCGGCATTGGTTGAACCATGCCGGCAGTGTGCCGACAACTCGTTAACAATTCGTTGCCATCCAGGCCGCAGCGGCAGACCGCCGCCCTGCCGCAGGAGGTTACAGACGGCGACCGGGCTGCTACTGCCGCCGTGCATGCAAGCCGAGCTCCTACCTCCGTCAGCGTTGGCCGACGACCGTCACCTGCTGCGGCACCGCGACTTCGCCCTCTTCTTCGCCGCCATCAGCGTCTCGACCCTGGGCACGGCGACGGTGCCGGTCGCCCTCACCTTCGCCCTGCTGGTGACCGCTACTCCGCCTCCACGGTCGGCCTGGTGCTGGCCTGCCAGTCGGCGGCGACGGTGCTGCTCATGCTGCTCGGCGGCGCCGTCGCAGACCGCTGCCGAGACGCGCGCTGATGATCGCCGCCGACCTGCTGCGCTGCACGTCGCAGTCGATCCTGGCGGTCCTGCTGCTGCTCGGCCATCCGTCCTTGCTCAGCCTGCTGGCGCTGGCGGCTTGCGGCGGCATCGGCAGCGCGTTCTACGGGCCAGCCGAAAGCGGCCTCATCCCGCAGGTCGCCGGGCTCGACAACATCAAGCAGGCCAACAGCCTGACCGGCCTGTCCGGCTCGCTGTCGGCGGTCGTCGGGCCCGCGCTCGGCGGCGTGCTCGTCGGCCTCGGCGGCGCCCCGATCGCAATCGGCCTCGATGCGGCGTCGTATGCGGCCAGCGCCACCTGCCTGTCGCTCATGCGGGTGCCGAGGCAGGCGCCGGCGGCCACGGCGTCGATGTCCGCCAACATCCGGCTGGGCTGGGGCGAGTTCTGCCGCCACCACT
>CAXMMR010000003.1:0-5978 GCA_963692975.2 Acetobacteraceae bacterium | reverse complement strand
CCCGGCGGCGACGAGCCGGCGCCGGAACTCGTTCACACCGCGACGAGGCTCGCAGCCGACAGGCCGGTGGTGGTCGTCGCGGTCGGCTCGTCATCCACCCCGCGGCTGGCTCGCCAGCGACCCGGCGCACAGCTACCCGGCGTTGCTGCAGGGATTTCTCAATCAGGCGTTTCCGCACGCGGCCTTCAGCGTGATCAACCGCGGGGTGAACGGTGAGGACGCGGCCGAGGAGGTGCTCCGCCTCGACACCGACGTGCTGGCGGTGCATCCGGACCTGGTCATCTGGCAGGTCGGCGCCAACGGGGCTCTGCGCGCGGTCGATCCTGCCGTGTTCGCAAGGCTGGTCAGCGCCGGCATCGCCAAGCTCAAGTCCAACTCCGACGTGATCCTGATGGACAACCAGCGTACCGCCCGTGTGATGGCGGCGCCGGAGAACGACCGGATCGACCACGTGCTGGCGATGATCGCGAGCGAGCAGCGCGTCGGCCTGTTCCAACGCAGCACCCTGATGGATGGCTGGAAGGCGCAGGGCCGCTCGATGGGGGAGTTCACCGCCTCGGACGGCCTGCACATGAACGACCTGGGCTATCGTTGCCTCGCGCAAGCCTTGTCACGCGCGATCGCCAAGGGCGTGGAGGCCACCAAGCCCGCCGCTGTCACTCCGGAGCCCGCCCCCGGCCCCGACCTCAAGTGATGGAGGTCCGGCGCCTCAGGCCGTCATGCGGATGCACGCTTTCGGCATGGCGGAGGGAGGCGGAGCCTCTCGCCTTTCTCAGTTCCAGCACCATGCCCACCAGGCACATCCCGCCGATCCCGACCACGTTGACGAGCACCTGGCCGGCAAGGCCCGCATCGTGGGTGCGAAACCACAGGCGGCCGCACAGCGCCAGCACGCAGCAGGTGGAGAAGACCTCCAGCGAGTGCCGCCCGCAGGCGTTGAGCGGCTGCAGCCAGCGGCTGGCGCACAGCCGCAGCGCCCGCTCCGAGCTCAGCACCAGGTACAGGAGCGCCAGGATGTCGACGATGCGCGGCCAGGCCAGCGTCGACTTGTCCGGCGAGGCCATGGCGAACAGCTTGTGGTCCGCCATGTTCCAGTCATTCCACGGCGCGCCCTGGAAGAAGGCGAGGACGAGGTAGGCGATGGCGGCGGCGACCAGCCAGCGCCGGCGCGGCAGGGCGCCGCCGCCGGCGGCGGCGCGCAGGCTGAGCACGGCGCCGATGGCGAACAGGAACTGCCATGCGAACGGGTCGAAATACCAGCCTTTGCCGTCCATCCAGTTCGGCAGGTTCAGCGCCGGCACCTGCCCGGCGACGAACCACAGCAGCGCCGAGGCGCCGAGCCCGAGCCAGATATGGAGCCGCAGCAGACCGTAGAGCAGCGGGAAGGCGGCGAGCAGGAGGACGTAGAGCGGCAGGATGTCGAGGTAGGACGGCAGCGCCTGGAGCATCACCGCATGCGCGAGCCCCTGCACCGGGGCGCGCAGCATCGGCGCGATCACCCCCGGCTTGAGGCCGGTGTAACGCGTCCAGAGCTCCACCGCCGCCATGGTGAACAGCAGCAGGCCGAGCTGAAAGAGGTAGATCTTGGCGCAGCGGGCGGCGATCTTGCGGAGCGCCTGGCCGGTGCCGTCGCGCTCGAAGGCGCGGCCGTAGGCGATCATCGAGGAGTAGCCGGCGAGCAGCACGAACACTTCGGCCGCATCGCAGAAGCCGTAGGCATGCAGGGTCACGTGGTTGAGCAGGTCGGGCGGCACGTGGTCGGCAAAGATCATCAGCAGCGCCGCGCCGCGCAGGACGTCTACCCGCGGGTCGCGCGTCGTCTTGGGCGGCGTGATGTCCATGACACACGACAATGCGCGGGCGCGGGCGTGGTTCAAGGTGCAAAGCGTCGCGACAGGGTAACTGTGCGTTGCAGCCGGGTGATCGAGCCGGCGGACGACAGGAAGGCCAGGGCCGCTGCCCCTGGACCCGCTGGGGCCTGAGGCCCCAGACCCCCAATCCGATGGGAGTGAAGGCGGGCAATGAACCCGCCGCGGAGGCGTGGATCGTAAACGGATTTTAAAGGCTTCGCCTTTAATCGGGTCCAGGGGCGACGCCCCTGGCCTTCCTTCGATATGAAGTCACACTTCGATAATTGACGAGCGGTGCTCCGCTGCCAACCTCACCGACTAGGATGAACCCCTGATACGAGCAGATCCGCATGCGCAAGATCCTGACCGCCGGACTAGTCGCCGCCTCTCTCGCGCCGTTGTCGCCTCAGCCGGCTCATGCCTGGGGCGGCTTCGGCTTTGGCCTTGCCGGGGGCCTGATTGCCGGCACGGCGATCGGCATCGCCGTGACCCATCCTTACGGCTACTACCCTTACCCCTACGCCTATCCGTACCCGTATGCGTATCCGCCCTACCCGGCCTACGCGTATCCGCCGTCCTATGCGCCGTACCCGTATGCCGCGCCCGGCTACTACGCGCCGACGACCTACGCGCCGGTGCCGTATGCGGCTCCCTACGGCTACCCGACCGGCCGCATCGTCGGCCCACCAGCCGCAGCGCCCCAGGCTCAGTATCCGTCACCTTACCAGGCTCAGGCTCGGGCCCAGTCGCAGGCGCCGGTGCCCGCCTGTCACAGCGGTCAGTTCTACAACACCCTGACCGGCACCTGCGACCGAAGCTGATCGGCTGCGGCGACGGCGACCGGCCGAGACACTCAGGTCTCGGCCGGCAGCAAAGGCGTCAGGGGGCTGCCGTCGTGCTCGCGGCGCCGCCCTGCTCCATCACCGCGCGCTCCTGCTGGTGCAACGACGCCAGCTGGGCATGCACCGAGGCGGCCTGACTCAGCTGCTCCGAGCTCAGTAGCTGGCGCACCTGCAGCGCCGATGACAGCTCCGCCTGGTCAAGCTGCGCCTTCAGCGTCTCGGCCTGCTGCTGCTGCGAGGCCAGCGTCGCCGGGCTCACCGTGCTGGCCGAGGCCAGCTCGCCGCTGATCTGCTCGTGCAGCGCGCGCAGCTGCTGCCACTGCGGCTTCATCTGCTGCATGCTGGCATGCATGATGCCGTGCATCTGCGACTTCTGGCTGTCGCTCAGCGTGACGCCCTGCAGGAAGCCCAGATAGCCGTGTCCCCAGCCGTGCCCAAAGGCGCCGTGACCGCCGGCATGAGCGTGCATGTCCTGGGCGACGAGCGGCCCCGTCACCGCTGCCAGCAATCCGCCGGCACAGACCGTCATCAGCATCGTCTTGCGCATTACAGGCTCCTCATCGGTTCGACCGGCCCAACCGTGCCGATGACTGCACACCACAGCACTTGCGTGTCTGGCTATGACGACATCTTGAAACGAAGTGTAAGAAGACGAGCAAAGCGAAAGGGGGGCAAAGCCCCTTGCCTTCACTTGCCTGTCTTCTCCTCGATCAAGCCCACCATGTCCCCCACGCACCCGATCCGGTCCATGTCGCGCGAGCCGAAGCGCACGCCGAAGCGCTCCTCCACCGCCATGATGATCTCCACCATCGCGACCGAATCCCATCCCATCACGTCGGCCGCCCGGGTCTGCGGGGTAACCGCCAATGACGGGTCGTCGAAGGTGGTTCGCACGATGTCGGTGATCCCCGCCAGGACGTCGCTCACGCCGTCTCACTCATCTCCCGAGCCCTCCAGCACCTGCATGAACAGCTCCGTCCGCGGCGCCGCTTCGAGTTGCAGCACGAAGCGTACCGGGCTGTCCGCACTATCCTCTGCGGGTTCTGGCACGAAGCCGAGCGACCGATACAGCCCTCGCACCATGGCGTTCTTGGCGGTCGGCGCGTAGCTGCCGGCGAGCCGGCTGGCGCCGAGGGCGCCGCGCCTGCCCGGCGATGAGCGCCAGCGTCGCCTGCTCCACCTGCCGCCCCAGCACCCGGCAGCTCATCAGCCAGTCGGTGATCTCGAGCGCGACGCCGTCCGCCGACAGCGCGCCGATGATCACGACGACGATGCCGTTGTCGCCGAAGCGGTCGAGCAGGCGCAGCTGCAGGCCGATGCGCCGCGGGTCGGCGAGCAGCGCGCGCATCGCCTCGACGGTGGTGCGCCGGGTGGTCAGGTTGAACTGGTTGGTCTTGTTGACCAGCTGGACGACGCGCAGCAGCCCGGCCTCGTCGAAGCGCCGCCAGACCAGCCGCATCTCGAGCGAGCGCAGGTAGCCGGGCAGGTCGGTGGCCGCTTCGGCGAGTGCCACCCGGGCGCGGTTGTCGCGATACTGCGCGGTGCGCGCCCGGTCGTCGGCGGTCACCCCCAGGCTCTCGAAATAGCCGGCATCCGCCAGGCGCTGCGGCACCAGGGCCGGGTCGTCGTCGATCTCGGGCACCTGCACCTGCGGCAGCTCGCGCCGGATCAGCGCCCGCTCGGCCGGGTTGTCGTCGAGCAGCACCAGGCTGTCGAGGCCGAGGTTCAAGCTGGCCGCGATGCGCCGGAGGCCGGTCGCCTTGTCGTCCCAATTGGCCACGAAGCACGCGATGTCGTCGCGATGCAGGCGCATCTCGGGATGATGGTCGAACGGCGCGTAGGCGTTGGCCTCGTCATTCTTGGAGCACACGGCGAGTATGACGCCGCGCTGGGCCAGCGCGAGGGCGTAATCCTGCACGGCGGCGAACGCCTCGCCGGTGGCGGAGCCCTGGCCGAGCACGATGCCGTCCAGCCCGTCATCGCCGATCACCCCGCCCCACAGCGTGTTGTCGAGGTCGAGCACCAGCACCTTGGCCGAGCGGCCGCGGGCGGCGGCGAGCAGGCGGGCGACCAGGTCGCCGTAGAGCAGGGTGGCGCGGCCGGAGACCTCCTGCTTGGCGTGGTGCCAGGCGGCCGGGTCGTGCCAGGCGGCGATGCCGGCCTGGGCGGCGGCGGCGTCGATGGCCAGCAGCGCGACGCCGTCCTGCTCGGCCGCCTCGCGCAGCCGGGCGTTGAGCCGGCGGACGAACTCGGCCGGCGAGCCGGGCAGGCGCTGCTCGTTCAGCCCGAGCAGGGTTGGGTGCACCGGCAGCACCGTCTGCTGGATCACCGCGGCGCCTGGTGCGAGGCGCCGGGCGAGCGCCCAGCTGGAGCGGATTGCCTCGAGCCGCCCGTCGAGCAGCGCCGCCGCGGCCACATCGTCCAGCGTCGGCGACAGCCCGGCGGCGCAGTGCCGCGCGTCCAGGCTGAGCAGCACGGTGTCCGGCGCAAAGGCGGCGAGTGCCGGGTCCGGGCCGAGCAGGTCCTGGCGATACTGGCCGTATTCGCCCTGATGGATGGCGACGTGCAGGCCGTGGCGGAGTGCCGCGACGCGGATCGGCCCGGCCAGGTGCTGCACGCTCGCCGAGCCCAGCAAAGCGAGGCGCACCGGCGGGCCCGCGGCGGCCGGCGGGCGGGGAAACATCCGCAGCAGCAGTCTGTCGAGCCGGCCGCTCATCGGCAGGTCGGGCCTGGCGCCGGCGAGGCGCTGCAGCGCGCCCCAATCGGCCGCCGCCTCGGTAGCGCGCACCCGGGACGCCCAATCCGGCTGCACCGGCAGCCATGGCAGGTCGATCGCCGACATCGCGCTCGCTCCATCGCCTTCGGGCGGCAGGCGCGCCGCCCGCGCCGATGCTACCACCGATTGCGCCCCGTCGGTATCGGCCAGGGCGTCGCATCGATCGGCAGGGTCGCGCGTTGGCGCTCACCGGGCACTCTGGCCGGTCAGGAGGGCCCGACATGCTCAAGGCGGTGATCTTCGACGTCGACGGCACCCTGGTTGACAGCGTCGGCTTGCACGCCGCCGCCTGGCGGGACGTGTTCCGCGAGTTCGGCCACGAGATCTCTGTGGAGACGCTGCAAGGCCAGATCGGCAAAGGGCGGCGACCAGTTGCTGCCGATGTTCCTTGACGCCGCGACGCTGTCGCGCGACGGCCCGGCGATCACCCGGCGGCGCGGCGAGATCCTGCACGCCGACTACCTGCACCGCAACACCGGCTTTCCCCAGGTGCGGGCGCTGTTCGAGCGG
>CAXMMR010000002.1:0-40152 GCA_963692975.2 Acetobacteraceae bacterium | reverse complement strand
AGGGGCAAAGCCCCTGGCCTTCCTTCTACGCAGTGCCGTGACTGAACACGCCGCGTGTCGCGCGTCGCCGTTGTGCCGGGGGCCGCGGCTGGCAGGAGACCATGTAGAGGCCGGCGACGAAGGCGATGTTGGACAGGGCTGAGAGGCCGTTCGACAGCGCGGCGTCGGCGCCGTCAAGCAGGCTGCTGATCACGCTCCACAGTGCGAAGCCGAGCCCGAACAGCCGCAAGGCCTGGTAGAGCAGCCGCAGCGGGTTCAGCCGGCCGGTTTGCACCAGGCTGCGCTGGCGGCCGATATGGACGTAGAACCAGACGCCGCAGGCGCAGCTTAGCCCGTCATACAGGCCAGTCCAGGCGTCGAGCACGCCGGCGGCGTAAAGCGCGAGGTCGGCGGCGAGCTGAAAGACGACGGCGCCGAGCTGCAGGCTCAGCCCGACGTCGAACGCCGAGGGGTTCTCGCCGAGCCGGTCGGCGAGCGGCTGGAACACCTTATCCAGCAGCCAGATATCGGCGCGGTTGAGGCTGTCGGCGAACCTCACGGCTGCCGTCCGCCTGCGTCGCCACGGTCGGCGCCATCGTGCCCGACGCCATCGTGCATCGCCGTCATGCCCGTCATGACGCTGGGATAGCGGCGCGCGGGGGGCGGCGTCCACCGTCGGCGAGGTCGGTGTTTGTGCGGCTGACCGTGCGCACCTATGCTCGGCACGGTCATCGCCAGCCGGATCAGCCGAATGAGCAGCGCCGCGAGCCAAACCGTGATCCAAGGCGAGACCACGCAGGCCGGGACCGCGCAAGCCGGGACTGCGCAAGCCGGGACTGCGCAAGCAGGGATTGGCGCGAGCGATGCGGCGCGGATCATGGGCTGCTTCGAAAGCCTGGGCGACACCTGCGAGTTCGGCTTTGCTCAGCGCCACTTCGGCATTGAGCCGATCGGGCTGCTGCGCTGGGCCGGTGCGCCGCTGCCCGGGCTGCTCGACGCGCTCGGCGCCCGCTTTGCCGGGCTGTATCGCCGCGACGACCTGATGGTGATTGATGGCGGGTCGGTGCTCGATCGCAAATACGACCTGCGCTTCCACGCCGGGCCCTATACCGACGACGGACTGAACGGGCAGCGACCTGTCAACTGGACCGAGGCCGCGCTTGCCGCTCACGCGCGCGAGCAGCGCCATATCGGGTTTTTGCTGCGCACGACGCTCGACACGCTGGCCAGCCGCAGCAGGATCTTCGTCTACAAGACCAATGCCGGGCTTGAGCTGTTCGACGTGCTGCAGCTCAAGGCGGCGCTCGATCTGTATGGTCCGCAGCGACTGCTCTGCGTGGTGCCCGAGGCGCCGAAGACGCCGGCCGGCGCCGCGCGGCTGATCGCGGCCGGCGTGAAGGTGGCCGGCATCACCCGCTTCGCGCCCTACACGTGCCAAGACGACGTCGACGCCGGATGCTGGCTGGCGCTGTGCGCCAGCGCCCTCGAAAGCGATTGGGGCGATGCGGCGGCGATCCCGCCGGAGCCGGGCGCTGGCGGAGAGACGGCGGCGCGCCCGCTGGCCTTCGAGCCGACCGAGACCGGAGCGATGGTCTATGAGCCGACGCTGGCTCGAGCCTTGGCCACCGCGATCTACCAGGTGCTGCTGTTGCGGCCGCCTGACGATGGCGGCCTGCGCGTGCTCGCCGGCAGCCTCAGCGCCGGGCAGCGGAGCATGGAGGAGGCGATGATCTCGGCCCTGGAAAGTCCCGAGTTCACCGCCCTCGCGCCGCGATTTCTGGCGCGTTACACTAAGCGGTAAGAAGCAAGAGGTTCTTTTTTAAAAAAAAGAACCAAAAAACTTTTGTCTACGCTGTCCCGCTGCTTGTCGGCGAGAGTGCCTAATGAATAAAAGTTTTTTGCTTCTTTTTCTCAAAAAAGAAGCGCTTCCTTCCTTCGCAAGCCGCGCCCGAACAGCTTTTGTCTAAGTGTGCCGTCTGCATAGTCGCGCTTGAAGCGGCCTCGTCGCTGTAGTTCGGGCACCAGCAGGCCGGCCACCTGCGCGAACGTCTCGTGAGCGACGACGTAGCAGAGATTGAAGCCGTCGATGCCGCTCGCATCCGCCCAGCGCAGCATGGCGTCGGCGACATCGCCGGGATCACCGACGAAGACCGGGCCGATGCCGCCGATGGCGACGTGCTCGGCCACCTCGCGCACTGTCCACTCGCGGTCCGGGTCGGCGCGGGTGATGTTGTCCATGGCCGAGCGGCCGGCATCGTTCTCGATGTGCCGAATCACGGCGTCGAGTGGGTGGCGGGAGAGGTCGACGCCGATCCAGCCGGACATCAGCGCCAGCGCGCCGACATGGCTGACATGGGCGCGATACTCCTCGTGCAGGGCGCGTGCTTCGACGGCGGTTTCGGCGACGATCGCGGTGGCCAGCGCGAACACGGCGACGTCGCTGGCGGCGCGGCCGGCGGCGACGACCTCGTTGCGCAGGCCGGCAACGCGTGGCGCGATTATCTGGACGGAGGGACCGGAGACGAACGCGCATTCGGCGTAACGGGCGGCGAAGGCGCGGCCGCGCGGCGAGCTGCCGGCCTGGTAGAGCACCGGCGTGCGTTGCGGCGAGGGCTCGCAGAGGTGGATCGCGTCGAGGCGGAAATGCGGGCCCTCGTGGCGGATGCGGTGAACGCGGCGCGGATCGGCAAAGCGCCGCGTCGCATGGTCGCGGAGGACAGCGCCATCCTCCCAGCTCTGCTCCCAGAGCTTGAGGACCAACGCCATGTAGTCCTCGGCGACGTCGTAGCGGTCGTCATGCGCGACCTGCCGGTCGCGGCCGGCGGCCCTGGCGGCGCTGTCAAGATAGCTGGTGACGATGTTCCAGCCGATGCGGCCGCCGGTCAGGTGGTCGAGCGTGCTCATCCGGCGGGCGAACGGGTAGGGCGGCTCGTAGCTCAGCGACGCGGTGACGCCGAAGCCGAGGTGGCGGGTGACCGCCGCCATTGCCGGGACCACCAGCATCGGGTCGTTGACCGGCACCTGCACCGCGTGCTCGATCGCGGCGTCAGCGCTGCCGGCGTAGACGTCGTAGACGCCCAGCACGTCGGCGAGGAATACGCCATCGAAGCGGCCGCCCTCCAGAATGCGGGCGAGGTCGGTCCAGTAATCCAGCCGCCGGTAGTCGACCGAGCGGTCGCGCGGATGGGTCCACAGGCCGGGCGATTGATGGCCGACCGTGTTCATCGCGAACGCGTTGAGGCGGAGCTCACGCACGGGAAGCTTTACCTGAAGGCGCCGCCGGCGAAGACCATGGCGTCCTTGTTGTCCTGCATGAGCATGGCGAAGCCCGGGATCGTCTCGAAGCGCAGGCCGTGCGGCACGCCGGTCTCGGCATCTGGCGTCACGCGGGCGTAGCTCTCGGAGGCGAACTTCTCCCACTTTCCGGCCGGCTTCTTCACCTCGACCGCGACGACGGTGGCGCGCAGCACCAGCCGCACGATCGCCTCCTGGCGCGAGGAGGGCTTCATCAGGCTCGGGCAGCCGGCGCTCATCTGCCAGCCGTTGGCTAGTGCCCAGTCGGTCAACTCTTGTTTGGTCATAGGAAGAGTTCTTTTTTGGAAAAAAGAACCAAAAAACTTTTGATCGTTAGAAAAGCCATGTTTGCCGCCTGTCCATAATTGATAAAAGTTTTCTGTTTTTTGAAAAAAGGCCTTTCTTAGGACCAGATCCTCTGAAGTTCCGCCTGCTTGTCGACGAACTGGTGCTTCAGGGCGCCTAGGACATGCAGCGCCAGCAGCGCATACAGGCCATATGCCAGATAGGCGTGCACGGCGAACCACTGCGCGTGCACCTGCGCCTTGCGCGCCGGGTCGAGCGCCATGATCGGGGCGATGCGTGGCCAGGGGACCAGGCCGAACAGGCGCAGCGGATGGGCCGCGGCGTCCTTGAAGGCGGAATCGTGGATCCAGCCGGAGAGCGGCAGGCCCAGGATCAGGCCGTAGAGCACCAGGTGCGCCGCGTGCGCGCCGAGGCGTTCCCGGTGCGGCATCTCGGGCGGCAGCGGCGGCGGGCGATGTGACAGGCGCCACAGGATGCGCAGCAGAACGAGGCCGAGCACGGTGATGCCGATCGACTTGTGGGTGTCGATCGCGGGGCGCACCAGCCCGTAGGGCAGCAAGCCGATGGTCCAGACCAGCGCCAGGTTGGCGATGATCAGCAGGGCCACGAGCCAGTGCAGCAGCATCGCCGTGCGCGTGTAACGATCAGCCGCCATGCCCGGCATTGTCCCTCAAGCCGGCCACGCGTGCAAAGCGGCGCCGGCGCGCTACATGATAAGTACTGCGGCGATCAGCAAGCGCAAAGACTTTCGGAGCTTCTCCACGATGACGGCCGCGACGATCGTGCAGGACCTCGCCCGCACGCGCCTCAGCACCTCACCCCGCTTCAGCCCGCCGGCGAGGCCCTGGGCCAGCACGCTGATCCACGGCGCGGCGTTGCTGCTGTGGGTGCTGCTGTTCGCCCGCGCGTTCGGTGGTCATGGCCTGTTCGCCTGGTCGGCGGGTCTGGCCTATATCGGCTATGACGCGATCCTGATCGTGTTCGTCTTTGTGCAGACGCTGGCGCTGCTGCGGCCCACCGTCACTGCCCGCCGGGGCGGGGCGCCGGCGCCGGGGATGACGGTCATCGTCGCCGCGCATGACGAGGCGCTGGCGCTGCCGGTTACGCTGGCGGCGCTGTTTGCCCAGAGCCGGCTGGCCGAGGCGATCCTGATCGCCGATGACGGTTCCTCGGACGGAACGGCGGCGCTGCTGGCGGGCCGTTACGGGCTGGCGCCGCCGCCGCTGGGCCTGGTCAGCGAGCCCAGCCCGAGCCATCCGGCGCTGCGCTGGCTGCGGTTGCCGCATGGCGGCAAGGCGCAGGCGCTCAACGTCGCCTGCACCCTGGCCGAGACCGAGCTGGTGCTGACGGTGGATGCCGACACGCTGCTCGAGCCGCACGCGCTCGCCGCGATGTCTGATGCGTTCGATGCCGACCCGGGCCTGGTCGCCGCGACCGGCGTGCTCAGCCCGGTTTGCGGCCCGTCGGCGTCGGGGCGGCTGCTTCAGTGGTTCCAGACCTATGAGTACGTGCGCAATTTTCTCTCGCGCTACGCCTGGATGCGGGCCGAGGGGCTGCTGCTGATCTCCGGGGCGTTCGCGTGCTACCGGCGCACGCCGCTGCTCGCGGTCGGCGGTTTTGATCCGGACTGCCTGGTCGAGGATTACGAGCTGACGCATCGGCTGCGCGACCAGGCGGTGCGGCAGGGGCAGTTCTGGCACACGGCCGTGGTGGGCGCGGCGCAGGCGCGCACCGAGGCGCCGGGCAGTGCGAGCGCCTTTCTTGGCCAGCGGCGGCGCTGGTTCGGCGGCTTTCTGCAGACCCAGCTGTGGTATCGCCACATGGTCGGCAACGCTCGCTACGGCCGAATGGGCACGATGATGCTGCCGGTCAAGGCGATCGACACCCTGCAGCCGCTCTACGGATTGACCGGCGCGGTGCTGCTGGTGGCGAACCTGGTGGACGGGCGGCTTGCGTTGGTCAGCTCGATCCTGGGCGTGATCGGCGCCAAGATCGTCTTCGACCTGTGCTTTCACCTGTGGTCGCTACTGCTTTACCGCCGTTGGCTCGGCCGGCCGACCGGGCTCGGCGTGGGCGCGGCGGTGCTGGCGGCGCTGGTCGAGCCGTTCAGCTTCCAGCTGCTGCGGCATGCCGGAGCGGCGCTCGGCTGGGTGTCGTTCCTGACCAGGACACGGTCTTGGGGGGTGCAGCAGCGGCTTGGGATTGTTGCGGAGGTGAAGGAAGGAAGCGCTTCTTTTTAAAAAAAGAAGCAAAAACTTTTGACCGTGAGGGGCGCGACAGCGCGGATAGAAGTCTTTTGGTTCTTTTCTTCAGAAAAGAACGACTTTCTACCCGCACTTCGACCACCCGCAATGCACGCAGCTCAGGCAACCGGCCTCGCGCACCAGGCCGGGCTGGCTGCATTTCGGGCAGAGCGGGCCGACATGGGCCGCAGCCAGGGGCGTCACGCTGGCCGCCATGGCCTTGCCGGCCAGCGTCTCGAGCGGCTGCAGGAAGCCAGTGTCGATCATGTGCCGCTCGATGAGGTCGCCGATTGCGGCCACCAGCGAGGGCACGTAGCGGCCGTTGCTCCACTGGCCGCCGCGCGGGTCGAACACCTGCTTCAGCTCCTCGGCGACGAAGGCCACCTCGCCGCCGCGGCGGAACACGGCGCTGATCATCCGCGTCAGCGCCACCACCCAGGCGTAGTGCTCCAGGTTCTTGCTGTTGACGAACACCTCGAACGGGGTGCGCCGGCCGTTGATCTCGACGTCGTTGATGGTCACGTACATGGCGTGCTCGCTATCCGGCCAGCGCAGCTTGTAGGTCATGCCGCTGAGCTTCTCGGCGCGCGAGGCGAGCTCGACAACCTCGCCGGCCCCGGACTTGGACTCGGCAGGCTTCGGCTCGGCCGGCGTCACTTCCAGCACCGAGCCGGTGATGGCGTTCGGCCGATAGGTGGTGCAGCCCTTGCAGCCACTGCGGTAGGCGTCGAGGTAGACCTGCTGGAACGCCGCGAAGCCGATGTCCTCGGGCACGTTCACCGTCTTGGAAATGGCGCTGTCGACGTGGCGCTGGACCGCCGCCTGCATCCGCACGTGCTCGGCGGGTGTGAGGTCCTGGGCGGTCACGAAATGCTCCGGCAGCGCGGCGGAAGCGCCGAACTGCTGGCGGAACAATCTCAGCGCGTAGTCGGACACCTCCTCCTCGGTGCGCGTGCCGTCGGGCTGCAGCACCTTGCGCGTGTAGGCGAGGGCGAATACCGGCTCGACGCCGCTGCTGATGTTGTCGGCAACCAGCGAGATGGTTCCGGTGGGCGCGACCGAGGTCAGCAGCGCGTTGCGGATGCCATGGGCGGCGATCTGCTCGCGCACATCCTCGTCCAGGGCCTGGATGGACTGCCCGGCCAGGTAGGGCTCGCGATCGTAGAGCGGGAAGGCGCCCTTCTCCTCGGCGAGTGCCGCGGAGGCGAGGTAGGCGGCGCGGTTGATCTGCGCCGCCCAATCGCCGGCCTGGGCGGCTGCCTCCTCGCTGCCGTAGCGCTGGCCGCACATCATCAGCGCGTCGGCAAGCCCGGTCATGCCGAGACCGATGCGGCGCTTGGCGACCGCCTCCTGACGCTGCGCCTCCAGCGGGAAGCCGGAGACGTCGATCGTGTTGTCCATCATCCGAATCGCGACCTGGACAAGCTCGGCGAGCTCGCCGGGGTCGATGCCGGCGGCGGGGGTGAACGGGTCGTGCACGAGCTTGGCGAGGTTGATCGAACCGAGCAGGCAGGCGCCGTAGGGCGGCAGCGGCTGCTCGCCGCATGGGTTAGTCGAGCGGATGGTCTCGCAGTAGTGCAGGTTGTTGCGGGCGTTGATGCGGTCGATGAAGATCACGCCCGGCTCGGCGTAGTCGTAGGTCGCCTGGGTGATGCTGTCGAACAGGGCGCGGGCGCGGATCGTGCTGTAGGTGTGGCCGGCGAACACCAGCGGCCAGTCGGCATCCGCATCGACGGCGGCCATGAACGGGTCGGTCGCGAGGACCGAGAGGTTGAAGTTGCGCAGGCGGCCGACCTGGCGCTTGGCGGCGATGAAGGCCTCGATGTCGGGATGGTCGCAGCGCATCGTCGCCATCATCGCGCCGCGGCGGGCGCCGGCCGACATGATGGTGCGGCACATCGCATCCCACACGTCCATGAACGACAGCGGGCCGGAGGCGTCGGCGCCGACGCCGCGCACCAGCGCGCCCTTGGGCCGAAGGGTGGAGAAGTCGTAGCCGATGCCGCCGCCCTGCTGCATCGTCAGCGCGGCCTCGCGCAGATGGTCGAAGATCGAGCCGAGGTCGTCGCCGATGTCGCCCATGACGAAGCAGTTGAACAGGGTGACGCGTCGGCCGGCGCCGGCGCCGGACATGATCCGTCCGGCGGGCAGGAAGCGGAAATCGGCGAGCGCGTCGTAGAACGGCCCTTCCCAGCGCGCCGGGTCCTTCTCGGCCAGAGCCAGGGCGCGGGCGACGCGCATCCAGCTGTCCTCGATGCTGTGGTCCAGCGCGATGCCGTCGGCGGTCTTGAGGCGGTACTTCGCCTCCCAGATCTGGCGCGAAATCGGCGCGACGCGGTCGGCGGCGAGCGGCAGGGTGCGAATCGAGTGTGTGTCCATGGTCGGGATCATCCGACAATCAGCCGCCTGCGGCTACTGCTGCAGCATCCGCGACAGCGGATCTGTGGCCGCGGCGCGACGGCCGGCGGCGCGCGCGTCCCGGCGGAAAACAGACGCCTCCAGGGCGGCGCGGATGGCGCGGGCCATGATGCCGTGCTGCTCCATCAAGTAGATGCCATCCTTGTGAACACGGCCGAGCGGCATCGGGTGCGGGTGCAGGCCGGGCAGGTCGGCGATGCGGCCGACATGGGCGCACTCGGCCGGGTTGTCCGCGTCGTACCAGACGTCGTGGCTCACTCGGCAGCCACGGCGCACCGCGCGGGCGCGCAGGTCCGGGTCACGGCAGCCGGTGAGCGCCAGCACGTCATCCTCGATGCTGGTTGGCAGCAGGCGGTCCCACTCGCGCGACCACAGGCGGAGGCGATGACCGAGGCTCAGCGCCGTTTGCGGGTTGACCGCCAGGGTGCGGATGTCGGGCGCTACGCCCTGCTCGGCCAGCCACAGGCCGTAGCGCAGCGCCGCATAGCCGCCCGAGCTGTTGCCGGCGAGGACGATGCGGGGCCGGCCGGCGCCGGCCACGGCCAGCGTGCGGCGGATGAACGCCTCGTCGCGCAGGAACCAGCTGGAGGGCCGGTCGGTCTCGGCCAGGCGCAGGACGTCGATCGACGGGTCGACGGTCGCGCGCCTGTACTCCCAGCGCACGGAGCCATTCGCGCGCAAGGGATTGCCCAACGAATTGAAGATGACGAGCAGCGGCCGCTGACGATCGGACAATCGCGGCAGGATGCGCAGCGGCAGCACGTCGACCGGCTAGGCGGAGCGCTGCCGCAGGGCGCGCAGCCGGTGCGTCCCTCCCGCGCCGAGCAAATGCGGACCGGTGATCGCCGGCTCGCCGTCGACGAGGCTCACGCGGTCGAGCCGGCTGGTCGGCCGCATGTCCTCGTCGAGCAGGGTCAGGCCGTCGACGCCGAGCGCCCAGAAGCGCTCGTTGCGGTCGCCGTAGCCGGCGATGCGGCCCTCGACGACCGGATGACGCAGCCGCGGCCACGTGGCCGGAGCAAAGCGCAGGGTGTCACCCCAGACGACGGAGCCGTTCGCCGGCCCGTAGGCCCAGCGGCGGGTGTAGAGCAGCGTCGGGGTCAGCGCGGGAGGGAGCGTCGAGCCGGTCAGGACGGCGGCGCTACCCGCCGGGACGACGGGGACCGGACCGTCCATCCGTCACCCGTCCTTGGCCTGGGCGAGGTAGCTGCGCCAGAAGGCGAGCGAGGTCAGTTCGGGTGCGGCGGCCCGCCACTGCCTCGTCACGTGCGGGCCCTGGCGATACAGCCGCCAGAGCACGACGGCGGCCTCGCGCGCCAGGGCGAGGAAGTGCGGGCGCGAGCGGTTGTAGAGCGGCATGTCCGTCTCCCACCAGCTGTCCAGCACGACGCTGTCGCGGCGCCGCAGCGTGATCCAGGCGAAGTCGTCAACCGGCACGCGCAAGGGCGCGGCGGGCCTGGCCGGCTTCAGCGCGTTGCGGGCGAGCACGACGAGGAACCAGACCAGGTAGGCCAGCCGGCCGCGCGGCAGGCGCGGCATCACGGCACGCGCCAGCACGCTGGCGCGCGGCAGGGTGGGGCTGTCGAACCGGTCCCGTATTGCCGCGAGGCTTGCGTGCAGCGGCCGCGGGTCGGCGCGCAGCACGTCGGGCCCGCGCAGGAAATCCTCGATGCCGCGCAGGATCAGCGCGCTGCTGTAGTAGCGGTAGGTCAGCAGGTGCAGCAGCAGGTGGCGCAGCTGGCGGCGCACCATGCCGGCGCTGCTGACGTGGCAGTGCAGCGCCCCGAGGGTCAGCAGGTTGCGCGTCTCGTAATAGAGCTGCCAGCCGCCGAGCTTGAGGTAGAACGGCTCGTGCCAGACCGCAGCGCCCGGCAGCGACACGGTGGAGATGTCGTGATGGTAGAGGCGGGTGCCGAACTCGGCGTCGTCGCCGCGAATGAAGCAGGGCAGCGGCAGGCCGACCCGGCGCAGGACATCGAGCGACAGGGCGAAGCACCACCAGCCATTGTAGTGCATCGCCGGCAGGGCTGCGAGCTCGGCGAGCACGTCGGTGCGGGTGATGTCGAGGTCGTGCTGGATCGGCTGCACGAACCAGCGCCGCTCGTCGAAGATCGCGCCGCCCTCGTAGAGCCTCATCGGCTGCACGCTGTCCAGCATGTGGCCGCCGAGCACGACGTTCTCGCGCGCCAGCGAGAGGAAGGCGGACATGCGCACCAGCGTGTCGGCCTCGAGCACCACGTCGTCGTCGAGCAGCATGACGTGCGTAAAGTCGGGGAGGTCAGCGTCGGCGCCAAGCGCCTCGATCATTCCGCGGGTAAAACCGCCGGCGCCGCCGAAATTGCCCTGCTCGATGACCTGCAGACGCTCGCCGAGCCGACGCGCGGCGGCGCTCACCGCCGGATGCTCGCGCAGGCCGCCCGAGCCCTGGTTCACCACGATCAGCCGGCTGATCGAGGCGGCGGCCTCCGGGTCGGCGACCACGGCGGCGAGCAGGTCGCCGAGCGCGGCTTCGCGGTTGAAGGTGCACACTACGGCCGCGAGACGGCAGGGCGGCGCCGCCTCGGCAGCGTGCCAGCTCGCCTCGATGAAACGCGCCTTGCCGCCGTGATGGGCCGAGACTTCGAGGAACAGCAGGCCGCGCTGGCGGAAGTTCACGCTGTCGTCGACGATCGAGAATCGCAGCTCCTGCGGGCCGAACGCGCCGGCTTCGCAGCCGTGCTCGTGCAGCAGGTCGTATTTGGCACCGCACCGGCGCAGCACCCGGACCGTGCAGGCGCCCTCGACGACGACGCGCAGGATCAGGCCCGTCAGGCGGGTGTGCGCCCACCAATGGCCCTCGAAGAAGGCCGAGAAATAGGTGTCGAAGCCGAGCGAGGTGGCGGGTGCAAGGCTGATGCTGCCGTCGTCGCACAGCACCGCCCGAATCGGGCCGCGGCCGTCATCGGCATGGCGGAAGACCCGCCAGTAGAGCGGCCGCAACGCCGGTCTGCATTGCGTTCGTATGCGCTGGAGCAGGAGCCCCTGGCTTGGCGTCTCGGTCGCGCTGCGCGTTGGCGGTGCAAACTCGACGTGGTCCAGGCGACACCTCCTCTCGCGGGCTAATTCAGGCCATTGCCGGCTTGCGGCCACAACGCCGATCAACGCCGCACCACCCTGATAAACTCTTCGTTATGGACGGGGCTGCCCGGCTCCCGGCCGCGCGGTCGTGACCGCCGGCTGGCTGGCGGATGAGGCGCGCCGTCGGTCGATGACTGCCTAGCGCACCAGCGCGTTCGTCATCTGGCCGATGCCTTCGATCGTCATCGGGAACATGCGCTCCTGCAGCGCCTCCTGCACCAGACGCACCGACTGGGTGGCTGGCCAGTAGCGCTGCGGCGATGGGTTGAGCCAGGTGACGGCGCGGAAATGCCGCGTCACCCGCTCAAGCCACACGAGCCCAGGCTCCTCGTTCCAGTGCTCGACGCTGCCGCCGGCGGTGACCAGCTCATACGGGCTCATGGTGGCGTCGCCGACGAAGACCACGCGCCAGTCCGGCCCGTAGCGGCGCAGCAGCTCCTCGGTCGGTGTCGACGCCTGCTGGCGGCGGGCGGCGGAGCGCCAGACGCGCTCGTAGAGGCAGTTGTGGAAGTAGTAGTGCTCGAGCTGGCGGAACTCGGAGCGGGCGGCGGAGAACAGCTCCTCGCTGGCCAGCACGTGGTCGTCCATCGAGCCGCCGATGTCGAGCAGCAACAGCACCTTGACGGTGTTGCGACGCTCGGCGCGCAGGCGCAGGTCCAGCGTGCCGGCATTGCCGGCGGTGGCGGCGACCGTGCCGTCGATGTCGAGCTCGTCCGGCGTGCCGCTGCGGGCGAAGCGGCGCAGACGACGCAGCGCGACGCGGAAGTTGCGGGTGCCGAGCTCGCGCGTGTCGTCGAGGTCTGCGAAGGCGCGCTCATCCCAGACCTTGACGGCACGGCGATGGCGCGAGCCGTCCTGGCCGATGCGCACGCCTTCGGGGTTGTAGCCATGCGCGCCGAACGGCGAGGTGCCGTTGGTGCCGATGTTCTTGCTGCCGCCCTGGTGGCGCTTGTCCTGGTTGGCGAGCCGCTCGCGCAGCGCCTCCATGATCTTGTCGAAGCCGCCGAGCGCCTGCACTTGCCCCATCTGCTCCGGCGTCAGCATGCTTTCGGCGAGCTTGCGCAGCCAATCCTCCGGGATTTCCTGCGGCGGTGTGCCGGGCGGGGTTTCTATGCCCTTGAAGGCCTGGCCGAAGACGCGGTCGAAGCGGTCCAGGTGGCGCTCGTCCTTGACCAACGCGCAGCGGGCCAGGAAGTAGAAGCCTTCGACATCATACTCGACGACGCCGGCCCGCATCGCACCCAGCAGCGCCAGGTACTCGGTCAGCGAGGCCGGCACGCCCGCTTCCCGCAGCGCCAGCACGAAGGGGGCGAACATGCGGCCGGCTCAGCCGCGGCGGGTCATGAAGGCGAGGCGTTCGAACAGGTGCACGTCCTGCTCGTTCTTGAGCAGCGCGCCGTGCAGCACCGGCAGCGCCGAGCGCTCGTCGCGCAGCGCCTCCGGGCTCATGTCGTCCACCATCAGCAGGCGCAGCCAGTCGAGCAGCTCCGAGGTCGCCGGCGGCTTCTTGATGCCCTGCTGGTCGCGGATGCGGAAGAATACGGTCAGCGCCTCGCGCGCCAGGTCGGAGCGCAGATCGGGGTAGTGGGCGGCGACGATGCGCTCCATCGTCGCGCGGTCGGGGAAGCGGATGTAGTGGAAGAAGCAGCGGCGCAGGAACGCGTCGGGCAGCTCCTTCTCGTTGTTCGAGGTGATGATCACCACCGGGCGCTGGCGCGCGACCACCGTCTCGCGGGTCTCGTAGACGTGGAACTGCATGCGGTCGAGCTCGAGCAGCAGGTCGTTCGGGAACTCGATGTCGGCCTTGTCGATCTCGTCGATCAGCACCACCGAGCGATGCTCGGCGTCGAACGCCTCCCAGAGCTTGCCGCGCACGATGTAGTTGGCGATGTCGCTGACGCGCGGGTCGCCGAGCTGGCCGTCGCGCAGGCGGGAGACGGCGTCGTATTCGTAGAGGCCCTGCTGGGCACGGGTGGTCGACTTGATGTGCCACTCGATCAGTGGCAGGCCGAGCGAGCGGGCCACCTCGTGGGCGAGCACCGTCTTGCCGGTGCCCGGCTCGCCCTTGACCAGCAGCGGCCGGCCGAGCGTCACCGCGGCGTTCACGGCGACCTCGAGGTCGCGGGTGGCGATGTAGCTGGCGCTGCCGGCGAAGCTCGTCGTCATGGGCGGGATCTCCTTACAGACACGGTACAGTGTGCGGCGCGGGAGGCAAGGCAAGGGGCTTTGCCCCTTGACCTCACCAAAGGCCCGGGGCCTTTGGAAACCGCTTCATAGGAGCCTTCATGTCCGACGCTGCCGAGGACTCGCCGCATCTCAACGAGCGGCAGCAGCGCCAGGCGGCCGAGAGCTCGACGATCGGGCCGATCGTTATTCACGAGATCGTCCGCGAGCAGGGTCAGGCGGAGATCGCCCGCTCCTTCAACGGTCTCGCCTGGTCGGGCTTTGCCGCCGGCGCCTCGATCGGCTTCTCCTTCCTCGGCGAGGCCAGGCTGCAGGCGGGGCTGCCGGACACACCCTGGCGCCTGCTGATCGCCAGCTTCGGCTACAGCCTCGGTTTCCTCATCGTCATCCTCGGTCAGCAGCAGCTGTTCACCGAGACGACGCTGACCGCCCTCATTCCGGCCCTGACCAAACGCACCCTGCCCACCTTGATCGCGACCCTGCGGGTCTGGGCCATCGTGCTCTCGGCCAACCTGATCGGCACCTGGGTGTTCAGCGCGGCAGCCGCCTATGGCGGCGTCTTCGCACCCGAGACCGATGCGGCGCTGACGCATCTGGCCGACATCGCGGTCGGCGCGCCGTTCTGGCACACGGTGGTGGCGGGCTGCTTCGCCGGCTGGCTGATTGGGCTGATGGTGTGGCTGCTGCCGGCGGCCGGCTCGGCGCGGGTGCTGGTCATCATCCTGCTGACCTACCTTGTCGCGCTGTGCCAGCTGCCGCACGCGATCGCCGGCTCGGCGGAGGCGGCCTATGCGGTCTATATCGGGCACACCGACGTGCTGGGCTACTTCACCAGGTTCTTGATCCCGACCGTGCTGGGCAACACCTTCGGCGGTGTCGTGCTGGTGGCGCTGCTCAACCATGCGCCGATCGCCGGCGAGCTGGACGGGAGTGCGAGTGATTAAAGGAAGCGCTTCTTTTTGAAAGAAGAAGCAAAAACTTCTATCCGTTCAGACAGGTGCCAGGGACCAATCCGATTATCACAGCAGCCAACAGACAAAAGTTTTTTGGTTCTTTTTTTCAAAAAAGAACTCTTCCTTGCTGACCCGCCGCCAAAGCTACATCGGCTTGCTGATGCTGGCCGGCTGCGTCAACTACATCGACCGTTCGGCGCTCTCCGTCGGTAACCTGCCGATCAGCCACGACCTCGGGCTTAGCGCCTCCGGGATCGGGCTGCTGCTGTCGATGTTCGCCTGGACCTACGGGCTGGCGCAGATACCGGCCGGCCTGCTGGTCGACCGGGTGGGACCCAAGCCGGTGCTCGGGGCCGCGCTCGCGCTGTGGTCGGCCGCCCAGATCGGGGCGGGGCTGGTGACCAGCTCGGCGCCGTTTGCCGTGGCCCGGCTGGCGCTCGGGCTTGGCGAGGCGCCGATGTACACGGGGGGCGTGCGCGTCTGCTCGGACTGGTTCGAGATGCGCGAGCGCGGGCTGCCGATCGGGCTGCTCAACGCCTCCTCGGCGCTCGGCCCGGCGATCGCGCCGGCCTTGCTGACGGTGCTGATGGTCGCCGCGGGCTGGCGCTCGATGTTCGTGTTGATCGGCGTGCTCGGCCTGCTGATCGCGCTGCTATGGATGCTGGTCTATCGCAACCCGCCGCAGCCAGCCGACGCCAAGCCGGCAGTGCTGCCGAGCCGGGCGGTGTTCCTCGCCCTGCTGCGCCAGCGCGCGGTCTGGGGGCTGGTGCTCAGCTCGCTCGGCGTCGTCTACGTCACCTGGCTGTTCGGCACCTGGCTGCCGGCCTACCTGGAGGGGGAGCAGCACATGAGCCTGTATCGCGCGGGGTTGTGGAGCAGCGTGCCGCAGGCGGCCGGCTTCGTCGGCGCCGTGCTCGGCGGGCTGCTGAGCGACCGTCTCGGCCGCGCCGGGCTCACGCCGCTGCTGGCCTGCAAGCTGCCGCTCGTCGTCGGCCTGCTGCTCACGGCTGGCTGCGTCGGCGCCGCCTCGACGGTGAGCGGCGCCGCACCTGCCATCGCGCTGTTCTGCGGGGCGCTGTTCTGCGCCAATCTTGCCTCCAGCGCCGGCTGGGCGCTCGGCGCCGTGGTGGCTCCGGCCGGGCTGGTGGCGACGGTGGAGGCGATCCAGAACGTCGGCGGCTCGGTGGGCGGAGCGTTGGCGCCGGCCGTCACCGGCATCGTGCGGCAGTCTACCGGCTCGTTCGCGCCGGCGCTGCAGATCGCGGCGGGGCTGGCGGTGGTCTCGGCGGGGCTGTGCTTCCTGCTCGTCAGGCAGGTCATCAGCGAGGAGAGCCACGGCTCCGTGCTCGATGCGGCCGCGTCGCGCTAAGCGATGCTCGCAAGGCCGGGTTCGGCATCTTCTACCAAGCTGCGCGCTTCGTGTGAGGCGAAATACCGCAAGATTTGAGGGAGGGTCGGCATCAAGCTTGAGGCAACGCGACACCGTTGGCTGCGATGAAACCGTGTGATTTCAACGGCTTGCTGAAATCTTGCCTATAGGCAAGATTGCAGGGCGATTGCGGTGAGACCTGTGCTTCGAGGTTGCTAGCACGATCGGGGCATCGTCCCATCGGTGTTGCCTCGCTACAGCTGAAGCAGATCCAACGTGCGGGCGACGATGCTTGCCTCGTCGTAGAGCGACAGCGCGCGGGCGCGGCCGGCGGCGCCGAGGCGGGCACGCAGCGCTAGGTTCGAGCTGAGGCTGGAGAGCGCTTGCGCCAGGGGTCGGATGGATGCCGGCGGCACCAGCAGGCCGGTTTCGCCGTGCACCACCTGCTCGCGCGGGCCGCGGATGTCGGTCGCGACGACGGGCAATCCGCACAGCATCGCCTCGATGATCGACATCGGCAGGCCTTCGAAGTGGCTCGGCAGGACGAAGATGTCGGCGGCGGCAAGCAGTGCGGCGACGTCGGTGCGGTAGCCGAGGCGGCGCAGACGCGGGCCGAGGCCGGCGGCGGCGAAGCAGGGCTCGAGGTCCTCGCCGCGGTCCGAGGCGAGGCGTTCGCCGACCACCCACAGGCTCGCCGGCACCCCGCGCATGGCGGCCAACAGCTCGGGATAGCCCTTGTGGCGCACCAGGCGCGACACCGCGATCACCACCACCTCGCTCTCGGGCACGCCGAGCTCGGCGCGCACGGCGGCGCGCGCCGCCGCGTCGGGGTGGAAGGTGGCCGGGTTGCGGCCGTTGCCGATGCCGACTGCGCCATGGGCGATGCCAAGCCGCCGCGCATCGGCCGCCTCCTCGGTGGAGACCGTCATCGTGACGTCGGTGAGGCGGCCGGCGAGCCACTCCATCGCCAGCGAGGCGAGGCGCCGGGTGCGCGGGCCGGGCTGGTTGAACAGGAAGCCGTGGCCGGTATAGGCGACCCGCGGCACGCCGGCGGCACGCGCGGCGAGGCGGGCGAGAAAGCCGCTGATCGGCATGTGCGCGTGCACGAGGTCCGGCCGCTCGGCCCGGAACAGGCGGTAGAGGGCGACGAAGGCGCGCCACTGCGCCGCCGGCGACAGGCTGCGCGCCATCGCCACCGGGGCGAGGCGGAAGCCCTCGGCGCGCACCTCGTCGAGCAGCGGGCCGTCGGCGCAGACGCCGATCACCTGGTGGCCGCGGGCGCGAATGCCGCGCATCAGCGGCAGCAGGAAGTGGCGCAGCGAGAAGTCGACGTTGGTGACCTCGATGATTTTCACGACAGCGAGCAAGCGGTTCTTTTTTGAAAAAAAGAACCAAAAAACTTTTGTCCGATGCGGCACGATGGCCTGGCCAGTGGCAACGATGGGATAGAAGTTTTTTGCTTCTTTTTTTTAAAAAAGAAGCTCTTCCTTACCCGACCTTGGTAATCGCCCACTTGACCTGCTGTGGCCCGTCGGCATGACCGGTTAGGACGACCTGCTCGGCACGGCGCGGCTCGCTGCCGCCGAGATAGACGCTCTCCTCCAGGGTCAGCTTCGCGCCCTCGGCGCGCAGCCGCCAGCCGCCGGAGGCGATGCGCAGCAGCACCGCCTCGCCGTCCTGCTGCAGGCTGGCGGTCACGTTGGGGTGCAGGTGGAAGCGCAGCGCGTAGGGTTGCGTGTGGCCGTCTGCCGGCTCGCCGCCGCCGGCCGCCTCGATGGCGTCCTCGCCGCGGATGTCTTCGCCGCTTTCGGCCAGATAGAGGCGGCGGCGGTGCAGCACGCCGAAGGGCCCGAGATAGCCGTCATGGCTGGCCTCCAGCCAATGCGCGCCGTTGGCCTCCTGGCGCTGCAGCTCCACCGTGTGCACGCGCCGGCCGAGGCCTGCGGGCTTGAGCTCGGAGGAGGCGGTGTCGGCGATCGTCAGCGTGGAGTGCGCCGCGGTCGCGCGCATCGCGTCGTGCCAGCCCGGCGCGCTGCTGGTTCCGCAATTGACGATCAGGCGGTCGCGGCCGATCGACACCTCGATCGCCAGCGTGCCGGCATGCGACAGCCGGTCGAGCCCGGGCGCCGGCGGCGCGCCGCAATCGACCACCACCAGGCTGCGCCCGGCGACCAGGCGCTGGAAGCCGCCGTGGCGCAGCTCGACCGGCGCCCGGCCGGCGCGGCCGGCCTGGTTCAGCACCAGCTCGATCAGGCTGCCCTGCTCCTCGCGCGCGCCATTGAACAGCGCCAGGCCACCATCGCCGTGGCGCAGCGCCCGCAGCGCCAGCGACATCCGCTCGATCGCCGAGGGCAGCGCCGGCGGCAGCGCGACCTGGGCGGAGACCAGCATGGCGCGGATGTCGACCAGCTCCTGCAGCCCAACCAGCTGGGCGGCGGGGCTGCGCTCCACATGGCAGCCATCGGGCAGGATGGCGCGTGCGAGCTCCTGCGGCAGGAAGCGCAGCGCCCGGGTCAGGAAGCCGGTGTGCTCGGGCAGCGCGACGGCGGCGGCGACCAGGCCCTTGAGCGCCGTCAGCGCCCGCGCGTCCAGCTCCTCGGTGGGCAGCGCCGCGGCGAGCGCCCGCGCGTCGGTGACCAGGCGGCCCATCAGGCGCTGGCGGAAGGCGTCGTCAGCGGAGGCGGCGAAGAAGTCGTAATGGCCGAGCCAGGCGGCGATGCGGTTGCCGGCGACGTCGGGGCGGCGGGCCATCGGCTCGGCGCCGGCGCCGGCGATCCAATCCGCGGTGAGCGCCCGGGCGCGCATCCTGGCGCCGTCCGTGCCGAGCGCCCGCAGGTCGCGCAGCCAGACGAAGCCGTGCGCCTGGGCCCGCTGCGTCGCCGAGGCGCCGGGATCGCTCCAGCCGCCCGGCTTGAGCGAGCGGACGTGGCCCGCCTGGTGGCCGAGGCCTTGCAGCTCGCCGCGCAGCAGCCGCGCGCCGCGCGCCGGGTCGCCGGGCCACTGGTCGCGCACCGGCAGGGCCGGCGCGTCCGGCACCCGGCCCATGCGCAGGCTCGGCAGCCGGGCCGCAGTCAGGCGCAGGTCGCGCGCCCAGCGGCTCCCGGCCATCAGCTGCCGCCGCGCAGGTCGGCGATGGCGCGGCCGTAATCCGGGGCGGCGAAGATCGTGGTGCCGGACACGAGGGCGTTGGCGCCGGCTTGCAGGCATAGCCGCGCGGTCGCCGCGGTGATCCCGCCATCCACCTCGAGCACGATGTCTCGGCCGGTGCGCTCGATCATGGCGCGCAGGGCCGAGATCTTGGCGAGCTGGCTGGCGAGGAAGGTCTGGCCGCCGAAGCCGGGGTTCACGGTCATCACCAGGATCACGTCGAGCAGGTCGAGCACGTATTCGATGATCGCAGGGGGTGTCGCCGGGTTGAGCACCGCGCCGGCCTTGCAGCCCAGGGCGCGAATCGCCTGCAGCGAGCGATGCAGATGCGGGCCGGCCTCGGGATGCACCAGGATGTGGTTCGCGCCCGCCTCGGCGAAGGCCTCGAGATAGGGGTCCGCCGGGGCGATCATCAGGTGGACGTCGAACGGCAGCGCCGTCAGCGGGCGCAGGGCTTTCAGCACGCCGGGGCCGTAGCTGAGGTTGGGGACGAAGTGGCCGTCCATGATGTCGAGGTGCAGCCAGTCCGCGCCTGCCGCCTCGATGGCGGCGAGCTCCTCGCCCAGGCGGGTGAAGTCGGCCGCGAGCAGGCTGGGCGAGATGATCGTCGGCATGATCGTCGGCATGGGCCCGTTCTACGGTTCGGCTTCGAGGGCGCACAAGCGGCAAGGCGCACAAGCGGCAAGGTGGGCGGGGCGTCGCCTTGCGGTGTTCATTGCTTGATGAGCCTGGCGGCGAAGAAGCCGTCGAGGCCGCCAAGCTCGCGCCACAGCGCCGGGGTCGTCCGCAGGTGACCCTCCGGCGTGCGCGCCTCGGGGATGGCGGCGAGCTCGGCGGGGCTAAAGGGGGCAGCGGCGAGGCCGAGTTCCGAGAGGTGCGCGAGACGGGCCGCGCCCTCCTCCGGCTGCAGCGAGCAGACGGCATAGATCAGCCGGCCGCCCGGCCGGAGCATGCCGGCGGCCGCGGCCAGCAGCCGGTCCTGCTGCGCGGCGAGGGCGGGCAGGTCGGAGCGGCGCTTGAGGTGCGCGACGTCGGGATGGCGGCGGATGGTGCCGGTGGCGCTGCAGGGCGCGTCGAGCAGGACGGCGTCGAACGGCGAGTCCGGCTGCCAGGCTACTGCGTCCGCCTGCACCAGGCGGGCCGGCAGGCGCAGCCGGGCGAGGTTTTCGGCCAGGCGCGTCAGACGCCCGGGGTCGCGCTCGACGGCGGTGATGTCGGCGCCGGTGGCGGCGAGCTGGAGCGCCTTGCCGCCGGGGGCGGCGCAGAGGTCGGCGACGCGCTCGCCGGCGCGCGCGTCGAGCAGCCGCGCCGGCAGCGCGGCGGCGGCGTCCTGCACCCAGAACGCGCCCTCTTCGTAGCCGGCGAGATCGGTCACCCGGCTGCCGGCCGGCAGCCGCCAGGAGCCGGTCGGCAGCGGCATCGCACCCGCCGGCGGGCTCGCGCCCGGCGCTAGCGTGAGGTCGAGCCCGGCTTCGACAAGATGTCCCTCGGCGATCGTCCGCGCCTGGCTGCCCCAGCTCGCCCAGAGCCAGGCCGGCGTGTCGAGCCGCGGGCCGTCGATCTCGTCAAGCGCGGCCGGGCCGGCCGCGGCGACGCGGCGCAGCACCGCGTTGACCAGGCCGGCGAACGGCGCCAGGCGCTGGCTGCGCGCCAGCTCGACGGCGGTGGCGACGGCGGCGTGGGCCGGGGTCGCCAGCAGCACAAGCTGGGCGGCGCCGAGCAGCAGGATCAGTCTGACCGGGGCCGGCGGCGCCTTTTTGAGGAACGGCTCGATGACCGCGTCGAGCGAGCCGGCGCGGCGCAGCACCGCGGCGGCGAGACGGTGCGCGGCGGCGCGGTCGCGCGGCTCGATCGCGGGGAGCTGGTCGAGCGCCTCCTCCAGCGGGCGATGGCGCTCGAACACGGCGCGCAGCAGGTGCAGGGCCGCGTCGCGGGTCGGGTCCATGGGGGGTCCTTAGAAAGGAAGAGCTTCTTTTTTGAAAAAAAGAAGCAAAAAACTTTTGTCGGCGCTGTCGTGGGGCATCGGCCCGGCAGTCCTCCTAAACGGATGAAAGTTTTTTGGTTCTTTTTTTCAAAAAAGAACCGCTTGCTACCCGCGGCCTTGCTGCTACGAGGCTCGATGCTCGTCCGACCTCGTCTCAGCCTGGCGCTGTTCTGCCTGATCTGCTGGCTACCGGGCTTCTTTTCGCTGCCGCCCGGCGACCGCGACGAGAGCCGGTTCGCGCAGGCCACCAAGCAGATGCTCGAGACCGGCGATTTCGTGCGCATCAGCAACGGCAGCGAGGCGCGAAACCGCAAGCCGATCGGCATCCACTGGCTGCAGCTGCCGTTCGCGGCGGCGGCGCGGGCGGCTGGTGTTTCGGCGATCTGGCCGTATCGGGTGCCGTCGCTGCTCGGCGGCCTCGTCGCCGTGCTCGGCACGTTCGAGCTGGGGATGCTGGTGAGCGGTGACCGGCGGACGGCGATGCTGGCCGGAGCGATGCTGGCCGGCAGCCTGCTGCTGTGTAGCGAGGTGCATATCGCCAAGACCGATGCGGCGCTGCTCGGCGCCACCGTGGTCGCGATGGCGGTGCTGGGGCGCGGCTATTTGGCGCCGGAGCGGGTCGGCGCGGCGGCGGCGGCGGCGTTCTGGCTGGCGCTGGCGGCGGGCATCCTGATCAAGGGGCCGGTGCTGCCGATGGTCGCGGCGCTGAGCGTGCTGGCGCTCTGGGTGGCAGACCGGGGGGCGGCGGACCGGCGGGCCGGCTGGCTTGGCTGCCTGCGCGCGGCCTGGGGCGTGCCGCTGCTGCTGCTGGCGGTGCTGCCGTGGTTCGTCGCCATCGGCGTGGCGACGCACGGGATGTTCTTTCGTCAGTCGATCGGCGGCGACCTCGCCGGCAAGCTCGCCGGCGGCGACGACGCGCATGGCGCGCCGCCCGGGCTGCACCTGCTGCTGCTGCCGCTGCTGGCGCTGCCGGCGGGGGTCGCGATGCTGCGGTCGCTGCCGGACGCGTGGGCGGACCGGCGGGCGCGGGCGAGCCGCTTCCTGCTCGCCTGGCTCGTGCCGTCCTGGCTGGTGTTCGAGCTGGTGCCGACCAAGCTGCCGCATTACGTGCTGCCGCTGTATCCGCCGCTCTGCGTGCTCGGCGCGCGCTTTTTGGCCGAGCCGGCTCGGCGCGCGCCGGGCTGGCTGAGGCGCCTGAGCGACGGCGCCTTTGCGCTCGCCTGCGTCGTGCTGGCGGGCGCGCTGCTCGCCCTGCCGGTGGTGGTGCGCGGCGCGTGGTGGCTTGGGCTGCCGGCGGCGCTGGCGGTCGGCGTCGTCGCCGTTGCCGTGCTCGGCCGGGAGCGGCGGCGCGGCGTGGTGCTGGGGGTGGCGCTGATGCCGCTGGTCACCTGGTCGGTGCTCGGGCTCGAGCTGCCGGCCCTGTCGCCGCTATGGATCGCGCCGCGCGTCGAGGCGGCGCTGCGGGCGGACTGGCCGGGCTGGAATGCGCGTGGCGAGGGCTTCGGCACGGTCGGGTTTCGCGAGCCGAGCCTGATGTTCCTGGCCGGCACCAAGATGGCGGTGCTGGCGAGCCCGGCGGAGGGGGCGGCGGCGCTGGCGGGCGGGCGGGTCACGGCGCTGCTGATCGACCGGCGCGACCAGGCGGCGTTCGAGGCGGCGGCGGCGCGGGCTGGCATCACGCCGCGGCTTGTCGACAGGCTGGCTGGCGTCAACTACTCGCGCGGCCAGCGCGTCGGGCTCGCGCTCTACGTGAAGTAGAGTGCTTGTGGGGCGCTTGGGCAGGCGGTAGAGCGGTTGAGGAAGGCCAGGAGCTTTGCCCCTGGACCCCATTTAAGGCGGAGCCTTTAAAATCCTTTTGTCTATTCGTGTTCCGCGGCGAGGCTGGTGCCGGCGGGAAGAGGATTGAATGGCTTCGCCAAGCAAGACAGAGCCCGTTGAACTCCAAACGAACGGGGGTCTGGGGCCTCAGGCCCCAGCGGGCGGGTTCCCATCGCACTCGTGCGATGGGGTCCCGTCCAGAGGCAGAGCCTCTGGCCTTGCCTTTGCTGCCTTGCTGCTTGCCGCTCCTACGAGCCGGGCCGATCCTCTGCTGGTGCATGCCCGTCCCTCAGGTTGCCGCGACCTTGGCGTCGTTGCCTCGTTCGTCGCTGCCGGCTCGGGCAGTGAGGCCGCGGCGGGGGTCGTTGGCAGTTGCGTGGATGGGGTCGCGGGCATCGCCGCCTATGGCTCGCTCGATGGGGTTGGCGTCTACACGCGCAACGCCGGTGCGGCGCCGCTGCTGAGCCTGGATCGCGCCCGCTACGATGCGACGCACGTCTATCCGGCGGCTCCGCTCACGCCGGCGCAGCAGGCGCTGGTGCGGCCGTACACCTACGTGCTGACCAACACCGAGCCGCGCTTTGCCAGCTACGCGCTGTCGGTGAGCGCGTCGGCGATCACGCTGGTCGGCTGGGCGGCGCTCGGTGGCGGCGACGCGGCGGCAGGGCAGGTGCCGCCGGCGCGGCTTGCCGCCGGGCAGGACCATCCGGTGGCGCTGATCGGCGCGCCGACGGCGTTGTTCGCGCGCAACACCGTGGTCGAGCTGGGAGGGAGTGGCGTCGCGACCGCGGCGACCGCCGAGGAGTATGATGTCGTGAACGGCAGCCACGTCTTTCAGGCCGGGCTGCAGGGTGTTGCGATCCTCGGCATGGGCGATGGCGGGCAGGGCACGGCGCTGACGATCGGCGGCACGGCGGGGTATCGCAACGCGTTCACGACCGGGCTTGCGATCGAGAACTTCCGCCGCCGCGGCATCCGGATCGCGCAGCCGGCGCCGGCTGGCGGGGTCGGGCTCGACGTCGAGATGAGCGACGGGGTGGCGCTCAATGTCGGCCGGGCCGAGGCGGAGCGGACGCGCAACGTGTTCCAGGTCGACGCCGCGGGCGATGTCGCGGCGGACGGGACGATGCGGCCGGGCGTGTTCAGCGTCGCGACGCTGCCGAGGCGCTGCGCGGCCGGGCAGATCGTCTACGTCTCGGACGGTCGCAACCCGACGAGCGGCGAGGATAGCGGCGTCGGCGCGCAGTGCGACGGGCTGGGGCGCTGGCTTGTGATCACGCCCGGCAGCGTGGTGACGCGGTGAGCGAGGCGGCGGCGGCGGCGGACGGGCAGGATCGCCCGGTGATCCATGTGATGAGCCAGGGCAATCTTGCGAACCGCATGATCCAGCTGCTGGTGGCCGCCAACATCAGCGCCCGCGTGCCGGGCTGCCTGATCTCGAACGTGTCTATCCCGGAATGGAATATCGACCTACCGGCGCTGCCGTTCCGCGGCGAGCGGATCGCCAGCGTCGACTGGCATCGGGTCGAGGTCGATGCGCTGGCGCAGGCGCTCGGCGAGGACCGGCTCGACGGCGTGGTGTTCTCCGGCTACGGCCAGCGGATCGAGAACCTGCCGCCGCTGGAGGCGGCGCGGCGGCTGTTCGACGGCAGCGGGATCGCAATCGAGGGCTACGGGCCGGAGCACCTGGTGATCAACGTGCGGGCGGGCGAGATCCTGTCCGGCCAGTGGGATCACTACACGCTGGTGCCGATCGAGTTCTATGCCGAGCTCATCGAGCGCTCCGGGCTGCGGCCCGTGTTCATGGGCCAGATCGGCGACGACCCGTATTGCTCGGCGCTGCGCGCGCGCTTTCCGCAGGCGGAGTTCCGTTCGAGCGGTGGGGCGCTGGCGGATTTCGAGCTGATCCGCCGCTCGGCCAACATCGTGCTCAGCGTCAGCACGTTTTCCTGGCTCGCCGCCTGGCTGTCGGCGGCGAGCCTGATCGTGGTGCCGATGACGGGGTTTTTGAACCCGTTCCAGGATCGTGACGTCGACCTGGCGCCGCATGACGACCCGCGTTACCGCTGGATGCTGTTTCCGATCAACTACGCAGCACCGGTCGCGATGCTGGAGGCGGCGCACGGCCCGCTACGCGGGTTATGGCGGCTTGTCTCGCCGGCCACCGTGGCGCGGCTGAAGCAGGAGGCGCCGCGGCTCGGCGAGGTTACGCTGGCGGACGAGGCGCGCCTGTTCGACGAGGCGTTCTACCTGGACGCCAACCCCGACGTCGCCGAGGCGGTGCGGCGCGGCTTTCGCGACAGCGGCTTCGCGCATTACGTCTCGAACGGCCGCGGCGAGGGACGCAATCCGTTTCGCTTCGACCGGGTCTGGTACAGCCGGCAGTACCCGCTCGCCGCGATCGAGGTCGGCCAGGGCGACTATAATTCCTTGCGCGATCATTACGTCCGCATCGGCCGCAGCCGCGGCTATCGACCGTTCGGCTGAGCGGGGTGCAGCGCTTCCTCCGGCTGGAGAGCACTCACGGCACGGCGCCGATGCGCCTTCCCGATCGGCGGCTTGCGCATGGCCGGGAGGCGGCGGGTGCCGCAATCGTCGTCTGCGTCGACGGCAAGCGGGCGGCGACGCACTCCGGCACGATCCGCAGCAGCGTGCGCAAGGCGGGCAGGATGATGCGCCGGAACGCTTGCGGGCGCTTTGCGGCCCTGCTGGCGGCCGGGCAAGCCTGAGCCTCAGATCGGCATCGGCTCCGCGGTGCGCCCGGTCATGATGCGCTCGACGATGCAGGGATCGTCGAGCAGCGTGTCGGACGCGCGGCGGACGCAGTGCTCGCGAAACAGCGCGCGCAGCGCCGGCTCGCCTTGCGCCTGCAGCAGCGCGTACCAGTGCTTCCAGTGGTCGCCGCCGATCGGGCGTCCGAGATGGCGCTCGGCGAGCAGCACCGCCTGGCCGCCATTGGTCACCTTTTTCAGAAACTGCTCGAAGCTGCGGACCTGGAACTCGCGGTAGTAGAAGCCGAGCGACAGGCCGCCGTAATGGGCGATGCGGCGCGGCGAGCCCTCCAGCCTGACCTCGTGGTTGCCCTGCAGGATCGCCACTGCCGGATTGGCGCGCAGGATGATTTTCGGCGGGAACCGGCCCAGCCGCGAACGTTGCCGCATCGGCACGAGCAGCTCGTCGGCGGCCGAGCCGCGATCGTCCTGCAGGTAGTGGTTCACCTTCTCGATCACGACGACGTCGTAGGCGCGGTCGAGATTCTTCAGCACCGACAGGCCGTTGGTCGGGATCAGCAGCTCGTCGGCGTCGATCGGCAGGATCCAGTCGACCTCCGGCCAGATCGAGGCGGCGAGGCGCATCAGCCCCGTCATCTTCTCGGACTGCATGTAGCGCCGGATCGGGTCGCTCAGGATCAGCGTCTCGCAGCTTGGCGAGCCGGCGCGGAAGCGCTCGATCAGCGCGTGGGTGCCGTCGGTGGAGAGATTGTCGAGGATCACGAAGCGGCGGATGCCGATCCAACGCAGCCAGCGCAGGTTCAGCCCGACGATGTCGCTCTCGTCCTTGACCATCATGATGACGCAGCAGCTCGGATCGCCCTCGGCCTCAGGGATTTGCTGCGGCAGCATGCCGTGCAAGGCGCGCGAGTGCTCCATGTCGGTGCGCACGGCACCGGTCCAGCTGGCCGGATCGAGCGGCGGCTGGCCGAGCAGCTCGTCGGAGCGCCCGGACCAGATCAGCGCCCGGGCCGCGCGCTCCACCTCGTCGCCGTGGCTGTGCTGCTTCATCGGCGGACCATCAGCCGGCGCGACGGCGGTCGGCCGCGATCCTCGTCACTCCGGCTTGCGTCGCAGCAGCGCCGTTCGCCGATGCAGGGCGAGAAACTCGGTCGAGCGCGCGTAGCTGCGGATGAAGCCGTCGGGCTCGTCGGCGATGGCGATCACCGCGTCGCCGACAAGATAGTCGGCGAACTTGTGCAGGTAGTGCGCCGCCGAGATCGGGCTGAGGCCCCTATACTGGTCGGTGAAGCTGCCGTAGCTGGTGTCGATGTCCTCCAGCACGTAGAAGCCGCCCGGCCGGACGAACGGGTAGAGATACTGCAGCGCCAGGATCTGGTGGTCCCAGACATGCGAGCCGTCATCGACGACGATGTCGAACGGGCCATGCCGCACGCCGAGCCGGACCAGGTCGGCGACATCGGACTGGTCGGCGATCTCGATCGTGATCCGGTCGGTGGCGTGGCGCTGGGCGTCGGGGTTGATGTCGGCGCCGATGATCGACGCGTTGGGAAAATACTCGCGCCACATGCGCGTCGACTGGCCGTTGAAGACGCCGATCTCGAGCAGCTTGGCGGTGCTGGCGCGCTCGGGCGCGAAGAAGCGCTCGTAGAATCCCAGATAGCCGTGATGGGCGGACGACTTGTCGGTGCCGTGTCGCAGGCCGATCCGGTCGAGTGACAAGTCGCTGCTCATGGCCTCGGACTTGCCGCATTTGGGCGCGCAGCGTCAATGGTGGGCGGCAGGTCGCGCCGGGAGTGCTATGCTTGTGCCGGCGCCGCCGGTTGGCGGCGGCCATGCGGAGCTTTGCATGCCCCAGCCGCCTTTGTCCCGCGCCGCACGGTCTCGGGCGCCCGGCAATCCGGCGACCTTGCTGCGCCACGCGCTCTACGCGCTGCGCGGCGGCTTTCTCATCCGGCCGATGGTGATCGCCGTCGTGCTCGGCATCGTCGGCGCGAGCCTGTCGTCGTTGGAGGAGAGCTATCCGGTGCTCGCCGCCTGGGTGCCCGCCATGCTGTTTCCGAGCCATGCCGACCCGCAGGTCTCGCAGGTTATCCTGGCCGGCATCGCGGCCTCGATCATGACGGTGGTGTCGATCGTCTTTGCCATCCTGCTGATGACGCTGACGCTGGCCTCGATGCAGTTCTCGCCGCGCATCCTGGTGAGCTTCGTGCGCGACCGCACGACGCAGTGGACGCTCGGACTGTTTCTGGGCACGTTCGCCTACTGCATGGGCGCGCTGCCGGCGGCGCGGACGCGGCCCGAGCCGTTCGCGCCGGTTGCCGCCACCGCCGGGGCGATGCTGCTCGCGGCCGTTTGCGTCGGCTGGCTGATCTTCTTTATCCAGCACATCAGCGAGGCGATCAGCGTCAACCACATCGTCGACCGGATCGCGCGCGAGACCGAGGACATCATCGACGGCGAGATGCCGCATCTGCGCGCGACGCCGCACGACGCCGAGCTGCCGAGCTTCCGCTGGGGCGGCGAGCGCGAGGCGGCGGTGCGCAGCCTGGTTTCGGGCTACATCCGCTACATCGACACCGCCAACCTGGTCGCCGTCGCCAAATCGGCGGGGCTGCAGCTGCGGGTGCTGCGGCGGGTCGGGCAGTTCGTGCCGGCCGGCGTGCCGCTGCTGCTGGCCAGCCGCGGCGAGCGCCTGAACGCCCGCCTCGCCGTCGCGCTGCTCGCCGCGTTTGACATCGGCCCGACCCGCACCTTGCAGCAGGACGTGGAGTTCGGCGTCATCCAGATCGTCGACATCGCCCTGCGGGCAATCTCGCCGGCGGTGAACGACCCGAGCACCGCCATCACCTGCCTCGACCAACTGAGCCGCATCCTGATCCGGTGGATCTCGCGCCATGGCCCGGAGGTCCTGCTCGCCGACCCGCCGCATGTGGTGCGGGTGGTGCTGCCGACGATCAGCATCGGCGGGCTGCTCGACACCGCCTTCGAGCAGGTGCGCCACTATGCGGCCGGCGACGTCGCGGTGAGCGCGCGGCTGCTGCGGGCGCTGGGCGACATCGCCAGCAGCACCGACGATCCGAGCCTGCACGCGGCACTCGCCGAGCGCGGGCGGCGGGTGGTGGCCGGGTGCCGCGGGCGGCTGGACGAGGCGGATTTAAGGATGCTGGGTGAGCGGTTGGGGGTGCTGGAGGGGCAGTAAGGCCAGGGGCCGCGGAGTCCCGAGGATGGGGGCCTGGGGCCTCAGGCCCCAGCGGGTCCAGGGCAGAGCCCTGGCCTTTCTTCGCTCAGCGCGGCCGAGCTGTCCTTGAGGTTGACGCCACTGGCTCCGAGGATGGCGGCGCCGTGCAGCAGGCGGGCGAGCAGGGCGGCGGCGGCGGGTAGCGGCAGGCCGTCGGGGCTGTGGATGTTGGAGACGCAGTTGCGCTCGCTGTCGCGCCGGCCGAGCCGGGGCGACCAGGTGAGATAGGCGCCGAGGCTCTCGGCGATGCTCAGGCCAGGTCGTTCGCCGATGAGGACGATGACGGCGCGCGAAGCGAGCGCCTCGCCGACCTCGTCGCCGATCGCGACGCGGGCCTGGCTCACGATCGCCGTCGGGCCGATGGTGAGCTCCGGCAGCAGGGCGCGGCAGGCAGCGACCAGGTGAGCTCCATGGCGCTGCACGGCGCCGGCGGACAGGCCGTCGGCCAGGACGAAGACCAGGTCTACGCCGCCGGGCTCGGGGGCGAGCGTGGCGCGGCTGGCCTCGTCGAGGCGGCGGCCGAGGTCCGGGCGGCGGAGATAGGTTGCGCGGTCGGATGCTCGGCTGCGCAGCGTGAGGGCTGGCCAGGGCGTCAGTGCCTGGGCGAGCGCGGCTGGGTCGAGCGGCGCATGGACGGCGTCGCGGGCGGCGGCGTGAGCGGCTTGAAAGGCGAGCAGCTCGGGTGCGGCCAGCGTGTCGCCGGCGCGGGCGAGGCCGACGCGGGCGAGGGTCGCGCGGCGAAGCGCCACCCACGGGTCGGCGCGCGCCGGCGGGTCAGCCATCGGCGAGTGCGAGCAGCGGGCCGGCGAGGCGGGCGGCGTCCGGCCGGGCGAGGATGCGACCTTCGGCGTCGAGCAGGCCCATGCGGGCGAGCCAGGCCTCGAACTCGGGGGCGGGGCGTAGGCCGAGCACGCGGCGCAGCACCAGCACGTCCTCGAAGGCGAGGCTCTGGTAGCCGAGCATCACGTCGTCGGCGCCGGGCACGGTGATCAGGAAGTTCGCCCCGGCGGCGCCGAGCAGCAGCATCAGCCCGTCCATGTCGTCGCCGTCGGCCTCGGCGTGATTGGTGTAGCAAACGTCGACGCCCATCGGCAGGCCGAGCAGCTTGCCGCAGCAATGATCCTCGAGCCCGGCGCGGGTGATCTGCTTGCCGTCATAGAGGTATTCGGGGCCGATGAAGCCGACGACGGTGTTGACCAGCAGCGGGCGGAAGGCGCGGGCGACCGCGTAGGCGCGGCACTCCAGGGTCTGCTGGTCGACGCCGTGATGGGCGTCGGCCGACAGCGCCGATCCCTGTCCGGTTTCGAAGTACATCAGGTGTTCGGCCGACGGCGGGTGCTGGGAGCGGACGGCCGCGTGCGTCTCGCGCAGCAGGGCGAGATCGATGCCGAAGCCGCGATTGGCGGCCTCGGTGCCGGCGACGGACTGGAAGACGAGGTCGGTGGGCGCGCCGCGCTCGATTGCGGCGATCGCGTTCGTGACGTGGCCGAGCACGCAGCACTGGGTCGGGATCTCGTAGCGGGCGCGCACCGCGTCCAGCATGTGCAGCAGGGCGACGCAGCGCTCGATGCTGTCGGAGGCCGGGTTGACGCCGATCACCGCGTCGCCGGCGCCGGCGAGCAGGCCGTCGAGGATGGAGATGGCGATGCCGCGCGGGTCGTCGGTGGGGTGGTTCGGCTGCAGGCGGGTGGCCAGGCGCCCGGGCTGGCCGATCGTTGAGCGATGGCGCGTCACCACCGGAAGGCGGCGGGCGAGTGCGACCAGGTCCTGGTTGCGCATCAGCTTGCTCACGGCGGCGACCATCTCGGGCGTCAGGCCAGGCGCCAGCGGCGACGGGTCGTTGGCCGGGTCGAGCAGCCAGTCGCGGAGGGCGCCGACGGTGAGCGCGGCGACCGGGGCGAAGGCGGCGGCGTCGTGGCCGTCGATGATGAGGCGGGTCACCTCGTCGGCCTCGTAGGGGATCAACGCGTCGTCGAGGAAGCGGCGCAGCGGCAGGTCGGCGAGGCAGCAGCGGGCGGCGACGCGCTCGCGGTCGGAGGCGGCGATGATGCCGGCGAGCGCATCACCGGAGCGCGCCGGGGAGGCGGCGGCGAACAGGGCGCGTAGGTCGGTGAAGCGGTAGGTTTGGCCGCCCAGGCTGTGGCTCAGGGACATGCGGAACAGCTTATCGCGGGGCGGGGGCAATCGACAGGAGGAGGCTCCGCCGGCTGGGGCCTGAGGCCCCAGACCCCCATCCGTTGGGACTTCTTGTCGATCGTTCTTGCTTGGCGAGGCCATTCGGGTCGCTCGCCGATCGTGGCAGTATCGTCGGCGATGTCGTCGAGACGATTCACCATTTGGGATTCAAGGGCCGCCGGCCCGTCTTGCGAGGCACGCCTACGCGTGGCGTGGGTCCAGGGCGAAGTTCTGGCTCTGCCTTGACGCCCGCCGAACTCTGCCAACGCGGCGCAGTGCTCCTCGAAGCACGCGATGCCAAGGCCGCGCTTGGGATGTTCGAGCGCGCTGCGGCGGCTTCGCCTCGGCTGGCGATGGCGCAGCTGGGCCGGGCGAGCGCGTTGCTGGCCTTGGGGCGGAAGGCGCAGGCGGTGGGGGCGGCGGAGCAGGCGGCGCGGCTTGGTGTGGCGGATGCGGGGCTGCTGATGCGGGTCGGACGATGCCTGCGTGATGCGGGGGCGGCGGCGGCGGCGATCGTCGCGCTGCGGCAGGCGGTGGCGGTCGAGCCGAAGCTGGCGGAGGCCTGGTACGCGCTTGGGCTGCTGCTCGGGGATGCGCGGCGGCATGGCGAGGCGGCGGCGGCCTTTCGAGCGGCGCTGCGAGCGCGGCCAGGGTTGCACGAGGCGGCGTTCAACCTTGGGGTTGCGTGTGCGGAGGCGGGTGACCTGGAGGGGGCGCTCGACGCCTATGCGGCGGCGCTGCTGTCGCGGCCGGAGAGTTTTGGGCGGATTGCGCAGGCGCTGGTCTCGGCGCCGACCGGGTGTTTGTGGCTCGATCCGGCAGAGCTACGGCGCGTCCTGGTCGGGCGGGGCGGGGTCGTCTGAGCGGGGGTCGTCTGAGCGGGGGCGGGCGGCGCGGTGATGGCGGCGATAGTGGTGCGGGGTGCCGCCGAGCAGGGCGGCGGCGGTGAGGTCGTAGCGCTCGACGTCCGCGGTGTTGAAGGTCGCGAAGTCGAGCGCGAGCGGAGCGCGGGGCACCGGGACGCACTGCGCGAACGGGGTGCCGCGGGGCAGGACGCCGGAGAAGCCGGGATCGACCCAGACGGCGGGGAAGAGCACGCCGACGTCGGTGAAGCGGTCGCAATCCACCAGGCCGCTGAGCAGGCGGAAGGGCAGGTCGGGGCGGTTCAGCGGGTGCAGGGCGAGCAGGGACCAGCCGGGCTCGAGCGCGATGGTCCAGAAGCTGTTGAACTTCACCACCACCTGGTCGGGCGTGTGGAAGGGGGTGCCGGTGAGCTGGGCGGGGGCGTGGAAGCTGATCGGCGCGCGCGGGTGGGCGCTGGCGGCGAGTGGCGGCACCTGCCAGCTCCAGGACAGGCGGCCGGCCTCGACCACCACGTCGCAGGCGAGCGGCATGGTGAAGCCATGGCTCATCGCGTCGATGAAGGGCGGGCAGTGCTTGACGGTGCGGACGTCGGTGCCGGCGTGCAGGGCGGAGGCGGCGTGGCGCGGCATGTCACGCAGCCAGGCGGGCAAGGCGTCCCGCGCAGGAGCGGGGCGGGGGAGCGTGGACTCCAGCGCCGGGTCGCAGCGGAAGGTGACGTGCATGGGGTTTAGGCAAGGCCAGGGGCTTTGCCCCTGGACCCCATTAAAGGCGGAGCCTTTAAAATCCATTTGTCGTTCATGTTTGTTGGGCGCGATCGGGGTTTGGGGAGACAGGATTGATCGGCTTCGCCAAGCAAGAAAGATGACGAGAAGGCTCTAAACGGATGCGGGTCTGGGGGCGCCGCCCCCAGCGAGGTCCAGGAGCAGAGCTCCTGGCCTTACATCTCATCCGGCGGCTCATAGAGCGCCTGGCGCACGGCGCGGCGCCAGCCGCGATAGCGGGCGGCGCGTTCGGCCGGCTCCAGGCTCGGGGTGAAGCGGCGCTCGATCGGGGTTGGCGGGGTCATCTGGTCGGGCTCGGGGAACAGGCCGGATTGCAGGCCGGCGAGGTAGGCGGCGCCCAGCGCGGTGGTCTCCAGGTAGGCGGGGCGGTCGACGGCGGCGTCCAGCATGTCGGCGAGAAACTGCATGGTCCAGTCGCTGGCCGCCATGCCGCCATCGACGCGCACGGCGTGCTCGGCCCGGGGTGTGGTGTCGGCGACGTCGTCGAACATGGCGCCGAGCAGGTCGCGGGTCTGGAAGCCGACGCTTTCCAGGGCGGCGCGGGCGAACTCGCGCCGGGTGGTGCCGCGGGTGATGCCGCTGATCGTCGCGCGGGCGCGGCTGTCCCAATGCGGCGCGCCGAGGCCGGTGAAGGCGGGCACGAGGAACACCGGCTGGCGCGGGTCGGCGGCGGCGGCGAGCTCGCCGGTCTCGGGCGCGCTGCCGACCAGGCCGATGCCGTCGCGCAGCCACTGCACGGCGGTGCCGGCGGAAAAGATCGAGCCTTCGAGCGCGTAGGTGCGCTGGCCGCGGCGCTGCCAGGCGATGGTGGTGAGCAGGCGGTGGCGCGAGGGCACGGCACGTGCGCCGGTGTTGAGCAGCACGAAGCCGCCGGTGCCGTAGGTCGCCTTGACCGTGCCGGGGGCGAAACAGCCTTGCCCAATCAGGGCCGCCTGCTGATCGCCGGCGATGCCGCGGATGGCGATCTCGCCGCCGCCGAGAAGGCTGGTGGCGCCGAACTCGGAGGCGCTGTCGCGGATTTCGGGCAGCAGGGCGCGCGGTATGTCGAGCAGGCGGAGCAGCTCGTCGTCCCACTCGCCGGTGGTGATGTTGCAGAGCAGGGTGCGCGAGGCGTTGGTGGCGTCGATCGCGTGCACGCGGCCGGCGGTGAAACGCCAGAGCAGGAAGCTGTCGACGGTGCCGAAGGCCAGCTCGCCGGCCTCGGCGCGGCGGCGGGCGCCGGGGACCTGGTCGAGGATCCAGCCGATTTTCGTTGCGGAAAAATAAGGGTCGAGGCGCAGGCCGCTGCGCTCGGTGACCATGGCGGCGTGGCCGGCGGCCGCCAGCGCCTCGCAGCGCTCGGCGGTGCGGCGGTCCTGCCAGACGATGGCGTTGTGGATGGCCTGGCCGGTCTGGCGGTCCCAGACCAGCGTGGTCTCACGCTGGTTGGTGATGCCGATCGCGGTGATGTCGGTGGCGGTGAGGCCGGCGCGGGCCAGCACCTCGATGGCTGTGCCGAGGCTGGTGTTCCAGAGCTGCTCGGGGTCGTGCTCGACCCAGCCGGGCTGCGGATAGATCTGCGGGAACTCGCGTTGGGCGGTGGCGAGCGGGGCAAGCGCGCCGTCGAAGACGATGGCGCGGGTGGAGGTGGTGCCCTGATCAATCACCAGCAGACGCGAGGTCACGGTTGCGCGGCTCCTGAAGAAGCACTGCCTTTAAGAAAATAGAAAAAACTTTGTCGGTGCTGTCGCGCGCTTCACGCGACAGCACCGGTTCCGATGGAAAAAAGTTTTTTGGTTCTTTTTTTCAAAAAAGAACCCTTTGCTAACCCTTGCTGACCGGATTGTTCCAGCTCTTGATCAGCTCGTCATAGTCGACGGTCTCGCCCTGCGGCTTCTCGTTGGCTAAGCGCCGCTGCGGCGAGAGGTTGCCGTCCTTCTTTGCCTGGTCATACCAGTAATCGGCCGTTTTCGGCTCGTTCATCACCGGGCCGAGCTCGCCCTGCACGCCGGACCGTTGCAGGCGCGCCATGATGGCGTCCTGGTCGCGCGCCAGACCATCCATTGCCTGCTGCGCCGTTTGCTGGCCGGAGATGGCGTTGGAGACGTTTTGCCACCAGACCTGGGCCATCTTGCCGTAGTCGGGCACGTTCACGCCGGTCGGCGTCCACTCCTTGACTGCGGGCGAGCGGTAGAACTCGACGAGGCCGCCGAGCTTCGGCGCGATCTTCGAGGCGGCGTCCGACATGATGTCGCTGGTGCGGATGATGTGATACGACACCAGGAACTTCTTCAGGGTCACGATCTTCGAGGTGGTGAACTGGGCGTAGAGCCAGCCTGCCTTGACGCGCTCCAGCGGCGCGTATTTCAGCATCGTCCAGCAGCCCACGTCCTGGTAGCCGAGCTTCATGCCCTCCTTCCAGTACGGGCCATGCGGCGACGGCGCCATGCGCCATTTCGGCGTGCCGTCCGAGTTCATCACCGAGAGCTTCGGATCGGACAGGGCGGCGGTGAACGCGCTGTACCAGAAGATCTGCTGGGCGATGTGACCCTGGCCGGGGACGGGGCCTGATTCGAGGAAGTCCATACCGGAGGCTTCCGGCGGGGCATATTTCTTGAGCCACTCGACGTATTTGCGTCAGGCGAACTCTGCCGCGGGACTATTCGCGTCGCCGCCGCGGGTGATCGAGGAGCCGCGCGGGCGGCTGTCGGTCATACGAATGCCCCACTCGTCGTCGGGGCGGCCGTTCGGCAGGCCCTTGTCGCCGACGCCGGCCATCGACAGCCACGCGTCGGTGAAACGCCAGCCGAGCGAGGGGTCTTTCTTGCCATAATCCATGTGGCCATAGACGCGCTCGCCATCGATCGTCTTCACGTCGTTGGTGAAGAAGTTGGCGATGTCCTCATAGGCCGACCAGTTCACGGGAACGCCGAGCTCGTAGCCGTATTTCGCCTTGAACTGCGACTTCAGCTCCGGGCGTTGGAACCAGTCATGGCGGAACCAATAGAGGTTCGCAAATTGCTGGTCGGGCAGCTGATAGAGCTTGCCGTCGGTGAAGGTGCCGAACGACAGGCCCATGAAGTCGGGTAGGTCGAGCTTGGGGCTGGTGATGTCCTTTGCGTCGTTCGCCATAAAATCGGTGAGCGAACCGCCGACGATGTCGTGGTAGCGCGGGTGGGTGCCGATGAAGTCGCTGTCGTTCATCCAAAAGTCGTAGATCGGGCGGCCCGACTGCATCTCGACTTCGATCTTGTCGACGAGCGCGCCCTCGTCCATCAGGTTGTGATTGACCTTGATGCCGGTGATCTCGTCGAAGGCTTGGGTCAGCACCTTGGACTCGTACTCGTGCACCTTGAGGATCTCGGAGACGGTGTTCAGCACCATGCCCTTGTAGGGCTTGGCGGCGCTGATGAACCACTCGAGCTCCGCCATCTGCTCGTCCTTGGACATCGTGGACGGCTGGAACTCGTTGTCGACCCATTTCTTTGCCGCATCGACCTGCTGCGCGTGCGAGGTGCCGCTGCGGATCAGCACGCCGGCGCCAACCGCGGCGCCAACCTTCAGTACATCACGCCTTTTCATTTACGCGTTCCCCCAAATATTATTGTTTCAACCAACGCTTATTCCCATCAAGCATAGCGGAACATCGCCACGCCGAACAAGATCGAGATCCCGAGCGGATAAAACAGTTCGCCGCCGCCGAGGCGCATCCACAAGATGAAGATGTAGGCGCTGCCGATCAGGCTAATGAAGTAGCGGTCACCGCGCGTCGTGCGGAAGCGGAACAACCCGGCGCGCGGCGTCTCCGGCCGGTAGATCGCCAGCAGCGTCAGCACGATCAGGCTGATCGCGATCAGAGCGAAAAAGCCGGCACTCGCCCAAGTCCAGGCCATCCAGCCGAGGTTCACGTCGGGTGCTCCTCAAACGCGGCCAAGCGCAAAACCCTTGGCGATGTGGTTGCGCACGAACCAGATGACGATCGCGCCGGGGATCATCGTCAGCACGCCGGCCGCGGCCAGCAGGCCCCAATCGGCGCCGGCGGCCGAGATCGCCTGCGTCATCACCGCGACGATCGGTTCGGCGGCATTGGCGGTCAGGGTCATCGCCAAAAGCTGCTCGACCCAGGAGAACATGAAGCAGAAAAAGGCGGCGACGCCGATGCCGTTGCCGATCAGCGGAATGAAGATGCGGATGAAGAAGCGCGGAAAGGAGTAGCCGTCGAGCGCTGCCGTCTCGTCGATCTCGCGCGGTACGCCGGAGATGAAGCCTTCGAGAATCCAGACCGCGATCGGAACGTTAAACAGGCAGTGGGCAAGCGCGACCGCCCAGACGGTGTCGAACAGGCCGATCGAGGAGTAGAGGTTGAAGAACGGCAGGGCGAACACCGCCGGCGGCGCCATGAGCTGCGACAGCAGCCAGAAGAACAGGTGCTTGTCGCCGACGAAGCGGTAGCGGCTGAACGCGTAGGCCGCCGGCAGCGCGATGCCGACCGAGATCACGGTGTTCAGCGCCACGTAGCTGAGCGAGTGCATGAAGCCGCGATACCAGATCGGATCGTCGAAGATGTGGCGGTAGTGCTCCAGCGTCGCCGGATGCGGCCACAGCGAAACCCCGGCGTTGATCTCGACGTTGCTCTTGAGGCTGGTGTTAATGAGCCAGTAGATCGGCAGCATCAACACGATGATGTAGACCGTCATGCCCAGTGGCCGGCCAACATTACGCATCATGCAGTCTCGATCGCGGATTGCCGCTGTTCGGAGTGCGTCGTGTAGGTAAAGAATACCCAGCACACGGTCAGCGTGATCAGGTTGTAGGTGAGCGACATCGCTGCCGCATTGCCGAGGTCAACTTGGCCAAGCGCCAGCTTGACAAGGTCGATCGACAGGAAGCTCGTCGCCTCGCCGGGGCCGCCGCCGGTGACGATGAACGGCTCCGTGTAGATCATGAAGCTTTCCATAAAGCGCAGCAGCATGGCGATGATCAGCACCTTGCGCAGCTTTGGCAGCTCGATATTGCGGAACACCGACCAGCGGCTGGCGCCATCGATGCGCGCCGCCTGGTAGAACGCGTCCGGGATTGCCTTAAGGCCGGCGTAGCACAGCAGCGCGACCATCGAGGTCCAGTGCCAGACGTCAATCGTGACGATGGTGGCCCAGGCGGAAAATGGGTCCTCGACGTCGTTGTAGGGGATGCCGATGCGGTTGAGCGTCGAGCCGAGCAGGCCGATATCCTGGCGGGCGAAGATCTCCCAGATCGTGCCGACGACGTTCCACGGGATCAGCATCGGCAGTGCGATGACGACCAGCACCGCGCCGACGCGCCAGCTATGCCGCGGGATACATAGCGAGACGGCGATGCCGAGCGGGATCTCAAGTGCGAGGACAACGAAGGAGAAGATGAAGTTGCGCACCACGGCGCCGGCGAACCGGCCGCCGATGTCGGTTGACGGGTCGAGCAGGGCGCGGAACCAGCCGGCGCCGTTCCAGAAGAAGTTGTTCTGGCCGAAGGTGTCCTGCACCGAGTAGTTGACGACGGTCATGACCGGGATCAGCGACGAGAACAGCACGAAGGCGAGCACCGGCAACACGAACAGCCAACCGCGATTATAGAACGGCTTGGCGATCACCATCTGGTCGTCGCTCATGCGGCCATCCCTTCCATGCGCCCTTCGACGCGGACGTCGTCGACGTAGACGTGCAGGTGCGCCGGGCTCAGCGTCATGCGCGCCTCCTGGCCGGAGATCGAGTAGCCGGGTGGCACGGTCGCCACCATCTCGTGCTGGCCAAGGCTGACGTGGGCGAGGCGTAGCCGTCCGAGGTCGTCGACGCGGCGGACTCGCACTGGCAGGTCGCCGGTGCTGCCGAGCGTCGCATAGTCGGGGCGGATGCCCAGCTCGGCATGGCCGTCCGGGCTCGCGGCGTAGCTGCCGGCGAGGCGGATCTGATGGTTATCGACCACCGCCGAGTTGCCGACCACGCGCGCGGGCAAGAAGTTCATCCCCGGCGAGCCGATGAAGTAGCCGACAAACTTGTGAGCCGGGCGCTCGAACAGTTCGGCGGGGGTGCCGATCTGCACCGCCCGGCCCTCATTCATCACCACCACGAGGTCGGCGAAGGTGAGCGCCTCGACCTGGTCGTGGGTGACGTAGATCATCAGCAGGTCGAGCGCCTGGTGCACGGCCTTGAGCTTGGAGCGCAGGTCCCATTTGAGCGCCGGGTCGATTACCGTCAGCGGCTCGTCGAACAGCACCGCCGAGACGTCGCGGCGCACCAGGCCGCGGCCGAGCGAGATCTTCTGCTTGGCGTCCGCCGTGAGCCCGCGCGCCGGGCGGGCGAGCACGGCGGTGAGGTCGAGCATGGCGGCGACCTCGCGGACGCGGGCGTTGATCTCGACCGGGCGCATGCGGCGGTTGCGCAGCGGGAAGGCGAGGTTCTCGGCCACCGTCATCGTGTCGTAGATAACCGGGAACTGGAACACCTGGGCGATATTGCGCTGTTCGGTAGGCAGCCGCGTCACGTCCCGATCGTCGAACAGAAGGCGGCCTTCCGAGGGGATCACCAGGCCGGAGATGATGTTCAGCAACGTCGTCTTGCCGCAGCCGGAGGGTCCGAGCAGGGCGTAGGCGCGACCTTGCTGCCAGACGTGGTTGATCGGCGACAGCGCGTAGTTGCCGCGGCCATAGGCATGTCCGACGCCGTCGAGGGTGATGCGTGTCATCGGCTACTCCTCAGGCCGACGCGGCGAGGCGCGGCTCGGCGACGATGTCGCCCGCGCGGTCGAAGACGAACAGGCTCGAGGGGTCAAGACGCACCTCGGCGCGAGCGCCCGGCTCCCAGTCATGCATGCCGTGCACCAGGCAGACGCAGCTGGCGCCGCCGAGGTCGACATGCACGAAGCTCTCCGAGCCGCTCAGCTGGGTTGCGATCACCGTGCCGGCGAGACGCAGATCGTTCGGGCCGACGGGGGAGAGGCTCGCATGCTCGACGCGAAAGCCGAGACGATAGTCGCCGTCGGAGAGCTGGGCGAGGCGGCCGGCGGCCGGCAGCTCACGGCCGGTCGACGTCGTCAGCCCGCCACCCGACTTGCGGACCCCGAGCTCGTTGAGCGGCGGGTCGGAAAACACCCGCGCCGCCTCCAGCGTGAGCGGCTCGCGATACAGGGTGGCGGAGGGGCCGAACTGACTCACCCGGCCTTCGGACATCGTCGCCGTGCTGCCGCGCAGCAGCAAAGCTTCGGTCGGCTCGGTGGTGGCGTAGACGATGATCGAGCCGCTCTTGCCGAAGATGCGCGGAAGCTCCTCGCGCAGCTCCTCGCGCAGCTTGTAGTCGAGGTTGGCGAGCGGCTCGTCGAGCAACACCAGCTCGGCGCGTTTGACCAGGGCGCGGGCGATGGCGGTGCGTTGCTGTTGGCCACCGGAGAGCTGGGCCGGCAGGCGCTGCAGCATCGGCTCAAGCCTGAGCACCCGGGCGGCGTCACGCACCCGCCGGTCCAGCTCGGCCGCGGCGACGCGGGCCACGCGCAGGGGCGAGGCGATGTTCTCGTAAATGGACAGGGACGGGTAGTTGAC
>CAXMMR010000001.1:0-159649 GCA_963692975.2 Acetobacteraceae bacterium | reverse complement strand
CCCGAACGCCAGCGTCGCCAAGACCGCATCGCCGTGCCGGCCGACCGGTCCGGCCGCCACCGCAAGCGGTGGCAGCACCGTCGGCGCAAGCCCGGCCTCGGCCAGCAGCTGGTCAGCCGGTACGTCGCGCAGCCGGTGCAGCGGCCGGGGCGCGATGCGGAGGAAGGCGGCCAGCAGCGCCCCGACCGCACCAGGCGCCGCACCAGCCGCACCGCGCCAGCCAAGCGCCTCGCCGTCGATCCTCACCTGCGCCTGGCCGGCCCCGCCAAGCTCGACCCGCAGGTCGGCGGCGATGCCGGCGAGGGCGTCGCCGCGGTCGAGCAGCACCAGCACCTTGCCCGGCAGCTCGCCCAGGCGCGTATCGGCCAGCACCCGCTCCAGCGCCGCCGCCGGACCGTCCAGCCCGTCATCGAGCGGCGGCACGATCAGGTTGCGCCGCCGCTCCTCGCCCGGATCTCGGCTCGCGAGGCCGGCGCGCAGCATCGCCTCCGCAAACGCGGCCGCGCCCGCGCGGTCAAAGCCGCGCAGCTGAAGATTGCCGCGCCCGGTCAGGTTGAAGCGCCCGTTGCCCCAGCGCCGCGCCGCCACCGCCACCGCCCGCGCCTGCCCGGCCGTCAGCCGGCCCCGCCACGGCTTGACCCGCAGCAGCAACCCGTCGCCGGTCGCCATCGGCTCGAACAGGCCGGGGCACCAGCCGCGCCTCACCCCGCCTCCGCCAGCGCGAGCCCGACCGCATTGCGCCGCGGCCGCCAGCGACCTTGCCGCAAGCGCCGCCGCCAGCCGCGCCCGGATCGCCGCCGCCGCCGCCGGGTTCGCCGCCTGCAGCGCCGCCTCCACCGCCGGGTCGCCCAGCGTCGCCTCCCACACCGCATCGAACACTCGGTCGAGGCGGAACGGCGCCACCGCCGCGTAGGCGGCCAGCGCGTCCACTCCGCGCGCCACCGACGCCGCCCCCGCATAGCCGTGCCTGAGCTGCCCCGCGATCCAGCGCGGGTTTGCCAATTTGCCGCGCGCCACCCGGGTCAGCGCCTGCGCCAGGTCGCGCACCACCGGCGCCTCCGGCCGCGATGTGTCGGGATGGTAGAGCGCCGGTGCCGCGCCGAGCAGCGCCGCCGCGGCGGCAAAGCCGCCCTCATGCGCGGCCATGTCCGGCCCGTCGAGCAGGTCCGCCTCGCCGTGGTCTTCGATCTGCACATGCGCCTCGGCCGCCGCCACCAGAGCGGCCAGCGCGTTGGGTGCGGCCACCCCATCGAGGTCCTGGCCATAGGCCGCCGCCGCGCCGTCGAGCCAGGCCTGCCCGACTGCCGCCGGCCCGGCCTCGGCGGCCAGCGCCGCCTCCGTTCCGGCGCCGTAGCAGCCCGGTGCGGCGCCAAAAATCCGCGCCGTCGCCTGCCGCAGCGCAGCACCCGCGAGCCCCGCGACGCCCGCCGCCAGCGGGTTCCACTCCGCCGCCTCGTCGCGCCCCGCCACCGCCCGCACCGCCTCGTCGAACAGCGCCATCTGCGCCGGAAAGGCGTCGCGGAACAGCCCTGAGACGCGCAGCGTCACGTCCACCCGCGGCCGGTCCAGCAGCGCCAGCGGCACCACCTCGACGCCCGAGACCCGCCCGCTCGCCTCGTCCCACACCGGCGCCGCGCCGAGCAGGATCAGCGCCAGGGCGAGCGCCTCGCCGCCGGTGCGCATCGTCGCCGAGCCCCAGCAATCGACCACCAGCGTGCGCAGCCACTCGCCCTGCTCCTGGCGATGGCGCGCCAGCAGCGCCTCGGCCAGACGCTGCGCCAGCCGCCAGGCGCTGCGCGTCGGCACCCCGCGCGGATCAATCGCGGCGAGGTTGCGCCCGGTCGGCAGCACGTCCGTCCGTCCGCCGCTCGGCGCGCCCGCCGGTCCTGGCTCGACGAAGCGCCCGTCCAGCGCCGCCAGCAGCGCCGCCGCCTCAGCCGGCGCCGAGCGGTCGAGCGCGGCCGCATGGCCGTCGAGCGAGGCGATCAGCGCCGCCCGACGCGCCGCATCCGGCATCTGACCGAACACGTGCAGCCCGTCGCGGATGCGCAGGGTTTTCACGTCGCAAAGATGCGCGTCCAGCCGCACCAGCCGCTCCGCCTCGTCGTCAGCCGCCGTCGCGCCGCTCTCGGCCAGCAGTCCGGCCGCCTCCGCGCGGGCCAGGATTTCGGGCGCGAGCAGCTTGCAGCGCCGGCGGTCGAGCCCGTCGGCGGCGGCATACTCGTCGAGCAGCGCCTCCACCGCGCGCGCCTCGCCGCTCAGCCCCGCCTCGACCAGCGGCGGCGTCAGGTGGCCGATCGTCACCGCCCCAAGCCGCCGCTTGGCCGCCGCCGCCTCGCCGGGATTGTTGACGATGAAGGGATATACGACCGGCAGCCCGCCGAGCAGCGCCGCCGGCGCGCAGGCCGCGGACAGCGCCACCGCCTTGCCCGGCAGCCACTCGAGCGTGCCATGCGCGCCGAGATGCACCACCGCGTCGGCCGCAAACACGCAGCGCAGCCACAGGTAGAAGCCCACATAAGCCGGGCAGGGCGGCATCGCCGCGTCGTGGTAGCCGGCCCGCCGGTGTTCGGGAGATCCACTCCGCGGATTGGGCGCCGAGCCGCGGTCAGGCTGCACCGCGACCGCGACCTGGCCGAGCCGCAGGCAACGCAGCCGCACCTCGTCAGGCGCGCCCCAGCAAGCCTCCGCCGCCTCGCGCAGCGTCGCCGGCAGCAGCATCGCCAGCCTAGCATGCTCCGCCGCGTCGAGCAGCGTCGTCGCCGTCGCCGCCGTCAGCGCCTCGACCAGCGCCGCCTCGCCGGGCACGTCGCCCACCGCGTAGCCGGCCGCCGCCAGCAGCCCCAGGATGCGGCGCAGCGAGGCGAACCCGTCCAGCCCCACCGCATGCCCGACCTGCCCCGTCTCTGACGAGCTTGCGCCCGGATAGTCGGACAGGATGATCGCCACCCGCCGCTCCCCGGCCGGCGTTCGGCCCAGCCGCGCCCAGCCCGCCGCCCGCGCCGCCGCCAGCTCCACAAGCTCGACGTCCGGCGCAAACGCTCGCCGGGCAAAATCGAGCCCCGCCGCCGGCGGCAGCTCGGCCTTGAAGCCGATTGCGCCGGCGAGCAGCCGCCCGTCCAGCTCCGGCAGCACCACCTGCATCGCCAAATCCGCCTGGCCGAGCCCGCGCGTCGAGGCCGCCCAGTCCTCACGTCCGCTCGCCGCCAGCACGAGCTGCAGCACCGACACCCCAGCCGCCTCCAGCGGCGAGCCCGCCTCGCCGCGCGCCGAGAACCCGGTGGCGTTCAGCACCACCGCTGGCCGCCAGGCGGCCAGCCGCGCGGCGACAAAGCTCGCCGCCGCCGGATCCTTCAGGCTGCCGACGAACAACCCGCGCGTCCGCAGCCCGCGCTGCCCCAGCGCCGCCGCCAGCGCCGCTAACGGCGCAAGGTCGCCGGCCTGCCGGTGCGATCGGTAGAACACCAATGCGACATCGGGCGCCACATCGTCCTCACCGAACTCGTGCTCGCCGAAGCCGGGCACCGCCGCGGCCTCGACGCCATCGTCCGGTCCGCACCCCGCCAGATGCGCCGCCAGCCGGATTGCCGTCGTGAGGTTAGCCGGCCCGCTCTCGCGCAGCAGCGCGTCGAGCCGTCGCCAGGCCGCCGGCGGCACGCTGGAGAGCTCGGCCAGCCGCTCGTCCTGGCGCGAGCAGCCCGGCAGGAAGGCGACCGGCACCCCGTGCCGCCGGCAGGTCTGCGCGAACTCCTCGGCGCCGTAGGCGAAGTATTCCGTCCCCCCGAGCAGCCGCACGACGATGCAGCCAGATTGCGCCAGCACCTGCTCGGCGTAGAGGTCGACCGACATCGGATGGCGAAGCCGAGCCAGGTTCGCCAGGCGCAGGCTCGGTCGGTCGGCCATCGCCTCCCAGGCCGCCGCGGCCGCGGCCAGGTCGCTGTCGGAGAACGACAGCAGAACGACATCCGCCGGCGCGTGGCCGAGATCTTCGGCCGCGCCCTCGTCCAGGCCGCGACGCTCGCGAACTAGAAGGTGCAAGGAAGGCCTTCTTTTTTGAAAAAAAGAAGCAAAAAACTTTCCTTCGCGCTGTCGCGTGCCAGCCGGGCGGAAGCCTTCTTGTCGAGCAAAAGTTTTTTGGTTCTTTTTTTCAAAAAAGAACCTCTTCGATCGCTGTCTTTACGGCCGCCTGGTCCAGCCCCGCCCGCCCGATCACCACCAGCGCCCCGTCCCGCACCTCGCCGTTCCGCCAGGCGCGATCGAACTCGTGGCGGAAGCGGCCGCCGACGCCCTGCACCGCGAGGCGCATCGGCTTGTCCCGCACCGCCAGGAACCCCTTCATCCGCAGCACGTCGAACCGCGTCGCGACCTCGACCAGCCGCGCCACCTGCCCGGCTTCGGCGACCGGCCGCATCGGCACCACAAAGCTGGCGAAGTCGTCGTGCTCGTGCTCGCCGTCGAGCGCGTCGTGGTGCGACGGCCGCGCCGCGAGGTCGTCCTCCGCCGCTGCGGCGAGGCCGAGCGCGAGTGTGGCCGGCAGCCGTCCGTCCACCGCGCGCACCAGCTTGACCGCCCGCGGCAACGCCGCCGTGATCGACGCCTCGACGGCCGCGAGTGCCGCCTCGTCCATCATGTCGGCCTTGTTCAGCACCACCAGGTCGGCGCTGGCGAGCTGGTCCTCGAACACCTCGGCCAGCGGGTTGTCGTGGTCGAGCGCGCCCGCGATTGCCGGGTCCGCCGCGCGCTGTGCGGCCACCGCGTCCGGATCGTCGGCGAACCGCCCGGCCGCCACCGCCGGCCCGTCGACCACGGTGATCACCCCGTCGACGGTGACCCGGGCGCGGATCGCCGGCCAGCCAAAGGCGCGCAGCAGCGGCTTGGGCAAGGCCAGCCCCGAGGTCTCGATCAGCAGGTGCTCCGGCGGCGGGTCGCGCGCCAGCAGCGCCTCGATCGTCGGAATGAAGTCGTCCGCCACGGTGCAGCACAGGCAGCCGTTCGACAGCTCGACGATGTCCTCGTCGCGGCACTCCGGCACGCCGCAGCCGCGCAGGGTCTGCCCGTCAATGCCGAGGCTGCCGAACTCGTTGACGATCACCGCAATCCGCCGCCCGCCGGCATGCGCCAGCAGGTGGCGCAGCAGCGTCGTCTTGCCGGCGCCGAGAAAGCCGGTGACCACGGTAGCCGGCATCCGGCTCACGCGGCCGCCTCCGCGGCGGCAGGCGCCGGCAGCCGGCCGAGCACCATGCGGGCCAGCGAGGCCGGCCGGCGCGACGGCAGCACTGCCCCGCGCGCCGAGGCCGCATAGGCGGCGCCATACGCCAGCAGGTCGCCGGCCAGCTCCGGGCGCAGCCGGCCCAGCAGCGTGCTCCACTTGCCGGGCGAGGCGATCGCGGCGGTGCAGCCATGGTCGCAGGCCGCAAGGCACGTCACCGGCAGCAGCCGCACCGCCGGGCTCGCCTGGTGCGCCAGCGCGTCGGCGACGGCGTCGTAGAACAGCTGCCCCGCCACCGGCATGCCGGCGACAAGCGGCTGGCCGGCCCGGCAGGTGATGCAGACATGCAGCAGCGGCGGCGGCGCCTGCTCAGGATGATCCTGGCACAAGGTCTTGATAACTCCCGGGAGGGGCGCGTCCCGCAGCGTCGATGGCATCCAGGTCATGAAGGAAGGTCTGACTTCCGGCCCCGGAGCTTGCCCCGAGACCGATTACAGTGGCGCGACCGTGCCGGATGTTCGCCGGCTTCCTCGCATCATGACGCGCTCAACAGTAGCGGCCCGCCGGACAAGCGCAAGGCGAGCGAGCCCGGCTCAGAACCGCGCCAAGGCAACAGCGCGGCGGATTTATCACGGCGCGGGCAACGTTCGGGCGTGCCCAACCGTTGCCCTGCTGCGACCAACCTCGGCCAGGATGACGTGCCGATGCCCGACATCATCCCGCCAAACGCCGCCACCCTGCGCGCGCCCCTGCCCCGCGCCCCCCTGCCCCGCGCCCGGGTGCCCGCCGCCGAGGCGCCGCGCAGCGAGGGCACGCTCGGCCTGCTGGTCGGCGTCGTCGTCGTCGCAGCGCTGTATCTCGGCCGCGAGGTGCTGGTGCCGATCACGCTGGCGGTGCTGCTCTCCTTCCTGCTCGCCCCGCTGGTCAACCTGCTGCGCCGGCTGCATCTGCCGCGCGTCGTCGCCGTGCTCGCCTCGGTCGCCACCGCGCTCGGCGTCATCCTGATGCTCGGCACCCTGATCGGCACCCAGATCGCCTCGCTCGCCGTCGACCTGCCGACCTATCAGACCACCATCACCCGCAAGGTCGACGCCGTCCGCAATTTCTCCAACACCGAGGTCGCCGCGCTGACCCGGCGCTTGAGCCACGCCGGTCACAGCGCGCCGCCACCGGTCGCCATCCGCACCCCCGGCGAGCAAAAGGTCGTGCCCGTCGAGGTGCAGGAGCCTAACCCTACCCCGCTCGCCCTGGTGCAGCGCTTCCTCGCCCCGATCCTCAGCCCGATCGAGACCATCGGCGTCGTCTTCATCGTCGCCATCTTCATCCTAATGCAGCAGGACGACCTGCGCGACCGGCTGATCCGCCTGTTCGGCTCCAACGACCTGCACCGCACCACGCTCGCCCTCGACGACGCCGCGCACCGCCTGTCGCGCTACTTCCTCAGCCAGCTCGGCGTGAACACCGCCTTCGGCATCATCATCGCCACCGGGCTGTTCTTCCTCGGCGTGCCGAGCCCGGTGCTGTGGGGCGTGCTCGGCACGCTGCTGCGCTTCGTGCCCTATGTCGGCTCGTTGATCGCCGGCGTGCTGCCGGTGGCTCTGGCCGCCGCGGTCGACCCGGGCTGGTCGCTCGCGATCGAGACCGCCGCGCTGTTCCTGGTCGTCGAAGGCGTGATGGGCCAGGTCGTCGAGCCGATGCTCTACGGCCACTCCACCGGCCTCTCGCCGGTCGCCGTCATCGTCGTCGCGATCTTTTGGAGCTGGATCTGGGGCCCGATCGGCCTGATCCTCTCCACCCCGCTCACCCTCTGCCTGGTCGTGCTCGGCCGCCATGTCGACCGGCTCGAGTTCCTCGATGTGCTGCTCGGCGACCGCCCGGCGCTCACCCCGATCGAGAATTTCTACCAGCGCATGCTGGCCGGCGACGAGGATGAGATCCTCCACCAGGCCGAAATCCTGCTGCGCGCCCGCCCGCTCTCCTCCTACTACGACGACGTGGCGCTCAAAGGCCTCCAGCTCGCCGCCGCCGACGTCCAGCGCGGCGTGCTGCCGCCTTCCGAGATCGAAGAGATCAACACCGCCATCCAGGAGCTGATCGCCAACCTCGACGGCCATGACGACGTCGATCCGAACCCGCCCGGCGACCAGACCGAGCTCGCCGGCATCGTCCGCGACGACCGCCGCGTGCTGACCAGCGCCGCCCCGACCGCCGACGCCGGCGCCAATGACGAGCTGCCGCAAGCCTGGCGCGGCCCCGGCGCCGTGCTCTGCGTCGCCGGCCGCGGCCCGCTCGACGATGCCGCCGCCGCCATGCTCGCCCAGCTGCTGCGCAAGCACGGCCTCGGCGCCAAGGTCGTGACGCACCGCAGCGTCTCGCGCACCGAGGTCGACACCCTCGACGTCCAGGGCGTCGCCATGATCTGCCTGTCCTATCTCGAAATCAGCGGCTCGCAGACCAGCCTGCGCTACCTCGTCCGCCGCCTGCGCGCCCGCGCACCGGGCGTGCCCATCCTGCTCGGCCTGTGGCCCGCCGAAGAAGAGCTGATGTCCGATCCCACCCTGCAAGCCCAAGTGGGCGCGGATTACTTCGTGACCTCACTGAACGAAGCGGTCACAGCGTGCGTACAGGCCAGCCGACCGAAGCAGGACGTCGCTTAAGGCAAGCGAAAGAAAGGCCAGGGGCTTTGCCCCTGGACCCCATTAAAGGCGGAGCCTTTAAAATCCATTTCTTGTTCTTTTCACGCGCCGAGTGCCGTGGCGTTGAGGAGCAGGATTAAAAATGGCTTCGCCAAGCAAGAAACGTGGAGAGCTTGCTCATTCATCGGGGTCTGGGGCCTCACGGCCCCAGCGGGTCAAGGGCAGAGCCCTTGCCTTCCTTCCACTTATCTTCTCTGCCTAATGCGCCCTGACCCCGGATGCCCCGATGCCGGTTTGCGAGCGGATGAATTGCTCCTCGAACCGCTCGGCCTCGTCGCGAGTGGCGGCGCGGCGGTCCAGCACCGAGCCGAGCCAGCAGCCGAAGAACGCCAGCGGCATCGAGAACAGCGCCGGGTTGTCGTAGGGGAAGATCGGGTGCGCGTGGCCGAAGGCTTTGACCCAGATGCCGGGGCTCAGCACGGTCAGCGTCACCGCGCTGATCAGGCCTGACCAGCCGCCGAGCAGCGCGCCGCCGGTGGTGAGCCGACGCCAGAACATCGACAGCAGCAGCACCGGGAAATTGGCCGAGGCGGCGACCGCGAAGGCGAGGCCGACCATGTAGGCGACGTTCTGCTTCTCGAACAGCATGCCAAGCCCGATGGCGACGACGCCGAGGGTGACGGTGGCGACGCGCGAGACGCGGATTTCGTCCGCCTCGCTGGTGCGGCCGCGGGCGAAGACGCGGGCGTAGAGGTCGTGGCTGACGGCCGAGGCGCCGGCCAGCGTGAGGCCGGAGACGACGGCGAGGATGGTGGCGAAGGCGACGGCGGAGATGAAGCCGAGCAGCAGGTTGCCACCGAGCGCCTGGGCGACGAACACCGAGGCCATGTTGTTGCCGCCGCGCAGCGCGCCGGTGGGGGTGGTGAATTGCGGGTTATGCAGCACCAGCACAATCGCGCCGAAGCCGATGATCGCGACGACGACGTAGAAATAGCCGACCAGGGCTGCGGCGTAGAGCACCGACTTGCGGGCCTCGCGGGCGCTGCCGACGGTGAAGAAGCGCATCAGGATGTGCGGCAGTCCGGCGGTGCCGAACATCAGCGCGATGCCGAGCGAGATCGCCGAGACCGGGTCGGCGGCGAGGCTGCCGGGGCGCAGGATGGCGAGGTGCTTGGGATGCGCCGCGACGGCCTCGGCGAACAGCGTCGGCAGGCTGAAGCCGACGCCGCGCAGCACCAGGAACGTCATCCAGCTGGCGCCGAGCAGCAGCAGCACGGCCTTGATGATCTGCACCCATGTGGTCGCGATCATGCCGCCGAAGGTCACGTACAGCACCATCAGCGCGCCGACGATGATCACCGCGTCGAGATAGGGCAGGCCGAACAGCAGCTGGATGAGCTGTCCGGCGCCGACCATCTGGGCGATCAGGTAGAACGCGACGACCACCAGCGAGCTGACCGCGGTCAGGCAGCGGACGGGCGTTTCGGCGAGGCGGTAGGAGGCGACGTCGGCCAGCGTGTAGCGCCCGAGGTTGCGCAGCCGCTCGGCCATCAGGAACACGACGATCGGCCAGCCGACGAGAAAGCCGATCGAGTAGATCACGCCGTCGAAGCCGCTGGCATAGACCAGCGCCGAGATGCCGAGAAAGGAGGCGGCGGACATGTAGTCGCCGGCGATGGCGACGCCGTTCTGCAGCGCCGTGATGCCGCCGCCGGCGGCGTAGAAGTCGCTGGCCGAGCAAGTGCGCCGGGCCGCCCAGGCGGTGATCACCAGGGTGAGCAGCACAAAGCCGGCGAACATCGCGATCGCCGTCCAGTTGGTGGTCATAGAAAGAAACTTCTTTTTTGAAAAAAAGAAGCAAAAAACTTCTGTCCGTTTGACGGATCCTTAACGGATAAAAGTTTTTTGGTCCTTTTTTTCAAAAAAGGACCACTTGCTTCCGCGATCATCCGTGCGCCTCCACGATCGCCCGCTGCAGCGCGTCGAACCGGCTGTTGGCGCGCACCACGTAGATGCCGGTCAGCGCCACCGCGGCGATCATCACCGCAAGCCCGAGCGCGAAGCCCAGGGTGATCACTCCCCAGACCGGCACCGCCATCAGCCCGGGCGCCAGCGCCACCAGAAAGACGAAGCCGAAATAGAGCACGACGATGATGCCGGCGAGGCTCCAGCTCAGCTGCGCGCGGTCGCGGGCAAGCGTCTGGAAGCGCGGATCGAGGCGGATGCGCGCGCAGGCTGGCTGATCCAGCATTCGTTCTCTCCCATGGCGTCGACGCGCCTTGGCGGGGAGTGTGCCAATCTGTCGCGCCAGCGCAAGTGCGGCGGCGTCGCCAGAGCCCGAAGCTCGCCGGCAGCGGGAGCAGCACCTCCGCCGAGATGGCTTCATCAGGGCACAGTCGTGCGACTCTGACAGCCCGGCGAAGCGCTCGCGCCGCCACTGCGCGCGCGTCTTTCACAAGCACAGCCAGCGTGCGAGACATCGAAAGACGGCGGGAGCGACAGCGTGGCACCAGACGGCGCAGCGGCGATCGGCGGCGTGGCGCAGCGGCACCCGAAATTCTTCTCGCTTGCCAGCCTGGCGCTGATCACGCCGCTCTGCGTGCTCGGCTCCATCGTCGGCATGCAGGTGCTGGTGCGCCTCGGCGTCACCACCAACACCGCGCTGATCGGCGCCCTGGCGGCGATGGCGCTGGGGCGAATGCCGATCGCCGCGCTGGCACGCTACCGCGACGTGCACGTGCAGAACCTCGCCCAGAGCGCGATCTCGGCCGCCACCTTCGGCGCCGCCAACAGCCTGCTGCTGCCGATCGGCATCCCGTTCGTGCTCGGCCGGCCGGACCTGGTGCCGGCGATGCTGGTGGGCGCCACCGCGGCGATGCTGCTCGATGCGACGATGCTCTACCGGATGTTCGCCTCCGATGTGTTCCCCGCCCGCGGCGCCTGGCCGCCCGGGGTTGCCGCCGCGGAGGCGATCCGCGCCGGCGATCAGGGTGGCCGCAAGGCTTACGTGCTCGGCGCCGGTCTCGGGCTCGGCGTGCTCGGCTCGGCGTTCGGCATTCCGATGGCCGGCTTCGGCGTCGCCTTCATCGGCAACGCCGCGGCGCTGACCGCCTTCGGCCTCGGCCTGCTGCTGCGCGGCTACGAGCACGCCCTGCTCGACCATCCGCTGTTCGCGTCGCCCCTCGTCCACGCAATCGTCCCGGGCGGCGACATCGAGGCGGCGCATATCGCCCAGGGCATGATGCTCGGCGCCGGCCTCGTGGCGCTGCTGCAGGTCGGCTGGACGATCCTGCGGCGCGGCACGCCGACGGGGCAGGCGGGCGAGGCGGGCCCGAGCCAGTCGCAGCTGCGCGTCACCATCGGCGCCGGCTTCGGCATCTACCTGGTGATCGCCGCCGGCATCGCGGCACTCGGCGGCCTGGCCGGCGGCATGAGCACCGGCATGCTGGCGCTGTTCGTCGTCTACGCCGCCTTCGCCGCCCTGCTGCACGAGCTGATCATCGGGCTGGCGGGGATGCATTCCGGCTGGTTCCCGGCCTTCGCCGTCGCCGTGGTGTCGCTCGCGGTCGGCATCCTGATCGGCTTCCCGCCGCCGGCCCTGGCGCTGCTGGTCGGCTTCACCGCCTCCACCGGCCCGGCGTTCGCCGACATGGGCTGCGACCTCAAGGCCGGCTTCCTGCTGCGCGACGAGGGCGCGGACCCTGGCTTCGAGCGCGACGGCCGGCGCCAGCAATACTACGCCGCGATGTTCGCCCTCGTCGTCGCGGCGTTGACCGTGCTGGTGCTCTATCCAGGCTACTTCGCCCGCCACCAGGTCGCCCCGGTGGACCGCGTCTTTGTCGCCGCGATCCATGCCGGCGCCAGCCCCGCGGTCGCGCACGCGCTGTTCGTCTGGGCGATCCCGGGGGCGCTGCTGCAGGCGATCGGCGGCGCCCGCCGACAGCTCGGCGTGATGGCCGCGACCGGCCTGTTGCTGAGCTCGCCGCTGGCCGGCTGGGCGGTGCTCGCCGGCATCGCCTGCCGCCTGGCCTGGCAGCGCGTGGCCGGCCCGGCTGGGCGCGGCGACATGGAGGTGTTCGCCGCCGGCAGCATCGCCGGCGACGCGCTCTACAGCTTCGCCGGTTCCCTGCTGCGGGCATAGCCGCCTTCGCCCCGTCTTCACGAACGCGTGAGCCAGGCCGGGCTGCGTCGTCTCGGGCGTTTCCGTCGCATGCACCCGAGCTTCACGCCGTGAACGGCCGATCCCTGTCTGGCGTCGATGTCGATGCGAAACCTGCCGCGGCCCGCCCAACGTCGCCCGACGCGCTCGTCGACACGATCTGCGCCCGCGAGCCGGTCCACATTCCCGGCGCGACGCAGCCGCACGGCGTGCTGCTCGCGCTCGACCCCGGGCGCGGCTACGCCATCGTCGCCGCCAGCGCCAACCTGCCGAGCCTGCTCGCCGGCCAGGACAATCGCGATGCCGGCGCCCTGCTCGGCCAGCCGGCCGCGGGCCTGCTCGGCGACGCCTTCGTCGCCGGGCTCGCCGCCCACCTCGCCGCCGGCCAGCTCGACGGCAGCGCGCCATGGGAGACCCGACTTGCGATCGCCGCATCGCGGATGACGGTCGAGGCGAGCAGCCACAGCCATGACGGGCTGGTGATCGTCGAGCTCGAGGCGTGGCGCGCCGAGGATGATCCGGCGGCGCTCGCCACGACCCGGCTGCTGCAGCGCTCGATCGCCGAGCTGCGCGGCTCGGCCAACGACCTCGACGCGCTCGCCCGCGTCACCGTGCGCGCCATCCGCCAGCTCACCGGCTACGAGCGGGTGCTGATCTATCGCTTCGGCGAGGACTGGCACGGCCAGGCGATCGCCGAGGACAAGGTGGCGGACTGGTCCCAGTCGCTCGACGGGCTGCACTTCCCGGCGTCAGACATCCCCGAGCAGGCGCGCGCACTGTATCGGCGCAGCCTGACCCGCGCCGTGCAGTCGCGCGACGCCGCGCCGGTGCCGCTGCAGGTGCTCGCCGAGGGCCAGCCCGGCGGCGCGGCGCTGCCGCAGCGGCCGATCGACCTGTCATTCGCCCGGCTGCGCAGCCTGTCGCCGGTTCACATGCAGTATCATCGCAACATGGGCGTCGACGCCTCGATGTCGTTGTCGATCCTGCACGACGGCGAGCTGTGGGGGCTGGTGGTCTGCCACCATCGGGCGGTGCACCGCCTCTCGCCCGGCCAGCGCGCCGCCGCCTCGGCGCTGACCGACGCCTTCGCGCTGCGCATCGGCACGGCCGAGCGCTCCGGCGCCGAGGCGCTGCGGCGCGGCGAGGCCGGACGGCTCTCCGCGCTGATGGCGCACATGGCGCAGACCGAGGACCTCGGCGAGGCGCTGACCGGCGGCGCGGTCACCATGCTCAGCCTGTTCGGCGCCACCGGCGCGGCGGTGATCCTGGGCGACCGGGTCACCCTGCTCGGCCGCACGCCCGACGCGGCCGCGATCGGCCGCCTCGCCGGCTGGCTGCGCGCCCGGCCGGCCGAGGAGGTGTTCCACACCGTGCACCTGCCGACGCTGCTGGCGGAGTGGACGCCGCACGCCGCGATCGCCAGCGGGCTGCTCGCCATCGCGCTGTCGGTCGAGCGCACCGAGCTGCTGCTCTGGTTTCGTCCGGAGGAGCCGTTCGAGGTCAGCTGGGGCGGCAATCCGAACAAGAACGCCGAGCACGCCGGCGCGCCCGGCGCCGACCCGGCCCGCGACGTGCTGCCGCGCAGCTCCTTCGAGCGCTGGGTCGAGCTCAGGCACGGCACCGCGGCGGCCTGGCAGGACTGGGAGCTCGAGATCGCCGCCAGCCTGCGCCACGCCATCACCGAAGTGATCCTGCGCAACCTGCGCCGCATCGCCGACCTCAACGAGCGGCTCCGGCAGTCGCAGAAGATGGAGGCGGTCGGCCAGCTCACCGGCGGCATCGCGCACGACTTCAACAACCTGCTGACCGGCATCACCGGCTCGCTGGAGCTGATGCGCACCCGGGTGGCGCAGGGCCGCATCGACGAGATCGACCGCTATCTCGGCGCCGCGATGACCTCCTCGAACCGCGCCGCGGCGCTCACCCACCGCCTGCTCGCCTTCTCGCGCCGCCAGACGCTTGACCCCAAGCCGACCGACGTGAACCGGCTCTGCACCTCGATCGAGGAGCTGATCCGCCGCACCGTCGGCCCGGCGATCCACCTCGAGACGGTGATGTCCGGCGGCCTGTGGCTCACCCTATGCGACGCCAACCAGCTGGAAAACGCGCTGCTCAACCTGGCGATCAACGCCAAGGACGCGATGCCGGATGGCGGCCGGCTGACCATCGAGGCGTCCAACGCCTGGCTCGACGAGGCCTATGCGGGCCGCCATCACGACGTCGCCCCCGGGCAGTACGTCGCCGTCTCGGTCACCGACACCGGCATCGGCATGTCGCCCGAGCTCGTCGGGCGGGTGTTCGAGCCGTTCTTCACCACCAAGCCGCTGGGCCAGGGAACCGGGCTGGGGCTGTCGATGGTGTACGGCTTCGCCCAGCAATCCAACGGCTATGCCCGCATCTACAGCAAGCCCGGACACGGCACCACCGTCCGGCTCTATCTGCCGCGTCACCTCGGCGAGGCCGCCGCAGCCGATCAGCCGGCCGCCGTGATCAGCGCCGCCTCCGTCGCCGGCGAGACGGTGATGGTGGTGGACGACGAGCCGGTGGTCAGGATGCTCGTCGTCGACGTGCTGCGCGAGCTCGGCCTTGCCGTCGCCGAGGCGATCGACGGCGCCGACGCGGTGCGCCAGCTCGCCGCCGGCCCGCCGCTCGACCTGCTGATCACCGATGTCGGCCTGCCCGGCGGCATGAACGGCCGGCAGCTCGCCGAGCTGGCCTGCGAGCAGCAGCCGGGCCTGAAGGTGCTGTTCATCACCGGCTACGCGGAAAACGCCGCCCTCGGCCACGGCGTGCTCGCACCCGGCATGCACGTCATCACCAAACCCTTCGCCATGGACGTGCTGGCGGCCAAGATCCGCGCCATCCTGTGACCCGCCCGCCGATCCTGGAGCAGCTCCGGCAGCACACCCGCGACGGCCACGACCGCTTGGAGGCGCAGCTCCACCTGCTCGACGAGGCGCTCAGCGCGACGCGCTACGAGGCCCTGCTCGTCCGCTTCCATGCCCTCTGGCAAGGCCTCGAGCCCAGGCTCGCCAGCCGGCTCGACAAGGCGTTCTGGGCGCCGCGCCGCCGCCTGCCCTGGCTCGACGCCGACCTCGCCGCCCTGGGCGTCGCGCCGCCCGCGCCCGTCGCCGCCCCCGAGCTCGCCGACGAGGCGGCCGCCCTCGGCGCCCTCTACGTCGTCGAAGGCTCCACCCTCGGCGGCCGCATCATCCTGCGCCACCTCGACCGCCTCGGCCTGCAGCCAGTGACCTACTTCGCCGGCTACGGCGACGCCACCGGCGCGATGTGGAAAGGCTTCGTCGCTCGGCTGGAGGCAGCACCGCCGGACGCCGCGCCGGCGATCTTGGCTGGGGCCAGGCTTACCTTCGGGCACCTGCAGCGAGGGTTGTGCCAGTAAGGCCAGGGGCTTTGCCCCTGGACCCCATTAAAGGCGAAGCCTTTAGAATCCGTTACGATGGGACGACGCACGGATCGTGCTAGCAATCATCAGGCTGACGCCTCGCGAGCGGCGGTGCTGAAAATCTTGCCTATAGGCAAGATTTTCGCAACCCATTGAAATCAAACGCTAACGCAGAGGAAAGTGGGGTATTGCCCGCTCAATCCCCTCGTGCCCGCCTCGCGAAATCTTGCGGTATTTCACACACAACCAGATGTTGAAGCTTTGTAGAAGATGCCTGAGGTTGGCCACAATGGATGGGGTCTGGGGCCTCAGGCCCCAGCGGTGTCCAGAGGCAGAGCCTCTGGCCTTCCTATCGACGCCGCGACCTCTCTCGGCTGCCGGCTCATCTGCGGCAATCCCATCAGCTCGCCATGCGTGCCGCGCGCCAGCGGCCCGGCGACGAACAGGTTTGGCCAGGCCGAGCCGTCCGGCCGCAGCACCCGGCTTTCGGCGTCGACCGCGATGCCGAGCGCGAGCGGGTCGGCGGCGAGGGCGCCGGCTTCGTGCAGCGCCCGCAGCACGGGGTGGCGCTCCACCACCGAGCGGTGTCCTGGCCCGGTGCAGTTCACGATCGCCGCGACGTCGCGCACGATCCGCTGGTCGGCTGGCGTGCCGCGCGGGTGCAGGGTCACCCGCAGCAGCTTGCCGAGCGGCGCGGCGTCGAGCGGCGTGGCGGCCAGCACCTCGAGCTGCCCGGCGGCGCGGGCGGCGAGGATGGCGGCGTCGATCTGGGGCGCCGACTGGAAGCGGTGCGCGTCCCAGAACGGCCGGCAGTGGCGCAGCAGGCTGCGCCGCTCGGCGACCGGCAGCGCGCCCCAGACCGCGCGGGCTTGCTGGCGCAGCGCGTCGATGACGTCTTCCCAGGGCCGGCCGAGGGCGGCCGCCTCGCGCATGGCGGCGCGTACCGATTGCAGCAGCGCGAGCGCGGTACGGGCGGGCGGGTCGTCGAAGCGGCCGAAGGCGGAGACCGGCACGCTCGTGCGTGGCCGCGGCAGCAGGCCGCGGCGGGAGACCGCGACGATCGGCCCGGCATGGCCGCGGGCGATGAGGCTGGCGACGACGTCGCAGCCGGTGAGGCCGGTGCCGACGATGAGGACGGCGTGCTCGGGCGGCACGGCGTCGAGCGCGTCCGGGCGCCACGGGTTGGCGACCAGGCGGCGATCTTTGGCGGCGGCAAGCGGGGCGAGGAAGGCGGGCAGGTCGGGGGCGGTGTGGCTGACGGCGAGCACCAGCGTGTCTGCGTGCAGCGCCTGGCCGTCCTCGAGCCGCAGCAGAAAGCCGGCGCCGTCCGGCGCGGCGCCGACGGCGCGGGCGCGGCGATGGGTCAGGCGCGCGTGGCGGGCCGCGGCCGCGGCGGCCTGCAGCGCCGCGTGCACGTAGTGGCCGAACATCGCTCGCTGCGGGTAGAGCCGACCGTCCGGCAGGGCGCTCGCCGGGTCGCGTCCGGGATGCCCGCCGGCGTGCAGCCAGGCATCGAAATCGTCCGGCGCCTCGTCGAACAGCGACATCCGGCTGGCGGCGACGTTGACCCGGTGCGTCGGCTCGGCCGTTCCGTAGGCGAGCCCGGCGCCGAGCGTCTGGCCGGGCTCGACCAGCGTGATGTCGGCCGCGGGGTCGTGGTCGCGCAGCAGGTGCAGCGCCGTCGCGGCGCCGGCCAGGCCGCCGCCGACGATCACGATCTGCGGCCTTGGATACGCCCCGAGGTGCGCCTCGAGATGCGCCCTGGGGTGCTGCGGCCCGGAGGTGCGTCCGCCGTCCATGCCGCTCAGTCCAGCAGTCGCTTGCGCAGCCCGGCAAGCCCGGCGGCATCGACGCCGGCCTCCGCGGCGAGATAGCGGGCGACGCCGCCCCAGCCGGCCTCGATCGCCTCGAACGAGGCGGCGAGATAGCTCGGATCCACCTCGCAGAGCACGTCGACCACCTCGACGGTGGCGCGGTCGCCGAGCCAATGGGATACCGCGCGAGTCGTCGCGGCGTGCATCTCCACGTGGTCGGATTGGGTGCCGGTCGCCATGTAGTCGGCCTCGACGGCCGCGCGCGACGCGCCGGCGGCGCTGAGCAGCAGGGCGGCGAGGAAGCCGGTGCGGTCCTTGCCGGCGGTGCAGTGGATCAGCGCCGGCAGGCCGCCTTCGGCGAGCAGCCGGCCGAACAGCGCCGGCAGCACGGGGGCGAAGGCGGTAGGGAAGGCGCGGTAGAGCGCCAGCATCATCTGGCGGGCGCCGGCCGTCGTCGGGTTTTCGCGCAGCACGCCGACCAGGCTGCGGCCGCTGAGCGTCGGGTGGGCCATGACGTCGAGCTCCAGCACGGCGGGGCGATCCTGCTGCGGCAGACGCGAGGGGTGGATGTCCCGCTCCTGCCCGGAGCGCAGGTCGATCACCGTCTGCAGGCCGAGGCGGCCCAGGATGGTGACGTCCGCGTCGGTGAGGGTGGAGAGTTTTTCCGAGCGGAACAGCAGCCCGTGCCGGAGCGCGCGGCCGTCCGCAGCCGGCAGGCCGCCCAGGTCACGGAAGTTCATCGCACCGACAAGCCGCATCGAAAATCCTAACTCACGGGATCCAAGCGCCTCGGGCCCTTGGCGGGTCCAGGGCAGAGCCCTGGCCTTACCCCGCCCGCCAGCAAGCGACCATCCGACCCTGAGTTTTGGCAAATGGCGGCGTCTCGACCCGGCAGCGCTCGACCGCCAGCGGGCAGCGTGGATGGAAGCTGCAGCCTGGCGGCGGGTGCTCGGGGTTCGGCGGTTCGCCCTGGACGATGGCAAGACCGGGGGCGCCGCTGGGGGCGCCGCCGAGGGTGGTGCCGGGCTCCAGCACCGCGTCGAGCAGCATGCGCGCATACGGGTGGGCCGGTCGGGCGAAGAAGGCGTCGGCGTCGGCGAGCTCAACCAGGCGGCCGAGATACATCACGCCCACCCGGTCGCTGACGTGCCGTATGACCGCGAGATCGTGCGAGATGAACACGAAGGCGAGGCAGAAGCGCTCGCGGATGTCGGCGAGCAGGTTGAGGATCTGCGCCTGGATGGAGACGTCCAGCGCCGAGACCGGCTCGTCGGCGACGATCAGCGACGGCTCCAGCGCCAGGGCGCGGGCGATGGCGATGCGCTGCTTCTGGCCGCCGGAGAACTCGTGCGGGAAGCGTGTCAGCGCCTCGCGCGGCAGGCCGATGAGGTCGCACAGCGCCTCGACGCGGCGGGCGCGTTCGGCTCGGCTGCCGACCCGGTGGATGACCAGCGGCTCGGCGAGTGCTGCGCCGATGCGCAGCCGCGGGTCGAGCGAGCCGTTGGGGTCCTGGAAGACCATCTGCATGGTGCGCCGCCGGCGGCGCAGGGCGGCCGGCGACAGGCGCGCCAGCGTTTCGCCCTCGACCAGGACGCGGCCGGTGGTGGGCGGCGTCAGGTGCAGGACCATGCGGCCGAGGGTGGACTTGCCGCAGCCGCTTTCGCCGACGATGCCGAGGGTTTCGCCACGGGCGAGACGGAAGCTGACGTCGCGTACGGCGCTCAGGGTGCCGCCGCTGGGCAGACGGTAATCGCGTCCGACAGTCTCGACGACGAGGATGTCGTCGGGGCTTTCGCCGGCGAGGCGATTGTCCGCCGGGAGATCGGCGTCAGGCCCGTCGCCGAGGAGGCGAGCCTCACTCATCGAGCGGATACCAGCAGGCGACGGCGTGCGGGGTGCCTGCCAGAGGCGGGCGCTCGGCGGCGCAGCGGGCGTCGGCGCGCTCGCAGCGGGCGGTGAACGGGCAGCCGGCCAGGCGATCACGCGGCGGTGGCACGCTGCCGGGGATCGCGGCAAGGCGCCCGCGAGGCCCTGAGAGGCGCGGCCGTGCCGCGAGCAGGGCGGCGGTGTAGGGGTGGCGGGGGGCGACGAACAGGGCGCCCGCGGGCGCGGTCTCGACCACCAGTCCCGCATACATCACGCACACGCGGTCGGCATAGCCGGAGATCACGCCCAAATCGTGGGTGATCAGCAGCACCGCCATGCCGCGCTCGCGCCGCAGCCGGGCGATCAGGTCCAGCACCTGGCGCTGCACCGTGACGTCGAGCGCGGTCGTCGGCTCGTCGGCGATCAGCAGCTGCGGGTCGGCGGCAAGCGCGATGGCGATCATCACCCGCTGGCGCAGCCCGCCCGAGAGCTCGTGCTGATACTGCGCCAGCCGCCGCTCGGGCGCGCCGATGCCGACCAGCGCGAGCAGATCGCGCACCCGTGCCGCCAAGGCGGCGCCACGCAGGTTGGTATGCAGGCGCACCGCCTCGGCAATCTGCCAGCCGACGGTGAACGTCGGGTTCAGGCTGCTCATCGGCTCCTGGAAGATCATGCCGATGCGGCTGCCGCGCAGCGCCTGTAGGCGGCGGCGGGACAGGCTGCCCACGACCTCGTTCTCGAAGCGAATCGTGCCGGCGGCGACCCGGGTGGGCGGCTCGGGCAGCAGCCGCAGCACCGACAGCGCGGTTACGCTCTTGCCGCAGCCGCTCTCGCCAACGAGGCCCAGGATCTCGCCGGCGCCAAGCGAGAGCGAGACGTCGTCGAGCAGGGGGATCGGGGTGCCCGCGCTGGCGACTTCGACGCGGAGGCGGTCGATCTGAAGAAGGTCAGGGCTTTGCCCTGGACCCGCTGGGGCCTGAGGCCCCAGAACCCCATTACTAACGAGACCGACCGCGCTCATGCCGCGCGTTCGGCTACTGGCCATCGTTGACCCAGACATAGGCGTAGTTGATCGGCGTGTAGATGGGATCGGTCAGCAGCGCATCCGGCGCGGCGAGGCGGCGGCTCTTCAGCACGTAGTAGCGGGTGTTCAGGATTGGCACCCAGGGCGCGTCCTGCATGATGCGCGCGAAGATGCTGCGCCAGGCGGCGAGGCGTTCGGGCGCGCGGGCGGGGTCGGCGATCGCGTCCGCGGCGATGGCGGCGCGGTCGAGATCATGGTTGCAGTAGAACGGCCAGTTCCAGCCGCCTGGCACGGCGCTGCCGCAGGACAGCGTCGGCGTGTAGAAATCCGAGGGATCGGGAAAATCGTCCACCCAGGCGTCGCCGCCGGACCACACCAGCGGCGCGCCGCCGGGCGCGCCGGCGGCGGCGTTTACCGTCTGCAGCGCCTGCATGCGCAGGTCGGCCTTGATGCCGACCGCTGCGAGGTCCTGCTGGATCGCCTGCGCGATGCGCGGGTGCGGGTCGGTGTTGACGGAGTAGAGCGTCGTTGCGAAGCCGTCCGGATAGCCGGCTTGCCTGAGCAGCGCCCGCGCCTCGTCGGGGTTGTAGTCGTAGCCGCGGTCGGCCGGGTCGTAGCCCGGCATGCCGGGCGGCAGCACCTGACCGGTCGCCAGGTCGCGGCTGTTGAGCAGCTTGACGATGCGCGCCTTGTTGATCGCGTGCTCGAGTGCGAGGCGCACGCGCACATCGTCGAATGGTTTCTGGCCGACCTTGATCGCGAGGTAGTTCGTCTCGAGCTTCTGGCCGTGAATGATCTGGCCCTGCAACGACGGGTCATGCATCACTTCGATGAACTTGGCCGGCGGAATGTCGTCGCCGAGCACGTCGATGTCGCCATGCTGCAGTTGCAGCAGCTCGGTCAGCGGCTCCTGGCCGATCTCGACTGTGAGGCGGTCGAGATGCGGAATGCCGGGCTCGAAGTAGTGCGGGTTGCGGCGCAGGATGAGGCGGCTGCCCGGCTGCCATTCGTCCAGCATGAACGCGCCGGTGCCGACCGGATGGCGGCCGAAATCGTTGCCGGGCCGCTCGACCTCCTCGCGCGGCACGGCGGCGGCGAAGTTGAGCGCCACCACCTGCAGGAACGGCGCGCTCGGGTGCGACAGCCGGATCACCAGCGTCGACGGGTCGGGTGCTTCGAGGCCGGCGACGTGGTCGGCGCGGCCATGCACGTAGGCGTCGTAGCCGTCGACGGCGGCAAAAAAGGCCAGGCCCGGGCTCGCCGTTTTCGGCGTCATGACGCGCGTCAGCGAGTAGACGAAGTCCTGCGCTACCAGCGGCCGGCCGTTCTGGAAGGTGACGCCGGGGCGCAGCTTGAAGGTGTAGACGAGGTTGTCGGGCGAGACGGTGTAGCTTGCCGCCAGCATCGGGCGCAGCGTGGTGGTGCCGGGCACGTAGTCGAGCAGGCAATTGAAGATCGAGCGGATGATCGGCCAGTTGTTGTTGTCGTAGCCGATCGCCGGATCGAGCGTCGCCATGTCGTCGCGAAAGGCGATCGTCATGTGGCCGCCCTGGAGGGGGGCGGCGGCAAGCAAGAGAAGGAAGGCAAGGGCTTTGCCCTTGACCCACCAAGGGCCGTGAGGCCCTTGGATCCCGGATTTTAAAGGTTCCGCCTTTAATGGGGTCAAGGGGCAAAGCCCCTTGCCTTCTGCCTCGGATCGACCAGCGGCGCGAGCAGGTCCACTAGCAGATTGGCGCCGACCACGGCCACCGCCGCGAGCAACGTCACCGCCATGATCACCGGAATGTCGATCTGCTGGATGGCTTGCCAGGTGAGCTGGCCGATGCCGGGCCAGCCGTACACGCTCTCGACGATCACCGCGCCCGACATGAAGGCGCCGATGTCGAGCCCGACCATGGCGAGGACCGGCATGATCGCCGGCCGCAGGGCGTGGATGAGCACCACGCGGGCGGCGGAGGCACCCTTGGCGCGGGCGGTTCGCACGTAGTCCTCTTCGAGCGTGCCGGCGAGGCTTTCGCGCATCATCCGCGAGTACCAGCCGCCGCCGAGCAGGCCCAGCGTGGCGGCGGGCAGCACCAGGTGGGAGAGGCCGCCATAGCCGCCGATCGGGAACCAGCCGAGCCAGGCGCCGAAGATCGTCAGCAGCAGGATGGCGACGACGAATTGCGGCACCGAGACGCCGAGGAAGGCGAACAGCATCACGCCGCGGTCGGTGGCGCTGCCGCGCCGCGTCGCGGCCAGGATGCCGGCCGGGATGCCAAGCAGCAACTCGGCGACGATGGCGCCGAGCAGCAGCCACAGGGTTGCCGGCAGGCGCCCTGCAATTAGCGCTGTCACCGGGCTGCGCTGCACGTAGGAGCGGCCGAGGTCGCCGTGCAGCAGGCGCCAGAGGTAGCCGCCGAACTGCGCCAGCACCGGCCGGTCGAAGCCCATCTCGTGGCGCACCAGCGCGACCGTCTCGGCGGTGGCGGCGCGGCCGGCGACGGCGCGCGCCGGGTCGGCGGGCACCAAATAGAGCAGCGCGAAGGTGAGGGCGCAGACGCCGAACAGCACCAGCACCGAGTGGCCGAGGCGCCGGGCCGCCAGCCGCATCATCGGCGCAGCGCCCGCGGGTCGAGCCGGTCGCGCAGCGCGTCGCCGAGCAGGTTGCACGACAGCGCGAGGGCGACGATCAGCACCGCCGGGCAGAACACGAGCCAGGGCGCCGAGGTGAGATAGGTCTGGTTCTCGAAGATGATGTTGCCCCAGGACGGCGTGGGCGGCCGCACGCCGATGCCGAGATAGGACAGCGTCGCCTCCAGCAGCACCGTGGTGGCGACGCCAAGCGTCGACCATACCAGGATGGTCGGCACGAGGTGCGGGATGATGTGGCGCCACAGGATCCGCAATGGGCCGGCGCCGAGGCCGCGCGCGGCGGTGACGAAGTCGCGTGCCGCCAGGGTGCGGGTCTCGGCATAGATCACGCGGGCGATCTGCACCCAGTTCACCATCGCGATCACCAGGGCGACGATGAGCAGCGAGGGCTGCAGGATGGCGGCGAGCGCGATCGCCAGCAGCAGGGCGGGGAAGGCCATCATCAGGTCGGTCAGGCGCATCAGCACGGCGGCGGTGGCACCCTGCATGAAGCCGGCGACGACGCCGACCAGGGTGCCGAGCGCCACCGCGACGCCGTTCGCCAGCAGGCCGATCAGCAGCGACGTGCGGGCGCCCCAGATCAGCCGCGACAGCAGGTCGCGGCCGAGCAGGTCGGTGCCGAGCAGAAAGCGTGCGCCGGGCGGCAGCGGCCCGCCATCGTCGCTGATGCCGTCGGCGAACTGCAGGTCGGGCGAGAACGGGGCGAGCCAGGGCGCGGCGAGGGCGGCGCCGACGATGGTCACAAGGATCAGGCCGCCGATGACGGCGGGCGCGTGGCCTCGGAGCACGTCAGTGGGAATGGCGGTCGTCTCCCGTCGCTGCCCGGCGGGCGGGCCGGCGCCTCAGTGTAGGGGCGTGCTGCCTGGCGCGAAAGCGGCACGGCGCGACAGCCGGGTGGGCTGGCAGATGGTGCCGACCGTGCGGCGAGGCATCAGGCGTAGCGGCGGGCGAAATAGAGGTGGATCAGGTCGAGCGGGACCAGGGCGACCGCGATGGCGACCTGCCGCCCGCCGGCCGCAGGCGTCTGACGGCTCGCATAGGCCGTGACGGCAAGGGTGAGCAGCCCGATCAGCGGTATAAGGCTCAGGGCCAGCCAGCGCGGCGCGAACCAGGTCGGCGTCCCGGCGAGGCTCCACTGCATCGGCAGCGCGCCGCCGCCGGGCCAGGACAGCCAGGCCAGCAATGCCAGACCCGCCATCGCGGCGGCGGCTCCGAGCGACGCCCAATCAGCATTCGTCAGGACCATGTGGCCTCCTGGAGCGGCGTTGCGCCGACGCTCGGGCTTGAGCCATACCGAACCGTCGAACGGGTGAGGCTGCGCCAACGCTGCGTGTGGTGCATGCCGCATACCACGATCATGACGGTTCCCAGATTGTTGCACCGCACTTACAAGGACGGCGGTGAAGGTCCCGCGCCGGGGCAATCCGGCTGCAGGGGCTCGCGCGTCATGCTGTACGACATCTATCAGGCGCAGGCCGACATGAGCCAGCCGATGCGCCGGTTGAGCCGCAGCTTCGCCGGCCTGATGCAGGCCATGCCGGGCATGCACGACAACAGCCTGCTGCTGCGCAACCTTACGGCGACGCTGAACCTGCTGGCGGATGCCGAGATCACCCATGTCCGCCCGGCGTTCGGCATCGACAGCGTTCGGGTCGGCAACCGCATGGTTCCCGTCATCGAGGAGGTCGCCACTGCCTCGCCGTTCTGCTCGCTGCTGCACTTCCGCAAGGATTTCGGGCCTGAGGACGGCATGACGACGCAGCCGCGGCTGCTGATCATGGCGCCGATGTCGGGGCATTTCTCCACCCTGCTACGCGGCACGGTGCGCACGGCGCTGTCCGACTACGACGTCTACATCACCGACTGGCACAACGCGCGGGACGTGCCGCTCGCCGCCGGCCGCTTCGGGCTCGACGAGTTCGTGGGCGAGCTACGCCGTCAGATGTCGCATGACGGCGGCGGCTTTCATGTGCTCGCGGTGTGCCAGCCGGCGGTGCCGGCGCTGGCCGCCGTCGCGCTGATGGCGGCGGACGAGGACCCGGCCGAGCCGCGCTCGGTCACCCTGATGGCCGGGCCGGTGGACACCAGCATCGCGCCCACCGATGTGGATAAGCTCGCCAGCGAACACGACCTCGGCTGGTTCGACCAGAACCTGGTGACCCGGGTGCCGTGGCGGTTCAAGGGCGCGTTCCGCCGCGTTTATCCCGGCTTCCTGCAGCTCACCGCCTTCATCTCGATGAATGCCGACCGCCACGCGCACAAGCACTGGGATCATTTCGAGAACCTGATCCGCGGCAACGGCGAGAGCATCGCCGCGCATCGCGCCTTCTATAACGAGTATCTGTCGGTGATGGACATGCCGGCGGAGTTCTATCTTGAGACGCTGGACCGGGTGTTCATCCGCCAGGACCTGGCGCGCGGCGACTTCATGGTCGATGGCCGCCGGGTCGATCTCGGTTGCATCCGCAAGCCGGGGCTGCTCACCGTCGAAGGGGCGCTGGACGACATCTGCTCGCTCGGTCAGACAAGTGCGGCGCTGACGCTGTGCTCCGGCATTCCGGACGCGCGCAAATCGGGCTACGTGCAGGAGGGGGTCGGCCATTACGGCGTCTTCAACGGCACGCGCTGGCAGAGCGGGATCTATCCGCAGATGCAACGTTTGATCGCCGCCAATCGAGACGCCTAAGGCCCGATCAAGCACACCCACCTCAATCAAGCGACAGGCACGCGTCTCGCCCTGCCTGTCCGGAGTTCCGCTTTGCGCATTGTCCTTTTGACCGCGACCGCGATGTGCGCGCTCGCGACCGCCGCTCCGGCCGCACCGTTCTCGTTCGACAGCACGCCGGGGCAGCTGCCCAAGACCGTGCAGCCGACCGCCTACACGATCGACCTGGCGCTCGACGTGCGCGCCGCGACCTTCACCGGGCGCGAGGACGTCGCGGTCACCATTCGCCAGCCGACCGACACGATCGTGCTGAACCAGGCCGGGCTTGCGATCGCCGGCGCCAGCCTCGACGGCAAGCCGCTCGCGGTCAGCGAGGACCAGCACGCCCAGACGGCGACGCTCAAGCTTGCCGCCGCGGCGGCCGCCGGCCCGCACGCGCTGCATGTCGACTATGCCGGGCCCATTCCGCAGACGCCGGCCGGCCTCTATCTCGACGACTACAGGGCGGCGAGTGACCAGGCGGGAGGTGCTGCGCACCGCATGGTGGTGACCCAGTTCGAGGTCGGCGACGCGCGGCGGATGTTTCCCGGCTGGGACGAGCCGGCCTTCAAGGCGACCTTCACCCTCAACGTGACGCTGCCGGACGACCTGGCCATCCGCGCCAACATGCCCGAGGCGAGCCGCAGCCCGGCCGGGCCGGGGCGGGTGCTTGTGCGCTTTCCGGCCAGCCCGACGATGTCGAGCTACCTGCTGGCGCTGGTCGCCGGCCACATGTCGGCGGTGCAGGGCCATGCCGGCAGCACCGGCCTCGCGGTCTGGGCGCCGACCGGCGAGGAGGAGACCGGCCGCTACGCGCTCGGCGCGATGACCAGCGTGCTGCCGTACTACAACGACTACTTCGCCACCGCCTTTCCGCTGCCAAAGCTCGACGCGCTGGCGATCCCCGGCAACTACCAGGCCGGGGCGATGGAGAACTGGGGCGCGATGACCTTCATCGACAACGCCCTGCTCTACGACCCGGCGCGGTCCTCGCCGGAGACGCAGGAGACCGTCTACCTCGTGGTCGCGCACGAGATGGCGCATCAGTGGTCGGGCGACCTGGTGACGATGGGCTGGTGGGACGGCATCTGGCTCAACGAGGGCTTCGCCACCTGGATGGAGAACAAGGCGACCGACCACTTCAATCCGGACTGGCAGGTGCGGCCGCGCGAGCACCAGGACCACGAGCGGTCGATGGCGTTCGACGCGACGCCGAGCACGCATCCGATGCACTACGCGATCAAGAACCCGGACGAAGCGTACACGATGTTCGACCTGATCAGCTACCAGAAGGGCAGCCAGGTTATCCGGATGATCGAGGATTGGCTCGGGCCGGACGATTTTCGCGACGGCATGCGGCTCTACATGCGCCAGCACGCCTACTCGAACACCACCAGCGATGATCTCTGGGCCGCGCTTGCCACGGTGTCGCACAAGCCGGTCGCCATGGTCGCCAGCAGCTTTACCGACCAGCCGGGAATTCCGCTGATCTCGACCGCGACCGCCTGCCGTGACGGCGCCACCGAGGTCACCCTGACGCAGTCGCGCTTCACCGTGCACGACCCGCACCCCAAGCCGCAGGTCTGGCAGGTGCCGGTCGAGGTCCAGGCGGTCGGCGGCGCGCCGTCGGACGCTCGGCAAGTGGTGATCGTGACCGACCAGCCGGCGCATCTGCGCTTCACCGGCTGCGGCGAGCCGATCAAGGTCAATGCCGACGAGAGCGGCTACTTCCGCACGCTGTATGCCGCGCCGGCGCTCGCGGCCCTGGTCGACGGCTACGGCAGCCTTGGGCAGGCGGACCGGGCCAACCTGCTCGGCGACCAGTATGCGCTGTTCGAAAGCGGCCAGCAGCCGATGTCGTCCTGGCTCAGCCTGCTCGGCCACCTGACGGACGAGCGGAGCTACACCGTCTGGCACGACACGATCGCCCGCATCGTGCAGGTCGACCAGCGCGAGCGCGGCCAGCCGACGCGCGAGGCCTGGCGCAGCTACACGCGCGGGCTGCTGAACCCGCTGCTGCGGCGGCTCGGCTGGACGCCGAAACCCGGCGAGCCGGTGCTCGACACGCTGCTCCGGCCGGACGTGATCCTGACCCTCGGCCGGCTCGGCGACCGTGAGGTGGCCGTCGAGGCGCAGGCGCGCTACGCCGCCTATCGCCAGGACCCCGCGGCGCTGCCGCCGAGCCTCCGCGAGCCGGTGCTGATGATCGTCGGCATGCATGCCGACCACGCCACCTGGGAGCAGCTGCGCGATGCCGGGCTCGCCGCGTCCGGCACCGAGGAGAAGCTGCGCTACTTCGCCGCCATGGGCGCGGCGCATGACCCGGCGCTGATCGCCGGTTTCGTGCCGTTCGCCGGCTCGGGAGCAATCCCGAACGGCCGCATCGACAGGATGCTGCAAAGTGCGGCGGAGTATAGCGACGCGCCGGAGCGCGTGTGGGCGGCGGTGCTCGCGAACCAGGCGCCGATCCGGGCGCACCTGACGCCGTGGGGGCAGATCACTCTGCTGCCCGGGATCGCCAGGAACAGCAACGATCCCGCGATCGCGCAGGCGCTGCTTGCCGACCCGTCCGCCTCGGGATCAGGCGGCCGGATTGCGGCGGCACGGGCGGTGGACGCGATCGGCTCCAACCAGGCGCTGTCCGCGCGGATGCAGGCGGCGCTGTCGCAGTGGTTGAGCGTGCATCAGGGGTAAGGAAGGCCAGAGGCTCTGCCTCTGGACACCGCTGGGGCCCGAGGCCCCAGACCCCATCCATTTGGAGCCGAGGCGGGCGTCAATCATGTGTCCCACGGCACCGACCTCGCTGTGGAAACACGGGTGATAGATGGATTTTAAAGGGTCGGCCTTTAATGGGGTCGAGGGGCAAAGCCCCTCGCCTTTCTGACCTTGCCTTTCGCGCAGGCTGTCGCGTTATCCGACTCATGAAAGTCATCGTCCTTGGCAGCGGTGTGATCGGCGTCACCAGCGCCTGGTATCTGAGCCAGGCCGGCCATGAGGTGACGGTGCTGGACCGTCAGCCGGCGGCCGGGATGGAGACCAGCTTTGCCAATGCGGGGCAGGTCTCGCCCGGCTACTCCTCGCCCTGGGCGGCGCCGGGCATTCCGCTCAAGGCGCTGCGCTGGCTGGCGATGCGGCATCGGCCGCTGGTGGTCTGGCCGATGCTGGATCTGCGCTTTCTGTCGTGGCTCGGGCAGATGCTGGCGAACTGCACCGAGGCCGCCTATGAGCGCAACAAGCGCCGCATGGTGGCGCTCGCTGAGTATAGCCGGGACAGCCTGGTGGCGCTGCGGATCGAGACCGGCATCGCCTATGACGGGCGGCAGGCGGGCACGCTGCAGTTGTTTCGCACCCAGAAGCAGTTCGATCACATCGGCGCTGACACGGCGGTGCTGGCGCAGAGCCACGTACCGTTCGAGGTGCTGGACGCGGCTGGCTGCATCGCCGCCGAGCCGGGGCTGGCCGAGGCGACGGTGCCGATCATCGGCGGCTTGCGCCTGCCGGGCGACGAGACCGGCGACGCGCATCTGTTCACCCAGCGCCTGGCCGCGCTGGCCGAGGCGGCGGGCGTGCGGTTTCGTTACGGCGTGCGGATCGCAGGCATCGAGAGGGCGGGCGGCCGGATCGCCGGCGTTCGCACCGGACAGGGCGTGGAGCGGGCGGACGCATATGTCGTCGCCCTGGGGAGCTTCTCGCCGGCGCTGCTGGCGCCGCTCGGGGTTCGCATTCCGGTCTATCCGGTGAAGGGTTACTCGTTGACGCTGCCGGTGGGGGTGGAGGCGGCGTCGCCGCAATCGACGGTGATGGACGAGACGTTCAAGGTCGCGATCACGCGGCTCGGCGAACGCATCCGGGTCGGCGGCACGGCCGAGCTGGCGGGGTTCAGCAGCCGGCTGCGGGCGCCGCGCCGGCAGACTTTGGTGCGGTCGCTGACGGATTTGTTTCCGCGGGCGGGCGATCCGGCGGAGGCCAAGTTCTGGACCGGGCTGCGGCCGATGACGCCGGACGGCACGCCGGTGGTGGGGCGGACGCGATACCCGGAGCTGTTTCTCAATACCGGACATGGCACGCTCGGCTGGACGATGGCCTGCGGGTCGGCGCGGATGCTGGCCGACGTGGTCAGCGGTCGGAGGCCGGAGATCAATGCGACTCCGTTTGACCACAGGCGTTACGAAGGCCAGGGCTCTTCCCTGGACCCGCTGGGGCCTGAGGCCCCAGACCCCCATCCGTTTGGAGTCTAGACGGGCGCTGTCGTGCTTGGCGAAGCCACCCACCGCACCGACCTCGCCATGGGTCACGGGCAGTAAACGGATTTTAAAGGCTTCGCCTTTAATGGGGTCGAGGAGCAAAGCCCCTCGCCTTGCTTTCTTCGCTGATCGCCACGGCTGCGTGCCAGAGATCGGCGTAGCGTAGCGTCAACGGCGTGATGCCGAAGCGCAGGATGTCGGGGGTGCGGAAGTCGCCGATGACGCCGCGGGCGATCAGGGATTGCATGATCGGCTCGGCCTGCGGGTGGCGGAACGAGACCTGGCTGCCGCGTCGTGCGGCGTCTCTTGGGGTGGCCAGGATGAGGCCGGGGCAGCTTGCCTCGACGAGGGCGATCAGCAGGTCCGCCTGGCGCTGCGACTTGCGGCGCAGCTCGGGTATCGAGGCGCGCAGCAGGATGTCGACGCCGACGTCGAGCGCCGTCATGGCGAGGATCGAGGGGGTGCCGACGGTGGCCCGCGCGATGCCGGCGGCGGGAGCGTAGGTGGGATGGAAGCCGAACGGGTCGGCGTGGCCGAGCCAGCCGGTGATCGGATAGCGGGCGGCGGCCTGGTGGTGCGGGGCGACATAGAGGTAGGCCGGGGCGCCGGGGCCGCCGTGCAGGAACTTGTAGCCGCAGCCGATGGCAAAATCGGCCGCGGCGGCCTTGAGGGCGAGGGGCACGGCGCCGGCGGAGTGGGCCAGGTCCCACACGGTCAGCGCGCCGTGAGCGTGCGCCGCGGCGGTCAGCGCCGGCATGTCGTGCATCGCGCCGCTGCGGTAGTCGACATGGGTCAGCATGATTGCGGCGACGTCCGGGCCGATCGCGCCGGCGATGTCGGCAGGCTCCGCCAGGCGCAGCGTGTGGCCCTGGCCGAGCAACTCGGCGAGGCCCTCGGCGACGTAGAGGTCGGTCGGGAAGTTGCCGGCCTCGGAGAGGATGACGCGGCGGTCGGGGCGCAGGCGCAGGGCGGCGGAGAGCAGCTTGAATAGGTTGATCGAGGTGCTGTCGGCGGCCAGCACGGTGCCGGGCGCGGCGCCGAGCAGGCGGGCGATCTTGTCGCCGAGGCGGCTCGGCAGGTCGAGCCACCCGGCGGCGGTCCATGACCGGATGAGGCCGACGCCCCACTGCTCGGTGATCACTGCCGCCACCCGCGCCGGCGTGGCCTTGGGCAGCGCACCAAGAGAGTTGCCGTCGAGATAGACGATGTCGGCGGGCAGCTCGAACTCGGCGCGGAAGCCGGCCAGTGGATCGTCACGATCCAGGCGCTGCAGGTCGGCGAGCTCGATGGCCAGGACGGGGTCACCTTGTATGGGGTTGAGAAAGGCCAGGGCTCTGCCCTGGACCCGCTGGGGCCGGGAGGCCCCAGACCCCGATTATAAGAGGATGCGCTCGTTTGCGCTTGCCATAGTATCTTCTACAAAGCTGTGGGTGGTTGTGTTGGGCGAAATACCGCAAGATTTGTAGGAGGGTCGCCTCGAGGGCGCTTCAGGCGTTCTCGCCCACTTCTTCCAGAAGTAAACGTGTTATTAACAATGAGTTATGGAAATCTTGCCTATAGGCAAGATTTCGAACATGCCGTCGGGAGAGTTCAGACTGGGAGACTAGTAACACAGCCAAGGTGTCGTCCCATTCGTGCCGGGGTCTGGGGCCTCGGGCCCGTCGTGCGAATGCACGCTAGCGCGTGACGGAGTCCAGAGGCAGAGCCTCTGGCCTTCCTTTGCGCCGCTGGTCATCACGGCTACGGTAGGTCGGCTCATCGTCCGGGATCACCATGCGCTATCGCCTCGCGGCCGCCGTCATGTTCAGCCTTGTGATGCCGTCATTGAGTGCCGCCCTGGCTGATGCGGCGCCGGCTGATGCTTCGGCGACGACGCCTGGTTTTCTGGGCCAGGTCGAGGGCAAGGCGGCGTTGAGCTGGGTGCGTGCGCATGATGCCCGGACCCTGGCGGAGCTGCAGGCGGACCCGCGCTACCAGCCGCTGTATCGGGAGGCGCTGGCGCTGGCCGAGACCCGCGACCGCATTCCGGCGCCGGAGATGCTGGGCGGCGGCGTCACCAATTTCTGGCGCGACGCCGGGCATACGCGCGGCGTGTGGCGCCGCACCTCGCTGGCGAGCTACCGGAGTGCGAGCCCGGACTGGACGGTGATGCTCGACCTCGACGCGCTGGCCGGCGCGGAGCATGCGAACTGGGTGTGGAAGGGTGCGAGCTGCGCCGAGCCGGATGAGCGGCGCTGCCTGCTCAGCCTGTCGGATGGCGGCGAGGACGCGGTGACGATGCGCGAGTTCGACCTGGGGACGAGCACGTTCGTCGCCGGCGGGTTTGCGCTGCCGCGCGGCAAGCAGGACGTCGCCTGGCTCGACGACGACACGCTGCTGCTGTCGCGCGATTGGGGGCCGGGCACGATGACGGCCTCGAGCTACCCGTTCATCGTCAAGCGCCTGCGTCGCGGCGAGCCTTTGAGCGCCGCGACCGAGATCTACCGGGGCGCGCCGGGCGACACCGAGGTGATGCCGGTGCAGCTGGTCGACGGCGACGGGCATCGGCTGACGTTGATCAGCCGGGCGGTGACCTTCTTCACCTTCGAGTATCAGGTGCTGACGCCAAGCGGGCTGCAGCGTCTGGCGCTGCCGCCCAAGGCGGTGGTCAACGGGCTGGTCGCCAACCGGCTGATCGTCACCCTCAACCAGGACTGGACGCCGCCGGCGGGCGCTCCGCTCACTGCCGGCAGCGTGATCTCGCTGGACGCGGCGCATCTTGAGGCGCCGCCGATGGTGGTGTTCGCGCCCGGCCCGACGCAGTCGCTCGACACGATCGGGGTCACGCGCGGCCGCGTCGTCGCCGCGATCTACGACAACGTGCGCGGCCAGGCGCGGGTGTTCACGCCGGTTGCCGGCGGCTGGAGCGGGACGCGCCTGGCGTTGCCGCAGAGCGACAGCATCGACGTCGCCGACACCAACATCCACGACGAGACGGCCTTTCTCGACGTCACCGGCTTTCTGGACCCGACGCAGCTCTGGGTGGCCGATGCCGGCACCGGGGCCGTCGCCGCCATCAAGTCGCTGCCGGCGCAGTTCGTGGCGAGCGCTTACGTGGTCGACCAGGCCGAGGCGGTGTCGAGCGACGGCACGCGGGTGCCGTATTTTGTCGTGCACCGGCGCGACATGGCGATGAACGGGCAGAACCCGACGCTGCTCTATGCCTATGGCGGCTTCCAGGTCTCCGAGACGCCGACCTACTCGGGCGCTCTGGGCAAGCTGTGGCTCGACCGTGGCGGCGTCTACGTGCTGGCCAATATCCGCGGCGGCGGCGAGTTCGGGCCGCGCTGGCATGAGGCCGGGCTGCAAACGAAGCGGCAGCATGTCTATGACGACTTCGCCGCGGTGGCCGAGGCGCTGATCAGCCGGCGCATCACCTCGCCGGCGCGGCTGGGGATCCGCGGCGGCTCGAATGGCGGGCTGCTGATGGGGGTGGAGTTCACCCAGCATCCGGCGCTGTGGCATGCCGTCGTGATCGACGTGCCGCTGCTCGACATGCTGCACTATGAGACGATGTCCGCCGGCGCCTCGTGGGTGGGCGAGTACGGCTCCGTTTCGGTGCCGGCGCAGCGGGCGTTCCTGGCCGGAATCTCGCCGCTGCAGGCGCTGCGGCCGGGGGTCGCCTACCCGACGCCGTATATTTTCACCACGACAAAGGACGACCGGGTCGGGCCGGTGCATGCGCGGCGGTTTGCCGCCAGGATGGAGGCGCTGGGGCTGCCGTTCTATTACTTCGAGCAGGTCGAGGGCGGCCATGCGGCGGGGGCGAACCTGCCCGAGCAGGCCGAGGAGCAGGCGCTGGAATATACGTATCTGAGTCGTGAGCTGATGCCGGCGGCCACGAAGACGCGGTTGGAGATCAAGGAAGGCGAGGGCTCTGCCCTCGACCCGCTGGGGGCGGCGCCCCCAGACCCGCATTCATTCAGGACTGTCGGACGACTAGAGCCACAATCCCCAAGTCAATGTTTCCAAAGCCTAGGCTTTGGTGGGGTCAAGGGGCAAAGCCCCTTGCCTTGCCTTGCCTTGCCGGCCCGCGGCTGATGGATTTCTCCGGCGTCACCATCCTGTGCATCGGCGACGTCATGCTTGACCGCTTTGTGCATGGCCGGATCGAGCGCATCTCGCCCGAGGCGCCGATCCCGGTGTTGCATCTCATCCGCACCCAGGAGATGCTGGGCGGCGCCGGCAACGTCGCCCACAACATCGCGACGCTGGGCGGGCAGGCGGTGCTGGTCGGCCTTGTCGGCCGGGACGGGCTGGGCGAGACGGTCGCGCGGCTGGCCGGCGGGATTGGCCGGATACGCTGCGCGCTGGTCGCGAGCGGCGAGCGGCCGACGATCTGCAAGACGCGGTTCATCGCCTCGCAGCAGCAGATCGTGCGCGCCGACGAGGAGAGCCGGCTGCCGCTGCAGCCGGCCGAGCAGGACGGGCTGCTGCTCGAGATCGAGCGCCTGCTGCCCTCGGCGGACGCGGTGATCCTGTCCGATTACGGCAAGGGCGTGCTCGCCGCGCCGGTGATCGAGGCGGTGATCGCGGCGGCGCGCGGCCAGGGCAAGCCGGTGTTCGTCGACCCCAAGAGCGAGGATTTCGGCCGCTATCGTGGTGCGACCTGCATCACGCCGAACCTGCGCGAGCTGGCGCTCGCGAGCAAGCTGGCGGTGGACGACGACGAGGGCGTGGTCGCGGCGTCGCGCCGGGTGCTGGCGGATGCGGCGGCGAGCGCGATCCTGGCGACGCGCTCGGAGCGCGGCATGATGTTGGTGGAGGCGGACGGCCCAGACGGAGAGGGGGCGGTGAACGCGGTGCCGACGCATGCCCGCGAGGTGTTCGACGTCTCGGGCGCCGGCGACACGGTGATCGCGACGATGGCGCTCGCGCATGCCTCGGGACTGTCGCTGGTGCAGGCGATGCACGTGGCCAATGCGGCCGCCGGCGTGGTGGTGAGCAAGCTCGGCACGGCGACGGCGACGGTGGACGAAGTGCTGCACGAGCTGCAGAGCCGCGACGACGCGGAGGAGGCGCTGCCGGGGCTGCGGCCGCTGGCGGGCACGCTGGCGCTGGTGCAGCGCTGGCGCGGGCAGGGCCTGCGCGTCGGCTTCACCAACGGGTGCTTTGACCTGCTCCATCCGGGCCATGTCGCGCTGCTGCGGGCGGCGCGGGGGCGCTGCGACCGGCTGGTGGTCGGGCTCAACGCGGACGCTTCGGTCGCTCGGCTGAAGGGGCCGAGCCGGCCGGTCAACCCGCTGGCGGCGCGGGCGCAGGTGATGGCGGCGATCAGCTATGTCGACTGCGTGGTCGCCTTCGAGGAGGACACGCCACGGCTGCTGATCGAGGCGCTGCTGCCGGACGTGTTGGTCAAGGGCGCGGACTATGCGCTCGCCGAGGTGGTGGGTGCGGACATCGTGCAGGCGCATGGCGGCGAGGTGCTGCTCGCCGCGCTGGTGGACGGCCAGTCGACGACGGCGACGCTTGCCAGGGTTGGCGCGACGGTTGGCGCGACGGTTGGCGCGACGGTTGGCGCGACGGTTGGCGCGACGGTTGGGGTGCGGCGGCGCGGCGGCGCGCCGGCGTGAGCCTGGTGCTGGTCACCGGGGCCGCCGGGTTCATCGGCGCGCACGTGGCCCGCGCGTTCAGCCGGGCGGGGCGGCGCGTCGTCGGCTGCGACCGGATGCGGACGGGCGGCAAGTGGCGCAACCTGCTCGACGTGGCGCTGCACGACCTGATCACGCCGGAAGACCTGTCCAATTGGCTGGAGCGTCACCGCGGAGAGGTGGCGCTGGTCGTGCACCTCGGCGCGGTGTCGGCGACGACGGAGACCGACGTCGACCGGATCCTGCGCGACAACGTGCGGCTGACGCTCGACCTGTGGAGCTGGTGCGCGGAGGCCGCGGTGCCGCTGATCTATGCGTCCTCGGCGGCGACCTATGGCGATGGCGGCGCTGGCTTCGAGGATCTGGACGCGCCCGAGGCGCTGGCGGCGTTGCGGCCGCTGAACGCGTATGGCTGGTCCAAGCACTTGGTCGATCAGCGCGTCGCCATGGACATGGCCGACGGAGCGCCGATGCCGCCGCGCTGGGCGGGGCTGAAGCTGTTCAACGTCTATGGGCCGGGCGAGGGCTGCAAGGGCGAGATGCGGTCGGTGATCAGCAAGATCATTCCGCTCGTGCAGGCCGGGGAGACGGTGCGGCTGTTCCGCTCGTATCGGGACGGGGTGGCCGATGGCGAGCAGCGGCGCGACTTCGTCCATGTCGACGACGTGGTGGCGGTGATCCGATGGCTGGCGGAGACGCCGGGCGCGCCGAGCGGGCTGTTCAACGTCGGCACCGGGCAGGCGCGGAGCTGGAACGAGCTGGCGCGGGCGGCTTTTGCGGCCTGCGGGCAGACGCCGCGCATCGCCTATGTCGACATGCCGCCAGAGCTGCGCGAGCACTACCAGTATTTTACCCAGGCGCCCGTGGGCAAGCTGCGGCGGGCCGGCTGGGACCGGCCGTTCACCAGCCTGGAGGCAGGCGTGGCGCGGACCGTCGCCGCGTTTGGCTGAGGCGGGGCTGCCGCGGCAGGCCGTGCTGCGGCTCTCGGACGCGGTCGACTGGCGGCGGGAGGTCGCCGGGCGGTCGCTGCTGGGCTGGCAGATGCGTGAGCTGCAGCGCTGGGGGATCGAGCGCTTCGTCCTCGTGGCGCCGGCGGGCAGGCTGCCGGAGGTCGGGGAGCTTGCGGCGAGCTTGCCGAAGCGCGCGGCGATCACCGTGTCGACGACGGCAGAGCCAGCGGCCGACGAGCCCGTCATGCTGGTGCGGAGCGCGGGTGTGGCGGCGGGCGATCTCGGGCCGGCGCTGGCGGCGTTTGTGCTCGACGCGCCGAACTGCGCGCGCCGCAAGGTGATGTTCGCCGCGCCGGGGGGCGAGGTGCGCGACAGCGGGATCGTGCTGGCTCGTCCGGGAGCGCTGCAGGGCGCAGGGCCGGAGGCGAACACCGTCGTCGATGGGCGCGTGATCGACGACGCTGCGGACGAGCTGGCGACGCTGCGCCGGCCGGCGCTGCTGCTCGACCGCGACGGCGTGCTCAACCGCGACCACGGCTATGTCGGCAGCTGGGCGCGCTGGGAGTGGATCAGCGGCGCGGTGGCCGCGGTGCGGCAGGCGACGGCGCAGGGCTGGCAGGTGTTCGTGGTGACGAACCAGTCCGGCGTGGCGCGCGGCCTGTTCAGCGAGGCGGACGTGGCCGAGCTGCATCGGCAGATGATCGCGGCGCTGCGGGCGGCCGGCGGCACGGTGGACGATATCCGGGTCTGCCCGTTCCATCCGGACGGAACCGTCCGCCGGTATCGCCGCGAATCCGACTGGCGCAAGCCGGCGCCGGGCATGCTGCTCGACCTGATGCGAGCCTGGGAGCTCGACCGCGCACGCTGCATGCTGATCGGTGACCAGCCGCGCGATCTTGCAGCGGCGCAGGCTGCAGGCGTGGCGGGACATCTGTTTTCAGGCGGCGACCTGGGCGAGTTTGTTCAGGCCCTGCTGGATCAAAGCAAGGCCAGGGGCTTTGCCCCTGGACCCCATTAAAGGCGAAGCCTTTAAAATCCATTTTATTGTTCTTGCCAGGCGGCGAGGTCTGAACGGATGGGGTCTGGGGCCTCGGGCCCCAGCGGAGTCCAGAGGCAGAGCCTCTGGCCTTCCTTATCTCTGTCGCAGTGCAACCAGGCAGAACAACGTGAACAGCATCTGTGCCGCGATCTGCGCCGTCGCCGTTGTCGCGTCGTATTGCGGCGCGACTTCGACGACGTCGGCGCCGATGATGGGCAGGCCGGCCAGTCCGCGCAGCAATTGCAGCACCTGGTGCGGGAACAGGCCGCCGATTTCAGGCGTGCCGGTGCCGGGCGCGAGGGCGGGCTCGATGCTGTCGATGTCGAAGGAGACGTAGAGCGGGCCGTCGCCGACGACGGCGCGGGCTTGGGCGAGCACGGAGGCGACGCCGCGCTCGTGCACCTGCTCGGCGTGGATCACCGTCATGCCGGACGCGGCCGAGAACTCCCACAGGTATTCGGCGCCGCCGCGAATACCGATCTGCACCGTGCGCTCCGGGTCGAGCACGCCGTCGAGCACGGCTTGGCGGAACGGGCCGCCGTGATGCAGCGACGTGCCTTCGTAGGCGCCGGAGGTGTCGCAATGGGCGTCGATATGGATCAGGCCGACCGGGCGTGCGGCGCCGACGGCGCGCAGGATCGAGCGTGTCATGGAATGATCGCCGCCGACGGAGAGCGGGATCACGCCGCCGCCGACGACGCGGTGGTAGAACGCTTCGATGTCGGCGTGGCATTGCTCGAGGCTGAAGCGGCTGGCGAGCGGGACGTCGCCGATGTCGGCGGCGCGGAGCAGCATTGCCGGGGCTGTGCGCAGGACGTGGTCGATCGGGCCGATGCGCTCGATGGCGCGCACGGCGCGTGGGCCGAGCCTGGCGCCGGCGCGGTTTGTCACGCCGAGGTCGAGCGGGACGCCGATGAGGGCGACGTCGAGGCCGCCGAGATCGGGCAGGTCCGGCGCGGGGGCGCGGTGCGGCAGGCCGAGCAGGGTGGCCACGCCCGCATAGGGCAGGGTGCGGCGGCTGCCGTCGAATTGCTGTGCCGCGACGGCGCGGAACAGCGGGTCGCTGAACTCGTCGGCGCCCGTGTAGCGCGCGCGGAGTGCGGCCAGCTTCTGCAAATCCATCTCGCTCGCACTCCCGCGGTTTGCTTTACGTTATGCAGGTCTGGAGGCGTCGCCTCCAGCGGCGTGCGGAGGCTGCGCTTCTGCCGCTATCGTGCTGCCAGCGAGGCGCCAACACGAGCGCCGGGAGAACAACGTCATGACCGAGGACACGCTGTATCACGTCAAGCCATCATTGGCCGCGGCGGCGCATGTGAACGCCGAGCGGTATCGGCTGATGACCAATCATGCGGCGCTGGAGCCGAACGAGTTCTGGACCGGCGAGCTCGACCGTCTCGTCTGGTCGCGCCGGCCGACGGTGATCAAGAACACGAGCTTCACCGACGGCGTTTCGATCCGCTGGTTCGAGGACGGCAAGCTCAACGCGTCGGTGTGCTGCCTTGATCGTCATCTCAAGATGCGCGGCGATCAGGTCGCGATCCTGTGGGAGGGCGACGAGCCGGGCGAGCATCGCGCGATCACCTATCGCGAGCTGCATCGCGACGTGTGCCGGCTGGGTGCGGCGATGCGGCGGATGGGGGTTGGCCGCGGCGACCGGGTGACGATCTATTTGCCGATGGTGCCCGAGGCGGCGGTGGCGATGCTGGCCTGCGCGCGCATCGGCGCCGTGCATTCGGTGGTGTTTGGCGGGTTTTCGCCGGACAGTCTGGCAAACCGGATGGAGGGTTGCGGCAGCACGCTGCTGATCACCGCCGACGAGGGACGGCGCGGCGGCAAGCGGGTGGCGCTCAAGGCAAATGCGGACGCCGCACTCGCCGGCTGCGCGGGTGTTGCGCAGGTGATCGTCGTTGCGGTGACGGGTGCTGCGGTGCCGATGCAGGCTGGGCGCGACGTGCGCTATGACGAGTTGCTCGCGCACGAGGAGGCGGTGTGCGAGCCGGAGGAGATGGCGGCGGAGGATCCGCTGTTCCTGCTGTTCACCTCGGGCAGCACCGGCAAGCCGAAAGGCGTTTTGCACACGACCGGCGGCTACCTGATGTGGGCGAGCTTCACGCATGAGCTGGTGTTCGACTACAAGCCGGGCGAGGTGTTCTGGTGCACCGCAGACATCGGCTGGGTGACCGGCCACACCTACGTCGTCTACGGGCCGCTGCTGAACGGCGCGACCACGGTGATGTTCGAGGGCGTGCCCAGCTATCCGGACGCGGGCCGGTTCTGGCACGTGGTGGACACGCACAAGGTCAATATCTTCTACACCGCGCCGACGGCGATCCGCTCGCTGATGCGTGAGGGCGATGCGCCGGTCCGCAAGCATCATCGCGGCAGCTTGCGCATTCTCGGCAGCGTCGGCGAGCCGATCAATCCGGAGGCGTGGCGCTGGTATCATCGTGTTGTCGGCGACGAGCGTTGCCCGATCGTCGACACGTGGTGGCAGACGGAGACGGGCGGCATCCTGATCTCGCCGCTGCCCGGCGCGATTGCGACCAAGCCGGGTTCGGCGACGCTGCCGCTGCCGGGCATCAAGCCGCTGCTCGTCGATGCCGAAGGGCGGGTGCTGGAGGGCGAGGCGGAAGGCAATCTTTGCCTGGCGGACAGCTGGCCGGGACAGATGCGCACCGTCTACGGCGATCACGAACGATTCATCCAGACGTATTTCTCGACCTATCCGGGTTTGTACTTTACCGGCGACGGGGCGCGGCGCGATGCCGACGGCTACTATTGGATCACCGGCCGCGTCGACGACGTGATCAACGTGTCCGGACATCGGATGGGCACCGCGGAGGTGGAAAGCGCGCTCGTTTCCAATACGCTCGTCGCGGAGTCCGCGGTGGTTGGTTTTCCGCACGAGCTGAAGGGGCAGGGCATCTACGCCTACGTGACGCTGAAGGACGGCGTGCAGCCAAGTGACTCTTTGAAAAAGGATTTGTGCGCCTGGGTGCGCCGCGAGATCGGTCCGATCGCGGTGCCGGACGTGATCCAGTGGGCGCCCGGACTGCCGAAAACGCGTTCCGGCAAGATCATGCGCCGCATCCTGCGCAAGATCGCCGCCGACGAGAGCGATCAGTTGGGCGACATCTCGACGCTGGCCGATCCCGGCGTTGTCGGCGACCTCGTTGCCGGTCGTCATGCGTGAATTGTATGCGGCGGTGATCGCAGAGCTTGGCGTTTTACCGCTCGGCGCGAAACATTTTAGCAAAAACGGTAATCGCCGAAGTGAAACCTGACGACTTGATACTTGTATTCGTGTGATTGCCGAGCCACACAGATCAGACCATATGCGAATCGGCAATCCAGGAGCACGATCAATGGCGCGAGCAAGCACGGCGAACCAAAGCAAAACGAGGCGCTCCGGCGCGCAGGACGGCGCCGGCGTCGACGGCAAGAAAGTCGGCGGCGACAAAGTCGAAGACGGAAAAAGCCCGCCGCTGCAAAGGCGTCGTCCGCCAGGCCAAGCGCGCGCCCGGCAGCAAAGTCGGCGGCAGCGCCGAAGGTGAGCAAGGACGAGCTGCGCGCTCAGGTCACCAAGCTCGAGCGCACCGTCTCGACGCTGCGCGCCAAGAACAAGGAGCTGACGCGCGCGACCAAGCAGCCGGCGAAACGCCGAGGCGAAGACCGAGACGGCACCCAAGCGCGCGACCAAGACGGCGGCGCCGAAGACGACGACGGCGCCGAAGACGGGTGCCCTCAAGCGCGGCCGCAAGACCGTTTCGGCCGACAAGGTCGAGACCAATACGATGTCGCAGGAGCCGGCATCGGCCGAGCACGAAGCCTAAAGCCCTGGCGTCGCAGGCAGCCGCCTGCGACCACGACGTGCTCAGCCGACCGGTTTCGCCGGCTGTTGCCTCCGCCTGATGCCGGCGATCGAGACGCGCGATCCACGGCAGCAGTGCGAGGCACAGCAGCAGGGCCAGGGCGGCGACCGCAAAGAGCGTGCGGAACAACGACGCGTAGATACCGAGCGTCGCTGCGGCCGATGCCGGGACGGCATGGTCGATCGCGGCCAGATTGGCGATCGCGCTACCGATATAGAGCGCGACGCCGATCGCCAGGTAGTACGATCCCATCATGAAGCCCGACATGCGGGCCGGCACGTAGCGAGCGACGACGGCAAGGCCGAGGCCGCTGGTCAGCAGCTCGCCTGCGGAAAACAGGCCGTAGGCCCAGACCATCACCCAGGACGAGACCAGCGGCGTCGTGCTGACGGCGGCGCACAGCCACCAGACGAGAAACGCGCCCGCATTAGCGGCAAAGCCGGCGGCAAATTTCAGCGCGATCGGAATGCGCCAGCCGCGCGCATCAAATCGGCTGTACAGCCAGACCAGGATCGGCGTCAGCACCACGATCCAGATCGGATCGAACGCCTGGAACTGCGCCGGCGACCAGCGGAACAGCGTGTGGCCGAACAGGCTGCAATCGAGCGAGACGTTGCGCAGGGAAAAGAGCAGCAGGGATGTTCCGGTCTGCTGGTAGAAGACGAAGAACAGCAGCACCTCGCCGGTGAGCACATACATCACCATTAGCCCGGCGCGCTCCGAGGCGCGGCAGCGGCGATAGATCCAGATCCAGATGCCGAGCGTAGCGAGCCCGGCGACCCAGACGCACGCGCGTGCGACCTGCGCATGCTGCAGCACCAGGCTGGCCAGCAACACGGTCAGCACGACGCCTGCGAGCAGCGCGGCGAGGCGGCGGACCGGCAGTGCTGCGAGGTCGCGCGAGGTGCCGACATGGGCGAGCCAGCGACGCAGCGCCGCGTAGCTGACGAGCCCGACCGCAAGGCCGGCGGCCGCGACGCCGAAGGCCGGGTGCCAACCGAAGCGGCCTTCCATCCAGGGCGTGAACAGGATCGAGACGGTCGAGCCCACGTTGACCGCCATGTAATAGATCGTGAACGCGCTATCGAGGCGGGCGTCGTCGCCCTCGTAGATGCGGCGCACGAGGTTGGCGACGTTCGACTTGAACAGGCCGTTGCCGACGATGACGATGGCGAGCGGGACGTAGAGGCTCGGGCCGCCCGCAGCCAGGCCGAGCCGTTCGACCGGCACGGCGAGCAGCGCGTAGCCTGTCATCAGCGTGGCGGCGCCCACGACCATCGTATGTCGTGGGCCGAGCAGCCGGTCGCCGATCCAGCCGCCGAGCGCCGGCGCGGCATAGAGCAGGGCGCTGAACGCGCCCCAGAGCAAATTGGCTTGCGCATCGGCAAAGCCGAGATGCTGTACCAGGAACAGCAGCAGGATCGCCTGCATGCCGTAATAGCCGAAGCGCTCCCACAGCTCGATCAGCAGCACGACGGTGAACGACTTGCGGCGCGAGACGGCCGGCGGCGCTGCGATGATCTGCCTGTTGGTGTCCAAGCGTGCCGTTCCTCGATCGTGGGGCCGCACTGTCGCGACCGGGCGCGCGTCTTGGCAAGCCGACGAACCCGGCGCGCCGCTGCACCGTTGCACCGCAGTCCGGCGCCTGCTCGGATGCGTCCACCTCTTCCCCGCAGCGAGGGCCCACATGTCCGCAGGCGACCATTACGACGTCATCATCATCGGCAGCGGGCCGGGCGGCGGCTCGGTTGCGCATAAGCTCGCGCCCGGCGGCAAGCGCATCCTGATGATTGAGCGCGGTGACTACCTGCCGCGCAGCCGCGCCAATTGGGACAGCAAGACAGTGTTCGTCGACGGCGCCTACCAGGCCTCGGAGACGTGGTATGGCCGCAAAGGCGAGACCTTCCATCCGGGGCTGCACTACTACGTCGGCGGGAATTCGAAGGTCTATGGCTCGGCGCTGTTCCGCCTGCGCGAGCGCGATTTCGGCGAGCTGCATCACGTCGACGGCGTCTCGCCGGCCTGGCCGCTCGGCTATGATGCGTTCGAGCCGTACTACTGCGAGGCCGAGGAGCTGTTCCAGGTGCATGGCCGGCGCGGCGAGGACCCGAACGAGCCGTGGTCGAGCAAGCCATATGCCTATCCGCCGGTGCTGCATGAGCCGAAGATCCAGCAGCTCAGCGATCGTCTTGCGGGCGAGGGCCTGCATCCCTTTCATCTGCCGCTCGGCATCAAGCTCGAGCAGAACCCAGACGGCTCGGCGACCACCTACAGCCCGTGCATCCGCTGCGACGCGTTCGACGGCTTTCCATGCGCGATCAACGCCAAGGCCGACGCCCAGGTGATTTGCGTCGACCCGACATTGGCGGCGCATGCGAATTTTACGTTGATGACCAACGCCTATGTGGAGCGGCTGGAGACGGATGCCTCGGGGCGAACCGTCACCGGCGTGCATGTGCGGCGGGGCGGGGAGCATGAGGTGTATACTCGGCCGACATCGTCGTCGTCGCCTGCGGGGCGCTGAGCTCGGCGCTGCTGCTGCTGCGCTCGGGCAGCGACGCCCATCCGGACGGGCTCGCCAACGGCTCGAACCAGGTCGGGCGGAACTACATGCGGCACAACATGAGCGTGCTGATGGCGCTGCTCCGCGAGCCGAACCACACGGTGTTTCAGAAGACGCTCGCCGTCAGCGACTACTATTTCGACGCACCCGACGTCGACCACCCGCTCGGGCTTATCCAGATGTGCGCGACCTCGCATGGCGATCAAATCCGCGGCGAGGCGCTGCCGAGCTTTCTGTCGTTCCTGCCGGACATGCCGTTCGACAAGATGGCGGAGCACTCGATCGACTTCTGGCTGCAGACCGAAGACTTGCCCAACCCGGACAATCGCATCGTCTATGACGGCGACCGCGTGGTGCTGTCGCTAACAGAGAGCAACGAGCGTGAGGCGCAAGCGCTCAAGCACAAGCTGGAGCAGCTGCTCGAGCCGATGGGCGCGCACAAGGTGCTGATGGAGCGGCGGCTCTATCTGGGCAAGAACATCCCGGAGAACGGCACCGCCCACCAGGCCGGCACTTGCCGCTTCGGCACCGATCCCAAGGCGTCGGTGCTGAACCTCGATTGCCGGGCGCATGAGGTGGATAACCTGTACGTGACGGACGCGTCGTTCTTCCCCTCGATCGGCGCGGTGAACCCGACGCTGACGATCGTGGCCAACGCGCTGAGGGTCGGGGATCATTTGAAGGAAAGACTAGGATAAGGCGAGGGGCTTTGCCCCTCGACCCCATTAAAGGCGGAGCCTTTAAAATCCATTTGTTGTCTTTGTTCCTCGGTGAAGCCGGGACGCAGGTTCGATTGGCTTCGCCAAGGAAGAACGTCGGTATAGCCTAAACTGATGGGGTCTGGGGCCGCGGGCCCCAGCGGAGTCCAGAGGCAGAGCCTCTGGCCTTTCTTAAAGGTGCGCAATCGTGACCCTAGCCAATTTGATCATCCTGCTCGTCCGCTACGGCTTGGTCGTACTGTTCTTCCCGGCCAGCGCGCTCGACAAGATCCTTAACTTTCGCGGCGCGGTCGGGCAGGCGAGCGAGGTGTTCCCGAGCGCGCTTGCCACGGGCTCGATCCTGGTTGGGCTCGCGATCGAGATCCTGATGCCGATCGGCATCGTGACCGGCGTTGCCGACCGGCTCGCCGCCTTTATCATGGGCGGGTATTGCGCGATGACGGCGCTGCTGTTCAAGCGCTTCTGGACGCCGGGGGACTTCTGGAGGTCCGGGCAGAGTAAGGCGCGCGACCTGTTCTGGGACTTCCTGAAGAACTTTTCGTTGGCGTCGGGATTTCTGCTGATCACGGTGGGGCTCGATGGCCACGCGGCGCATGCCTTTCTGAGCGATCCGTTCGCGTCCTCGCATCCGTATGCGGCGTTTTCCGGTCTACGCGGCTAGAGGAGATCGAGCATGAGCGACAAGTCTGGTCCAAAACCGAGCGTGCCTTACTGGCATCTGTGGACCGATGCGGCGGGGGTGAGCCACCAGGCGCAATGCGCGTTGACCGGCTTCGAGCTGAAGAGTGTGGGGCCGGCGGATCCGCAATGGAACGACAAGCAGGGCAACAACCCGTCGACGGTGGTGTTCACCGTCCAGCCGGTCGGCTGGGTGGGGGAGTGGCACGAGAACCCGGCGCCGCAATGGATCGTGGTGCTGTCCGGGCGCTGGTGGATCGAGAGCATGGACGGCACCCGGATCGAGCAGGGGGCGGGCGAGTTCTCGTTCGGCGAGGACCAGAATTGCACCGAGACGGAGGGCAAGCGCGGGCATCGGTCGGGCACGATCGGCGACCAGCCGGCGGTGCTGATGACGGTGCAGCTGCATGTCGATCCGCGGCATGAGCCCTGTCATATTAGTTGACGGCGGGACGTGATGGACGGCTTCGAGGTCATCGACGAGCGGTTTGCCGCCTACATGTTGCCGAATGCGCCGTTGGAGACGCTCGGCGAGGGCTATCGCTGGCTGGAGGGGCCGGTCTGGTTTGCCGACCAGCAATGCCTGCTGGTCAGCGACCTGCCCAATGACCGCATCCTGCGCTGGACGGAGAGTGGCGGCGTCTCGGTGTTTCGCCAGCCGTCGGGGTTCGCCAACGGCCATGCGCGCGACCGGCAGGGCCGGCTGATCGGCTGCTCGCACCGGCAGCGCTGCATTACCCGCACCGAGCTCGATGGCGAGGTGCGCGTATTGGCCAGCCATTATCGCGGCAAGAGGCTGAACTCGCCGAACGACATCGTCTGCCGCTCGGACGGCTCGATCTGGTTTTCCGACCCGCATTACGGCATCAACACCGACTATGAGGGCGGCAAGCAGACGCCGGAGCTGCCGCCGCTGCTGTTCCGGCTGGATCCGGACGGGGAGCTGCAGGTGGTGGCGGACGATTTCGAGGGTCCGAACGGGCTGGCCTTTTCGCCGGACGAGCGCATCCTCTACGTCGCCGAGACCGGGCGGCAGTTCGCCGCCGCGCCGCGCCGCTGCATCCGCGCCTTTGACGTGAGCGAGGATGGCCGGCAGCTCAGCAACGGGCGCGACTTCCACGCCGTGTCGCCCGGCTATGCGGACGGGTTCCGGCTCGACGAGCACGGCAACATCTGGAGCAGTGCCGCGGACGGCGTGCACTGCATCGACCCGTCGGGGGCGCTGCTGGGCAAGGTGCTGGTGCCCGGCACGGTGTCGAACGTGGCGTTTGGCGGGCGGGAGCGGTCGCGGCTGTTCCTGTGCGCGTCGCACACGCTGCGGGCGATCTATCTGAACGTGCGTGGCGCGGTTCGGCCTTGAGGAGCATCCGGTGAGCGAGCAGCGGCTTCTGCGTCTGGTCGGGTTTCGGCTGGTGACCACGGACCTTGCGAGACTGTCGGCGTTCTACGGCGGCGTGCTCGGCTTTGGCCTGGACGGACCGGTGAGCGCGATCTCGCTCTCCGAGGGGGCTCAGCTCGGGCTGTCCGCCGGCGGCTGGCGGCAGCGCCTGGTGCTCGGCGAGCAGTCGGTGACGCTCGAGCAGTTCGACACGCCCGGGGCGCCCTACCCTGAGGACGGCGACGCCTCGGCGCTGTGGTTCCAGCACCTGGCGATCGTTGTCGCCGACATCGGCGCGGCGGTGGAGCGGCTCGGCGATGTGGCCGCGATCTCGACCGGCGGGCCGCAGCGCCTGCCGCCGGGCTCGGGCGGCGTCACCGCCTTCAAGTTTCATGATCCGGACGGCCATCCGCTGGAGCTGCTGCAGTTCCCGGCGGGGCATCGGCCGCCGCATTGGCGTGGCCGGCCGGCGACCGGGCGCCAGCTCGGCATCGGCATCGACCACTCGGCGATCGGCGTGGCCGACGTCGAGGCCAGCGCCGCGTTCTATGCCAAGCTCGGGCTGTTGGCCGGCCCGCGCACGACCAACCAGGGCCCGGAGCAGGGGCGGCTCGACGGCCTGACGGCGCCGGTCGTCCAGGTGGTGCCGCTTGAGCCTGTGGACCCGGTGCCGCATCTGGAGCTGCTGGGCTACCAACCGGCGGGACCGGCGGGTCCGGCGCGGCGGGCCAACGACGTCGCCGCCACCCGCCTGGTGTGGCAGGGCAGCGAGCCGGCGGTGTTCGCCGACCTCGATGGGCATATCCACCAAGTCGTGCTGGGATGACGCGACTTGCCGCAGCCGCTGCCGTTCCTGGGCGGAAGGAAGGCCAGGGGCTTTGCTCCTGGACCCCATTAAAGGCGAAGCCTTTAAAATCCATTCGTAACGTGTGTCTCACGGCGCGTTCGATGCGTTTTTAGCCTCCAAACGGATGGGGTTTGGGGCTGCGGGCCCCAGCGGGTCCAGGGCAGAGCCCCGGCCTTCTTGTTCCAGCGCAGCCACGCTCGTATGTGTGCCGGATGCGTTTGCTGCTTCTCGTTGCCGCCGGGCTGACCGTTGCCGCCGCGCCGCAGCACCATGCACGCCGTCTCAACGCCCCTTCGGCGATCGGGCATTTCGAGGATTGGCGGGCGGCGACCCATCTCGAGGGCGGCCGCACGGTCTGCTTTGCCTACACCCGGGCCGCGACGTCGATGCCGATGCTGCGCGGCCGTGGCGATGTGGTGCTGACGGTGACCGAGCGGCCGAGCTCGGAGGATGCGGTGGCGCTGTCCGCCGGCTTTGCCTATCCGCGGGACGCGTCCGTGCCGCTGCAGCTCGGCCAGGGGCAATTCGATTTCTATACGGCGCAGCGCTCCGCGTTTGCCCGCGACGGCCACGCCGTTGTTGCCGCATTCGGCCATCAGACGCGGGCGGTGGCGGTCTCGCCCGCTCCGCGCGGCGGCGACGTGACCGACACGTTCAGCCTGAAGGGCTTTCCGGCCGCGCTGGAGGCCGTGCGCCGGGCTTGTGCCAAGGCATGACCGTTGCGCTGTCCCGCTCCAGCGTCGACGAGCTCACGGCGGCGGAGCGCCAGCGCATCCTGGCCAAGGCGGCGCTGTTTGCTCCGCCGAGCCCTCTCGCCGCGGATGGCCGGCGGGAGCTTGTCGGACTGTCGCGTCAGGCGCTGGCGGAGGCGCTGGCGGCCGTGGGCGAGAAGCCGTTCCGGGCCAAGCAGCTGTGGCACTGGATCTACCACCAGGGCGTCACCGACTTTGCCGCGATGAGCAGCATCGCCAAGCCGCTGCGCCAGGTGCTGGCCGAGCAATTCGTGATCGGCCGGCCTGAGTTGGCGAGCGAGCAGACCAGCAGCGACGAGACGCGCAAATGGCTGTTTCGCTTTCGCGACGGGCAGGAGGCGGAGACCGTCTATATTCCCGACCGCGAGCAGGATCGTGGTGCGGTGTGCCTCTCCTCGCAGGTCGGTTGCACGCTGTCCTGCCGGTTCTGCCATACCGGCACCCAGGCGCTGGCGCGCAATCTCGGGCCGGCGGAGATCGTCGGCCAGTTCATGGCGGCGCGGGACAGCTATGGCGAGTGGCCGAGTCCGCACGGCGAGACGCCAAGGCTGCTCTCCACCATCGTGCTGATGGGAATGGGCGAGCCGCTCTACAACTACGAGAACGTGGCGGCGGCGATGCGCATCGTCATGGACAATGAGGGCATCGGGCTGTCGCGGCGGCGGATTACGCTGTCGACCTCGGGCGTGGTGCCGATGATGGACCGGGTGGGCGAGGAGCTGGGGGTGAACCTGGCGGTTTCGTTGCATGCGGTGACGGACGGGCTGCGGGACGAGCTGGTGCCGCTGAACAGGAAGTATCCGCTGGCCGAGCTGATCGCCGCATGCCGCAGATACCCTGGCGCCTCGAATGCGCGGCGCATCACCTTCGAGTACGTGATGCTGCGCGGCGTCAACGACAGCGACGCCGATGCGCGCGGCCTGGTGCGGCTGATCGCCGGCATGCCGGCCAAGGTGAACCTGATCCCGTTCAATCCGTGGCCGGGGTCGGCCTACGAGCCGAGCCTGCCGGCGCAGCTGGAGCGGTTTTCGCGCATCGTCATGGAGGCCGGGTTCGCCTCGCCGGTGCGGGCGCCGCGCGGGCAAGACATCCTGGCAGCGTGCGGGCAGCTCAAGACGGAAAGCCGGCGCGAGACGGTAAGGTAAGGCCAGGGCTCCGCCCTGGACGGGCCCCATCGCACGAGTGCGATGGGAACCCGCCGCTGGGGCCCGCGGCCCCAGATCCCGTTTTATTCAGCGATGGCCGAATACGGCAAGACTTGCGTAATCGGCTCTTACGAATGGATTTTAAAGGCTTGCCTTTAATCGGGTCCAGGGCAGACAGCCCTGGCCTTCCTTACCTCGTGATTGATGTCGACGGGATGAAGCCGACGCCGGCGTCGCTGCGCACTTGGGACCATTCGAGGCCGTTGCGGGTTACGCGGTAAAGCTCCTGGACCGAGGTGCCGCGGGGCAGGTAGGTGCGGACGGGCGAGCCGGGGACGGGATCGGCGCGGACCGGCTGGCCGTCGGCAAGGACGGTGGCGGTGCGGCCGGCGTCGCCGTCCGGCGCCAGGCTGGGGCGGGGGAAGGTCGACTGGATCGTCACCGGCGGGTTGGCGGCGGCAAGCGGCTGCTGTGCCGGGGGCTGGAACACGCCGCCGTAGACGATCAGGGCGCCGAGCCCGAGGAACACGTAGCCGGAGATGCCGACGATCAGTCCGTAATTGCGGCGTGCGGTGAGCTTCTGGCGGGCGAGCTCGACCTGGTCGAGCTGGCGGCGCAGCACGGCGTTCTGGCGGACCAGCGTGTGGGCGCGATTTTCCGCAAGACGGGCCGCCTCCAGCGCCTGCTGCAGGTCGAGCCGGGGGACGTCCTCGGCGTCGCGGCGGCGGTAGCCGCGGGGGGCGGGCGCGCCGCCGAGGCGCTCGGCAAGGTCGTTGAGGGACAGGCGGTGGTGGCTGAGATGCTCGAGCAGCTTGGTGCGGGCCGCTTCCGCCTCGCCGGCCTGGGAGGAGCCGAGCATCGGGAGCAGCTTGCCGAGGCGCGAGACGAAGGCCGGGTCGCGGAAGGCGTCCTGATCCATCCTCATAAAATAGCCTAGTAAGGAAGGAAGGCCAGGGGCTTTGCCCCTGGACCCCATTCAAGGCGAAGCCTTTAAAATCCGTCACTTAAGAAGTGGGGGTTTAGGGCCTCAGGCCCCAGCGGGGCGGGTTGAGCCCTTGCCTTTCTCCCTTCCTTGCTGTGCTTAGGCTTGGCGCTTGGAGGCTTCTCGGATGGTGAAGAAGGTTGTGCTCGCCTACTCGGGCGGACTGGACACCAGCGTCATCCTGCGCTGGCTGCAGACGACCTATGGCTGCGAGGTGGTGACGTTCACCGCCGACCTCGGCCAGGGCGAGGAGCTGGAGCCGGCGCGGCGCAAGGCCGAGATGCTGGGCGTGCGCGAGGTCTTCGTCGAGGATCTGCGCGAGGCGTTCGTGCGCGACTTCGTGTTCCCGATGTTTCGCGCCAACACCGTCTATGAGGGGCAGTATCTGCTGGGCACCTCGATCGCGCGGCCGCTGATCGCCCAGCGGCAGATCGAGATCGCCGAGCAGGTGGGGGCGGACGCGGTGGCGCACGGCGCGACCGGCAAGGGCAACGACCAGGTGCGCTTCGAGCTCTCGTACTACTCGCTGAAGCCGGACGTGACGGTGATCGCGCCGTGGCGGGAATGGGACCTCACCAGCCGCACCCGGCTGCTGGAGTTCGCCGAGGCCAACCAGATCCCGATCGCCAAGAACAAGCGCGGCGAGGCGCCCTTCAGCGTGGACGCCAACCTGCTGCACTCCTCCTCCGAAGGCCAGGTGATCGAGGACCCGGCGCAGGAGCCGGAGGAGTTCGTCTTCCAGCGCACGGTCAGCCCCGAGGCGGCGCCGGACCGGGCGACCGTCATCTCGATCGAGTTTGCCCACGGCGACCCGGTGGCGATCGATGGCCTCAGCACTCTCGCCGGCGGCGCTGCTGACCAGGCTCAACGAGCTTGGCGGCGCCAACGGGATCGGCCGGCTCGACCTGGTGGAAAACCGCTTCGTGGGGATGAAGTCGCGCGGCATCTACGAGACGCCGGGCGGCACCATCCTGCTCGCGGCGCATCGCGGCATCGAAAGCATCACCCTCGACCGCGAGGCGGCGCACCTCAAGGACGCGCTGATGCCGCGCTACGCCGAGATGATCTATAACGGCTTCTGGTTCAGCCCCGAGCGGCGGATGCTGCAGGCGGCGATCGACGCCAGCCAGGCCTCGGTGAGCGGCACCGTGCGGCTGCGGCTCTACAAGGGCAACGTGACGGTGATCGGACGCGAGAGCCCGAACTCGCTGCACTCGATGAAGGTGGTGACCTTCGAAGACGACCAAGGCGCCTACGACCAGGTGGACGCCGGCGGCTTCATCAAGCTCAACGCTCTCAGGCTGCGGCTTGGAGCTTCGGCAGGACGGAAGGGCGGGAGGCTTTAGGGAAGGCCAGGAGCTCTGCTCCTGGACCTCGCTGGGGGCGGCGCCCCCAGACCCGCATTCGGAAGGCGAGATGTCATCTTTCTTGCTTGGCGACGCCATTCGATCCTGCTCGCCATCGCGTCGACGTCATGAGTGAACCATGAACGATGAATGGATTTTAAAGGCTCCGCCTTTGATGGGGTCGAGGGGCGCGAGGCATGCCTCGCTCGCCCTCCGCCTTCCTTGACCCGCGCTCGTGTTCTCGTCGACCTCTCGCACGCCGCTGCGGGGCATGTCGGCATCGCGCAGGACATTCGGCTGGTGTTTCGGATGTTGTGTGATGTGGCCGAGCCGTCGGGCTTGCTGATGCCGACGGGGCGGCATGACTTGCCGCGGCTGCGAGCGGATGCGGATGCGGCGGCGACGGCGGCGGTGCTGCACTGGATGGCGCGGAACTGGAGCAATGCGCCGCTGCGGCGCGGATTGCGGGTGCCGGGGGAGGTGCGGGCGCAGCTGCGGTCGGGGTTTGCGTTGGCGCCGATGGCGGCGGGGCAGGAGGATGCGGTGTGGCGCATTCTGTTTGCCGCGACGCTGGCGCCGGCGGACCGGGCGGTGGTGTTGGCGCGGCCGTTTTGGGCGACCGACCTGGCGGTGGCGCGGATCATCGACCGGAATTTGCGGGGGCGGCGTCTGGGGTTGCAGCGGCTGGCGGCGGGTGGGTTCGAGGCGGCGCTGTTCTGCATGCCGCGTCCGGTGGCGTTGCCGGCGGGGGTTACGCCGATCATGCGGTTTCATGATGCGGTGCCGGTGACGGACACCGACACGGTGGTGAGCTGGCAGGCGGGGGTGGCGCATCAAGCGCTGGTGAGGGCGTGCCCGGCGGGGACGATGTTCGCCTGCGACAGTCCGCAGGCGCTCGAGGCGCTGCTGGTGCTGGACCCGCGGCGGGCGAGGCTTGCGCACGTGGTGCCTTGCGCGGTGGCGCCGCCGGCGGTGGCGGCCGAGGCGCTGGCGGCGCTGGAGACAGGGGCGGTGATCACGCGGCATCTGAGCTTTCGGGCGCTGGGCGAGGGAGCGGCGGCGCCGGCGGGATGGCAGGCGCCAGGGGATGCACCGTATGTCATTGCGGTGTCGACGGTGGAGCCGCGGAAGAACTATCCGGCGCTGCTGGCGGCGTTTGAGCGGGTGCGGGCGCGGGTGAACCCGGCGTTGCGGCTCGTCATCGTCGGCGGGCTGGGCTGGCGGGACGAGGGGGTGATGGCGGCGATGCGGGCGGGGGTGGCGAGCGGCGCCATCCTGCATCTGACCGGGGTTCCGTCCGACGAGCTGCAGCTGCTGATGGCGCGGGCGCGCTGCCTGGTTTCGGCCTCGTTCAACGAGGGGTTCGGGTTGCCGCCGCTGGAGGCACTGCAGGCGGGCTGTCCGGTGCTGCTGTCGGAGCTGGCGGTGTATCGCTGGATCTTCGGCGAGGCGGCGCTGTACTTCGACCCCTACGACGTCGAGGCGCTGGCGGGGCAGATGGCGCGGCTGGCGGGGGAGGTTCCGGAGGCGGGGCTGCGGGAGGCGCTGGCCGCGCGTCGGGCGGCGGTGCTGGCGCGGTTTCGGCCGGACGAGGTCGCCGGCGCCTGGGAGGCGCTGCTGGAGCGGGCGCGCGGCGTGGCCGGACCGAAACAATCGGCGATGGAAACTTCGATATGAGCGATGACGCCTGCGCGTGGCAGTAGTGACGCTAGCGCACGATGACGTGATGCGGTAGTCAAACTGGTCTGTTGCAATCGGGGTGGGTCCTTGTCGGTCGCACGAGCATTCCTCTCGAGCAATGGCTGATTACGCCACAAGATGGCTGGCTTCTTCTAATCTGACGTAAGGCGTCTTTGGCTGCCCGTCATAAACGTCTGAAAACAACCGTCTAGGTTGCTGGCATGAGGCCTGCAGAGCTCGCGCTGTTCGATGGAGATGGTTCGCGATGCTGAACGGGGCCGACCGGCTACGACGTGACGGCCAGTCTGGGGCGACCGGCACGTGGCGTTCGCAGGCGCCGGCGGGGCGCCATGCAGGCGGTGGCGTGACGACGCTGCCCCGAGGTGAAGCCCCTGGTCTCGCCCGCTTCTAGCCATGCGTCGATTGAGCGTGACGGTCCTGTCGAGCCTGTGCGTGGTGCTGAGCGGCTGCGCGGTCGGGCCGAACTTCCATCCGCCAGCGCCCCGGTTTGCCGCGGCGACAACGCTGACGCGCTACACGGAGGATGTGCAGCCGGAGCGGACCAGTGCTGCCAAGGTGGCGGGCGGGGCGGCGCAGACGCTCTCGCTCGGGCAGGACATCGCCGGCGACTGGTGGACGATGTTTCGCAACCCGGCGCTGAGCGGGCTGGTGGCGACCGGGCTGCGCGACAACCCCGGCATCGAGGCGGCGCGACAGGCGTTGCGCAACGCCCAGGAGTTGACGCTGGCGCAGTATAGCGGGCTGCTGCCCCAGGTGACGGGCACGTTTTATCGCCAGCGCGGCGACTTCCCCGAGGCGGCGACCGGCATCGAGAACCGGAGCTTCAGCTACGGCTATTACGACGCGCAGCTGACGCTTAACTACAATTTCGACCTCTGGGGCGGGGTGCGGCGGAGCATCGAGCAGCAGGCGGCGCTCACCGACGCGGAGCGGGCGCTGCTGGAGGCGACCGACCTCACGCTCACCGGCAACATCGTCGCGACCGCGATCAACGAGGCGTCGCTGCGCGGGCAGATCAGCGTGCAGCGGCAGGTGATCGACTTCGAGCGGCATTATCTGGCCACCGTGCAGAGCCAGTTCGCGCTTGGCGGGGCGACCGGGACCGACGTGGCGCTGCAGCAGTCGCAGCTGGCAGCGCAGGAGGCGTTGCTGCCGCCGCTGCTGACAGCGCTCGGGCAGGCGCGCGACGCGCTGGCGGCCGACCTCGGGACGACGCCGGAGGCGGCCGGGCTGCCGGTGCTCGAGCTCGACGCGCTCAGCCTGCCGGAGGCGCTGCCGGTCAGCTTTCCGGTGGCGCTGCTGGAGCAGCGGCCGGACGTGCGCCAGGCGGAGGCGAACTTGCACGCGGCGACCGCGGCGGTCGGCATCGCGATCGCCAACCGGCTGCCGCAGGTGACGCTGAGTGCCGCTCTCGGCACCGAGGCGGTGCGCACCTCGCAGCTGCTGACGCCGGGCAACGGCCTGGCGACGCTGCTGACCCAGGCGCTGCAGCCGATCTTCGAGGGCGGGCTGCTGCTGCACCAGCAGCGCGCGGCGGTGGCGGCGATGCGGGAGCGGGCGGCGCAGTGGCGGCAGACGGCGCTCGGTGCGATCCAGAACGTCGCCGACACGCTGGTGCAGACCCAGCAGGATAGCGACCTGCTGGTGGCGCAGCTCGCGGCCGAGCAGGCGGCGGCGCGCTCGCTGGCGCTGGCCAAGCTGCAATACGGCTTCGGCGGCGTCGCCTACATCACCGTGCTGCAGGCGGAGATCACGTTTCAGAACGCCGCCAACGGGCTGATCCGGGCGCGAGCGAACCGCTACGCCGACGGCGCCGCGCTCTACGTGGCGCTGGGCGGCGGCTGGTGGAACCGGCACGACCAGCCGCCGCCACCGGCCGACGTGGTGCACTCTCTGCTGCCTTGGAGTGCGTCATGAGCCGGGAGGAAGGCCGGGAAGGCCAGGAGCTCTGCTCCTGGACCTCGCTGGGGCCTGAGGCCCCAGACCCCCGTCACTTGGAGTCCCGGCGGGCTCTTTCTTGCTTGGCGAAGCCGTTCAATCCTGCTTCCCCGCGGCACTGACCTGGCCCGATGAACATGAACAAAAAACGGATTTTAAAGGCTTCGCCTTTAATGGGGTGCAGGGGCAAAGCCCCTGCCCTTGCCTTCCTTCTGGTGTCTGCTGCCAGTGCTGTCGCTGCTGAGCCGGCGCAGACGGTGTCCACGGTCGTAGCGCAACGGCAGAGTTGGCAGCCGAGTCTTGATCTGATCGGCAATTTGCGGGCTGAGCGGGGGGCGGACCTGGCGTTCGAGGTTGCCGGGATTGTGGATGCGATCGGGTTTGCCTCCGGGCAAGACGTGGCGGCGGGGGCGTTGCTGGTGCGGCTGCGGCTGAATGACGAGCCGGCGCGACTGGCGCAGCTGCGGGCGCAGGCGGATTTGGCGGCGACCAATCTGGGCCGCGACAGCAAGCAGAACGCGGTGCAGGCGGTGAGCCAGGCGGTGGTGGACAATGACCGCTCGACCTTGGCGGCCGACCGCGCGCAGGTGGATGCCGAGCAGGCGCTGATGGAGGAGAAGGTCTTGCGCGCGCCATTTGCCGGGCGCCTGGGGATACGCCAGGTCGACCTTGGGCAGTATCTGCAGCCGGGCGCGAGCATCGTCACCTTGCAGGCGCTCGACCCGATGTTCGTCGATTTCCCGGTGCCGCAGCAGGCGCTGGCGATGCTGCATGTCGGCGACGTGGCGGACGTGTCCGTGGACGCGTATCCGGGGCGGCGGTTCGTGGCGCGGGTGGCGGCGATCAGCCCGCAGGTGGACGCGGCGAGCCGGAGCGCGACGGTGCGGGCGGCACTCGACAATCACGACCATGCGCTGGTGCCCGGGATGTTCGCGACCGTGCATGTGGCGGCCGGGGCGGCGCGCGAGGCGGTGACGGTGCCGCAGACGGCGATCGCCTACTCGACCTATGGCGACACGGTGTATGTGCTGCGCCATGACGCGGCGGGGCGGCTGGTGGCGCACCAGGTGCTGGTGACCACCGGGACGGAGCGGGGCGACCAGGTGGCGGTGATGGCGGGGCTGGCCGCGGGCGACGTGGTGGTGAGCGCCGGGCAATTGAAGCTGCACGACGGCAGCGTGGTGGAGGTGAACAACCAGGTGCAGCCTGGCGGCGGGGCGAACCCGCAGCCGGCGGAGGAGTAGGCGCATGCGCTTCACCGAGTTGTTCGTCCGCCGGCCGGTGCTCTCGATCGTGATCAGCCTGCTGCTGCTGGTGGCGGGCGTGCGGGCCGGGCAGTCGCTGCCGGTGCTGGCGTATCCGCAGACGGTCAGCGGGACGATCCAGATCGCGACGGCCTATTACGGTGCCGATGCGGCGACGGTGGCGGGGTTCATCACCACGCCGATTGAGACGGCGATCTCGCAGACGCAGGGGGTGGACTACATCCAGTCACAGAGCCAGACCGGACAAAGCACGATCACGCTCTATTTGCGGCTCAACCAGGACCCCGACAAGGCGCTGAGCGAGGTGCAGGCGAACGTCGCCGCGGTCGCCAACCAGTTGCCGCCGGGCTCGCAGGCCTCGGTGATCACGCTGCTCAACAACGCGAGCTTCCTGATGGGGATCTCGGTGACGTCGCATAGGCTGTCGCCGGAGCGGGTGGCGGACTACGTGACCCGCGTGATGGCGCCGCAGTTGCAGGCGGTGCCAGGGGTGCTGCTGGCGCAGAGCCAGGGGGTGGGCAACTTGGCGCTGCGGATCTGGCTGCAGCCGGACCGGCTTTCGGCATACGGACTGACCGCGACCGACGTCTACAACGCGCTGGCGGCGAACGACTACGTGACCGGCGTGGGCACCACGCTCGGGGCGATGACGTATGCAAATCTCGCTGTGACATCCGGTCTGCACAGCCCGGCGGAGTTCCGCCAGCTCGTCGTCAAGCAGGCGAACGGGGCGCTGGTGCGGCTCGGCGACGTCGCCGAGGTGGCGTATGGCTCCGACGTCACCAGCGAAAGCATGGCCGACAATTTCGGGCCCGGGCTGTTCCTGGCGGTGAACGGCACGCCGGGCGGCAACATGATCACGACGGCGCGCGACCTGCGGGTCGCTTTTGCGAGGATGAAGGCCGCGCTGCCGCCGGGGATTGATGCCTCGATCATGTTCGACCAGTCCATCGGCGTGAACGCGTCGCGCCACGAGGTGCTGCGCAGCCTCGCCGCGGCGCTTGGCATCGTCAGCCTGGTGGTGTTCCTGTTTCTCGGATCATTCCGGGCGGTCCTGATCCCGGTGGTGACCATCCCGCTCTCGCTGATCGGCACGCTGGCGCTGATGTCGGTCTTCGGGTTCTCGATCAACGAGCTTACCCTGCTGGCGCTCGTGCTCGCGATCGGGCTGGTGGTGGACGACGCGATCATCATGGTCGAGAACGTGAGCCGGCACCTGGCGGAGGGGATGGCGCCGGCGGCGGCGGCGATGCGGGCGGGGCGGGAGCTCGGCAGCCCGATCGTTGCGATGACGGCGGTGCTGGTCGCCGCCTACGTGCCGGTCGGGCTGCAGAAGGGGCTGACGGGCGCGCTGTTCACCGAGTTCGCGGTGACGCTGGCGGCGAGTGTGACGGTCTCGGCGCTGCTGGCGCTGACGCTGTCGCCGATGATGTGCGCGGGGATGCTGCGGCCGCATGTCGGCGGCAGGCGGTGGCTGGTGCGGCTCAGCGACCGGGTGATGGCGGGGATGCAGCGCGTCTATCTGCGGCTGCTCGGCGCCGTGCTGCGGGTTTGGCCGCTGGCGATCGTGGTCGCCTGCCTGGTTGTCGGCGCCAGCGTGCTGCTGTTCCGCGGGGCGGCGCACGAGTTGGCGCCGCAGGAGGATGGCGGCTTCATCATCCTCGCCGCGACGGCGCCGCCGAGCGCGACGCTGGACCAAATCCGGCTCTACGACCCGCAGGTCGAGCGGATCATTCGCGACCTTCCCGAGATGCGCGCCTTCTGGATCGGCGACCAGCCGGGCAGCATCAACGACGGTATCGTGCTGAAGGACTGGGATCAGCGGCGCCGCAGCACGGCCGCGGTGCAGAACGCGCTGCAGGCGGCGGTCAGTCGTGTCGCCGGGCTGCAGCTCGACGCGTTTCAGCCGCCGGCGCTGCCGGGCGCCGGGCAGGGGTTGCCGATCCAATTCGTGCTCAAGGGGGCGGGCTCGGTGGAGCAGCTCGCCGCCGCGGCCGACCGGATGCTGCTGGACGCGCGGGCGAGCGGGCTGTTCGCCTTCGTCGACAAGGACCTCAAGATCGACCAGCCGCAGACGACGATCGAGCTGGACCGGGCCAAGATCGCGGCGCTGGGGCTCAACGTGACGAGCGTGGGCAACACGCTGAACTGGCTGCTGGGCGGCGGCTTCGTGAATTACTTCAGCCTGCAGCAGCGCTCCTACAAGGTGATCCCGATGGTGGTGCGGGACCGGCGGCTGACGTCGGAGCAAATTCTCGACCTGCCGGTCGCCTCGATCAACGGCGTGCCGGTGCCGCTGGGCGCGGTGGCGCACCTGTCGCATCAGGTGGTGCCGGAGGAGATCGTGCACTTTCAGCAGCTTACGGCGACGACGCTGTCGGCGATCCCCCTTCCCGGGGTGTCCACGGCGACGGCCTATGCGGCGCTGCAGGCGCTGGCGGCGCGCGACCTGCCGGGCGGGTTCGCGTTCGACACCGCCGGGCCGTTGCGCGAGTACGTGCAGACCGAGGGGTCGTTCCTGCCGAATTTCGGTTTCGCCATGGTGATCATCTTCCTGGCGCTGGCGGCGCTGTTCGAGAGCTTCCGCGACCCGCTGGTGATCCTGGTCTCGGTGCCGATGTCGATCGCCGGCGCGCTGTTCTTCGTCTGGCTCGGCGTCGGCGGCGCCTCGGTGAACCTCTACAGCGAGATCGGCTTCGTGACGTTGGCCGGGCTGATCAGCAAGCACGGCATCCTGATCGTCGAGGTGGCGAACGAGCAGCAGCGGCTCGGGCGCAGCAAGCGCCAGGCCGTGGAGATCGCCGCCGGGCTGCGGCTGCGGCCGATCCTGATGACGACGGCGGCGATGGTGCTCGGCGTGATGCCGCTGGTGTTCGCCAGCGGCGCCGGGGCGGCATCGCGCTACGTGATGGGGCTGGTGATCGCCAGCGGCCTGGCGGTGGGCACGGTGTTCACCCTGTTCATCGTGCCGGCCGTCTACCTGCTGGTGGCCGCGCAGCATAACAGGGGTCAGTCGGTGCGGGCGAGCGCTCGGGCCGAGGCGTTGGTGGGCTAAGGCAAGTCAAGGCGAAGGCTTTGCTTGGATGGTTCCCATCGCACTTGCGCGATCAGAACCCGCCGCGGGGACTGTGACGCCCTAGACCCCGGCCTTACGAGCTTAGGCTAGCCTTACTTGGCGAAGTCGATCCATCGTGTGCTCACGGCACTCACGTCGCCCAACAGACACGATTCGAAAATGGATTTTAAAGGCTTCGCCTTTAATGGGGTCGAGGGGCAAAGCCGCTGGCCTTTTCTTTCCAGTGTTTTACTTGAGGTGAGCCGCCAGCAGCTTGTTCATCTCGAACATGGTGACCTTGGGCTTGCCGAACACTTTCTTCAGCGTCTCGTCGGCGACGATTTCGCGGCCGTCGGCGGGGTTTTGCAGCTTGTTGGCCTTGATGTATTCCCAGACTTTGCTCACCACCTGGCCACGCGGCATGGTGCCCGAGCCGACGACGGCAGCGAGTTCCGGGGAGGGCTGGAGCGGCTGCTGTAGGGCATTCGGCTTGGAGCCGGGCTTGGGCTTGTCGATGGTGGCGCCTTTGCCGGTGGCGCCCTTCGTGGCGCCTTCGGCAGCCTTGCCGCTTGCCGCCGGCTTGGACTTGTCGGCCGGCTTGGACGTTGTTTTCTTCTCGGGGGCTTTCGTCATCGGCGGGTCACTCCGGGGCGGCAGCCGGCGCGGCGCGCGGGCGGGCATTGCGCAGAGTGTAACCGTGCGAGCGTCCATCCGGTTGCAAAACCAGTTGGCGGCGCGGACGGGCGTGGCTTTCGTGCATCGGCGCCGATCCTCGCCGGCGGGTTGGGCGCGGGTGATGGGCGGCCGGCGCGGCGGGCGGTCTCGCAGGGCGAGACGACCTGCACCGGCGCAATGTGGCTCTACGGTTACATAGGGTAACGCTCGGCGGAGATGGCGGCGGGCGAGTTCGGTTGCCGAGCACGGCATGACATTTACCTGCGGTAGTATGTGAAACAACTCGTTTACAAAGCGAAACGGCCGCCAGTGGCCGGGGCGTGAGGGTGCGGGCGTGCTGGCCGCGCGACGTCGGCGAACCATCTTGGATGCGGCACTATTTAAAGTTGTATAAGCACGACGGCTTAGCGCTCTAAGTTGATAATCCGCGACGAAAGCATGTATCATCCATGTAAGGTTTCGACCATACGCGGCCGTTTGGCACACCTAATTTTGTTTCCTTTTCCACGATAACATGGGTTATTGTGCAAGCGCGCAGCAACCGCAGGTTTTAGTTGGCTGTTGCCGGTTTGGCCTTGTTGCTGACGCCCCGGACCTGTCTTTGGAGAGCGATCCCATGACGGATAATGGCTTGCAGGCGTTGCTGGACGACGTGGCGGGTGCTCGCCACGAGCTTGCCGGGCATCGGCTCTACAATCATCTCGTCGACCTCGGGGCGGTGCGGCTGTTCATGGAGCACCACGTCTTTGCGGTGTGGGACTTCATGTCGCTGCTGAAATCATTGCAGCGTTCGCTGACCTGCGTCGAGCTGCCGTGGCGGCCGGTCGGCAACCCGGTGACGCGGCGGCTGATCAACGAGATCGTGCTGGAAGAGGAGAGCGACGTCATCGACGGCGTGCCGACCGGCCATTTCGAGTTCTACCTGCGGGCCATGACCGAGGCCGGCGCCGATACGCGGCCGATACGGCAGTTTCTCGGGCTGATCGCCGGGGGCGTCGACGTCACCACGGCGCTGCGGCTGTGCGGGGCGCCGGCGGGCAGCGCCCGCTTCACCGCGGCGACGTTCGCGCTGCTGGAGGGGCCACCGCATGCGGTGGTGGCGGCGTTCACCATCGGTCGGGAAGACTCGATACCGGCGATGTTCACCGGGCTCTCCGCCTCGCTCGACGGCGGCGGGGCGCTGGCGCTGTTCAGCCAGTATCTCACCCGCCACCTCGAGCTGGACGGCGAGGATCACGGGCCGAAATCGCTGCAGATGCTGTGCGAGTTGTGCGGCACCGACGCGCGGCGCTGGGCGGAGGCGACCGCGGCGGCACAGGCGGCGCTGTCGGCGCGGCTGCGCTTCTGGGACGCCATCGCCGCGGCGATCACGCCCGGTCAGGCGGCCTCGGTGTTCGGGGCGAGCGCGCCGGGCACGCCGACGGACGCGCGGCTCGTTACGGCATAAGGCGATGGAGGCGAGTCCGGATTGGTCAGGCGCGGCGCGCTCGGCCATGGCGGCGCGCCGGGTCGGCGGCGACGGCCTGCCAGGCGGCTGGCTGCTGGAGGGGCCGCGGCAATCACTGCCGGGTGCGGCGATCTGGCCGCTGATCGAGGCGCGGCTGCTGGCCGCGCCTGACCGGCACTGCCTCACCGGTCGGCAGCTCCGGCTTTCCCGCGGCGAGCTGCATGCGGCGGTGATCGCGCTGGCGGCGCGGCTGCCGGCCGGCGTGCGGGGCGGCCGGGTAGGCATTGCGATGGCGCGCGGGCCGGCCAGCGTGGTCGCGACCCTGGCGGCGTGGCTGATCGGCGCGACGTATGTGCCGCTGGCGGTCGAGCTGCCGGCGGCGCGCCGCGCCGGGATGGCGGCGGCGGCGGCCCTCGACGTGATCCTCGCCGGCGCCAATCCGCAAGGCGGGGACGCGGCGATCGCGGGCTATGACTCCGCCGGGCGGCTTGACTGTCTGGGCGCGACGCTGGTGCTGCATTGCCGCCAGGCGCCGGCCGCGCATCGTCATCCGGCGGCGCCGCCCTGCTGCTATATCGCGCACACCTCCGGCAGCACCGGCGCGCCCAAGGGGGTGCGGGTCGGCGCGGCGGCGCTGCTCAACCGGCTCGTCTCGATGGCGGCGTTTCTCGACCTCTCAGAGGACGACGTCGTGCTCTACAAGACGCCGGCGCTGTTCGACGTGCATGTCTGGGAGCTGGCGCTGCCGTTAGTGTTCGGCGCCGGCCTGGTCGTCTACGAGCAGGAGGCGGCGTTCGACCTGTTTGCGGTCGCCGCACTGCTCGGCGAGGCGGGGGTCACGATCGCCGGGTTCACGCCGAGCCTGCTGACGATGCTGCTGCGGCGGCGCTCTTTCGTGGCCAGCAGCCGGCTGCGCTGCGTGCTGTGCGGCGGCGAGGCGTGGCCGGCGACGCTGGCGCGGCTGCTGCACGAGACGCTGCCCGGGGTGCGGCTATTCAACTCCTACGGGCCGACGGAGACCACGATCGCGGTCGCCAGCTGGCCGGTGCCGGCGGACGCGACGACGATCGAGCTCGGCCGGCCGCAGCCGAACACGCTGTTCCTGGTCGAGACGGCCGGCGAGGGTGCGAGCGTCGGCGGCGGGGTGGCCGGCGGGACTGTGCGCGGCCTGCTGCGGGTGGGCGGCGTGCAGGTCGCCGACGGCTATGTGACGAATGCCATGGGACATTCGGCTGGTGCCGAGCGCTTCACGACGCTGCGAGTGGACGGCCGGCCGGTTCGCTTCTACGCCACCGGCGACTTGGTCGAGCTCGAGGTTGCGACTGGGCGGCTGCGCTTTGCCGGTCGGCAGGACGGGCAGGTGAAGGTGAACGGCGTGCGCATCGAGCTCGAGGAGGTGGAGGAGGCGGTGCTGCAGGTCGAGGCGGTGGAGCGCTGCGTCGCGCTGGCGCTGCCGAGCGGGCCGGGCGGGGTGCGCCGGCTCTGCGCGGTGGTGCAGGCGGCACCCGGATGCTCCGTCTCGCGCGCGGCGCTGCTGGCCGGCTGCGCGGCGCTGCTGCCCGGCGCGATGGTGCCGAGCTCGTTCCGGCTGGTGGCCGCGATGCCGCTCACCGCCGGCGGCAAGGTCGACCGGGCGCTGCTGGCCGAGTGGGCGCTGCGCGAGGACGGACCGGCGCCCGAGATCGCGCCGCGTGGCGCGACTCTTGGGAGTCTCGATCCAGCCTCGGGCGGGATCGGCGCGCCGGCCGAGCTGGTGTCTTGAAAGAGCCGAGGGTGATGGAGATGAGGGCGTGAAGCCGGAGACCATCGCCGTGCATGGCGGCTACGGCGGCGATCCGAGCTCGCATAGCTGCGCGGTGCCGATCTACCAGACCGTCGCCTTCGAGTTCGACAGCGCAGAGCACGGCGCGGCGCTGTTCAACCTCGAGGTTGCGGGCAACATTTACACCCGGATCGGCAACCCGACCAGCGACGTGCTGGAGCGGCGGGTGGCGATGCTGGAGGGCGGGGTGGCGGCGCTGTCGGTCAGCTCCGGGGCGGCGGCGATCCACTACGCGGTCCTCAACCTGGTCGAGGCGGGGACGAATTTCGTCTCCACCAAGCAGCTGTATGGCGCGACCTACACGCTGTTTGCGCACATGTTCGCGCGTCAGGGCGTGGAGGTGCGGTTCGCCGAGAGCGACCGGCGGGCCGATGTCGCCAAGCTCATCGACCGCAACACCCGACTGGTCTACTGCGAGAGCGTCGGCAACCCGGCCGGCAACATCGCCGACCTCGAGGCGCTGGCCGAGGCGGCGCATGCCGGCGGGGTGCCGCTGATCGTCGACAACACGGTGGCGAGCCCGATCCTGCTGCGCCCGATCGAGCATGGCGCCGACGTGGTGCTGCATGCGCTGACCAAGTTCATCGGCGGGCACGGCAACTCGCTGGGCGGGGCGATCGTGGATGCCGGGCGGTTCGACTGGGCGGGCCAGCCGGAGCGGTTCGCCATGCTGTGCCGGCCGGATCCCTCGTATCATGACGTCACCTACACCGAGCAGTATGGCGCCGCCGCTTACGTGGCGCGCTGCCGCACGGTTGGGCAGCGCAACACCGGGGCGACGCTCTCGCCGCTCAACGCCTTTTTGATCCTGCAGGGGATCGAGACGCTGCCGCTCCGGGTGGAGCGGCACGTGCAGAACACGGTGGCGGTGATCGGCTTCCTGCGCGCCCATCCGGCGGTGAGCTGGGTCAGCCATGCGAGTCTGCCGGACGACCCATATCACGATTTGGCGCGGCGCTACCTGGGCGGGCGGGTGCCGTCGCTGCTCACCTTCGGGCTGCATGGTGGGCTCTCGGCGGGGCAGCGCTTCCTCGACGCGCTCGGATTGTTCAAGCGGCTGGTCAACATGGGCGACGCGAAGTCGCTGGCGACGCATCCGGCCTCGACGACGCACCGCCAGCTGACGCCGGAGCAGCTCGCGGCCGCTGGGGTGCGGCCGGAGATGGTGCGGCTGTCGATCGGCATCGAGCATATCGACGACATATTGGCCGACCTCGGCCAGGCGCTTGCGAGGGCGAGCGCCGGGGCTGAGCTGAAGGCCAAGGCGGCCGAATGAGGCAGGCCTCGCCGTCGCTGCGGGTCGGCTTCGTCGACAACATGGGCGGCGCGGCGGGGCTCGGCTCGGAGCGGCAGTTTCGCGACCTGCTGGCGGGCTGCGCCGGCGGAGCGCTCGACTGGACGCGGATCGCGACGCATGCCGGGGCGGCGGCGGGATCCGGGCCGCGCGGGCCTGGCGGATCGCCGATCCCGGTGCGATCGGCGCGCGACCTGGCCGCCCTGCCGCGGCTTGATCTGCTGGTGTTCAGCGGCGCCGAGCCGCGCGGGGTGCTGGAGGGTGAGCCGTTCTGGCCGGGGCTCGTGGCGCTGCTGGACGATGCGGTGGCGCGCGGCCGGCCGGTGCTGCTGTCTTGCCTGGCGGCACACGCCGCGCTGCTGCACCATGACGGGCTGGCGCGCTACGCCCTGCCGCAGAAGCGCGCCGGGGTGTTCCGCTTTCCGCTCGATCCGCGTCATCCGCTGGTGCGGCGGGCGGCGCCGGGCGGCGGGCTGCCGCCGACGATTGCGGTTGCGCATTCGCGCTGCAACGAGGTGTCGGCGGCGGCGCTCGAGGCGGCTGGCTACGCGGTGCTGAGCGGCGACGCGGCGTGCGGGGTGGACATGGCGACGGCGCGCGGCCGGCCGTGGCTGCTGCTGCAGGGGCATCCGGAGTATGGCCCGGCGACGCTGATCGACCAGTATCGGCGCGACATCGGCCGTTTCCTGCGCGGGGCACGGCCCGACTATCCGGAGCCGCCGGTGGACGGGCTGGAGGCGGAGAGCGCGGCGCGGTTCGCGGCATTCGCCGAGCGGGCGCTGGCAGCAGGCGCGGCGGGGCGCGAGGCGCTGCTTGGCGCGGTGCCGCAGGGGCGGTCGAACGGCGCCGTGCGCGCGGCCGACCAGGCGGCGGTGCGGGCGCTGCTCGGCGCCTGGCTGGAGGACTGCCTGGCCGTCGCGCCGGTGCGGGCGGCCGGGCTGTATGAGGCGGTCGGTGGCTGAGTCGGCGTTGGTGATGCTGCAGGCGATTGTGCGCGAGGTGCTGGCCGAGCCCGGGCTGACGCTGCGCGAGGACGCGGCGACGGCGGACGTGCCGGGCTGGGATTCGGTCACCAATGTCGAGATCATCCTGGCACTTGAGGAGCGGCTGGGCGTGGAGTTCCATGTCGGCGAGCTCGGCCGGATGTGCGTGGTGGCGGACTACCTGCGCCTGATCGAGGCGCGGCGGTCGGCGCGGACGGTGGAGGAGGCTTAGGGTGGCCGACATCGGAAGCGTGCTGCTGCCGCAGCTTGATCAGCCGACGCCGCAGGACGTGATCCGCGCCTACATGCTGATCCTCGGCCGGCGCCCCGAATCCCAGGCCGCCATCGACGCGCTGTGCGCGCTGCCCGACGTGATGACGCTCGGCGAGCGGCTGCTGCGGTCGGCCGAGTTTCGCGCCCGCTTCAGGCACGAGTTGCTGACCTCGCCGGAGGCGCCGCCCGCGGTCCAGGAGGCGCCGAGGGCAAGCGCGGCGACGGTGCCGCTGCAACGCCTGGCCCTTGGCGCCGGCGGCGGGGCGGAGGCGGCGCTCGGTGAGGGATGGAGCGTCGGCGAGCCTGACGGCCGCTGGACGATCGGCGGGCAGAGCGTGCTGAGCCTGCCGGCCGGTCTGGCGTATGAGGAATACCTGCTGCGGCTCGAGCTCAAGCCGTACCACACGCCCAAGCTGCTGCAGGTGGAGGCGGCGGGCGTGACTGTGCTGCGCGAGCTCGTGCGGCGCGAGACGGTGCTGGTGATCCGCATCGCCGGGGAGCTGGTCTCGGCCGATCGCACGCTGCGGCTGCGGCTGCGCCATGCGGCGCCGGAGCGGCCGTGCGACCATTCAAGCTCGCGCGACGACCGGGCGCTGGCGCTGAAGGTGCGGACGGTGACGCTGGAGGGGCTCGATCGCGGCGCGCCACCGGCCGATCCGCGCAGCCTGGCGCCGGCCTTCGAGAGCCTCGGCGAGGACTGCGCGTTCGGCTTCTACGAGACTGCGATCGGCCATGAGCCGGTGTCGCTGTTCCGCTATAACAGCGTGCCGCTCGCCCGCCTGATCCAGCTGCTGGAGGACCGGCTGGAGGGTTTTCCGCGGCCCGACAGCGCCGCGCTGGTGCTTGGGGACGGCGACGAATACGTGTTTCACGAGCGGTCGATCGGGCTGGTCGGGCATACCAGCTTCTCCTGCCGGGGCGCGTTGCCGACCGACGAGGCGCTGCTGCTCGCCCGGCAGCTCAAGCGGATGCGGTTCCTCAAGCGCATGTTCAACCAGCGGGTGGACGGCGACGGGACGATCTTCGTCTATCGCGCGTTCGGCCCGGAGCCGCTCGGCGCGATGCTGCCGCTCTGGCAGGCGCTGCGGCGGCGGGGGCGTAACGCGCTGCTCTGGGTGTGCGACGCCGATGAGCTGCGGCCGTGCGGCAGCGTGGAGCGGCTGGAGGACGGGTTGCTGCGCGGCTATGTCGACCCGGCGCTGGTTGGCACCGAACCCGGCTCGCCGCGCATGCGCGCCTGGGCGATCATCTGCCGCAGAGCATGGCGCCTCTGGGAGCCCGCTCGATAACGCCACCAGGGTGGTTGTCCGGTGCAGCCGCACGCGGGCTCCTCGGGGCGGATCGTGGTCAGGCTCCGTCAGACGGGCTCTGCGCGCGGTGGCCCGGCCCGGCGGCGGCTGGACAGGGAGGTGGATCGGTTTGAGGCTGAGGGATGCCTGATCAGATCCCGCCTCGTGCCCGGCCGATGCCGCGCGTCGCCTTTGGCGGCGTCTCGATCGGCATGGCCGGGATCAAGCGGTTCGACCTGCGCGACCCGTACTACATCGCCGTCGCGCTGTCCTGGCCGCGCTTCCTGCTGCTGCTGCTCGGCGTCGAGGCGGCGCTCAATGTCACCTTCGCGCTCCTCTACCTCGCCCATCCCGCCTCGATCGCCAGCGCCCATCCGGGATCGTTCGCCGACGCCTTCTTTTTCAGCCTGGAGACGCTGGCGACGGTGGGATACGGCGAGATGTATCCGGCGACCCGTTACGGGCACGTGGTCGCCAGCGCCGAGATCCTCGTCGGCATGACGTTCACCGCGATCTCAACCGGCCTGCTGTTCGTCCGCGTCTCGCGCCCCAAGCCCTGCTTCCGCTTCGCCGAGCGGGCGGTGATTACGACCCATCAGGGCCAGCCGACGATGATGTTCCGGCTCGCCAACGGACGGGTCGGGCTGCTCTACGACGCCTCGGCGCGGCTCAGCGTGCTGGTCACGCAGCATAGCCAGGAGGGGCAGGTCTACCGCTCGGTGACCGAGCTGAAGCTGCGCCGGGCGCACTTGCCGATCTTCGCCCTGACCTGGACGCTGATGCACACGATCGACGCGGCAAGCCCGCTGCACGGCCTCGACCTCGCCGGCATGCAGGCGGCCCAGCTGCGTTTCTTCCTGACGATCGAGGCGCGCGACCCGGCGCTCTCGACGGTGGTGCACGACATGCGCGGCATCGCGCCGGAGGCGATCTGCTTTGGCATGCGCTATGCCGACGCGATCCTGGCCGAGCCGGACGGCAGCCCGTTTGCCGACATCACCAAGCTGAGCGACGTGGAGCCGGAGGGCCTGGTGGAGCAGCCGGTGGCGGGCTGGACGGACGAGGTGGACGGATCGTGAGGGAAGGAAGCGGTTCTTTTTTGTAAAAAAGAACCAAAAACTTTTCTCCTTGGGGCCGAGCACAGGTCAGTGGGCAGCCCCAATCGACATCATGGATGAAAGTTTTTTGCTTCTTTTTTCAAAAAAGAAGCCCTTTCTTATCCGAGGCTAGCCCAGCTATTGCCGTCCTTGGCCAGCAGGTCGTCGGCAGCCTTGGGGCCCGGCGAGCCGGCTGCATAGTCCTCGACGGCGCCGCGGCCGGCCGACCAGGCGTCGAGCGCCGGCTCGACCGCGCTCCAGGCGGCCTCGATGTTGTCGGCGCGCTGGAACAGCGTGCTGTCGCCGATCAGGCAGTCGTAGAGCAGCGTCTCGTAGCCGACGTTTGGCTCCTGGCGGAATACGTCGGTGTATTTGAAGGCGAGCTCGACCGGGGAGAGCTGCATCTTCGGGCCGGGGTGCTTGGCGCTGATGGTGAGCGTCAGCCCCTCGACGGGCTGGATGCCGAGGGTCAGCGCATTGCGCGCGAGCTTGTCGACCGGGGTGTCGCGGAACAGCGCGTAGGGCGCCTGGCGGAAGTGCACGACGCACTCGGTGCGACGGCCGGTCATGTGCTTGCCGGTGCGCATGTAGAACGGCACGTCGGCCCAGCGCCAATTGTCGATCAGCAGGCGGAGCGCGACGTAGGTCTCGGTCTTGCTGTCGGGCGCGATGCCGGGTTCTTCGCGATAGGCGCGGACCTGCTGGCCCTGCACCGTGCCGGCGGTGTACTGGCCGCGCACCACATCGTCCTCGGCGACCGGGCGGACAGCCTCGACGAGCTTGGCCTTTTCGGAGCGGACGTCTTCGGCGTCGAAGCTGTTGGGCGGCTCCATGGCGATCATCGAGAGGATCTGGAACAGGTGGTTCGGCACCATGTCGCGCAGCGCGCCGGTGCCCTCGTAGAAGGCGCCTCGGCCTTCGACGCCGATCGTCTCGGCGGCGGTGATCTCGACGTGGGAGATGTGGTCGCGGTGCCAGAGCGGCTCGAAGATGCCGTTGGCGAAGCGCAGCGCCATGATGTTCTGCACCGTTTCCTTGCCGAGGAAATGGTCGATGCGGAAGAATTGGCTCTCCTCGCCCTGCTTTAGGATCTGGGCGTTCAGCGCCTTCGCCGAGGCGAGGTCGTGGCCGAACGGCTTCTCGATGACGACGCGGCGGAAGGCGTCGTCGGCCTGCTTGAGCAGGTTGGCGCGGCCGAGCTGGTCGACGATGCCGCCGAAGAAGCGGCCGGCGACGGCGAGGTAGAAGATGACGTTGCCCTTCAGCTTGCCGGCCAGCGCGTCGATGTCGGCATCCTGGGTGAAGTCGGCCTTCACGTAGGACAGGCGCTGCGTGATCCAGCCCCAGACCGTCTCGTCGATCTTTTCGACGTAGAACTCGGCGGTCTTGTCCTTGGTGAAGGTCTGCATCGTGTCGGAAAGCTCGTGCTTCCAGGCGTCGTCGGTGCCGTCGACGCGGTCGACACCGATGACGCGAAAGCCGTCGGCCAGCAGGTGGTCGGAGGTGAGATTGTAGAGAGCAGGCATCAGCAGGCGCTTGGTCAGGTCGCCATGGGCGCCGAAAATCACCAGCGTCGCCGCGGGGGCGACGTCGGCACCGGCCGGCGCGGTGGCTGCGCTCGGGTCGCTGGGCTGGGCCTGGGCCGAGTTCTGCTGGTTGTCTGGCATGTCATGTCCCCGACCGTGAAAAAGCAAGGCCAGGAGCTCTGCTCCTGGACCTCGCTGGGGCCCGAGGCCCCAGACCCCTCCATTTAGACCCACTATTCTTGCTTGGCGAAGCCGATCAACTCTTGCGTCCACGCCACCGCGCCTGCCTGCGTGGTATGAGTAACGAATGGATTTTAAAGGCTTCGCCTTTAATGGGGTCCAGGGGCAAAGCCCCTGGTCTTTTTGAGCCGCGCGAGGGATTTTGAGATGAGCTACAAGGTTGCAGTCGTGGGCGCCACCGGGGCGGTCGGGCGGGAGATGCTCAAGACGTTGGCGGAGCGGGATTTTCCGGTGCGCGAGGTGGTGGCGTTGGCGTCGCCGCGCTCGGCGGGGCAGCAGGTCTCTTTTGGCGACAAGAGCGTGCTGAAGATACGCAACCTCGAGACCTACGATTTTGCCGGCACGGACTTAGCGCTGTTCAGCCCGGGGGCGGCGGTATCAGCGGTGCAGGCGCCGCGGGCTGCGGCGGCGGGGTGCATCGTGATCGACAACACGAGCCAGTTCCGCATGGAGCCGGACGTGCCGCTGGTGGTGCCGGAGGTGAACCCGGAGGCGCTGAGCCGGCATACGCGGCGGCGGATCATCGCCAACCCGAACTGCTCGACGATCCAGATGGTGGTGGTGCTGAAGCCGCTGCACGACCGCTACACGGCGAAGCGGATTGTGGTCTCGACGTATCAGTCGGTCTCCGGGGCGGGCAAGGAGGGGATGGACGAGCTGTTCACCACCACTAAGGCGAGCTTCGTCAACGATCCGGCGACCCCGCAGATCTTCACCAAGCCGATCGCCTTCAACGTGATTCCGCACATCGACACCTTCATGGCCGACGGCTCGACCAAGGAGGAGTGGAAGATGGCGGTGGAGACCCGCAAGATCCTGGGGCCGGACATCGCGGTGTTCGCGACCTGCGTGCGGGTGCCGGTGTTCATCGGGCATGCGGAGGCGATCAGTGTCGAGTTCGAGGAGCCGGTGGACGTGGACGAGGCGCGTGAGCTGTTGCGCGGGGCGGACGGGGTGATCGTGCAGGATCGGCATGAGGATGGCGGCTACGTGACGCCGGCGGAGTGCGTCGGCGAGGACGCGGTGTATGTCAGCCGGCTGCGGCGCGACCCGACGGTGGCCAATGGGCTGGCGTTCTGGTGCGTGGCGGACAACCTGCGCAAGGGGGCGGCGCTCAACGCGGTGCAGATCGCCGAGGAGCTGATCGGGCGGGGTCTGCTGGGGCGAAAGGCGGCCTGAGCCGCTGCTCGGCGGATCGCAGCGCGGGCTGGGCGGCGACGATGCGCATCGTCTCCTTCGCAGCGGCAAATTGACCCCCATCTGAGCCGTCTGTAAGCACGTCGTTAACCTTCCGGCCGTAAGATCATGGCTGGCTGCGGAGACCGTTCGAGACGATGGGTGATGCCAGGGACGCGATGATGGTGGCGCAGGCCACCGACGGGAGGGTCGTGCAGCGGCCGCTGTCGCCACATCTGCAGGTGTATCGTTGGCCGCCGACGATGCTCGGCTCGATCCTCAACCGCATGACCGGGACCGCGATCTCGATCGGCACGCTGTTGCTGGTGTGGTGGCTGGCGGCGGCGGCGGCCGGGCCGGGGCCGTTCGCCAAAGTGCAGCGGTTTCTCGCCTCGCCGGTGGGGCTTATCCTGCTGTTCGGCTGGACCGCGTCGCTGTTCTACCACTTCTACGCCGGCATCCGGCACCTGGCGTGGGATGCGGTGATCGGCTTTGACCAGAAGACGCTGAACCCGGTGACCTACATCATTCTTGGGCTCACCGCCGCTTCCACGGTGATCGTGTTCGTAGTTGGCTTTCTGGTGCGGGCAGGCTGAGGGCGTGAGCCATGCTCAGGGCGAGCGTGCCGCCGAGATCGCGGTTCGGCGCAGCCTGCTGGGGCGGGTGCGTGGGCTAGGGGCGGCGCATGCCGGCGTCGAGCACTGGCGGGCGGAGCGGGTCACCGCCTACGCCTTGATCCCGCTGACCGTGTGGTTCGTGATCGCGGTGCTGGCGTTGGCGGGGGCGGACCAGCCGGCGATTGCGCACTGGATAGGCCGGCCGTGGAACGCGGTGCTGTTGCTGGCCCTGGTGGTGATGACGTTCCACCACACGCAGCTCGGCATGCAGGTGATCTACGAGGATTACCTGCACACCAAATGGCAGCAGAACCTGGCCATCTTTGCGACCAAGGCGGCGTGTCTGTTGCTTGGACTGCTCGGCTCGCTCTCCATATTGAGGATTGCGCTGGGCCGGATCGGTTGATCATGCCGACGGCGCAGCCAACCAAGGCGCCCGGCTGTGGCGCCGTTTGCGTGACGGGACGACGATGAACGCGATCACCAAGCCTTCTGTCGGCGCCTATACGATTGTCGATCACACTTACGACGTCGTGGTCGTCGGCGCTGGTGGCGCCGGGCTGCGGGCGACGCTGGGGATGGGTGCGGCGGGGCTGAAGACCGCCTGCATTACCAAGGTGTTTCCGACCCGCAGCCATACGGTGGCCGCACAGGGCGGTATCGGCGCCTCGCTCGGCAACATGGGCGAGGATAACTGGCGCTGGCACATGTACGACACCGTGAAGGGGTCGGACTGGCTCGGCGACCAGGACGCGATCGAGTATATGTGCCGCGAGGCGGTGCCGGCGATCTACGAGCTCGAGCATTTCGGCGTGCCGTTCAGCCGCACCGAGGACGGCAAGATCTACCAGCGGCCGTTCGGCGGCCACATGCAGGACTACGGCAAGACGCCGGCGATGCGGGCCTGCGCGGCGGCGGATCGCACCGGGCACGCCATTTTGCATACGCTGTATCAGCAATGCCTGAAGCATGACGTCGAGTTCTTCGTCGAGTATTTCTCGCTCGACCTGATCATGGACGAGGACGGGGTTTGCCGCGGCGTGATGGCGTGGTGCCTTGAGGATGGCACCATCCACCGGTTCCGGGCGCAGACGGTGGTGCTGGCGACCGGCGGTTATGGGCGGGCGTATCTGTCCTGCACATCGGCGCATACCTGCACCGGCGATGGCGGCGGGATGGTGCTGCGCGCCGGGCTGCCGACGCAGGACATGGAGTTCGTGCAGTTCCATCCGACCGGTATTTTCCCGGCCGGCTGCCTGATCACCGAGGGCGCGCGCGGCGAGGGCGGCTACCTGACCAATGCCGAGGGCGAGCGCTTCATGGAGCGCTATGCGCCGACCGCGAAGGATCTTGCGAGCCGCGACGTCGTCAGCCGCTCGATGACGATCGAGATCAACGAGGGACGCGGCGTCGGCGCCAACAAGGACCACATCCTGCTGCATCTGGAACATCTCGGCGCCGAGCTGCTGCACGAGCGGCTGCCGGGCATCTCCGAGACGGCGCGGGTGTTCGCCGGCGTGGACGTGACGCGCGCGCCGATCCCGGTGTTGCCGACCGTGCACTACAACATGGGCGGCATTCCGACGAACTATCACGGCGAGGTGCTGCGGCCGACGGCGGCTGATCCGGAGGCCACCGTTCGTGGGCTGATGGCGGTCGGTGAGGCGGCCTGCGTGTCGGTGCATGGCGCCAACCGGCTGGGCACCAACTCGCTGCTCGACCTGGTCGTGTTCGGCCGGGCGGCGGCGCTGCGGGCGACGGCGACGATCCAGCCCGGGGCGAGCCAGGCGCCGTTGCCGCCGCGCGCCGGCGAGGCGAGCCTGGACCGCTTCGACTGGACGCGGCATGCGCATGGCGGCAGCAAGGTCGCGCATATCCGCGAGCAGCTGCAGCGCACGATGCAGAAGCACGCCGCGGTGTTCCGCAGCAGCGCCAGCCTGACCGAAGGGGTGGGCAAGATGAAGGCGCTGTGGGGCGGGGTGTCCGACATGGCGGTGACCGACCGCTCAATGATCTGGAATTCTGACCTCGTGGAGGCGCTCGAGTTGCAGAACCTGGTGCCGAATGGGTCGGCGACGATGGCGGGCGCCGAGGCGCGGCAGGAGAGCCGCGGCGCGCAGGCGCATGACGATTTTCCGGATCGTGACGACGCCAACTGGATGAAGCATACGCTGGCATGGGTCGATGACACCGGCGACGTGACGCTGGGCTACCGGCCGGTGAAGATGCAGACCATGACCAACGAGGTGCAGGTCTTTCCGCCGAAGAAGCGGGTTTACTGATGCGGCTAGCAAGGCAAAGCCAGGGGCTTTGCTCCTGGACCCCACCAAAGGCCCGAGACCTTTGAAAACCGACCAGTTAAGGGTCTGGGGCCTCACGGCCCCAGCGGGTCCAGGGCAGAGCCCTGGCCTTTCTTTTTCAGAGTAGAGGTCGACGACCACCATGGCGAAGTTTTCGCTGCCGAAGAACAGCCGGATCGGCACAGGCGTCACGCACAAGGCTGCGCCGGGCGCCGCTCGCGTCAAGGAGTTCAAGATCTATCGGTGGAACCCGGATGACGGGAAAAATCCGGTTCTTGACACCTATGAGGTCGACCTCGACCGGGTGGGACCGATGGTGCTGGACGCACTGATCTACATCAAGAACGAGATCGACCCGACCCTGACCTTTCGGCGCTCCTGCCGCGAGGGCATCTGCGGCTCCTGCGCGATGAATATCGACGGCGGCAACACGCTGGCCTGCCTCAAGCCGACCGCAGACTGCAAGGGCGCGGTGGGCATCTACCCGCTGCCGAGCATGCCGGTGGTCAAGGATCTGGTGCCGGACCTCTCGGCGGCCTACGCGCAGCTGCGCTCGGTCGAGCCCTGGCTGAAATCCGACACGCCGGCGCCACCGGACGGCGAGCGGCGGCAGAGCCGCGAGGAGCGGGCGCAGTTGGACGGGATGTGGGAATGCATTCTGTGCTTCTGCTGCACCACGAGCTGCCCGAGCTACTGGTGGAATGGTGATCGCTACCTTGGGCCGGCGACGTTGCTGGCGGCGTATCGCTGGATCGCCGACAGTCGCGACGAGTACACGGGTGAGCGGCTCGACGCGCTTGAGGATCCGTTCAAGCTGTATCGTTGCCACACGATCATGAACTGCACGCAAAGCTGCCCGAAGGGGCTTAATCCGGCCAAAGCGATCGCCGAGATCAAGCAGCGGCTGGTCGACCGGCGGGGCTGATGTTCGCCGGCGAGCTCGCCTCGGAACGGGGGCGGGCCTGGGTCGACAGCCTGCTTGTCGACCACGCGGTGTTCCGGGTGCTGTGGGACAACTTCGCGACGGTCATCCCTGGAAAGCTGTATCGCTCCAACCACCCGACGCCGGCTCGGCTGGCCGCGGCGGCGCAACGCTATAGGCTGCGCACGCTGATCAACCTGCGCGGGCATCGGCAATGTGGGTCGGATGCGTTGTCGCGACAGGCGGCGGCGCGCTTGGGGCTGGCGCATGTCGACATGGCGTTCGAGAGCCGTGGGGCGCCGCATCGCGAGCGGGTGTTGCGGTTCGCCGAACTCTATCACCGGCTGGAGACGCCGGCGCTGATGCATTGCAAGTCAGGCGCGGACCGGACCGGGCTGGCCTCGGGGCTGGCGCTGTTGCTGGAGGGCGGCACGGCGGCAGCGGCGCTGGCGCAGTTGTCGTGGCGGTTCGGGCACTTCAGCCGCTCGCGCACCGGCGTGCTGGACGCGTTTTTCGTTCGCTATGCGGCAGAGGCGGAGGGGCGAATCGGGTTTCTGGACTGGGTGCGTCACGAATATGACGAGGCGGCGCTGAAGCGCGACTTCGTGGCGGGCGGGCTGAGCAGCTTCATCACCGACCGGGTGCTGCGGCGGGAGTAGCACTGTCGGAGATACGCTGACCGGCCAGCCCATGCTCCCCCGTGGTCAATCGTTCAGGTCATATAGAAGCCTCTATGATGGCAGATGGGGCAGGACACGAAGCCCGACCGACCTGATGGGAGCCGGAGCGTCGTGGAGCATTGCAAACACGATGAGGCCTCGCGGGCATCGACCTCGGGTCGTTGCGAGATCGTCATCGCATCGTTGAGCCCGGCTGCCGAGGCGGACTGTTCGAGCGCGCGCGCCTTGAGAGGCTGGCTGCCGTTGAGCGATGACATGGACCGAAGCTCCGCAAGGTGGGTGAGAAGCTTGGCAGTCTGCCCATGCGGGTCGGCAAACCAATCTGTCGACCAGATACGGTAGATGTTCCATCCCAGTCCCTCCAGGATTTGCTGGCGCAGGATGTCGCGGTCTCGTGCGGATTTGCTGGAGTGGTAGGTCGCGCCGTCACATTCCACGCCGAGCAGGAAGGTTCCAAGCCGGGCCGGGTCGCGCACTGCGATGTCGAGAAAGAAGCCCGCGACGCCGACCTGCATGGCGCATTCGTAGCCGGCCGCGGCGAGGCGTTCGGCGACGAACACCTCGAAGTCAGAGTCTGGCTCCCGGCCGCTCTGCTCTCCCACCTCCAGGCGGCCGGTGGCGGCGTAAGAAAGATAGCTTCGCAAGACCCGGGCACCGCGCGGAGCCTCGTCATTCGAGGCGACCTGGTCTGCCGTTATGGACGTGAAGACGCGGAGCTGGTGCTTGGCGCGGGTGAACAGGACGTTCAGGCGTCGGTGGCCGTCCCGCCCGTTGATGGGGCCGAAGTTCTGTCGCACCGGGCCGCCGGTCTCGGCGGGGCCGAAGATCGTGGAGACGAAGATTGTGTCGCGCTCGTCGCCCTGCACGTTTTCCAGGTTCTTGACAAAGAAGCGCTCCAGACCGTCGCTCCAGCGCTGCACAAAGGTCTCGACGTCCGGGTCCGACGCGGCGAGACGCTCGATTTCGTCGGCGATCAACTGCTTCTGGACGATGTTCAACGTCGCGATCCCGAGGGATCGGTCGGGACACCGCCGCATGCGGTCGACGGCGGCGGCGCACAAGGCCATCGCCTCGGGCACGTTCGACCGCGCCTTGTAGAGACCGTCCACCTTGCACAGGCTGACGCCCTGGCGCTCGCCGACCGCCGTGGGCGATGGGAAGACGATCAGGTCGTTGTCGTAGAATTCCTTGTTGGAGAACGCGATGAGGCTGTCGTGTCTCGACCGGTAATGCCATCGCAGACGCCGGGCCGGTCGGAACCGCGCCAGGGCCTGGTCCAAGACGGATTCCTCGTCGACCTCGTCATCGACCTCGTCGTCGCTGACGAGGTCGCCTCGGTCAAAGAAGCTCGTCGGCGCGAGCTGCTCGGGATCGCCGACGACCACCATCTGGCGACTGCGTGCGACCGCCCCGATGGCGTCCTCGGGTCGCATCTGCGACGCCTCGTCGATGACCAGCAGGTCGAAGCGCAGGCCGCCTGGCCGCATGTATTGCGCCACGGAGAGCGGCGACATCATGAAGCACGGCTTCATCGCCTGCACGGCAGACCCCGCGCGGTCCATCAGCGAGCGGATTGGGATGTGCTTGATCTTCTTGGCGAGTTCGGTGTGGATGAGCGCGAGATCGGTGTATTCGCTTCGCCGTCCGACGCCGCTGCCAGCCGGGATGGGGCGCTTGAGGAGCGTCCCCACCACGCTCCAGCGGCCGAGCTCGGCCATCTGCTGATCAAGTGCGCGGAACCTGTGCTTCAGATCCTCCTGGCCGATGCCGGAGAACCGGTTCAGCTCGGGGTATCTCGCAAAGGCCTCTCGGGTCAGCGATCGATAGAAGACGCGGTCCAGGGTCTCGACGAGGCTGCCTGACACCACTCGATCATCCCAGAGTCCGAGCAGGCCCGACAGGCCGTGGGCGACGGCCTCGTCCCGCTCGGCAAGATAGGCGATCCAGGCTCCCAACTTATCGCGGTGGGCGCTTGCGGACCCGAAACGGCTGACGAGGACGCTAAGTGGTCGCTCGTGGAACTCTCCACCGAGAAAGGCGCCAGGCAGGATCAGCAGAAGCGCGACGGCACCGTTCCAGGCCGCGCCGGCAGCGCGTGCGGAGGCGCCGAGCGACTGCGCGGCCTTCACGATCTGGCCCATGATCATGTCCGGTGGCATCGCTGCAAGCCTGGAGCGCGCGGCGTTCGAGAGCTCGAGCGCCTGTATCATCCTGGCCGCTTGCAGGGCTTCCTCAAGGCCCGTCAGGTCGTCGTCAGCGCTGGGGATGGCTGCACCAAGCGCGGCGATGAGCGATTTCGGCTGCCGGGCGCGGATGGCGGCGGCCGTCATGGTCAGCATGAGGCGGAGGATCGCCCGGTGCCGTCCGAGCGGCGCATCCATCGGCAACCCAATCCTGATGGTTGCCGACGCTTAGGCTTTTGCAGCATGAGCTCGGTTGCGCAGGGTGGCGGCCAGATCAGATGTCAGCAAGGTGGCGGGATCGAGGCGTGCCAGCTGCTCACGCACTGCCGCAGACAGTGTGCGGCCGCGCAAAGCGGCGATCGCCCGGTAGCGGTCCTCGTCGGCAGACAGCACGATCTGCCGCAACTCGACGACCACGTCGTCGTAGCCGACGAGTGTGCTCCTGAGGGCATCGCCCATCGCCGCGCAATCGGCCGCAGCGCCAGCGTCGGTCTCGAGCCCCTTGAACCGGCGGCCAAAGAGCTCGTGCAGATCGGTATCGTTCCGCAGCCGCTCCACCGCTTCGATGTGGTCGGCGAGCCTTGTCAGCTCGGCCGCTGCCGTTGCCTTCGCGATCTTTCCCGATCGTGTTCGGATGCTGGCATGGACGTGAAGCGCCTCCTTCGTTGCCGCGGACAGGAACCCGAAGACGCCCGATCCCCGCAGCGCCGTCGCATGCCTGCGCAGGTCCTGCAGGCTTGGTAGCTTGGCGAGGTCATAGTCAACGCCGAGATCGAGCCTGTCGCTGCGGAGTGCCGTCAGCGCGACGGAGGCGGCTTGCACCGCCTCGGCTGCATCTCGCTTCAGCAGGGACGGCACGGCAAAGGACAGGATTTGACCGTTTACCTGCGCGACGATGTCGGCGAGGCGGAGCATCGTGATGAGATGGGCGGCGGTGATATCGCGCTTCGAGCCAAAGGCGGCGAGGTTGTGGGCCGCGGCGGCGACGATCTCGTCAGCGATGGCGGCTTCATCAAGCAGTCGGTCGACGTGAGGGCCGATGGCTTCCGCCGAGAGCGATGGCGGCAAACCGGCCTGAGCGTCGGTAAGCGTGGACAACATGTCATCGACCGCCTCCGCGTCGGGTAGCTTAGCGATGTCGAGACCGATGGCTTCGCCTTCGTGCGCGACGTTGCGGAACGTGCGGGCGTCAGCCAGTCAGTGAGCCACGTCGTCGCGCGTCGGGCCATCCTGCAGGGCGATGTACCATGCTTGAGGATAGCTTATGGGCATCGAGATATCGCCAACCAGCCGGCATGTCTCGCTAAGGTTGGTCAGGGAGGTGTCCGCCTCCAGGCCGATGCACCCGAGGAAGTTCGCGGCTCGCGCCTGCAGGTCGCTCAGATGGTGATGGAGGTCTGAGACGGCGCGTTGAGCAAGCTCGGTATCCGTTGCCGGCAGGTCGGATCGACTGACGCCGAACCAGGGATGAAGGTGCGGTGAGGCGGCGGCTGCCAGCACCGGCACCGCCGCACGCTCAAACCGCGTCAGGAGTGATTTCAGCCGGTCGAGATCGACATCGGCGAGGCGTTCGGCACCGTCGAGCTTCAGAGCATCGATGCGCCGAGCGGCCTCGGTTTCCACCCGGCGGCGGCGCCGGTCGGCCCAGAGCAACTCCTGAATGGTTCGTCGTTCGGCACCAAAAGGGGTGTTGAGGATTGTTGCGTAGCGGGTGAGCCCGGCCTTCATGCTCGCCAGCTCCTGGCGACGTGTTTCGAGACCGAACGTCTCCGCCTGTGGCCGTCGCTGGAGTCGCTTCTCGATGGCATCGAGGACATCTCGCTTGCGCGCCTTGCCGGAATGGATTTCCAGGCAGAAGTCGCCGAGCCCGACCTTGTCGAGCCGATCTTTCACCACCTGCAGGGCAGTCTGCTTGTCCGCCACGAACAGCACTCGTTTGCCGCTCGCCATGGCGGCCGCGATGATGTTCGTGATGGTCGGTGACTTGCCTGTGCCCGGTGGTCCCTCGATGACGAGGTTTTTTCCAGTCAGGGCGTCGTAGACCGCGCTGTGCTGGCTGCTGTCGGCCTCCAGCACCATGACCGGCACTGCGGCGGCAACCGCAGGTGAGTCCACGTCGTGCTCCGCGGCGAACAACTCGCCGACTGCGTCGCTTCCGCCCAGCAACTCCCCGACAACCGGGTGATCCGCCAGGCCGCCGGCCGATGCCCATCGATCCTCGTCGAGGTCTAGGCTCCATGATGAGCGCTGGTAGGTATCGTCCAGCCCCGACATTGACGGCCCGGATGTGGGCACGCGAGGCGGCGCGGCTGCCGTAATCGAAGCTGATCAGCGGCTTGCGCGCTGTCAGGTCAAGCAATCTGAGACGCAACTTCTGGATGATCGCTGACGCAGCAGTTCGCCTTTCGGCGGTGTTCGTCGAATTCATAGGTGCATATCGTCAAGCGGAAGCGGATGCAATGCAACCGGATTTACGCTTGTCGGCAGGTCTCTACCGAATGGGGGTCTGGGGCCTCAGGCCCCAGCGGGTCCAGGGCAGAGCCCTGGCCTTTACTTGCCTGCCTTCCGCTCGATCGCCTCCCAGATGCGACGCTCCAGGTTGACGCTGTCGAAACGATCGATCTCCTGCAGGCCGGTGGGTGAGGTGACGTTGATTTCAGTGAGGTAGTCGCCGATGACGTCGATGCCGACGAAGATCATGCCTTGCTCGCGCAGGGTGGGGCCGATGGCGGTGCAGATTTCGCGGTCGCGGGGGGTCAGGTGGCTCGCTTCGGCGCGGCCGCCGACATGCATGTTGGAGCGGGCCTCGCCGGTGGCAGGGACGCGGTTGATGGCGCCGACCGGTTCGCCGTCGATCAGGATGATGCGCTTATCGCCGAGGCGGACGGCGGGCTCGTAGCGCTGGATCATCAGCGGCTCGCGCGAGCGGGCGAAGTGCATCTCGAGCAGCGAGGCGAGGTTCTCGTCGTCCTGGCGGATGCGGAAGACGCCGGCGCCGCCATTGCCGAACAGCGGCTTGACGATGATGTCGCGGTGCTCCTCCCGGAAATCGCGGATCGCCTGGCTGTCCCAGGTGATGAGGGTGGGGGGCATCAGCTCGGGGAAGCGGGTGACGAGGATTTTTTCCGGCGCGTTGCGCACGGCGGCCGGGTCGTTGACCACCAGGGTGCCGGGCTGGATGTGCTCCAGCATGTGGGTGGCGGTGATGTAGGCCATGTCGAAGGGCGGGTCCTGTCGCATCAGGACGACGTCCATGGTTGCGAGGTCGAGTGTCACGGCTGGACCGAACCGCCAGTGGGCGCCGCGCGCGCGCTCGACGGTGACGGGCTGGGCGCGCGCGGTCAGGCGCTCGCGGCGGGGGCCATTCGGCGACGGTGTGCCTTCGCGGAGCGCCATGTGGCGGACCTCGTAGTGCCAGAGCGCGTGGCCGCGGGATTGCGCCTCCAGCATCAGGGCAAACGTGCTGTCGCCGTCGATGTTGACGTGCTCGATCGGGTCCATCTGCACGGCGATCTTCAGGGGGGTGGGCATGAGGGCGCTGTCCTCTCCGTCGGCCGCGCTTGCGGCGGCAATCGTCGGGGGACACTGTAGTGACGACTGAGGTTCGAGTCGCGCGGGCCGGGAGCCGTTGATGCCGCTGGACGTGTCGGGAGGGGCGGGCGGCACGCTGGTCGGGCGGCACGCGGTGCATGCCGGGGACTGCCTGACGGTGCTGGCGGGCGTGGCCGACGGGTCGGTGGACGCGATCGTCACCTCCCCGCCTTACAATATCGGCGTCGCCTATCGCAGCTATGACGACCGGCAGCCGCGGGCGGAGTATCTCGCCTGGCTCGGGCGGGTCAGCCGGGAGCTGGCCCGGGTGCTGGCGCCGGGCGGCTCGCTGTTTCTCAACATCGGCAGCACCAATACCGACCCGTGGCTGCCGCTCGAGGCTGCGGGCGCGTTTCGGGGCGATTTCGTGCTGCAGAACCACATTGCCTGGGTGAAGTCGCTGTCGATCGGCGATGACACGGTTGGGCATTTTAAGCCGATCACCTCGCGGCGCTACCTCAACCACAACCATGAGCAGCTGTTTCACTTCAGCCTGGACGGCGACGTGGCGATCGACCGGCTCGCGGTGGGCGTGCCGTTCAAGGACAAGTCGAACATCGCGCGTTGGGGGCATGCGCGCGACCGGCGCTGCGGTGGCAATGTATGGTTCATTCCGTATCGGACGGTGCGCTCCAAGGCGCAGAAGTTCGACCACCCGGCCGGGTTCCCGGTGGCGCTGCCGGAGCGCTGCCTACGGCTGCGGGGCGGGGCGGACCTGGCGGTGCTCGACCCGTTCGCCGGCGCCGGCACGACGCTGGTGGCGGCGCACCGGCTCGGGCACCGCGCGATCGGGATCGAGCTTGATCCTCACTACGCCGCGACCGCTATTGCCCGGCTGCGCGCCGAGGGGGCCGAGGATGGACCTGTTCACGACACTGCAGAGCCGGCCGACGCCGGTGCTGAAGGACCGGCTGACGATCGTGCAGGCCGAGCTATCGCTCGAGGCGATCTGCGCCGCACTCGGGATCAGCCGCGACGAGGCGCTCGAAAAGTTCCGTGATCCGCGCATCACCTCGTGGTTCGCCGAAATCTGGGGCGAGCGGCTGTTCGGCTATCGCAAGCACCTGAACCCGAACCACCCGGGCTCCGACGGGGCAATCGCGCTCGGCGCCATCGGGCGGTTCGACATCTCGGTGCGCTGCTTCAATCGCGGCGCGATCAAGTTCCAAAAGAGCAAGCACATCGGATCGGGGCGGAGTGCGAGCGCCGAGGATTTGGTGGCGGCGGTGGAGAGCGTCGAGCGTGTCGTGGTGGTGGATTTACGGCAGTTTCCGCGACTGCGGTTTTTTCCGATCGATTCTAAAGCGCTGCTGCGCCTGATCCGGCTAGGCCGGCTGACCGTGAGCGGCATCACGCCCGGGCGTTTCGACAGTTGGGTGGCCGACGCGTTTGAGACGAGGACGGTCGCCGTCAGCCTAACCGCTCGAGACGTCGCAACCTGATCCGGGCTGTCGCAGCCATGCCGGGCTGCGACAGCGCCGGCATGGCTGGCAAGGTGGTCAGTTCGCCGCTGTCGTGGCCGCCGGCTTGGCGGCAGCCATGGCCGCAGTCTTCGGCACGCTGTTGAGGTCGATGATGTCGTAACGAATATGGACCTGCGCCGTGCGGAGTGCCTGGCTCGCGCCGTAATAGTTCTTCGATGCCATCATGGTCGACGCCTGGTCGACGTCGGCGACGCTGCTATTGAGCGGGGCTACGGCAAGGGTGAAGCTTGCATTGATGTCGGCGACCTTCAGCGCGTCGCGAGCCTGATCCGGCTGATTGCTGCGCAGGTGGGCGTTCGCGGCGTCGAGCGCGGCCGCCTTCTGTGGGGTCGGGGCGAGCGTTTCGTCGACGACATACTGGGCGTCGACCGGCAGCCAGGCGATCGGCGCGTTGCTTGAGGAAATGCGCGTGGTGGCCGGCATCGCCTTGGGTGGGTGCAGCTCGTTTTCCATCTTGGTGTAGACGCTGTCGTCGTTGGCGGCGCGGCCGAGCGCCTGCTTGGCGTCGGCGACGAGTGTCGCGGCTTGGCTGGTACTGCCATTGTAGATTGCTAGCCGTGCGAGGCCGATGTCACTGAAGGCGAGCGAGCCGTCCTTCGAGACCCTGGTGAAGTCCCTGTTGGCGGCGGTCGCCAGGGCGCCTGGCGCTGCGGCGGCTGCATCCTGCGTGGCCGCGAACGCAGCCGTGCCGACCAGCGCCGTGGCGAACGCCGTGGCGACGAGCAATGTCGATTTCTGCATGGTCTCTTCCTTGCCGGTGCGGAATGGCAGGGGCGGTCGGAAATGGCCGTCGTCGTGTCACCGGACTGTAGGTTTCAACCGACCAGCGCGCGGCTCGTTTCGTGTGTTCTTGGTCATGATGCGGACAGGCAAGCCGAACAAGGCGAGGGGTCACGAGCAAATCGGGTTTGGATGGTTGGGAACGAGTAAGGCGAAGGGCTCTGCCCTTCGAACCCGGTAAAGGCGGAGCCTTTACAATCCATTCTTTGATAAAATACCCACTTGCGAGCGCATGGGATGTTCAGCTTCAAGATGGATTGCAAAGGCTTCGCCTTTGATGGGGTCGAGGGGCAACGCCCCTCGCCTTTTCGTCGTGCGGGCAGCATTGTTATTGGTGCCGGCCCGCCGTGCTGTCCCAGGTGGCGGCGCCGGATGCGTTTGTCAGCGTGAGGTAGGGCTTGCTGGCCGAAAGCGTGAGGCCGGTGGCGAGGGCCACGCCGGTGCCAGTCGCCCAGTAGGGCGTCGTGCCGTTGTAGAGGACGAGGTTGCCGTCGCCCTGAAAGACGGCGAAGCAGGCCTTGTTCCACACCGCGAAGGGCGGGCAGCTCTGGGCGGGGCTGGGGGCTTGCCAGACCACCGCATTTTTCCAGACGAAGAGCTGGCCGCTGGCGGACAAGCACAGCTGGGTCGCCGGCACTTTGGTCGTGCCGGCCGTGCTGGCCGGAGTGATGTCGACGCAGCCATTTTGGACAAGGATGAAGTTGGGCGGCAAGGCAAGGCTCGTGCGCGGCGCGTCGCGGCCCTGGGCGATGGCGGCCTCCATCGCGGTGATGGGAGCGAGGCTGGCGAGTGCGGTGATGCCGTCGCTGGCGAACAGGGCGCTGCCGTAGAGATAGTCAAAGCCGTCGAGATCGACCGCCAGCGCCTCGGCGGTGTATTCAGCGACGTCGGTGGCGGCGCTCGGGGTGTTCACGTTCTCCGCGGTGAGGCGCATGCCGGCGGCGTCGTAGCCGCGGCCGCGGATGTAGCCGCGGATGAACTCGAGCTCGGGCATGTCGGGCATGCCGGTGAAGTGCACCGAGGCGTGGTTGATGGCGGCGGTGTCGAGCATGAAGTCGGTGTCGTTCATCTGCACGATCGCCGGGTCGCTGCTGCTTTCGCTAGCGAGCGCCGCGGCGAGCTCGTCGCCGGCGATGTGGTCGCCGGGGATTGGCACCACCAGGGTCGGCGCGTGGGCGGGGGCCCATTTGGCGAGCTCGGCGGTAGTGTCGGCGACCTGCCAGGCGACGAAGGCGCGCTTGGTGGTGCGATACCAGCTGATGACGTCGGCCCACTCGGCTGCCGGCACGGTGCCGGGCTTGGGGACGGTCAGGGCGGCGAGGCTGGCGTAGCTGGTGCCCCAGGCGGCATTGGCGGCGGCGATGGTGTGGTATTTGGCGGTCATCTGGACGACGAAATCGGCTTGGGCGTGCACGTCGTAGCACCAGAAGCCAGGGGCGACGGAGCCGTTGCCGACCGTCCATTGCGGCGGGTAGAGCGGCTCGTCGGCCGGGCCGAGCGAGGCGATCACCGTGTCGGCGCTGGTCAGCACGCCGGCGGCGGCGAGCATCGACAGCATGGTGTCGGTCTTGGCGTGGATCATCGCGCGCAGGCCGGGCCACCAGTAGCTGATAGTCTGATACTGGGTCGTCAGGCCGTTCTGGTCGACCAGACGGGCGTCGAGGTTGGCGTCGATGAACCAGGAGGGCGGGGCGGCGATGGTCTCGAGGTCGATCGACAGGCGCAGGCCGTGGGCGACGGCGGATTTCATGTAGGGCAGCCAGGTGGAGTCGCGCCAAGTGCCGTCGGGGAATTGCTGGTCGGACCAGCCGGTTTGGGCACGCGCGGTGGTGGCGCCGGCGCTGCCGTAGACGTTGAAGTGGCGGCTCCAGACGGAGGGCGCCGCATATTGGGTGTTCTGGACGTCGACCAGGCTGAGGTCGATGTCGGCGGCGGCGGCGGGGCGCGCTGCTAACGCCAGCAGGGTGGCGAGCGGGGCAAGGCGCCGAGCAGCGGTTCGGACGTTGGTTACCGAGCGGCGCTGCACGCCAGGACGATAAGTCTTCATTTGCGAGATCATCCCAAGTATTGAGACGATCTAACCGGCAAATGACTACCAGGCGGTTAACGCCGCCCCTTTCGCTTGCGGCGATAACGGCTAGGCTCCTGGACTTGGATGCCGCACTCAGACGCCGACGGGCGCGAGCCTGCCGCCGGGCAGCGGGCGGATGACGCCGGTGGTGCCGGGATAGCTGATCGGCAGCCCGGCGCGCGAGCGCTCGGCAAGGTGGGCGAAGCACTGGGCCTCAAGCGCATCGCCATCCCAGCCCAGCGTGTCGACCGGGTCGACGGGAGCGGCGAGGGTCCGGCGCAGCGCTGCCATCAAGGCCGGATTATGGCGGCCGCCGCCGCAGACCAGCCAGCGCTGCGGCGGGGCAGGCAGCGCGGTCGCGGCGATGGCGCCGGCGGTGAACGCGACCAGGGTGGCGGCGCCGTCCTCGGGCGAGAGGCTGGCCACCGCATCGAGCGCGCCGGCGAAGGCCTGGCGGTCAAGCGATTTCGGCGCCGGGGCGGCGAAGAACGGGTGGGCGAGCAGGCCGGCGAGCACGGCCGCGTCGGCATGGCCGGCGAGCGCCAGGCGGCCGTCGCGGTCGCAGGGCAGGCCGGTGTGGCGCTCGGCCCAGTCGTCGAGCAGAGCGTTCCCGGGGCCGGTGTCGCAGGCCAGCAGGCCGCCGGTCTGCAAACCGCCAACCCCGAGCCAGGTGAGGTTGGCAACGCCGCCGATGTTGAGGACGCAGAGCGGACGCAGCAGGTCGGCGGCCAGTGCGGCGTGGTAGAGCGGCGCCAGCGGTGCTCCCTGGCCGCCGGCAGCGACGTCGGCGGACCGGAAATCATAGGCGACGGGCAGGCCGGTCAGCCGGGCGAGCAGCGGCGCATCGCCGATCTGCCAGGTGCGGCGCGTATCCGGCGCATGCAGGATGGTCTGGCCGTGAAAGCCGATCAGCTCGGCCGCCGGCTCATCCAGCGCCGCAACCGCCGCGGCGTGGTGGCGGGTCAGACGGTCGGTGGCATCGAGCAGGGCCGGGTCGTCGGCGGCCAGGCTCGGCGCGCGGTCGATCAGGCGGCGCAGCGCCGCTCGCAAGGCAGGATCGTAGGGCACTGTCAGGGCGGGGCCGAAGCCGTGGACGCGCTCGCCGTCGGTGTCCAGGCAGGCGGCGTCCACGCCGTCGAGCGAGGTGCCGCTCATCAGGCCGATTACGCGGGGCATCGCAGGGTCCTGAAGAGATACGGGAAGAAAGGGCTTCTTTTTTGAAAAAAAGAAGCAAAAAACTTTTTCGAATGGCGAAATACCGCAAGATCGGAGAAGGCGGCAAGGCCGTCGGTGTTGCTGGTGATGGCACGGGTTAGGCTGCGGTCAACAGGTAAACTTCGTATTTTCAATAGCTTATTGGAATCTTGCCTATAGGCAAGATTTCCAGACCACCTGCCAGGGGTCGCACTGCCGGCACTTGTGCTAGCACAACCGGCCGATCATCCCATTCCTCATGGATAAAAGTTTTTGGTCCTTTTTTCAAAAAAGGACTGCTTGCCTTAGCGTCCATCACAAGGATGTCTGCACGATGCCGGAAAGTGCGTTTCTGCGCGAGGCGATGGCGCGCGGCTTTGTTCATCAGGTGACGGACGAGGCGGCGCTTGATGCGGCGCTGAGCGGTGGCGTGGTGTCCGCCTACACCGGATTTGATTGCACCGCCGACAGTCTGCACGTCGGCAGCCTGGTGCAGATCATGCTGTTGCGGCTGCTGCAGCGGCATGGGCACCGGCCGGTGGTCGTGCTGGGCGGCGGGACGAGCCGGATCGGCGACCCGTCGGGCAAGGACGAGGCGCGGGTGATGCTGGATGACGCGCGGATTGCCACCAACATGGCCGGGATCCGGCGGGTGTTCGATGCTTTCCTGCGCTTTGGCGACGACAGCACGGGTGCGGTGACGGTCGATAATGCGGCGTGGCTCGACCGGCTTGGCTACATCGAGCTGCTGCGCGAGGTGGGGCCGCATTTTTCGGTCAATCGGATGCTCGGGTTCGATAGCGTGCGGCTGCGGCTGGAGCGTGAGCAGCCGCTGTCGTTTCTCGAGTTCAACTACATGATTTTGCAGTCCTATGATTTTCGCGAGCTGCATCGGCGGCTCGGGGTGAGGCTGCAGCTTGGCGGGTCGGACCAGTGGGGCAACATCGTTTCGGGCGCCGACCTGGTGCGGCGGACGGACGGGGCGAGCGTGTTCGGGCTGACGACGCCGCTGCTGGCGACGGCGTCCGGGGCGAAGATGGGCAAGACCGCCAAGGGGGCGGTTTGGCTGACGGCGGACCGGTTATCGTCGTACGATTACTGGCAGTTCTGGCGCAATTGCGAGGACGCCGACGTGGAGCGATTCCTCAAGCTGTTCACCGAGCTTCCGATTGCGGAGGCGGAGCGGTTGGGGGGCGGCGAGGGGGCGGCGCTGAACGCGGCCAAGGCGACGCTGGCCACCGAGGCGACGGCGCTGGCGCATGGCCGGGCGGCAGCCGAGGCGGCGGCGGAGACGGCGCGGCGGGCGTTTGCCGGCGATGCGGGCGCCGACCTGCCCTCGATCAGCGTGGCGGCGGCGGCGCTGGCCGCAGGGGTGCCGTTGATCCGGCTGCTGGTGGAGGCGGGGCTGGCAGCGAGCAACGGCGAGGCGCGGCGGCTGGTGCGAGGGGGCGGCGCACGGGTGAACGACGCCGCAGTGTTGGACGAGGCGCATGTGGTGACGGACGCGGCGCTGCAGGATGGGGCGGTGAAGCTCTCCGCGGGACGCAAGCAGCATCGGCTGGTGAAGGTGACGTAAGGCCAGGGCGCTGCCCTGGACCCGCTGGGGCCCGCGGCCCCAGACCCCATTCGTTCAGCGAATCGGCACGGTCTTTCTTAATCGGCGAAGCCATTCGATCGTTTGCCCACCGGCACTGACCTCGCCTGATGAGGCACGAATAAGGAATGGATTTTAAAGGCTCTGCCTTTAATCGGGTCCAGGGGCGACGCCCCTGGCCTTCTCTTCCTGCAAAGCCTCGCCGATGCGGATTGCGAGCCGCGCGGCGACTTCGGTTTTTGGCAGGGATGGCCAGAGCTCGATGCCGTTGGCGGTATGCAGGTGGATGCGGTTGGCGTCGCCGCCCATGATGCCGGTTTGCGGGCGGACGTCGTTGGCGAGGATCCAGTCGCAGCCTTTGCGCAGGCGCTTGGCGCGGGCGTTGTCGTCGACGTCGTGGGTTTCGGCGGCGAAGCCGATGACCAGGCGCGGGCGGAGCGGGCCGGGGGCGGCGAGGGTTGCCAGGATGTCGGCGTTCTGGGCCAGGACGAGGTGGGGCGGGGCGCCGTCGGCGGTTTTCTTAAGCTTGCGGTCGGAGCGGCCGACGACGTGCCAGTCGGCGACGGCGGCGGCCAGGATCGCGGCGTCGGCGGGCAGGGCCTGGCGGCAGGCGGCGAGCATGTCGGCGGCGGTTTCGACCTGGCGGGTGGCGACGCCGGCGGGCGGCGGCAGGGCGGTGGGGCCGCTGACGAGGGTGACGCGGGCGCCGGCGGCGACACAGGCGGCGGCGATGGCGTAGCCCTGGCGGCCGCTGCTGCGGTTGGCGATGTAGCGCACCGGGTCGATTGGCTCGTGGGTGGGGCCGGCGGTGACCAGGACGTGGCGGCCGGCGAGCGGGCCCGGGGTTTGGCTCGCGCTCGGGGCGAGTTGGGCTTCGATGGCGGCGAGGATGGCGGGGGGCTCGGCGAGGCGGCCGGGGCCATATTCGTGGCAGGCCATCTCGCCCTCGTCGGGGCCGATGAAGGCGATGCCGCGGGCGCGCAGGGTGGCGACGTTGGCGGTGGTGGCGGCGTGGGTCCACATCCGCACGTTCATCGCCGGGGCGACGAGGACCGGGGTGTCGGTGGCGAGCAGCAGGGTGGCGGCGAGGTCGTCGGCGCGGCCGGCGGCCATGCGGGCGAGCAGGTCGGCCGAGGCGGGCGCGACGACGATGAGATCGGCGCTGCGGGAGAGCTCGATATGGCCCATCTCGCTCTCGTCGGTGAGCGACCAGAGGTCGGTGTAGACGCGGGCGCCGGTCAGCGTCTGCAGGCTGAGCTCGGTGACGAAGCGGGCGCCGCCGGGGGTGAGCACGGCGGTGACGGCGTGGCCGGCGCGGACGAGCAGGCGGACGAGCTCGAGCGACTTGTAGGCGGCGATGCCGCCGCTGACGATCAGCAGGATGCGGTGCTGGGCCTGCTGGCTCATCGCCGCTGGCTCACAGGCGCCAGCCGGCGTGGATGCAGGCGATGCCGCCGGACAGCGTGCGGGCGTTAACCCTGCGGAAACCTGCCTCGCGCATCATGGTCGCGAGGGCTTCGCGATCGGGGAAGGTGCGGATGCTTTCGGCGAGGTATTGGTAGCTGTCGGCGTCGCCGGCGATCAGCCGGCCGAGGCGGGGGAGGACCTGGAAGGACCAGGCGTCGTAGAGCGGCCGGAGCACGGCGACCTGGACGCGGGAGAACTCGAGGCAGAGGAACCGGCCGCCGGGGCGGAGCACGCGGGCCGCCTCGCGCAGCACCGCCAGCTTGTCGGTGCAGTTGCGCAGGCCGAAGGCCATGGCGACGGTGTCGACGCCGGCGGCGGGGAGCGGCAGGCGCTCGGCGTCGGCGACGAGGAAGGACAAGCCGCCCGGCTCGCGCGCGGCGCGCGTGCGGGCGACACCCAGCATTGACGCGTTAATGTCGGAGAGGATGGCCGGGCCGCCGCCGGCGCGGCGCCAGGCGAAGCTGACGTCGCCGGTGCCGGCGGCAAGGTCGAGCAGCGTCTGGTGCGGCCTGGGGGCGAGGTCGGTCAGCAGGATGCGCTTCCAGGCGCGGTGGATGCCGAGCGACATCACGTCGTTCATCAGGTCGTAGCGCGGGGCGACGCTGTCGAACACGGCGCGCACCAGCGGCTTCTTGGCCTCGCGCGCGACGCGGCGATAGCCGAAATCGGTGTCCGGCGCGCTCGCAGAGGTGGCTTGCGGCGGCATGCGCGGCGGGGGGGCGTTGTCGCTCATGGGTCGGCTGTATAGCCTGACGGGCGGCGATGCCGGAACTCCCAGAAGTCGAGACCGTGATGCGCGGCCTGCAGGCGCGCCTGGAGGGCCGGGTGATCACCCACGCGGCGCTGCACCGCGAGACGCTGCGCTGGGCGGTGCCGGCGGGGTTTGCCCGGCGGCTGCAGGGCGCGCGCGTGATCTCGTTCCGCCGCCGTGCCAAATACATCTTGATGCGGCTGGACGGCGGCGACAGCGTGATGCTGCATCTCGGCATGTCGGGGCGGATGGTGATCAGCGAGGCGGCGGACGACGCGCCGGGGCTGCACGAGCACCTGGTGCTGCGGCTGGACGACGGGGCGCGCGTCGGCTTCGTCGACCCGCGGCGCTTCGGCTCGCTCGACCTGCTGCGCACCGCCGACGAGGACCGGCACGTGCGCCTGGCGGAGCTCGGGCCGGAGCCGCTCGGCCGCGAGTTCAGCGTGGCGTCGCTATCGGCGGCGCTGGCCGGACGGCGCAGCCCGATCAAGGCGACGCTGCTCGACCAGGGCGTGGTTGCCGGACTGGGCAATATCTACGTGTGCGAGGCGCTGTTTCGCGCCCGGCTGTCGCCGCGCCGGCTGGCGGCGACGGTGCCCGGCGCGCGGGCGATGCGGCTGGTGCCGGCGATCCGAGAGACGCTGACGGCTGCAATTGCAGCGGGTGGGTCAAGCCTGCGTGACTATCGGCAGGCGAATGGCGAGCTCGGCTACTTCCAGAACGCGTGGAAGGTCTATGGACGCGAGGCGCAGGCATGCGAGCGCTGTCCCGGCGCGCCGCGCTGCGCGGGCATCGCGCGCATCACGCAGTCGGGTCGGAGCACGTTTTTTTGCCGTCTGACGCAGCGTTGAGCGCAACGGCGCGGCGCCTGCGTCTGGTGCGGACAAAGCGCATCCCGGTGCCTGCGGGGAGGACGGGACCGGGCTGCTCGCGCGCACTTGCAGGGCAGGCATCCGCGCTTGACTTGGCAGGGGGCGGTGCATAGTTTCCCGACCTCCGCCGGGGGGTCGACAGTCCGCCCGCCTGATTAAACCTGGCCAAATTGCCTGAGTAGAGAGCGTCGAGACAATTCCATGGCGAACACCGCATCCGCGCGCAAGCGCATCCGCCAGACAGCCCGCCGCACCGAGCGGAACCAGGCCCGAAAGAGCCGGATGCGAACGTTCGTGAAGAAGGTCGAGCTGGCGATTGCCAGCGGCAACAAGGATGCGGCCGCGGTGGCCCTGCAGGCGGCGCAGCCCGAGATGCAGCGCGCGGCGGGCAAGGGCGTGATCCACGCCAACACCGTGTCGCGCAAGATTTCGCGCCTGGCCGCTCGGATCAAGTCCATCACGGCCTGACCTGTCGGTGGCAGGCGAAGTCGCCTGCCTTGCCCGCACGATCTGCGTCGCTTCCGACCTGGCCGGATGCTGAGCATCCAGGCTGGCGGCAGTCAAGCTTACAGTAACGATTCCGAGCTATACTTAAGCCTTACTTGAAGCGGCCAGAAAGGCGTTGCCTCGCCCCGCCTGCGCGGCTAATCATGTCAAATGGCGGGCGCTCAGGCTCCACTGGTTCTTTCGCCCGGCACGTGATCCGGTTTGATGCAGGCAGGTGCTGGTGATTTTTGAACGCAGCCGAACTCAGCCTGCTGCCACCGATGCCTCGCGCAATGCCGAGGACCCGACTGCACTGGCGGCTTGGGAGCGGGTGCGGGCCAAGCTGCAGATCGAGGTCAGCGAGGTCGAGTATCGCACCTGGCTGCGCCAGCTCACCTTTGGCGGCACTGATGGCGAGGAGGTGACGCTGCATCTGCCGACGTCGTTCCAGAGCGATTGGGTGCGCGGGCACTACACCGACACGCTAAGCCGGCTTTGGCAGCACGAGGATCGGCTGGTGCGCCGGGTCGACATCAGGGTGGCCGAGGCGGGGACGGCCGACACGGCGAAGGCGGCGCCCGCCAAGGTCGCAGCGCTGCCGGCCCGGGTCGTTGCCAAGCCGGTGGCGGTGCGGCCGGTGGAGCGCGCCGATGCCGAGCGTGGCGATGCGAGAGACCTTGCCGCGCCGCTCGACAGCCGCTTCAGCTTCGACAGCTTCGTCGTCGGCAAGCCGAACGAGTTCGCCTATGCCTGCGCGCGCCGGGTTGCCGAGCAGCCGGCGAGCCAGGGGTTCAACCCGCTGTTCCTGTATGGCGGCGTGGGCTTGGGCAAGACGCATTTGATGCATGCCGTCGGACTCGAGCTGAGCCGGGCCGGCAGCGCAGCACCGTCGGTCGCCTACATGTCGGCCGAGAAGTTCATGTATCGCTTCATCGCCGCGATCCGCTCGCAGCAGACGATGGAGTTCAAGGAGCAGCTGCGCTCGGTCGACGTGCTGATGATCGACGACCTGCAATTCTTGATCGGCAAAGACAACACGCAGGAGGAATTCTTCCACACCTTCAACGCGCTGGTTGATGCCGGCAAGCAGATCGTGGTTTCGGCCGACAAGTCGCCCTCCGACCTCTCCGGGCTCGAGGACAGGCTGCGCACGCGGCTGGGCTGCGGCATGGTCGCTGATTTGCACGCGACGACGTTCGAGCTGCGGATCTCGATCCTGGAGGCTAAGGCGGCCAAAAGCCCGGTCGCGGTGCCGCCCAAGGTGCTCGAGTTTCTCGCCCACAAGATCACCTCCAACGTGCGCGAGCTTGAGGGCTCGCTGAACCGGCTGATTGCGCATGCGAACCTGTTCGGCCGACCGATTGCGCTGGAGACGGCTCAGGACCTGCTGCACGACGTGCTGAAGGCGAACGACAAGCGGGTCACGATCGAGGAGATCCAGCGCCGGGTTGCCGAGCACTGGAACATTCGGCTGACCGACATGTCGTCGGCGCGGCGAGCCCGAGCGGTGGCGCGGCCGCGGCAGGTGGCGATGTATCTGGCCAAGCAGCTGACTAGCCGGTCGCTGCCGGAGATCGGCCGGAAGTTCGGCAATCGCGACCATACGACGGTGATGCATGCGGTCTCGCGGGTCACCGAGTTGATGGCGTCCGACCCGGCGTTCGGCGAGGATGTGGAGCTGCTGCGACGGATGCTGGAAAGCTGAAGGAAGGCCAGGGCGTTGCCCTGGACCCGCCAAGGGCCCGAGGCCCTTGGTTCCCATTTCGTCTCTGTGTCACGGCTAAGGAATGGATTTTAAAGGCTCCGCCTTTAATGGAGTCCAGGAACAAAGCCCCTGGCCTTCCTTGCTGCAGACTCGCACTGCCTGTAGGCTCGTGCCCAGACGGAGTCTCCAGAGCAACGCCTCCGCTCCATGAAGGAACGGACCGATGAAGCTGAAAGCGGATCGCGCCACATTGCTCAAGGCGCTTGCTCATATTCAGAGCGTCGCCGAGAAGCGCAACACGATCCCGATCCTTGCCAACGTCATGATTGCGGTGAAGGACGGCCGGCTCAGCCTGACCGCGACCGACATGGAGATCGCCGTAGTGGAGCAGGTCGCCGCGACGACGACGCGCGACGGCTCGACCACGGCGCCGGCGGGCACGCTGTACGACATCGTGCGCAAGCTGCCCGAGGGTGCGGTCATCGAGCTTGACCATGCCGGCGGCGATGCGCAGCTGGCGTTGCGGGCCGGGCGATATGCGACCAGCCTGGTCGCTTTGCCGACCGACGATTTCCCCTCGATGACGGCGGGCTCGCTGCCGCATCATTTCCATCTCTCGGGTTTGACGTTGCGCGGCTTGATCGACCGCACGCGCTTTGCCATCAGCACCGAGGAGACGCGCTACTACCTGAACGGCATCTATCTGCATGCGGCCGACAGTGATGGGGCGAGGGTGCTGCGCGCGGTGGCGACGGACGGCCATCGGCTCGCACGCGTCGAGGAGCCGCTGCCTGAGGGTGCGGAGGGCATTCCGGGCGTGATCGTGCCGCGCAAGACGGTTGCCGAGCTGCGCAAGCTTCTCGACGAGGAAAGCGGCGACATCGAGGTCGGTTTGTCTGACACGCGCATCCAATTCACTGTCGGAACGATCATGCTGACCAGCAAGCTGATCGACGGCACGTTTCCCGAGTACGAGCGCGTGATACCGCGCGACAACGACAAGATCCTTCGGGTCGGCAAGAAGGATTTTTCCGACGCGGTGGCGCGGGTGGCGGCGATCAGCTCGGAGCGCTCACGTCCGGTGAAGCTGTCGCTGGCGCGCGACCTGCTGGTGCTGTCGGCGGCGAGCCCCGAGCAGGGCACCGCGACCGAGGAGCTTGACGGTGACCGGGTGACGTATACAGCGGGGCCGCTCGAGATCGGCTTTCAGGCGCGCTACCTCAACGACATCACTGACCAGATCACCGACAAGGTCGAGTTCCTGTTTTCCGACGGCTCGGCGCCGACGGTGGTGCGCGACAGCGCCGACAGCGCGGCGCTTTACGTGCTGATGCCGATGCGGGTCTGACCGGCGGCCGGGAGGCGACGGTCGGCCGCGATCTGGAGCGGGCGTCGCCGATCCGTGATGGGCGGCTAGCCTGTTTGCGCTGAGCCGCCTGACGCTGAGCGAGTTTCGCAACTACGCCCGGCTGGTCTGGCGCCCGGGGGCGCGGCTCTCGGTGATCACCGGGGCGAACGGCTCGGGCAAGACGAACCTGCTGGAGGCGATCTCGCTGCTGGCACCCGGACGCGGGCTGCGTGGAGCGGCGCTTGCCGAGCTGCCGCGGCGTGGCGGCGACGGTGCCTGGGGCGTCGCGGCGCAACTTGCCGGCGACGGCGCGGCGACCACGCTCGGCACCGGCATGCCGGCCGGGGCGACGGGCGAGCGGCGACAGTTCCGGCTTGACGGCGCGGCGCCTCGAAGCCAGGCGGAGATCGCCCAGGTGTTTGCCGTGGTGTGGTTGACGCCGCAGATGGACCGGCTGTTTTTGGAGGGTGCGTCCGGGCGCCGGCGCTTCCTGGATCGTCTGGTGTGGGCGCTGGAACCTGGCCACGCGCGCGAGACGGCCGCACATGACCGGGTGATGCTGAGCCGCAACCGGCTGCTGGCCCAGCCGGGCGCGGACGCATCGTGGCTGGCGGCGCTGGAGGACGGCATGGCGCGGCACGCCGTGGCGGCCAGTGCGGCGCGGGCGGCCCTGGTCGAGCGGCTGAACGAGCAGATGAGGGCGGATGCCGGGCTGGGCGCGTTCCCGCGCGCGCGGCTGGCGCTGAGCTGCCCGATCGCCGAGCGGCTGGCGAGCCTGCCGGCGATCGCGGTCGAGGATTGGCTGCGCGACGCGCTGGCGGCGCGGCGGGGCGAGGACGCGGCGGCCGGACGGGCGGGGCTCGGCGCGCATCGGGCCGACATGGTGCTGTCGGACCGCGCGAGCGGCCTGCCGGCCTCGGTGGCCAGCACCGGGCAGCAGAAGGCGCTCCTGGTCGCCACGATCCTGTGCCACGCGGCGCTGATCGCCGAGCGGCGGGGGGGTGCGCCGCTGCTGCTGCTGGACGAGCCGCTGGTGCATCTGGACGCCGAGCGGCGGGGCGCGCTGTTCGCAGCACTGGCGGGCCTGCCCGGTCAGGCGCTGCTGACCGGCACCGACGCGGCCGATTTCGGGCCGCTGCGGGGCGTCGCGGAAGGCTGGCTGACCGGCGGCGACGGGATGCATCGGCAGCCAGGCTGGGCGAGCTGATTGAGGCCCCGGGCCTCGCGAAACCGCCTTGGAAGGACTATATCTTTTGCCTCAGACGTGAGTTCAGGAGTTCCCCATCGGCATGTCCGACGCAACCGGGCCAGGCGCGCTTGGCAATGTCTACGACGCGGCGTCGATCTCCGTGCTCAAGGGGCTCGACGCGGTGCGCAAGCGGCCGGGCATGTATATCGGCGACACCGACGACGGCTCCGGACTGCACCACATGGCGTTTGAGATCATCGACAACGCGGTGGACGAGGCGCAGGCCGGTTTTGCCACGCGCTGCGAGCTGACGCTGAACGGCGACGGCTCGGTGACCGTGCGCGACGACGGGCGCGGCATCCCGACCGACATGCACCACGAGGAGGGCGTCTCGGCGGCCGAGGTGGTGCTGACGCGGCTGCATGCCGGCGGCAAGTTCAACCAGAACTCCTACAAGGTCTCCGGCGGGCTGCACGGCGTCGGCGCCGCCGTCGTCAATGCGCTGTCGGAATGGATGGAGGTGCGGATTTGGCGCGAGGGGCGTGAGCATTTCATCCGCTTCCAGCATGGCGACGCGGTAGCGCCGCTGAGCGTCGTCGGGCCATCGAACCGGCCGAGCGGCACCGAGGTCACGTTCAAGCCGAGCCTGCAGACGTTCACCAAGGTCGAGTTCGACTTTCCGACGCTGGAGCGGCGCCTGCGCGAGCTTGCGTTCCTGAACTCGGGATTGGCGATCATCCTGCGCGACGAGCGGCACGCGCCGGCCGAGGAGGTGCTGTTTCGTTTCGATGGCGGATTGCGCGCCTTTGTCGAGTATCTCGATCGCGCCAAAACCTCGGTGATGTCGCCGCCGATCACCGTGGTGACCGAGGAGAGCCAGGTCGGCATCCGGGTGGAGTTCTCGATTAGCTGGAACGATAGTTTTCACGAGACGATGCTGTGCTTCACCAATAACATTCCGCAGCGTGACGGCGGGACACATCTTGCCGGGTTTCGCCAGGCGCTGACCCGCGTTGTCACCAAATACGCTGAAGGGATGGGCAAGAAGGAGAGCGTCTCGCTGACTGGCGAGGACATGCGCGAAGGAATGACGGCGGTGCTGTCCGTCAAGGTGCCGGACCCGAAATTCTCCTCGCAGACCAAGGACAAGCTGGTCAGCTCCGAGGTGCAGCCGGTGGTGCAGGCGGCGACGGCGGATGCGATCTCGCACTGGTTCGAGACCCATCCGCGGGAGGCGCGGGCGATCATCGGCAAGGTGATGGACGCCGCCTCGGCCCGCGAGGCGGCGCGCCGGGCGCGCGAGCTGACGCGGCGCAAGGGCGTGCTCGACGTCTCGACGCTGCCTGGCAAGCTTGCCGACTGCCAGGAGCGCGACCCGGCGAAGAGCGAGATCTTCATCGTCGAGGGCGACAGCGCCGGCGGCTCGGCCAAGCAGGGGCGGGATCGCAAGTTTCAGGCGATCTTGCCGCTGAAGGGCAAGATTCTGAATGTCGAGCGGGCGCGATTTGATCGCATGCTTGGCTCGGCGGAGATCGGCACGTTGATCACCGCGCTCGGAACGGGGATCGGCCGAGGCGAGCCGGCCGATGGCGGCTTCAATGTCGAGAAATTGCGCTATCACCGCATCGTCATCATGACCGATGCCGACGTCGACGGCTCGCATATCCGCACCCTGCTGCTGACGTTCTTTTTCCGCCAGATGCAGGACCTGATCGAGCGCGGCCACCTGTTTATCGCGCAGCCGCCACTGTATCGCGCCAAGCGGGGCAATGAGGAGCGCTACCTCAAGGACGACCGCGCGCTCGAGGACTATCTCATCGACAAGGCGCTGGGCGCAGGGCGCCTGGCTTATGCGGATGGACGGGTGTTCGAGGGCGCAGCGCTTGTTGCCGAGGCGGGCTGGCTGCGCGAGGTGGCGATGTCGCTGCGCCGGCTGGCGAACGACGCGGTGCCGACGGCGCTGCTTGAGCAGGCGGCGATCGCCGGCGTGCTGACGGCGGACCCTGCCAAGGGGCAGCAGCGCGCGCAGGCCCTGGCGGCTCGGCTCGATGCGGTGTCGTTGCCGACCGAGCGCGGCTGGAAGGTTGTCGCCGACGCGAGCGGGCTCACGCTGGCGCGGGTGGTGCGGGGTGTCGCCGAACGTTACGGCTTCGATGCGGCGGCGCTGCGCAGCGCCGAGGCGCGGGCGCTGGACGAGCAGCAGGAGACGCTGGCGGCGCATTTCGCCGAGCCTGCGACGCTGCGCCTCGACACGACGGAGATCAGGGCGGCCGGCCCGGCGAGCGTGTTCGACCGTATTTTGACGCAGGGCCGCAAGGGTCTCGCCATTCAGCGGTTCAAGGGCCTGGGCGAGATGAACCCGGATCAGTTATGGAAGACGACGCTCGACCCTGCGGTGCGCACGTTGCTGCAGGTGCGTGTCGGCGATGTCGAGGATGCAGGACAGGTGTTCTCGACGCTGATGGGCGACGTGGTTGAGCCAAGGCGCGACTTCATCGTGGGCAATGCGCTGAAGGTCGCCAACCTGGACGTTTGAGTGTTTGCTCGTTGTCTCGGGAGAGAACCATAACCTTCGTGTGGCGGCGGACATTTTGGCGAATCGAGCGGATCGCCAGCCGCGACGCATCAGGACTGTGAAGGCAAGCTGAAGCTTGAGCCACCAGCGTTGCGGGTTCGTCGGGCAGAGGGCGAGCCGGCCTGCGGGCTGCCGGACCGGCTGACGGTGCGGCATGGCACGGCCTCAACCACCGAGTTTTTGGTCAGCTACCGCGTCCGGGCTCGTTCCCAGGAGTGTTTGGCGCCAATACTGGAGTCGATGGCCCGCACGGGCGCTCTTGCGTGACCAGCAACGGAGAACACCATGAGCAATGTTCATGATGCCTGCCCTAACCTTCGTGTTCACAGCATGGCGGACGCGATCGAGTTCTATGAGCGTGCTTTTGGCGCTACGGAGTCGTTCCGTCTGGCGGAGCTCCTGGGGGCCAGATAGAAGCTCTATCGGCCGAAGAGATGCAACGCCGATACACGGCATTATTCGAGCGCTAGACTATTTGTAAACGACAGCGCCTGTAACGCGCATCCGTTTTCAGGCATTGGCTATGCAAGTGTGAACGACCTGCTTTGGCGGAAAGCTGCTCACCGCGTGTTCGGCCCGCCGTATCTCACGTCTCCATCAAGCGGCGCGGCGATGACAGCGCTCGTCGGCCTTCCGCCGCGCAGGGCTGCAGGCCGATCGTTCAGCGGTCATCGCTTTTCTTGGTGGCAAGCGGAGGCCTGGACCGGCGTTCGCGTTTAGCTTTCTTGATGCACATTCGGCCGCAGCAGCATGGCCAGCACGAATACAGCTCCCAAGGCGGCGGTCACGATCCCGACCGGCAGTTCCTGCCTCGCCAGCAGAACCCGGCTGATCAGGTCGCTGAGAACCATCAGCAAGGCGCCGAACAGAGCGCAGACAGGAATGACGAGGCGATGTCGCAGCCCGAACACGCCACGCGCGAGTTGTGGCACCATCAGACCGACGAAGCCGATGACACCGGACAGTGCGACGAAAGTAGATGTCGCCAAGGCGCAAGCGACAAAAACGTAAGCGCGAAAACGCCGCACTGGGACGCCGAGCGAGGCGGCGGTCTCGTCGCCGGCGAGCAACGCATCGAGCCGCCCTGACCAGCCAAGGCCGCAGCCCAGCGCCACCGCCAGGCCGAGCGCAGCAAGCCAGACGTTGCCCCAGCGCGCCAAGCCGAAGCCGCCGAGCATCCAGAACAGGACCGACTGCGCCGCCCTTTGATCGCCGGAAAAGATCATCACATCGGTGACGGCATTGAACAAGAACGACATCGCGAGCCCCGCTACAACGAGACGGTCCGCACTCTTGACATCGCGCGCCAGCACCAGTGCCAACACTGCGGCGGCAGAGATCAGACCACCGGCGAAGCTCGCCATGGGCAGCGTCCACACGCCCATGCGGTCACCGAGGACGCTGATGACCGCGACAGCACCCGTCGCGGCCCCTGACGACAGACCAAAGACGAACGGGTCGGCCAGGTCGTTGCGCGTCGTCGTCTGCAGCAATGCTCCGACGACGGCGAGGCCGGCGCCGACGATGGTGGCGAGCAGGAGCCTCGGCAAACGTAATTGCAGCACGATCGCCGCCAGTACGGGCGAGAGATCACCTGGTGTCGGCAGGCCCAGCAACGCGGCTTCGAACAGGCGGACGACCTGGCTTGCCGGCACCTCGACCGCGCCGAGCCCGGAGCCCAGGATGAGCAATGAAGCGAGCGCAACGACGCCGCCGGCTACCGCCAGGCCGTGTGACACCCTCACGGCCGAACAGTGTCAAGGCGGTTTGTCATGGCGTGAAGGCGTCTGGGTGCAGCGAGCGGGCGAGCGTCTCGATCGCATCGATATTGGCCGGTCCCGGTGTCAGGGCCTCGTAGCGCAGCCGCAGGACGGCGCCTTGCCGCACGGCGCTGAGCAGCCGCATCGCCGGCTGCTCGCGCAGTGCGGCAAGCAGCGAGTCAGCAGCTCCGCCACTCTGGTCATCGAGCAGTATGATCAGCTGCGGGTCCTTCAGAGCGATGCTGTCCCAGGACGCGGTGCCCCAGCTGGTCGGTAGGTCATCGGTTACGTTGGTGCCACCGGCCGCGCGGATGATGGCGCTGGCCATGGCAAAGCGGCCAGCGGTGAATGGCGCCTCCTTGCCGCTGTCGTAGATGAAGACGCGGCGGTGCGGCTGGTTGGCCAGGCGGGTGCCGACTGCCGAAACCCGTGCGCGCCAGCCTTCCACCAGTTTGGCTGCCTCACGCTCACGGCCGAACACCTGGCCGAGCCGCATCTCGTCTCCATACAGCAGGTCGAGCGAGGCTGGTGGTCGTCGCCGGTCGACATGGATGCAGCTTTCCGTGAGCACCAGCGTCGGGATATGCCACGCCGCGAGGGTGTCGGGCGTCACCTCGCCGCCAGGCTTCATCCCATAGTACCAGCCAGCGACGAAGAGGTCTGCGTGCGCCCCGACAAGTTGCTCAAGGCTCGGGTATTTCGGGGCAAGTTCCGGGATTGCGCCAGCCTTGGCCAAGAACTCAGGTGTTACGTGGTACCAACCGGTGACGCCGGTCAGCCCGGCGATGTCAGGCTGGAGATGTAGCGCGAACGCCATCTCGGCCATATTGATGTCATCGAAGACGGCGTGGCGTGGCGGCGAGGCAAACGTCACCGGCCGGCCGCAACTCGTTACGGTAACAGGAAAACCAGCCGCCTGGCCAAAGCGAGCGCACAGTATTGCCAGCGCGGCGGCACAACATTCAAGCCGCCGACGCTCAGCCCAAGTCGGCATCGAAAATCAGCCGTGTCGTGCCGCCAGGCGTTGTTGCCGTGAAGCAATCGAGATCAAAGACGGTTCGCACCCGCTCTGGCGCGAAAGCCTCTGCCGGCGCAGCGCAGGCGACCTGGCGACCGCCCTTCAGCATCAAGACACGGTCGGCGAAACCCGCGACCAAGGCGAGATCATGCAGCACCGCGACGACGGTGATGCCGAGATGGCGCAGCAGCCGCAGCAGAGCACTGCGGCCGCGAAGGTCGAGATGGTTCGTTGGCTCATCGACCAGCAGCAGGCGCGGCTGCTGCGCCAGCGCGCGTGCCACGATGACGCGCTGACGCTCACCGCCGGAGAGCGAGCCAAGGCGACGGGCGGCGAATGCTTGTAATTCGCAGGTCTTCAGCGCCGCCTCGACGACTGCTTCGTGCTGGGCGGCGCTGCAGCTCGCGAATGGCAGTCTTCCAAGCCTCACGTAGTCACGCACCGTGAAGCGCGGATCCGGCAGGTCGGCCTGCAGCACCATGGCGACATCTCTGGCGAGGAGGCGGCGCGGGATGGCCGTGACGTCGCGGCCCTCGAAAAGCACCCGTCCGGATGTCGGCGCCAGGGTGCCGGCAAGTGCTCGCAGCAAGGTGGTTTTGCCAGCCCCGTTCGGGCCGACGATGGCGAGGCGCTCGTCGGTCGCGACTTCGAAGGTGATGTCGGCCAGCAAGGTGGTTCCGCCAGCGGCACGGACCCCGAGGTCGCGAACACAGAGCACTAGAGATCCGCGTGCAGGGATACGCCGAAGAAGCGCGGCTCGCCGATTTGCACTTGGCCGGGATAATTCACATCCACCCACTGTATGTAAGTGCGATTGAACAGGTTGTCGATACGGCCGTAGAGCGTCACCTTCGGCGTCAGGTGGTAGGCAGCGTAGACGTTGAAGAGCGTGTATTCCTTGAGGCGCAGCGTGTTGGCGTAGTCGCCATATCGATTGCCGATGAAGCGTAGGCCAGCACCGATGTCGAGCGGGAGGTTGGCGATGTGATTGTAGGCAGTCTCGATGTTGCTGCTCAGGCGAGGTATGTCGGGCGGCTCGTTGCCCGTGGCATTCAACGTCGCGCTCTCCTGGAAGGCGCCGTAATGCGCGTCCGTCAGAGCCGCGTTCGCGTTCGCAGTCCAGTGGCTCGTGAAGATCGCGTCGCCGGAGAGTTCGATGCCAGAGGAATGCTGGGAGCCGACATTGGCGACGGTCTCCTCGCCGGTCGAGACCAGGATGTTGCTTCGATGGATATCGTAGAGCGCCACCGTCGCGTCGGCTCGACCGTTAAAAACGATGGCCTTGGCGCCGATTTCCTCCTGCTCGGCGCCACTGAGGCCGGTGATCTGGCCGGCGTTGGCGAGGAAGACGTTCGAGTCCGGCGGGTCTTGCGCCGTCGTGTAAGACGCGTAGGCGCTCAGCCGCGGCGTAAAGGTGTAGAGCAGGGCCGCCCGGTAGTTGTCGGGAAAGTAAGTGTCGCTGAAGCTCGTCGTCGGGTTGTAGACGCCGGCAGTGCTGAAGTTCCGCCGGTCCAGGCCGAAATAGTCGAAGCGCACGCCTGTCACCAGCTTCAGCTTCGGCGTCAGGCTCAGCACGTCCTCGGCAAAAATCGCCGCGTCGACGATCGTGGTTGGCGATTTGCGTGACAGATCGTAGTCGCCCGGGAAGGTGCCGTAGAGCCTCTGGTCCACGTTGTAGGGGTCGACGCTGTCCGCGAATTCCGCGTCCGGGAAGCCTGAGTTGCGGATGAAGCGGATGTAGTTTGCCTGCAGACCCGCCGAAATGCGGTTCTCAAGGCCGAAGATCTTGCCCGCTGCGGCAAGATTGATCCGGTCGGTGACTTCGTGCTGATTGTGGTAGACGTGGAAACGATCACGGGCAACCTGACCGACCGGGATCGGGTCGCCTTCGGCATTGACCGCGTCTAGACCTGGCGTCACGTAGGTGTAGGTCTCGGCGTTCTGCCAGCGACGCTGCGCGTAATAGAAGTCGACCTCATTGGATAGGGTGACGTCCGGCGAGAGCTGCCAGGTCAAGACCGTCTTGGGAGCAAAGCTTGTGCTCTTGGTCGAGAAGTCACGCACGTCATAGTTGTTGTAGAGCGTGTCACGGTCGATCGTCAGGCCCGTCGACGAGCTTAGGATACCGCCGATTGGGCTTCGCGCGTCGGCATACGGAAGTAGCGGCGTGCCATAATACGACGGCAACTGGTCATGCAGGTAATCCAGCTCGCTCAGCAGTGTCAGGTCAGGCGTGATGCGCCACAGGACGGATCCAGTGACGTTCAACGAGGCGGGGTTGCTGTTGTCGATGTAGCCGTTCGACGAGGTGCGGCTGACATCGAGGCGTACGGCCACGTCGTTGCCGATCTGAGTGCCGCCGCCAAGCCCGACCGTTGCCGTGTTGAAGCTGCCGTAGCTGCCGTAGAACTCGGCATTGCTTGGTCCGAAATGCGCTTCCTTGGTGACGGTGTCGGTAACGCCGCCGACCGCTCCTTGGCCATACAGCACCGAGGCGGGACCTTGCAGCACCTGTACGGATTGCAGGTTGAAGGTGTTTAGCGGCCTGTAGACCATGCTGGCCGGCCCTTGATCAAAGCCGTCACGCAGGTTGGTGATCTCGGTGCCGGTAAATCCGCGTATCGAGTAGCCATCGGGATCTCCCGGCGACCCACCGGAGCTGACGCCGGTGGCGCTGTCGATTGCGTCTTCGGCGAGATCGAAACCGCGGATCTGCGACGTCTGCGGCGAGATAACGCTGATCGTCGCGGGCGTTTCGATCTGACTCAAACCAAGGCGGCTGCCGATACTCTCCGGAAGCGTCACGGAGTTGTTCGAGGATGGAGGAGCAACGGTGACCTGATCAATCGGCAACTGCAGCTGGCCACCACTTTGCGTCGTGCTGCTCTCGCTCTGTGCCGTGCTGTCTGCTGTCGGATCAGGGGGATCAGCCGCGAGGAGGGGATTGCTGCCGAGGCAGGCGAGCAACATAGCCGCACTAAATCCGAGCGTTTGCTGTCGTCGTGGCGAAGGCGCCGGCTCAGGGTCGCCAGCGAGCGAGATCACACCGATTTTCGGTTCAATGTCGAAAGGTCCGTAAGGCAGCCTCAATGAGTTTACTCCGTCGACGACATCGATTTAGGTCGGCCGCCGCTTGGGCCGGCTTCTGTCGTCAGAGATCAGGCTCACGTCCAAGACCGGCGCTGGATGGTAGATGCATCTTGCGAGAGCGGACGACCGAGGGGGTCCACAGTGACCGCCATTAACCAAGGGTATTATGAGCCGAAGCGCTGATCGCGAGGGATCATGGCTTTGGTTGAAGAGCCAGACACTTTCTACGCTCTACGATCGACACCGTGAACCAGTATGCATGAGATCATGAGTCCCAATACACGAATTCCTTATCCTTTACTGCAGTCACATGCACGCCTGTCTACTTGGTTGCATCCATCTCCTCCGGTCGCCAAAAAGCCGTTTTCTTGACTGATCAGTAATAATCTCGCGAGACTAGCGGTCTTTTCTCGAGCGTCAAGCCTTATTCAATGCTGGCTCTAATGAAACACAAAGTGTCTAGTATAGGGTATGGGGGTATACTATGCGTAAGCGACCCAGAGGCGGATTGTTCGTCTTGCGGTGACTGGCCAACTCATGCCTGACTTGTGACCGCCGGCTTCATCATCGGCGCGCCTAGTTCGTCGGCTCACCTGCGCGGCCTGAGCGACGCCGGCCGAGTTGTGACGATCACCCTGACTGACCATTGGTGCCGGAAGAACATCGACCGAAAGTTCGTGCGATAACCTCGTGCATTGAGCATCACTGTCGCGACCGATCACAACAGCGCGCGCTCGCAAGGCGACGCGGCTTCGAGTATCGGGTGGAGACGCTTCATTACGATCAGGGGACCACGTGACCCATACGATCCGGCAGAAGGACAATGGGAACACCTCATAATTTCGCTTGAGACAGTCATGAAATCAGGCATGTTTCGGAGTGCACTGGCCTCGAGACACTGCATCGTCCCGGCCAACGCATTCTATGATGGCGTGTCATGACACACGGCAAGCACCTTACGCGATCGCGCGGCAGGACGAGGCACCCTCGTGGATATGGCTATAAGGGCTCTGTCATGGCACGAGATCGGGTCGGCCACGCTTGCAGCGTGTGCTCCACGATGGCCAGCAGCGCTGCCCGAGCCGTACCGTCGCGCGCCAATACAGACATACCTTGGATGACGGCCATGACTGTGCCGGCGAGAGCGGCGGCATCCGTCCAGGGTGGTAGGACTCCGGCGGAGATGTCGCGCTCGATCCTGGCGCGCAACTGCGCCGCTGTCCGCTGGCGGATGTCGGCGATTGCGCGCTGGACGTCGGCCGACGCGGCTGAGCCGCTGGCCGTCGCGCTGGCAAGCAGGCACCCCTTGGGCGTCGTGTCGCCCGTATAGGCCGTTGCGGCAGCGGTCAGCAGCTTGTGCGCGGCATCGTACGCCGTCGATGCGTTATCGCTGGCCCGCGCCATTGCCTCGGGGTCGCCCGCGTAGCGGCGCGCCGCTTCGAGGAACAGGCGCTTCTTGTCGCCGAACGCCGTGTACAAGCTCGGCGCTGTTATCCCCATCACGGTCGTAAGGTCGACGATTGACGTCGACTCGTAGCCGTGGCGCCAGAACGTCAGCATCGCTTGTTCGAGCGCGGCGTCGCGGTCGAACGACAGGGGACGGCCGGTCCTGCGGCGCGACCCGGAGCTGACTCCACCGGATTCCATAGTGAATGCTCTGAAACGGATTGAAAGCTGCCGGCCGATGTAGCATACGTTCCATAACAAACGCTAGGAAAGTGGCGCGCCATGTCCCTCACCGGTTTCCGCACGCTTGGCCGCTCCGGCCTTGTTGTCAGCCCGCTCGCTCTCGGCACGATGACCTTCGGTCCTGGCGATTGGGGCGCGGACGAGGCGACATCGCGGGCGATCTTCGATGCCTATCGCGGCGCAGGCGGCAACTTCGTCGACACCGCCGACATCTATTCCGGCGGCGAGAGCGAGAGGCTCGTCGGCAAGTTCATCGCCGACAGCGGCGCGCGCGATGAGGTCGTCCTTGCCACCAAGTTTGCCTTCAACAGCTCAGCGAGTCCGCTGACGGCGACACAGGCCGGCGGTGGCAACCCGAACGCAGGCGGGTCGGGCGCTAAGAACATCCACCGCGCGCTCGGAGCCTCGCTCAAACGGTTGGGCACCGACTACATCGACCTTTACTGGATGCACATCTGGGACGGCGTCACCCCCGTCGAGGAGATCGTCCAAACACTTGGCGACCTCGTTCGGGCCGGCAAGATTCGCTATTACGGCCTGTCTGACATGCCGGCGTGGCTGGCGATGAAGGCGGCGACCATCGCGGCCGAGCGGCGCGTGCCCGGGCCGATCGCGATGCAGCTCGAATATTCGCTCGTCGCACGCGACGTGGAGAGCGAGCATTTCGCGGCTGCGCGGGAGGGCGGCATGGGCGTGATGCCGTGGAGCCCCTTGGCGGGCGGCTTCTTGTCCGGCAAGTACCAGCGAGGGAACACTGCCAATACGGGCCGGCTGAGTGGCGCCAACCCGTTTGGCGATAGCAAGTTCGTCGATCGAAACTGGGACATACTCGACGTGTTGAAGGCGGTTTCCGCTGAACTCGATCGCCCGATGGCGCAAGTCGCGCTCGCCTGGACCCTGGCGAGGAACGGGGTCGCATCGACCGTGATCGGCGCGAGCAAGGTGTCGCAGCTCGCAAGCAACATCGCCGCGACCGAGCTCAGGCTGAGCGGCGATCAGATGGGGCGTCTCGACGAGGCGAGCGCGCCGCCGCCAGGATTTACGTCCGCACTCACGTCGCCCTTCATCCGGCGGATGGTCTTTGGCGGCCGCAGCGTGGTCGGCTGGGGTGAGTGAAGCCGTGCGTCTGGCGATCATCCTGCCCCGGAAAGGCCGGACAGACAAAGGATGTGTATCGGCCTTTGGGTGCAGGACCAGACGGACGACGCGGTCGTCAGCGCTTGGCTAAGCGAGACGTTCGCCAAGTCGGATAAGCGCGACGTGAAGAGAGGATCCTGGCGTTCGGGCTACCGTCTCGACGGCAGGATTGGCCGCACTCGACCGAAGCGAGCTCTGCTGCAAAACCACTGCTTCTTGCCGGCATCCATTATTCAATATCAGACGGGCTGAGCCGTTCCGCCGCAATCAAATCCACCAGGGCGCGCAATGGCGCGGGCATAAACCTGTTCGGGAAGTAAAGTTGTGGTCCCTCAAACTGGGTCCACCAATCCGCCAAGACCGGTCGCAATGCTCCGGTGTCCAAGAACGGCCGGAGCCAATTCTCAAACGTCGCGATAACGCCGCGTCCTCGGCAGGCGAGGTCGATCGCCGCCGCTGCGGCGTCGACGCCGATGATGAGGCGGCCGGGCGGGTCGACCGTGACCGTTTCGCCGGCACTCTCGAACGTCCAGGCCACCAGAGCTCCACTCGAATACCGAAGTCGGATGCAGTCCTGTTCCTGCAAAGCACGCGGATGATCGGGCATGCCGCGCGCAGCGAGGTAGGACGGGGCGGCGGCGAGTATGACCCGCTGGAAAGCCGGTCCGATCGGCATGGCGATCATGTTCTGCGCCAAGTGCTCGCCGTAACGGATGCCGGCGTCGCAGCCCACCGCTGCGATGTCGACGAGCCGGTCTTCCACCACGACTTCGACCCGGACACCGGGGTGGGCTATAAGGAAGCGGTCGAGCAGCGGCGGCAGGATGTCGACCATGACGGCACCGGTCACGTTCAGCCGCAGAAGGCCCCGCACCTCCCGATGCGCGCTCGCGGCATCCTGCAGCGCGGCGCGCGTTTCGGAGAGGACCGGCAGCAGGCGCTCGACAAGCAGATGCCCCGCTTCCGTCGGCACGACACTGCGAGTCGTGCGGACCAGGAGCGGCAGACCGAGCCGGGCTTCCAGGTAGGCAACCTTCTCGCTCACCGTGGACGACGAAAGGCCGAGGCGTTTCGCCGCGGCCCGGAAACCCCGCGCTTCGCACACCGCGAGGAACACGGACAGGTCGTCCAGGCGGACCAAGTCATCATTGTTCGTCAGGGCGATCAGTCCGTCCGGCTTTGGGTCGATTATCACGTGAGGCCGGACCAAGCTACTGAGATGAGCTAGGCGGACGCGATCTGGTCCCACCACGAGAGGTATAAATGACAGGCAAGACTGTTCTGATAACCGGTGCCAACAAAAGCATCGGTCTCGAGACGGCCCACCAGCTTGGCCGGCTGGGCTATCGCATCTGGCTTGGCAGCCGCGACGATGCTCGAGGCAGGGCTGCTGCGGAGACGCTGGGCGGAGAGGGGTATGACGTCCGCTGGGTCATGATTGACGTAACCAGCGATGAGAGCGTCAGCGCCGCCGCTGCTTTGGTTGGCAAGGCAGACGGAAAGCTCGATGTCCTCATCAACAACGCCGGGATTTCCGGTGGCCGGACAGCACCCAGCCAGCAGACGGCCGACGCCGTCCGCACCGTCTATGAGACCAACGTGTTCGGCCCGATCCGGGTGACGCAGGCCTTCCTGCCGCTGCTCACGGCAGCCGGCACTGCCAACGTCGTTATGGTCAGCAGCGGCCTGGGTTCGATCGGCTGGTTGTCGGACCCAGCAAACCAGTTCTACGGCGTGAACTTGCTCGGCTATAACAGCTCGAAATCCGCACTCAATGCCGTGACCGTGTCCTTCGCCAAGGAGCTCACCTCGGACGGTATCAGAGTCAACGCCGTCGACCCCGGGTATACCGCGACCGACTTCAACGGCCATTCCGGATATCGAACGGTGGAGCAGGCAGCTACCGGGATCGTCTGGTTAGCAGGGCTGGATGAATTCGGCCCAACTGGCGGCTTCTACTTCGAGCAGGAGCGAGTGCCGTGGTGACATGATCTCTCCTCGTCTCGGGCGTCCAAGACAAAGATGCGGTGATGTCCGCTCTCACCAAATGGCTGATACCCGACGCGCTACGGCTGGAGAGGCAACGGCGCGAGTGGCGCGCGCGATCCTGCAAGCTCCGTCTGGCACGCTCGGCGCCGCGGGGGATAGCAGAGGTAGCGTATGATGGAGCTGCCGGTCTGCCGCAGCCCGGCGATGGGGCTCAAGACGGCATCGAAAAGGGCAATCGCCAAGCCGCATGCAGGCGCCATAAGGAAGCAGGGTGGACGCGGTCAGCGCCCCGCACAGGGGGAAGTCGAGAACTTCGCGTGCCCACTCACGCCGGTATCTGCGCCGTCATCCAGCCCGTGCACGCCGATCTGGCTAAGTGGCGGCCCTGTCCCTTCCATCCGGAGCCGCGGCGGCGGGCGTCCCGGCGTGCTCGTCGTAGAGCCGCAGCGCGAGCAGCCCGTGCGCCGCAGCGGCCCCGGCCCGCAGGGCGGCCGCGATGAACGTCGCCTCCGCGACTTCCTCGCGTGTGGCGCCCGCCCCGAACGCGCGGCGGGTATGCACGTCAAGGCAATACTCGCACTGCGTCGTAAGTGCGACTGCGATCGAAATCAGCTCCCGATACTTAGCCGGGATTTGGCCGTCACTGCGTTCCGCGGCATTACTGAGTGCGAAGTAGCCTTTCGCCTCCTTCGGCGCCAGCGCGGCCAGGTCTTGGATCAGTGTCATGTCCTTGCGTTCGGCGTAGCTCATGGGCGGTCCCTCCTGTTATCGGCATGGGCATCAGCGCTTCGGGCCAGTCGTGCGTGCGCGAGGCCACCATCTCGATCAAGCCGATGGTCCAGCACATCGGGCAGCCCCGAAACAGCACGAGAGCAAGGACGAGTGTCGGCACGGCAGCAGCCATGCCGAGGCTTGTAGCGCTGTGCAGCAGCATCAAGCCGCCGAGTACGGCGAGTAACCCCGCGCAGCCGCGCAGCAAATGCCGCGCAACCGCGCGGCTAAAGAAGGACGGGGGAGACAACGTCATTGATGTCGCCTTATCGAAGTAGGTACTCGCGCACCAAGCCGCGAGCACGGTGCAGACGCGCCTTCACTGCCTCGCGCGTAAGGCCGAGCGCGCTCGCGATCTCGCCGATCGTCTGTTCCTCCACGTCGCGCAGCAGGATCACGGCGCGGTAGTGCTGGGGTAGGGACTGGATGGCGTCGGCCAAGTCCAGCCGCAGCTCCGGTTCTGGGCGCGACGCGAACAGCTCCACCTCGCGGGCATCCCAATCCTCGGCTAGGTGCACTCGGCGCGCTAGGCGCAGGCACTCGCGTCGCACGATGGTGAAGAGCCACGCGGAGAAGGAGCTGATGGCGTGCAACGTGCCGATCCGCCGCGTCAGCAGCCAGAGCGCTTCCTGCACGGCATCGTCCACGTCGTTGGCCGTCCGGCACGTGCGCCGGGCGAAGCGGCGTATGTCGGGCTGCGCTGCCTTCAGCAAATGCACCAGCGCTTCACGATCGCCTGCACTCGCGGCGGCTATGAGCACCGGCGACACGTCCAACGTCATTGTGGTGCTGGCGAGCGCCGCCGACCTTTTGAGAACGAGTCGCATGGTATGCCCGGCATCTGCCAAGGTCCACTTGCGCCACGCATGTCTTCTCCTTTGAACAACCTCGTCCATAAGAGGGCCGATACGCACGGAACGGTGCGCGACTTCCAAAAGAATTTTTGTAGGAACCAAGCGACGCTGGAGATCGCGGACGTCCGCTTGTCCCACGCTTGCTCCCCAGAGCCGACGGTCTGCTAGCCGGCAGAGTGAGCAAGAGCAGAAGTCTCGCTCCGGCCGCTACGCGATCATCTGCGGAACGAGAGCCTCTTCAAGCCAGTCGATGAAGACGCGAAGCCGCGCTGGCACGATCCGGGTGCGCGGGTAAAGCAAAGAGACCGGCAGGGGCGGCGGCCGATACGCGCGCAGCAGCTCGACCATTGCCCCGGTCCGCAGGTCGTCGGCAAAGCGGATCAACGGCAACTGCACCAGCCCGAAGCCCAGTTGCGCGAAGGTGGCGCAGCTGTCGGCGCTGGAGGCGCTCACCCGGACTGGCAACGAGTATTCACGTGTTTGATCGTTGATCGTCAACTCAAGCGGCAGCACCGTGCCTGTTCGCGACGACACGAACCCGACCATCTCGTGCCCGGCCAGCTCGTCGGGTGAGTGCGGCTCTCCATGCCGCGCGAGGTAGTCGCGGCTCGCACACGTGATCTCTGGCAGCACGCCGAGCCGGCGCACCATGAGGTCGCCCTCGCCGGTTACTCCGCCCCGGATCACGCAATCGACACCTTCGCCGACGAGGTTCACCAGACGGTCACCCTCACTTAGGTGGAAATGCAGCCCGGGATGTTTTGCCAAAAAGCTGGGAAGGGCAGGCAACAGCCAGGTGCGGGCGAACTGGGCACTGGTGTCGACCCGCAACACGCCCGTCGCGACGCGGCCTTGCAACGCCACCTCGACCTCATCCATCTCTCCCAGCATGGCGACGCAATGGCGATAATAGCCTTCGCCCTCGTCGGTTAGCCCGACGTGACGCGTGGACCGGCGCAACAGCGTGGTGCCGAGTGCCGCCTCCAGCGCCTTTATGGCCGCCGTGGCACTCGAGCGGGGCAGGCCGCGGTCGGAGGCGGCGGCACGGAAACTGCGCCGTTCTACCACCCGCACGAAGAGCCGCATGGCCGAAAGTCGATCCATTCCAGATTGTTCGCCTAAATGGAATGGTGATGGCAAGGACGACGTGATTGTCCGCAGCAGGTTGAACGGCCAACTCCTCCTGACCAGACACGGAGATCCAATACGATGAGCGAGACACAGCAGACCATCGCCCTGATTACCGGCGGAAGCCGTGGCCTCGGCCGCAGCATGGCCGAACACCTCGCGCGCGCCGGCACGGACGTGATCATCACCTGGCGTGCGCGCCAGGAGGAGGCGGACGCAGTCGTACGCAACGTCGAGGTCGCCGGCCGTCGTGCTGTCGCCCTTCAACTCGACGCAGGCGACATCGCGACGTTTTCTGCCTTCGCCGAACGCCTGGCCAACACGCTCGACCGGCAATGGGGCCGCAAGACCTTTGACGTGCTGGTCAACAATGCCGGCACCAGCCTGCATAGCGCGATTGCCGAGACGACCGAGGATGAGTTCGACGCGGTCATGAAGGTGCACCTCAAAGGCCCATATTTCTTGACCCAGCGTCTGCTGCCGCTCCTCGCGGACGGCGGCCGCATCCTGAACATCTCGAGCGGCCTCGCGCGCTTTTCATTCCCTGGTTCCTCGGCCTACGCCATGATGAAGGGCGGTATCGAGGTCTTCACACGTTATCTGGCTGCCGAGCTCGCGTCGCGCGGCATCACCGCGAACACGCTGGCGCCCGGGGCGATCGAGACGGATTTCAGCGGCGGCCTCGTGCGCGATAATCCGGACGTCAACCGCATGGTTTCGCAGAACACGGCGCTTGGTCGTCCGGGCCGCGTGTCCGATATCGGTCCGATCGTCGCGGCACTCGTCTCGGCCGATAACCGCTGGATCAACGGTCAGCGGATCGAAGCCTCGGGCGGCATGCGCCTCTAAGAGCCACACTCAGGGCGCGAAAAGCGCTAGTAGGCCAAGCGGTTCGTCTGACTATTACGGCGGCTCTTCACCGCTGGTCGCGCAGAGCCTGCTTACGTCAAGGTCCTATGTGATCCAAGCGGTTGTCCGATCTCGGCTGCCGATGTCCGCTTGGGTTGCCGCGCTCTCCGAAGCGGAACGTCCGGTTCCGGGCCAGGCTTGCAAGAGGTCGACCGCCACCAGCCACAGTAACGAGGACCGAACTAGGCCAGAAGCAGAGACAGATCTGCAGGGAGCAGGCGACTGATCCGAGCCTCAGTAAGTCCCACCTTCTAATCTGACTCTGAGCGGATTTCGCAAAATGATGCAAAGCGGTCAGTCCACTCCCAGGTGAAAGAGTCGGAGAGTAGACTGACCCCCGCAGCTAAGCGAAGACGGCTATTAAGATTGCGATGAGTACGAGGCCGCAAAGCATGTAGGAGACAAGCTGTTGCGGGGCCAAGCCGAGTGGGCGGGGTGTGCCCGCGGCGAACTCTGGATCCATCCAGGCGGTACTCGGAAACAAGGGCGCAAGCGCCATGGTCACGAAGTAGTTCGCGGCGACCGCCGCCGCCAGCAAGAAGGCGTGAAGGGTGAGCGACGGCCTGCCGAATAGGATGGTCAGGGACAAGGTGCCGCTCACGAGGCCCATCAGCATGGTCTGAGCATTATGGAACTTAGCGTGCGGCGGCCAGAGCGGATTAAACAAGTGCTGCCTCGAGGTAGCTGGCACGATCGCATCGGCAATCAGGCCGCCGAAATTGAACACGGCAACGAAGGCAATCAGGTAACGGGCGATGCCCATGGGACGCTCCTCTCCCTCAATAGGGAAAGGACGCGCAGGTTGCCCACGTCTGGAATAGAGCGTGTAAGCTGCACGAACACAGAATGTCACCCGGACTACCTACCGGGCAGTGACTTTCGCGCGTCCAAGCGATTATAAATAGCGTGTACGAGTTCAAGTCAATCAGCCTTCAGTCCGTGACAGGGGGCGGCGGCCGAGTGGTCGAGACGCCTTTGCGGCTTGGGCGGCAGTGATAGACGGTGGCAACTGGAGCAAGGCGCGGGCGGCGGTGAGACGCCGTACGTTTCGAGCCGTCTGCATCCACGCTCAGGTTTAACATTCCGCAGCTGGCCGCGTCGTTGGCGAGGCTAAAAGGTCACCCAGAGCAGCTTCGCGAGCTGTGGACCACCGGGCGGTGGAGATGCGGTGCCACCATCGCAGATGAAGTATGCCGCCTTGCCGTAATCCCCGGACCGGCGACTCCACGCCCCGCTCGAAGGTCCGATCATCGCTTCAGTGAAGGGGTCTCCGGCAACACTCTGCGTGAAGCCGCTGTTCTCGCCCGGATCCATGGAGACGCGATCAATGGTGTTCTGTCGGTGGGTGGTCACGTAGAGAGTGCCCGCATCCTCGTCGATGCAGAAATCATCGAACATGCGTCCTGCAACCACCAGTTCCGGTGAGCCTGCCGGGTCTAGCGTCTCGGGGGTGACCGGCACGCGCATCAGCAGTTTCTTGGCTGTCGAGGTGTAATACAGGTGATTGGTTCGAGCGGCATAGCGGACCGCGTTCACACCGGGCTGCTCGGGCTTCAGCTTGCCCGGGAAATATCCCATGCTCCCATCTTCGAGCCAGACCCGGGCATGGATGTCTTGGCCGCCCGGTTGCAGGTCCACGCGCCAGATCAGGCTCGCAAAGCAGTCCGCTACCAGGGCGACGCCGGGTGCCAGCAGGCACATGCCGTTTAGCCCGCGGGCGTTGTCGGGAAACCGGAACACCAGCTCGGGTTTGACCGGCGATCCAGGCTGCCAATCGCGCAGGTCGAGCCGATACAGGAATGACTCGTGGGTGGTGTAAAGGTTTGATGTGCAGATTAGAAAGAGATCCGGCTCGATCTCGATCACACCTGTCGGCAACTGTTCGAAGCCGTGCAGACGGATCGGCTCCACCATGCCCGTTCCAGACCACGGTGGAACATAGAACAGTTCTTTCGTGGTGACGCACGTCACAAGACTGGAGTTGTCGTGGCGGACGGCGAGGTTCTCAAGGAACGACTTGGCCGGAAACACGGCGACCGTCGTCAGCGTCGCCTTGCGCAAGCCATCGGCCGGAACCGGCCTCGATCCATCCAAGAGGCTTGCCGCGGGAGTTGGAATTTCGAATGCAGCCAGGAGACCGCAAACAAGTTGATAGATGCCGGCCAGAAAGGTGATGTCCACAAGGCCTTGCGCGCCGAATGCCGTCTCGGCGGCACGATACAGTTCCGCATCGACGCGATGCTCGGCCGCAAGCTGCCGGGCGAAACGGCCTGCAACTTCCTCCTGCTCGCTCAATCCTTCAGGAAAGGTGCCGGCTGCCAAGCACCCTATGGCGTCATCCGGCAGGCCGGCTTTGCGGGCGACGGCGGTATGGGCGTATAGCTCGTATTCGGCCCGCCAGACGGCGCCGACCGCGAGGATGACGAATTGCCGCACCCGCTCGCTGAGCGACGTGTTGGCCTGCTCCGCGTCTTGCAGGTCCAGGAAGGCGGGCGCGATGCCGGGGCTGAGCATGACCGGGTTGAACGGCCCGATCAGCCGGCCCTGGTCCGTGATGCTCTGGAAGCCGGCCTGATCGGCCCACCGTATCATGGTGGCGCGAAGGCGGTCATAGACCGCCTGCTGGCTGTCCGTCAGGCAGGCCGGATCGAGCAGGGGTAGGCGGCCGCCCAGATGCGTTGCGTCCACGTGCGTCTCCGTCATTGGTCCAATCCCACGGCGTTAGAGGGAACGTCGAAGGCGTTTAGCGTGAGCGAAACGCCGGTGAACCAGCCGAGCAGCATGGTCACATCGACGATGCCCGCATCGCCCAGCAGCGCCTTCGCCCGGCGGTAGAGACCCTTCGGCACGACCCGGGGCGCCACGAGCGCCGAGGCAAGTTCGTAGACCACCTGCTGGCGCTCATCATCGAAGCTCGTGGGCAAGCCGGCAATCATCGCCTCGACCTTCTCTGGCGCCAGGCGGCCCTTCTCCTCACCGATCATCTCGTGCTCGTAGTTGGAATAGGCCGCCAGCCAGCGTGCGTTCACCAGGTTCGTCGCGATCTCGATCTCGGCCTTGGTCAGCGTTGATCGCGTCTGATAGTAGGCGCCGATCGGGACGACTGTCCGCGACAAGGCCGGATTGGCCAACCAGATCTTGTGCGGACCTGGCACCTGGCCACGCAACTCCACGATGTAGTCGTAGGCGTCCTTCATCTCGGCGGTCATCTCACCGACCGGGATTTCCTCGTAACGTCCGAACATGCCGAAATCAGGCGATCCCGTCATGGTGTCCTCCTTCGATGCAGACTAATTGGGGACTCACGCGCGGCGTGACTTTCGGGAAACGGACAGCAATTTCGATTTCTTGACGTGCCGAACAACCGGTGGCGGACGGCGAGGTCAGGGTCGACGCGCCTGCCGCCACGCCCGGGGCGTGAACCCCGTCATGGCGCGGAAACTCGTGGCGAAATGGCTGGGTTGCTCGAAGCCGCAGCGCACACCGATCAAGGTGACCGACATGTCAGTCTGCTCGAGCAACGCACGTGCCCGTTCGACCCGCAGGCCGATCAGGTAGCGATGCGGCGGCTGACCCGTGGCGCCGCGGAAGGCCCGAACGAACTGGGACGGGCTCAATCCACTCGTTTCGGCAAGGCGGCTGAGCGGGAGGTCCTCATGCAGGCTGGACCGCATCTGCTCGAGAACGCGCTGCAGGCGCGGCGCCGGCAGGCTTGGCGGCGGGCCTGGCGGCGCAGGCGTAAGATTGGAGTGGAAGCGCAGCAGATGAACGCCAAGGGCTCGCGTCAGGCTTTGCATCATGAGCACCGTGCCAGTCTCCGGCCGCTCCGCCTCCACCAGCAAGAGCCGCACCAACTGCTCGGCGGTCTCGTCCGGCGAGCCCAGACATGGAACGAGATCGACTCGGTCCGCATCCACACCGTAGACCTCCTGGGCGACGCCGTGGATAAAAATCGGGTGCGAGATAGAGCAGGGCAACATCTGGCCGCCCGCTCAGGATACGGCGGATCGGCTGGCCCGCCGTGTCAGGGAGACCTGTCCGGGACCTGTCCATCGCCGCTCGATCCTGCCGTCTTGCCGAGCCTGCTCGACCAGCACTGGGCCGCCCAGGTGAGACACCAGGAGGGCGTCACGCAAGCCCGGAACATCGATGGTGCTTGGCGGATGATGGTAGCGTTGCAGGACTATGCCTTGCCGTTCGGCGACCGAGCTGATCAGAACGGGCCTGCTCGGAAGCTGATCGGCGACGTTCTCAGGTGTGAGAAGACCGGACCGGCCAGTCGGATCGCCACCGTCGTCCACCACTGTTCCTCCGACCGAGGCGGGCTCCGGCGGCACCGGGCGGTTGCGGGTGAGAATGAGAAATCAATCTCCGCGACGAGCGGTATCGATCAGCTCGGGCGAGACCCGGCGTATCATAGCGGTATTTTGGGGTGCGGGTAACGTGCCGCAAAGCCTGGTTTGAGGAACGTTTGTTGGAGATCAACTATCGTCGAGTGTAGAAGGAGCAGCTTGGCGATGAGCAACTTGCACTGGTTCATGTGGTCGGCGGCGGACCCTGTCCATGGCAGCAGCAGGAGCTGCGGCCCGAACTGCGACGCCGTACCAATCCCACGGCGGACGCGTCGTGATAGGTGAGCCGGGTGAACACCAGCCAGTCCTGGGCCGTCCGCCGCACCCAGGTGCCACTGTTGGAGATGAAAGCGCCGCCAACCCAGACCCGGTAGTTGAAGCCCCGCAGAGATTCTCGCAGACACAGTAGAGCTGGCTTTGCGGACCCCAGCGCAGGCGTCGGCCATGTCAGAGCTCTCCGAAGAAGGCTGACAACTCTCGCGCTGCCGCCTCGGGTTGTTCCTCCGGAATGAAGTGGCCGCAATGTTCCACCACGCCGCCGCGCACGTCGTCGGCATACGCCCGGAGCGGGGATGCCATGTCGGTGATCGATCCCTGGTCGGCACCGAGCGCAAGCAGCGGCATGGCGAGCTTGCCCTTGGCGCTGAGATCCCGATTCTGCTGCGCAGACAGCTCGGCGGCGCGGTAATAGGCAAGGCCTGCGCGCAGCCCGCCGGCCTTGGTGAACACGCGCAGGTACTCAGCGATATCGGCATCGGAGAAGGTGTGAGGGTTGGCCGTCTTGCGGCGCAGGAACCAGTCCAGATACTCGCGCTCCCGCCCGCCAATCAGCATCTCCGGCAAGTCCGGCAGCGCATGGAATGCGAAATGCCAGGTGCGCCACGCCCGCTCCGGATCGGTCGGCAGGGCGTCCGGTAGGGTGATGCCCGGGATACCGGCGTCCATCAGCGCCAGGCGCCGGATTTCGCTGCCGAAGAGTGCCGCATAGGGGTAGGCCACCCAGGCGCCGACATCGTGGGCAGCCATGCAATACCGCTTGGGTCCGAGCTGCTGCAGCAGGCGGTGGACGGCTGCCGCAAGGGTCTGGGTGTCATACCCGCCCAATGGGCAGTCAGAGTCGCCCTGGCCCGGCAAATCCGGCGCGATGATGCGGTAGCTTGGGGCAAGCAGCGGCATGATCTTGCGCCAGGCGAACCAGCTTTCGGGGAACCCGGCCAGCAGGACGAGCACCTCGCCGTTCTCCTTGCCGCCGGTGACGTAGTGCAGGCGCACGCCGGCGACGGTTGCAAACCGGTGCTCGAAGCCAGGCAAGGCCGGATCGAACTGAGATGCCGGCGGGGCTTCGATCAGCCTAGCGGCCAAGGGTGCCGGGTGCGGTTGTGCGATCATGAACGGTCTCCATCAAAGGGGTTCTCGGGCGGTTCGATCAGGAGCAGGCCAGAGCCAGCACTGGCACGCCAAGGCCAGCTCAAATTGTTAGAGACCAGCCGCCAAGCGCCGACCAGCAGCCCCGCCGGCGAAGTAGGGCGCCATGAAGATGCCGTCGAACCGTCTGTGAATTTCCGGTGCCAAGCTGGTAGATGGGGCGCTAACCCAACACGCCGCTTGCTGCCCCTGCACCAGGGCGACTGGTGTAGCAGCGGCGCTCGCGTCAGCAACCGCATGGCTTGGCTCACGGTCGCCTTCAGGGCGGCCCGGCTCCGCCCGACCTTGCCGTCGGGCGACCGATCAGCAGGCTGAGCTGCCGCGCGTCGTCGAACAACGCGCCTCGGGAGGCGCCGGCGTCGCTGTCCGCGAGCAGCGCGGCCAAGCCCTTCGGCAGGCCGACGCCAAGCAGCGCCGCCTCGAACTCGGCTTGCGGGAGGTCCTTGTAGCCGACCTGCTGGCCGGACTGCCGGGCGATCTCGGCGGCGAACTCCGACAGCGTGTACGACTGGTCGCCTGCAAGTTCCAGCGCGCGGCCGTGCCGCGTCTCCGGCGAAGCCAGCACGATTGCGGCGGCGGCGGCGTAATCCGCGCGGGCTGCCGAGGCGATGCGGCCAGCGCCGGCGCTGCCGAGCAGGCCGTGATGGGCCAGGGCGGCGGAGATTTGGGCGGCGTAGTTCTCCGAATACCAGCCGTTACGCAGCAGCACGAACGGCACCCCGGAGGCGCGCAGCGCGTCCTCGGTGTCGCGATGAGCGGCGGCCAGGCCGAGCGGAAAGGTGTCGGCGTGCAGGACGCTGGTATAGATCAACAGCCCGACCCCGGCGCGCTTGGCAGCGTCGATGACGTTGCGGTGCTGGGCCACGCGCCGGGGCAGATCGTTGGACGAGATCAGCAGAACTCGGTCGATGCCGGCGAAGGCAGCGTCCAGCGCATCGGGCTGCTCGTAGTCGGCGATGACGCTGTGCATCTGGCGCGCAGCGTGACGACCGGCAGCCTCTTCGCTGCGGACCATGGCGACGATGCGACGCTAGCCAGCGGCGAGCTTCAGCGTGATGGCTTCTAGATGGTGACAGCCGAAACCGACCTACCGTTAACAACCGCGGGGGCGCACTGCGTCGGGAGCGAACGCGAGCGTCTTGGCGAACGGCGCGGCAGGCCCCGCATGTAGTTGAAAGTTCCCAACAGCGAGGGCTTCGCTTCGCACCTGGAAGGCGGCTTGACGTCTCGCGATCATGGCGGCAGCGATTTTTTCAACACCTGCACTTATTGAGGTAGCTGAGCGCAAGCTTTTTGGTTCTTCTAGAAAGGACCGCTGGCTTCCCGGACATCAGCCGCAGCTCCGGAAGGTGTCACTCCTTCATCATTGCCAGCAACGCCGTCCGCTCCTCCCGCACCGCCTCCGGCTCCTGCACCGCCTGAACGTCGAACGCCTTTAACTCTTCCGGCACATACCAATGCAGCTTGTCTTCGTGATAGGCGCGCCACACCGTCTCTGCAACCTCGGTCGGCTGCACCAGACGCCACATACCCTCCGGTGGCGCCATTTTGCGCATGGTGTCCGAAAGGATCGGCGTATTTATCAAGCCTGGCAAAAGATCTGACGCACGAACGCCGATGCGCTTGAACTCGATCGACAACGCTTCCGTCAGGCCGCGCACGGCATGCTTGGTGGCGGAATACACTGCGATGCCGGCCGTGCCGAAGATCGAAGACGACGAGGAGTTAATCAGGCATAGCGCGCCCGGAGTGTTACGCAGCAACGGCACGGCCGCACGCGTGCCGATCATGACGCCGAGGAAGTTGACGCTCACGATCTTCATGATGTCAGCCCAAGCCATCTCATCAAACAGCCCACCAATGGCGATGCCGGCGTTGCTGAACATCAGATCCATCGTGCCGCCAGTGGCTAGTCCGAAGCCTTCGATAGCGGCCTTGAAGGCAGCCGGGTCTGTCACGTCCAGCGTGGCGAAGATGCCGTTCTGTCCGCCAATTTCGGCCTCAAGGCCGTTGAGGCCATCAATGTTTACATCGTAGGCACCAACGAACCATCCGCGAGATGCGAAAAGCCTGGCGGTCGCCAGCCCCATGCCGCTGGCGGCACCGGTTACAAAGATAGATTTGCGGTCGATCGATTGGCTCATGATGTTGACGCGCCCTTTGATTGACGGACAGGCTTGCCATCGAGTTCAAGGCCGGCGAAATCGCCCTCCTCGCGCCATTTGGTCAGCAACTCAATAAAGGCGACCGGGCCAGGGCCATAGGGAAAGCTCCTAGCCATGGCTTGCGACATGCCCCTTCCCTCGTTGTTGTAATAGCCGGGCGTGCAGGCCTCCAGGAACTGGCGACGGCCTTCGCCCATCTTGAGGATGGTTTGCACCCATTCCTGCTCGGCGGCTTCGCTCGTCTCAACCGTGCGTATGCCGTGATGCACGCTGTAGCCCACGATGTGGGCTATGTGCTTGGCTTGCTCGCTCAGCATATGCGGAAAGTTTGGCGACATGCCTGATTGCGCCTGGCTGATGACGAAGCAGTTGGGAAAGCACCGGCTGTGCATGCCGTGCAGCGTGGCCAAGCCGGCAGACCATCTCTGGGTGAGCGAGACGCCGCCCACGCCGTGCATTTCGAAGCCGGAGCGCTTGGAATAGTCTGAGCTTACCTCGAAACCGGTGGCGAAGATCAGACAATCCAACTCGTACTCCTTCCCGGCGGCGACGACGCCGCTCTCCGAGATGCGCTCCACCCCACGGCCGGCGGTATCGATCAGCGTGACGTTCGGCCGGTTGAACATGCCGAGATACTCGTCGTGGAAGCAGGGGCGCTTGCAGAATAGGCTGAACCAGGGCTTCAGCGCCTCGGCGGTGGTGGGCTCCCGTACAAGGCTGTCCATGCGGGCGCGTATCTCCTCCATCTTCTCTACGTCGGCCTCCGCCAGCATCGCCATGAAGTCGGCGCGACTTGGGTCCTTGGCCACCTTCTCGCGCACCTTGCGGGCCAGCGTGGTCCAGCCGTCGGCCACCTCGTCCGGCTGCTGCAAATGGCCAGCCATCTGCTCGGTGAAGTTCGCCATGCGACGCGCCTGCCAGCCGGGCTGCAGGCTCGCCGCCCAACCCGGGTCGGTGGGCGCGTTGTTGCGTGCGTCTACGGATGACGGCGTACGCTGGAAGACGTAGAGGTGCTTGGCCGCACGGGCGAGCGGCGGCACGCACTGGATCGCCGTAGCCCCGGTGCCGATGATACCTACGCGCTTGTCGGCCAGCCCGATCATCGGCTCGGTGGCGCTGCCGCCGGTATAGGCGTAGTCCCAACGGCTGGTGTGGAAGCTTTGGCCGCGGAAGCTGTCTAGGCCGGGAATGGCGGCGAGCTTCGGCTTGTTCAGCGGCCCGGTGGCCAGCACCACGAAGCGGGCGCGGATGTGGTCGCCGCGGTCGGTGCGCACCTGCCAGACGGCGGCGTCCACATCCCAGTCGAACGAAGTGACCTGGGTGGAGAAAAGTGCATCCTCGAAAAGGCCGAATTGGGCGGCGATGCGTCGGCAGTGCTCGCGTATCTCGGGCGCCTTACTGTAGCGCTCCTTGGGCATGTAGCCGGTCTCTTCGAGCAGCGGGAAATAAATGTAGGACTCAATGTCGCAGGCTGCACCCGGGTAACGGTTCCAATACCAGGTCCCGCCCACGTCGCCGCCGGCCTCCACAATACGAATGCGGCCCGCCCCGGCTTCGCGAAGGCGAGCGGCAGCGAGCAGGCCGCCGAAGCCGCCGCCAACCACAAGGACGTCCACGCTGTCCGCCACGGGCGGGCGATCGATCGATGCGGTATAGGGATCAGAGAGGAGGTGGGAAAAGCCCTCCTTCATGTCCTGGTATTTACGATCGGCCAAATTTTCCGTGCGTCGCTCACGCTCGAGCCGGTAGCGATTGTGGAGATCTTCAAGCAGAGTGGTGTCGGACATCGTACAGCGCCTCGGGCCGGTAGGTGATCGTTAGTTGACATGAGTCCGTGTCAGATGCAAACTCCTTTCAGAAAGTAGCCGCAAGACGCTTCTACGCGAGGGTCCTTGGCTAGCTTTAACCACGCAGTTCGTGCCGTTGTGCTTTCTTTCAGAAGAAGGCTTTGCCTCTTAGGACATTGAGCGTGCAACAAACGGCTAGGCGCTATGGCGACAGAACGGCGGACGAACGCCGGGCAGAGCGGCGCGTGCAATTGATGCAAGCGGCGCTCAGCGTTTACGGCGCCACAGGATTTAAGACGGCAAGCGTGAAGGCAGTCTGCATGAGGGCAGGCCTGACCGAACGCTACTTCTACGAATCGTTCATCAACGGCGAGGACCTTCTAAAACACTGCTTTTTGGGTGTGAACCGAGTGTTGATCGCGCGGATGCGCGAGGCGGCTGTCCAAGATGGTCGAGCGCCGTTGGAGCGCATACGGGCGGCATTGCTGGTGTATTTCCAGCAAATCAAAAAGCATCCCACCAGCGCGCGCGTCTTCCTCATCGAGATGGCGAGCGTGAGTGAGGGGACGGAAGCGTTGATTTCGCAAAGCCTAGATGAGTTCGGGGCATTGCTGATGGAAGTATTTGACGATAGTCGGCCGACGTCGTCGCTGCTGCTGCGCGGCGTGATCGGGGGCGGCCTGCACATCGCGCGGGCCTGGGTCGGCACAGGCTATGCAGAGAGCGTGGACAGCGTGGCTGACGCAGCCTTGCAACTTTACTCGCTTATGGAGCCTGTAACGCCGTAAAACTAAGCTACGATCGGCATCAAGCGCATCTAACAACAGGGTCGAACAAGCTCAGCGCAGCCGTCACTCGATCATTCCCAGGGAGAAAACATGTCCATCCTCGAGAGCTCACCGGAAGCATTTGCGGCAGCACCAGACAGCGATGACGCTGCCATTGCAGAACTGCACGCTGCCTTCGCAGCACAACGTGCTGCTTTTCACAACGATCGTGAGCCTAGTCTCGATGAGCGACGTGCCCGCATAGGCAGGCTGGTCGGCATGCTGGCAAGCAACCGCGAGCGCATCAGTGCCGCACTCAGCCACGACTTCGGGGCCCACCCTGTTCCCGCCTCCGACCTGATCGAGGTGCTGGGTCCGATGGCTAGAGTGCAGTTTGTCATGGAGCGGCTGGAGGACTGGATGCGGCCAGTCGCTCGGGAGACCGACCCTGCGTTCCTGGGCACCGCTCGGGCCTATGTGCAAAGCCAGCCGAAGGGCGTGATCGGCAACATCGTGCCTTGGAACTTTCCGTTCGACCTGTCGGTCGGGCCGATGGTGGAGATGCTGGCGGCCGGCAACCGGGTGATTGTGAAGCCATCCGAGTATACCCCGGCCTCGGCTAGGCTGCTGCGTGAGATGGTGGAGCAGACGTTCGACCCGACGCTCGTCTACGTCGCGGTTGGTGGCCTGGAACTCGCGCGCACGTTCGCCGACCTGCCTTGGGACCACCTGCTCTACACCGGAAGCCCAAACGTCGGACGGCAGATCATGCAGGCGGCGGCGCGCAACCTGACGCCTGTGACGCTGGAGTTGGGTGGCAAGTGTCCGGCGGTGATGACGCCGGGCTCCATCAATGCGACTAATGTCAGCTCGGTGATCGGCACCAAAATCGTCAAGAACGGCCAAATGTGCGTCACCGTGGACTATTGCCTGGTTCCACGCGACGAGGTCCCAGGTTTTATCCGGCTGTCGCAAGAGTTCATGCAGCAAGCCGCACCCGATTACTCCCATGGCGATGATTGCACGGGGATTATCTCGTTGCGCCACATGGATCGGATCTCCGGCTTGCTGCAGGAGGCGCATGACAGGCAGTGCCAAGTCATCGAGCTCGAGCCAAACGGCAAGACGGACCGGGATACGCGTCGCATGCCGCTCTCCCTTGTCGTGGATCCGGCGGCGGATTTGGGCATCATGAAGGAAGAGATCTTCGGACCCATCCTGCCTGTCATTCCCTACGATGATTTGGACGGGGCAATTGCGATGATCAACGCCGGCGAGAGGCCGCTCGGGCTCTATGTATTTGGCGAGCCGGCGAGCACCGATCGCGTACTCGCGCAGACGAGCTCGGGCGGCGCTGCGGTCAACACCTGCGCCATGCAAGCGGCGCTTCCATCACTCGGCTTCGGCGGTGTTGGTATGAGCGGCATGGGACGCCACCACGGCCTTGACGGCTTTCGCGAGTTTTCCAACCAGCGCGGCGTGGTGGTGCGCGGCACCGGCGACAATATAGACGCGTTCTATGCGCCTTACTCCAAGGCTGCAGCGATCATTGGTTCGATCCTCGGATAACGTGGGCTCGTCGTAGGGCGGCGCGAAGACTCACTCTCGACTTCATTCTCCGGAGGCGCCACCAAATGGCTCAGCCTTTCGCTCATGTCATGGCGGTATCCGAGCGTGAAGACGCGGATAGCGTCGCCGCTCCCGAGCAGCGCCGGGTGCCACTGGTCAGCAAGCTGTTCTACGGCGTCGGCTCGCTGGCCTACGGCATCAAGGATAACGGATTCTCGACGCTGTTGCTGCTGTTCTACAACCAGGTCGTCGGGTTGCCGGCCGGCCTGGTGGGGCTCGCAATCTTCGCCGCCTTGGTGCTCGATGCGTTCATCGACCCAGTCATAGGCCACCTGTCGGACCATTGCCGCTCGCGCTGGGGCCGGCGACACCCGTTCATGTATGCCTCGGCCGTGCCTGTCGGGGTGCTCTATTTACTGCTGTGGAACCCGCCGGCCGGCGCCTCGCACCTCGTCATCATGGCGTACCTGGTCGTGGTCGCGATCCTCGTTCGCAGCGCCATCTCCTGCTACGAGGTGCCGTCCAGCGCGCTCACGCCCGAGCTCACCAGCGACTACCACGAACGTACCTCGATCCTTGGCTATCGCTACCTATTCGGCTGGCTCGGCGGCGTCGGCATGCTGCTCATTGCCTTTGCCATCTTTCTGGCGCCGACGCCGAGCTTTCCGGTCGGCCAGCTCAACCCCGCCGGCTACCGGCACTACGCGATTTGCGCCGCCGTGCTGATGATGGGTGCGATCCTGCTGTCGGCCATAGGCACCCACCGCGAGATCGGCCGTCTGCCGAAGGCCTCGCCGACCCGAACCAGCCTTGGCGGCACGCTGCGTGGTGTGCGCACCGCGTTCGCCAACCGCGCCTTCCGCATTCTGCTGGTCTCAGGGATGTTCAGCAACGCCAATCTCGGTTTGATTTTCGCGCTGACCACCTACTTCAACACGTTTCTTTGGGGGTTCAGCTCGGGCGCGCTGGCGATCTTTACACTCTGCATCCTCCTCGGCGTCGCTGTCGCATTCGGCTTCGTCACGATTGCTTCCCGCCGCTGGGGCAAGCGGCTGGTCGCCGTCTGGTCCTCGATCGGCTACTGTGTTTTGGCCTCGGCGCCGCTGTTGCTGCGGGTGGCCGGCGTGTTCCCAGCCAACGGCACACCGGCCTTGCTGCCGGTATTGATGATATTCTTCGTGCTGACGATCACCTTCGGCGTCGGCGGCACTATCCTCGGTAGTTCGATGATTTCGGACGTTGTCGAGGATTCTCAAATGCGTACCGGACAGCGCCAAGAGGGTGTGTTCTTCGCGGGCTCGTTCTTCATGCAGAAATGCGTCACCGGCGTCGGCCTATTGCTGTCCGGCGCCATCCTCAGCGCCGTACATTTTCCCGCAGCCGCCAAACCAGGCACGGTGCCCGACATCGTTCTGACCCACCTGGTCGTAACCTTCTGCGGCCTGACCGTGTTGCTTGGCTTTGCCGCGGCGGTCGTGATGGCGCGCTACCCGCTCGGAGAGGACGACCATAGGCAACGCCTCGCCGAGCTCGCCGAGGTTGCCCGCCACGCCACGCCGCTGCCGGGCAGCGAGCCGGAGATAATTGCCATCAGCGAGTAGGCACGATGACAGTCGAGGCGCGACGCGCAGGCTGAGGCGCTTTGCCTCTGCGCGGTAGGTGAACCCGTTGCGCAGGCGGTCAAGCTGTCGAGGGTTAAGGCCGACGGCTCCGGACGCACGGTGCCGGCCTCGATCTCATCAATGTCGAGCAGCGTGTCCAGCATCGCCGACATCACGCCGAGCGTGTCGTCGAGCCGGACCACCAGGCCCTGCGGCTTCTCACCCATCACGCTCTTCGCCAGTAATGCCTGCGGCAGAGCGAGGATCTATAGCGGCCGGCGCAGGTCGTGGCTGGCGGCGGCGAGGAAGCGCGACTTGGCGTGAACGCTCTCGGCCCGCTTCTTGGCCGCCACCAACGCCTTGGCCGCGGCAATGCGCTGGGTCACGTCGGTAAAGGTGATCATGACGCCCGCCACGGCGTCGCTGGGCGATGACGTCAGCGGCGCCACCTTTACAACGATACGATGCGCCAGCGCGACCGGCATGGCGCGCTGTTCGTCGACCTTCTCGTCGCCCCCGGCATCAAGGTCGACCTTGATGCCAAGACCTGGCGCTGCATCCGGGCGGAATGGTGCATCGGGAATGGTCAGACCCGCTCGATCAGACAGGCGATGCCCTGGCCAACCCCTATGCACATGGTGGCGACGGCCCGTCTCAGCTCGAGCAGCTCCAGGGCGTTCACCGATGTCAGCGCCAGCCGCGCGCCCGACATGCCGAGCGGGTGGCCGAGGGCGATGGCGCCGCCATGCGGGTTCACGTGCGCCGCGTCGTCCGGCAGCCCGAGCCGGCGCAGCACGGCGAGCGCCTGGCTTGCGAATGCCTCGTTCAGCTCGAACAGGTCGATCTCGCCCAGCGACAGGCCGACGCGGCCGAGCAGCGCCTCGGTCGCCGGCGCCGGGCCGATGCCCATGATCCGCGGCGGCACGCCGGCGGTCGCCATCGCGACCACCCGGGCGCGCGGCACCAGCCCGTGCCGGCGGGCGCCAGCCTCGCTGGCCAGGATCAGTGCGGCGGCGCCGTCGTTGACGCCCGAGGCGTTGCCCGCCGTCACGGTGCCGCGGAACACTGGCTTCAGCCCGGCCAGGGCCTCCGGCGTGGTCTCCGGCCGCGGATGCTCGTCGAGGCTGACCACGCTGTCGCCGCGCCGGCCCTTGATCGTGACCGGGGTGATCTCGCGGGCGAACACGCCGGCGTCCTGCGCGGCGCGGGCCTTTTGCTGGCTGCGATGGGCGAAGGCGTCCTGGTCGCGGCGCGAGACGTCGAAATCGGCGGCGACGTTGTCGCCGGTCTCGGGCATCGACTCGGCGCCGTAGACCTCCTTCAACGCCGGGTTGACGAAGCGCCAGCCGATCGTCGTGTCCTGCAACTGCGCCTGGCGGGAGAATGGCTCACCGGCCTTACCCATGACGAACGGCGCGCGCGTCATGCTCTCCACCCCGCCGGCGAGCACCAGATCGGCCTCTCCCGACCGGATCATCCGCGCCGCGGTGCCGACCGCATCGAGGCCGGAGCCGCACAGCCGGTTGATGGTGGCGCCGGGCGTGCTGGCCGGATAGCCCGCCAGCAGCACCGCCATGCGGGCAACGTTGCGGTTGTCCTCGCCGGCCTGGTTGGCACAGCCGAAATAGCAGTCGTCGACCGCATTCCAATCGACCGAGGTGTTGCGCTCGCGGAGTGCGCGCAGCGGATGGGCGGCCAGGTCGTCGGTGCGCACGTCGCGCAGCGCGCCGCCGTAGCGGCCGATCGGTGTGCGGGTGAAGTCGCAGATATAGGCCTCAGCCATGCTCGTTCTCCGCCAGCCGCCCGGCTGAGATGTGCAGCGGCGCGGCTGTCTTCTCCTGCAATGCCTCGAGCGTCAGCCCCGGCAGCATTTCGCGCACCTCGAAGCCCCGCACCGTCACGTCGATGACGGCAAGGTTGGTGTAGATCCGGCTGACCACGCCGAGCGCGGTGAGCGGATAGGAGCAGCGCTCGGTGAGCCGCGGCACGCCCGTCTTGGTGGTGTGCTCCATCAGCACCCAGACGTGCTTGGCGCCGACCGCGAGGTCCATCGCGCCGCCGACGGCCGGCGCCTTTTCGGTGGTCGAGATCGACCAGTTCGCCAGGTCGCCGTTCTGCGCCACCTGGAAGGCGCCGAGCACGCACAGATCGAGATGGCCGCCGCGGATGATGGCGAAGCTGTCCGCCTGGTGGACGAACGAGCCGCCGGTCAGCATCGTCACGTGCTTCTTGCCGGCGTTGATCAGCCAGGGTTCCACGCGGTCGGGCGCCGGCGCGGGGCCCATGCCGAGGATGCCGTTCTCGGAATGCAGCACGATCTCGCGCCCTTCCGGGAGGTAGTCGGCGACCAGCGTCGGCGCGCCGATGCCGAGATTGACATACCAGCCATCCGGAATGTCGCTCGCCAGCCTGGCCGCGACCTGCTCGCGCGACAGCGCTTCAACCGTGGTGCCCATCGTTGCCGCTCCTAGCCTTGGGGATCGCCGTAGGGTTGGTGGACGACGCGGTCGACAAAGATGCCGGGCGTCATCACCGTCTCCGGATTAAGCGTGCCGAGCGCGACCAGGTGCTGGGACTGCACGACCGTGAGCCGGGCGGCGGTGGCCATGATCGGGTTGAAGTTACGGCCGCTCTGCTTGTAGGTGCAGTTGCCCCAGCGATCCGCCTGCCAGGCCTCCACCAGGGCGACGTCGGCCGGCAGCGCATACTCCAGCACGTGCTGCCGGCCGGCGATCTCGCGCGTCTCCTTGCCGTGCGCGAGCTCGGTGCCGAAGGCGGTCGGCGTGTAGAAGGCGCCGATGCCGGCGCCGGCGGCGCGGATGCGCTCGGCCAGCGTGCCCTGCGGCACCAGCTCGAGCTCGATCCGTCCGGCGTTGAACAGCGCCTCGAACGCGACCGAGCCGGCGGAGCGCGGATAGGAGCAGATGATGCGCCGCACCTGGCCGGCGGCGAGCAGCCTGGCGAGCCCGATCAGGCCCGCACCGGCATTGTTGGTGATGATCGTGAGGTCGCGCGCGCCCTTATCGACCAGCCCGTCGATCAGGATGTCGGGCTGGCCGACGGCGCCGAAGCCGCCGATCATGATGCTGGCGCTGTCGCCGATGCCGGCGAGCGCCGCCTCGACGCTGCTGACGATCTTGTTGATCACGTAACGCTCCACCTCCGCCGGCTGCTGTGCTTCGCCAAACAGGCGGGGCCTGGAGCCTCACGGCCCCGGCGTCGAAGCCCATCGCACGGGAGCGATGGGCGTCTGGTCCAGGGCAGAGCCTTGGCCTACCTGTCCTCCACAGTCAGCTAGTACATGTGCTGCCCGCCATTGATCGACAGCGTCGAGCCGGTGACGAAGTCGGCGTCTTCGGCGGTGAGGAAGACGACGCCGCGGGCGATGTCCTCGGCGTGGCCGAGGCGGCCGACGGGAATTCGGCTGACGATCTTTTCGAGAACGTCGGGGGGCACGGCGCGAACCATGTCGGTGTCGACATAACCCGGCGCGATGGCGTTCACCGTGATGCCGAAGCGTGCCGCCTCCAGCGCAAGGGCCTTGGTGAAGCCGTGGATGCCGGACTTGGCGGCGGCGTAGTTCACCTGGCCGTATTGCCCGGCCTGGCCGTTGACGCTGCCGATGTTGACGATGCGGCCAAATTTCTGCGCGCGCATGCCGTCGAAGGTCAGGCGGCACAGGTTGAAGCAGGAGCCGAGATTGGTGTCGAGCACGGCATCCCACATCTCGCGCGACAGCCTTGCGAGGGTGGCGTCGCGGGTGATGCCAGCGTTGTTGACCAGGATCTCGATCGGGCCGTGCTCTTCGGCAATCCGCTTGGCGGCGGCCTCGCAGGCGGCATAGTCGGCGGCGTCGAAGCGCAGCACGCCGATGCCGGTCTCCGCCTTGAAGCCTTCGGCGGCGGCGTCGTTGGCGGCGTAGCTGGCGATCACTTCCCGGCCGGCCGAGTGCAGCGCCCGGCTAATCGCTGCGCCGATTCCGCGTGTGCCTCCCGTCACGAGTGCCACACGTGCCATGTCGGACCCTCCCGCATTTATCCCTTGCCGCAAGCTTGCTCCTTGCCGGCTCCGGAGGCGAGAGGGAGGTCGTCAAGCGCATGCGATCTATACGAATTGTTCACCTTTTTCGCCGATCATGATGCAGGGCCATGAAGGCCTTGTGGGGGCGAGATGCTTCAGAAGGTTCCAGGCGGGCGCGCAATTTCGGCAGCCGCGTGCGCCACGCCGCTTGCTGACGATGCCGGGGCGCGGAGGAGCATCGCAAGCCAGGCGGCGCGTGAGACGCTTGGCCTCGCCTTTTCGATCGAGGACCTCGTGCTGGCGCGCGACTGGGCCGAGCGGCGTGGCTTGTCGCTCACCATTCAGCTCGACCACGCCGCTCATGGCGTACGGTTCGAGGAGATCCTGTCGCTGACGCCAAGCGGGCAGGCGCTGCGCTGCGCGGCGATCTGGCGGAGCGGCAACGGCGTCGTGCTGCAGCGCACAGGCGAGCGAACCAGGTCGCACCACACACTGGACGAGGCGCTGGTTTACTGGACGCGGCGGGAGCGGCGCTCGCTGTTTTCGTTTCGGCGGTGGGGCCGGGCGAGGTAAGTGCGAAGGCCACGGGCTTTGCCCCATCGCGGCATGCAGCGATCCCATCGAAGGTGGAGCCTTTGAAAACCGATTACTGATCCGTTGCGCGCGGCAAGTCCGCTGCAGGCGCGAGGAGGAACGGAGTCGCCAAGCAAGAACGCGGGTAGCCGGAACTTCAAGCGAATGGGGTCTGGGGCCTCGGGCCCCAACGGAGTCCAGAGGCAGAGCCTCTGGCCGTCTCTTCATCCAGCCCCCATGTAGGCATCTGCCAGAACCCGGTCGTTGACGAGATCGGCCGTATTGCCTTCGGCCTCGATGACGCCGCGGTTCAGCAGGTAGCAACGCCCCGTCAGCGCGGTGGCGAGGGCGACGTTCTGCTCCACCAGCAGCATCGCCATGCCGTCCTGTTGGCGCACGGTCTGCAGCATGTCGCGGATCTGGGCGACGGCGATCGGCGACAGGCCGCTGGAGGGCTCGTCAAGAAGCAGCAGGCGGGGGGCCGACATCAGGGCGCGGCAGATCGCCACCATCTGTTGCTCGCCGCCGCTGAAGCTGCCGGCCGGCTGGGCGCGGCGCGCCGCCAGCCAGGGCACGCGGGCGAACACCGCCTGCAGCCGCGTCCGGGCGAGGACGTTGGCGCTGCCATAGGCGCCGAGCAGCAGGTTGTCTTCCACCGTCATCGCTTGGAAGAGCTGCCGGCCTTCGGGGCAGAGGGCGACGCCGCGGCGCACCACCTGGTCGGTGGGCAGGCGGGACGTCTCCTCGCCGGCGATGCGGACGGAGCCGGTGGCGGCCGGCAGCCGGCGCATGATGGCGCGCAGCAGCGTCGTCTTGCCCGCACCATTGGCGCCGAGCACCGATACGGCCTCGCCCGGCGCGATGCTGAGGCTGACGTCACGCAGCGCCGGCGCGGCGCCGAAGCTGACGCCGAGGCGTTCGATGGCGAGGATCGGCTCAGCCGCCAAGATAGCAGGCGATCACTTGAGGGTCGCGGCGGATCGCCTCGGGCGCGCCCTCGACCAGCTTGCGGCCGGCGTTCATCACCATGATCGTGTCGGCGAGCCCCATCATCAAATGCATGTTGTGCTCGACGATCAGCACCGTGACGCCAAGCTCGTCACGGATGCGGCGGATGTTGCGGGCGAGTGCCGCGGCCTCGAAGGGCGACATGCCGACCGCGGGCTCGTCCAGCAGTAGCAGCAGCGGCTGGGTGGCGAGCGCGACGGCGATCATGGCGAGGCGCTGCTCGGCATTCGACAGGCTGGTGCAGGCGGCATGGCCGCGCTCGGCGAGGTTCACGAGGCCGAGCAGGCTGAACAGGTCGACCGCGCCGGGCTTGCGGGTCGCCGCGGCGACCTCAAGGTTGGCGAGCAGCGTCCAGCCGGCGAACAGCCGGGTGGTCTGGAAGGTGCGGGCAACGCCGGCTTGCACCGTGCGATGGGCGGAGAGGCCGCCGATTGCGCGGCCGTCGAGGCGGATGCTGCCGGCGCGCGGTCGGTAGGTGCCGCTCAGCAGGCTCAACAGCGTGGTCTTGCCGGAGCCGTTGGGGCCGATGATGCCGCAGATCGTCGAGCGCTCGACCGACAGGTCCACCCCGTCGACGGCCCGCACGCCGCCGAAGGAGAGGCTCAGCCCCTCGACCTCGAGCAGGGCGCTCATCGCACCACGTCCGGGTGGTCGACCGGATGACGCGCCCGACGGAACCGCGCTTGGCTCAGCAGCGGCCGGATCAGCGCGTCCAGCCCGCTCATCAGACCGCCGGGGACCAGGATCACCACGGCGACGAAGACCAGGCCCACCAGCAGCAGGCCAAGCCCCGAGGGCAGGTTCAGCAGATTCGGCACGCCAACGATGAACAGGCTGCCGAGCAGCGGCCCGAGCACGCGCCCGGCGCCGCCGACGCTGAGCGCGACGAACATCACGAAGCCGACGCTGTAGTCGAACAGGTCGGGCGACAAGGTGCTGTTGTATTGGGCGATGAGAACGCCGGCGAAGCCGGCGACGCAGGCCGAGATGACGAAGCCGATGAGCTTGGTGCGCCCGGTCGGCACGCCGACATGCTCGGCCAGGTCCTCGTCCTCGCGCACCGTGACCAAGCGGCGGCCGAGCCGGCTCGCCTGTATGAAACGCACCAGCATCAGCGCGGCGGCGGCGGCGGCGGCGATGAGGACGTTGAGCTGGCCGGCGTCGGCGAAGACGAACGGGACCGGGGTGCCGAGCGGGCCGCCGGTGAGCGACGACCAGTTATTCAGCACCAAAGCGACGATGACGCCGAAGAACAGCGTGCCGATGGCAAAGTATTGGCCGCGGGTGCGGGCGAAGATGGCGCCGATCAGCAGGCCGCTGAGCCCGGCGAGGCCGACGCCGATGACCATTGCAAGCCAAAGCGGCAACCCGTCGGTGAGCGCGATGGCGGAGCCGTAGGCGCCGAGGCCGTAGAACGCGCCCTGCACCAGGCTCGGATAGCCGCCGAGGCCGGCGATGACGTTGAGGCCGCTGGTCGCCACCGTCCAGATCAGCACCGAGGCGAGCACGCTGGACCAGAACGAGTTGAGCCCGGTGAGCAGCGCCCAGGCGAGCAGGCCGAGCAGCACCAAGCCGCCATAGTCGCGCGCCGCGAGCAGTGTGCGGCTGCGCGCGCTGTCGGCTGCGAGCCTCGGTGAGAGCTCGGCCGCGAACGGCCGGGACAGCTCGGCCGTGGGCGGCTCGGGGGCGGGCTCAGGCGACACGTCGGGTTCCGGTCGTGAACAGGCCAGTAGGGCGGAACACCAGCATCAGCAGCAGCAGGCCGAAGCCGAACGCCGTCTGATAGGCGGCGGAGACGTAGACCGCGCCGACGGTCTCGACGATGCCGAGCAGCAGGCCGCCGAGCACCGCGCCCCAAACGTTGCCGAGGCCGCCGAGGATCACCACCACGAAGGCGTTCAGCAGCACTGCGTCGGCCATGTAGGGGAAGACGGCGTAGGTCGGCGCGTAGGCGAAGGCGGCCAGGCCGGCGAGCAAGCCGGAGACGAAGAAGGCGGTGACGTACTGGGTCTGCGGCCGGATGCCGAGGATCGCCGCCGCCTCGGCGTTCTGCGACACCGCGCGGATCGCCCGGCCCACCGACGTGCGGTGCAGGAAGAGCTGCAGCACGACCAGGGAGGCGGCCGTGGTCAGCACCAGCACTGCCGAGACGGCGGGCACCTGCACGCCGCCGAAGCGCAGCAGGGCGGATTCGTAGGGCGTGGAGAGCGAGACGTGGTCGCCGCCCCAGAGCAGCAGCGCGGTGTTGTCGAGCACCAGCAGCAGCCCGAGTGCGACCGCCGGGGCGGCGAGCGGGCGGGTTCGAACGTAGCGGTAGGCGAAGCGCTCGGTCAGCGCCGACAGCACGCCGGCGAACAGCACGCCGAGCCCGATCGCCGGCCAGAATGGCAGGCCGACGCGGTTTCGCAGCCACAGCATGACGTAGGCGGACAGGGTAATCACGCCGGCCTGGGCGAAGTTCGGCACGTCCATCACGCCGAAAACCAGGGTGAGGCCGACGCCGAGCAGGGCGAACAGCGAGCCGAGGACGATGCCCTCGGCGAGGGTCTGGGCCAGCAAGCCTCAGGAGGCTCCGCAGCCGTCCTGGACAACCTGCTGCTGCGTCACGTCCAGGCCTTGCATGAAGAACATGAAGGCGGCGCCGATCGTCTGCGCCTTGGGGCACCAGCGCACGCCCTCAGCCAGCGTCCGCGCGTCGCGGTCGTGGAACAGCTTGCCGTCGCTGGTCGGGATCCAGCCGCTGATCGTGTGCGGCGGCACCGGCATGGTCAGCATCGCCTGGTAGATCGCATCGCGATCGGTGACGCTGCCGGCCTTCTGCATCGCCGCGACCAAAACGAAAGGCGCGTCGTACGCCCACATCGTCAGGTCGTCCGGATACTCGTTGAAGCGTGTCTGGAACTGCTTGAAGAAGGCCTGTGTGGTAGGCGCCGTCGAGGTCTGCGGCAGCGAGCCGGCGAAGTCGTAGCTGTCGAGCATGACGTCGTTGAACAGCGTGTCGCCGATGATCTGCTTGGCCTGGGTTGGCGTCGCACCGGCGTTGTGCAGCACCGGGATGCCGCGCACGCCGGCCTGGTAGAGCTGCTTGGCGACCGGCAGCACCTCCTGGGTCACGCCGCCGAGATAGATCGCGTCCGGCTTGGCCGCCATTGCCGACTGAATGAAGGGGGCGAAATTGGTGGTGTTGGGCGGGTAGTTGACGTCGGAGACCACCTCCAGGCCGTACTGCGTGGCCGACTTCTTCATCCAGGTCTCGAGGCCGGCTGAATACGGGTCCGCCGCCGAGCCGATGAAGCTGATGCGAGTCTTGTGCAGCACGTTCTTGAGATACCAGACGCCGCCCGGCACGTAGGCCGGAGTGTCCGAGCGCAGCAGGAAGACGTGCTTGTCGATGTCGAGGATGCTCGGGAATGTACTGTCGAGGATGTTGAGCACCGGCAGCGGGGCGCGACGGAACTGGGCCGCATAGATGCGCGTGCTGTCAGCCAATATCAGCACCGGGACGCGGTCGACCTCGACCAACTGGCGATAGGCGGAAATGCCGACCGTGGCCGCGCTCGACTCGTCGTCCAGGACCTTGATGCCCAGGGTGTGGTGCACGCCGGCGACGTCAAAGCCGCCACCGCTGTTGATCGCCTCGATGCCCAGCTGCATGGCGTCGCGCTCCGGCGGACCGAGCGTCGAGAACAGGCCGGAGAGCGGCAGGATGGCGCCAATCGTCACCATGCCGCCGCCCGTCTGGGCGGCAGCCGGGCGGTCGCTGGCCAACAACAGGCCAGCCGCCACGCAAGCGGCAGCCACGAAGTTTCCGATGCGAGCATCAGCCATCCGGCGCTCCCCCATTTGGCCAGCGCATGGCCGCGCCGCTTGAGCGGCATTGAGCAAACTCTTGATATAATAAGGCGCAGCGGTCAAGCGTCGGGCCGGCGCACTCAGCCGCTGGCGATCGAGCGGAAGAAGGCGATGGTGCGCTCGGCGATCAGCGGCGTGTCGTGGTCGAGCGTCGCGACATGGTAGGAATCCTCGAGCCAGAGCAGCTCGACGCGGTTGGCGCCGAGCGACGAGACGATGAGGCGGCCGTTCGCCGGGTCGACGACGTGGTCGTCATGCGACTGGATCACCAGGGTCGGGCAGGTGATGCGGCCGAGCAGGTCGCGGGTGACGCCGGTCAGCATGTAGAGCTCGGCGATGCAGCGCACCGGCACCTCGCGGTAGGCAAGCTCCTGCACGTCGGGCGCCTTGATGTCCGAGCCGATGCCCGGGAGCATCAGGGCGGGATCGTGGCCGAATGCCAGCGATGCGCGGTCGGCCGAGTTGATCTGCACGACGGCGTTGATCGGCACGATGCCGCGGATCACGCCGGCATGGCGCGCTGCGGTGAGTAGCGTCAGCGTGCCGCCCATGGAGAGGCCGGCCATGAAGATCGTCGAGCAGCGCGTCTTGAGCTCGGCGAGCGCGTCGTCGATGGAGGCGACCCAGTCGCGCGCGCCCGTTGTCGCCATGTCGGCGGGTGAGGTGCCGTGACCGCGCAGGCGCGGGGCGCAGACGGTGTAGCCGGCGGCGGCGAGGCGCTGGCCGAGCGGCCGCATGCTCTGCGTCGTGCCGGTAAAGCCGTGCGAGAGCAGCACGCCGACTTCGCTGCCCTCGAACAGGAAAGGCTCAGCCCCCTTCATCACCGCCGTCTCGCCCATCTCGCTCCTCCTTGTTCATTTGGCGCAGTCTCGACGATGCCCGGGGGATTGCAAAGGAAGGCCAGGGGCTTTGCCCCTGGACCCCATTAAAGGCGGAGCCTTTATAATCCATTTACTCGTTCCCGCTGATAGACGGGATCTGGATTAGCGAGATCAAACTTGATCGGCTCGCACTGAGTGGATGGGGTCTGGGGCCGCGGGCCCCAGCAGGTCCAGGGCAGAGCCCTGGCCTTGCCTGCTAGCCCAGCACGATGGCGTTATAGATCATGTGCGACAGCACCGCCGACGCGAGACGTCCGGAGCGCTTGAACAGCAGTGCGTTGGCGCAGCCCAGCGCCCCGACCGGCAGCCACGACAGAGCCGGGTGATACATGGCGAAGAACACGCCGCTGCCCAGCACGGCACGCCAGCCGCCCCACTCGCCGTCGAGCGCCCGGTAGAGCAGGCCGCGGAACAGAAACTCCTCGGCGAACGGCGCGATCAGCACCGCCATGACGAGCAGCGACCGGTGCAGGGCCGGCATCAATTTCATCTGCGCGTCGGCGTGGCGAAGCAGCGGCGCCACAGCCGGCAGGTGGCGCAGCGCTGCCAGGTACGCCAGGCCGACCAGGCCGAGCGCGACGCCGACGCCGACGCCGGCAAGCAGCGACAGCATCAGTTGGCGAGGGCCTGGCCGTGCAAGCGGCGACGCCCACGCCCTGTCAGTCCAGCGCCAGACCGACGCCTGGCGGACGCCGCGACGGCGCAGGAAGCGCGCGGTCAGCAGCGCCACCGCGGCCGCAGCGACGCCATAGGCGAACAGGTAGGCGCTGGCGACATGGCCGCGGCCGGCGATCGCCAGGGTGGCGCCGGTCAGCACGGCGCCGCCCTCGACCAGGCAGCTGATCGCGATCATGGCGTGCATCAGGGTCGGCGGCGCCGGTAGACGCTCGGACCAAGGATCGTAGAGGAAGGGTAGCCGGGCGCGGAAGTTCTGCCACATCGCGGCCGCCGTCATCGTCGAGTAGACGATGCCGACGAGGGCGAGCTGCCACTGCTCGGTCAGCACGCCGATGGCGAAGGTAAGGGTGCCGAGCTGGGTCGCCCATTGCCGGTTTGACGACACCGCGCCCGGCTCGCCCGACGAGGCGGTCACGGTGGCCAGCGTCACCGCCTTGTCCGCCATCGAGCGCGCGAACACCAGGTAGCCGAGCCCGACCAGCGCGATCGGGCCGACCGCGGCGGGAAACAGGAAGGCGGCCCAGCACAGCACCAGTCCGACGACAATGCAGGACAGCCAGGCCCAGAGCCTGGCCTTGGCGCGCAGCAGGCTTTCCAGCCCGTGCGGCCAGGTCAGCGGGAGCCACAGCGCGCTGCCTTCGGAGTGCAGCGACTTCGGACCGATGGTGGCGAGGAAGCAGGTGCCGACCAGGACGCCGACACCGCACAGCCAGTTCCAACCGCCGGTCACCTGATGGAGCACGCTGCGCAGGTTGAACAGCTGCATGCCGGCCGCGGTCAGCGGCACCAGGACCACCTGCACCAGAGCGCTGCGGTCGCGCCGGAACCACAGCAGCTCCTTGCGCAGCAGCGGATTGGCGCCGAGGCGCGCGCGCAGGCGACGCCGGGACGGGGCAAGCGCGACCGCGGCGCCGGCGAGCCCGGCGCGCGTCGCTCGAACGCTGAGGCCGGTGGCGCCCGCGATCACCAGCGCGGCGAGCCCCGAGCAGGTCAGCACGCCGGCGACGAAGGAGAACGAGCCGTCCGGCTGCTGGCCAAGGAACAGGCCGAGCCACGGCCAGGGCAGGCTGGCGAGCGGGGCGAGCGGCCGTGCCAGCAGCGCTGCGGCCTGGTCGATGTTCACGGAGCTGACGATCACCAGCAACATGGAGGCGTAGCCGAGCCAACTCATGATGCCGATCAGCGCGCCGCGTGAGCGCGGCGCGGCGCGCAGCATGACGGCGACCTCGAGCGCCTTACCCAGGCAGGCCGCCGCTATGGTGAGCGGCACGCCGACCAGGCCGACCGCGAGCAGGCCCTGCGGCGCCCCGTAGATACTGCCATACAGGATGCCGGGCATCAGCGGGGCGCTATAGTAGACCGGATTGGCGGCGAGCGGCGCGAGCATCTCGGCGAGGAACACCGCGCCGGGCGGCACGGGATGGCTGAACAGCCACTCCCACATCGGGTGGCGGCGCCGCTGGACGTCGAGGTCGAGGCCTTCGCCGCCCAAGGTCAGCATCACGCTCCATAGCAGCAGCCCGAGCGAGCCAAGCATGGCCGACAGGCCCGCGCCGGGTCGAGCGACGAAGCCCGGGTCGGGCGGGAGCACGGGAGGGAAGGCGGGCATGGCGCCGGGCTCGGAGCGGTCGATCTGGTCGGCGAAGCGGCGAAAATCGTCCGCCATGACCTGGTCGTTGAGCGGCGGCGCGGCTTGCCTCGGGAGCAGGTCTTGTTGCGCCTGGTTTTGGAGATTGTTCTGCAGCTGGAGCTGCTGCAAGACGAGCCGTGCCGACAGGCGGTCGCCTGCCGCGACCAGGCCATGGGTCAGCAGCGCGGCGCCGACATTGGCGTAGGTCGTGATGGAGATCGTGATGAGCACGGCGAGGCCGCCCCAGTTGCGGGCCTTGCCGGCGGCGCGTTGCTGCAGCAGCTCGCGCTGACGCCGGCGGCGGCCGCGGGCGCGCCGCCGCACCGCGCCGAGCAGCAGCCCGACGCTGCGCCAGAAGCCGGGGGCGCTGGCTGGACGGTCGCTCACGTGCCGGCCGGCGCGGTCAGCCGCAGGAACACCTCCTCCAGGCTGGCCCGGCCGTGGCTTGCCAGCAGCACCTCGATCGAGCCCTCGGCGACGACCTCGCCGGCGTTGATGATGACCGCGTGCGAGCACAGCCGCGCCACGTGATCCATCAGGTGGGTCGAGAACAGCACCGTGACGCCGGCCGCGGCGAGCTCGCCGATGAGGTCGTAGAACAGGTGCGTCGCCTCGACGTCCAGCCCGTTGGTCGGCTCGTCGAGGATCAGCAGGCGTGGGCGGTGCAGTAGGGCCAGCAACAGGCCCAGCTTCTTTTTCATGCCGCGCGAGTAGTCCTCGGCGTAGAGGTCGAGCTCTGCGGCAAGGCGCATCCTGTCGAGCAGCGGCGCCAGGCGCTGCATGGTCTGCCCCACGTCGAGCCCGTGCATTGCGGCGCTGAGCTCCAGCGTCTCGCGGCCGGAGAGATAGGAGTAGAAAACCGGCTCGTCCGGCAGGTAGCCGATCAGCCGCTTCGCCGCGACACGGTCCTCGAAGGCGTCGAGGCCGCCGACCCGCAGCGTGCCCTCGCTCGCCTTGAGGATGCCCATCAACAGGCGGAACAGGGTGGTCTTGCCGGCGCCGTTCGGGCCGAGCAGGCCGCAGACCTGGCCGGCGGGCACGCGCAGGCAGACGCCGCGCAGCGCCGTCTTGTCGCCGAACGACTTGGTGACGTTGCTGATCTGCACGAGATCGGCGCCGCCGTCCCGCTCCGAGAGCTGTTGATCCAGGATTGTCATGACCGGTTATCCGTATCGTCGCGCCATGATGCCACAGACGGCGGTTCGCGGCGGCTCGGAGGCGCTCCTGCTTGCAGCGCCCCTGCTTGCAGCGCCCCTGCTTGCAGCGCCCCTGCTTGCAGCGCCCCGGCGACCGGCGGATCGTCGCGGCTGATGGCTGGATCGATCTGGATTGCAATCGGCGGAGCGCTCGGCAGCGTGCTGCGCTTCTGGGTCGCGCGATGGGCGGCGCCGATCGGCGGCACGCTGCCGCTCGGCATCATCGGGATCAACGTCGCAGGGTGCTTGCTGATCGGGTTTTTCGGCACCTTCACGCTGGCGCGCGGGCGGTTTGCGCTGCCCGAGACGGCGCGGCTGTTCGTCATGGTCGGGTTCTGCGGCGGCTTCACCACTTTTTCGTCGTTCAGCCTGCAGAACCTGGAGCTGCTGCAGGGCGGCGCATGGCTGCGGGCGCTCGCCAACATGGTGCTTTCCGTTGTGCTCTGCCTGGCTGCCGTGGCGCTCGGCCACGGCTTGGCGGCCCGCCTCAACGGCGCGGCCGAGGCGGTGGCGCAGCTCGCCAGCGAGGAGGAGGAGTAAGGCATGCGGCGCAGGCTAGAAGCGAGCGTGGATCGCGCTCATGGCCGCCCCCGCCTCGATCGCCGGCACTGGCTGGGCTGCCCGCACGCAGTTCCGACCGTCGCGCTTGGCGAGGTAGAGCGCCGCGTCAGCCAGGCCGATCAGGGCATCGAGGTTCGAGTGCGGCGAGGGGATCAGGCAGGTGGCGCCGATGCTGACCGTGACATGGCCGAGCGGGCAACCGTCATGGATCAGCGCCCGGACGGCGACCGCCTGTAGCATGCGACGAGCGACGTGCAGGGCACCGTCGAGCTCGGTTTGGGGCAGGATGATCCCGAATTCTTCGCCGCCATAGCGGGCCACCACGTCGCCGGGCCGCCGGACAGCCGATTGAACGGCGGCCACGATGTCCTGCAGGCAGGCATCGCCAGCCTGATGGCCGTAGCGATCGTTGAAGGCCTTGAAGTGGTCCACGTCGAGAAGCAGGAGCGACAGGGGGATCTGCTCGCGCATCGCGCGGCTCCACTCGCGTGACGCGGTGAGGTCGAAGGCGCGCCGGTTGAACGCGCCGGTGAGCGCGTCGACCACGACCAGGGTCTCCAGATGCTGATTGGCGAGCGCAAGCTCGCGGTTGGCGACCTCCAGCCGGGCGACCAAGCCGGCCGTCTGCTGATCCTTGAGCAGCTGCTGCAGGGTCCGCCGGCCCAGTCGCCGCGCGAGCTTCAGGTTGGCGACCACAAGCAGCGCGCCGATGCCGGCATAGACGATGAGGTAGCGGTTGCCCGAGGCGAGGCAGGCCACAAACAGCGGGATGGCGGCGACGCCGACGACGCCGAAGAGGGTGACGGCAGAAGCACCGAGCAGCATCGGCGCCGTCCGCTCGAACAGCATGCGGGCGCGCCTGCGAATGAGATTAGGCAGGCTCGCATCGATCTGGCTGAGGCGATTGGCTAAGCGTGTCATCGTCTACCTGGTTGACGGCCGCAAGGACGGCCGAGGACCAGTGTGCGGCCGAAAGGATGAACGGAACGTTAACGTCGCCGCGGGACGTGCAGGCCGGTAAGATCGGCCATCCTGAGCCGCACCGACGGGTGCCGGCCCGGCCGGGCATCGAGGAGCCGCCATGCCGACCAGGGACGAGATCATCGACGTTTATGGGCCGCAGCTCGGCGAGCTGGCCTGGCACTCGCTGCACGTGGACAGCCGCATCGCCGCGATGAGCGAGCAGCACGCCGCCAGCATCCTCCGCGCCGCGGGCGTGGCGAACGGCGCCTCGGCAGCGCCGCCGCGCATCCTGGAGGTCGGCGCCTACGCTCATTACGGGGCGCATCGGGCGGCCGCCGTGCTGGGCGGCGTCTCGGTGGCGCATGACGTCTCGCCGACCTCCCTGCTGGTCGGGCGGCAGGGGGCGCGTGAGGCCGGGATCGCGGCCGAGCCGACCCTGGTCGCCGGCGACTTCCACGACCTGCCGTTCGAGACCGGCTCCTTCGACGTCGTGTTCTGCGCCTCCTCCATCCACCACACCTTCCGGCCGCGCCGGGTGCTGCGTGAGATGATGCGGGTGCTGCGGCCGGGCGGGGTGCTGCAGCTGGAGAACGAGCCGATCGGGCGGGCGCTGTGCTTCTACGGCTTTCGCGGCAACCGGGCCGAGGCGTTCACGCCGTTCGAGGCGGAGCTCGCCCGACGCGGCACGCTGTTCACCTTCGCCTCGCCCTTCCCCGGCTCGCGTCCGGAGGCGATGTTCGGGATGATCGAGAACGAGCGCATCCCGCTCGACATGGTGCTCGGAGTGCTCGCCGAGGCCGGCGACCTGCAGTGGCTGGAGCTGCGGCCGCAGCGCGCCGAGTTCGAGCAGCGCGTGCTGGCGCTGCCCTGCGACGACGACCTCGAGGCGGGCCTGGCGGGGCTGCTGCTGGGCGAGGCCGAGGCTGTGCGGCCGCTGCTGACCGAGGCTGACCGGCTGCTCGGCGCCCGCCTGCCCACCGGCGACGACGTGTGGCGTCTGAGCTACCTGATGGCGCCCGAGCTGCGGCGGCTGAGCGGGCTCAACGGCCGCGAGGCGGAGCATCAGGCCGCCCGGCTGTTCGGCGCCGGGCTGCAGGCGACGGTGGTCAAGCGCGGCAGCGCGGCGCCGTCGGCGGAGATGTTCCGCCGGCGCCTGGCGGCGCAGGGCGGCGTGCTCAACGATCTGCCGAGCCTGCCCGGCGTGGCGCTGCAGCTCATGTCGCGGGCGCTGCCAGCGATCGAGGACGCCGACCTGCCGGCGCTGGAGACTGTCTACCCGGCGGGCGAGTGGGAGCCCTGCCGCGAGGCTAACGGGCTGCTGTCGATGCTGAACCTGCAGCCGAGCAGCCGGATCGTGCTGCCCCGCCTCGCCAGCGATGCGATGCTGCTGCTGCGCTTCTACGCCGTTGCGACCGAGGCGCCTTATCGCATCGTCCTGTGCGATGCGGAGGGCGGGACGGTCGCCTCGGTGCTGGTCGTCCAGTCGGAGAGCCTGCTGCTGCGCGAGATCGTTCCTGGCGGGGCGCAGGCGGTGCTGCTGGCGACGCGGACGCTCGACGGGGCGCCGCTGATGCTGCCGCGCCATATACGGCTCGGCATCGGGCGGCTGATCCCGGTCACCGTCAGCGAACGGGCGGTGGCAGCGGCCTGACGGTGGCGCACGCAAGGCCAGGGGCTTTGCCCCTGGACCCCATCAAAGGCGGAGGCTTTGAAATCCACTCGGAAGGGGCCTGGGTGACCGGGACGCTGGCTGTTACTTTCTGGCGCACAGCACGAAGACGCCGGTGTTCTCGGTCAGGATGCCGTGTTGCTCGGAGGCGATGAAGCGCATTTGCGCCTCGGCGAACCCGGCGCGTTCGGCGCGCTCGATAATGTCCCAGCCCGGCGTTTCGAATACCAGCGAGCCGGCCTGCGGATCGACCGGGTTGCCGTGATACTCCGGCGGCTTGAGGTGGACGACGGCGCCGTCGACCAGCACCGAGCGGCGGTCGCCGACCTCGTCGACAAAGCGGAACGGGTGGGTGCCGACGTGCCAGCCGCCGGGCTTCAACACCCGGGCGAGCTCGCCGAGGGCGGCGTCGAGGTCCGGGACGTGCTCCAGCACCTCGTTCGTGGTCACCAGGTCGAAGCAGTTGGAGGGCAGGGTCAGCGCCGTGAGGTCCTCGTGCGGGATCGGGTAGAGGCTGCGCCGGGCCTGCTCGTCGGCGCCGTATTCCGAGCCGAGGAAGCGGGCGAAGCGGCCGCGCAGGCGCAGCGCAACCTCGGTGACCGCCTCGGCGGCGAATAGGCGCACGAGGGAGGGTGGCTGTGCGCCGACCAGCTTGTCGATAAGCCCGAGCACCGCCCGCATGCGCGAATTCAGACCGCGCGCGAGCAGGCCCTCGCGCCAGTTGGTGCCGAGCTGCGCCAGCTCGCCGGGGGGGATCGTATGGCCGCTGAACGGCTCGACGAAGCCGGCGGTGCAGATGCGCTCGCCGATGCTGTCGGCGGCCGCGGCGACGTAGACGTAGCTGTTCTGCGACGCCCACTCGGTCCACTCCGCCAGGGAGCGGAAGGTGCGGTCGATCTCGACCATTTAGACGGCCGGCCCGGCGCGGTGCCTCACTCGCCGCCGATCGCCATCGAGGCGAGAGGTGCGCGCACCTCCTGGGCGGCGTGTCCGGTCGGCGGCTGGGCTGCAGCAGGTTGAGCCTCGCGGCTCCGGACCCGCGCTTCGCCCGCCTCCAGCGCCGCGACGATGGAGCGCTGCATCGCCTGGCGGGAAAAGACACGCTGGGCAAAGGCGAGCTGGGCTGACGACTGCGCCATCCAGGCGGCATCGTCGGTGAGCAGGCGCTTCAGCGCGGCGACGATGTCGGGCACGTCGTTGCAGACCGGCACCACGGCGGCGAGGCCCGGAATGCCCTGCGAGCCGATCGAGGTCGTGATCAGCGGCAGGCCGCGGCTGAGCGCCTCCACCACCTTGCCCTTGACGCCGGCGCCGAAGCGCAGCGGCACGATCGCGGCGCGGTGGCGATGGTAGAGCGCATCCAGCTCTTCGTCGGTGACGTAGCCGGTCACCTCGACCTTCAGGCCAGCGAGCGCCCGCACCGCCTCGGTGGGGTTGGAGCCGGCGAGCACCACGCTCACCGGCCCGACCTCGCGCTCCAGCGCCGGCATCACCTGCCCGATCAGGAACAGCGCGGCGTCGACATTGGGCGGATGGGCGAAGCCGGCGACGAACAGGATGCTGAGGCGGGCCGGCGGCGCCTCGCGCGGCGGGTAGGCCTCGCTCCAGAACGGCACGATGTCGCAGGCCAGGGTGTCTGGCGACATCGCGCGCACGGTCTCGGCCTCCTCCTTCGAGGGGTACATGACGACGTCGAAGTTCTGCCAGACCCGGCGCTCCAGCCGCTCCATCGTCGCCGCCTCGCGCAGCTTGGCGGCGTTGCCGGTGAGCTCGGCCTCGCGGCGCAGGCGCTCGAAATGCAGGTCGACGCCGTAGAAGCTCAGCACCGCGTCGGCGTGCCACATCAGGTGGGGCAGGACCTCGGCCGCGGTGTCCGGACGGTTGACCAGCAGGTGATCGAGCGCCTCGCCATGCTCGGTGAGCCAGGCCCGCAAGTCGCCCGGGCGGCGCTGGTCCAGCACTTCAATGCCGCGGCGCTCCATCGCCACCGTGTAGACCGGGCTGTAGAGGCGGTTGAGCGGCCAGTATTTCACCATCCAGCCGGCGTCGAGCAGGCTGTCGATGATGCCCATCGTGCTGCGCGAACCGGCGTCGCGGTCGGGCTCCAGCGCGTAGTGGTCGATCACCAGGACGACGCGTCGGTGGCGGGCGCGGTCGCGGGCGCGCAGCACGTCCGAGCCGTTCGGGTAGTGCTCGCGGGCAAGCGTCTCGCCCCAGCGCTGCAGCATCAGCGCCTGGTTTGTCACCTGCGCCGTCTTGGGGCCGATGGCGAGGTCGGTGCCGTGCGACAGGCCCTCATGGTGGATGACGACCGAGCGCGGCTCGTAGAGCACCCGCATGCCCTGCGCGCGCAGGCGAAAGGCGAGGTCCACGTCCTCGTAATAGGCGGGGGCGAACGCCTCGTCGAAGCCGCCAAGCGCCTCGAAGCAGGCGCGGCGGACCATCAGCGAGGCGCCGGAGCAGTAATCCGCCTCGCGGACATAGTTGTATTCCGGATATGACGGGTCGTCGCCGCGGCCGTAGTTCCAGGCCGAGGCGTCGTTCCAGACGATGCCGCCGGCCTCCTGCAGGCGGCGGTCGGCGAACAGCAGCTTGGAGCCGGCCATGGCGGCATCCGGACGCGCCTCGAGCAGGTCGACCAGGGCGTCGATCGAGCCGGGCTGCAGCTGGGTGTCGTTGTTCAGCAGATAGAGGTAGCGGCCGCGCGCCATGCGGGCGGCGGCGTTGCAGCTCAGCAGGAAGCCGAGGTTGCTGGCATGGCGTAGCAGGATGATGCCGCCGACCTCGCGCAGCGCGCCCATGTCCTCGTCGCCCTTGTAGGCGTCGTCGACGACGATGACCTCGATCGGGCAGCGCGGCGCGTGGTCGGCGATCGATTGCAGGCAGGCGAGGCTGGCGGCGAGCTGGCCGTAGGTCGAGATGATCACCGAGACGACGGGGCTATCCGAGGATGGGACCTGCAGCGCCGGTGCGGGCTCGACTTGCTCGACGGCCGCGAGGCGGCGGCATGGGCGCGGGCGGCGCCGGCGGCGGGGCGGGCAGCGGCTGTGGCGCGGCGATGGCCGGGACAGGCTGGCGCAGGTGGCGATACTGTTTCCAGGCTCGATAGCGGCCGGGCAGCTGGAAGGAGGCTGTCCACCAGGCCAGCTTGGCGCCGCGGCGCAGCGACACCGCGAGGCCGGGCGAGCGCTCGCCGACGCGGCGCAGCGGCTGGGTGAGGCGCCAGGCGGTGCTCGTCTCGAGCAGCAGCAGCCGCCGGCGCAGCGCTGCGGCCTGGCCGTGCGCCTCGGCGAGCCGTTGCGCGTCGGCCTCGGCCCGCGCGCGGGTGGCTTGCGCGGCGCGCTCGGCCTGCGCGCGCGCCTCGGCCAGCGCTGCGATACCGTGCTGGCGATGCTCGTGCTCGGCCGCCAGCGCGCGCTCCTGCTCGGCCGCCTCGCGCTCGCGCTCGACCGCCACGCGCCTCAGCTCGGCGACCTCGCTCTGCAGCTCGGTGACGACCTGCGCGGCGTGGCGCTCGCGCGCCGTGCCCGCCTCGCCGCGCGCCACCGTCTCGACGAGCTGCTGCTTCATCGCGTCGGATTGTCGCTCCACCAGGGCAACCTGGGCCGCCGCCGACCTGATTTGCCGCTCAGCCTCCGCGGTGACCCGCGCCATCTCGGCGCGGGCCTGCGTGCTGGTGTGCTCCGCCGCGGCCGTGGCGTGCTCCGCCGCAACCTTTGCCTGCTCGGCCTGCCGTGCCGCCTGCCCGGCTGCCTCGATCATTCGCTGCGCCTCGGCTGCGCGCTGCGACTCGACCGCCAACCGCGCCTCGGCGGCAAGCCGCGCCTCCGCCTCGCGGCGGCTTGCCTCATCCAAGGCGTGTTGCAGCCGCGCCGCCTCGAAGCCGGCCTCCCAGCGACCGCCGAGTAGGGCGAAGCGATCGCGCAGGATATCGGCCTGTCGCTCCTCCAGTTGGATCAGCCCGGCGAGTGCGTCAGGGATGATCCTTCCCGTCGCGAGCACGCCCAGGCCGTGCGCGTGGCCAAACTCGAAGCCCGGGAAGCTTTGCCGCAGCTCGGCCCAGAAGCGCCAGACGCCGAAATCGCCGTCGCGCACGGCGACGTCGTGGAACAGCACGACGGCGCGTTCGGAAAGCTTGGGCTGCCAGCTTTCGAAATCATGCCGGACGTCCTCGTAGCGGTGCCGGCCGTCGATGTGCAGGAGATCGACGCTGCCGTCGGCGACCGCTGGCAGCGCCTCGTCGAAGGTGCTGCGCAGCAGGCGCGAGAACGCGCCGTAGCGGGCAGCATGGAAGCGCTCGAGATCCTGGAACACGGATTCGTCGTAGAAGCCGGCATGCTCGTCGCCCTGCCAGGTGTCGATAGCCAGACAGCGCGTGCCGAGCCGACCCGCCAGAACCGCGTCGCAGAAGCCGGCATAGGAGACGCCGGCGTGGGTGCCAAGCTCGACGAGCAGGCGAGGGCGCAAGGCCGGAACGAGCCAGCGCGCGAACGGCAGGTGACCATACCAGGCGCTGTGGGCGGCGAGGCGGCTCGGCCGTTCAAACAGCGGCGTAAGCGGCTCGGCAAGGAGCGACCGCAGCATCGGTTCCGTCTGGCCTGGGCGCTGTGTCGCGTCCGTCACGCGCTCGTCGGCGCTCGCCCGCTGCGCCGCCAGCTCGGCATCGCGGCGCATCTGCGGGTCGGTGTCGAGGTCGCCGCGATGGACGTAGACGCTGCTCGGCAGGGCGGGCAGCGTCGCATCGGAGGCGAGGCCGAAAACGTAGGGCGCGCGCGCCAGCTGGTCGCTCGCCTCGACAAGCGTCTCGCTACGCCGCTCGAAGCTGCGCGCCAGTTCGCCAGCCTCGGCGCCGAGGATCACCGAGCCGATGATGGCGCGCTGGGCGGCGAAGGCGGCGTGGACGAAGTGGCGCCCGAGTAGGGTTGCAAACTCGGCACGCGTCAGCTCGAGCACGTGGTAGGGGTTTGGCGGCACGCCGACCGGCGAGTAGGCGTCGCGATCCGGCGTGCTGATGACCAGCAGGCCGCCGGGCCGCAGCACCCGCTTTAGCTCGCCGAGAAACACATCCTGCTCGGTCAGGTGCTCCAGCGTCTCGAACGAGACGGCGACGTCGACGCATCCGTCCGGCAGCGGCAGGGCGCGGGCGTCGCCCTGCTTGAAGCGCAGGTTCGGCCGTTCGAACTCGGCCTGCGCGGCGCGCACCACGGCGGCGTCGATCTCGATGCCGATGACGGAGCGGGCGACCTGGGCGAGCAGGGCGGTGCCGTAGCCCTCGCCGGACGCGACGTCGAGCACGTCGAGGCCACGGCAGAACTCACGCGCCAGCAGGTAGCGGTGATAGTGCTCGATCTCGACCTGACCCGAGATCGCCCCGGTAAGCCGCTCGCCGCTGAACGCCATCGGCGCGGCGGCGGCTTCGTAGCGGATGAGTTCACCCATGCTTGCTTCCCGGCTTGTCCTGATTGTCACGGCGGCGTGTAGCACGATGGCAGGGCGGAGCTAACCGGCCGCAGGTTTGAAAATAGCGAGGGGCGACGGCCGGTTTCGTGCGGGTCGGGTCGGTGTAAGACGCTCCTCAACGCGGGGCACGGCATGGAAGGCAGACGGCTTGGCTGAGGAGAGGCTGGCGATCTTTACCATCTGTTCGAACAACTACATGCCGACGGCGCGGGCGTTCCTGGCTTCGGCGCGGCGGTGCCATCCGGACGCGGACCTGTTCGTTTGCCTGGTCGACCACGTGCTGCCGGTCGACGGGCTCTACGGCTCGGGCGAGGCGGAGATCGTGCCGCTGGCGGCGCTGGCGGTGCCCGGACCTGCCGGGCTTCACCTTCCGCTACGACGTCATGGAGCTGAACACGGCGGCCAAGCCGTTCATGGTCCTGCACCTGCTGGAGAGCCGCGGCTACGAGCAGGTGCTCTACTTCGATCCCGACATCGAGCTGTTCGCACCGCTCGACGCGGTGCTGGCGGCGCTGTCCGCTGGCGCCGCCTTCGCCCTGACGCCGCACGTGCTGCAGCCCTCGGAGCAGGCGGACACGCCGAACGACCTCAGCTTCCTGCGCTCGGGCACCTATAATCTGGGCTTTCTCGGTGTCCGCCAGGCGCCTGAGGCGCTGGAGGCGCTGCGCTGGTGGTCGCGCCGGCTGCTGCACCAGTGCATCGACGACCAGGCGGCCGGGCTGTTCGTGGACCAGAAGTTCATCGACCTGCTGCCCGGCTTCGTCTCGGCGGTGGCGATCCTGCGCGACAGCGCGCTCAACGTGGCCTACTGGAACCTGACGCAGCGCGCGCTCGAGCGGTCCGGCGCCGGCTGGAGCGTGGACGGGCGGCCGCTCGTATTCTTTCACTACAGCGGGTTCGACCCGCAGCGGCCGGAGCGGCTGTCGAAATACACCAGCCGGTTCGTGGGCGGGCTGCCGGCGCCGCTGGCCGCCCTGCTCGAGGGCTATGCCGGCCGGCTGCGGGCACTGGGCCATACGAGGTGGGCTCGCGCACCCTATGCGTATGGCCGCTTCGCCTCGGGCACGCCGATCCCCAAGGTGGTGCGGCGGATGTTTCGCGAGCGCCATCCCGCCTGGCCGTCCGACCCGTTCGAGACCTTCGAGGCGCAGCTGCATCAGCCCTGGCCGGCCGGCGAGAGCGGCTCCTCCGCGGTGGTGGTCACCAATTTGCAGGAGTTTCTGCATGCCGGCTCGCCGAACCTGCGCGCGCAGATGGACATCGCCGGCCCGGCCGGCGAGCACCTGCTGGTGGACTGGTTCCTCAAGCATGCCGGGCGCGAGCACGGGCTCGACGACCGGCTGGTGCAGCCAACGGCGCTGCGCTTCGGCGACCGGCTGCCGCCCCCGCCCGGGCCGCGTCCGGGTGACCTGGATGACGGCCGCGACGTCTCGGTCATCGGCGAGTTCGGCGGCCAGGGCGACGCCGCGGCGCTGGCCCGGGCGGCGCTGGCGGCGTTGCGCGCGGCCGGGCTGGGCGTGGATGGCTGCGACCTCAGCGTCCCGCCCGGCGCCGGTGCATCGGCGCCGCTCGGCCGGGTGCGGCTGCTGAGCCTCGGCGCCGAGCGGCTCGCGGGCATGATGGCGAGCGCGCCCGGCCTGCTCGACGGTGCGGCCTACACGGTGGCGGCGCCGGTCTGGGCGATGGCGGAGGTAACGCCCGCGTTGCTGGCGGGGCTGCAGGCGGCGGACGAGGTGTGGGCGCCGAGCTGCTCCGCTCAGCTCGCGCTCGCCCGCGTCCTGCACAGGCCGGTGCTTCACATGCCGGTCGCCGTCGCGGTCGAGCCGGCGGAGCGGCGGCGGGCGGAGTTCGGCCTGCCCGATGGGCGGTTCCTGTTCTACGTCGAGGCCGATGCCGGCTCGCTGGACTGGCAAAACCCGGCCGGCGCGGTCGAGGCGTTCCGGCGCGCCGTCGGCCAGCACCCGATGTCGCGCATGGTGCTGCGCCCGGGCCTCGTCATCCGGCTGGCGGGGCTGGGCGCGGCAGGCGGGGAGGCGCTCGCCGGGTTGCGGGCGTCGGTGGCTGATGATCCGAGCGTGTTCCTGGTCGAGCGCCCGCAGAGCCGCGCCGAGGACGACGCGCTGCTTTGCCTGTGCGACGCCGTGCTGTCGCTGCATCGCGCCGAGGCGGTCGGGCTGCTGGTCGCGCGGGCGACGCTGCTCGGCCGGCCGGTGATCGCGACCGATAGCGGCGCGACCACCGACTTGGTGACACCGGCAACCGGCTTTGCCGTGGAGCAGCGTTCTGTCCCGGTGCCGGCGGGGCGTGATCCATCCGGCGACGGGCAGCTCTGGAGCGGCCAGCTTTGGGCCGACCCCGACCTCGATCACGCGGCCTGGCTGATGGCCTGGCTCGCCGCCGGGCCTGAGCGGGCGGCAGGGCAGGTTGCCGCCGCGCGTGTCCAGGCGCGGCGCGCGCATGCCCCTGACCGAGTGGCGATGCGGCAGCTGGCGCGCCTGCGTAAGCTCGGCCTGGTGGCGCACTGCCTGAGCGCGCATGCTGAACCGGTCGACCGACCCGGTTCGATCGGATGAGCTAGCGCCCTGAATGTCCGCAGCACCGACGCCGTTCGTCTCCCCTACGGCCGATGCCGAGCTGACGGATCGGCTCGCCGCGTTGCAGGCCGAGTGCAACCGGCAACGCGAGCGCATTGCGACGCTGGAGGCTGAAGCGGGCCAGCTGCGCCATGACGGCGCGCTGGCGCGGAGTGACGCGATGCGGATTGCCGAGGAGGCGGCGCAGGCGCTGGCGGCGGCGCAGCTGCTGGGCGCACGCCGTCTGGCGCTGCGCCGGCAGCTGGAGCTCGCGGAGCTGACCGAAAGCCGGCTGCACCTGTCGGTCGGCGAGCACGTCGCGGCGCTGCGCAGCAGCCAGGCGCAGGCGGCCGCACTCGGCGAGGCGGCGCAGCGTGCCGCGGCGGAGACGGCAGCAGCACTGGCCGAGGCGGCAGCGCTGCGGGCCACGCTGACGGCCATGCACGGCTCGGTTTCGTGGCGCCTGAGCCGCCCGGTGCGCGGCCTGGCTCGCCTGCTGGGTCGAGGCGGCGGGTAAGAAAGGCCAGGGGCTTTGCCCCTGGACCCCATTAAAGGCGGAGCCTTTAAAATCCATTCGTTGCTTGTGTTTGCACGGCGAGGGCAGTGCCGGGTCTTCTACGAAGCTGGGATCGTGTGTTGGCGAAATACCGCAAGATCCGGCTAGGATCGGCATGCGGGCGCAAATTGTCGATTTTGCCCACGCTTCCAGGATTTCGCGTTTGTTCTCAACAGTTTACTGAAATCTTGCCTATAGGCAAGATTTCCAGCGAGCGCTGGACGGCCTCCGCTCCGAAGGTTGGTAGCACAAGCCAGGCGTCGTCCCACTCGTGATGGGGTCTGGAGCTTCAGGCCCCGACGTCCGAATGCATGCTCGCGCGTGACGGGTGCAGGGCAGAGCCCCGGCCTTTCCGTCAGGCCGCCGCGACGCTACGGCTGGTGCGCCATTCGGCGTGCAGCGCCTGCAGGCGGCTGGCTGCTTCCAGCACGTCCGGCTCCGCCCAGAGCGCGCCGGGATACGCCTCGTAGGTGTGTTGCGGGTCGAGCGGCACGACCAGGCGGGAGCCGACCGTGCTGAGCTGCGGCCGGGCGGCGATGTCGGGTGCGAGGCCCCAGCCGGTCGTCAGCACCGGCACGCCCGCTTGCGCCGCCTCCGCCAGGTTCAGGCCGTAGCCTTCGCCGCGATGTAGCGAGGCGTAGACCTGGAGCAGGCCGTAGAACTCGTGCATCGGGCAGGCGACCTGGTCGGTGTTCCAGATCATGATGCGAGGATCGTCGCCGGCGAAGCTGAGGAGGTGGCTGAACAGCCGCTCGTGGTGCGCCACGTCGTTGCAGCGGATGACCAGGCGCACGTCCTGGCGTCCATCCTGGCGCCCCCCATCCTGGCGCCCCCCATCCTGGCGTTCCGGGAAGCCGGCGCGGAAGGCGTCGATGACGGCGCACGGGTTCTTGCGGGCGTAGTTCGAGTTAAAGGAGAACGAGCTGCCGACGACGAAGGCGCCGGCGGGTATGCCGAGGCGCAGGCGCGCCTGCTCCTTCTCGGCCGCGCCGAGCCGTCGCGGCGGCGCGCGGTCGACCGCGTGCGGCACGATTCGGATCGTGCCGTCGTAGCCAGGTATGCCGGCGGCAATGGTTTCGGCAACGAAGGGGGATGGGGTCCAGATCTCGTCGGCGGTCTCCGCCGAGGCGCGCCAGGGATCGGCGACGACGTTCAGCTCCCAGGCCCAGTAGGCGACCTTGGTGACGGCGGCGAGGATCTCCGGCGGGAACAGGCAGACCGCGTGCAGGTAGTCGGGCGGGTTGAGGTGGATGATGAGGTCGCTCGGCGCCCAGACGTCGAGCGCGGACAGCTCGGCGGTGGCCTCGGTGGCGACGTTCGAGGGCAGCCGGAAGCGGCTCGAGAGGTCGAGCGCCAGCGTCTCCACGCCGCGCGCCTGCAGGTCGAGCCGCATCAGCTCGGCGCCGCGTTGCAGGCCGCAACGGCTGCTGAACAGGCCGGCGATGGCGACCCGCCGGCCGACATAGTGCCGGCGCGGCCGGCGTCTGGCCGCGGTCAGCCGCTCCTCGTCCGCGCGGGCCTGGCGGGCCGCCTCGAGCCCGGCGGGTGTAAGATGCTGGCTGGCGCTGACCCGCCGCTCCAGCGTCTCGCGCAGCCTGTCGGCGCCGCCGACGAGCGCCCGGCGGAGCGGGCCGGGCAGCCGCCGGACGATGTTGAGCTGAACCATGGCGATCCTCCCGTCTAGGCGCCAGGCGGGGGCGCGGCTTGCAGCCGCCGCGCCGTGGCCTGCTCTCGTCGCGGCCTGCTCTCGTCGCGGCCTGCCCCCGTCGCGGCCTGCCCCCGTCGCGGCCTGCCCCCGTCGCGCCTGCGTGGTGCAGGCTATGCGGCATCGCCTCCGTCGCCGTCCAGGATCGCCATCGCCTGGGCGAACACGTGCTCGGGCAGCAGGCCCTGCATGCAGGCGTGCTGGTGCGGGCATTCGGCCAGGCTGTCGAAGCCGCAGGGCGAGCAGGGCAGGACCGCCATCAGCGCCTTGGAGTGCACACCGCGCGGGCCCCATTCCTGCGGCTGGTGGCTGGCCGAGTAGACCGCCAGCGTCGGCGCCGCGACCGAGGCGGCGAGATGGCCGATGCCGGAATTGTTGCAGATCACGAGGTCGGCGGCCTGCAGGATCGCCGGGATCTCGGCCCAGGCGGTGCGGCCGCTGAGATCGAACACGCGGTCGGGGCGGCCGCTCTGCTGGACGATGTGGCCGATGCTGCCGGTCTGCGGCCGCGTGCCGACCAGCAGGAGCACGCAGTCGAGCTGCTGCGCCAGCATCCTGACCAGACTGACATAGTGCTCGATCGGCCAGTCGCGCAGGTCCGAGTTGCTGATCGGGGCGATGACGATGCGGTAGCGGGCGGCGGGCAGGCGGGCGAGCAGGGCCGGCGGCGGGCCGGCGCTGGCGGCGGCAGGCCCGCGGCGGTCGGCGTAGAGCGGCCGCGTGCGGTCGGCGAGCAGCTGCACCAGCAGCGACAGCTGCTCGCCGATATGCAGGTCGGCGCGGTGGAAGCGGGCGGCGGCGGCGAACTCGAGCTGGTCGAGGCGGACGCCGCTGAAGGTCATCGTCGCGCGCAGCGGCCGGCCGGCGGCGTGCACCCGGAACTCGTAACGGGCGAGGCCGCCATCGCTGATGAACTCGAGCTGTAGGCCGTCGGTGTCCAGGGGGGCGGGCAAGGGGGCGGGCAAGGGGGCGGGCAGGCGGGCGAGCTCGTCGCCGCTATAGGTTTGGCTGGCGAGGGTCTCGGTGACGTCGCGGACGACGTCGATCGTGATCTTCACTCGGCCAAGGCGGATCGGCAGGCCCGACATCTGCAGCCCGAAGGTGGCGCGGTAGCGGCCGGGCGGCAGCTGGATGTAGGGGCCGTAAACGAGGTGGGTGTCGGTCTGCTTGAAGTCGGTCGTGTGGCTGAAGGCGCTCCGGCCGGGCATGCGGGAGGTGAACCGCTCGGGGCCGTAGAGGACGTTGCTGATGCGCTTGTAGCTGTTGGTCGAGCGCAGCGCGTGGTCGAACGGCAGCACGACGTCGAGGAAGCCGAACCGCACGCTGGAGCCGATGCCGCATTTGGTGTGCGCCTCGATGCGCTCGAGCAGGTGGCGGGTGTCCTCGTCGACGCGGAGGTCGACGGCGATGTCGAACACGCCGGCGGTGGCCTGGTGGAACAGCTCGAGATCCGTATGCGGCTTGCCGTTCCAGCCGCCGCGGGCGTTCTCGGGGAAGAAGTCGTAGACCATGACCTCGTCGGCGAGGCGGCAGGCCTCGGCGGCGGCGCGATTCCAGGAGCCGACGACGAGGCGGATGTGGTCGTTCGGGAAGGCCTCGCGCAGCTTGGCGAGCGCCGGCAGGCCGATGATGAAGTCGCCGAAATGATCGAGCTTCAGGGCGACGATGCGGCGGCGCGCCGGCATCGACTTGCCGAAATCGTACAGCGCCAGCGCGTAGGGGCTCGCCGGCAGGGTGGTGATGGCCTGGCTGCCGGCGTCGCTCGGGCGGACGACGTCCTCCGCCAGGGCGGCAGCGATGGCATCGAAGCTCGACGGCCGCTCGGGCGCCGGATCCTCGAGCGCCAGCGGCCAGCGCGGCGCCTCGATCTTTTCGATCACCAGCTCCAGCTCGTAGCAGCCGCCGGAGTGGCGATCCGGCGGCAGCGCGTAGTCGAAGCCGATGTCGTTGTCGGCCAGGTGGCGCAATCGGTAGCTGTTCGGCTGCAGCGACCCCTCGATGTCGGCCATCAGCGAGCCGGGCGTGTAGAAGCGCTTGTGATCGCCATTGTAGCGCGAGGGCGGGGCGATGCGCTTCTCGTAGAGATACTGGTGCGGCACCATGATGACGAGGAAGCCGCCGATCCTGAGGACGCGGAACCAGTCGCGCAGCGCGTTGGGAAAGTCCTGGATGTGCTCCAGGCAGTGGCTGGCGAACACCGCGTCCTGCGACAGGTCGGCGAACGGCAGGGTGCGGGCCGTCATAGCCCGGGTAGTCCAGCTCGACGCCGACCGCGTTCTCGACGATCGGCACGACGTCCTCGATGTAGCCCTTGTAGCCGATGTCAAGGATGCTGTCGCCGGACAGGTATTTGTCGATGAAGCCGTTCTTCAGGCGCAGCTCGTAGGTTTTCGATGCTTCCTCGCCGACGCGCCTGCGCTCTGTGCTGTCGCTCACTCGCATCCCTTTCCGTCTCGGCGCCGCTCGCGACCCACTGTGCGAGCGATGCGGGCACGCGCAGTCGAGACGATGTCTATCGGGTCGGATCGGCCGGTCAAGCCGGTGCGGCGGTTACGGCGGCGGGATGGTGTCCTTGGCCGCATGGTCCAGCAGGATGTCGGGCGTCAGCGCGTCCGCCACCGCCTCCTTCTCGCGTTGCGGCAGCAGCTTCATCGTCAGGATGAAGCTGGAGAGGCAGAGGCAGATGATGTTCTGGACGATGATCGCCCACTGCATCAGCAGGAGGCCGTAGACCAGCCACGCGACGAAGCCGACCACCGTGATGATGTACATCTTCAGCGAGATGCCGTCGGTGTTGCGCGACCGGATGACGGCCCAGGCCTGCGGGACGAAGCTGATCATCGACAAGGTCGCGGCGAATAGACTGACGATTGTGACCGCGTTGACCGACCGCATCAGGCGATCCTATCGGCCTCGGCCCGGGGAGTGCGAAAGTTCCTGATGTCGGGGGAGGCAAGCATCGCAACCATGCTCAGGCAGCACCGCGCCGGCGCTGAGGCCGAGCGCCGCCTCGGTGCCGAGCAGGCTCGCCGCCGGCCCGCACACCGCAAAGCCGACCGGCGCCAGGCCCATCACGACCAGGCCGACCACCGAGCTGACCCTGGAGAGGTAGTCGGACGGTATGGTCTGCTGCAGCGTGGTCTGGACCAGGATGTTCACCACCGCGAGCGCGATGCCGAACGCCAGGCTGCCCAGCGCCAGCGTCAGCACCGCCGCATGCAGGGCCAGCATGACGAGCGGCAGCGCGAGCAGCGCGGTTGCGAGCTGGATCAGCATCAGCGGCCGCGCGATGTGAAGGCGCAGCATGAGGAGGCCGCCGACGATGCCGCCGAGGCCGGTGGCGGACGCGATCAGGCCCAGGTTCGCGCGCCTATGTGCATGGCGGCAAACATCGACGGCCCGAGGACGAAGAAGGGCGCGAAGGCGAACAGGTTGAGCAGGCCATACTGCAGCGTCAGGCAGCTGCAGCCAGTGGTGGCGGCGGAACTCGCCCCAGCCCAGCCGGATGTTGGCGGACATCGACGCCGTGGCCGCCGGTGCCTGCCTCGACACCCGCATGAGCGACAGGCAGGTGGCGCTGGCCGCATACGACGCCGCATCGAGGCCGATTGCGATCGGGGCGCCGCCGAGGCCGACGAGCACGCCGCCGAGCGCGGGCCCGACGACCGCCGACAGCGAGCCGGACAGGCCGGTCAGGCTGTTGGCCTGCTTGATGTTGTCGAGCCCGGCGACCTGCGGGATGAGGCCGCTTTCGGCTGGCCCGTAGAACGCGCTCGCCGATGCCGCCGCAAGCCGCCAGCGCCAGCAGGCTGAGCAAGGACGGATGGCCGAGCAGCAGCAGGACCGCCAGGATCGACTGCGACGTGCAGCGCAGCAGGTCGGCGGCGATCATCAGCGCGCGTCTCGGCCAGCGGTCTGCGACGGCGCCGCCGAGCAGCATGAGCAGCACCGTCGCCGCCGACTGGCAGGCCAGCACCAGGCCGACCGTGGAGGCGGAGTAGCCGGTCACCAGCAGAGCGAAGGTGAGGGCGACCGGCACCGTCGCCGTGCCCAGGGTCGAGACGCCTGATGGCGGCGAAGAAGAGGGCGAAGTCGCGGTGCCGCAGCAGGTGACGGTCGTCGGCCAACGCTGACGGAGGTAGGAGCTCGGCTTGCGATGCACGGCGGCAGTAGCAGCCCGGTCGCCGTCTGTAACCTCCTGCGGCAGGGCGGCGGCCTGCCGCTGCGGCCTGGATGGCAACGAATTGTTAACGAGTTGTCGGCACACTGCCGGCATGGTTCAACCAATGCCGGTCAACCTCTCAGATGCCGGAGCTCGCGGTTGGCAGCTGCTGAGTCATGCAGCCTCCCTTGTGGCGGCGCTGACCATCGCCGGCGGCCTGATCTGGCTGAGCTGGACAGGCACCCGGACGCGAGACCAGCTGCGCCTGGCCGGTGTTGAGGCCGTGCGCATCGCGAGCTGCGCGGCACGGTCTCCTATCTCGAAGAGTCGCTGACGATGTCGGCGTCAGATGGCGGCGGCGACGGGTGATCAACGCTGGATCGCCCGCTACGACGAGGCGCAGCCGCAGCTGGCCGCGGCGATGGCCGAGGCGGTGCGTCTGGCGCCGCGGAAGGTCGGCGCCGAGCTTGCCCGACGACGGACGAGGGCGAGCCACGGCCCTGACCGACATGGAACGCACATCGTTCGCCCGCCTTGCCGCCGGAGATCGAGCGGGCGCGCGCAGCCTGCTCGACGGTCCGGAATTTGCCTATCTCGAGGCGGTTTTCACCTCCGGCATCGACGCGTTCGGCCAGGACCTGGAGATGCTCGCGGCGGGTCGCACCAAGGCGCTGAACGACCGGGTATGGACCCAGGGCGCTCGGCCTTGGGCTGTGCATGATCCTGCTCGTTGCGTTCGTCGTCGCGTTGCGCGGCTACATCCAGGTCCGGGTCGCGGTCGCCCGAACCAGGCAGGCGGCGCGCACGGACGGGCTGACCAAACTGCCTAATCGTCAGCATCTAAACGAGATGCTGCAGGGCGCTGGCGGCCGAACGCCTCGGGCACCGGCGACCTCGGCGTTCTGCTGCTGCTTGATCTCGACCGCTTCAAGGCCATCAACGACGTCTACGGCCATGCCGCCGGTGA